>JAVBVS010000013.1:0-6260 GCA_036677805.1 Victivallaceae bacterium | reverse complement strand
CGCTTCTCCGCCAGTCTTTGAAGTGGACGTGAGCGATATCCTTTGCACAGGCATGGAGACTGGCCAGCTGATCCTCGCCGGTGGCGGCATTGCCGTTGTCGAAGGTGAGCTTCAGCGCGGGCACTTCGCGCTGCGCCGCGTGAAAATCGCTCGCGGTCACGAAAGGACTGAGGACACCCGGAAAGTTTTCAACCGTCAGCACGAGATTGCGTTCAGCGGCCGGCGGCGCGACTTCCGCCAGCGCCGCGATCCAACGGCGGCGGTTTTCCGCCGCCGTCGCGATGCCGGGCAAAGGCACCGGCGGAATCATCACCACCGGCGCGCCGAGTATCTGTGCATGATCCAGATTGCGACAGGCTTCATCTCGCCAATTCGGATTGCCATTGACGAATTGATTCAAAAAGAAGGTGTGCGCCGCCACCGGCAATCCCGCGTCGTCGCAGCGTTTTCGGAGTTCGGCCGGGGATTGTCCGTAAGTGGTCACCCAGTCGATGCCGCTCATCTTGAGTTCGGAAGCAATCCGGATGCAGTCAAACGGCGTAAACCCCTTCTGCCGCATCAAGGTGTAAGTCATCATTGAGAATTTCATCATTTGATATTCGAATAAGGGCCGGTTTCGTTTTGCCGGATTTCTGTAATGGCCGGTTTTCTTACGATAGCTGCCGACCAATCCGGCCAGAGGTTGATTTCGGCAAAATTCTGTCCGTCGCGGGTAATCCTGGCGACCGGCGGTTTATCTGTCAGACAACCCTTTTCATCGTATACGAAGATATCGAAGTCGGAGGCGTCGCCCCATCCGAAAAAACCGCTTTTCCGGGTCAAAATCCGCTCCTGTCCGATGATAAATCCCGGGCCGAGGCGTATGGGGGTAATCGGATACATCTTGTCGGTCAGGGTCTTGTGGGTCGGATAAACCTGATCGCCATACCAGTAGTAAACACAGCCGTAATCCAATGCATTCAGCATGTTGCGATAGGCGTCGGTTTCGGAGGCTTCCGAAAGGTGATCCCCCAGAGCGATCGGAGTATAGAGCTGCATCCGGGCGCAAAAAGTGCTTTGGGCGGTTTCGGCGAAAGTCGGAATTTGCAAGTCGCGAAACACCTGGCAATTAATTTGGCCGTTGGCAAAAACCCGTTTGCCGCGGCTCAGAATTTTTTTGACCTGCGCCAGGCGCCAATCCCGGGTAATCAGGGAAACCGCCGATTTCAGTTGCCTCACCTCATGAGTATTGGGGTCAATATCCCCGGAACACCCGTCCCAGGGTTTGCCATAGTGATAGGTCACCATGCTCTGGGCGAATTCATCCCAGAAAATGCCGTCGGGATTGAGTTCATCCAGCAACATGTCAAGCATCCGAGCCGATGCCTGGCCAAATTGATTTCCCGGCGTCGGAAAAAATAAAGGATAATAATAAAGCCCGTAATTAAGCGGCTTACCGTTCATGTCGGCAATGGCATCGGCGGCGAAACGTTGATCGGAATCATCGCCGGAGTCAATGTAACAGTGAAAATATTGCAGATACTTCACATCCGGAACCGCCTTGCGAAATTTTTCCAACACCGGTTTCAACTCCGCCAGCCCGGATACGATGCCCTGTCCATGATTGAACAGGTATGGGAGAGTCTTGCCTTTGTACTGAGTTCGGAAGGTCATCCCGCCCATGATGAATGCGGCACTTTTCAGCTCCATCATGGTTCGGAATTTTTCGATGCTCCATTCACTGTAGGGCGGATAAAACCGCATGCCGGCGATGGGACCTTCAAGTTTGAAATTGCTGTTCAGAAAACAGCGGAGCCGATTTAGAAAATCCCAGTAATCGCCACTTGCAGCTGGTATCACCGCCCAGCGGGCGGTGTGACTTGCCTTGGGTCCGAGAACCAGAGTTCGATCACAGAGCCCGATCTTGCCGTCCCGGAGATAATTTTCACCGTGGATGCGGAATACATCATCCAATGGCATGAGCCCCAGCCCGCCGGCATCACCGCCGGTGAAAGTCGTGGCATTGAATGACTGATGATAGCCGCCCAGATTGGCCGGACGCCGCAATCCGTTCACATAGAAGTTTCCGGATGAACTGCCATCGCCGAATTCATGGCGCTGCATAATGCCGAGCGGTTGATCGGTGAGATTTTCGAAGGTGTCGGAGATCACGATAACACTGTGTTCAGCTTCGACTTGGCGTGTATGGCGGAAAAAGCGATTGGCTCCGTTCACCCATTGTCCTCCGGGAATCGAGAAAAGAGTTTCCCCGAGAAATTCCCGGCCGCCCGCCTTGATTTTCAGGCGATTGCCGGGGAAAACCTGATAATCGAGTTGGCCGAAATCAATTTGAGGCGTGAAATAAGCCGTGGCTGGCTCCAGTTGCTTCGCTGTCGCTTTTTGCGGTTGCAGACGGCACAGATCGACGGTCACTTGGAGCATGCTCTTCTGGGCCGGATTGAGGTTGCCGATGCGCAAAATATTTTCCCCGGACCGAATATAGGGCGCAATGTCCAGCAGAAAATCGGTTCTCGGCTCCTGGGAATCGAATCGGGCATACCGATTGCCCTGGGCCTTGGTGAGATTCGCCTCTTCGAAACTGGAAGCATACGCAATGCGAAAACCGTAACTCGACGCCGAGTAAATCCGGATCATGCCGCTACCATCAATGGTTGCAATTTCCTCCGGTTTGTTGCGCATGGCGGAGCCGTCAACCATTTTGCCGTTGAGATAGACATTCATGGCAAAGGTATCGCCGTTGTTTTTGTCCGATTCGAGCAATGCGCGGATCAGCAAGGCCGGTGTCGTGCCGGCATCAGGCTGAAAATCAAATTCTTTTTCAATATAGGTCTCGGGCGCAACTCGGGATAGCGGCAGAATAACTTGCTTCGCGGAGTTTTCGGCGGTTGCCCGCGCGGGAACAATGCCGTCGCTGTCGGCCAGCCGGGCGGAGAGCAAGCGGGTGCGCTTGCGAAATTGCCAGGGAGTCTGGCTCAAAGCCATCATTTTTCCCTGTTTGGGCAATGCGACATTGTCACTGTCGGAAACCACCAGTTCAAGTTTGAACTCCCCACCCGGACGCGGTTGGCCGACATCCAGTGCATTCCAAGGCAGAAACGCCTCCAACACCCAGCCGTTTGCGGTTTTTCGCGCAGCGGCTGTAGCGCCGTCGATATTGCCTCGATTCGGGAAAAACCAGTAGACTTCGGGATCGCAACGGCCGAATGAACCGACCGGTCGGGTATCGGTGAGATTGCCGGGGCTGATTCCGATGTGAAACTGTCCCTCGCCGAAAGCATCCCGCGTTTTTTCCCGATCGGGCGCGGCGTCGAAAAAAAGTTCGATATGATCGCCATGATACAGCGCCGCGCCGGGACCGCTGTTGGCGAATTGGTCATCCGTAACTTCGACGGCCAGAAACAAGCCTTCCGGCCGCCAGGCCAGCCGTGCGACGGCGCTCAGATCACTCTTCCCGCGCCATGTATCCGGCAGAGAAGTCACCTGTTCCGCCCGGCCGAATTGCAAACTGGAATTGACCGTACCCCATTCTTCCGTGATGCCGTCAACGGCAATCGGCGGGTCCGGTCGGTAGGGAATAACGATCCCGGTATCCTGTCCGCCCGTCAACTTGATGAACAGAAAAATGCCCCATAGCAAAAGTGAAAACTTTTTCCACATAAGATTCCATCCTTGGATAATCATACTGTCGCTTGAAAAGTTGGAAAATTTTTACCGGAACCCCCAACGATAGTCCCAGTATCCCAATACGCCATAAACGGTCTTATCCCAGGGCGAAAGCACGGTGGTTCGACTTCCCATGGGCAGCGACTCGACATGACCGTCGACATAAGAAATATTCAATGTTTCAGAGTGGCGGGCATCGGGATAGTAGTTGCCTACGCCATCGGGGAAACAATCGACATAATACCATCCGGTCATGTTGGGATTGCTGCCAAGCGTTCGAACCGAATCCATGGTAAGGTAAATACTGGAAGGATCGGTCAGCTGAGCAAGATTCTGGGTTCGGTTGAGATATTGGTCTTTATTGGGGCGGCCGGCCGGACACATGCCGCCCAATACTGCATTATAGCCGATTCCCACGACATAATATCCCCCGTAATTGACCAGTTTTTGATTATTGCCCAAAGATGGGCAGCATACCGCATTGATGTCGGGAATATGACCGTCTTCAATCAAGCGGCCAGGCCAGAATTTCAATGTCCCGCTGGAGGGTTGATTCGGGTCGGAAGCCCAGGGGAAATAATCCTTCTGTCCGGCGACATACATCGTAAACGCCAGTGCGGTCTGTTTCTGATTGGCGATGCAGCTGGCGGCGCGTGCCCGCTCCCGGGCTGCCGACAGGGCCGGCAGAAGCATGGCTGCCAGGATCGCGATGATCGCGATTACAACGAGGAGTTCAATCAAGGTGAAATGTCGACTTGAATTCATATGAGACCTCCGTAATTTGAGTTTTTCGGTTGCGGTATTCAAAAAAGTTCCTTGAGAATGCGTACGGTTTCTTCAACCAGTTGTTGTCCTCCTGCGGGCGAGATCAAGTTGTCATACAAACTGGCGCTGTAACCTTTATTGGCTGCGGCACGTTCAGTGGCCAAATAGGTACCCCCATCCATCCCCGGCGTTGCCGCCAGCTGGACTACGAACGTCTGTTCAAACGGACTGCGCGCCTGGATGCGATGCATGTAATCCATGAAGAGTTCAAATCGGTTGCTGACAAAAGCGATATTGCCAATTTGAATCACATGCAGCTCCATCGGCATACGCGGTTCCGCATCCTGAATTTCATAACGGTTCAGAATCATTCGACAGCGGTTGATGCGGGAGGCGAGAACGGAGTTGTGGATCATATCGGCATACGCATCGCCACCGGTTCGGAACGGTTCCAGTTTCAACGCGGCCAACTCATCCCTTTCGCGCACATATTCTTCCGGCGTGATGCGGCGCTTATCCAGCTGAATCACAGTGACCGCGTGTCTGATATCCAGTTTGAGCCGGATATCACGCCGTGCCCAAATCAGAACTTCATCGAAGGCAGAGACAATCCGTTCGGCGATATCGTAACGGCGCGCCATTTCCAGCGCCAAGACGGCGCTCTGCGTTTTCCTGTTTTCCGGTGTGGGAAACCACGCTTCCGGAAAGGTCATTTTCTCTGCCCATTGTGTCATGAGCTCGCCATATTTCAGTTGATAACGGCGCAGTTCAGCCGCTTTGAAATGGAGCTGGCGCGGCGCCAAATCACCCGCAGCGGCGGATTGCGGTAAAATATGAATATTTCCATATTTCGCTTTCAGCGCCATCCTCACTTCATGCCAAAAGCTGGCCGATAACTGCCACTCCTGTTCGTTATTTTGCGCGGGGCAGGCCACGTTGATCAAAGCGCCGGTCAATTTTCCTGCGGGATCGAAGGTGTAAAGCAGATTGACGAAGCTGTCGGTGCCGGCCTCATAATGGCTGAATTGATCGTCGTCGGTATTGCCATACATGACGCCATGGCCGTTGACGGCAACTCCGGGACGTCCGCCAAGACCGGGCCGGCGGGATACATCGTCGAAATAGATCACCCGACGGCTGTGACCGGCCACGGCGAATCCGTATCCCCAGGCGACGCCGCCCGGAGCACGGCTGTGCCAGGCTTCCAGGACGGCGTCAGCGGCCTGTTGGGCGAGAAAATCACGCATATCATTCGCATCGCATACCGCAACCGTCTCGGGCCACGAACATTCCTCCCCTGAAACCGTGCCGAACATATCCTGATTGCTGTAATAGCCCGGTCCGGTATGGGTATGGGTTACGTTCAGCAGTATCTTGTCCGCCGGAACGGCCGGATCGGCTGCAACGACTCTGGCCCGGATTTGGTCGATCAGAAAATTGCGCGCCACCACCAGATCAGCGGAAAGAAAGATGACGGCATCCTTACCGTTTTCAATCGCCAGTGCCGTCAACGTGACCGGATCCAGCACTCCCATGGCAACCCGGAGATGAAACTGTCCGGGGATTCCAACCGGTTCCTGCGGCGTGATATCCCGCGTCGCCCAACCGATTTTCAGCGGTCTTGCGGTACTATGAATATGGTCTGTACTCATAAAATAAACCCTCAATCATGCAAATATCAGATGGAAAGCATGCGATTGAATTTTCTATTTCTGGCGCTCCGCAACGATTTTCTGAATGCGTTCCACGTCGATCCGGTCGAGATTTTCAAAGACCTTGCGGATTCCGAGCGCCGCCTTTTCCGCGATATCAAGCCCGTTTGGCGCACGCAA
>JAVBVS010000012.1:0-6729 GCA_036677805.1 Victivallaceae bacterium | reverse complement strand
CGCTTCTCCGCCAGTCTTTGAAGTGGACGTGAGCGATATCCTTTGCACAGGCATGGAGACTGGCCAGCTGATCCTCGCCGGTGGCGGCATTGCCGTTGTCGAAGGTGAGCTTCAGTGCGGGCACTTCGCGCTGCGCCGCGTGAAAATCGCTCGCGGTCACGAAAGGACTGAGGACGCCCGGAAAGTTTTCAACCGTCAGCACGAGATTGCGTTCAGCGGCCGGCGGCGCGACTTCCGCCAGCGCCGCGATCCAGCGTTTGCGGTTTTCCACCGCCGTCGTGATGCCGGGCAAAGGGATTGGCGGAATCATCACCACTGGCGCTTCCAATCCTACGGCATCGTCGAGCGAACGCATGGCCTCGCTCTGCCAGTCGTTTTCCCCGGCCATGAAGCGGCGCAAAAAAAAGGTATGCGCCGCCACCGGCAATCCCGCGTCGTCGCAGTGTTTCCGGAGTTCGGCCGGGGATTGTCCGTAGGTGGTCACCCAGTCGATGCCGTCCATCTTGAGTTCGGAAGCAATCCGGATGCAGTCAAACGGCGTAAACCCCTCCTGCCGCATCAAGGTGTAAGTCATCATCGAGAATTTCATGGTCGTCCTACTGCTCATAGACTTCAATTTCAGCAATTTTGGTATAAGCGCCGCGATTGGCCGTTATGAAAACCCGGATTTTCGCGGTGATTTCCGAGCCAAATTTCACTTCCTGAAAATCGCCTTGCGCATCCTTGACGCGGCCGACGGTTTTCCAATCATTATTTTGCCATATCTGAACTTCATAGTCTTTCAACGAATGTTTGACCGGATAGACAACCACTCTGCCAACAGTGACCGGCTCAGGAAATTCAAGTTCGATCCAGTCCGGGAGGAGGTTGGGGGTAGCGTCATGAAAAAAAGTTCGCTGATTGCCGTAGTCGTCTGATTTATCACCCAGATTCACGCCGTCGGTTACATGCCAGAGCGTATTGTCGGCGCGGCCCTGCAACCAGTGATTGCTGGAAGCGCGCAAGGTCATCCGGTCATGTTCGAACATCTGAAACGCGAGGTTGCCGGGCTTGCGCCGGGCGGTGTTCCGGGCGGCGATTTCCTGTTCGACTTCGGCAATGGTCCGCAAACCGTGCGTGTCCGGATCGGTCGTGTAGATATGAACATCGAAGTTATCGAAGCGATCGCTGAATTGGCCGTTCACCGGAGTGATGGATCGTCCTTCCCGCCAAACCTGAAGTTTGCGGCCGCCGAGTTCCGGGATGTTGAACTCATAGTCGAATGGCGCTTCCTGGGTGGAAACGGCGAGAATCCAGAGATTGGTTCCGACTTTTTTGATCACGGTTCGGAGTTTGCCTTTAGTCAGACCGCCGGGCTGGTCATCGGCGGTCAGCATATCTTGCAATGCGGCAAATTCGCGGCCGATTTCCGGAGTGCCGATGGCGAGTTCCGGGTAATGTTCGGTCGTGCGATTGTAAAACATGATGCCGCGACCGCCCATGATGGTGGTCATCCAGAACTGGGTGCGGATTTCATCGAAGGTCGGGATGCGACTGCTGAGGCTTCCGAAGTCGCCATAGTTGAACCCCTGCTGCAAATAAAAGATGGACTGCGGTCTCCGGTTTCCGGCATTCAGCATGGCCGCTTCATCCATGAACACCACAATACGGCCGAAGCCGGGCCGCTGTTTGCCCTTGGCGGGATTGGGATAGGGATGAAGCCCGTTGATCTCGGCGGCACTGCCGAAATCCTTCAGTCCGGAAACGGTGTCGTTGGAAAGAATGATCGGGTGATAAGGGTCTTCGTCCCGGATGATTTCAGCCGCGCCGGACAAGCCTGAAGCAGACATTCCGACAACCTCCGGCTCGTCGGCAAGATACCAGGCGAACAGTTCCGGATTGATCGATTTTTCCTTCACCGTGTCCCGAATGATTTTTTCCGACGGCGGATCGATGATCGGTTGCCGGAATGATTTTTTTGCCGGGAAACTGGAGTACAGCAGCGTCGGATCGATCAGTCTGCAGTCGGGATTGGCGTGAACCGATGCGTTGACTCCGGGGACATGCAGATCATTCCATTCCGTCACCATGAAGACGCGTTTGCCGTCAATGCGCCAGAATCCTTCCCGGTCGCGCCAGACCTCCCCGTTGCGCCGGGGGAGCTTGCGTAACGGATGTTCGATTCGTCCGCGGGTTCCGGCGTCGGCAAAGATGGTGAATTGTCCCTCGGGAAGTTCCGTCGTTTTGATCCGCACCTCTCCGGGGCCGGCGAGATTTCGTTGCAGCAGAATTTTGCCCGACCTATCGGCAATTCCGGTGGTGATCGCTTCAACCGGAACCGAGGAATGAACGGCATAGACGATTTCATCCAGATTCTGGGTGGCGAAAATCGCATTGCGGTAATGCGGAGTGATCAGGTCAACAGTCAGCGGTGCAAAAGCAATCTGAACCGGAAAATTCCGGCGAACCAGAACATTTCGGGTGACCGGATCAAGGATGCCGATCAGTGCCGTATAAGCACCCGGGGCCGGAAGCGTGATCGGGGGGACATCCGCTGTGATCTGACTGTGGGCGGGGACGGCAAGGTCGATTGTCGCACCGGCAATACCGGGACCGGTCAGGACCAGATCCAGTTTGATTTTTTGCTCTTTCTCTCCGGGATTGGCAATTCTGATTCGCGGTGCGGCGGTCAATCCATTGCCATCTTGTTTTACGGTAAATTCCGGTGCGGAAATCTGCCAGGCCAGCCGCCCGTAATCGAGGTCGAAGCCGGGGACCTTCAAAAAAGCGTTGGCGACATGAAATACTCCGTTTGGAGCAGTTGAGGACAATTGCGGCGGCTTGACCTGGTTGCGGCAGAAATTAAAGCCCCAGATCGGCTTGGTTTCGGCGGAAAGTTCCAGGGTGGAAAAAGGGATGCGGATTTCCGCACTCCAGAAATCAGTCCCGCGAAATGTTCCGGCGGTAATTTCTCCATTCCACTTGGAGTCGGAAACGAAACCGCCCTGATCGGCATAGGCATCATAAAGCGTACCTGCGGTATTGACGATGACATGGCAATAGCGGTCGCCGGAGGCGCCGGGATCGATCATCACCTCGACGGCGTCATCGGCAGAAACCCGGCCGTCGCGTTGAGTCGCCTTGGCGACAAGTTCGCTATCGGCGGAGACCGGGCAGCGGAAGCCGATGTACAGATCGTTGGCGTCGTGCCAGAGCAGCGCCTCCGTCGGCAAGCCGGACATTGTGCTGTTATGAATATAAAACCGGTCGAACCTGCGGGCCTGCGCCCATTCCGGATCATCCAGTTTGCCATCGATTGCAGGAGCGGCGGAGAGTATGCCTGTCGCGGTTGCCAGCAGGACGGAAAAAATCCATTGCAGTTTCATGTTTTATCCCGTATTATTCAGCGATGTCTTTAGCGATGGCAAGGACTTCGGCGGGGGTAAGGGCTTGAGCGAATAATTTCAGGTCGCAGATACTGCCGTTGAAATTATAGGCGTATCCGCCGTTGTAGCTACCGACATAAAGCGGCCGATTGGTATTGGCGACCGCAAATTGGGTTTCCGGTTTCGATTCGGCGGCGAGAAGCCCGTTGAGGTAAACCGCGCCTTTGGCGCCGTCGGCGGTAATCGCGACATGGGTCCAGGCGTCGCGTTCGATCGGGAATTTGGCGGGATTGGTGTTGACTTCAAGGTTCTTTTGACCGTCTCCCGTCCAGAAACAGAGGCGGTTCCAGCTGAATAGAATGCGAAAGCCGGGCCCCCGGTCTCCGCTGACATTGCTGATTAATTCACTGGTTGACTGTCGGGACAGGGTTTTGTCCGGCTTCATCCAGAAACAGATGGTGAAAGGTTTGAAAAAATCAAATTTTCCCGTCAAGGGAATCGCCGCATGTCCGCCTTTGCGGGTTTTGTCCGGAGCGCCCTGAAAATAAAGCGTCCGGACGCCTTCCGCTCGCCCGTTGTCCCAGCGGGTATTTTCCGGGAATTTGACGGTTCCGGAAAGTTCCGGAAGGTTGGACTTGAGGGTGACGCCTTCGCCTTCGTCGAGCTTGAATTCGATGGCCGGCTCGATTGCGCCGAGTACTGGCAGAAACAACATAAGCGCTGCGGAGAAAACGGGGTTCAAATTCATGATATTACCTCAGGGTTAGTTGGATGTAATGGGTTACGGCCAGATTTTTTCCGAACGTCCCCAGCAGAGATTCCAGTCGACGTTGGTTCCGCCGGGATATCCCCATGAGGCCAGGTCGCGGGTTTCGGCGTGGCCGTCGTAGAAGCCGCAATTCAGATATTTTCCTCCGCCATGACGCAACCCTGTCTTGATGTGAGCGAAATATTGCAGCGTGTAATTGTTTTTCCACCCGTTATCCATGAAGACCATGGCCTTGGAAGGATCAAGCAATCCGGCTTCGGTAATCGGTTTGACCGGTGATTGTCCGCCGCTCGTTCCCGAAGGCAGATCGTAACCGGCTCCGATCAATTTGGTGTTGGTGCAATAATGAGTGTAGGAAAATTTTCCATCGGCGGCATTATTGTTATGAGCACCCCACTCGGTAGCTTCGGCCGGACACTGGAAAACCTTCCATGCGCCATCACTATATTGGGTCGCGCCGACCGTGCTGCCGATGCCGGTTTTGAAGCCCAGGACATAATCGGGTATGTCCCGCCCCCACCATGCTACGGTACCACCGTTCAGACTGGCCGGCCGAAGCCAGCCGTTCCAATCGCCGGAATACATTTGATAGCCGAGTTGAATCGATTTCAGATTGGCCAGACAGTTGCTGGTTTTCGCGCTTTCCCGGGCCGAGGCCAGGGCCGGCAGCAGTATCGCGGCCAGGATCGCAATGATGGCGATCACAACCAGAAGTTCAATGAGTGTAAAACGTTTGTCCGAATGCATACGGGACCTCCCAGGGGTTGATGAGTCAAGTTAATAATCAATGGATCTCCTTGAGAATGCGTACTGTTTCATCGACCAGTTTCTGTCCGCCTTCCGGAGAAACCTGGTTGCAATACAAACTGGCGCTGTATCCTTTATTGGCGGCGGCGCGTTCGGTTGCCAGATAGGTGCCGCCATTCATGCCCGGCGTTGCCGCCAGTTGAATGATGAATGTTTGCTCGAATGGACTGCGCGCCTGAATCCGGTGCATGTAATCCATAAAAAGTTCAAACCGGTTGCTGGCAAATGCGATATCGCCGATTCTGACGACATGCAGCTCCATGGGCAATGTTGGTGCTGCGGTTTGCGTTTCATAGCGTTGGATGATGCTCAGGCAGCGTTTCCTGCGCGAAGCCAATCTGGAATTGTGGATCATGGCGGCCCATGGATCGCCATCCGTCTGGAACACCTCCTGCTGCAGTTTTTCCAGTTCGGCTTTTTCGCGCTCATATTCTTCCTGGGTGATGAAACGTTTGGGCAGACAGACTATGGCAATGGCGTGTTTCATCGGCAGCCGGGTGCGAATATCTTTCCGGGCCCATGGCAGAACCTCACCGAACGCATTGACAATGCGTTCGGCGATATCGTGGCGGCGGGCCATCTCCAGGACGAAATAATCACTTTGCCGTTCCCGACTTTCCGGAGTCGGCAACCAGGCGTCGGGTGCGATCATTCGGGTTTTCCACTGCTTCATTTCTTCTCCATACTTGAGCCGGTAGCGGCGCAGTTCGGCTGTCTGATAATGCAACTGACGGGGGGCGAGATCACCGGCGGCAGCCGATTGGGGCAAAATGAAAATATTGCCGTATTTCGTCTTCAATCCTTCCCTGACTTCGTTCCAGAACCCAGCCGAAAGCTGCCATTCGGACTCGTGATTTTGCGCCGGACAGGGGACATTGATGATGGCGCCGGTCAATTTTCCTTTGAGGTCGAAAGTATAGAGCAGATTGATGAAGCTGTCGGCCCCGGTCTCATAGTGGCTGAATTGGTTGTCATTGGTATTGCCATACATGACGCCATGTCCATTGACGGTGATGCCCGGCCGTTTGATCGCGTCGGGCCGCTGACTCACATCGTCGAAATAAACGACCCGGCGATTGTGCCCGGTGGTGGCGAACCCGTATCCCCAGGCAATTCCTCCCGGGATTCGTTTGTCCCATGCCTCTATAACGGCATCGGCGCCCTGACGGGCGATGAATTCACACATTTCATCGGATGCTTTCATGTTTACGGTCGCCGGATAGTCGGTTTCGCTGGCGGTTGAAGACCCGGCATCGGCATCTTCAACATTGAGGTAGTAGTCGGGACCGGTATGAGTATGGGTGACGTTCATCAGGATTTTTTCTGTCGGAATTTCCGGATTGGCCGCTTTGACCTTCGTCCGGATTTGGTCGATCAGAAAATTGCGCGCCACCACCAGATCGGCGGAAAGAAAGATGACGGTATCCTTACCGTTTTCAATCGCCAGTGCCGTCAGCGTGACCGGATCCAGCACTCCCATGGCAACCCGGAGATGAAACTGTCCGGGGATTCCAACCGGTTCCTGCGGCGTGATATCCCGTGTGGCCCAGCCGATTTTCAACGATTCCGGCTGATTGGATAAATCGGTCGCCTGGCTCATCAAAATACCTCCTGTCAAGAAACATCCGGTCAGGATGATTCGGGTAATATAACACGCGGAGTTCATTTTTTCTGCTCCGCAACGATTTTCTGAATGCGTTCCACGTCGATCCGGTCGAGATTTTCAAAGACCTTGCGGATTCCGAGCGCCGCCTTTTCCGCGATATCAAGCCCGTTTGGCGCACGCAA
>JAVBVS010000011.1:0-140842 GCA_036677805.1 Victivallaceae bacterium | reverse complement strand
TAGGCCAGCGCTTTTTCCGGCGACGGAAATTCCAGCACCGAAGATTCGAGCCGCGCCCAATGCTCCTCATCCCCATCGTGATAAAAGTCGAAAATGTAGCCCTCCGGCAATTTCGACTCGGGAATCGCGGCAATTTTTTCCGAGCGCAGCTTCATGATGATATCGTGATAAGTCAACGTTTTGTCCAGCATAACAGCCTCGTCTTGAGATGATTTCAGACTTCTTATGGTTCAAATCTTGTGAAAAACACTTGTTATTCCCGTCCTGATCATATTCATTCTTTTTGCCCGTCTCCTGCCTGTCTCTTCATCGGCGGGGCATTTCAGAATGATGCGCGCATTCCTGATACGCCCTGAAATTCCGCGACCGCGGTCTGCGAAACCAGATGGGACCGGGCTGGCGGCGCGGGCGCTCATGCGCTTGAGTTCTCATGCCGTCCGGCTTCCGGGAACGGGAAGTTACGGCTTCTTTTGCCAGACGAATCTGACGCCGTCCCAGGTGGCGCAATAATTTTGCCCGATGTACCAGATCGGAGCCTGGGTCAGTGACGAACCGGCTTCGGGAGTCGCCAGCAGCTGCCAGACCTCTTCGAGGTGGTTGCACAATTTGATAACCTGCGGCGTGATTACCAGGGCGCCGCTGTTCAGATCGGGTTTGGGCAATTTTCGCTTCAGAACAGTTTCCAATTGTGCCAGCTGTACGGGATCAAGCAGGCCGGGGAGGGCGATCACCATGCGTTGCCAGAGTTTGGCATTTTCGAGCAGATCATCGAAGATCACATAGCTGACCGGCCGTCCGGTGCGCGGCAGCGTATCGCGCATCTGGCCGGTGAAATGATACAGAAATTCATCGCCGCCCGAAATTTCCGCCGCGCGGGTCAACGACATCGGATCAAAGGTGAATACCACCTCTTCGGGCGATCCCATCGGCAGCCGCACGAGCTTTTGCAGCAGTTCGTTGTGGTCGCGGATGGACAGAATCATTTCCAGCGGCGCGAAAAAATCGTCTCCTTCCGTCCATGGAATTGCATAGTAACGTACGAACGCGCCATGTGCCGCCGCCAGCAGCGACAACCGCAAATTGGTGGTAATGCTTTCCGCCAGCGAAAGCACGGTGGGGCCGGAACCGTCGGCGGTCAGATGGTAAATATAGTTGCGGATATCGTTTTCGAGCAGCGGCCGCTTGTGATGCAGCAGTACGCTGTCGACCGGATACATGAAGGCATGACCGCTGGGCAGGCGGCGCAAACCGTAGGAGTCCGGGCTGCTGATGAAATCAAAATCGGCTTCGCGGATGACTCGTCCCACTCCGAGATGGCCGCTGGTCACCAGCCGCTGAACCCGGCTGGCGTGTTCCAGTGGATACCCGTAGTAGACGCCCAATTCGTAGCGATCGCCGTAATGCTCGCGGAAGAATTTGGCATAGTCGATCAGCATGTCGGCCAGCTCATCGGCCAGAAAACGGAAATAACGCTGGCGGATCAGATCGTAATTTTCACCTTTTTGATAGGGAAACTTGAGCGCCGGATGGGGCAGGTCGATGACAGGAGTCCACTGCTGTTTTTCCTGATAGCGTCTGAAGGCTTCACGGGCCGGCGTGGAGCAGTCATATGCGCCGGTGACCTGACCGTAAAGCTGGAATTCGCTGCCTTCCATGCCGAGCAGCATCACCGAACCGATGCCGCGGCCAACCGGGCGTGCATTCAAAGTGTCAAGGACCATCACGAGAAACTTTTTGGCCTGTTCGCGCTGGAGTTGCGAACAGAAACTCTGCTGGCCGTTGCCCTGGCCCTGTTCGTTGCGGTAAAGTTCGTCGGGGTGGGCGGCAACCCACCAGCCGGGCATGTCCAGCCGGATTTTGAGTGAAATCGCCGCATTGGGGTCGGCGGTCAGGATCTGCATCATTTCCAGCTCGGTGGGTTTGAAGTCCCAGGTGCCGTCGGCGTTGTAACGGGTGTGCGGAATGTAAAGTTCATGATAGTGGCCGCCGGTCAGCTGCCAGTTGATGTAACTTTGCAGCTTGGGGGTATTGGTGGCATAGAGAAACGGCGCCTGGTTGCCGACCGCGGTATGCTGAATGTTGTCGGCGCCGGGCAACCCGTAGCGCAGGGTCGGTACCCGGTCGGGCAGGGCCCCGGGCGTCAGGTCGAGCGTATTGGCGGCGGCGTCTTCGGGCCGGTATTCGTTGCCGGCGGCATCGACGAGCTTCCACCGATAGCGTCCCGGCCGGGCATAAACGGTGGTGGCCAAATCGACGTACAACTGCCGTACGGGTTCATTGTAACGCACCGAAGGGCGGGCGAAAACGGAAACATTGGCTTCGCGCCCGTCCTGGTCGTAGAACTTCAGAGTCATCGAACGGCAGTCATCCGCCTTCAAGGTATCCGGCGTGACGGCCTGAAGCGAGAAAACCTCCCCGGCGGCCAGCGTTTGCGGCAGGCGGGTTATTTTCAACGGACGGATGGTTTCGCCGCCGGCGGTTTTCGCCGCCACGCAGAATGTCGCCGCCAGCAGCAACGAACATGAAAGGTTCATAATTCTTCCTTAGTATCGTCGATTCGTGCCAATATGGATCGGGCTGTTGCTCTGCCATTCCGCGATGGATGGTCAGCCGCCGGCCATGGAGAAAAAGTGCGGAAATGAAGCCGCAATCGCTTTTCCGCACTTTTTCCGGGGAGTTTAATCACGGGTGTCTTCGTCAAGATAAAGGCCATTGTTCCAGGCTGCCTTCACCGTCGCGGGCTTACTGCAGTTGACTACGTGGCCACCCAGGTAAAGCGCATTGTAACGGTCCACGTGCGCCGCCGGATGGGTGGTCAGAAAACTGGCTCCGGCGGGAGCGACGAGGTCGCCCCAGATGTAGTGACCGGGATCGTCGCGTCCGATGACATTGCGTCCGGTACGGTCGGCCGACTTGCCGCTCTGGCCGGTGGCGAGCGTGCTGCGGTCATAAAGCACATAACCGTAACTGGTGCTGAAATAGGCACCGGAAACGGTCCCGTACATGGTCACGTCGCTCGGGCAGTGGAAGTAACGGTCGTACATCGCCTGGATTTCCGCCGGGAGCGTTGGCGTGCCCTCGGCGAAGGAGCCGCTGTAGATCAGCTTGTCCGGCGGGCAGACGCCACCGCTGGAACTTTGGGTTTTATTGGCGACGATATTGGTCCACATGATGGCGGTTGCCGTAAGCGGACAATACGGCAGGGTGTCCTGATTGCTGCTGCCGTACATGAATGCCGCCAGTCCGATCTGTTTGAGTCGATTGACGCAGTTTGCCTGCCGGGCGCGTTCCCGCGCCGCCGACAGCGCCGGCAGCAGCATGGCCGCCAGAATGGCGATGATGGCGATAACTACCAATAATTCGATCAATGTGAATCGTTTTTGCATTTCCCCATCCCTTTCCTTAGATGTTGATTGGCTTTGAATGCGTGAACGGAATCATAGTTACGATAGCTGTTTCTAATTCGATTGATATGAATCTTCCCTGCATTTTTCCATCCTTTTCTTTACCATGTCGGTTGCCTTTGAATCCATGAACGAAACCATACCCGAATTCCAGTATATGTCGAAAACATCAGCGGTATTGCTCAATCCAGGCGATGGATTGCGGACGTTGCACCGGGGGTTTTCATCGCCGTTGCCGCCAACGGTATGGTCCTGACACTTTCCCGCTCGATCAGCCGCGGTGGAATCAGCACTTCGTGCGGCGCGGCATGGGGATCGTCAAGGGCCTGAATCAGGATCGCAACGGTCTCTTCGGCCAGCAATTGAACCGGCTCCTCCATCGTCGTCAATGGCGGATTCATCAGCGCGGTCATTTCACGATTGTCGAATCCCATCAGCGAAATATCCTCCGGGATGCGGATGTGGGCCCGCTGGAGCACGGTCAGCGTTCCCAGCGCGACGACGTCGGTGAAAGCGAAAATCGCGGTGTTGTCCGGCATTTCCGCCAATAATTGCTGGGTGATCGCCACTGCGAAATTCAATGTCTCAAAGCCGATGGCGTAGTCGGTATTGCCGATAAAATGGACCTGCATGTCGGCGTGCGCTGCGGCGAAATCCCGGAAACCGTGGTAACGCAGCGTGAATAGATTTTCTCCTTCCCCGTAGATATCACGGGCGATCACGCCGATTTTGCGGTGGCCGTGCTCGTAAAGATAACGCGCCGCCATCATGCCCGCGCCGTAATAATCGGTACTGACATAGGAAACGCCGGGAATGCGGTCGATGATCTGAACATGCCTGTTGCCGAAACGCCGGCGTGTCTCCTGAAACTGCTCGGGTGTGAAGCCCGACATGCCTACAGGCACTACTGCCGCATTGGCCGGGGAAGCCAGCAGGCCCGCCACCGAATCGACCTGGCAGCATTCAAGTCCGTGTCGCGCCAGCACCTGCCGGAGGCGGAGGCTGAAGTGCAGATAAAAGGGGATTTCCATATGCTGGGGCAACAGCAGCAAGCCTACCGTGCCGCGGAGCGGCCGAGTCGGAGCGCTGCTGAAAATTCCGCGGCCCTGTTCACCGTAAACCAATCCGGCAACCTTCAACTGGTCGATGACTTTCTTGACGGTGGAGGTGCTGACGTGGAATTCCGCGGTCAATTGGGCGAGGCTGGGCAATTGCCCGGTAAGTTTGCCCTTCCGGATGCGGTCTTTCAGCGTTTCAAAGATTTTTGCCCGCGGCCACGACGGTTCCTGTTTCTGGACCATTTCTGAACTCTTTTTTAGAACTTGGGTAATCAAATTACCCAGCTTGAATTCGTGCTTTTATGAGGAATTTTTGAACATCTTGGGTATCCAAGTATCAGTTTACAATATTTTTCGACAAAAATCAAGGGCGGAATGAAAAAAATCATGAATTTTTAATCGATCTTGCAGCTGACATCGCGTCGACCCGGTCAAAACCGGTTTCACGCCGGAATGATCCGGCTGCCGCCGCGATGGTTCATCAGTTCGGTCAGGGCCCAGACCAGCGCATCCATGCGGTCGGGGCTGGCCGCCCCGGGACGATAGCCGCAGAGTTCGTCTTCCAGCTCCGGAAAATATCCGACATGATGGACTCGGCCCTGTTCGTAGAGCGCCGCCGCCGGTTCGGCGCGCAGCAGCTTGCCGCGGGAGGCCCGCACCGCTTTGAAGGGAATTTCGGGGGCGACGGTGCGCAGCGCCATTTCGATCAGGTCGCCGCCCTGGTTGATTTCGCCGACGATGCGGTCGGCCTGAAACCGCCGGCAGCAGTCGACGGCGCGCCGCGCCCAACCCAGCGGCGTCTCCCGACAGCTGGCATCATCGAGGACGTAATAATCGCCGTCATGGCCGAGTGCCGCCGCCACAATGCCGGTCCGGTCCGAGTCGCAATGGCCGGTGACGGCGGGGTCCACCCCGATTACGATCCGGCGCAGCTCCGCCGGCGGCGCGGATACTCTGGCCCGGTCGATGTCGGACTGCTTCCACAAACCGTCGCCGGAATCATCAAACCACTGACCTTCGAGGAAGCGCCGCCGCTGCCGGTCGGAAAGATTGGCGAGCGTTTCTTCCAGATAGCCGCGAGGCAGATTGCACCGGTTGTCGGCGGGATTCATGATCAGACTGGCGTAATTGCCGGGATCGGCCAGCCGCCGGCGGCTTTCCGGGTCCTGCTTGAGCAGAAAGAGTTTGTAGCTCCAGTGCGATTGACCGACCGGATTGCAGTCGTAATAGGCACGATTGCGCAAAAGCGTATTCTGGGCCAGCCGGGTCAGTGCGGTGGTGACTCCGGAGTAGGGGATTTCCGAGCATTCGTTGAAATAAACGGTGGCAAATTCCCGCCCCAGAATCTTGTCGGCCCGTTCGTCGGCGTCCAGCCCCGCAAGCCAGATTTCGGAACGGTTGGGCAGCAGAAAAAGGTTGTCGCTTTTGATGTGATCCAGACGCAATCCGGGGTAGGCCAGCTTGACTACTTTGGGCAGGGTGTCGCAGCCGATGGCATAACGGGCGCCGTTGCCGTGAAAACGCAGAATGGCATGGCGGCTGCCCGGCGCTTTGAGGGCGCGGGCGAGCAAAGCGTAGATCATGATGAAGGTCTTGCCGGAACGGGAACCGCCGAACAGCAGAATATGACGGGCCGGGGATTGCAGCAGCTGAAGCGCCTGCTGCTGGACCGGGGTTTTTTCGAACATGAATGGACTCCCTGGAATCGGTGGATGGGAAAAATAATAGTAATTTCCGACGGGAAAACAATCTTCCGCCGGAATTTCTCCGGACGGAGGGAACGGTTTTCGGCTAAAAGCGTATTTTGTCAACGCCGGCGGTTGTAAAAGAAGGCTCTTGCGACTATATTATAACGGTCAATCATTGTTTTCAACCCTGAATACAGGAAGGTATCATTATGAGCAAGATCCGCACCTCGCACATCTTTACTTCGGAATCGGTTTCCGAAGGGCATCCCGATAAGGTGTGCGATCAGATTTCCGACGCGATTCTGGATGCCTGTCTGGCCGGCGATCCGGAAAGCCGGGTGGCCTGTGAAACGCTGGCCACGACCGATCTGATCGTGATTTCCGGTGAAATCACGACCCAGAGCAAGGTCAACTGGCAGGAAGTCGCGCTCAATGTCGTGCGGGACATCGGTTATGTTGATGCGACGATCGGCTTTTCGGCCGACACGGCCAAGGTCATGGTGGCGGTGCACAAACAGTCGCCGGATATTTCCCAGGGGGTGACCGAAGGGCAGGGGCTTTTCCTGGAACAGGGCGCCGGCGACCAGGGGATGATGTTCGGTTACGCCAGCAACGAAACGCCCGAAATGATGCCGGCGACCATTCATTATGCGCATCGCATCGTCGAAGAGCTGGCGCGCCTGCGCAAAACCGAGCCGAAAAAGTACAGTTTCCTGCGGCCCGACTCCAAGAGTCAGGTTTCGATCCGTTATGAGAACGGCAAGCCGGTGGCGGTCGAAACGATCGTGGTTTCGCATCAGCACACGCCGGATATGAAACTGGAAGAGCTCGAAAAACTGGTGCGCGAAGTGGTCGAAAAAGTGATTCCGGCCGAACTGCGCAAGCAGAAAATCAAATACTATGTCAATCCGACCGGGCGGTTTGAAGTCGGCGGCCCCCATGGCGATACCGGTTTGACCGGGCGCAAGATCATCGTCGATACCTATGGCGGGGTCGGGTCGCATGGCGGCGGGGCGTTCTCCGGCAAGGATCCGTCCAAGGTCGACCGTTCGGCCGCTTACATGTGCCGCTATATTGCGAAAAATATCGTGGCCGCCGGGTTGGCCGATAAATGCGAAATTCAGGTCGCCTACGCCATCGGCGTGGCGCAGCCGCTGAGCATCAACGTCGATACTTACGGCACCGGAAAAATCGAGGATGACAAGCTCGAAGCCGTGGTGCGCAAGGTATTCGACCTGCGTCCGGCGGCCATCATCAAAACGCTGGGGCTCAAGACTCCCAAGGCCGGCGGCTGGTCCTATCGCGCCACCGCGGCTTACGGGCACTTCGGCCGCGCCGGATTTCCGTGGGAAAAAACCGACCGGATCGCGGAACTTCAGGAAGCGGCCCGGAAACACTGTTGAACGATGATGTCCGATAAGAAATTTTCGGTGATCGGAGTCGGCTCGCCGATTGTCGATCTGTTGGCGCAGGTGGAGGAACAATTCGTTTCCGGCATCCGCGGCGACAAGGGCGGCATGGTGATGGTCGACGGCGGAGAGCTGCGTGAGATTCTCACGCAGCTGGGTTCCGTGCCGGTGCGCCGGACGCCCGGCGGGTCGGCCGGCAATACGGTGTTCGATCTGGCCCGGCTGGCGGTGCCGACCGCGCTGCTGGGGACTGTCGGCGATGACGCCGACGGCGAATTCTACCGGGCGCAGCTGGCTGCCGCCGGCGGTTCGACCCATGCGCTGCGGCGCAGCGTATCCGCGGCGACCGCCGCCTGTCTGTGTCTGGTGACGCCGGATGCCGAACGCACCATGCGTCCGGCGCTGGCGGCGGCGCTGGAATTCGATCCGGCGGGAGTGACCGAGGCGGATTTCGCCGGCTACACCCTGGCCCATATCGAAGGCTACATCTTGGCTCACCCGGAGGACAAGGTCGAGCATCTGCTGAAGACCGCCGGCGCTGCCGGCTGCATGATCAGTCTGGACCTGGCCAGCTTCGAGGTGGTCAATGCATTCCGGCCGGCGATTCTGCGGCTGGTCGAAGCCTATGTCGATGTGGTGTTCGCCAATTCCGACGAAGCCGATGCGTTGCTTGGCGCGCTGCCGCCCGAGGAACAATTGACGCGGTTGCAGCTTCTGGCCCCGGTGGCGGTGGTCAAAATGGGTGAAAAAGGCGCCTGGGTCGGCCGTGGCGGCGAGAAAAGTTTCGCTCCGGCGCAGAAGGTTGCGGCAGTCGATACCACGGCGGCGGGGGATTCGTTCGCGGCCGGTTTTCTGTATGGGTTGCTGAAGGGCTGGGATGACGCCCGGAGTGCGCGTTTCGGCGCGGCGGTGGCCGCCGAAACCGTGCAGGTATTCGGCGCGGCGCTGCCCGACGATGCCTGGATGCGGTTGCGGAACCTGGCGCAAGCGCAGGAATGAAATGTCCGATCGAGCTTGAATTTTATAGGAAGTAATCATGGATTATCGCATTAAAGAGATCGCGCTGGCCGATTTCGGCCGCAAGGAAATCGCCATTGCGGAGCAGGAGATGCCGGGGCTGATGGCCACGCGCAAACAATACGGCGCGGAGCAGCCGCTCAAGGACGTCCGGATTTCCGGCAGCCTGCATATGACCATTCAGACGGCGGTGTTGATCGAGACGCTGAAGGCGTTGGGCGCGGACGTGCGCTGGGCGAGCTGCAATATTTTTTCGACTCAGGATCATGCGGCGGCGGCGATCGCGGCCGCCGGAATTCCGGTATTCGCCTGGAAGGGCGAGACGCTGGAGGATTACTGGGAGTGCACCTACCGGATGCTGACGTTCCCGGACGGCGACGGTCCCGACCAGATCGTCGACGACGGCGGCGACGCCACGCTCCTGATCCATCGCGGTGTGGCGGCGGAGAACGATCCGGCGATTCTCGACGTGCCGACCGACATTCACGAACTTCAGGTCATCAACGATCTGCTCAAGCGCGTGTTGAAGGAAAAACCCGGCCACTGGCACAAGGTGGCGGCGCGGGTGCGCGGCGTTTCCGAGGAAACCACTACCGGAGTTCATCGCCTGCTTCAGATGGCGGAACGGAATGAACTGCTGTTTCAGGCGGTCAATGTCAACGACTCCGTGACCAAAAGCAAGTTCGACAACATTTACGGCTGCCGGCATTCGCTGCCCGACGGGATCAAGCGGGCGCTCGATGTGATGATCTCGGGCAAGACAGTGATGATCTGCGGTTACGGCGATGTCGGCAAAGGCTGCGCCGAGGCCATGCGCAACGAACGCGCCCGGGTTCTGGTCAGCGAAGTCGATCCGATCTGCGCGCTTCAGGCGTGCATGGCCGGCTTTCAGGTCTGCACGATCGAAGATGCGCTGCCGCTGGCCGATATTTACGTGACCACCACCGGCAACTGCGACATCATCACCGCCGAACATATGAGCCGGATGAAAGACCAGGCGATCGTCTGCAATATCGGTCACTTTGACAATGAAATCCAGGTGGCGCGACTGGAAAAATGGCCCGGGATTCAGAAGCTGGAGATCAAGGACAGTTCCTGTCCGGTTCACCGCTACACCTATCCCGACGGCCATGCCATCTATCTGCTGGCCGAGGGCCGTCTGGTCAATCTGGGGTGCGCCACCGGCCATCCGAGTTTTGTGATGTCGAGCAGTTTCACCAACCAGACGCTGGCGCAGATCGACATTGCGCGTCATCCCGACCGCAAGGTCGGCGTCTATCTGCTGGACAAAAAGCTTGACGAAGAGGTGGCGCGGCTGCATCTGGACAAGCTGGGTGCGAAGCTGACCCGCCTGACGCAGCAGCAGGCCGACTACATCGGCGTGAGCGTCGACGGTCCGTACAAGCCCGATACTTATCGTTATTGAGGTGAATCAAGCCGCGCGCCCCGGAGTCGGCGGGCGCGGCGATCCGCCGGGGAACCCGATAAAACAAGGAGCATCGCAATGGGCAGAAAGATCTTGTTGGCAATGGGATCGCCGCGCAAAAACGGCAACACGGCATTTTTGGCGAATCTGGTGGCCGCGGGCGCCCGGCAGGCGGGGGCCGAGGTTGAAACGATCGATGTCGGACAACTGAGCAATCTGCCCGGCGGGTGTTCCTCGTGTTTCGGCTGCCAGCCGAACAAATTCAAATGCGTGCTGAAGGACGAAACCGCCGGATTGATCAACCGGCTGATCGACTTCGATGTGGTGATTCTCGCCACTCCGATCTATTTCTTCAACATGTCCGCTCAACTCAAGCGCTTCATGGACCGGTTCATGGCGCTGACCGGCTACGATGAAAAGGGCAACGTGATTTCTCCGCTCAAGAGCATTCAGTTCGCCGTCGTGGCCACTTCGGGCGGCGATGCCGGCGACAGCGGCTTGGAAACGGTCAAATGCTGCATGCGCTATTTGTCCGAGTTCACCGGCATGCCGGAGGTGAAATTCCTGCATCACGGCATGTGCGGAGCGGACCCCGCGCCGCTGGCGAAGGATGCGGTGCTGAAAGGGCAGGCTGAGGATTTCGGCCGTTACCTGGCCGGCTGTTGACCTTGTGCCGCCTGCGGAGAGCGCAAGGATGAATGCCGCGGCCGAATCCGTCCCGGACAATGCTTTCCCGATCTTTCGGACGATGCGCGAAACCGATATCGCTGCGGTATGCGCGATTCAGGAGCTGGCATATCACGCCATTGTGCCGGAATCGGCGGCGGTGATGATCAGCAAGTTGCGGCGGGGCGGCGATTTCTGCTTCGTCTGCGAAATTCGCGGTGCGATTCTGGGGTATGTGCTGGCGCATCCGTGGCGTTCGGGAAGCTGTCCGGCGCTGCATGTGGAGCTGACCGCGCTGCCGGAGGATTGCGACATGGTTTATATCCATGATCTGGCTTTGGCGCCGGCGCTGCGGGGCAGGGCTGCGGGGCGCGGCCTATGCGATTGCGTGGCGGCGGCGGCGCGCAGGCACGGGTGGAAAAAATCTTATCTGACTGCGATTCAGGGGGCGGCGGAGTTCTGGGCGAAATGCGGTTATCATCCGGCGGCGGAGCATCAGGACCTGAGTTCCTACGGGGCAGACGCGAGGTTGATGGAGCGGAACTTCTGAGCCGGGCCGCCGCCGGGCAAACCAACCACTGGAGGGGGGCGAAATGGTGATAATACGGGAAGCGGAGAAGAAGGACATTCCGGCGTTGCGCGAACTCTGGAATGCGATTGTCGATGCGGGAGACGCGTTCCCGCAGATGGAGATGCTTTCGGTGGAGGAAGCGGGGCAATTTTTCGCCGGGCAGAGTTTCACCGGAGTGGCGGAGCGCAACGGCGAACCGGTCGGCTTGTATATCCTCCACCCCAACAATGTCGGCCGTTGCGGCCATCTGGCCAACGGCAGTTATGCCGTGCGCGAGGACATGCGCGGCTGCGGCGTGGGCGAGGCGCTGGTGCGCCATTCGCTGACCAAGGCGCGGGAACTCGGTTTCCGGGTTCTGCAATTCAACGCCGTCACCGAATCCAACCGCACGGCCATCCGCCTTTATGAAAAGCTGGGTTTCATCCGGCTCGGCTCCGTGCCCGGCGGGTTTCTCAAAGCCGACGGCAGCTACGAGGACATTGTGCTTTTTTATCACCTGTTGTAACCGCCGTAACGGTACAATCTGCGACGTTTATTGGCCTTACAGCCGGAATCCGCTGCTCATGCGGATCGGTTTTTACAATACCCGTGGCGGCTTGCTGGAATTCGGCGTCTGCAATGATCTGGCGGTGCCGCCTCTCCTCGGCTGTTTTGCCTTTTCCCTGCCGGCTGTGGCAGTGCGGGGTGGTCAAATTGGGACGATCAGGACTCCTTCGAGTTGCAGCGGGGTGTTTGCAAGGTCAGCAACCGTTCGGAGGTCCAGACCGGGTTTGATCGATCTCGGCACGGATTACGGGATCGGATTGCTCAATTTCAGCTGGCAATATCGCTGCATCGCCTTGCCGCTCCAGCGTCGGTTATAGTCGGCTTCCGGCGGCACGGCCGTTGTTTTACGAAAAACAGCATTCCGGGCCGCTTTTTTGCATTTTCCGCCAAATGGCGATATATTATATGGAATATGGGGAATGAAGTGCTCCCCGGCAGTCGCCGAACCGCGGATCAAGCTGATGACTTCTGGAACAACCGGAGGCATCGGCTTTTCAGTTTTTATGCCTCATGACGATGGAGGAATGCGTGATGAAGATGTTGCTGCTGGCCGGCTGCGCCGGTTTTCTGGGGACCATGGCGCGTTATGTGGCTATGCGGGGGCTCAACCACATGCTGCCGGGGTTTCCGTGGGGGACGCTGGCGGTCAATGTCGTCGGTTCCTTCGCGGCGGGATTCCTGTTCATTCTGTGCCGGACCAAATTTCAGCATTACGAGGATTATTTCCCGATTCTTTTCGTCGGCTTCCTGGGCGCGTTCACGACCTTCAGCACCTTTGCGCTTGAAAGCGCGCGTTACTTCATCGATGCCCAGTATGTCAAATTCTGGGGCAGCGTCCTGATTCAGAATGTGATGGGGGTCGCCGCCGCCGGCGGCGGCTACTGGCTGGCGCGCATCCTCTGCCGTTGAAATAATGAAGATGATTTTCGGAGGATATTGCGATGAAAAAAATCACTCCGGCGATGACGTTCATCATTCTGTTGGGGATTGCCAGCCTGTTCTCGGACATGACGCATGAAGGTGCGGCAAGTATCCGGGGGGCCTATCTGGCCATTCTGGGGGCATCCGCGGGAACGATCGGTTTTATTTCCGGGTTGGGGGAGTTGGTCGGGTATTCGTTGCGGCTGTGGGTCGGCAAGCTGACCGACCGGACTCGGAAATATTGGACCTTTACCATCGTCGGCTATGTCATTGACGTATTCTCCGTGCCGCTTCTGGCTCTGGTTGGAGAGCACGGCTGGATGGCGGCATGCGCCTTGCTGGTTCTGGAACGGACCGGAAAAGCCATTAAAAAACCGGCTAAGAATACGATTCTCTCGTTCGCGGCTTCTCAAGGCGGCGTCGGAAAAGGGTTTGCTTTGCAGGAGGCGCTGGATCAGATCGGGGCGTTCCTGGGACCGGTCCTGCTTTACCTCATCATGCTCTTCAAAAGCGAAGCCGAAGTCTATCGAACCTATGCCCGTTGTTTTGCCGTATTGGCGGTTCCGGCCTTTGCCACATTGCTGGTTTTGTTGTATGCCCGTAAAAAATTTCCGAACCCGGAGCGTTTTGAATCAGAAACGGGCAGTGCCGGGGCATTCAAGTCTTCGTCTGCATTTTGGATTTATTTGGCCGCCATCGGTTTTTTTGCATTCGGTTTCATCGATTTTTCGCTGATTACAATGCACGCATTGAAAACCGCCATTCTGTCGCCGCAAGCGCTGCCTTTGCTTTACGCCGGGGCGATGCTGGTTGATGCGGTGGCGGCATTGTGGTTCGGCTGGCTCTTCGATCGTCATGGATTCAGGGTGCTGATGGTTTCAACCGTGCTGGCGGCTGGTTTCGTGCCGTGCGTCTTCGGGTTCCGATCATTGAGCTTGACCTGGGCGGGGAGCATTCTCTGGGGCATCGGCATGGGAGCTCAGGAATCGATTCTGAAAGCGGCGGTGGCCGGGATGGTTCCCAAGGCGAGCCGGGCGTCCGGCTATGGAATTTTTGAATGCGCATTCGGAGTATGCTGGTTTCTTGGCAGTTGGTTAACCGGTGTGCTGTATGATATTTCATTGCCGCTGATGATCGGGGTTTCCATGGCCGCGCAGCTGATGGCGGTTCCGTTATTTTACCTTGCCGCCGCCAGGCAGAGCCGGTAATAGTTTCCGGAGGATGGCTCGCGGGCCTGCGAGCGGGGGCGGACGGCAATATCCGCTGGGGGGCCGGTTTCCTCCGGCCAATAAAACTCGTTTCGGATAACCGTTGCAGGCAGAAGTTCCGATGTTCGCCCGATAAAAAATTTTCGTTATGCGACATAAAATCAATATATCCGCAAAAAGGCGTTTGCCGAATATGCCGATACGGGCTATATTGGCTGAAACATTGTAACCATTCGGCAATATTTCCGCTCCCCGAATGCGCACCGGCACGATAAGACGGGGGCAAAGGAGTCTGAAGCGTGGAAAATATGCAGCTATCGGACCAGAGCGCGGTCAAACAGGAGTTGCGTTTCGCAAGACTGAAGCTCGGGATCGTCAATCTGCTTTTTTCCGGAGAGGAGTCCACTCTCGGCGGATTGAACACCACGATCGTGCGCAGTCTGGGCGGCACGGACTGGCATCTGGCGGTGCTCGGATCGTTCGGGGCCGGATCGTCGCTGATCCAGTTCATGGGCATGATCTTCCAGAAGTGGTGCAAAACCGATTTCCGGGCGCTGGCGCTGGCATTGTCCTTCGGCGTATTGGCGGCGGGCGCTGCCGGAGTGGTGCTGCTGACCGGCTGGCGTCCCGACTGGAACCTGCCGCTGCTGTGGATGTTTA
The DNA here is from genome assembly GCA_036677805.1 of Victivallaceae bacterium. GTDB lineage: Bacteria > Verrucomicrobiota > Lentisphaeria > Victivallales > Victivallaceae > SIG78. The sequence continues at coordinate 126,268 of JAVBVS010000011.1, read as the reverse complement.
TCGGCTGCATTATGATGATGACGCTGGCGACGTCGGTTCAGCTGAACATCGAAACCGCCTGGATCGGAGACCTGGTGCCGACGCATCTGCGGGGATGGTTCACCAGCGCCAAATACGCAATCGCCACCGTGGGGGCGATGCTGCTGGGCGCGGGCGTGGCCTGGGTGGGCGACGGCTGGCCGAACTGGACCACCTATGCGCTGATCTTTTTCTTTGTCTCCATATCGCATGTGGCGGCAATCCTGCTGGCCGGAACCATCCCCGACCGGAAACCCGAGGTGGCGAATTTCATTTTCGGCGGCAAGTCGCACCATGAGCGATTGCAATATTTCAGCCCGGCGCTGTGGAGCTATATCGCATTTTTCTTCTGCTGGTCGGGCGGGCGGACGGCGATGTTCTGCTTCTCCGCGGCCTACCTGATGGATCAGTTCGGGTTCGGGCTGACCAAGATCATGCTGGTGAGTCTGGTCACGACGGCGACCAGCCTGATCATGTTGTTCGTGCTGGGCAGAATCAGCGACCGCTGGGGGAATCGGCTGCCGCTGATTATTGTGTCGGGGACGGTGGCCTGTTCGATGTTTCTGTGGCTGGCGTCGGCATGGTGGGGGATCACGATGATCATCGCCGCCAATGTCGTGGCGGGCATGGCGGGCTGGACCCATTCGATGCTGGTCAACAATTACGGGCTGGAAATCTTTCCGGCGAAAGGGCGCGCCGGTTATTTCGGCTTGGCCCGGATTTTTATCGGACTCTCCTGCCTCGGGACGGCCTATCTGGGGGGACTCTGGATGGAATATCTCCAGCACATCGGCTGGAGCATGGAGTTGTGGGGGACACGTCTGAACCGCTATCATCTGCTGTTTTTCGTCTGTACGCTGCTGACGCTGTGTTGCGTACTGCCGCTGATGGCGATCGGCAAACGGACGGTGCCGGAAGGCGAAGCGATTCCCGGAAATGTGGAGCAGAAAAGACAGTCGGCAACGCCCGGGGAGGCACGATGAGGATTTTCGTTCTGTCGGTTTCGATGCGGGCCGACTCCAACAGCGACATGTTGGCCGACGCGTTCAGCGCGGGAGCCGCGGCGGCCGGCAACGAAGTGCATAAAAAATCGCTCCGCAATCTCGCAATCAAGCCGTGCAATTCCTGCTGGGCCTGCGCGAAAAACGGCGGCCATTGCGTGATCGACGACGATATGAAGCAACTCTATGCCGAACTGGACCGCTGCGATTTCCTGTTGATTGCGGCGCCGCTTTATTACGCTACTTTTCCGGCGCAATTTTTTGCCTTCATCAACCGGCTTTATCCCTACTGGACGCAGAAGGCCTATCCGAAGCTCGACTGCGCCTTTTTCGGCGTCTGCGCCGATTCCGATCAATCATTCGAATTGATGGACCGGACTTATTTCAGCCTGATCGGAGAGATCGGCTGGCGCAATCGAAAAGTGCTGCATGTCCCCGGCGTGGTCAAGCCGGGGGACATGCGCAACCATCCGGCGTTGGCCGAAGCCGAAGCCTTCGGCCGTTCTCTGACGTAAGTCCGGTCCTTTCGGTACAGGTTGACGGCAGAAAAAAACCGGGCTTCGCAACCCGGTTTTTTTCAATGACATATTAATATTATTGCTTGGTCTTTAAGCCTTCGGCATAGGCTTCGAGGTTGGCTTTGAGCTTATCAAGCGATTTTGTCATTTCGGCGATCTTTCCCTGAAGCGACTTGGCTTCATCACCGAGCATTTCAGTCAGCGGAATTTTGGCCAGCTTATCGGTTTCCACTTTAAGCTCGGCGCTCTTGGCTTTGATGGCGTTGGTATAAACGTCAATCTGTTTTTGAATTTGAGCAGTATCCATCTGGGTGACTTCTTGCTTGATCTGCTCCGGCGTTTTATTTTCATCCGCTTTTTGTCCACACCCCGCCATCAACAAACCCAGCGCCAGCGTAATCATCGTCACTCGAAATTTCATTGCATCTCTCCTTAGGGTTGTTTGTTAATAATAGTGGGATCGGTTTGTGAATAACCGCCATTTAGAGAGTAAAGTAACACAGGTTTTCAAAAAAGCAAGTCGCGACGCCATGCGACGGTGCATTTCCGGTTTTTTTGATCTTCGATTTGAAAATCCCTGTGACAAATTGCCAATAATGTCTGCTGAATTGCGTACATTTCGGATATTGAAAGTAGCGGAGCGGTCCTCCGCTCTCCGGGCGGATTTTATGCAATGCACGCCGCAAAGGTATCGGCGAATAAGACACGTCGACATTCTCCGGCAGGAGAGAAAACATCGATTGGAGCTTGATTTCCCTCTGCGGAAACAAAAAATCCGCCCCGCGGGAGCGGGCGGTAGAGGTACAAAAAATGGTCGGGGCGACAGGATTCGAACCTGCGACAACCTGCTCCCAAAGCAGGTGCGCTAGCCAGACTGCGCTACGCCCCGAAAAAAACGATTTATAACTTCAGGAGCATGGCGCCCCAGGTCAGGCCGCCGCCGAACGCCGTCAGCAACAGATAATCGCCGGGGCCGGCCTGATTGCCGCGCAGCATTTCATCCAGACAGATGCCGATGCTGGCGGCGGAAGTATTGCCGTAACGCGCAATATTCATATAGACCCGGTCTTCGGTCAAATCCAGGCGCTGCGCCACGGCGCGGAGAATGCGTTCGTTGGCCTGATGCGGCACCAGCCAGCGGACCTGATCGATTGAAACGCCGGCTTCGTCGAGCACCTTGTGGCAGCTGCTGACCATGGCGTTGACCGCCAGCTTGAAGACGTCGCGTCCGGCCATGTGAATGTAGTGCTGGTTGTTGCGCACCGTTTCCTCGGTCGCGGGCAGGCGGCTGCCGCCGGCCGGGAGATTCAGAATTTCAAGGGCGCTGCCGTCGGCGCCGAGATCGCATGAAAGGAAGCTGTCCGCCGCATCCGGGCAATTTTCCAGCAGCAGCGCGGCCGCGCCGTCGCCGAAGAGCACGCAGGTGTTGCGGTCCTTCCAGTTGACGATGGCCGAGAGTTTTTCCGCGCCGATGACCAGAACGTATTTGTTTTTCGGATTAATGGTCATCAGTCCGCGCGCGGTTTCCAGCGAGTAGAGCAAACCGGAGCAGGCCGCTTCCAGATCGAAGCCGAAGGCCTGTTTGGCGCCCAGCCGGTGCTGGAGCAGACAGGCGGTGCTCGGAAAGACATGGTCGGGGGTGATGGTCGCGACAATGATCGCATTCAGTTCCTCGGGCGCCACGCCCGCCATCTCCAGCGCGCGGCGGGCGGCCCGCTCCGCCAGATCGGAACAGGCCATTTCCGGCGCGGCGATGTGACGTTCGCGAATTCCCGTGCGGGTGCTGATCCATTCGTCATTGGTTTCGACCATCTTTTCCAGATCCATGTTGGTCAAAACTTTTTCCGGAATATAGGAACCGGTGCCCTTGATTTTAATTGCCATCTGAACCCTCTGTCTGCTCTCTCCGTTGCCGCCTGCCGTTCCGCGAAACCGCCGAACATTCACCCGATAAAGACCTGTTGGCCCCCGTCCCGGACGTCTCGCGCCGCCCGATTCCCGATTTATTCCTGCGGATGTTCCGCCTGAAACGCCGCTTCCAGTTCCGCCGTCGTCGCGCCGCACTCGGCCAGCCGCCGGCAGATTTGATCGTTCATGCCGAACCGGATGGCGTCCCGCGCCATCCGGATGGCGTTGCGCACCGCCTTGGGACTTGATGACCCATGACCGATGATGCAGATGCCGTTGATCCCCAGCAACGGCGCGCCGCCAAGCTCGTCGGCGTCACCCATGGCTTTCAATTCCTCGAACGCGTTGCGCGCCAGCAGCGCTCCGGTAATCCGCAGCGCGTTCTTGCGGATTGCGGTCTTGAGCCAGTTGACCGACAGCTTGGCCAGGCCTTCGCTGGTCTTGAGCAGCACATTGCCGCTGAAGCCGTCGGCCACCAGCACGTCGCAGGCGCCCTCGAAGGCGCTGTTGCTTTCGATGTTGCCGACGAAATTGACCGGCATCCCGGAAAGCGCCTTGAATACCGACTTGGTCAATCCGCTGCCTTTGCCGTCTTCGCCGCCGACGCTCAGCACGCCAATCGCGGGACGCTCCCGGCGGAAAAGGTAGCGGGCGTAGACTTCGCCCATCAGCGCGAACTGCACCAGATTCAGCGGATGGCAGTCCGGGTTGGCGCCGGCGTCGATCAGGATGAAACGGCCGTTGCGCGCCGGCAGACTGGCCGCCAGCGCCGGACGGTCGACCCCTTCCAGGGTCCGGTTCAGCACTTTGGTCGATGCCACCAGCGCTCCGGTATGACCCGGCGAGACAATCGCTTCGACCCGGCCGGCCTTCATCAGCCGGGCGCACTCGGTGATGGAGGAGTCTTTCTTGGCCCGCAGCGCGATGGCCGAAGGATCGGACATTTCCACCACGGTTTCGGCATGGACGATTTCAAGCCGCGAATGACGCGTGATGCCGTATTTTTCCAGATAAAAGCCCAGTTTGCCGCTGTGGCCGACCAGCAGAAATTCGCAATCCGGATAATCGTACAACGCCCGGGCCAATCCTTCGATCACGATCCCCGGGGCATAATCCCCTCCCATGGCGTCCACTGCGATTTTCATCATTTGCGGTGATCCTGAAAATTCTCGATGCCCATTGGATTCAATCAAGCAAAACGCCTGAATTCTCCGCGGCGCCGGAGGCGGCTGCCGGAAAATTCAGGCGATTTCGGTCAAAGCCATAACGATCATGAAACCGCCTATTCACCGGAGGCAATCACCGTCTGGCCTTTGTAGGTGCCGCAGGCCAGACAGGCGCGATGCGGAGTCACCGGCGCGCCGCAGTTCTGGCAGAACGTCGCCTGGACGCCTTCATAGCGGTTGGCCGCCTTGCGGTTGCGGCGCTTCATTTTCGAGCTTTTGCGTTTCGGTACAGCCATTTTCGTTCTCCCCCGCCGGTATCGGGCCGCGAGGCCTCGCCGGACGGATTTTTTTCATTGAAAATCAGTTATTTTTATGAATATCCAATTCAAGAAGGTATAATATAGCCTCGATTTTTCAAAAATCAAGCGTTTCGGTGTTTTCGGGCGGAAAAAAACGGCGGGCGACGCTTCGTCGGAGGCCGCGGACGAGGGCAAAAAAATGGAGGCGTGGATCGGAGTTGAACCGATTTATGCGATTTTGCAGACCGCTGCCTGACCGTTTGGCTACCACGCCTCGTGAGGAGACGAGCCTTAATATAGCCTTATTTCGGCTAAAAACAACCCCGCGCCGATAAAAAAAACGAAAATCTCAGGCCGGATCGGGGAAGTCGTGTTTTTCCGGGAGCGGCTGCCCCAGACTCCGCCGGATGGCGGCGGCGAGTTCCAGCCCGATGCCCGGCACCCGGCGCACGATTTCGCCGGCATCGGCTTTGCGCAATTCCCGCACCGAGCCGAATGCTCCGAGCAGCGCCGCCTTGCGTTTGGGGCCTACGCCGGGAAGATCGTCAAGCAGCGATTCGGTCAGGCGCTTGCGCCGCAGCTCCCGGTGGTAACCGACTGCGAAACGGTGTGCTTCATCGCGCAGCGCCTGCAAGGCTCTCAATCCCGGATGGTGGCGGTCGAGCACCACCGGTTCGCTGCGGCCGGGGACGAAAATCTCCTCCTCCCGCTTGGCGAGGCCGATGGCCGGCAGCGGCGGGCAGCCGATATCGGTCAGGGTGTGGAGCGCCGCGTGAAGCTGCCCTTTGCCGCCGTCGACCACCAGCAGATCGGGCAGGGGGCGTTTTTCTTCCAACAGCCGCCGGAAGTGACGTCCCACCGCTTCGGCCATCATGGCGAAATCGTCGCTGCCGGTAACGGTCTTGATCCGGAAACGCCGGTATTCGTCGCGCGCCGGGCGGCCGTCGATGAAGACCACCATGCTCGCCACCGCCAGCGTTCCCATCAGATTGGAGATGTCGAAGCAGATCATGGTATGCAGCGGCATCGGCAGTCCCAGCGAATGCTGGAGTTCGGCCATCGCTTCCGGGCCGCCGCGCGCCGGGATTGTCGCGCGCTCGAACGAGCGGTTGCGGCGGCCGAAAACGGTTTCGAGATTGGCCCGCACATCGCGCCAGCGCGCGGCTTTTTCATAATCCTGCTTGCGTGCGGCCGTCTGCATGCGTTCGGCCAGCATCGCATTGATTTCGGCGATGTCTCCGTTCAGAACTTCAAGCATGGCTTCGACCTTGCGCCGGTAGTCTTCGCGCGAAATTGCGCCGGTGCAGGGCGAACTGCAATCCCTGATGATGCGTTTCAGACAATGTTTGCGGGTCTCCTCGTCCGGCGTGTTGCTGCGGCAGGCGCGCAAGCCGAAGTGGGCGAGCAGGAATTCGAGCGTGGTTTTGAGCGCCATGCCGTGCGGGAAGGGGCCGAAATAGGTGGCGCCGTCATCCTTTTTGATCCGCGCGAGGGTCAGGGTCGGGAACGGATCGTCGAGCCGGATTTTGAGCAGCTGGTAGCGCTTGTCGTCGCGCATCACAATATTATAATAGGGCGCGTATTCCTTGATCAGGCGCGATTCCAGCAGCAGTGATTCGTCTTCGGATTTGACCTGAAGATATTCCCAGCTGTAAATGGCATGAACCAGCTGCCGGAGCTTGACGTCGGCCTGCCGGATGCGCCCCGGCTGGAAATAGGAGCTCATGCGCTTGCGGAGATTCTTGGCCTTGCCGACGTAAATCACCGTCCCGAAGCGGTCGCGGTAGATGTAGACTCCCGGCGACCCCGGAATCAGCGACGGCAGAAAATTTTCCTTGAGTTCAGGCATGACTGGGCTGCTGTTTCCTGTCGTTTGACCCTGCTCCCGCCTCGGTTGCCGCTTCCGGCGTCAATGTTTGCCGGTGCTGCCGAAGCCGCCGGCGCCGCGGCCGCTGGCGTTGAGTTCGTCCACGCATTCGATCTCGACTTCGGGCAGCGCCGCAATCACCATCTGGGCGATGCGGTCGCCGCGTTTGATCGCGAAATCGCCGGGGCCGTGGTTGAACATGATTACGCCGACTTCGCCGCGATATCCGGCGTCGATGGTGCCGGGCGAGTTGGTCAGCGTGATGTTATGCTTCAGCGCCAGGCCGCTGCGGGGGCGGACCTGCGCTTCATAATGGATTGGCAGCTCGATAAAGACCCCGGTTGGCACCAGCGTGCTGCGTCCCGGCGGCACGTCGAGGTCGACCCGCGAGCGCAGATCGAAGGCGGCGTCGTCATGGTGCGCCTTGGCCGGCAGCAGATCGCCGCAGTCCGGGGCCATCGCGATTTTTACCTGAACTTTCGTCAATTCGGTTTCCTCCTGAATTTGCATATTCGGGTTTACGGGCTTACTGTAAACCCGAATCGGGGATTTTGCAAAATTTTCGGGAGATTTTCAGCGATGGATATCGGCGATTTGTTTCGGGGGGCGCTGGAACTGGGGGCGTCCGATCTCTTTCTGACCGCGGGCAAGATTCCCGCCTTCCGTTGCTTCGGGCGCGTCACCCGCTCCGACCGGTTCGGAATTGCGCCGACCGAGGAGGAAATGACCGTTTTCCGGCGCGGCGTGCTGTCCGAGCGCAAGGAAGAGCACTATCAGAATTCCGGCGCCTGCGACGCCTCCGCGGTGATCGGCGACGTGCGTTACCGGCTGAATTTCTTCAATGTCCAGGGCGCCGCCAGCCTGGTCGCGCGTCCTTTGCGGCGCGGCGACGAACTGGAGTTCGCGGAATTGGAACTGCCTCCGGTGCTGCGCGATTTCGCCTCGGAACGGCGGGGCCTGGTCCTGGTGGCGGGAGCCGCGGGCAACGGCAAATCGACCACGCTGAGCGCGATGATCAATTACATCAACCGCAATTTCGCCCGGCATATCGTAACCGTCGAAGACCCGGTCGAATACCTTCACGCCGACTTTCAGAGCGTGGTCGCACAACGCGAAATCGACAGTGATGCGCTGAGCTTCGCCGACGCCTTGCGCAGTGCGGTGCGGGAAAGCCCCGATGTAATCGTGATCGGCGAAATGCGCGATCTCGACTCGATGCGGATCGCGCTCAGCGCCGCCTTGACCGGCCATCTGGTGCTTTCGACCATCCATACCGGCGATGCGATTCAATCGCTTGAGCGGGTGATCAACACTTTTCCCGAAGACCAGCGCCAGTCGGTGGCCGCGGATCTGGCCGCCGCGCTGATCGGCGTGGTGGCGCAGCGGCTGGTGCCCCGGGCGGCGGGCGGGCGCATGGCGCCCGCGGTGGAGCTGATGGGGACCACGCCGATGCTCCGGAAGCTGATCGCCGAACAGAATTTCGCGGCGTTGGAAGATGCGGTCAAGCATCTCAATCATCCCCATTTTCAGACCTTCAACCGGGCGCTGCTGGCGTTGCTGGCGGCGGGCACGGTCAAATTCGAGGACGCGCTCGAAATGAGCGGCAACCGCGATGAGTTCATTCTGCTGGCGCGCGGCATGGAGTCGGGCATCGACACCTTCCGCGAAAAATTGACCGAGGAGAGCGGCGAAGGCGACGCTTTGAATATGCGCCAGCTGCTCTATGCGGCGGTGCGCCATCAGGCGAGCGACCTGCTCCTATCCGTCGGCAGTGCGCCGACGCTGCGGTTGAACGGCGAACTGGCCGGGCTGGAAATCACTCCGCTGACGGCGCTGGATACCCAGCGGCTGCTGTTCAGCATGCTCACGACCCGGCAGCGGGCCGATTTCGAGGCCCGCCGGGAGATCGACTTCGCGGTGGCGGTGACGCTGCCGGTGGGCGCGGACGATGCTCAGAAGGCGGTGCGTTTCCGGATCAACGGTTTCTACCAGCGCGGCACGGTCGGGGTGGCGGTACGGGTGATTTCCGACCGGATTCCCGAGGCTTCCGAGCTCAATCTGCCGGGTGCCTTGCTCGATATGATCACCAAGCGGCAGGGGTTGATTCTGGTGACCGGACCGACCGGGCACGGCAAATCGACGACGCTGGCCTGTCTGGTCGAGCTGATCAACCGGGCGCGCGCCTGTCACATCATCACCATCGAAGACCCGATCGAATACGTTCATGTCAACCGGCTGGCGGTGGTCGAACAGCGCGAAGTTCATGCCGATACGCTGAGCTTTGCCGAGGCGTTGAAATATGCCTTGCGGCAGGACCCGGATGTGATTCTGGTCGGCGAAATGCGCGACACCGAAACCATCGCCGCCGCGCTGACCGCCGCCGAAACCGGCCATCTGGTGATGGCGACGCTGCATACCAACAATGCGCCGCAGACCATCGACCGGATCGTCGACAGCTTCCCGGCGCACCAGCAGAACCAAATCCGGCTTCAGCTTGCCGGGACCATCCTCGGCGTGGTGGCGCAGCGCCTCGTGCCGCGCAAGGATGGCGCCGGACGGGTGGCCGCGTTCGAAATCATGACCGGAACCACCGCGATTCAGGCCCTGATCCGCGACGGCAAGACCAGTCAGCTCCAGTCGGTGCTGGAAACCGGCTACAAGGACGGGATGGTGACCATGGACAAGGCGTTGGGCGAACTTTACTCCGCCGACCTGATCGCCCGCGACGAATATCAGTCGCTGTTGAAAACTTTCCGCAATGTCAAGGAATATTGAAAATGGATTTTCGGATCGGACTGGGCTATGACGTGCACCGGCTGGCGCCGGAGCGGAAGTTGTTTCTGTGCGGGGTCGAGATCGAATTTCCGTTCGGGCTGTTCGGCCACAGCGACGCCGACGTGGCGCTTCATGCCGTGACCGACGCGGTGCTGGGGGCGCTGGCGCTGGGTGATATCGGGCAGTGGTTTCCCGACACCGACCCGGCTTTCGCCGGGGCCGACAGCCGCCAGTTGCTGTGGACGGTGATGCAGAGTCCGGAACTGGATGGGTGGAAAGTCGGCAATCTCGATTTGGTGATTGTGGCGGAACAACCGAAAATCCTGCCTTATGTGCCGGCCATGCGCGAATCGCTGGCGACGCTGTTGATGACCGATGCGGCCCGGATTTCGATTAAAGGCAAGACTTCGGAGAAACTCGGCTTCATCGGCCGCCGCGAAGGCATCGCCGCCGAGGCGGTGGTGCTGATGAAAAAGGATTGAACCCGGCTTCCGCAGGAAGCGGCGCGAATTACGGGCGGAACGACTTGAAAAATGGCGAACATGAGCTAAAGTATCATTTCACCATTTTTTCCGGATTGTTCACATGCAGAAATTGCTATCCGCCATCGCCGCCATTTGCCGTTATCCTTTGCGCTGGGTCGCCCGCAGCGAATTCACCGCGCCCGGAGGCTACCGGGAAATCTGGCATATTGCTTATCCGCTGATCCTGATGAGCGCATCGTTCACGGCCATGCAGATCGCCGACCGTATTTTCCTGGCCTGGAATTCGACGCTGGAGCTGTCGGCGGCGCCGGTGGCGGGCATCTTTTATTTCGGGCTTTCCTGTTTTGCGATCGTGACCATCAACTTCACCAGCGCGGTGGTGGCTCAGCTTTTCGGGGCGGAGGATCGCCGGGGCTGCGTCGAGGCGTCGTGGTCGGGATTGTTCGCCGGCCTGACGGTTGGTCTCGTCATGTGGCTGACGGTGCCGTTCATCGGCTGTTGGCTGATCGATCATGCCTTCGGGCACGGACCGGAGCTGACCGCGCTGGAAAAGACCTACTTTCTGGCGCTGGCGCCATGCGGATTATTGCAATGCATGAGCGCGCCGCTTTTCGCTTTTTTCTCCGGGCGGGGCAAAACGCTGGTGGTGGCGGCGGTCAACGTGATCGCCTGCATCGTCAACATCGGGCTGGATTATGTGCTGATTTTCGGCAAATGGGGATTTCCGGCCATGGGCATCAAGGGGGCCGGGATTGCGACCACGCTTTCAGTATTCGCCGGTTTCCTGATGATCCTGGGCTTTTTTCTGTTTCATCCCCAGGGCGAATACGCGACCCGGAGATGGATTTGCTTCAAGTTCGAATATGTGCGCAAGCTGCTGGTCTTCGGGGCGCCTTCCGGGCTTCAGGTTTTTTTCGGCGTGATGTCATTCAATGTGGTGCTGGTGGTGATCGGCCGCCTCAGTCCGGAGGCGCTGGCGGCCTCCAATATTGCGCTTTCGATCAACAACATCGTATTCATGCCGCTGCTCGGAATTTCCGACGCCACCGCGATCATGGTGGGGCAGCTGGTGGGAAGCAGCCGCCGGAAAATGGCCAACCTTTCGGCCTATCGCTCCTGGCGGATTGCGCTGGCTTACATGACCGTCTGCGCATTGGTTTATGTGATTTTTCCCGAATATCTGGCGGCGATGTTCGCCCCCACGGATGGCTCGGCCGACGCTGAACAGTTCGGCGCGGTGTCGGAGATGGCCTGCAAACTGCTGGTCCTGGCGGCGGTTTTCGGCTATTGCGATGCGACGATTCAGACTTTCTGCGGCGCATTGCGCGGCGCGGGCGATACCATGGCGGTTTTTATCATCTCGTCAAGCTGCACGGTTTTCATTCAGGCGACGGGAGTGGTGGTGCTGGGGATTTATCATGCGCCGGTGGATGTGATCTGGCTGTTTCTGACGGTTTATCTGGCGGTGGAGGCTTTGGCGGTGACCTGGCGGTTCCGTTCCGGAGCGTGGCGCAGGATTCACCTGATTGCCGGGCACGAAAAGCCTGTTCCTCCCGGAGAAATCGCCGGATAACGGAGATTTCAGGAGGGATGAATCGGGAAAAACCGGAAAAAAACTGTTTTAGCTCTTGCGTAAATGGTTATCGCGGGATATATTAAACGTCCTTGAGTTCGTAGGGATTTTGCACATAAACGTTATTTTAAAAACTGTCGCGGGCGGAGTGAGCCCCGACCGTCGGGTCTGGCGATTGTTTCCGGCAACGATCAACGTGGCTGGCCGGAAGCGCGAAAGATACGGCGGCGGCGAGCGGAAGTCATCCGGCCGGCGGCCCCAAGACAAGGTGAAAAAGAAAGATGGCAGTCAGAATCAGATTGAAGCGTACCGGTACCAGAAACGCCAGCTGTTTCCGGGTGGTGGTGATGGACAAGCGTTCCCAGCGCGACGGCAAGTCGATCGAAGAAATCGGTTTCTACAACCCGAACAGCAAGATTGAGAACATCAATCTCGAGCGTTTCGAGTATTGGGTCGGCACCGGCGCCGAGCCGTCGGAAACTGTGAACGATATCGTTTATCGCGCCAAGAACGGCATTGCGCTGGCCGACAAGGTGCGCAAGCCCTCCGTTTCCAAGAAGGCGAAGGCCAAGCTCGAAGCCGCGGCCAAGGCCAAGGCGGAAGCGGAAGCCAAGGCAGCCGAAGAAGCCGCCGCCAAGGCAGCGGCTCCGGCCGAAGCGTAAGCTTCCTCGCGATCTGAACGCAGTGGCGCGCCGCCGCCGGATATGACCGGGGCGGCGGTCCGTGAACGAACCGGCGACGATTGCGGTGGAGTTCGGTTGCGGCCGCCGGAGAGGCGAAGCGGGATGCGCCGGGGGATAATCATTAAGGATAGGGAATATGTTTAAATCACTACTCAAGTTGCTCGGTCTGGGCGGTTGCTCCTGCGGGGGCGCCGGCGACAAGGCGGGCGGCGACAAGCTGCGCGAGCTTGAACACTTTGTGGATTATGTGGTGCGCGCGCTGGTGGATTTTCCGGATGAGGTCAATGTCGTGACCGAATCCGCCGAAAACGGCGCGGTGATCCGGATCAACTGTCGGAAGGAAGACATCGGCAAGGTGGTCGGCAAACGCGGCAAGACCATCATGGCGATCCGTTCGCTGGTTTCGGGGGCCGCCGGGCGCCTCCAGCAGCGGATTTCGGTCGAAGTCAGCGACTGACGCGTCCGGTTGACGAAACGAGGCGGATGTGCGGATTGACGTGCTCACGTTGTTTCCCGAAATTTATCCCGGACCGCTGGGGACAAGCATTGTCGGACGCGCGGTACGGAATGGATTGTTGGAGATTCGGGCCGTCGATGTACGCAATTTCGCCGGGGACCGGCGCGGAACGGTGGATGATGCGCCGTATGGCGGCGGTCCGGGAATGTTGATGAAGGTCGAGCCGCTGATGGCGGCTCTGGATTCGCCGGAGACGGCGGCGGATGAGCCTGGCGGCGCTGTTCGGCGGGTGATCCTGCTGGGACCGCGCGGCCGGAAGTTTTCGCAGCAACTGGCGCGCGAATTGGCCCGGGAGCGGCATCTGGTGCTGGTCTGCGGCCATTACGAAGGCATCGACGAACGGGTGCGCGAGCTGACGCGGTGTGAAGAGATTTCGATCGGCGACTATGTGTTGACCAGCGGCAATCTGGCGGCGATGGTGGTGGCGGACGCGGTGGCGCGGCTGCTGCCGGGCGCACTGGGCTGCGACGAGTCGAGCGAGGATGAGTCCTTCTCGAACGGACTGCTGGAGTACCCGCAATATACGCGGCCTCCGGAATTCCGGGGGCTGGAGGTGCCGGAGGTGCTGCATTCCGGCGACCACGGGGCGGTGGCCCTGTGGCGGCGGCATATGGCCGAGGCGTTGACATTGAAACTGCGTCCGGATTTGTGGCGCAGCGCGGTGTTCGGCCGCTTGGCGGCGGTGAAAAATTGGAAGAAATCAGTTAAGAAGTGGCAGATAAAACAGGAGGCTCTGAAAAATGGAAATCTTGAAAAAGGTCAGTCAGGAATACCTCAAGAGTGAGGTTGCCGATTTTGCCGTCGGCGATACGGTCAAAGTTTTTGTGAAGATCGTGGAAGGCGACAGCGAACGCATTCAGGCCTTCAGCGGTACGGTGATCGCCCGCAACGGCAGCGGCATCGCCGAATCGTTCACCGTGCGCCGCGTGGCGTTCGGCCAGGGCGTCGAACGGGTTTTCCGGCTTCACAGCCCCCGCATCGACCGGATCGAAGTGACCCGGCGCGGCAAGGTCCGCCGGGCCAAACTCTATTATCTGCGCGAAAAGGTCGGCAAGGCCGCCCGCGTCAAAGAATTGCGCGACGTCCGGTAAATCCGGGCGCGGCTGCCTGAAGCACCGACGGGTCGGCGCGATGGATTACCTGTCCGAAGCCGATGAACTCCTCTCGCTTGAGACGCTCAAGTACCGGGAGGGGTTTTGCTTTGTGGCGGGGATCGACGAAGTCGGGCGCGGCCCGCTGGCCGGTCCGGTGGTGGCGGTCGCGGTCGCGTTTCCCCGGGGGGCGCAGATTCCCCGGGTCAACGACTCCAAACAACTGAGGGCGACGGAGCGCGAAGCGCTGGACCGGGCGATCCGCGCCGTTGTCGGGGTGCGGATCGGGTTGGCCGAGCTGCCGGTGGAAACGATCGACGAATTGAATATCCTGCGCGCGACGCACTTGGCGATGCGTCGCGCGGCGGAACAAATTCCCGAGGCCGATTGTCTTTTGGTCGATGGCCTTCCGGTCCCGGGATTGCCGAAGCCGAGCTTTGCGTTTGTGAGCGGAGATGCCCGTTCGGCTTCGATTGCGGCGGCCAGCATTGTGGCCAAGGTGTATCGTGACCGGCGGATGGACGAATACGACGCGCTTTATCCCGGATACGGTTTTGCCGAGCACAAAGGTTATGGTACGAGAGCGCATATGGCGGCGCTGGCGCGCCTCGGGGTGACGCCGATTCATCGCCGGAGCTTTACTCCGGTGCGGGAAATATTGGACCCGCCGCCGGAACAATTGACTTTGTTTTAGGACGAAACGGAAAAGTGTTGGAAGCGAATCAAAACGGAAGGAGGGCATCCCGCGTTACCGACGCGGGTGTGACCGGACGTTGACTTCCCGGTCCGCGGCATGGCGGCGGCCGGATGGGTATGGTTTGATTGACGATTGATCGGGGAATTTATTTTTATTGAAGTGAAAGCGAAAATGGCGAAATTTCCGGTTGAAACGATCCGGCACAGCGCCGCGCATGTGATGGCGGCGGCGGTTCAGCATTTGTTCGGCGAGGTCAAGTTCGATATCGGACCTTCGACTGCCGACGGTTTTTATTATGATTTCGACATGGCGCACCGGCTGGCGCCGGAGGACCTTGAGGCGATCGAAGAAGAAATGCGCAAAATCTGCAATGCGCATCTGCCGTTCGAATACCGGGAGATGTCCCGGACCGAAGCCGAGGCGCTCTTGCGCGGCCGCAATCAATGCTACAAGCTGGAGCGTCTTGCGGACATTCCCGCGGACGCCAAAATCACCTTTTACACCATCGGCGATTTTTCCGATCTCTGCCGCGGTCCTCATGTCGAGCACACCGGCCAGATCGGCGCGTTCAAGCTGATGAGCATCGCGGGCAGTTATTTCCGCGGCGACGAAAAAAATCCGATGCTCCAGCGCATCTATGGCGTGGCGTTCGCCGACAAGAGCGAACTTCACGATTACCTGCGGTTGCTGGAAGAGGCCAAGAAACGCGACCACCGCAAGCTCGGCAAGGAGCTTGATCTGTTCAGTTTCTCGGACAATGTCGGACCGGGGCTGGTGCTGTGGCACCCCAAAGGCGCGTTCATCCGCAATGCATTCGAAACCTATTGGCGGCAGAAGCATTACCGCAGCGGCTACGAATTGCTGTATACGCCGCATATCGGCCAGAGCGTTCTGTGGCAGACCAGCGGCCATCTTGATTTCTATCGGGACGCGATGTACTCCTCGATGTCGATCGACGACGTCGATTATTACGTGAAACCGATGAATTGCCCGTTTCACATCGAAATTTACAAGAGCCGGCTGCGCAGTTACCGGGAGTTGCCATGCCGCTGGGCCGAGCTGGGCACGGTCTACCGCTATGAAAAGTCGGGCGTGCTCCATGGTCTGCTGCGGGTGCGCGGCTTCACTCAGGACGATGCGCATATCATCTGCACTCCGGATCAGATCGAGGATGAAATCGCGCGGGTGCTGGAATTCAGCCTCGCGATCTGGAAGGATTTCGGCTTCACCCAGATCAAACCCTATCTGGCGACTCGGCCGGCCAAGGCGGTCGGCGATCCGGCGCGCTGGAGTCAGGCGCTGACCGCGTTGGAAAATGCGGTGCGGAAGGCCGGGTTGGACTGCGAGGTCGATGACGGCGGCGGCGCCTTCTACGGCCCCAAGATCGATTTGAAGGTCAAGGACGCGATCGGGCGCGAATGGCAGACCACCACGATTCAGTTCGACTTCAATCTGCCGGAGCGCTTCGATCTGAGCTATATCGGCGAAGACGGCAGGAAGCATCAGCCGTATATGGTGCACCGCGCGCTGTTCGGTTCGCTGGAGCGTTTCTTCGGCATTCTGATCGAACATTACGCGGGTGCCTTTCCGCTGTGGCTCGCACCGGTTCAGGCTCGGGTGCTGCCGATTACCGAAAAGCAGCATGAATATGCGCGCAAAGTGGCCGACGAACTGCGCGCCCGCGATATCCGGGTCGAACTCGACGACCGCCCGGAAAGCCTCGGCAGCCGGATCAAGGATGCGCGCAACGAACGCATCAATTACATCCTGGTCGCGGGCGAACGCGAGGCGGAAGCCGGCCAGATCGGCGTGCGCAACCGGCGCGAAGGCGAACTGGGTGCGATGAGCGTCGCGCAACTTCTGGAAAAAATGCAATCGGAAGTTGATAATAAAGTAATTTAGGCTATATTGATATGGCGTGGCTTTTTTCAGCGGAAAGCCGCGCCGGTTTTGCCCGGAAATGACTGTCTAAAAGGGAGGGTCACGTTATCGCTAAGCTGTTAAAACCCGGAGATCGTTCGTTCACGCCGGAGTCGGTGCGTCTCATTGGCGCGGACGGAGAACAGTTGGACATTGTAACCTTGGCCAAGGCCCGCGAACTGGCGCAGCGCGCCGGTCTGGATTTGGTGCTGGTGTCTGATCGTGCCGTGCCGCCTGTGGTGCGGATCATGGACTTCGGAAAACTGCTCTTTGAGCAGAAGAAGAATCTCAAGACGCAGCGCAAGAATAGTGTGGCCCAGAAAGTCAAGGAAGTCAAATTCCACATCAACATCGACACCCATGATTATGAATATAAATTGGCTCGCGGGGTTGAATTTCTGGAAAAAGGGTGTAAATTAAAAGTCACGTTGATGTTACGGGGCCGGGAAATGGCCCACCAGGACCTGGCGTTCGATCTGATGAACCGGGTCATGGCTTATCTGGCGAGCTACGGGGAAGCCGACGGCAAACCCAAGCTGCTGGGCCGCAACATCACAGTTTATTTCGCTCCGCTGCGCAAGGGGCGAAGCGCCGAGGCCGGCCGGCATCTGCCGCCTCGGGGCGAAGAAGAACAACCCGAAGACGCCGTGGAAACTCAAGCGTAATTCCCGGCGCTTCACGAGAACAAGGAGAAAAACGATGCCCAAGCTCAAAACCCGGAAGTGCGCCGCCAAGCGCCTGAAACAGACCGGGACCGGAAAGTACCGCCACAACAAGGCGGGCGCCCGTCACCTGATGTCGACCAAAAATGCCAAACGCCGCCGTCGCCTCCGTCAGGACGGCGCGGTTTCCGCTGCCGAACGCAAGCGGATCAAGGTGGCGTTGCCCTACGGTCTCTAAGCCCGCAAAAGTAAAAAGCATCAGTCAAGGAAATATAGATTATGGCCAGAGTAACTTGCGCGGTCGCTTCGAGAAAACGCCGGAAGCGCGTTTTGGAGCGCGCCAAAGGTTTTTACGGTGCGAGCAGCAAACAGATCCGTACCGTTTATGATGCCGTCGACAAGGCGATGGTTCACGCCTATCGCGGCCGCAAGCAGAAAAAGCAGCAGTACCGTCAGTTGTGGACGGTGCGTATCAATGCCGCGTGCCGTTCGCTCGGCACCAATTACAGCCAGTTTATGAACGGTCTCAAGAAGGCCGGGATTGAGCTGAACCGTAAAGTGCTGGCCGATTTGGCCGTTACGGAGTTTCAGGAGTTCAAGGCGCTGGTGGAAAAAGTTTCCGCCGCGAAGTGACTCCCGCGATCTGATCGCAAATCAGGTTTGACAGCTTGAAAGCCGGGCCTTGTTGAAGGCACGCGGTTTTCAAGCTTTTTTTTTAGGTTGGGCATCGGGACGGCGGAGCCGGCCGTCCGCAAACACACAGGTGGAAAAATGGCGAATGTGGTGGTTGAAGCTATTGAGCGCGCGCTGGCGGACGCCGCGGCGCGGCTGGAATGCGCGGAAACCCCGGAGGCGGTAGAGTCCGTCCGGGTCGATATCATCGGACGCAAGGGGCTGTTTCCGGCGCTGAGCAAGCAGATGGGGGATTTGAGCGCCGAAGAGCGGGCGGCCGCGGGCAGGGCTTTCAATCCGGCCAAGGAAGAACTCACCGCACTGATCGATGCGGCGCTGGCGCGGCTTCAGGATCGGGCCGCTGCGGCGGTTGCCGGAATCGACATGACGTTGCCCGGACGGCGTCCGCCTGTGGGTCACAAACATCCGATCGTCAAGGTGATCGACGAATGCGTGGCGATCTTCCGCCGGATGGGCTTCCTGGTGGCGGAAGGACCGGAAATCGAAGAGGTCTACTTCAATTTCGACGCGCTGAATACGCCGCCGGACCATCCTTCGCGCGATCCCGGCGATACGTTCTATTTCGAAGACGGGCGGCTGCTGCGGACGCAGACGTCGCCGGTCCAGATCCGGGTGATGGAGTCGCACGAGCCGCCGGTGCGGATCGTGGCGCCGGGCCGCTGCTTCCGCCGCGACACGCCGGATGCGACCCACAGCATGAACTTCCACCAGATCGAAGGCCTTTACATCGACCGCAACGTTTCGCTGGCGGATTTGAAGGCGGTGTTGCAGACGTTCGCCACGGAGATGTTCGGTCCCGGGGTGCGCATCCGGTTGCGGCCGCACTTCTTCCCGTTCACCGAGCCGAGCGTGGAATACGACTTTTCCTGCATCATGTGCGGCGGCAAAGGCTGCCCGGTGTGCAAGCACTCCGGCTATCTCGAAATCGCCGGGGCGGGCATGGTCGACCCCAATGTGCTGCGCAATGTCGGATACGATCCCGAAGTCTGGAGCGGTTTTGCGTTCGGCATGGGGATCGAGCGGCTGGCGATGATGCGTTACCGCATCGGTGACATCCGCTGGCTTTATGAGAACGACGTGCGGTTCCTGGCGCAATTCTGAAGAAGGATGGAATAGACAATCATGAATATCGGATACAATTGGCTGAAAAGTTATGTCGACATCGCCTGCGATCTGCCGACGCTGTGCGACAAGCTGACCACCGCCGGGATCGAGGTCGAAGGCGTCGAGCAGAAAGGCACCGTGCCGGACGGCGTGGTGACGGCGAAAATTCTCGAACGCAAACCTCATCCCGACTCCGACCACATGTCGGTCTGCCGGGTCTTCGACGGCGCGGAGGAAATTCAGGTGGTCTGCGGCGCACCCAACTGCGACGCGGGCAGAATCGTGCCGCTGGCGAAGATCGGCACCATTTTCCGGAGTGACGAGGGCGAATTCAAGATCAAGCGCTCCAAGCTGCGCGGCGTCGAGTCCTGCGGCATGATGTGCAGCGCCCGCGAACTGGGATTGCCCGGCGGCCACGATGGCTTGCTGGAGCTTCCGGCGGATCAGGCGCTCGGCGTGCCGGTGGCGGCATTGTTCCCCGGCGACGCGACGATTGAAGTGGAAGTGACGCCCAACCGGCCCGACTGGCTCTCCCATTTCGGGATTGCCCGTGACGTGGCCTGTCTGCTCAAAACCCATGCCGTGATGCCGGAAATCAAATTGCCGAAGGTGGATCAGCCGGAAACGGGCGATACGCTGGTCATGGTGGAAGCACCCGATCTCTGTCCCTGTTACGGGGCGCGGATCATCCGCGGCGTGAAGATTCAGGAAAGCCCGGCATGGCTCCGGGAGCGTTTGGTCAGCGTCGGGCTGCGCCCGATCAACAATGTGGTCGATGTGACCAATTTCGTGATGCTGGAGCTGGGGCAGCCGCTCCACGCCTTCGACCTCGAAAAACTTGAAGGCCGGCGCATTGTGGTCCGGCGCGCCCGCGCCGGAGAAGCGATCACGACTCTCGACGGCGTAAACCGCAAGCTTGATTCCCGCCATCTGGTGATCTGCGACGCGGCCAGGCCGATGGCGCTGGCCGGAGTGATGGGCGGCGAGAATTCCGGGGTGAGTGAAGCCACCGTGGATATTCTGCTGGAAAGCGCGCTCTTCGACCGTTCCAACATCCGGGCGACCAGCCGCGAACTCGGTTTGTCGACCGACGCCAGTTATCGGTACGAACGCGGCGTCGACTGGGATATGTGCGACCGCGCTTCGGCGCGGGCGGCCCAGTTGATTCTGGAAACCGCCGGCGGCCGTCTGGCCACTGAGCTGGTCAAGGTCAGCCTGCCGCGTCCGGCGGAACCGGTGATCCGCTGCCGCTTCGATCGCATCCGCAGTCTGATCGGGATCGATCTCGACAATGCCGGCATCGCCGATATTCTGAAGCGGCTGGAGCTCAAGGTCGCCCATGTGACCGACTCGGAATGCACCGTTACCGCGCCGCTGTTCCGGCTCGACCTCGAACGCGAAGCGGACCTCGCCGAAGAGGTGGCGCGGATCAACGGCCTTGACGCGATACCGGTGGTGCCGGTCAAGAGCAGCATGGTCGACACCATCCGCCACGATACCTACTACCGGATTCAGGAACTGCGTGAAGAGCTGCTGCGTTTCGGCCTCTTCGAATGCATGCATTACAGCATGGTTCGGGAAACCTCGGCGCTGGTCGATCCGCGGTTCACGGCCGGCGATCTGGTCCGGATTTCCAATCCGCTGAGCCTTGACCTGGCGGTGATGCGGCCTTCGCTGATGGGCGAAATGCTGGAATCGGTCGAACGCAACATCGCCCGGCGCAATCTGAGCCTTGGGCTGTTCGAAATCGGCCGCAGCTTCTGCAAGAATCCGGCGCTTTTCCCGGAAGAACGGCTCAACGTGAGTCTGGTGCTGACCGGGGTCAAACATCCGGAACGTTTTTCCGACGAATTGAATCAATGCTATGATTTCTACGACCTCAAGGGGCTGGTGGAGTCGCTGTTGAGCGCCCGCAAGCTGGCCGACGTCGATTTCGCGCCGGCAACCGATGCGCGTTTCGCCGGCCACGCCGCGCTGGCGGTGCTGATCGACGGCAAGGTCGCCGGTCATCTGGGCGAACTCAATCCTCATTACACTGCGAAGTGGCGGACCTCGCATCCGGTCTTCATGGCGGAGCTGGAAGTCTCGGCCTTGCTCGCGGGACGGACCCTGCCGGAGTATCTGGTGCCGGTTTCGACTTATCCGGCGACGACGCGCGATGTGGCCTTCATCAAACCGGCGGCGCTGAACCATGCCGAGGTGGTGGCCTTCATGCGCGAGGCGAAGCTCCGCAATCTGGAAAAGATCGAGCTTTTCGACCTCTTCGCCGATGCGGAGACGCTGGGCGCCGGACGCGAAAGCGCGGCCTACCGGCTGACGTTCCGCGCGTCCGACCGGACGCTGACCGACGATGAGGTCAATAAGGCGTTCAACCGGTTGCGCGACAAACTTGCCGCCGAACTCAAAGTCGAGTTGCGGTAGGTTTCGCTGTCGAGTTCAAATTCATGCCGTGCGCTGGCGTCATGCCGCCGCACGGTATTTTTTTGTCGACATTGAAAAATTTGTTGTCAAGTGAAAAAAATTGCCGGAAGCGACGTTTTCCGGTTTTATTTTGTTCAGACAGGATTATATTAGGGCTTGAAGTCATTTTTACAATCCTTACAGGAAAGGGACGTTTGTCATGCCGGACATTTCTTCTCCGGTCCGTTTTTTCGCCGGTGACGCCAGAATTTCCCGCCGGGCTCCGGTTGCTTTGCTGCTGGCGGACATGCCGCGGCTGAATATCGCCCGGGCGGTCGTCCGGCATGAGGACTGCCTCTCCACCGCGCCCTATTTTCATAACCGCCTTCTGCTGGAAGCTGTCGCCGGGCATCCGGAGCTTTATCCCGCCGTATTCATCACGCCGGACGGCGAGGAGCCGGAGCGCGGCATCGGCGAGTATCTCGACCGGATGGTACAAGCGGGGGTCCGGATCTGTTGGACGGCTCCGAGACTCGATCCCTACGGGTTGACCAACTTTTTCGACTCCTGGTGTTGCGCGGAGATGTTTGAAACGCTGCAATGCCGCCGGATTCCGCTGGCGGTCAGCGCGGAACAGGTTTCCCTGCCGGAGATTCACCGGGTCATGAATGATTTTCCGCAGTTGCGGATCATTCTGCTCGATCTGTCCCGGCTGGGACGGCAGCCGGCGGTGGAGGCGCTGCTGGCGCGGCACGAGGAACTTTACCTTTGTTTCGGCCCATTGTTTTCGGTTCACGGCGGCTATCGGAGCCTGGTCGAGCGCTATGGGCGGCAGCGTTGGATATGGGGCGGCAATTTCCCGGATTCCGAGGGCGGCAGCGCTGTCGCCGGGTTGCTCTATTCCGGACTCGATCCGGAGGCGCGCCTGGCCGTGGCTTCCGGCAATCTGGAACGACTGCTGGCGGAGGTGCGTCCATGAAACTGACCGAATACGCATTGGCCGGACTGCCGTTGCCCGGAATCGTGATCGACGCTCACGGCCATTTCGGCGATGAAACGCCGTTTCCGCTTTACGACGCGTGTGTGCCGGGATTGCTCGCCGGGATGGACCGGATCGGGGTCGATCTCTTCTGCGTCAGCCCGTTTCTGGTACTGGCGCCGGGATATGCGCGGCAGGCCAACGATCAGTCGCTGGCGTTGCTCCGAAAACATCCCGGACGTTTTTATCCCTACATGATCGTGGATGTCGCAGTGCAATCCGGCATCGTTGCCGAAATGGAGCGCTGTCTGGCCGGAGGATTGCGCGCCATCAAGATTCATTCCTATCGGAGCATATCCTATTCGCACCCCAATTATGAATTGCTTTATGAGTTTGCCGGGGTTCACGGGTTGCCGGTGCTCGCGCATGCCGAGGATGCGGAAATCGTCGAGCTGACGCCGATGTTCGACCGGTTTCCGGCCACCACGTTCATTCTGGCCCACGCCGGCTGTCTTAAGCCGGAGCAGTATCTCCGCGCGGCGGCCGGACACGAAAACGTTTTTTTGGAAACCTGCGTTTCGCAATGCACCAGAGGACTGATCGAGTATTTCGTCCGCCACGGTCTTGGAGACAAAATTCTGTGGGGTTCGGACTGTCCGCTGATTCAGCAGGATCATCAGATCGGCCGGGTGATCTTCGCGGACATTGCGGAGGAGGATAAGATCAAAATTCTGGGCGCCAATGCGCTCCGGGTGTTCGGCCTTGACGACCGGGGAATCGGGAAAATAAAGGGGTGATGCGCATGAGCTCCGGGGCGATGGGAGTGATCGTCGCCCGCCAATGCGAAAGGGGCGATTCCGAAACACCATTGCAGCCGTAAGAAAGTGGCTGGAATGAAGTCCTCAAAAAAAATCCGGTCCCGGAGGGTTGCCGGAACCGGATGGACAAGCGGATTGCGCTGAATCGCCGATCAATAATTTTTGGCTTC
Source organism: Victivallaceae bacterium (assembly GCA_036677805.1). Taxonomy (GTDB): domain Bacteria; phylum Verrucomicrobiota; class Lentisphaeria; order Victivallales; family Victivallaceae; genus SIG78. Next base: position 102,924 of record JAVBVS010000011.1, on the reverse strand, counting down.
GATTTCAAAGTAGGCGCGCGGATGCTTGCAGACCGGACAGATATGCGGCGCTTCCGGTCCCACGTGGACATGGCCGCAGTTACGGCATTCCCAGCGGTTTTCGCCGACCTTCACCCAGACTTCGCTCTTTTCGATATTTTCCGCCAGTTTGCGGTAGCGTTCTTCGTGACGCTTTTCGATTTTGGCCACGCCTTCGAGCTGGGCGGCGAGTTCGACGAAGCCTTCCTGACGCGCGACCTCGGCGAAGTTCTTATACATTTCGGTCCATTCCTCATGCTCGCCGGCGGCGGCGGCCAGCAGGTTTTCCATGGTCGAGCCGATGCCGCCGAGCGCCTTGAACCAGAGTTTCGCGTGTTCTTTTTCGTTGTTGGCGGTGGCTTCGAAGAGGGCGGCGATCTGTTCGTAGCCTTCCTTGCGGGCCTGACCGGCGAAATAGGTGTATTTGTTGCGCGCCTGGGATTCCCCGGCGAACGCGTAGGCGAGATTGGCGGCGGTTTTCGATCCTTTGAGTTCCATTTGCATCGTCTCCTCTTCTTCGGTGATTTTCACAAAGTCCGATCCACCGTGTTTGCAGATCGGACAGACAAATTTTTCCGGAAGGCTTTCGCCCTCGTAAACATAGCCGCAGACCGGGCAGCGCCAGCCGCGGCGGGGGGCGGCCGCCGGCGCCGGTTTGATGCGGCGCTGGTAGTAGGCGTAGGTCACCGTTTCGGCGCTGCCGAGTACTTCGGCGGCGGTGACTTCGGCTACGAACAATGTGTGACTGCCGAGGTCGGTCGTACTCAGCACCCGTCCGGAGAAGCAGGCGTTGACATGATCCGCCAGATAAGCCACGCCGTTGGCGGCGCGGCGCGGGCTGTCGCCGGCGAATTTGTCCACCGCGTGGCCGCTCTGATACCCGAAGTGTTTGAACACCGGAAAATCGGTGGCTTCGGTGAGCACCGAGACGTTGAAGATCCCGGTACGCCTGACCATGTCATGGGTGAGATTCTGCTTGCACACCGCAATCCCGATGCGCACCGGATCGCTTGACAGCTGGGTCAGGGTATTGATCACGCAGCCGTTGTCTTTGCCGTTTTCATGCGCGGTCAATACGTACAGACCGTAACCGATCTTGAAAAATGCTTTCGAATCCATGACCTTCCTTTATTTTTTTGATTTTGACAGGCAATCGCGGCAGAGACCGTCGGCCCGAAGTGCGAGTCCGTGCAGTTCGCCTACCGTCTCCGGCAGGGCCGCCACCGGGATTTCCACCTTGAAATCGACGATCCGGCCGCAGTGAAGGCAGAAAAAGTGATCGTGGCGTCCGGGATTGCCGTCGAAACGCACCGGGTCGGTCTGGGGCATTCGCACGATGACGCCGCTTTCGGCCAGATCGTTCAGAATCCGAAAGACGCTGTCACGGCTGATCCCCGGATAATCGGGCAACAGGGCGTGACGCACCATATCGGCGGTCGGATGAGCGGCATTGCCGTGCATATGACAATAGACCGCAAAGCGCTGGCTGGTGAATTTCCAGCCCCGCATCCGACAGATGTCCCGAAATTGTTCCAGAAGCACGGCGTCCGTCATAAAACCATCCAAATGTATTAAAGCTATATTTAAGATAAGACTATATTTGCCAAATGCAAATTTTTTTTGCCGCAAAAACGGAAAATTATGCGCAAATGGCAAGAATTCCGGCCAGCCAGATCAAAATCGCCGCCACCGGCAGCCAGCGGCGCCGCCGGGCCTGGGCTTCGCGGATGGCGGGCGGAGTGAGCCCGGAGACGCGGGCGCAGCTTTTGGTATGGGCGTAACGCGCAATTTTGTGCTGGCCGGGGCGGTGCGGCAGATTGCGGATCGGCATGATTTATCTCCAGCTCAGAAACAGCAGCAGCGCTCCGAGCAGGATGGCGCCGCCCAATCCCAGAATCAGGGGCAGCGTGAACCCCAGCCCGATTTTGAACGCCTGTTTGAAATCCGCCGGTCCCGGCGGCGCATGGTGCGCCTGGCCGGGAACGGGGATTCCGCGGTCGAGACGCTCGATCTGGGCCTCCAGCTGAAAGAATTCCAGCCGCTCGCGGTCGATGCCCCGGTAAAGGTCGCCGAGTTCGATGATGCTCAAGTCGCCGGCTTCCGGCAGTTCCAGCTCCCGAAGCGCCGCCATCCGGGCGTCGAGCCGGGCGGACAGCTCGGTCAGCTGCGAACACAGCGTTTCGGCCTCGGCCAGCCGGCCTTCGGCCTGGGTCACACAGCGGATCAGCCGCTGTTCGAGATCGCGCCGGAGCTGGAGGGTCTGATCGTAACGCCGGTCGAAAGCCTGCTGTTTGCCGGCGGCATCCGCCGCCGGAAACGGCGCGGACGGAACGTCGGCCGGCCGCGCTGCTTCGACCGCCGGGGGCGGGGTGTTATCCGGAACCGGATCGGCCATCTCCGGCGCCGCAAGCGCCGGAGATTCGGCGGCACTGGCCGCATCGGGCGGATTACCGCCCCGGACGGCGGTCAGTGCCTGCTGGCGAGCTTTGATCCGCTCGCGGGCATGGACCAGCTTGTCGCTGAGGTAATCGACCCGATTGTTCATGGAACCGCCTCCGGTTCAAATGGTTCAGAATCCCGTCGCACAACGGCGCATATGCGCCAGACTCTGGGCGATGCCGTGCTTCGGATTGCCCAGCTGACATTCGTATTCCAATGAGATGAGCCCGCTGTATCCGGCCTCGGCCAACATCCGGAAGCAGTTCCGGAAATCGATTTCACCTTCGCCGACCGGTACCGGCAGGAGCGTACCGTTGACCCGGCGCAGATCCTTGACGTGGACCATGGCGGCGTATTTGGCCATGGCGCGTACGCCGGTTTCGGGCAATTCGCCGTAGTTCCAGAAGTTGCCGATGTCGACATTGGCGCGCAGCCACGGCGAGTTGACCGCGGTCAGATAATAGAGCATCTGGGCGGAATTTTTGCACAGTGCGCCGTGGTCTTCGAGCGCCATGATCACATTGGCGGCCTTGGCATGGTCGACGCAGGCGGCAAGCGCCTCGGCGATCTTGCCGCAGTAGGCGTTCCATTCCAATTCATAGCCGCCGCCGAAAATCCGCAACGCGGCACAGCCCATTTCGGCCGCTTCGTCGAGTGCGACTTTCACCTTGTCGATTTCCGCAGCCAGCTCGGTAGCGCCTTTTTCGGCGGCGTTGCCGAAGTTGTTGCCGACGATGTAATGACCGACGGCGATGCCGAGTTCGGGCGCCAGTTTCCTGATTTCGGCCATCTCCGCCTTGCGGTTTTCCCCCCAGTAATAGCCGAGGTCAATGGCGTCGAATCCGAGTCCGGCCGAAGCACGGACGATATTGGCGACGGTGCGGTCGTTTTCCGGCACAAGCAGATGCGCGCCGTAGACCGAGATACTGCATCTCAACATAAAATCAAACTCCTCCTGCTATGGAACTATGGAATCGCAATTATAGTTTACAGTACATTCTTTCCCGTCCGGTTGCAAATATTTTTGCAATAAAATCGGCGCTTTTCTCTGCTCTCCGGCCATTTTTCAGGTCCATTTCTTTCCGGGAAAAGGGTGGAGAAAACCGGGAAACTGAATCGTGTTAGGCAAAATTCGGTCAAAACCTGTTTTCGGTCCGGCTCAGAGTCAGGCGAAGGGCGTAATCGACCGCCGCGCCGCGGGAATCAATTCCGGCAGGTCGTCGGCGATCGCGCCGCGCATGCCATAAACTTCCGCGGCCAGTTCTCCGGCCAGTCCGTGGAGGAAAACCGCCTCCGCCACCGCCGGCAGCAGTTCGCCTGCGGAATCTCCGGCCAGCGCTGCCGCGATCATTCCGGTCAGGCAGTCGCCGGAACCTGCGGTGGCCAGCGCCGGGCAGCCCGAACTGTTGCGCACACAATGACCGCCGGGCAGCGCGATTACGCTGTGACAGCCTTTCCGGACGATACAGGCGGCGTAGGCGTCGGCCAGCGACCGGGCGTCGGCGACCGGATCATTCGGAATCGAGCTCACCCCCGCTCCGGCGGCCAGCAACGCGGCTTCTCCGGCGTGAGGCGTAAGCACGGTGGGGGCGGTCCGGGCGCGGATCGCGTCGGCCATTTCCGCGGCGAAATAAAGCGCATCGGCGTCCAGCACCAGCGGCAGCGGCAGTTTGACGATTCCGGCGAGAAAGTCCCGGACGCTTTCGTGACGGCCCAGGCCGGGACCGGCGGCCACGACATCGACTCTGGCGGTGTAAGTGCTCAATTCGTCCAGATCGCGCCCGCTGAAAAAGCCGTGATTGCCGGAGAGCGGGCTGGCGATCAGCGCCAGCGGCGCGCCGCCGGGGATCGTGACGCCGGCGGGGGTCAGCAGCCGCACCATCCCGGCTCCGGCACGGAGCGCGGCCCGGCCGCTCAAAAACGGCGCGTGCGGATAGGCGACGGAACCGCCCAGCAGCAGGACGGAACCCTTCTGATATTTGTGAATCGCGGCGTCGAGCCGCCGGAACCGGCGGGCGACGGCTTCGGCGTCGATGGCCGTGCCGCAACGCTCCGGCTCGCCGGGCAGGGTGAGCGCAATGCGCCGCAGCCGTCCGGCGCAACGGGCGCCTTCCGGGGTGAAGAGCGAATCCTTGAACCAGCCGATGGCGGCGGTCATGTCGGCCTGAACGCAGCAGTCCGAGCCCAGGCCAGAAGGCAGATCGACGCTGAAAACCGGACAGCGGGAGGCGTTGAGGCGCGCAATCCAGCTGCGATAGGGTTCGCGCAGATTGCCGCTCAATCCGGTTCCGAGCAGAGCATCGACGATCACGTCGCCGGGACGGAATTGCGGCAGCGTGCCGCAATGCACCGGCACCCCCCGGGGCAGTGCGGAGTAGAAGTGCCGCGCCGCGGACGACAGCTTGTCCGGGACGCAGACGAGATGGAGTTCGATTGCCGTATCCTTCAGTTCGCGCGCAAGATGCCCGGCCATGACAATGCCGTCGCCGCCGTTGTTGCCATGTCCGGCGGCGATGATCACCCGGCGGCGGGCGGCGGGCGGCAGCGCCCGGAAAAAATCGTGAAAACAATCCGCCGCGCCGCGGCCGGCTTCGGCCATGAGGCCTTCCGGCATGGCGCTTCCGGCGGCGAAGCAATCCGTTTCAAAGCGGCGCATGGCGTCGGCGGTGACGATGGTCATGATGGAATCTCCCGGCGGCTCGGACCGTGACGAGAATAAAAATATTATATTTTAATATAATATGACACAATGCGGCGGGCTTCGCCAGAAAAAAAAGAGTTTTTTCTGAAAATGTTGTTGCATTTTAAAAAATCCGGGTTTATAGTAGCGGGATTTACCGTATGATTTCATGGCGCGACGGGAGGCGGTGATGAAGGGAAAGTCGGCGTTTGAAGAACGCCTGATCGCGTTTTCCTGTGAGAGTACGCTCAAGCAGGCGAAGCAATTGCTCAAACTGAACCGGATCAAAGGGGCGTTCCGCGATGCGGATGGGCGGCTTCACGCGGTGATTTCCGATAAGAGCGGCAATATTCACGTCACCGTCAAACCCGGGGAGCCGCCGCAATCCGAGTGCGATTGTTCCGCCGCCGCCGCCGCCCTGGCCGAAGGCAAGGTCTGCGATCATGCGCTGGCGCTGCTGATGTATTCCGGCCAGTTCCGGCTGCCGGAACAGTCGGCCGAGATCGACAGCGAGAGCGCCCAATATACCGGCTTGAAGAATGCCGGGTTGGAAACATTGAGCAAAGAGTGCATTCCGCAGCCGGAGGCCGAGGTTTTCATTCAGGCCGAGTCGGCGTTTCCGCATGTCCCGAGCAAATGGGAAAATGCGGTGCTTTCGGTCCGGCTGCGCGCCGACAAGCGCGAATATCTGGGCAATCTCAACAACCTGCGCCAGCTCTTTTTCGACAAGACGCTGGCGGTGACGCTGAAGCTGAATCAGTTTTCGCTTCAGGACCGGCAGATCATCCGGTTTCTGGCGATCAACGGCGAAGCCGACAGTTCCAATATTCTGCTCAACTCCGAACAGACCGCCGAGCTTTTTCACTGCCTGGGCGATTTTGAACGTTTTTTCCGCAACGGCCGCCGGCTCATCATTCATACCGAGGCCAACGCCCGCGCGGTGATTCTGGTCAAGCACGGTTCCGCCGGCCGCGAATATGCGCCCGGCATCCGGTTTCGCGGCGCGTTGCTCGAAATCCATTCGGCCAAGGTGATTACGGGCCGCTCCGGCTGCTGGGTCGGCAAGGGCGGGGAGTATTTCTGGGTGGCGGCCGACTGTGAAATCGGTTTTCTGCGCAACTTCTTCCGGCTCGGCATCTGGTCCGACGCGACGCCGGGCAGCGAATCGTTTCTGGCTCATCCGCCGCTGGAATGCGTGAAATACGGCAAGGATGCGACGCCGGAGACTCCGGATTGCGCCATCTTGCTTGAAGGCCTGCTGGCATCGGAAAAACTCTCGCTGGAACTGCGTTTCGTCTATGACGAGGAGTCGTTTCATCCCGACGCCGGGCGGATGGTGCCGGGCACCCGGGGCCGCTTCTGGCTGCGGCAGGAAGCGCTTGAAACCGACGTGGTCAATGCCTTTCGCATGCTGGGCGCCTCCGGCGATCCGGCGCAGGGGCGTTTCGAACTCGGCGAACCCGAGACGATCGGACTTTTTCTCGATTCGGTGCTGCCGGACTGGCTGGGAAAATATCCGAAACTGGTATTGGGCGGGGCGTTGAGCAGACTCGCCGCCGGCGGCAACGGCCTGCCGGCGATCGAACTTTCCTGCGACGCGACCGACGCGATCGACGCTGCCGACAATTTCACCTTCTGCTATCGCTGGCACGACCGCCGCGGCGGCGAAACCGGCTGGAAAAACCTCTGTCTGGCGGCCCGCAATCAGGCGCGCTATCTTTTGCTCGACAACGGCATGCCCGCGGCGCTGCCGCCCGCGGTGGCGCGGACGGTACAGAAGCTCAACGGCATCATTCAGCGCCTTGATGAGAGTTCGCACAGTTTCGCGCTGCCCCGGGTGATGCTCAATTATTATCATTACCTGACCCGGCAGTGGCCGGAGGCATTGCCTGCCGCGCTGGCGCGCCATGTCTTCAGCGATACGCCGCCGGAGGCGCCCAATATTGTTTCCACGCCGCCGATTCAGGCCAAGCTGCGCCCCTATCAGCAGCAGGGCGTGGACTGGCTGCGGCGGATGCTCGGCAACGGATTCAACGTGATTCTGGCCGACGAAATGGGTCTCGGCAAGACGGTGCAGGCATTGGCGGCGCTCAATCTGCTGCGCGTCGCCGGAGCGCCGCCGGCGCTGGTGGTCTGTCCGGCCAGCCTGGTTGAAAACTGGCAGCGCGAATGCAACCGCTTCCTGCCCGCATACAAGGTCGGGGCGCTTTACGGTTCGCAGCGCGACACGGTGCTGGGGCATCTTACCGATTACGATCTGGTGGTGGTGTCGTACACGCTGGCGCGGCGCGAAATCGCGCAGCTGAGCAAACAGTATTTCACGCTGGTGATCCTCGACGAGGCTCAGCATATCAAGAATCCGGGGACGGCCAACGCCCAGAGCTGCAAGGCGCTGAAGGCGAGGCACAAGCTGGTGCTTACCGGGACGCCGCTGGAAAATTCTCCGGACGATCTGTGGAGCATCTTCGACTTCCTCCACCCGGGTTTGCTCGGCAGTTTCAACAGCTTCAAGAAAACCTACGCCGATATCGCCGGATCGCCGGAATTGCAGTCGGAGCTGGCGGCGCGGGTGGCGCCTTTCATCAAGCGGCGCAACAAGGCGATGGTGGCGCCGGAGCTGCCGCCGCGCGAGGAATGCAGCTGTTTCTGCACCATGGAGCCGGCCCAGCGTGCACTTTACGACCAGATGCTGGCCGAGGGCCGGAAACAGCTGGCGCACCTGGAACAGGACCCCGCCGGCAGCAGTCGCGGCAATTTCGAGATTCTGACCACGCTTTTGCGGCTGCGCCAGATTTGCTGCCATCCTGCGCTGCTGGGTGAAAACAAAAGCCACGCCGACGGCGAATCGGCCAAGTTCGAGCTGCTTCAGGAACTGGTGCTCGAACATCTCGACAGCCATCACAAGATGCTGCTTTTCAGCCAGTTCACTTCGCTGTTGGCGCTGGTTCGCTCCTGGCTCAACGCTTCCGGCATCCGCTATTGTTATCTCGACGGCGCCACCCGCAACCGGCAGGCGGTGGTCGATGAATTCAACGATACGCCGGAAATTCCGATTTTCCTGCTGAGTCTGAAGGCCGGAGGAACCGGATTGAACCTGACTTCGGCGGATACGGTCATGATCTATGACCCGTGGTGGAATCCGGCGGCGGAGCTTCAGGCGGCCGACCGGACCCATCGCATCGGGCAGACCCGTCCGGTGCGGATTCTGAAACTCCTGGTCAACGATTCGATCGAGGAGAAAATTCTGAGGCTTCAGGAAAAGAAACGCGAAATCTTCGACCAGGTGGTGGACAACCCGGCCCTGGCTACCGAAAAATTGACGATTGACGAACTCAAGTTCCTGTTGAAATAAACGGGGGACGGTATGGCGTTCCTGCTCTATGTGGCCAATCGGATGGAGGATCTGGCGGCGGTCTTCGCCGACCGGGTCTACCGTGTCGCCGATCCGGCGGGGGAAAACATACTGGCGCCGCATACGGTGGTGGTCCAGACCCGGGGCATGGCCGCGTTTCTGGAACAATATCTTGCCGGTTGCGCGCCGGTGGCGGCCAACCTCGACCTGCCGTTTCCGAACAGCTTCGTGAACCGGATTCTGCACGATTGCTACGGTCAAGCCTTCCACGAGGCGCAGAAAGCGGGCGCGCCGGAAAATGTGCGCTGGCGGATCATGCGGCTGCTGTGCTCCGCCCCGGAGCGTTACCCCGAGCTGGCGCACTATACCAGAAATCCAAACGCCGAACTCAAGCGCTGGCAGCTTGCAGGTCGAATCGCCGCGTTGTTCGACCAGTATCAGCTCTACCGGTTCGACCGCATGGACCGTCTGTGGAATTCGTCCGGCCGCGACGCCGGGTGGCAGCGGCGGCTTTACGACGAACTCTTCGTCCGGACGCCGGGCCGGGATTGGTTTTTCCGCAAATTTCTGGCCGAAGAAACATTGCCTGCGGCGCGGCTGCCGCGCGCGGTTTCGGTTTTCGGCGTCGGCGCGCTGCCGCCGGTCTATCTGGAAATTCTGCTCAAACTGGGCGCTGCGACGACGGTGCATTTCTTTTATCTGTCGCCCTGCCGCGAATACTGGGAGCATCAATATTCCCGGACCGAGGCGGCGCGGCTGCTGGAACCGTGGGAAGCGCCGGAGCCGGGCAATCCGCTGCTTCAGGCGCTCGGCGCTTCGGGCCGGGGATTTTTCACCGCGCTTCTCCAGCGGGGCGGAGATGGCGTGGTCGAAGAGGAACATTACCGGGATTTCGCGCCGGTGACGGCGCCGGGGCCCGACGGCTATGCGCCCGATGCGACCATGCTTCAGGTTTTGCAGCAGGATATCCTCAATCTTTACGACCGCCGTCCGGAAGCGGATCCAAGCGTCGCTGAAATCACCGGAGCGCCCCGCCCGGAATGCGCCGGCGACGGCACCGTCGCCATTCACAACTGCCACGGCCCGCGGCGCGAGATCGAAATTCTCCATGACGAGTTGCTTCGGATCATGCATGACCCGGCGATTCAGCCGCGCGACGTGATCGTGATGGCGCCGGAGATCGAACCTTATGTGCCCTTGATCGAAGCGGTTTTCGATCAGGGGCCGCTGCAGGACGTCTACAGCATTGCCGACCGGCCGCCGCCCGACGCGGCGCTGATGCTCGATGCGTTTCATCGGCTGCTCGACACCGCGCATGGCCGCTTTGAACTTTCGGAAATTCTGGCGCTGCTCGATGTGACGCCGCTGGCGGAACGTCTCGGGATCGGCGAAAACGAGCTGGAACTGATCGGCGAATGGGTGGCGCGCGCCGGCATCCGCTGGGGCTTCGACGCCCGGCAGCGGGAGCGTTTCTGCGCGGTGGAATTCGACGAATTCAGCTGGCAAATGGGGCTTGACCGGCTGCTGATGGGGTTTGCGCGGGCGACGGACGCCGACTCCGCGCTGGAACCCGACCGGATCATTGCGGTGGAGTCGGCCGAAGGCGGTCAGGCGGAGTTGCTGGGCCAATTCACCGAATTCGTGATTCGTCTCGCCCGTCTGGCCGAAGAGCTTGACCGGCCGCGTCCGGCGGAGGCGTGGTGCGCGCTTTTCGACCGTATGCTGGCGGATTTTTTCCCGGACGGCAACACGGCGCGGACCGGTCTGGCGGCATTGCGCGGCGCGATTGCGATTCTGCGCCGGGAAAGCCGTGACGGGTTGAGTTCGACGCCGCTGCCGCTGAATGCGGTGACGGCGATGCTCGACGAAGTGCTGCCGGTGGAAAAGGAAAGCAGCGGTTTTCTGCGGGGCCGGATCACGTTCTGCAAGATGCTGCCGATGCGCAGTATTCCGGTGGCGGTGGTGGCGATTCTGGGACTGAATGACAAAGCCTTTCCGCGCCGCGATCTCAGGCTCGGCTTCAATCTGGCGGCGGAGCGGCAGTTGCCCGGCGACCGCAGTCAGGCGGCGCAGGATCGTTATCTTCTGCTGGAGGCATTGCTGGCGGCGCGGCGGGCGGTCTGGTTTTTTTATTGCGGCCAGAGCATGCGCGACGACAAGGAATTTCCGCCGGCGGCGCCGCTGGCCGAGATTATGGAATATTGCCGCAACGCTTTCGGCCTGACCGCGGTCCGGCACAAGCTCTCGGGTGTGGATCTTGATTATTTCGGTCTGGGCGACGATCCGCGGCGGCGCAGCTTCGACCGCGAAAACTTCGAGGCGGCGCTGGCGGGAACGCGGCTTTTGGCGGCCGACTCCGCCGGACCGGCTTATCCCGAGCTGGGAGCGGTGCCGCGAGGTTCTGCATTGGAGCTTGCGGAGCTGGTGGAATTTTTCCGGAATCCGGGTAAATATCTTCTGGAAACGCGTCTGACGATGCATTGGGAGGCGTTCGAACCCGAACCGCCGGCTGATTCGGAGCCGTGGGCGCTGGACGGTCTGGACCGCTACAAACTCGACGGCATGCTGGCGCATTGGATGCTTGATGCGGTGCCGCCCGAGGCGCAATATCATCTGGCCGACCGGATGAATCTGCTGGCGCCGGGCGCTCCGGGGCGACGCGATTTCGAGCAGCGGTTCGCACTCATGAACCGGATGCCCGCCGTCTGGCGGGAGCGGTTGCGGCGCGGCGAGCGGCGGCTGCTCGATCTGGCGCTGCCGGAGATGGCGCTGACCTTGACCGGCTGGAGCCACGGTGCGCCCGACGGTTCGGCGATTTATTGCTGGCGGTTCGGCCGTTTCGACTGCCGCACGGCGCTGCCGGCGGTGCTGGGGCAGCTGGCGTGGACGGTTCGGCTCGGCGCTCCGGTCCACGGGTTCATGCTCAATCTGGAAAAGGCGGCCTTCGTCGAGCGCCGCCTTCCGCCGCTCGCGCCGGAAGCGGCCCGGGAACGGCTATTGGAGCTGCTGGACCTCTATTATGCCGAATATCGCCTGCGGCCGCCGCCCATTTTTCCCAGCGCTTCGCCGGCGAAGGCCGCCGGGCGCAGCGGCGTGGCCGAATTCGTCGGCTACAACGGGTTCGGCGACGGCGACCAGCCCGGCATCCGGGAGTTTTTCACCTCCGGCGATTTCGACAACCCCGATTTCACGGCGGAGTTCGCCCGGCTGGCGGAGTTGCTCTACGGCCGCATCAAAACGGAGCCGGGGAGGGCGGAGTCATGATGGAAGCGATGCGCACCGAACTCGATTCGATCCAGATTCCGCTCGATGGCCTCAACCTGATTGAAGCCGCCGCCGGAACCGGCAAGACCCACAACATCCAGAACCTCGCGGCGCGGCTGATTGTCGAGCACGGTCTGACAATCGGACAGATCGTGGTGGTGACTTTCACTGAAGCCGCCGCCGCCGAGTTGGGCGAACGACTGCGCACGGTGCTGGCCGGATTGCTGGGGGCCGTGGACCGACGGCCGCCGGAGGATCCGGTGCAGCGCGCCCGGGCCGAAGCGCTGCTGGCGCGTTTTGCCGCCTGCGGAATTGCTCCGGACCGGCAGCGCGCGCGGCTCCAGCTGGCATTGCGCGACTTCGACGATGCGAATGTTTCGACTTTGCACGGCTTCTGCGGCCGGGTGTTGAGCGAAAACGCCTTTGAAAGCGGTGTCGCATTTCAGGCCAGGCTGGAAAAGAACCTGACCGGGTATGTCGAAAAGCTGCTCGGCGACTTCTGCCGCAGCCGCCGTTACGGGAACTCGCCGCTTCCGGGCGTGAATGCGGTGCGGCCCGAAGAACTGCTGCCGACGGTGCTTACGGTATTGGGCCGGCCGAATCTCAGGCTGTCGGGGTCACGGTCGCCGGATGATTCGGCGGCGATGCTGGAGCAGCTCTGGACGGAGGCGCTGGCGGCATTGCGGTCATCCTGGCGGAGCGACCTTCTGACCCCGCTTTACGGCAGGCTCAAGAGCGGCTATGCGGAAGAAGAGCTCGATGAATATGCCGCGGCGCTTGATGCGCTGCTCGCTGAAGCGCAGCCGGACGGCACCCGGCTGGCCGCGCGGTTGACGCCGCTGCTGCCGGGCAATCTTCTGGCTCAGGCCCGGAAACGGCCGGCGGGCAATGAGGAGGCGGTGGCTGCTTTTCTGGCCGGGGAACCGTTCTTCGCGCTGGCCGGGCGCTGCTGCGACGACCTGCTGCCGCGCTGCCGCAACCGGCTGCGGCGCGACGCGATCGATTTCGTGCGGGAAAAACTCGCGGAATGGAAGGCGCGCGACAACTTTCAGGGGTTCGACGATCTCCTGCTCCGGGTGCGCGACGCGCTGGCCGCGCCGGACGGACGGCTGGCCGCGGCGTTGCGCCGCCGCTTCAAAGCCGGCATCATCGATGAGTTTCAGGACACCGATCCGGTGCAATATGAGATATTCCGCACGATTTTCGCCGAACGTGACGATCCGGCCTTTTTCATGGTCGGCGATCCCCGGCAGGCGATCTACAGTTTTCGCGGCGGAGATTTGGCGACCTATCTCGAGGCGGCGCGGGAGACTGCGGCAAGACACGGGAAAATTTACACGCTGAGCGCCAACTACCGTTCTTCCGGGGCGCTGATCCGGGCGGTCAATGCCGTTTTCGCCGGGCATGCGCTGCCCTTCGCCGAGCCTGAAATCCGCTTCGGCGAGGTCGTCGCGCCGCTGCCGGAAGTCGGCGGTCTGACTTTGGACGGCGCGGCCGACCGCCGTCCGCTCGGCATTCTCCATCGTCCCGAATGGAAGATCGAATCGTGCATCGCCTGGTGCGCCGACACTATCTTGTCAATGCTGGAAAATGACTGGCGGCTGCCGTCGGGCCGCCGCCTTGCGCCGGGTGATTTCGCGGTGCTGTGTTACGACGGTTTTGAGCTGTCCGAGGTGCGCCGGGCGATGCACGCGCGGCGGATTCCGGTGATCAGCGTCAAAAGTTCCAGCGTCTGGCAGTCACCGGAGGCGCAGGCGCTGCTGACGGTGCTGGACGCGGTGCTCAATCCGGCGGACAGCGACCGGATCAAGCGGGCGCTGCTGACCGGACTGGGCGGTATGACGCCGGCGGAACTGGCCGGCTATCTGGGAGAGGGCGACTTTCTGTCGGAGAGCCGCGCGGAATTCGCCGGATTGCTCAAAGTCTGGCGGAAGCATGGCTTTCAATCGCTGTTGCGCCGGATTTTCAGCGATTTCCGGGTGCGGCGGCGGGTGATGGCGCAGCCCGGCGGCGAACGGGTGTTGTCCAATTACGGTCAGCTCGGCGATTTGCTTGGCGCCGAGGCTTCGCGCCGCGCGTTGTCGCCCTGCGGCACGGTCAAACTGCTGCGCGACTCGATGCGCAATGCCGATCACTCCGTCGAGGCCAACCTTGAACAGCTCGAAACCGACCGTTCGGCGGTCAAGCTGCTGACCATTCACGCGGCCAAGGGATTGCAGTTTCCGGTGGTTCTGCTGCCCGGTTTGTTCCGCTGGTATCCGGGGCGGCGCGGCGACCGCGGCGTCTATCATGTCGGAAAAGAGTTGTGCTACGATCTCGGCGGCGATGATGCTGCCGCGGCGGCGCAGAGCGAGCGCGAAGAACTTCAGGAATTGCTGCGGCTGGTTTACGTCGCCATCACCCGGGCCCAATATGCCTGTCGGATCTGCTGGGGCAGCCGGACGGGGCGCGACCGCAAGCCGGTGACGGTCACGCCGCTCGACTGGCTTTTCCGGATGCGCCATTTCGACGGCGGCGCGGAGACGGCGCTGGCCGAACTGACCGCCGCCGTGACCTTGCCTGAAATTCCGCCCGAGCTGTTGCTGGAAACCTCCGAGGTGCCGTTGCGGTCGCCGGTTTACCGGCCCGAACCGCCGGATTTGAGCGGCTGCGCCTGTCTCGAACCGGAGCCGGCGATCGCCCGCAACTGGCGGCTGGTCAGCTACTCCTCGCTGCCCTGGCAGCAGGGCGGGACCATGGCGACCGCGGCGGAACCGGAACCCGATTACGATGCCGGCGACATCGATGAACCGGCCGGGCCGGTTGCAGCCGGCCCGGGCCGGTCGGCGGGGATGGACGGCATCATGGCGATTCCCGGCGGCGCGGCGATCGGCAACGCCTGGCACAAGATTCTCGAGGATTGCACCCTGTCTGATCTGCCCGCGGCCAGTTTATGCGCCGAAACCTTGCGCCGGTTCGGCTTTACCGACCCGGCGACGCAAGGCGCGACCGCCGCCATGCTGAAAAGTCTGGCCGCGACCGTACTGCCGTGCGGCGCGGCAATCGGCCGGATTGCGCCGGAGCGGTGTTTGCGCGAACTCGAATTCATGTTCGCCGTGCCGCACGGGTTCGGACTGGAGGCGGTGTGCGCCGCGGTCGAACCTTACTGGCGGAAGCAGTTCGGCAACACGATGACTCCGGAAGCCGGATTCACGCTCCGGGGCGGATTTTTCAATGGCTTCATCGACATGGTGTTCGAACATGAACAGCGTTATTACATCATCGACTGGAAATCCAACCGTCTCGGCGGCGACCCCGCCGCGTTCGCTCCGGGGCGGCTTGGAGCAGCGATGGTCGAACATGCCTACCCCATGCAGTATTTGATCTATCTGGCGGCGCTGGTCAAATATCTGAGGCTGCGGCTCGGCGGACGGTTCGGCGCGGCGGAATACGAGCGTTACATCGGCGAAGTTTACTACATCTTTTTGCGTGGCGTCGCGCTGGACGAGCCGGGTTTCGGGATTTTCGCCGCCCGCCCCGACTACGGTACGGTGGCGGTGCTGGAAAAGGCACTGAACGGAGGCTGCGATGTGGACGTTTGAACAGGCGCGGTGCTGGGCCGAAAACGACGACGCGCTGGTCGCCATCGACCGGGTGTTCGCCGATTTCATATTGAAACTGACTGCCGGCGAAAGCGTGGAGCTTTATCTGGCGAGTCTGCTGGCGTCGTTCGCGGTCCGGCAGGGACACAGTTGCGCCGATTTGAAGGCGTGGAGCGAAAAAGAGGGGTTTCCGCCGTTCGCAGCATGGCTTGCGGCATTGGCCGCCCCGGAAAATCGCATTGCCGTCACGCTTTACGACGGCGGCGGCACGCCTGCGACGCCGCTGGTGGCGGACCGCGCCGGGCGCTGCTATCTCCAGCGTTATTTCGTTTTCGAGAAAACGGTGGCGAAGCGGCTGATTGAGCTGGCGGCTCAGCCGGTGACGCCGCCCGAGCTGGCGCCGGGGCGGCTCCACCAGCTGTCGCAGTTTTTTCCCGACGCGGCGGCCCATCCTGCGCCCGACTACCAGCAGTGGGCGGTGTGGAATGGGGTCAGCCGGGCGCTGACCGTGCTGAGCGGCGGTCCCGGCACCGGCAAAACCACGGTGGCGGCGGCGTTGATCGCGCTGGAACTGGAGCTGCATCCCGGATTGCGGATTGCGCTGGCCGCGCCGACCGGCAAGGCGCAGGCGCGGCTGGTTGAATCGCTGCGCAACAATCTGGGGCGGCTGCGGGTTTCCGACGCGGTCCGAGAGCGGATGGCGGCGCTGGAGGCCGGAACCATCCACAAACTGCTCGGCGCGCGGCGCAACTCCAACGAGTTCCGCCATCATGCCGGCAATCCCTTGCCGTGCGATCTGCTGATTGTCGACGAATGCTCGATGGTGCCGCTCAATTTGATGGCCCGGCTGCTGGCGGCGCTGCGGCCCGGAGCCCGGCTGGTGCTGCTTGGCGACCGCCGCCAGCTGGCCTCGGTCGAGGCCGGAGCGGTGATGGCCGATATCTGCGACGCCGGCGCGGGCAATGTCGGCACGGCGGCGCAAGTCCGGGGATTCGCCGCGCAGACCCGGTGGAAAATACCGGAAATCAGTGACGCGAAGCCGCTTTCCGGCTGTGTGGTCGAATTGACCGAAAACCATCGTTTCGACCGCGATGCGCCGTTGATCGGCCGGATTGCGACGGCGATCCGGGAGGTGGACGAAGGACCGGACGCGGCGGCGGCGCTGGCGGCGCAAATGACGGTGTGGCAGGGGGCCGAATATGCATTTTTCCGCTCCGGCGGAGTCGAACTGGAGCGGCATCTGGCGGCGGCGGTACGGAAAATACGAATTGACGGCCGCTGGCGGCTGCTGGACTTGCCGGAACTGGCAACGAAGGGGACGCCGGAAGCCCGCGCGATCGCGTTCCGGCTGCTCGACAGTTTCCGGATTCTGGCGCCGCAGCTCCGGGGACGGCGCGGCGTCTATCGTCTCAATGAGTTGATCATGGAGCAGCTCAATCTGACTTCGATGGAAGCGCCGGGAATGGCGATTCTGATTTTAACCAACGATCCCCGGACCGGATTGTTCAACGGCGACACCGGACTGGCGGCGCTGGATCGGCCGGGCGGCGCTGTGCGGATATTTTTCCCGGGCATCGAACGCGGCTTCCTGCCGGGGGAATTGCCCGCGCACGAAGCGGTTTTCGCCATGACGGTCCACAAATCGCAGGGGTCGGGTTTCAGCGAAGTCATGGTGGTGATGCCCGAAACCGATTCCCCGCTGTTGACCCGCGAACTGGTTTACACCGCCGCGACGCGCGCTGAAAAACGATTGGAAATCTGGAGCGACGAAAGGCTTCTGGCTCGGGCATTGGCCGCACCGACGCACCGCGACAGCGGTTTGCTCCATCGACTGGAGGAAATGGCGTCCCCGTGCTGAAAAAATACCGGACGGTCCGGGGTATCGTGAATCCGGGTTGCGCGGGAGGCGCCGCAGCCGATGCCGCGTCGGAGCGGCGCACGGCCCCGGCGCAACGGCCGGAGGAACGAAATGGAACTTTTTCGCCGCAGTTTGGTTCCTGCAAATTGACAATTCAAAACCGTTATGATATAGTATCCATCATTTATGACAGGGGTTTCAACTCATGCGGGAAGATTTTTGATGAGGCAGGGGGTAACGTGGCAATGGCTGGCGATTGCAATGATCTTGCTTTCGGCCGCTTTTTCGATCCATGCCGGGGATGATCCGGGAAACCCGCCGATGCAACAGGTTCTGGTTCTGGCGTCCTACCATATGACCCATGAGTGGACCAAAAACATGGTCGATACGATCATTGCGGAAACGCCCCGCGGAGACCAGCGGCTCGTATTCGACGTGGTGGAGTTCGATGCGCTCCGGACCAGCGACCGGGAGGCTCAGGTGCGGAAATTTCAGCGTTGCCTGGAGCGGATGAAGGCCAAACAATACGTTCTGGTGGTGGCGCTCGATGACATGGCGATCAATTTCGTACTGGAGCATTATCAGGAATTGCCGCCGGAGCTGCCGGTGGTTTTCGCCGGGTACGAGAGTTGTCCGGCCGATTTGAAGGAAAAGTATCCGAATGTCACCGGAGTGGTGCAACAGTTCGGCACCGAGGCCACCATCCGGCTGGCGTTGTCGCTCTACCCTCAAACCGAAGTGGTGGCGATTCTGACCGACTCGTCGGCGGAAAGCCGGGCGTTCGCGGCCCGGCTGCATGCGACGCTGCCGGAGTTTCCCGGCGTCAAGATGGTCTACATCGACAACGGGGAATTCAAAGGCAAGGCATTGTTCGACCGCATCGCCGCGCTGCCGGAAAATTCGCTGCTGCTGCTGTGTCCCTGGCGCGGGGTGCAGGAAAACGCCTATTTGAATCTCTCCGCTTTCGGTCTCGACCTGGCCCAGGTGTGCAAACGCCCTTATCTGGTCAGCGCCGATCCGCTGCTCGGCTTCGGCGCGCTGGGCGGGTATGTCACGGTCGCCACCGAACACGGCCGGGCTGCGGCCGAGCTGATCCGCAGGACATTGAGCCGCAAAAGCGCCCGGGATATTCCGGTGGAGCAGGGCAAGGTCAGGCCGGTATTCGATTACCGGATGCTGCAGCAGCAGCATTTGGATTTGTCCAAACTGCCGCCGGATGTGTTGCTGGTGAATCAACCGCCGGGCGTCTGGATGGAATACCGGTATGAAATCATGGGCGTCGGCGTCGTGCTCTTGTTGCTGGTGGTGGGCATGGGGATTTATCTGGTTGCCGTCCGCCGCGTGAACCGGCAGTCGCTGGAACTGTATCAGGCGCTGCCGGGACGCATCGGCGTATTGGCCCGCAACGAGTCGATCCTTTACTTCAAGGCCGAAACCGGAAGCGGACAGGGGACGGCGAAGCCTGCATGTTTGAAGGATGTCGCCGGCGCCGATTATCCGAAATTGGCGGAAGCGGTGAAAACGGTGTTTGAAACCGGAAAAAAAACCACCCTCGACTATGAGTATCATGCGGTGCGGCGCTCGGTGACTTTTGCCCTGCTGCCGCGTCATCTTTTCCGGCAGGATGCGGTGGTCTGGTTTTCGCACGACAACGCCGAACTCCAGAAAACCCGCCTCCAGGCCGAGGGCTTCGCCGAACAACTGCGCTCGGAGCGGGAACTCTACAGCCTCGCGCTGGACACCATGCCGGTGATGTTTTTTGCCAAGGATATCCGGAACGAGTACCGTTATGTGATGAACAACCGGGCTTATGAGAATTTCTTCAAGGCGGAGCGCGGGGCGCTGCTCGGCAAAACCGACGGCGACTTTCTGCATGAGGCCGCCGAAATCTCGGCGGTCGCGGATGTGGACCGCGGCATTGTCGCCGGAACCGCCGGCATGGCGCAGTTTTATGAGGATATGACCGACGGCGGGGGGCGGATTCGTCGGCTTCAGGTGGTCAAACAGGTTTACCGCGGCGCCGACGGACGCGAACTGCTGCTCGGGGCCGCCTGGGATGTGACCGATCTGCGTGAGGCGCTGGACCGTTCCAAGGCGCTGGCGGCGGAGCTCCAGAAGGAGCGGGAACTGGCGATCGAGACCGCCGAACACCTGAAATTGACTTTCCGGGCGATCGGGGACGGGGTGCTGACCACCGACGCCGAAGGCAACATCACCATGCTCAACCCGGTGGCCGAGCGGATGATGGGATGCACTCAGGCCGAGGCCATGGGGCGGCCTCATACCGAATTTTTCCGGATTGTCAGCTATCTGGACGACTGGCCGTCGCCGTCGCCGCTGACCCGGGCGCTGCGCACCGGCGGGGTGGTGGAACTGGCCAATCATACCGATCTTCTGGCGCAGGACGGCCGGCGTTATCATATCGCCGACAGCGCCGCGCCGATTTTCAGCCATGCCGGCAAGTTGATCGGGGCCATTCTGGTGTTCCGCGACGTGACCGAGGATTATGCGCAGCGCGACCGGTTGCGCAAGGCGTTGACCAGTCTGGAATATAGTTCGGAATTGACCTTTTCGGCCGCCTTCTGCTTCGATCCGGCCACCGGCGAGATCACCGGTTCGAAAATGTTGCCGGAGCTGTTGCCGGTGGAAAACGACCGGATGTCCATGCCGCTCGGCGAATGGATTTATCCGGACGACTGGGAGAAGGTCGAAGCCGATTGGACGGCGCTGGTCGGCGGCAAAGCCGAAGATGCGCTGTTCGACTATCGCTCCAGCCGGCGCGGTGAAATGCGCTATTACCGCCTCCGGGCGGCGGCCGACCGCAGCGACCCGCGGACGGTGAAGTTCGTCGGGGTGATTCAGGATATCACCGATATTACCCGGAGCATCGGACGGCTGCGGGAAACCCAGGAATTGTGGGAGCTGGTGATCAATTCGATTCCGATCATATTCTTCGCCAAGGATCCGAACGACGATTTCCGTTATGTGCTCTGCAACCGGGCGCTGGCGGAATTCGTGGGGAAACCGCGCGGGGAAATCATCGGCCGGACCGATGCCGAGCTTTTCCATTCGGAAGAGGATGCGCAACGATTCCTGGAACGGGACCGGGAAATCATGGCCGAACCCGCCGGAAAGGAATTTGAAGAGAGCGCATTGGATGCCGACGGGGTGCGCCATCACTTCAAAACGCTCAAAAAGGCATTCACGGAGACCACCGGGCGTACGCTTCTGCTGGGCGTGGCCAATGATATTTCCGAGCTCAAGGACATGATCCGGAGCGAACAGATCGTGAATCGCGCGCTGTCGCAGATCGTGGTGGACTGCGATTTCGATAAAAATCTCCGGCGGGTGTTCGACGTCTTTGCCGAACAGGCCGACTGCGACGGCGTGGCCTTTGCGGTTTATGACGGGGAGGGCGCGGAATATGCGCTTCAGGATGTCTGGACGCGGTCCGGACTGCCGGCGGAGATGGAAGTTCAGCCGCGGACGATCGATCGGCTGCTGGCCGCGTACGGCGAAACCATGCGGGGCAACGAGCTGGTGATGCTTTCCGATGCCGCGAAGGCGGAAATTTTCGAAGGCGCGCAGGAATCCGTGCCGCGGTCGGTAATCGGGGCGCCGATTTTTATCGACGAAAAACTGTGGGCGGTGATTTTCGTAAGCTTTTTCCGGATCCGCCGCCACTTCTCCGCGGTCGACGAAAAACTGATGCGGTCCATGGCCAGCATCATTGCGCTGGCCCGGATCCGCGAGCGCCAGGAGTGGGCGGTCAAGCAGGCAGACCATGAAAAACAGATGATCCTCGATCATATCGATATCCCGATCTGGCTGCATGACAGCAAGGGCGAACTGGTACGGGCCAACACCGCGGTCGGCGAACTCGCCGGAATTGTTCCCGGCCGGCTGACCACGGAGAAGAATTGGGAAATATTCAACGCCAATTTGCCCGACGGGGTATTGCGTCCGGTGTACGAAGCGCTGGCCACCGGCCGGCCGGTACGGCGGGAGGTGGTTTATCTCAAGCGCAATTACATCGTGTCGGCCAAGCCGGTTTTCGATGAAAGCGGCGCCTTGAGCTATATCGTGAAGAGCGCGGTGGACGTCACCGATCTCAATGAATTGATCCTGAATCATCAGGTGGTCAATTATTGCCTTGAAGCTTTTTTCCGGGACCCTGACGCCGGCAAGGCGATTCAGGCGGTGCTGGAGGCCATCTGCCGCCATATGGGGGCGACGCGCTGTTATATTCTGGCGTTTGATTCGGAAAAACACACCGCCACCGGGTTGGCCGAATATGTCGAACCGGGGCGGCAGCCGGTGGTCATGAACTGCAACGCCGAACCGTTTGCCCCCGAAGCGTTGTGGTATCGGAAGATTTTGCGGCGGGAAACGATTTTCTGTCCGGAATTGAATCGTCCCAGGGTGCTGGCCGGGCTTGGCGGCTGGAAAAAGATGATTCTCGACCATCAGATGAAGTCGCTTTACGCCGCCGGCATCTATCTCCAGGGCAAACTCTGGGGCGGGCTCGGCATTGTTTATGAAGACGGCGCCTGCGAAAGACTCTCCGAGCACCGGGTGAACTTTCTGAAGTCGGCGGCGCATCTGGTCGAGTTGATGCTGGAACGCAAGCAGGCGCAGGAACGATTGCTGCTGGCGCTGGAACAGGCTCAGGCGGCGGATCGCGCCAAGAGCTTCTTCGTCGCTTCGATCAGCCATGAAATCCGGACGCCGCTGAATGCGGTGATCGGATTCGCGGAACTGCTGCGCGACAATGCGCTCCAGCCGGACATCCGGCGCGAATATCTTGATTCGATTGCGTTCGCCGGCAACTCGCTGCTGCAGTTGATCAACGATGTGCTCGATCTTTCCAAGCTTGAAGCCGGGCAGATGCAGATCATCACCGAACCGCTGGAATTCACGCCGCTGGCCGAAGATGTGCTCAAAGTCTTCCGCTACCGGGCGGAACAGAATGAGGTGGCGCTGCTTTCGGCGGTGCCGCCGCTGCCGGTCATGGAGCTCGACAAGCTCCGCATTCGCCAGATCCTGTTTAATCTGATGGGCAACGCGGTGAAGTTCACGACCGCGGGTTCGGTGACGCTGCGGGCCGAATTCCAACCCGAGGACGATTCCATCGGCACCTTCAAATTCATGGTTGACGACACCGGCAGCGGCATCGCCGAAGCCGACCGGGAAAAGATGCTGGAGCCGTTTGTTCAACTTTCGGGCCTGCGCGGCACCAATGCCGCCAACAACGGCACCGGACTGGGATTGCCGATCGCCAAGCGGCTCGCGGAGCGCATGGGCGGCGAACTGTGGCTGGAATCCGAACCCGGCAAGGGCAGTACCTTCGGTGTGACCTTATACAAAGTTCGCTATCAGAAGGATACCGTTTCCTTGCCGCCGGTGCCGGAAGAGAAACCTTCAGGCGGGAGCGTCGCCGGCGATTTCAGCCGCATTGCCGTGCTGCTGGTGGACGATGTGGTGATGAATCTCAAGGTGATGACCGCCATGTGCGCCAAAATCGGCGTCGGCCGGGTGGCGGCCGCCGAGTCGGGCAAGGCGGCGCTCGCGGAACTCGAAAAGGGCCATTTCGATCTGGTGCTGACCGATATGTGGATGCCGGAAATGACCGGTGTGGAGCTGGCGCGGGCGATTCATGCCGACGGTCGCCGGGAAGGGCTGACCATCACCGCGGTGACGGCTGATGTCGAGGTGGGAAACCACTTCCTGATGGAAGAATTTTCCGGTGTTTTGCTGAAACCGGTGACGATCGATAAAATCCGCCGGGTGCTGATGCAGCTGCCCGGGGTGAATGCCGTCGCCGGGGATGGAGCCATCCTCGAAGAGTGACGCCGCCGCCTCACCGTCCGGCGTTGCGGCCGCCGTCGGGCGGGGGCGGAAAAGAGGCGCCTTCCGGCGTTTTGCTTTTTTCCGAAAAAACCGGGGAACGGACTTGTTTTTTCACCGCTTTGGAACTATGTTTCTGCGGTGCCCGGCCGGAGCGTGTCGACAGTATGTCGGCAACGCCGGTTCCGGTTCGGCCGGACGACTGTTTTCATGATCCGCAATACAGGAAGATTCCATCAAAATGGCTGCTGATTTCGTTCATTTGCATGTTCACTCGCACTACAGTTTGCTTGACGGGGCGTGTACGGTCAAAGGCTTGCTCAAGATGACCGAAGCGTACGACATGATCGGCTGCGCCATTACCGACCACGGCTATGTCGGCGGTGCGGTCGATATGTACGACACCTTCCGCGCCGGCGGCCGCCGGCCGATCATCGGCTGCGAGGTTTATGTCGCGCCGACGACGCGCTTCGACCGCGATCCCTCGCGGCCTCATATCCGCGGCTACCATCTGGTGCTGCTGGCGGAAAATATCAAAGGGTATCACTCGCTGTGCAAATTGCTTTCCGAAGCCTGGATCAACGGCATGTACTACAAGCCCCGGGTGGACCGCGATCTGCTCCGCGAGCATCATGAAGGACTGCTGTGTCTGTCGGCCTGCGTCGGCGGCGAAATCCCGACCGCGATTCTCGATCACGACATGGAGCGCGCCGCCCGGGCGGTGGCCGAGCACTGCGATATTTTCGGCCGGGAGAATTTCTATCTTGAAATCATGGACCACGGCATGGAGGAGGAGCGCCGCGCCAACCGCGGCCTCATCGAGCTGGCCCGGAAATTCGAGTTGCCCGTGGTCGCCACCAATGATATCCATTATCTGAAAAAAGAGCACGCTCAGGCGCATGAGATCATGCTCTGCATCCAGACGCAGAGCAAGCTCAGCGATCCCGACCGGTTCCGCTTTCCGTTTCCGGAATTCTATTTCAAGAGTCCCGAGGAGATGAAGCGGATTTTTCACGAAATCCCCGAAGCCGTCACCAATACCGTCGGCGTGGCGGAACGCTGCGACTTCGATTTTACCTATGCCCCCCAGGCCAATCACTATCCGGTTTTCGAAATTCCCGGAGGTTCTCCGGAAAAAGAATATCTGCGCGGCGTCTGTCTGGGCAACATGGAGTACCGCTACGGCTTCGATCCGCGCACCGCGAGCGCGCTTACCGAAGAGCAGCGCCGGATCATGGAACGCATGGATTTCGAACTCGACGTGATCGACCGGACCCAATACTGTTCTTATTTTCTGGTGGTCAGCGATTTCATCAAATACGCCAAGGATCACGGCATTCCGGTCGGACCGGGACGCGGCTCCGGCGCGGGCAGCCTGGTGGCCTACCTGACCTTGATCACCGACATCGACCCGATCCAGTACGATTTGCTGTTCGAACGCTTCCTCAACCCGGAACGGGTGAGCCCGCCGGACTTCGACATCGACTTCTGCGAAGACCGCCGCGGCGAAGTGATCGACTACGTGCGGCACAAATACGGCGAGGACAGCGTGGCCCAGATCTGCACCTACGGCACCCTGAAAGCCAAGGCGGTGGTCAAGGATGTGGCGCGGGTGCTTGGCTACGATTTCGCCGCGGGCGACCGGATCACCAAACAAATTCCGGCCGATCCCAAAATGACCCTGGAAAAAGCCGAGAAGGATTCGGCCGAGCTGCGCAAGATGATCGCCGAAGAGCCGGAGGTGGCGGGGATTTTCGAACATGCGCGGGTGCTGGAAGGGATCAACCGGCAGCTGGGAATTCACGCCGCCGGGGTGATCATCTGCAACCAGCGTCTGGACAATCTGGTGCCGCTGGCCAAGGGCGCCAAGGGCGAAGTCATCACTGAATTTCCGGCGGGCCAGTGCGAACATCTCGGCTTGCTCAAGATGGACTTTCTGGGGTTGCGTACGCTGACCACGATTCAGCGCACGGTGGACATGATCCGCAAAAACCGCGGCATCGAACTGGATATGTCGAAAATTCCGCTGGACGATCCGGCGAGTTTCGCACTGTTGAACCGCGGCGATACGGTTTCGGTTTTCCAGCTGGAATCCACCGGCATGCAGAATCTCTGCCGCCAGTTCGGGGTGGAGACGCTCAAGCATATCATCGCGTTGATTGCGATCTACCGGCCGGGACCGATGCAGTTCATCGACACTTTCATCCGGCGCAAGCGCGGGATCGAGGAAATCGTTTACGACCATCCCAAGATGGAACAGTACCTCGCCGAAACCTACGGCATCATGCTTTATCAGGAGCAGATCATGCAGGTGGTTCAGGTGCTGGCCGGATTTTCCCTCGGCGGCGCCGACATCCTGCGCCGCGCCATCGGCAAGAAAAAAGCCGACGTGCTGGCCGAGCAGAAATTCAAATTCATCGAAGGCTGCGCCCGATGCAACCAGATTCCGAAGGCGGTGGCCGAATCGATCTGGGCCAAAATCGAAACCTTCGCCGGTTACGGCTTCAACAAGTCGCACAGCGCGGCCTACGCGTTCGTGGCTTACCGGACCGCTTTTCTGAAGGCCAATTATCCGTTGGAATTCATGGCCGCGGTGCTGACCAGCGAACTCGACAATGCCGAAAAAATCGCCTTCCTGATCAACGCCTGCCGCGATATGAAAATTCCGGTGCTGCCGCCGGATGTGAATTCGAGCGACATCAGTTTCAGCGTCGACCACAACGCCATCCGTTTCGGGCTGGGGGCGATCAAGGGCGTCGGCGAGGCGGCGGCGGGGCGGATCATCGCTTCGCGCGAAGAAAAAGGCCGGTTCAATGACTTCAATGATTTCTGCGAACGCTGCGGCGATGCGCTGAATTCGCGGATGATCGACAACCTGACCCGGGCCGGGGCGTTCGATACCCTCGGTTTGCGCCGCAGTCAGATTCTGGCGATTGCCGAAGGCGCAATGAAGAGCGCCCAGTCGCGGGCGAAAGACCGGGCCAGCGGGCAGGGGTCGTTGTTCGATTTTCTGGACGAGGACGACCGGCAGGCGGTCAACGGGACGGCGGTGCCGGATATCCCGGAATTCGACCTCGATGAAATTCTGAAGAGCGAAAAGGAGCTGTTGGGATTCTATGTGACCGGCCACCCGCTGTCGCCTTATCGCGCGGCGGTCGATGCCTTGGGCACGCTGAAACTCGGGCATCTGGAGGAGGCGTCGGAAAATGCCACGGTGCGGATCGCCGGGATGCTCAATATGGTGACCAAGAAATTTTCCAAGCGCGACAACCGGCCTTATCTGATTCTGAACGTGGAGGATATGGAAGCGGCGGCGGAGGTGATGGTTTACAGCGAAGCCTGCGAGAAGCTTGCCGCCGCCGGGCTGGAGTTGCAGCCGGAGCAGCGGGTGGTGATCACCGCCTCGGTGTCGCGGCGGGATGAGAACGAAGTGCCGCGGCTGATTGCCGAGAAAGTCGAGCTCCTGGACGAGGCGATGCGCGAACTGACTCAGGAAGTGCTGATTACGCTTTACGATGACGAAACCGATCAGGCGGCGCTGGAACGGTTGCGGCGGGTGCTGGATCAGTACCCGGGGCGCAGCAAGGCGGTGCTGTGCATGGTGGTCGATTCCGGAGAGCGCTTCGTCTTCATCGAAGCCAGAAATCGCGGCTTGGAAGTTTCGCCGGCGTTGTTGAACGGTCTGGCCGCGGTTCTGGGCGGCAACCATGTCAAACTCAAGGTCTCGGCGCCGGAACCGATCCAGCGCAAGCGCTTCCGCGGCGGCGCGCCGGAGGTGCGCAATTCATGAACGAGACGATCCTCGAAGTGGAAAATCTGGCGGTCGGGTTCGGCCGCGGCGCCCGCCGGGTGGCGGTGACTGCCGAGGTCGGTTTCGCCTTGCGGCGCGGAGAAATTCTGGCGCTGGTCGGCGAGAGCGGTTGCGGCAAGAGCCTGAGCTGTCTGGCCCTGACCCGGCTGCTGCCGCCGGGTGCGGAAATCATTTCCGGGACGATTCGTTTCCGCGACCGTTCCGGCAAGGAACGCGACCTGGCGGCGCTCTCTTCGCGCGAATTGCGCCGGGTGCGCGGCGGCGGCATCGCCTACATCTTTCAGGAACCGGCTTCGTCGTTGAATCCGGTTTTCCGCGTCGGCGACCAGATTGCGGAGGTGATCCATCTTCACCGGCCGGAAGTGCATGAAGTCCACGACGAGGTCGTGAGGCTGCTGGCCGAGGTCGGCATTCCCGATCCGTCGCGGCGGATGGAGGCCTTTCCGCATGAGCTTTCCGGCGGCATGCAGCAGCGGGTGATGATTGCGATGGCGTTGGCCGGAGAGCCGGAACTGCTGATCGCGGACGAGCCGACCACCGCGCTGGATGTGACCATTCAGGCTCAGATTCTCGAACTGCTCGATGCGTTGCGCCGGAAAAACGGCATGGCGGTGATTCTGGTCACGCACAATCTCGGCATTGTGGCGGAGCTGGCCGATCAGGTGGCGGTGATGTACGGCGGGATGATCGTGGAAACCGGGCGGACCGCGGCTTTGCTGCGGCATCCGGCCCATCCCTATACCCGGGCGCTGCTGGCGGCGGTGCCGCACCTGGGGCGGGAGGAGCGGGAACTGGCGACGATTCCGGGACAGGTCCCGCTGCCGGGGCGCTTTCCGGCGGGCTGTCGCTTCGTCACCCGCTGTCCGGAAGGATGCGACGATTGCCATCAAGGCTTGCCGGCGTGGAGCGAAGTCGGTGCGGAGCACCGGGTGCGCTGCTGGCGGAGGACGCAATCATGAAACGGGAACGGCGGCTGTTGTGGATGGGACTGGCGATTCTGGGCGCGGTGCTGGGTGCATCGGTCGGAATCGTGCTCTATCTCGAAAGCCGCCCCGATTTGCAGCGTTTCAGCGATCCCGACGATCTGCAGGCGGCGGAAAACGCGGATTGGAAGTCGGATTTTTATCAGGCGCTGGAGCTGTTCAATCTCGGCAATTTCACCGGTGCGGAAGCCGAACTGCTCAAGATCATCCAGCGGCGGCCCGGCACGCCGGACGCCTGGCAGCTGTTGGGCGCGGTCTACTATCGCCTCGACCGCATGGATGCGGCGGAACGGGCCTTCCGCCATTTGATCCGGCAGCAGCCGTTCAATGCGGCGGGTTACAACAATTTGAGCCAGACGCTGATCCGCCTCAACCGGATGCCCGAGGCGCTGGCAACGGCGCTGCAGGCGGCGGAACTTGCGCCCGGCAACGGAGCGATTTTGCTCAATGTGGCCGGGCTTTATGCCAAGGAGCGCGACGACAAGGAGGCGCTGTATTATCTGCGTCGGACGCTGGCGGCGGGGGTGCCGCCGGAGGTCATTGCGCGCGATACGGAACTGGTGCGGCTGCTGGAGCGGCCGGAATTCATGAAGTTGTTCGAAGAGCAGCGGCAGAAAGCGCCGGCGGAATCGGTGCCGTCGGCGGTGGCCCCCGCCGCGGTGGTGCCGTATCGGGAAAATACTTCGAGCGTGCGGCTGCTGACCGATGAGTTCAACCTGCCGGAGTCGACCGGAGAGAACCGCAAAGAGAGCGCGCCGCTGCCGGTGAAAATCGAATCCGCGCCGCCGGACGGCGGTACACGGTGAGGATGCCATGGGTAAAATAGAGATTCTGCCGGAAAATTTGAGCAACCGCATTGCGGCCGGAGAAGTGGTCGAGCGTCCGGCTTCGGTGGTCAAAGAGCTGTTTGAAAACGCCGTCGATGCCGGCGGCAGCGTGATTGCGGTCGAAATCGAACGCGCCGGCAGCGGTCTGATCCGGGTGGCGGACAACGGATCGGGCATGGACGAGAGCGACGCGCTGCTCTGTTTTGCGCCCCACGCCACCAGCAAGATTCATACCGCCGAGGATATTGAGCACATTGTGACCCTCGGGTTCCGCGGCGAAGCGTTGCCTTCGATCGCCTCGGTATCGCGCCTGACGTTGAAGACCCGCATGGCCGATACGCCGGAAGGACTGGAACTCCGGCTGGAGGGCGGCAGGATGGTGCACAGCGCTCCGGCCGGACTGGCGGTGGGGACGGAAATTACGGTGCGCGATCTCTTTTTCAACGTTCCGGCGCGGCGGAAATTTCTGCGCAGCGCGGCGACCGAGGAAGCGCACATCCAGGAAATGGTGATCATGCTCGCGCTGGGCTTCCCAGCGGTTTCGGTAACGCTCAAAATCGACGGCAGGACGGTGATTCAGGCTCCCGGATGCCGGGATATCCTGCCGCGGGCGGCGGCGCTTTTCGGCCGGGGATTCGCCGGAAGGATGCTGCCGGTCGAGTGGAGCGAGGAAGGCATCGCCGTCCGTGGCCTGACGGCGATGCCGGGTTTTTCGCGGCCGAGCCGCCGCGAGCAGCGAACCTTCGTGAATGGCCGCGCGGTGGAATCGGCCGGCTTGTTCCGCGGCATCCGCGAGGGGTACGGGACGCTGGCCGACTTCGGCCGTTTTGCGCCGGTGATCCTGAATCTGGAGATGCCGGCGCACGATTACGACATCAATGTGCACCCGACCAAGCGCGAAGTCCGTTTCCGGCGCGAGTATGTGGTCTCGCGGGCGCTCGAACATGCGGTTCGCGCGGCATTACAGCAGGCGCCCGCCCCGGAGATCGCATTGCCCGGCAAAGGCGGCTCCGAACTGCCCGGCCCCGGTCCAAAACAGGCCGGAATGCTGCTCTCCGGTGCGGAAATCAGCTATCGTCCGCGACCGGTTACGCCGGAAATGCCGATGTTTTCCGCTGCCGCCGCCAAGCCGGCGGAACCGGAGGAAGGCGTCCTTGATATTCCGGCGGCAGCGGAAGATAACGGCGCTTTGCCGCCGATTGCCGCCGGATCCGTCTTGCCCGAAGAACCGAAGCTGACCGACCGCGATCACCTGGAAATTCCCGAACCCGCGGCTTTGCCGCCGCTGGTCGCGGAATTATGCGAGGCGGACAACCTGCAATATCTCGGGATTCTCTTCGGCACTTATATTCTGGTCGAATCGCTCTCCGGTGAGGCGCTGCTGCTGATCGATTTTCACGCCGCGCACGAGCGGGTCCATTATGAAACTTTGCTGGCGCGGGCCGCCCGGCCCGGCGCTGCCGTCAGCCAGACGCTGCTGCTGCCGGTGACGGTCGAACTCTCCCGCCCCGCGGCGGCGTTTCTGACCCGAAATACGGGAATATTTGAAGCGCTGGGCTTCGAGCTGGCGGCGTTGAGCTCCAACACCGTGATGATCAGCGCCGTTCCGGCGGCGCTGTCCGGCGGCGCAGACTGGGAACAACTGCTCAACGATACCATCGGGGAGCTTCTCGACGGGGAACGCGCGCAACAGACGACGCTGGAAAATATCGCCCGCGCGGCCTGCCATGCGGCGGTCCGGGCGCACGACCGTCTGGAACCGGAGAGCGCGCAGGCATTGCTGAAGGCCCTGAGCCGCTGCCGGCGCCCCGACGTCTGTCCCCATGGCCGGCCCACCGTCTTGAAGTTGACTCGCACTGAACTCGCCCGCCGGTTCGGACGAATCTAGGCAATTTGCCTTATTGGGCGGCGCAATTGCCGGCGACGCAGCCGGAGCTGAAGGCCCATTGCAGATTGTAGCCGCCGCAGGGACCGTCGACATCGAGGAATTCTCCGGCGAAGAACAGATTGGAATAGAGTCGGCTGCGCAAGGTCGCGGCCTCGACTTCATCACGGGCAATGCCGCCCGAGGCGGCCATGGCTTTGTCCCAGGAATCGGTCCGGGTGACGACCAGCGGCCATGCGGTCAGGAGTTCGATCAGCCGTCGGCGGCGGAGCGCATCCAGGCGGCTGACGACGGTTTCGCCAAGCCCGGCGAGTTCGAGCAGATGCTCGGCCGCCGCCCGCGGCAGGAGGCCGGAGAGCACGGTTTTGACCTGTTTGACGCCATGATTCTGCCGGGCTTCGCGCCAGAATGTTTCCCACATTTCCGGCGTCATCCCGGGCCGGAGACTCAGGGTCAACGTCAGCGGTCCGGATGCGGCCAGGCGGCGCGCCGTCCGGCCCGCCAGGTCGAGCACCGCCGGACCGGAAATTCCGTCATGGGTGAACAGCAGCGTCCCCCGGGTGATATTGTCCCGGTCGAGCCTGAGCGCGACTTCCGGCAGGATCACTCCGGAAAGTCCCGCCGCCGCCACCTCCGGCACGGTCATCCCGCACAGTGCGGGAACCGGGGGCGTCACAGTGTGGCCCACGGTTTGCAGCACCCGGTAAAGCGATCCGCGTCCGCCGAGCGGCGGATAGCCCGGTCCGCCGCCCGCGGCGATGACCGCGTCGCAGGAGTAGCGGCGATCGGCGCTCCGGACTGCGGCGATCCGGCCTTCCGCAACCTCCAGCGCTTCGACCGGCGCGGAATATTCGAGGCGGACGCCGGCGCCGGAAAGGGCATCCAGCAGAATATTCAATACATCGGAAGCGCGTTCGGTGGCCGGGAAATAGTAAAAATCGTCGACGAGTTTGAAGTCGAGGCCACGTTCGCGGAAGAAATTCAGCAGCCGTTCCGGCGGAAAGGCCGCCAAGGCCGCCTTGACAAAGCGCCGTTGTTCCGGCGGAAAGCGCCGGGTCATGGCGGCGGCGTCAAGCACATTGGTCAAATTGCATTTGCCCGCGCCGCTGGCCAGAAGCTTGCGTCCCGGCCGGGCCAGGCATTCCAGCAGTACCACCGCGTTGCCGTTGCTTGCGGCCTGAAGCGCCGCAAACAAGCCGGCGGGACCGCCACCGATGACAATGATTTTTTTCATATGCGATTAAGATAATGGCATTCGCCCCGGAAAGCAAGCGGCGACGGCCGAATAATCCGGCTTCAGCGGCCGGACCGCCGGAACGAGCTCGGGCTGATCCGGAAATGATGCCGGAAACAATTGGAAAAATAATACTGGTCGGAAAATCCGAGCAGCGCCGCAATTTCTTTGATCGACAGTTCGCTGTAGGCCAGCAGCCGTTCCGCTTCGGCCAGCCGCAGCTTGAGCCGATATTCGATCGGGGTGAGGCCGTAGGCCCGCCGGAATTGCCGGATCAATACGGCGGGAGCGACCCCGAGTCCGGCAGCGTAGGTCCCGAGCCGGAACGGTTCGCCCGGCGTCGTCTCCAGCTGCTGTTTCAACCGTGCCGCCGGAGTGTCGGCGGCAGGGGGCGATTGCCGGCGGAACCGGAGGCGCGCCGCGGTCAGAACGAATTCGTGGAACAGCAGCGCCGCCGCATCGGTACTGTCCGACGTATGTTTCTGAAGCTCGATGAATTCAATGAAAAATCGCTTGAGTTCCGGGACTTTGGGCAGATCAACGCATTGGTCCAGATCGTAGCTTTTCAGCAGATATTCCATCAATGCGCCGTCCACTACGAAAAACAGCTTGCTCCAGGGGTGCTCCCGATCGGGATAATAGCGGTGATTGCTGTGCTTGTGCAGAAAGTAAACGCCGTCGGCTTCGACCCGCGCACGGGGATGGCGGTCGAGCTCCACAAAGCCTGCTCCGTCTACTACATATTCGATAGTACAGACCTCGTAATCATGCCGGATCAGCACCGGTGTCTTGGCATCGGCCTGAATCGGGATTGCAGTCAGCAATTTGAACGGCGGAATGGGCTTATCGGTCAATTTTACACATCTTCGGTTGATTTATTGCATTGAATTTCCGGTGAAAAAATAAAAATTCACTTGCACTTCGAGGGTTAATTTAATACATTAAAGATAAAAAGCAAACCATATCCAGAAGGAGCTCTCATGAAATCGCATAAAATCGGCGTGATCGGCCTGGGCAACCGCAGTTATCTGATCGACAGCGCGCATTGCCCGGACAACGGCTGGGAGGTGGCGTTCGGCGTGGACGTCAATCCGGAAAATCGGGAGAAATTTCAACAGCGCTATCCGGCGGCCAAAGTTGCGGCCGATTACCGGGAAATGCTCAAAGATCCGGCCATTGTCGCCGTCTTTCTGCTTACGCCCGACCATCTGCATGAGGAAATGGGGGTGGCGGCGCTTGAAGCCGGCAAGGCGGTTTATCTCGAAAAGCCGCTGGCCATCACCATTGCCGGATGCGACCGGCTGCTGGAAGCCGCCCGGCGTACCCGGACGCGTCTTTTCATCGGCCACAACATGCGTTATTTTCCGGTCGTGCTCAAGATGAAGGAAG
The DNA here is from genome assembly GCA_036677805.1 of Victivallaceae bacterium. Taxonomy (GTDB): domain Bacteria; phylum Verrucomicrobiota; class Lentisphaeria; order Victivallales; family Victivallaceae; genus SIG78. The sequence continues at coordinate 69,756 of JAVBVS010000011.1, read as the reverse complement.
TGATCGATTCCGGCCTGATCGGCGACGTTCAGGTCGGCTGGTGCCGTCATTTCGTGAGCTATGGCGGCGACGCTTATTTCCGCGACTGGCATTCGGAACGCAAAAATACCACCGGATTGCTGCTCCAGAAGGGGGCGCACGACATTGATGTGATGCATTTTCTGATGCACAGCCGGACTTCCCGCGTGGTCGGCATGGGCATGCTTTCGGTCTACGACAAATGCGCCCGGCGCGATCCGTCCAAGCCGGGCTGCGCGCGGTTTATCGACGATCAGTATCCGCCGCTGGAACAGACCGGTTTTTCGCCGGTGATTGATGTCGAGGATCACAATATGATTCTGATGCAGCTTGCTTCCGGCGCGCAGGCGACTTACATGCAGTGCCACTATACGCCTGATGCCGAACGCAATTACACCTTCATCGGCACCCGGGGCCGGGTGGAAAATGTTGGCGATTACGGCAACTGCGAAGTCCATGTGTGGACTCAGCGGGGCCCGCGCGCGACTCCGGATATCATCTACAAGCTCAAGCCGCTTTCCGGATCGCACGGCGGTTCCGATCCGGTGATCGTGCGGAATTTCTTCGATTTCATCACTGCGGGAACGCCGACCAATGCCAATCCGGCGGCGGCGCGCGACGCGGTCGCCGTCGGCTGTCTGGGGCATGAATCGATGCGCCACGGCAATATTCCGGAGGCGGTGCCGGAACTCGATCCGGAACTTCGCCGTTATTTCGAGGAGTTTCAGCCCGGGTCGCGTTCGGTCGATTGCTGAATCCGGGACAATCGCCCGAAAACCGGCGCCGGCATTGAGCCGGCGCTTTTTTTATCCACTCTCGTCCGGCGGGATGAAGTGATTTCTTACGATAAGAGCCGTTTATTGGAGAATTCGATTTGCTTTTACCGCCATGATGTTATATTTTATAACGGGCGGGTTCGCCGCAATGCGGCGGATGCCGCGGCCGGTCGGTCGTCGGAGTGTAAAAGTTCCGGTGAACGGAGGAGGGCGGGGGATGAAACATGGGGGAATCCGGGAAACGGTCGGCGCCGGCAAACTGACCGGTCTGTTTAACTGCCTGTATGCCGGAATCGCGGTAAATCTCATCGGCGTCGATGCGCGCCGCCGGATTGTTTATATCAGTGAGGCCGCCGCCGTCGCATTGCGTCTGAAACAGCCGGCAGAGTGGTATGGACGGCTGTTTTCGGCGTTTTTCCGCCGCCTGCCCCGCAATAAGGGGGAAACGGGTGTGCTCCGCGGCGTCATCAACGGTGTTACGGTGTGCTTTCCGGAATATCGCCGGACTTCCGGCAGCGCGGGTATTTTCCGCCGTTATCCGGGATACGCGTTTGCCTGGGCGATCTTCACGCTGGAATCCCGGACGGATGATACTCTGGCGTCCGGCATCGTCTCCGGTGTCTTGCCTGCGGCAGTGGTCAATTATATCCCCTGTCAGGTTTTCGTCAAAGATCCCGCATGCGATTTCCGTTATGTGGTGGCCAATCGCAATTTCCTGAATTACTATCATCTGGAAGCCGGTGCCGTGATCGGCAAAACCGATTTCGAGATATTCACCACCGCGGTTGCGGAGGAATTGCGGCGCAATGATTTGCAGGTTTGCGCCCATCCCGGAAAGATCTTTCATTTTGCCGAGGATATTCCCAGCCGCCATGACCGCAGAGAGTTCTTCAAATCGCTGAAGGTGGCGATCACCGACAGCGACGGCAAAACGCGTTTGCTGGGGGTCTGCGTCGATGCGACCGATCTGGTGAAAAGCAAATTGCAGTACGGCGATCTTGATGCGTTGCTCAATGAAATGCTGGAGGAGATTCCGAACTTTGTTTTTGCCAAGGACGCGGACGACGATTATCGCTATGTGCTTGCCAACCCCAGTTATCTGCGCTGTCTGAATCGCAACGCCAACGAGCTTATCGGCAGGAATGATTTCGATTTATTCGCTCCGGAAATGGCGCGCAAATATCGCGAGGACGATCTCTGGGTGGTCGAGCACGGCGCCCGGCTTGAGATCGATGAAATGCTGCCGCTGCCGAATGGCGGCAAGATGTATATCATCACCAACAAGACCATGGTTACCCGCCACGACGGGCACCGTATCCTGATCGGTGTGGCGACCGACGCGACCCGCCGCCGGGAGCTGGAACAGCGGCAGAAGGAATTGATCACCAAGCAGAACCGTCTTATTGAATATGAGAAGGCAACCAATACTCTGCTGGAGGCTGTTGCCCTGGCAACTGATTTCAGGAGTGCGGTCAACAAAATATTGCGGACGATCGGAGCCATGCTGAAAGCCGAAAGCTGTTCCGTTATGAGCTATGGCGACGATTGCCGAACGGTCCGGCCGTTATTTCACTGGCAATCGGGGCGGAGGATGCTTCGTCCATTCCGGAAGAATTACGATGTCGCCGGTCAGCCATGGACGCAGTGGCTGCTGGACAAGAAAGACATCATGATCGAGGATGTTCTTGAGATTGCGCCGGAGCTTGATGATGCTGTCGCCCGGGGCATGGATTTCCGGGCGAACCTGAGTTGCGGCATCTGGATGGATGGGACGCTCTGGGGAGTGGCCGTGATCAATTTTGACGAACCGCGGAAATTTTCCGAAACGGACATTTCGCTGCTCCACAATACGGGCAATCTGTTCAAGTTGGCCTATCAGCTGGAGGAGCGCAACCGGAAACTGGACGAAAATATCGCGCTGCGGCGGCAGATTCTGGACAATATTTCCCTGCCGATGCAGCTGGTGGATACCGATTACAATGCTATTTTCGCCAATTCCGCCTGTCTGCGTTATTGGAATCTGCCGGAGGGAACGGACATCACCGGACAACAGTGCCGGGATGTCTTCTGCCGCGGCCGGTTTCCGAACGGCATCTGCTGCATCGAGCAGATTTCAAAAACCGGGGAACGCTATACGACGCGGATCAAGCATTGCGACGGCACCGATCATGTCATGCTGGTGGAGCCGATGCACGATCATGTCGGCCGGCTGCGTTATATCATGGCCAGCATGATCGATGTCACCGAGCAGACCCAGCTGACCGAGAATGAAAAGGTGACCAAGGCCTGCCTGGAGGTGCTGGTCAAGCAGGACGACGCTCGTGAGGCCATTCGCCAGGTGCTGAAACTGATCGGCCTCCATCTTCAGGCGGATCACGTTTACGTGCTTTATTTCGACGATTCCGCAGGCTGTTTCTGCAATCATGAAGCGTATGTCCGGGATGGCGGCGAACCGGTGTTCGGAGAGCTCAAGGTGGCGTTTACCCCGGACGATCCATGGTATGGAATTTTGGAAAAACGGGAACTGCTGTTGTGCCCGGACATGGCGGCGTCCGAGGCGCGGCAGGTGATGGGCTCATGCATGCCGTTTTATCGCCGGAAAAATATCGAATCGTGCTACGGCGGTCCGGTATTCGTGAATGACCGTTTGTGGGGCGATCTCGAAATCGGATATGTTGGCCGGCCGGTTTCCCTGACCTCGGTGCAGCTCAATTTTCTGCGGGCCGCAATTCATGTGATCGAGCTGCTGATCGAAAAATCCTTCAGTCGCGAGCGGCTGCTGCAGGCGCTGAGCGATGCCCGGATCGCGGCCAAGGCCAAGAGCATTTTCCTGGCGACCATGAGCCATGAAATCCGGACGCCTTTGAACGCGGTGATCGGATTTTCCGAATTGCTTCAGCGGCCGGAGCTTTCCGGGGCGGAGCATCTGGAGTATCTTCAGGCGATCCATTCGGGCGGCAATGCGCTGCTGCGGTTGATCAACGATATCCTCGATCTGTCCAAGCTTGAGGCCGAACAGGTCAAGATTATCCCTCAACGCAGCGACCTGAAAAAACTCGGCGAAGAGCTACGGCTGATTTTTGCGGCGCAGACCCGCGCCAAGGCGCTGGATTTCGCCATAACCTGGCCGGAAGACCTGCCGGAGCTTTATCTGGATGTGCCCCGCCTGCGGCAGGTATTGTTCAATATCATCGGCAACGCGGTCAAGTTTACGTTTTCGGGCCGGATTGCGGTCGACGTCGAATTCACCCGGACGGATGGCCAATACGGGAGGCTGGCGATCAAAGTGAAGGATACGGGAATCGGCATTCCGTTGGAATTCCAGAGCCGCCTGTTCGATCCTTTCGCCCGGGCGGAGGACGATGTCCGGGGCGAACGGGCGTTGAAAGGTACCGGCCTCGGCATGGCAATCTGCAAGCGGCTGGTGGAGTGCATGCGGGGCGAACTTGCCTTTGAAAGCCGTCCCGGCGAGGGCTCGTGTTTTGTCGTGACCCTGCCGCAGGTAGGCTATGCGCCGTCCGCCGGCGGCGAGCCGGAACCCGAGGTCCCGGCGATGCCGCACGGCCACTACCGGATGTTGCTGATCGATGACGTGCGGATGAATCTCCGGGTGCTGGAGGCCCTGCTCAAGCCGTTTATGCTGGAGTGGCGGATGGCCGAATCCGGAGATCGGGCGCTGGAAATTCTGAAGGAATTCAAGCCCGATATCATTTTCACCGATATCTGGATGCCCCGGATGAACGGCGTGGAATTCGCCGAACATGTGCGTACCGATCCGGCCATGCCCGGCGTCGCTTTGTATGCGATCACCGCGGATGCGGAGAACGACCGGAATTTCGATTTGAAGTTTTTTGACGGCGTTTTGCTCAAGCCGGTTTCCGGCGCGAAGCTCGGTGCGGTGCTTTACGAATGGGAACGCAAGGCATCCGGGACGAAATGCGATTAGGCCCCGGCATGCGGCAGGAGCAGCAGCGCGCCGCTGAAAAAAATCAAACGGAACTCCTTCCTGACACCCATATCGCCCCGATTGGTTCTTCCGCAACCGGTTTTAAATAGTCGATCATGAAAAACCATTCAAGGGGTTGATTATCAATAGAAAAAATTACTGATATGCAGTATCTTATTGCAAGAAAAGACACTTTTCCCGGAGTAAAACTTGCAAAATGATGACAAAAAGCCAAGACACCACAGTAGTTCAGAGCCATTTATTCAAGCCATTGCTTCGAGATATTGTTTCTTCGCGCCATGCGATAGTAAAACTTTCGGATGCGATTGATTGGCAAAGTTTCGAAGATGGTTTGGAGGAGTGTTTTTGCGCGGACAATGGCCGTCCATCGTGTTCTGTGCGTCTGATGGTTGCGTTGCATTATCTCAAGGCTTGAGAATTACCGGGTGTTTTTTGCGGTCCCCCAAAGATAGAGATTATTCGTATTTGCCTACGGATAGGGGAGCCATTTTTTTTGCTTCGATTTCCCACCATTCCCGCTTTTTCGTCATTTCGCGCAATCTTCCGAAAACCATCTTCGAAGCCGGACGGCAGTGATGTGCTTTCCTGACGAAATGATGCCTCCGGCCATATAAAAGCACTGGAAAATTTGCCGCAGACGGTGTATTGTAATACATCCCCCGGAAATTTGTTCCAGTCGGCTTCGGGGCCGTAAGGGGGCGGTTTTTAACCGCCGGGGCGGCTTCCCGGCCGAAGCGGGCGCCAATACAGGGGGAGGGCGGTTGATTGCCGTCCGTCCGGCAGTCGGTGCGTTTTCGCTGGTCGGGTGATAACTCTGAATCATAATGGTGCATGATATTTCAGAAACATCCCTCAATCTGATGCGTTTTGCCGGAGAATATCCGGAATCGGGGACAATAAAATCATGCCGGACGCATTAGTCTGAAGGAATACAAAAACGGTCCGCTTGTTGCGGAGCGTATGATCGGGAAAATCAGGAAAGAGAGTGGAGAAATGAAACGAATCGTGGCAATGCTGGCAGTCTTTTTATTGATCGGTCTGAGCACCGTTCAGGCCGGGCCTCATTCGGACGGATTGTTCCTTGCCGCCGGCATCGTCAACCTCGTCGGTGCGAGTGCGCAGACATTGCGGATTCTGGGGTCGCCTTCCGTGGTGGTGGTGCCCGCGGAACCGGTGGTGGTAGCTCCCGCTCCGGCCGTGGTGACTCCGGCTCCGGTGGTGGTGCCCGCCGCTCCGGTCGTGGTGGCTCCCGCTGCTCCGGTGGTGGTGACCCCGGCCCCGGTCGTGGTGACTCCGGCTCCGGTGGTGTATGCTCCGGCCCCGGTGGTGGTGCCAGTCGCTCCGGTCGTGATGGCTCCGGCTCCGGTGGTGTATGCTCCGGCTCCGGTTTACTACTACGGCTACCCCCGCTATCGTTATTATGGTCCGTCGCCGCGGGACTATCACGGCGGACCGGGAGGATATCCTCACGACGGACCGGGCCGTCCCCGGCATTGATGGCATGAGTGCATCAATGCCGTAAGGCGTTGACTGAATGATGAGCCGATTGCAAAACTGTCTTGCAATCGGCCTTTTGGTTTTTTCCGGCCATTTTCGGAATGCCCGCAGGCGGATGGGGGAGTGCGCGCAATCCCGGCGGAGCATACTGCCGGATGGTTGTGACGGAATTCAGTCGGTGCGCTTGAGCAGAAGCAAATAAATGGAGACTCCGATGCCGACCAGTGTCAGAAAAATTTTGAGCCATACCGGCGGCAGCAGGACGATGGAGAATCCCAGCGTAACCCACAGAAAAATCAGCGCCCGGACGACCACCCCGCGCGGCACTCCGGTGTGTTCCCGGTAATGGCGGATGAAGCTGCCGATATAATGGTTGCGGAGCATGCGGTTGTGCAGTGCCGGAGAGCTCCGGGCCAGCAGAAAAGCCGCCGCCAGCAGAAACGGGGTAGTCGGCAGCAGCGGCACGAAAATGCCGATCACCCCGATGGCGATCAGCACCAGCGCAAAGCCGATGAATAGAATGCGTTTCAAAATGCCTCTTTCCGCAATAAAACGCACCATGGGTTGATCAGGGAATCATGCATGGTGAAAAATAGTGCAATATCTTTGCTCCGATGATTCTCGTCTTCACGGAATGCATCTCGATCCAATCGAGCATCATTTCTGATGAAGAATATAGCACTGACAATAGCTTGGTGCAAGCGGACATTCGCAAACATGCCTTCATAAGGCAACCTGAAAATACCGAATTCACGTTTTTTGATCAGTATTTTTTTCGTAAGCGGATACTGGCAAAATGCCGGATTCGGTGCTATATTACAGGACAGTGTTCGATTCCGTGTCAAGGATCAAAAAGGAAGAGCCAAGATGAAGGTCTACAATTTCAGTGCCGGTCCGGCGATGCTGCCGGAAGATGTGATGAAGATCGCGCAAGCCGAATTCTGCGATTTCAAGGGTTCCGGCCGGGGTCTGATCGAGCTCTCCCATCGCGGCAAACTCTTCACCGCAGTGATCGAACGCGCCGTCGCCAACGTCCGCGAACTGATGAATATCGGCGACGATTATACCGTGCTCTTCATTCAGGGCGGCGCGAGCATGCAGTTCGCCATGGTGCCGATGAATCTGCTGCCCGCCGGCCAGTCGGCCGATTACGCCGACACCGGCGTCTGGGCCGACAAGGCCTGCAAGGAAGCCACCGCCATGGGCAAGGCCAGAACCGTCTGCTCGAGCAAGGCCGACAAATACTCCTACATTCCCGATTTCAAGAGCTGGGACCTTGACCCCGCCGCCGCCTATCTGCATATCACCAGCAATAACACCGTGGCCGGGACGCAGTACCGCGTTTTCCCGAAAGCACCGGCCGGCGTCCCGATGATCGCCGACATGTCGAGCGACATCATGTCGCGGGTGATCGACGTCAAGGATTTCGGCCTGATCTATGCCGGCGCCCAGAAGAATCTCGGCCCCAGCGGGATGGCGCTGGTGATCATGCGCCGCGATCTGGCCGCGCGCACGCCGAAGAGCGTGCCGACCATGCTCAGGTACTCGACTTACATCGAAAACGATTCGCTGTACAACACGCCGCCGACCTTCGGCATCTATCTGCTGGCGCTGGTGACCGACTGGCTCAAGGCCAACGGTGGCATCGCCGCGATGGAAAAGCTCAATGACGCCAAGGCGGCCAAGCTCTACGGCTATCTCGACAGTACCGCGTTCTATACCGCGCCGGTGGCCAAAGACAGCCGGTCGCGGATGAATGTGGTCTGGCGGCTGCCGAGCGAAGAACTCGACGCGCAGTTCGTCAAGGAGGCCACCGCGGCCGGATTGACCGACCTCAAGGGCCATCGACTGGTCGGCGGCTGCCGCGCGAGCATCTACAACGCCATGCCGATGGCCGGGGTCGATGCCCTGATCGCCTTCATGCGCGATTTCGAAAAGCGCAACGGCTAGAATTCTGAGAATCATGCGCCGTCGCGGGCTCTTGTTCCCGGCGGCGCATGTCGAGCGCGTCAACGGAGCGGAGCCCGCCGGGCTGCGCTCCGTTTCGCATCAATGAAACGGTATTCCGGCAGGGAGCGATGCGGTCAAAATGTGGAAGACTCTGATTCGTCCGGCGATGATTTTCATCCCGCTGGGGCTGGGGGCGCTCTGTCCCATGGCGCACGGACTCAATTTCCTGATCCGCTGGATGCTGATCGCGATGCTTTTCATGGTGTTTCTCCGGCTCCGGATCGACGATCTGCGGCCGCGCCGTTCGCACTTCCGGCTGCTGGCGGCCAACGCCGCGATCGGCTGCGTCGCCTATGGCGTATTGTGGCTGTTCGGCGCCGACGCCGTGCTGGCGCGGTCGGCTTTTTTCGTCGGCATCACGCCGACGGCGACGGCGGCGGCGGTGGTGATGGGCTTTCTGCGCGGGCGCGTCGGTTATGTGGCCGGGGCATTCGTCATCACCAATGTCGGCATTGCGCTTTTGCTGCCGCTTTTGCTGCCGTGGGTCTGCGGCAATGTATCGTGGGATTTCGTCGGCCGGGTGGCGGGGACGCTCTGTCTGGTGATGGGGCTGCCGCTGGCGCTGGCGGCGGTGGTGCGCCGGATTCATCCCGCGGCTTCGGAATGGCCGCGGAAAATGACGACCGCAACCTTCGGCTTGTGGTCCGGGATGCTGTTCATCATTGCAGCGGACGCGGCGGCATTTTTCCGCGACAATCCGGGACAGTCGCCGGTGGTGGTGCTTAAGATCGGGTTGATTTCACTGGCGCTGTGCGCGCTCAATTTCTACCTCGGACACCTGCTCGGCGAGCCGGGGCTGCGGCGTGAAGCCAGCCAGAGCCTGGGGCAGAAAAATACCACGCTGACCATCTATCTGGCGCTGGTTTACGCTGGCCCCCTGGCGGCGATGGGGCCGATCTTCTACGTGCTGTGGCACAATAGCTACAATGCGCTTCAGATGTTTGCCTTCGACCGCAAAAAAGCTCATCGGCAGGCGCGGTTTACCGCGCTGCGGCCGCCGGATCGCTGATCCGGAAGAAGCGCAGCGCCTTTACGCCCGGCGCGGGAATTTCTTCCGCTTGCGGCGAGGTTTCGAGAAACTCCAGCTCGGCGCGGTATTCCTTCGGATCGACCACCACCACCAGATCGGGTTTTATGGTGATGTAACTATCCAATTTTTCCGCGCGGTATTGGAGTCGGTTGGCCGGCAGTCCGTCGCGCAGCAGCTCTTCAAGGGTGTGGGTGCGCAGCATATTGTAGGGATAGCCGTGGCCGGTGGCGCTGTTGGCGTCGGCATAGTAGCCCCAGCCGTACTCTTCGCCGAGAGTCAGGATATTGAGTTTGGCGGTATGGCTGCGCGGCGTCCATCCGGCTTCGCGCATGGCCTGGAAGCGCGCGCCGAAGGTTTTGATCGCGCGGTCCATTTTGCCCGGATTCAGGTTGTCGAGACCATTGATCATCTGGCCGGCCGCGACCGCCGCGACAAGCCCGAGAAACACGCCTTGCCCATAGCGGACGCGGGCGCTTTGGGTCAGCAGCCACTCATAGGCGACGAGCGCGAACGGCAGCAGCCAGACCGCCTGAATATAAAAGTAGCGTCCCGCCGCCGCGTTCATCAGGAAAAATGCCGCGATGTTGGTCGTCAGCAGGACGATCATCACGGTGTGTTCGATCCGCCACCCCCGGCGGCGCGCCAGCAATACCATGCCCGCCGCCGCCAGCGCCATGTAGAGTTCGAATCCTCCGGTCATGGCGTTGCTCCAGAAGCGGCGGTTGAATTTGGCGTCGGCAAACCAGTCGAAGGCGAATTTCTGCATCATGAATTCCCCGGCGGGCCGGATGGCGGCCTCTTTTTCGCCGGAGAGCGTGCGCCATGCTCCGGCGATTGCCACCGCCTGACGGGTGTCGAGCGCCGGATAGCCGGCGGCGTTGCGAACCTGAATCAGCCGGGGCAGGATCAGCACAAACATGGTCAACAGCGCAATGCCGCCGATCGCCGCGGCGCGGCCGCACAGTTTCCAGCTGATACGCCAGTTGTGGTCATCAAGCAGCAGCAATCCGAGCACACCCAGCAGGATGATTCCCAGCACCAGGCCTTCGGCGCGGACCAGCGCCAGCACCGCGAAGGCCGCGCCAAGCATGACCGCCCGCCAGACGGTGAATTTGCGGCTGACTGCGAATACGCAGTAGAGCATCCAGATCAATCCGAACCAGCGCCCGCCGTCGGTCATCGGGGCGAGCCCGTAACGGATCAGTTTGGGTGTCAGGATGTAAAAGAGGCAGCCCCAGGCCGCGACTTTGGGCGTCACGAACCACTTCAACACTCCGTAAAGCGGAAAGATCGCGGCAATGAAGAAGCAGGCGCTCGCCAGCAGCAGCGCGCTCTTGGGATCGATGCCGCCGAGGGCGAAGAGTCCGCCGAGCAGCGGTACCAGGGGCGGCAGGTGCGGATTGAGCGCCGCATCCCAGTCGCCGAGCTGGAATCCTTTGACCATGGCCAGATAAACCACCGAATCGCGGTAGAAAACCGGCTGTGCCAGAAGCAGCAGCAGGGTCATGAAAATGCCGAGGACCACGCTCAGTGCCAGCACTTTGCGCGGTGTGGAAAAAAACTCCCGGAGGCCTTGAAGCAATCGATTCATAAGTGTCTCAGAAATAATGGCTGAAATGTTTGTGCACCGCCTCGCGCCACTGGCGGCGGGTACCGTTTTTGAGGGCGTCGACCAGATACTGGTGCTCGTGATGCGGTCCGGACAAATCCTTGTCGTCCCAACGGATGACTTCGAAGAAAAATGGCGCCAGCAGCTGCTGGAAGCTCTTGAGCACGTTGTTGCCGGTCATTTCGAACAACCGGGCGTGGAACTTCAGCTCCAGCTCCTTCTGTTCCGTCACCGGGACGCCGGGTTCCAGAAAGCGCCGGGCGATGGTTTCGAGTTCCGCCATCGCCTCCGGCGCACGGTTGAGGTAAACCAGATCGGCCAGGCCGATTTCCAGCACCATGCGCAACTGGCCGAATTCGCGGCGGGTGGTTGCGTCGAGCACGCCATAACGGATCAGCTTGCCCAGACTCGAAAAAAGATCGGGCGCCTTCAGCACCATGCCGCGGCGGCGGCGGCTTTCGATGATTCCGGAGGCCTTCAGCCGGCTCAGCGCTTCGCGGGTGATGGTCCGGGAAACCTTGAGCGCGTCGGCCAGTTCCCCCTCCTTGGGCAGAGGGTCGCCATAAGTCAGATTGCGGTCGCGGATGTACCGGTAGATCTGCTTCTCCACTTGGTCGGCCAGAGTTTCGGCGCGGCCGGGACTGCGGTTGTTGTCGGTGTTGTTCATGCGTATCAATATGCCATGGCTTTATGAAAAATCAAACAATCCGCATTTTTATATTTGAAAAAAAATAGAATGGTGTTATTTTAATTTTGAATAAATACTACATATACCAAAAAGAAAGGATTTCGGCGATGAAATTGAATCGGGAATGTTTTCAGGGCGTATGGTCGGCGATGTCGACTCCGTTGACCGCCGGGGCCAAGGTGGATCAGGATGCGTTGAAGAAATTGATCGAGCACCAGCTCCGGCTCGGCATCCGGGGCGTATTCATCGCCGGGACTGCCGGTGAGGGGCCGTTCCTGACTGATGCCGAACGGCTGCGGCTGGCCGAACTGACGGTCAAATACGCTGCCGGACGAATGCCGGTGGCGATGCAGATCACCGACAATTCGGCGGAACGCATGATCGAAAACCTCGGGCGCTATCAGGATACCGGGATCGATATTGCGGTGATCGCGCCGCCTTTCTTTCATTGCGGCGCGACGCAGGATTTTTTGTTCGATCTGTACGACGCGGTGATCGCGGCGAGCAAACTGCCGGTGGGTATCTACAACCGCGGCAAATATTCCAGTGTGCTGGTCGAACCCGCGACGCTGGACCGGTTGCTGGACAATCCCAGGGTGATGCTGGTCAAGGACAGTGCGAGCGCGCCCGAATTCACCGCCGTGATCCAGGCCGCGCTCAAGCGCCGTAACGGATCGCTTTATGCTTTGTGCGGCAATGAGTTCGACTGCGTGACCTATCTTGAGGCCGGATACGACGGACTGCTCCTGGGCGGCGGCTGTTTCAACGGCGCTTACGCCTGCGAAATCCACCGGCTGGTCCGCGCCGGCCGCCACGACGAGGCGGTGAAGCTTCAGGAGCATCTCAATGAGGTGATGTATCAGGTGTTCGGCGGCCGGCAGATCGCCTGCTGGCTGGCCGGGCAGAAAGAACTGATGGTGCGCCTCGGCGTGTTCAATACCGCGAAAACGCTGTTGAGTTACCGGCTCAATGCGGAATGTTCCGCGGCGATCGACCGGGTGATCGCTGAGGAAAAGAGCTGGCTGGTGCGTTAAACCGGCATAAGGAGTCGAATGCGATGAAACCGGAAGCGATGCGTTATTGTTCGGGCGGCGAAGTCCACCTCGATTTTCACGGCAGCACCTATACTGCGCTGCGTTTTCTGCTGGATCATTACGGCATGGCGGCGGTCGACGAAGTGCTCGACGCCACCGGCCAAAAAGTATACCGGGCGATGCATGAACGCCTGGTCCGGGGCGACACGTCGGAATTGCTCTGTTTCTGGCGCTATTATTTCGGCCGGGAGCAGGCGGGCTTCACCTTGACTGAAAATGCCGACGGCGGCGCGGTGCTGGAATTGCGCGAATGCCCGGCATTGCGGCAGTTGCGAAAAGAGCGGCTCGGCGACCGGGACTTGCTGTGTCATGCCACTGAACGGCTGAACGCCGCCTGGTGCGACGGTTCGCCGTTTGAAATCGTCGTAGAATGTACGGCGAAAGGTTGCCGCCAGACTCTGCGCCGCAAAGCAAAGGAGATGGAAAAATGATTCCGAGCGATCACTTCGTCAAATTCTACAATGAAGTCTTCAAATTTCTGGAACGCAAAGGTCCGGAGGCGATCGCCGAATATTACCGGACTATCAGCCGCCATCAGGAAAGCCATTGCCTGAAGCTTTTTACCGAAAAAGGGCTTCAGGGCATGTATGAATACTGGTCGAAGATCAAAATCGAAGAGAATTGCGATTGCGACATGTGGTTCGACGGACCCGATGTGCTGAAGTTCGCCATGCACGGCTGTCCGAGTCTCGGCAAGGTGCTGGACAATGACGCCGGCGCAAGCGCCATCTACTGCAACCACTGTCCCGGCTGGGTGCTGCCGATCATGACCAAGGCCGGATTCTACTGCGTTTACGATCTGGTGGCCACCGATATTCCGCGCTGCCAGATGGCGATCTTCAAACACCGCGCCGATGCGGAAAAAGAACTGGCGCTGGTGCGGAAGCGCCATCCGGGACACTCGGAACTGTTCGCTTCCAATCTGTAAGACCGAACCGCCGCCGGGAATTTCCGGCGGCGGTTTTTTGGTCGTAAAAAATTACAGCACGGTCAGCAGCAATCCGACGATCACGGCCAGAAATCCGGCCAGCCGGGGCCGCGAAACCCGCTCATTGAGCAGGATGCTTCCGGCCAGAACGCAGATCGGCAGGCTCATCTGGCGAAAGGCCTGCACGTAGCTCACATTGTCCACGAAGCCCATGGCCAGCAACACCAGCCAATAAGCCGCGGTGCTGCATAATCCGGCGATCACCGGGTAGGGCGAGCGCAGAAAATGGTCGCGGAATTCCCGGCGCTCGACTCGGCTGGCGAGGACCACTCCGGCCAGCGTCAGCGCGATCAGCGGTTCGACCATGCCGAGATAAACGCAGGACTGGAAAATCCGCGACGCCTCCGGCGTGGCGGAGCGCACGATGCCGCTGCCGATGCTGTCGATGATGGTGTAGCCGGTGGTGCCGCAGGCTCCCAGCAGGATGAATACGATCATGGGATTGACATAGGTGCGCCAGCGGAGCTGGCCGAAGTTCGCCAGCGGCATGATCAGGCACCCGCCCGAAATCAATCCCATGCCCAGCCAGCACGAAGCGGAGGGCGGACGCCCCAGCCCGAAAACTGCGGTCAGCAGCCCGGTCAGCAGCACCGGCAGTGAGCGCAGCATCGGGTAGGCCAGCGAAATGTCGCTGCCGCGATAGGCGTTGGCCAGACCGATGAAGTAGCAGCATTCGGCGACGCCGCTGGCTCCCAGAATCAGCCAGAAATGCCATGGCAGCACCGCGAAATCGAAGCCGCCGAAGAGCAGCACCGGCAGCCAGACCAGCGTCGCGGTCAGCGACGCCTGAAAATAAAACACCGCCGAAGGCCGCCGGGCCTTGCTCAACAGATTCCACGAGGCATGCAGCAGCGCCGAAGCCAGAATCAGAAAAAATGCGGTGAGGGTCATCGCGTTTCATGCTCCCGCGACCAGACTTCGCCGCAATAGCGTTCCAGCCGCCGGGCCGCTCCGGCGGCGCGTTCGCGCGCGGTTTCGTCGCCGGCCAGGAATTCCTGCATGGCTTCCCCTTCTTCGCGGCAGAGCCGGTTGTGTTCGGGGTAGAATTCGCGCAGCAGGAAATAGGCGTAGCGGATCAGCCGGAAATCCCCCGCCAGATGCGGAAATTCGCCGGGCAGCGCCTCGACCGCGAGACAATCGCCGCGCAGCATCGCGGTTTTAAGATCGGCGAATGCCGCACTCCGCGCCAGCACCAACGTGTAAAACCAGCCGAAAAGTTCGCCGCGGTCGCAGCCGTGGGCGTCGCTGACTCCGGCCGGAGCGACGCGGGCGCCGGCGGCGCGCAGCTCCTGATAGCGGGCGAGGGAAAGCGCGTTGGATTCGGTTTCGTGGCGGTGGTGGCCGCCGTAAACCTCAAGCAGATCGAAGTTGCGGCGGGCGAGAATGGCCTCATTGACCGCGTCGGCGATGTAATAGCGGCCATGGGGCCGCCAATAGGGGTGGCAGTAGAGCGCGAGGCCGCCCGCGCTGCGGATGCGGTCGAAAACCCATTCGCTGGCCGCGGTCTGAAACCGCACCATTTCCGGGAGCGAACCGGGCAGGGCGGCGGCGCGTTCGGCGACTTCCCGGCGGTAGCCGGCTTCATCCTCCTGAAACATCCGGTTGACGCTGGCGTCGCCTCCGAAATTCACGATATGGACCGGGTTGTCGAGCGCATGAACCTCCTCGCCGGGATAGCAGCGGTAGGCGGTTTGAAAGGCGCTTTGCGATGCGATGGCGTCGAGACTCGGCTGATATTGCCGGTGGTCGGTGATGGCGCAGAAATCGAGGCCGATCGCGCGTCCGGCCGCCGCCACATAATCCGGCGACTCAAGACCGTCGGAACGATTGGTGTGGATGTGAAAGTCGCCTTTGAACGGGCGCAGCGCGAACCAATCCGGTTCCAGCGCATACGCATTGAATTCGAGCACCGGGACTTCCTGATCGCCCGATTTCTGATAGAGGCGGAAAAAGTATTCCGATTCGGTGGCGAATGGATAGTCGAAAACCAGAGCGCCGTCGGCTTCGAGCCGGAATTCGAGGCTCTCGAAGGCGGCGTAACCGGCGATGGTGACACCGTCGCGGCAGGTGCCGTCGGCCCGGAATCCGGCCAACCGGGTGATCTTGCGCAGTATGTCCGCGGCGTGGGCGAAGCGGGGGCTGACGGCGACTCGGCCGACGGTTCCGGCACGGTGGACGAGAGGGGTGACGGCGAAAAATTTTCGTTCCATAAAAATCCCTGTATGGTTGCGGGTGACACCCGTGACGGCGGCAATGGATAACTATATCCTGTTTTGCGCTTGAAGTCAAGTGTTTTCGGGTGTATGATATGGTGTCAGGAATTT
Organism: Victivallaceae bacterium; assembly: GCA_036677805.1. GTDB lineage: Bacteria > Verrucomicrobiota > Lentisphaeria > Victivallales > Victivallaceae > SIG78. The sequence continues at coordinate 53,755 of JAVBVS010000011.1, read as the reverse complement.
GTGACAGCGGAGGCAGGATGGATGATTCCCGAAATCGGCGAATTGATGAACATCGGTTTTTCCCGGAAAAAGGCGATTCTTTACCTCGGATTGCTGAGCCGGGGCGGCGGCATCGCCTCGGAGCTGGCCGCGGCGGTCAATCTGAAGCGCCCCACGGTTTACAAACTGCTTGCGGAGCTGGAGTCGGAACGTCTGGTATCCCAGAGCGTACAGGGCAACCGGCGGCTGTTTCTGCCCGAAAACCCGGAAAATCTGCTGCGTCAGGTTCGCCGCCAGGAGCAGCGTATCGCCGGGCTGCTGCCCAATCTGAACGCGCTGTTCAGCGGCGGCCGGCCGCGTCCCCGGATGCGTTTTTTCGAGGGGGTGGAGGGCATTCGCTATGTCCATGAACAATTGCTGACGGTGTGCTCCGGAAGTTATTTTTATTTCGGTTCGATGGAGAGCTTCGCCGAGACTTTGGGCGAGGAGTATCTGGCGGCGTATACCCGGCGCCGGGTGGCCCGGAAAATCTGGTCCCATGGTATTTATCCGCGTTCCCGGCGGCCGTTGCGCCCGGAGCTTCGGCCGGGCGACGGCAACTTCCGCCGCATTCGCTACCTGCCGCAGGAAGCACTGGATAAAATCGGCAGCCTGACCTTGTTCGACAATAAGATCGCGGTCTGTTCCGGCAAGGACGAGTGCTACGGGCTGCTGATCGAAAGCCCGGATTTGTACAACATCCTGAAAATGGTGTGGGATGCTTTGTGGCAGACTGCGGACCCGGAATAGCGCACTCCGGCTGTCACCGGAAAATAACAGCGATTTTTTTCTGAAAACGGTGAAAATCGCCGCATTTGACGGGGCCGGGATTGGCAGAAGACGGTTCTCACGTTATATTATGCCGATGAGGTGAAATGGAACGTCCGGGATTCCGGAAGGAACGGAGCATTCATGCCGGTAAAACTGAGTCTGATCGTGCCATGCTACAACGAGGAAAAAACCCTCGCCGGCATTGTGGAACGGATTCTTGCAATCCGCCGCCCGGAGCTGGAACTGGAAATCGTGATTGTCGATGACTGTTCGGCCGACCGCAGCCGGGAAATCGCCGCCGCGCTGGCGGCGGAGCATCCCGAGATTCTGCTGGCGGCGCATGAAGTCAATCAGGGCAAGGGGGCGGCGCTCCGTACCGGATTCCTGCGCGCGACCGGCGATTTCGTCGGCATTCAGGACGCCGATCTGGAATACGATCCCGCCGATTACCACCTGATGCTCGAACCGCTGCTGGAGGGCCGGGCCGACGTGGTTTTCGGCTCGCGCTATCTCCGGCCCGACACCCGGAGGGTGCTCTATTTCTGGCATACCTGGATGAATCGGTTTCTGACCTTCTGCTCCAACATGTTCACCAATCTCGACATCTCCGACATGGAGACCTGCTACAAGCTTTTCCGGCGCGAGGTAATTCAATCGATCGCGCCCCGGCTCCGGGAAAATCGCTTCGGCTTCGAGCCGGAGGTGACCGCCTATGTGGCTGAAGCCGGCGTCCGGGTTTACGAATGCGCCATTCACTATCATCCGCGGTCCTACGAGGAAGGCAAGAAAATCGGCTGGAAGGACGGCATGCACGCACTGTACTGCATTCTCCACTACGGCGCATGCAACGCACCGGTACCGATGCAGCTTTTGCTCTATTTTTTCATCGGCGGCAGCGCCGCGCTGGCCAATCTGCTTTGCTTTGCGCTGCTGCTGCGCTGCAATCTGGCGCTGGAATATGCGACGATCGCCTCCTACGTCGTGAGTGCGGCGGTCAACTATCGCTTGTGCATCGCGATCCTGTTCCGGCACAAGGCGCGCTGGAACACGCCGGGCGAACTCCTCGCCTATCTGGCGACATTGACTTTGATGGGCGGCGTCGACTGCGGCATTACGCTCGGGTTGGCGGCTTCCGGACTGGGCAATCTGGGGAGCAAGGCGATCGCCTCGGTCTTCGGATTTTTCGGCAATTATCTTTTGCGCCGTTATTTCGTGTTTCACATTCGGAAGCGCTGAATTGCTGGAACCAAACACATCCTCCTGCAATCTAAGAGAGTACGTGCTGTTCGGCACCACACAGAGAGGAGGCGCAAGATGTTACCCATGCTCAAAAACCGTCAGATGACTCCGACCCTGCGCGGATTGGACGACGTGTTCGATGCCGTGCTCAGCAAGCTCGATCCGTTCTTCGACTCCGAAGAGCTGTCCGAATTCGGCAACTTCTCCAAGCTTGATGTCAGCGTGACCGACAACGCGGTGGCGGTCAAGCTGCCGTTGCCGGGCTACGACGGCAAGGACATCGTGGTCGAAATCGAACAGGACATGCTTCATGTCCGGGGCGAGCGCAAGATCGACAATGACCGCAAGAACAAAGAGGGCAAGGTCATTCGCCGCGAACGCACGACATCGAGTTTTTCCCAGAGCGTGAAACTGCCGGTCGCCGTCAAGGGCGCCGAGGCCAAGGCCGCTTACCGCGACGGCGTATTGACCGTGACCATGCCGCGCGAAGGCGCCGGCAAATCCCATGCGGTGAAAGTCGATTGAGGAGAGGAGGGGACGCGATTATGAGTAACGATATGGTTAAAACCGCGCAGGCGGTCAAGGTCGACACGGTCGAAGTCGTGCCGCTGGTCGACATTGTCGAAAACAATGAGGGGTTCGAGCTGATTTTCGAAGTTCCCGGGGCCAATTCCGGAACGGTTACGGTTGAAGTCGCCAACAATGTGCTTACGGTCGATGCCGCCAGTTCGCTGCGCCGCGGCGACCGCAATGTGGTGTTCAAGCGCGCTTTTCAACTGTCGTATGCGATCGATATCGCCAAGATTACGGCGGAAACCAAAGACGGCGTGTTGCGGCTCTTCCTGCCCAAAGCCGATCAGGTGAAGGTTCATCGCATTCCGGTGTCATAATCCGGAACTTTCCGCATGGCGGAGAATGGAACGGCGTGGGGGCCCGGCTCCCGTGCCGTTTCGTTTTTTATGGCGGCGCGGTGCAAAATTCGGTGCAAAATTCGTATCGGTGCGGTTTCGGAAATTGTAAAAGCGTTCGGAGTGTGCTATAATAACCGAATAAAACTGGAACTATATTAAAGATGTTACGACTATGATTATTCGGACCCAGGCATACCCGCGCGCGGCATTGATCGGCAACCCGTCGGACGGTTATTATGGCAAGACCATCGCGTTCGTGTTCGATGATTATGCCGCCGAAGTGGATTTGTATGAAACGCCCGAATTGGATCTGGTGCCGAGTTTGCGCGACCACTCCTGTTTTTCCAACGTGCACGAACTGGTGCAGCAGGTGGGGTTGTACGGTTATTACGGTGGCATCCGGTTGCTGAAGGCGAGCGTGAAACGTTTTGTCGAGTACTGCGATGCGCATGGCATCGCGCTTGACGATCGCAACTTCACCATGCGCTACCGTACCACGATTCCGAACCGGCTGGGACTGGCCGGCTCTTCGGCCATCGTGACCGCGTGCATGCGGGCATTGCAGCGTTTTTACGGCGTACCGATCATCCGTCAGGAGCTGGCCAATCTGGTGCTGTCGGTGGAGCGCGATGAGCTCGGCATCGCCGCCGGGCTTCAGGACCGGGTGGCGCAGGCCTACAACGAGCCGGTGTTCATGGATTTCAACCGTGCCCACATGGATCGTCGCGGCTATGGCGTTTACGAGCGGTTGGACATTCCCGACGATCTGAATCTGTTCGTAGCCTTCCGCACCGACCTGGCCGAAGGTTCGGAGATTCTCCACAGCCGGCTTCGCGATGATTACAACAACGGCGTCCCCGCGGTGCTGGCCGCCATTGAGGAATGGGCGCATCTGACCGACGTGGTGCGCGCCGCGATGAAGCGGGGCGACTACGGCGAAGTCGAGCGCTGTCTGCGGCGGAATTTCGCATTGCGCTGCGAGGTCTGCTCCTCCACGGTCAGTCCCAAAAACCGGCTGATGGTGGAGTTGGCCGATTCGCTGGGCGCGGCGGCCAAACTGACCGGCTCCGGCGGTGCGATCATCGGCATTTACCACGATGAAGCGCACTTCGGCCAGTTGAAGCGGCTGTTCGCCCAGAATCAGATCGAGATCGTCAAGCCGCACATTGTCACTTCCGGGGCGCCGGATGCGGAGTGCTGCTGAGGCGCGGGGACGGAAATTTTCGGCGAAACCCGAAAGCATATCAATCGGCAATCGAATGAAAACAGGGGTTTAGTGATGCGTTTTACAGGACCGATGCAGACGGTGCTGCCGCTGATGGCGGAATTTCCGGGACAGGAATATCGTTTCAAACCCGGGCCGCGGCAGGTGGAAATGTATGTCAAGGAGCCGACGGCCGGAATCAACGGCAATACCGGGCTGATGCTGCTCTCGCACAACTGGGGCGGCACCTGGAAGCTGACCGCGCCGTGGTGCGACATTCTGTGCGATAAATTCAATTTGATCTGCATCAGCGTGAACTACCTGCAAAGCGGCTGGACCCAGGACGATCCGGAGCCTTACGATCACGGTCCGCTGCAGGCGATGGACTGTCTGCGGGCGCTCTACCATGTGCGGAAACTGTTGGCGGAGCGCGGCGTCCGGTACAATCCGCGCCGCTGCTACGCCGCGGGCGCATCCGGCGGCGGCAATGTCTCGCTGATGGTCAACAAGCTGGCGCCGCAGAGCTTCGGCTGCGTGATCGACCTTTGCGGCATGCCGGGACTGACCGACGATATCGCCTTCGGCGTCGGCCGGCTGAACGCCCATTATTCGCCCGATCCCGGTGCGGCGAATTACCTTTCGCCGGCGATGCGCGAGATTCGCGATCCGGGCAATCCGGCGCATCTGGCGCTTCAATTCCAGCGCAACTCCGCCAATCAGGTGGTGATCGTGCACGGGTTGGATGACGATTACTGCAGCGTGACCGACAAGATTCTGATTTTCCGCAATATGATCGCGGCGGGATTCCGTCCGGCGGGCCACTTCGTCACGCCGGCGATGGTCGACGGCATCGTGCTGATCACCACCGGACACGCGGTCGGCGACCGGCCCTATGTGATCGCCGAATACGGCAAGCCTTATATCGCCGAACGCGGGGAGTTCATCAGCGTGTTGCCGGGCCCCGACGATTTCGATCAGCGCCATGTGGTCACCTATCCGGTTACCGGCGGCGTTTACCGGGTGGATTTTGCCGTGGGCGCGCCGGTGCTGGAGTTCGCTGCGGCCGAGGCCTGACGGCAGCCTGTTCCGGTACCGGAAGCATGCGGAAAATGCCGGATGGCCCGGGAAATGTCGCGCGCGGTTTCCGGGAAAAACGGCAAATCGGATTCGCGGTGAAACGAATCGGGCAAAACTTTCATAAAAAAAAGGTTTTGCCCTTGATACTTTACATTTTTTCCTGTATATTATAGAGAGGGCGAGATTGCGCAGGCTTCGGCATTGCGCCGTGCCGCCCGATTGCAGAACTGAAAAACGGCAAAACAGTGCGAGGTGCAAAGTGGGTCTGGATTTCCGCCCGCTTTTTTTATTATTGTTCGGCCGGCAAACCGTCAACCGTTTGTAATACAGGAGAGTCAGGGGTATGAACAGCGAACTTTTGACCATTTTGGAATATATCGAGCAGGAACGCGGCATCAATCGCGAACAGCTGGTCGGCGCGCTCGAAGCCGCCATTCTTTCCGCATCCAAGAAAAGCATTCATCCGGCCAGCGACCTCACGGTCAAGGTCGATCCCAAAACCGGCGATATCCGCGCCTGGGCCAAGCTTGAAGTCGTCGACGGGCTGCCCAACAACGACCAGTTGATTCTGGCGCGGGCTCAGGAACGCTTTCCCGAAGCCAAGGTCGGCGACATCGTCGACTGGGAAGTGACGCCGCGCAACTTCGGCCGCATCGCCGCACAGAGCGCCAAGCAGGCGATCATGCAGCAGCTGCGCAAGGCCGAAAAGGAAATTGTCCGGGGAGAATTCGAAGACCGCATCGGCCATATCCTGAACGGCACCGTGCGCCGTTTTGAAACCGGTTCGCTGATCATCACCTTCCAGAAAGCCGAAGGCGTACTCGGTCCCAAGGACAAGATTCCCGGCGAACAGTACATGCCCGGCGAAAACATCCATGCGGTGCTGCTCAAGGTCGACACCGAAACCTCCGGGCCAAGCCTGATCGTCTCGCGCAGCCATCCGGACTTCGTGCGCGCATTGTTCGAGCGCGAAGTCAGTGAAATCCACGACGGCACGGTCAAGATCATGGGCATCGCCCGCGAAGCCGGCAGCCGCAGCAAGGTTGCGGTGATGTCGACCGACGACCGCATCGATCCGGTCGGCGCCTGCGTCGGAGTGCGCGGCACCCGGGTCAAGGAGATCACCAAGGAGCTCGGGATGGAGCGGGTCGACATCGTCCCCTGGAGCGACAACATCAAGCAGTATGCCGCCAATGCGCTGCAGCCGGCCGCGATCCAGTCGGTCGAAGTCAACGACGCCCGGCGTGAACTGGTGGTTCATGTGACGCCGGAACAGTCCAAGCTGGCGTTCGGCAAGCGCGCCCAGAACGTGCGGTTGTCGTCGAAGCTGATCGGCTGGAATATCAACATTCAAACCGACGAAGGTCCCAAGACCGAAAGTCTGGAAGATAAGATCATGCATGCCGTGGATGAACTGGCTGAGTCCTTCGGCGTGTCGCGGGCGACTGCCCGGGTGCTGGTGGCCAACGGCTATTTGAGTACTGCGGATTTGCGTGCCGCCGAATTTGAGGATTTGCTCGGGCTGCCGGATATCGACGCCGGTGAACTGCGCGAAGCCTGGGATAATCTGAATCAGGAATAATCGGCCGTCAAGGAGTGATGCATTCATGAAGAAATTGAAAGTCAAAGACCTTGCGGAAACTTACAAGGTTTCCGTCGAGGAGATCATCGCCGAGCTGGCCCGGCAGGGCGTCGAGGTGACGGCCGCCAGTTCTCCGATTCCCGATGACATGGTGGAGTTGATCGAAGCTTATTTCGACGATCTCTACCGCGGGGAAGAGGAAGTGCCGGTGGTGATCAAAGAGGAAGAGGAGCGTCCCCGCGCCCGGACCAAGGTCCGCGGCAAGGAGGATGTCGACCGCGCGCCCGCGGCCAAGGGCGGCAAGCCCGGCCGCGGCGGCCGTGAAGACCATGCCGCCGACGGCGAAGGCGTCGCGGTGGCGCCGGGCGCGGTGGTCCGGCTGTCGCCCCCCTTCATCGTCAAGAACGTGGCCGAAACCTTGGGCCGCAAGCCCAATGAAATCATTGCGGAATTGATGAAAATCGGCGAATTGCTGAGCATCAATCAGGCCATTGCCGAGACGGTGCTGCGCAAGCTGTTGAAGAATCTCCGGCTGGAGCTGGAGATCGTGAAGCCGGAGGTCGCCCATCCGGCTCCCGCGAACGGCGCGGACAACGAATACGAAATGCCGGCGCCGCCGGAAACCGAAAAGAGCGTGAAGGAACGGCCGCCGGTGGTGACCTTCATGGGTCACGTCGACCATGGCAAGACGTCGCTTCAGGACAAAGTTCGTCATACCCATGTCGTCGATGGCGAGGCGGGCCGGATTACGCAGCACATCGGGGCTTCGACGGTGATCTTCAAGGGCAAGCCGATCACCTTCATCGACACTCCCGGACACGCGGCTTTCACCAACATGCGGGCGCGTGGGGCCAATGTGACCGACCTGGTGATTCTGGTGGTCGCCGCCGACGACGGCTTCATGCCGCAGACGGTCGAGGCGATGAATCACGCGCTGGCGGCCAAGGTGCCGATCATCGTGGCGATCAACAAGATCGATCTGCCCAACGCCAATCCCGACAAAGTTCTGCTCCATATGCAGCAGAACAATCTGATGAGCGAAGACTGGGGCGGCGAAGTCGGCACGGTGCGGGTTTCGGCCAAGACCGGCGAGGGCATGGACAACCTCCTCGACCGCATCCTGCTGGAGTCCGAAATGCTCGGTTTGAAGGCCGATCCGAAACGTCCGGCGTCCGGTACGGTATTGGAAGCCCAGATGGAGAACGGTCTCGGCCCGACGGCGAGCGTGTTGATCCAGCGCGGAACGCTGTCGGTCGGCGACATCGTCCTGATGGGCGAACATTTCGGCCGGATCAAGACGCTGATCAACGACCATGGCGGACGGATGAAGGCGGCGGGGCCGAGCACGCCGGTCAAACTGGTCGGGCTGTCCGGCATTCCCGAAGCCGGGGACAAGATGGTAGTCTGCGTTTCCGAAAAGGCCGCCCGGCTTGAGGCTGAGCGGCGCCGCTCAGCCAACCGCGCGCTGCATCTGGCCAGCCAGACCATCAGCAGCGCCGAGGATTTGTTCAGCAAGCTCAATCAGCAGGAGCACAAGATGCTGCGGCTGATCATCAAATCGGACGTGCGCGGTTCCGGCGAAGCGATCGAGCAGTCGCTGAAGCAGCTGCCGTCGGACAAGATCGGGATCGAAATCGTGATGAACGGCGTCGGCGCGATCACCGAAAACGATGTGACATTGGCGGCGGCGAGCGATGCGATTGTGGTCGGGTTCCACGTCCGGGTCAATCCCGGCGTCAACGATCTGGCCGAAAAATCCAAGGTTGAAATCCGGCTCTACAGCATCATTTACGAACTGCTCGAGGATATTACCGACGCCCTGACCGGCCGGCTGGAGCCGGAAAAGCGCGAGAAAGAACTGGGCAAGGCCAGGATTCTCCAGATTTTCGAACTGACCAAGGGCCCCAAGGTTTGCGGATGCATGGTCGAAAGCGGACTGGTCAAGGTCGGCTGCAAGGCGCGGGTGTTCCGCAATCAGCAGCTGATTTACAACGGCGAAGTCGTTTCGTTGCGCCGCTTTCAGGATGATGTGAAGGAAGTCCGGGTCGGGCTGGAATGCGGCATTCGCCTCGACAACTTCGCCGACTTTGTCGAAGGCGACGTGATTGACTTGTACGAAATCGAACTCCGGAAGGCGACGCTGTAAGCGTCGTCCGACGGTTTGAGCGTGGCAGCGGGAGTGTGGAGTGATGAGTGGAGCCCCTGACCGGTTGATCCGGGTGAATGAACTTTTGAAGCGTGTGCTGGGGGAACAGATCACGCGCGGATTGATTGCGCCGTCGCCGGCGGTGCTGGTGTCGGTGACCGAAGTGCGCACCTCGGTGGATTTGCGCAATGCCACGGTCAGCGTCAGCGTGTTCGGCGGTGGCCGGGCGGAGCGGCGCCAGGTGCTGGAAAATCTGAACGCGGCGCGCAAAGAGCTGCAGCATGATCTTGCCCATGAACTGGGATTCAAGCATACGCCGGTCTTAACCTTCCGGCTCGACACCCGGGTCGCCGCCGGCGACCGGGTGCTCGCCATTCTCGGCGATCTGGAGCGGGAAGGGGAGCATGACGACCATGACGACCACGGCAACCGCTGAGTGGCCCGGGGCGACCTTCGCCCGGTTGCTGGCGGCGGAACGGCCGCTGCTGGCGGCCCACCTCAAACCGGACGGCGATGCGATCGGTTCGACGCTGGGATTGGCCGAATTCCTGCGGTCGTGCGGGAAAACTCCGACCGTGCTGTTGCCGGACGGCATTCCCGAGTTGTATCGGCTCCGGGCGGCGGAATTCCTGACGGCACCGCCGCCGGACTGGGCGGCGTTCGATCTGGCGGTATTGCTGGATACGGCGATTGCGGCGCGGGCGGGCTTCGGTCCGGAGGGCGGCGTTCCCGAGGCGCTGCGGGCCAAACTGCTGGTGATCGACCACCACCCCGACAATCCCGGCTTCGGCGCATGGAATTGCCTGCAATTCGTCGCGGCGACGGCGGAAGTGGTGCTTCAGGTGTGTGAATCCTCCGGAACCGCCATCCCGCGGGCGGCGGCCGACTGGCTGTTGCTGGGACTGGTGACCGATACCGGCGGCTTCCGGTTCGACAATACGGCGGCGGATACCTTCCGCAGTGCGGCGCGGCTGCTTGATGCCGGAGCGTCGCTGAACCGGGTGGTCAATCAGATTTTTTTCAACAAACCCTACCGCCAGCAACTGTTCGAGGCCGAATTGCTGAGCCACCATGTGCGCTGGGCTGAGAACGGCCGGATGGCGTGGGCGGTGGTGACGCCGGAATTGTTGCAGAAATACGATTTCGATATGCGCAACGCCGAGGGTGTGATCGATATGCTGCGGGCCATCGCCGGCGCGGAGGTGGTGGCGTTGATTTCCCGGCGCGACCCGGCTTTCCGGGTTTCGATGCGCTCCAAGAATCCGGCGGTGCCGGTGGTGGAGCTGGCGCACAAATATCACGGCGGAGGCCATGCGATGGCGGCGGGCATGACCGTTGCCGCCGCCGGTTTTGAAGAGGTCGAAGCCATTCTGGAACGCGAATCCGCCAATCTGTTCGCCGGGGCCCCCCGGTAACCCGGGGCGGAAAGCGGGGCGTAGCCTGCCGGGCGCATCCGGTCGGAGTCCGATCGCAAGCGGCGGCGAAGATGACAGCAATTGAGGTTTTATGAGGAAATTTGATCCCAATCGGCATCGGCTGCCGATTTTTTCCACCAGCGGCATTCTGCTGGTGGACAAGCCGAAAGAATGGACCAGTTTTGACGTGGTGAATTTCGTGCGGGCCCGGTTCAATGTGCCGAAAGTCGGGCATTGCGGGACGCTCGATCCGGCGGCGACCGGGTTGCTGGTGCTGGTGCTGGGGAGTTTTACCCGGGCGAGCGGCCAGCTCAGCGGGGCCGACAAGACTTACGAGGCGACGCTGTTGCTCGGGACCGAAACCGATTCCGAGGATATGGACGGCACGGTGATTCGGGAAAGCGACTACAGTCAGGTCGACGAAGGACGGCTGCGCGAAATCATGGCCGGATTCGTCGGCGAACAACTTCAGGTGCCGCCGATGGTTTCGGCGGTGAAGCAGGGCGGCAAAAAGCTCTATGAACTGGCGCGGGCCGGAGTCGAAGTCGACCGCGAACCCAAGCCGATCACGATTCACGCCATCGACATTGCGCGCGTGGCGATTCCGTACTGCGATTTCACGGTGCGCTGCTCCAAAGGAACTTACATCCGGACGCTGGCGGCGGACATCGGCCGCCGGGCGGGGTGCGGCGCGGTGCTGTATCAGCTGCGCCGGATTCAGAGCGGGGCGTTCGCCCTGGCGGACGCGGTGACGGTGGATATGCTGAAAACATGGGAACAGGCCGATCTGGAAGTTTATGTGCGCAAATTCCTTCATGAAAAAGCGCAGCTTCTCAGGCTTCCGGCATAAACATTCGGGGACAGAGCAGGATGATCAGGGTACGGGACAACAACGGGCCGCGGCTTTCCGTGGATGGTGCGATCGATGAGCTGTTGCGCCGGGATGCCGATCCGATCACTCCGGAGATGGTGCTGGCTGAGCTGGCCATCGTGCCGGAACCGGCGGAAGAGGCGTGCGAACAGTGGAAAAGCCGGATTGTGCGCGAACTCGGCAACCGGAGCGATCTGATTGCGGTGGCGCCGGGCGGCGTATTCCGGAGCGCGGCAACGGCGTTCCGGGAGGGCGAGTTCCTGATTGCGCCGGACGGCTTTGAAATCGAACACGGCATTCTGGTGCCGGGGCATCGTTTTGCGCCGTTCATGGCGGAGGAGGTCTTTCCCTCGGAGGCGGTGCTGCAGGAGTCCGGAGCGCGGCGGAAAATGGCGATGCGCAATTTCCGCGCCAACGCGGAAATGCTGCTGCGTTACCACCTTTTCATGGGCGCCGAGAGTCTGTTCGATTTCTTCGTGGCGGAGTCGCCCGAAAATACCATCGCGGCGCGGGAATCGGCCAATCCCGAACTGACGCTCGCGGTCTTCGACATGACGGCGTTTTACCGCGAGACCGGATTCACCGAGGGCGATGCGCTTCTGGTGACGGTAGCCGATTATGCGGCCGGACGTTTTTCCTTTCGTCTGGACAATGGCCGGGAACGGACGGAAAGCCGCCGCCGGAAATATCGGGAGCAGTTTGAAACCGCGCTGGCCGCGGTGCTTGCCGGGCCCGGCGCGGGCGACGGCATTCTCGACCAGTTGCGGATGACGCTGGCCGGCGTTCCGGAGCTGATGAAGCATCCGGCGCTGGCGCTTGACGAACTGCTGCTGGAGGATTCTCCGGCGGAAATCGTGTTCGATGATGAGTTGAGCACATTGGTCTGGAGTTCGGGCGAGGACGATGAGGCGGACGCAGGCGACGCCGGGGTGCCGGATGGAATTTCGATTTCCGCCGGAGCGACCGGCAGTCTGGAGGCGATGCTGCCGGAGCTCAAGACGGCGTTGACGCCGGTGGAGATCGATGCGTTCATGCTCGACTGCTGCCGCAACTACGAGCTCGATTTTAATCAGTTTTTCAGCCGGGCCTTCGGCGAAGCGCCGCTGGCCTTCGCCGATGCGGCGCAGGAGGCGGCTTTTTTCAATCTGCTGGAGGAGCGGTTCGAATACTGGTGCGACAATTATCCCCGGGATTTCGATGCGCAAAGCGGCTCGCTGCGGGCGGAAATTCTGGATTTCCTGATCGAACGTCAGGCGCTTTTCGAGGAGTATGCCGGGACCGAGGTCGGCGCGGGGATGGACGCCGAAGCGTTCCGGACATTGGCCGAAGCGGTGCTCCAGCTGGGAGAAGTGCTTAAAATCCTCAATCATCCGGAGGCTTTGCCGGCGGACTTCGACTATGATGGGCTGCGGGAAACCGTTGACCGTCGGCTGGAAGACGGAGCTGAGGCGATGAATAAGTTCCGGGGGATGCTGGACGAACCATGATCAAGCCGATTGCCTCCGAACTGCTTCAAGCCTGCCTGGTGGAACATCACGTGCCGCTTTCGGCGCGGGAAAAGACTTCCGCAACAGCGCGGACGCCGGAAGACGAGGCGGAGGCGGCGGAGTTCGCTGGACAGGAAGAGGCTGCTCCGGCGATCGCACCCGCGGACGGCGAGGCGCTGCGCGCCCGGGTTCGGGATTTTTTCGCTCCGGACGGACCGTTGCGCCATGTTACCGCGCTGGGCGGACGTCCCTATGAATACCGCTGCCAGCAGAGCGAAATGGCGCTGGCGGTGGCCGACTCGCTGCTTTCCGGGCGCAATCTGGCGATCGAAGCGCCGACCGGCGTCGGCAAAAGTTTTGCTTATCTGGTGCCGGCGATTCTGTTCAGCCGCCTGGCTCGTCGCCCGGCGGTGATCAGCACCGAAACGATCAACCTGCAGGAGCAGCTGATCCGCAAGGATTTGCCGCTGCTGCGCCAGCTGCTCGATCTCGACTTCCGCGCGGCGCTGGCCAAGGGCCGCGGCAACTATCTGTGTCGGCGTCGGCTGGCGCTGGCGGCGGGCGAGCATCGCGATCATTACCTTCCGCACCCCGCGCTGGCCGGAGAAATCGATCAGATCGGCCGCTGGGCGGAGCGTTCCGGCGACGGCGACCGCGATGAGGCCGATTTTCATATCGGCGGCGATTCCTGGAGTTATGTCTGTTGCGAAGCGGGCAACTGCTCCTTTCCCAAATGCAATTACCGGCGGGAATGCTTTTACCGCCGGGCGCGCGAGGAGTGGGAACGGGCCGATGTGATCGTCGCCAACCACGCGCTTTTTTTTACCGACCTCAAAATGCAGATCGAAAGCGACAGCCGCGACGGCGGTCTGCTGCCGCTTTACGGCGCGGCGGTGATCGACGAGGCGCATACGCTTGAAGACAGCGCCGCCGGCCATCTCGGACTGTATCTGACTTATGGCGGCTTCAATGCATTCTTGAACCGCCTCTACAATCCCGACAGCGCGCGGGGGCTGCTGCTGCGGAAGGGCGGCGATGTGCTGGAACTGCGGGCGATGACCGCCGAACTCAAGGCGGCGGGCAAGCATTTTTTCGCTCAGTTCGAAGATTATCTGGACCGGGCGGACGAGTCGATCCGTGCGGTGGACCAACCGGGCGGTTTTCCGAATACGCTCAACGAGCGGCTGCTGGCATTTCGCGCCCGGCTCGGGGACTATGTTCAGGAGCAGGAAGACCCCGACTACAAGAGTGAGCTTGAAGCGCAGCTGCTGCGTTGCGACGGCTATATCGACGGCATCGCGGCCTTCATCGACATGACGCTGCCGGAGAGCGTTTACTGGGTGGAACGGGATTCGCGGCAGCTGATTCTGCAGGCGGCGCCGCTGAATGTGGCCGAAATCCTGCGCCGGGAACTTTTCGGCCGGGATTTCCCGGTGGTGACGACCAGTGCGACGCTGACCGTGGACCGGCAGTTCCGGTATTTCGCGGAGCGGACCGGCTTCAGCGGCGGCAGTGAAGTCCGGCTCGATTCACCCTTCGACCCGGACCAGGTGCAGCTGCATCTGGCCCGGAGCATGCCCGATCCGGCTTTGCCGGAATACGAGGAGGCGCTCTTCAGGGCGTTGGAACATTATCTGGAATTGAGCGACGGTAAAGCATTCGTGCTGTTTACCAGCTATGCCTTGCTGCGGCGCGCCGCCGATGCGCTGGAGGCATTTCTTGGAGCGCGCGGCATCCGGCTGCTGATTCAGGGCAACGAGCTTTCGCGCAGCGCCATGCTGCGGGAGTTCAAGGCCGACATTCGTTCGGTGATTTTCGGCACCGATAGTTTCTGGACCGGCGTCGACGTCCCCGGCGAGGCGTTGAGCAATGTGATCATCACCAAATTGCCCTTTGCGGTGCCGTCGCATCCGTTGATCGCGGCGCGTTGCGACCGGATCAAGGCGCTGGGGGGCAATCCTTTTTTCGATTATTCGCTGCCGGAAGCGGTTCTGAAATTCCGGCAGGGCGCCGGACGGCTGATCCGTTCGCGCAGCGACAGCGGCATGATCGTGGTACTGGATTCGCGCATTGTGGCCAAGCGTTACGGCCGCATGTTTCTGCATTCTTTGCCGGACTATCCGCGTACCATTGCCTGAAGGCGCTGGCGGCGGGCGGGAGCGGTTCAACGGAGGTGAGGCACGATGAAACTCGAACTCATGTATTGGGGGTACAGCCGGGCGGGCAGCGCGCTCAATGTCGGAATGCACCGCCACGACTACTGGCAGGCGAGCCTGGCCTGCTCCGGGTGCTGTCGTTTTACTGTGGCCGGAGCCGTTCTGGAGGTTTCCGCCGGTGAAATTCTGCTGATTCCGCCGGGAGTCGAACACAGTTTGCGCTATTGCGACGACGCGCCTTACGAGTCCTATACCTTCAAATTCAAAACCGTCGCCGCGCCGGAGCAGCGTTTGACCCATTGGCCGGATTCGGCGAAAAGCCGGGCATTGCTGGCTGCGGTCGACGGCCTGATGCGGACCTTTTTTCCGGCGGAGAAATTCGGCGATCCGCAGGGGACGGTGGTGCTGCCGGGCGAGCGGCATGTACGGGTGATCGAGGGCCTGTTGGCGGGGGTGCTGGAGTATGAACTGGCGGCGGAGCATGATGAACATTCGCTGGCGGCGCGGGTCCGCGCCCGGTTGCGGCTGCGGCCGCGTTCGGGGGTCGCGGAGGTGGCGGCGGCGCTGGGGTGTTCGCGCAATCATTTTTCGCAGCGTCTCAAGCGCGAAAGCGGATTGAGCGCCAAGGAATTTTTCGACCGGGAATTGGTTGAATCGGCCCGGCGTTATCTCGAATGTTCGGATCTGGCCATCGGAGAAATCGCGCTGCGGCTGGGATTTGCCGATGTGTTTGGGTTTGACGCATTTTTCAAGCGCTGCACCGGGAGCACTCCGGGCGATTGCCGCCGGCAACGGCGGGAATGACGCTTCCTGAGCCGGAGAACGTGCCGGATCGGGCGGCGGCGCAACATATCCGGAAAGCCGCGGTCAAAATAGAAGTTCGGAAGAGGTAAATCCCGTACCGGTTGACCCGGCGCATCCGGCCGGTCCCGTCACGGGATTTTTTGAGGCCGGGAGGTCGCGGATGGCGCCGCCGCGCAGGGACTGCTGGAATCGGGCGCGACGGACCGGAAACGAATTGAACCAATCGCAACTGGGCAAGGAATCCGCCGGCGGGAATTCGGCGCGGACCGGCCATGCCAAATATCGGGAAAGAGCATTTATGAGTTATCGCATCAGCGACCGGAAGTGTTTTATTTTAAGCTGTATCGTTTTCGCATCGTTTCTGCTGCTGCCGTTTCTGCCGTATGCTTACGGCGGTCTGTGTTCCCGGATTCTGATGTTGTTCTATACCGCGTTGATGATCATGGCGCCATATTTCTTCATCCGGACGCGAAAACTGCTGTGGGCGCTGGTCATTACCGGGACGGTATTCTTCCTGATCCAGGTCACCGGCATGTTTTTCGTGCTGCCGGAGCCGGGCATGCTGCACTGGAGCGCGGTCGGGTGGGACGTGATCTGCCTGGGAATAGAACTTTTCTGGGTAGGATATGTGCTGCGGTCTTCGATTCTGGTCCGGGAGTTTCGGGAGCCGGTGTTCGGCTGCGTTCTGGCTTATATGCTGATGGGCACGGTGTTCGGCAATATTTTCTACTCCATCGAGAGCTATTTTCCGGGCAGTTTTTACTCCGCCCGGGACCAGATTCTGACTCACGCCGACATGATCTATCTCAGTTTCATCGCGCTCAGCACCTGCGGCTTCGGCGACATCGTGCCGGTCACCTCCTTCGCCCGGATGCTGGTGGTGCTCGAAACCATTTGCGGGGTGATGTATGTGGGGCTGTTCGTCAGCCGGGTCGTATCCGAATACCATATTCTGGCCGCGGTCAGGGCTCATGCCGGAACCCGTGCGGCCGAACCTGCCCAAACCGAACCGGACTCCGGCCCCCGATAGCGTTTCCCGGAACTGATTTTGGCGGCGGCGCCGGATATCATGACTCTGCAATTTTTGATGTGGGATCGGAACTGAGATAGCGTGGAACAGCGAAGATTTATGGGACGGAAATGTAAAGAAATCAATTTCCGGCCGACAAAAATGTAAATTGTGCCATGGCGGCGGCGATGGGTTGCGGTTGACCTTTCGATCGATTGAGGGAGAGAATCGGGACAATCGGAGGTTCCTGCGAATTGTGGCACGTTTCCTGCTGAACTTATGGCGGCAAAGCAAACCTGAGAGGAGATTGTCGCCATGGGCAAGGGATTCCTGATCGATATGGACGGCGTGGTCCACCGGGGCGGTGAAGTGATCGCCGGAGCGTGCGAATTCATCAACACGCTGGTGCAGCGGGAAATCCCGTTCACCTTTTTTACCAACAACAGCCAGCGGACCCGGCGCGATACCGCCATCAAGATGAACCGCCTCGGCTTCAACATCACCGAAAAGAATGTGTTCAACTGCGCCATGGCCACCGCCCGTTTTCTGAAGCGGCAGCGCCCCGACGGCACGGCTTATGTGATCGGCGAAGGCGGCATTCTCCACGCGCTGCATTGCAATGGCTATGCGGTGGTTGACAGCGCTCCGGATTATGTGATCGTCGGGGAAGGGCGCACCCTGAATATGGAGGCGATCGAGGCGGCCACCAATATGATTCTCGGCGGCGCCAAGCTGATTTCCACCAATCCCGATCCGAATTGTCCGACCGCCACCGGGATGCGCCCCGGCTGCGGGGCGGTGGTGGCGATGCTGGAAACCGCCACCGGGGTGAAGGCGTTCAGCCTCGGCAAGCCGAGTCCGGTGATGATGCGCGAAGCGCGCAAGGAAATCGGGCTGACCGCGGAAGATACGATTGTGATCGGCGATACCATGGAGACCGATATTCAGGGCGGCGTCCAGATGGGGTATGAGACCATTCTGGTGCTGACCGGCAACACCCGGCGGTCGGATCTGGCGCGATATGCGTTTTATCCGACGCATATCGTCGACTCGATCGCCGATGTGATGCGTTTTCTCGACTGAACCCGCAATGCCATGAACTCGAAAATCATCATCCGGCGGCGGTATGGAATGGCGAAGTTCCGGCTGGCTGCGGACGGTTGCCGGAATACGTCCGGCGAAACCGCAGTCCGCCGGCGCGAGGGAGTATTTCCGGTCGGCGTCGCTCCAGTTGACCGGCAGCAGCCGGAAATGGGTCGGCGCGACTTTCTGTCGCCAGCGTTCCGGCTGTTCGTGCTCGAAGAGGCCAGCACCCGCGCCGAACTGGCCGCCCAATTCGGTTCCGAGATCGTGAACCACGAAAAAATTGTGATTCACGACGCCTGCGATCCGGCGCAGTTGATCGAACTCGGAACCTTGCCTTCCGGCGGCAGCTTCATTCCCGGAGGACAGTGCCCGGAAAAAATCCGATCCCGGATGATCTGATAAGCCGGACCGGCTCAGGGGCGGTCGGCGGCGACGGTGAAATTTTCGCGGAGCGACGCAATCTCATCCGGCGCGAGGCCGATTTGCCGGAGATACTCCGGGATGTCGCCGTAAGCCTCGGCCAGATGGCGGAGCATGCGCTCCATATACTCCGGCTCCGACCGCAGATAACGCTGCTGGCTGGGAGCGGTGTTGAGGTAAGTCTTGCTGTTGCGGTTGTTGTGGCTGGACTCCGCATAATTGGCGATGATGTCTTCAGTCGCGCATCCCGCCAGCCCCAGGATCAAGGCGGTGATGATTCCGGTGCGGTCCTTGCCGATGGAGCAATGGAAATAAACGCCCGGAGCGGGGTGGCGGGCGAAAATCCCGAGGATTTCGGCGATCTGCGCACGGGAGGTATTGAGCCATTCCCGGTACCAGTCGCCCAAGTCGCGGCGGTAATCGTCGAAGATCGGAATGACCCTGCCCAGAAAATTGACGTGATAATAGGCGATGTCGCGGTAGCCGGCCAGCGGGCTGCGGGTCCGGGTCAGTTCGCTGTCGTGCCGCAGATCGACGATCAGGCGTACGCCGTCTTCATAGAGACGCTCTTTTTCCGCTTCGGTCAGGAAGCCTTCCGCACTGCCCCGGATGTATTTGCGCCACCGGGTGCGGCGGCCGTCCGCGGTGGGATAACCGCCAAGGTCCCGGACGTTATAGAGGTGGCCGAAGTCGAAGAGGCGGGGCGCGGGGGCGGCGGCTGCGGAATTCATGCGGCAAATCTCCTTTCGGCATAATATATCATTAGTGCGGCGGGAATGCAATCCGACGGCAGGGAATGAAAAAATCATTTTTTTTGATAAAACCATTATCCGATTTTTTGCGGCAATGGTCTATTAATCAGCCCGACAATGTTCGCCGCCGCCAACCATATCGGATCGGCCGGCCGGAAGGAGGCTTTTTTCATAACGGGGGAGGGGGGAATATGGATGATTGTTTCCGCAAGATTCAGAAGAAATATCTGGCGATTCCGGCGATTGCCGGAGTGGTGATGCTGTTGACGCTGTTTATCGTCTGGCACTTTCTGCCCGAGGGTTTTCGGCAGGCGCACAAAGAAGGGGCGGCGGTGGCCTGTTTTTTGGGAGGAGCCGCCATCGCGATCCTGCCGCTGGCGTTGTGGACCCGGAGCCGGTGCCGGGTGCTGCTGCTTTACGCCGGGTTCGTGATCGTATTCACCGATACGATTTTCATTCTGCTGCTGGATCCTTCCAATAGTTCCCATGTCCAGATCGCGTTCGGCGCGGTGGGGGTATTCTGGATGATTCTGCACCTGACCTGGTTCCTGATGATCTGGGAGGAGCATTGCGACGAAAAGTATTGCCTTTTCTCTTTCCTGCTGATTCTGGATTTGCTGCTGGCGCTTCTCGCGGTGTGGCTCAACCGGTTCGGCCATGCCTTCAATCCCGATTTCGGGTTCGAACCGGGGGCGGCGCTGGCGGTTTTCAGCGCGATTTTTCTCGGACCGCTGCTGCTGGGATCGGGAATATCCTGGGCGCTGTGCCGGCTGCTTTGCCGCGGCCGGCGCTCCGGCGACGACATGGTTTGCCCGAGGGAATGACGCATGCACCGGTTGATTTCGGAGCCGGGAACCGGCAGCGGCGGGGCGGGATTCAAATCGCGCGCATGAAGCATTGCAGCGCCGCCGGATCGTAACGGTCTGCAATCAGGTGGGTTCCGAGTGTGCGGTGGATCGCCCGCGCCCGCTCCGCCGCCGGATCGAGGCGGCTCAGCGTGAGCGCTCCCATCCGGACGCCGGCGGCGATTTCGCTGCGGCCGTCGCCGACGATCAGCACCGCTTCCGGCGCGATGGCTTCCTCGGCGCAGAGCTGGAGCATCAGGCGCTCCTTGGGCAGTTTCCGGTTCCAGGCGGAGCCGACCAATTTTTCCACCGCTTCGCCCGGACCGATGTCATAACCGAGCGCGCGCACTTCGTCCGCCATGGTGCCGCGGGGAATGCCGTCGCCGTCATATTCGATCACCGCGCCGGTTACA
The DNA here is from genome assembly GCA_036677805.1 of Victivallaceae bacterium. Classification (GTDB taxonomy): domain Bacteria; phylum Verrucomicrobiota; class Lentisphaeria; order Victivallales; family Victivallaceae; genus SIG78. The sequence continues at coordinate 33,549 of JAVBVS010000011.1, read as the reverse complement.
AAGTAATTTTTGACTCCGCAAGCGTGCAGGAAGCGGAGAAATTCCAGACTGCCCGGCACCCGCCAGGCGGCGGGATCGGTTTTCGCCGCCGCCAGATTGCGGTCGCGGCCCATTCGGAGCAGCAGGATTTCATAGGCCTGAAAAAGCATCGTGCTCATGGCATTCAACCGCCGTCGGAAGGTTTCCGGTTCCGGCAGCTCCGTAAATTCCTCCTCGCCCCGCCAGATGCGCCGGACGATTTCGGCATTGACCGCCGGGACCGTGCCGGGCAGCGCCAGAATGCCGTTCTCGACGGCGCGCCGGAGCGCCCACTCCATCTGGGTCAGCGCGGAGAGTCCCGCCGACTCGATGGCGAAGCGGTGCGCTTCGGGGAATTCCTCGCTCCGGTGGCGGCCGATGATTGCCGCGAGGGCGGGAACATCGGCTGCATTCGGTGCGCCGTATTGCGCAGTGAATCCGGTGACCAGCGTCATCACCGGCACCCAGTCCCGAATCAGCGAATGGGTGCCGTCGATGTCGTGGAAGGCATGGGTGATCCGGCGCGGTGCGAACGGCGCAACCGTTTCGACCGCCGGCGGAATGCCGCGGTTGTCAACATACAGCATGGCTCAATGCTTCCAATCCGCGATGCGGAACGGCACGGTGGCGCGTTCGGCCAGCCGCGAACACGGCGTCATGACCGACCAGAGCTCCGGCAGCGTGGTTTCGGCCAGACAGGTGCAGTAATCACCCGCGCCGTAATAAACGCGCAAGGTTTTCCGGTCGTCCTGCAGAATCGCGCCACAGGGGAAAATGGTATATTCGGTCCACAGCTTGTCGTGGCCGGTTTCATAAGGCGCTTCGGCGACGAGCAGCGGGCTTTTGGTGACGGCGATCAGCCTGGTCGGATCCGCCAGGTCGAACAAGGCGGCGCCGGCGGTATAGCGCTTGCTCCATTGGCGATTGCCGGCGACGGTGGTTATGCGGTCGGGGTCGTCGTCGACGGCGTGGAAAATAAGCAGCCAGCCGCGGTCGGTCTTGATCGGCGGCGCGCCGCCGCCGATCTTGCGATTGGCGAACGGGACGTCCTCGCAGCCGAGCAATAGTTCCGAATCGCCCCAATAGCGCAGATCGGGCGAGAAGCTGTACCAGATATGGAAGGGATCGCCCCACTGGTTGGAGGGCCGTTCCAGCCGCATATACTTGCCGTTGATCTTTTCCGGCCACAGGATCATGTTGCGCTGTTGCGGCACGCCGATGGTCACCGCGTCGAAGTCGACGCCTTGGCCCCGCCAGCGGGCGATGCCGGGCCGTTCGGAGTGCTGATTTTCGAAGCAGAAGCTCAGATAGAGTTCATCTTCGAGCACGGTCAAGCGCGCGTCGCAGACCCAGGGCAGGATTTCGCCCCGGTAATGCACCCGGACGGGTTCCGGTTCCAGCGTGAAGCGGAGGCCGTCGTCGCTGGTGCCGAAGCCGGTTCCGATCCACAATGCCGGGGTCCGGAAGTTTGGCGCAAAATGGTCGACGCGCGGTGCAATGAAATATTTTCCCCGGTAACGGATCACTCCGGCGTTGAAGACATAGGTTCCCGGATAAGGCAATCCGGCATTGGTCATGATCGGGTTGCCCGGATAGCGGCGCATGATGGGATTGGAATGGAGTTCGCCGACTTTCTGCGGCAGTTCCTTGAACGGGTTGTGCATGGTGAAATTTCCTTGATTGCAGGTGATATTGCCTGGCCTGATCAAAATTATACCGGTTGGCAGTTGGAATTGCAAGGGCGGCGGCGGTTCGGCGGCGGTTCGGCGGCCCGGTTTGCAAAAAAACCGATCAGAAAATCAACACAGGAATTGGTAAAATTTTTGCAGCGTGGTAAGTTATGTGGTATGAAAGGACTTCGTGAAAATCAACATCGATGCGCCGCCGCCTTCCTGGAAGAGCAGCTCAACGTCACGGCTCCGGGCGGGCGGCTGCCCGCGTTGCGGGAACTGTGTCTGGCTTCCGGGACGAAACGCGACGTGATGCGCGGCGAGCTCGAATTGCTGGAGTGTCGGGGCCGGGTGAAAATCGTGCCGCGGCGGGGTATTTTCCGGTCGCGCGGGCGAAACAATACCGTGCAATCGGAAGTCTGGCTCTTTTATGACGGTCGCGGGACAATGGGAGGGAGCCACGGATTCGTATACGGGATTTTCCATACGTTTGAGTTGCAGACGGCGGCTGATGGCGTGGCTTTGAAAGTGGCGCGGCTGACGCCGGAAATGCTGCTGCGGTGGCCGGAATTCCTGCGCCGGAACCATGTCGAGCGGCTGCTGCTTTACGGTGCGACTCATGACTGGTTCCGGGAAATCGCGTCCCGGTACTGCGAGCATGTGGTGGAAGTCCTTCCCCGGCACACGGTTTCGAGTGGGTTTGCGGTGGTCGATTCGCCGGAAATGAGCCTGATTCAACTCGAGTATCTGTTTCGGCTGGGGCATCGGCGCATCGGCTATATCCACAATGCCGAACTGCCGCGCGAAACCAGCCCGGTCCAGCATGAGCGGCTGGCCGCCTACTACCGGATCATGGCCGAACACGGATTGCCGGTGCATCCGGAATGGGTGTTTTCCGGGTATTGCCCGCCGGGCGTGTTCGGCAACCGTTTTCACCGTATGACCGGCGGCGCGCATCCGGTCAGCGCGGTGATCGTGTCGGGCGGATTTCTGCCGGAGCTCTACCGGACGGCGCGGGCTCAGTTGTGCGAACCCGGCCGCGATCTCGGCGTGATGGGCTGCGACGAGATCACGGACATCCTGACGCCGGAGCCCACCACCGTGACCAATTCGCCGGGCGATATCGCCCGGGCCGCATGGCGGTTGCTTGACGATTCCGTCCGGGGCGAAAGGCCCCGGATCGAACGCTCCGAATTGCGCATCCATACCGGCAACACCGTCGGCCGGATATCCGCGGACGAGTTCACTGCTTTTCCGAAGCCGGGATCGAACGACGGACCGATTCGCCGGTGATGATTTTGAGTTCGGTCAAAAGCTGCATGATTTTGCCGTCGACGGCGGCCTCCATGACCGCCCAGGCCTGTCGCGCGATTTCAGCCGGATAATTGGTGACGGTGGTGGCGCGCGGCTGGAGTTCCGACGCGATGTCGTCGCAACCCATTACGGCGAATTCGTCGCCGATGGCGATGCCGCTGCCGTTCAGGTAGTGATAGGCGAACTCGATGCGTCCGCCCGGCACGATCAGCGCGCTGGGCGGACGCGCGCAGTGCATGGCCCGATACATGGATTTGTTGAATACCGGATATTCGTGATAGTCGGAAAATACCCATTCGGGTTCGATCCGGCAGCCGCGTTCGGCCATGATCCGGTAGTAGTCGAACAAACGGTGATACTGCACCGGGCAGCGCGCCAGGTCGGGGATCAGCTGATGCACGTAGCCGATTTTGCGATGGCCGAGCGCCATCATGTAATCAAGCTGGATTTGAGTCATCTCCGGAGAGTCGCGCACCTCCGGTCCGAGTTTGACCGTATGATGCGGCAGCAGTTCCACGCAGACCGGTACCCGGGTTCGGACGAATTCCGCCAGCTCGCAATAGGGCGCTCCATACAAAAAGCATTTTTCAACGGCATTGGCCGTCAGCGCCGCCGCCAGTTCGATATGCGGCAGGCCCGAATAGCTGATCACCCGGAGCGTAAACCCGCGTTCCGCCGCCAGTTTGCGAAGCGTGTCGAACAAGAGATCGATGAAGGAGTGCGGATGGTAGGGATAATTGGCATCCTGAAGCAGCCAGACGCATTTTCCGGCGTCCGGGCCGCATGCCCGGAAACAGCCCTGTCGGGTCCGGATATCCAGGCGTCCCGCGGCCGCCAGCGCCGCCAGTTCCTGTTCGAGAATGGAACGGCCCAGTCCCGACTGCGCCATCAGTTGACGCAAGCCGGGCAATTTTTTACCCGGCGGCGTACGCCAGAGCACTTCATCGAGATAAACTTCAGCCCGCCGGTGTTTGCTGCGATTGTTGCCGATTTCCATGATACGAATATAGCATGGGAAAATCCGGAATGCAAATTACTGTGTAAAAAACTGTGCTTATTTTTGCCAAACTCCATCATGCCTGGGGCGAAACCGTCATTTTTATCTTGATTTCCGGTTGCTCGTTCAGTATAATTATTCCAAACCGAAACGAGTTGAAAAGAAAGGACGCGGTCATCATGGTTTCATTTCGTAACATACTTTCCCGTACCGGCTTGATCCCGGATGGAAGATTGCCGTCCCGACGGTTTTTCTTTACTCTCATAGAACTTCTGGTGGTGATTGCGATCATCGCGATTCTGGCGGCGATGCTGCTGCCGGCGCTTTCCGCCGCCCGTGAACGCGCCCGGGCCACCGGCTGTCTCTCCAACCTCAAACAGCAGGGTACCGCCTGTGCCATGTATCTGAACGATTTTCAGGGTTTCTTTCCCGGCGGACTGGCCGGCGAATGCATGCCGTACACCAGCAATGCGACCACCACGCTGGCGCCTTACGCCTATGCGATGACCCTGTATGCCGAACTCACCGTAACCTATCAGTCGGGACGCTGGGGCGCGCCGGACGGCAATCTGCTGCAATGTCCCTCGGACCCGCGCAACGGCCGGATTTCCCGGCACTACAATTTGAGCTATTCGCCCAATTATTACGCCGATTGGCGCAACAACAATCCGCACCTGATGAAGCCGGAACGGTTGCAGGATCCGTCGGGTTTTCTGGGGACGGTCGATGCCTATCATAAAACCGATCTCTGGCATTTCGATATGACTTCCGGCGAATATCCCTTCAATGCGACCGCCAACAATGCCGGCGATACCCGCCGCGCTGATTTCCGTCATACCGGAACGGCCAATGTTCTCTGGATGGATTGCCATGCCGAGGCCGTGCCGTTGCAACAGATGCTCGGTTCCGGCAATAAATATCTTTATACCAATCCATAGCGAACGATGAGGCAGATCATGAGACTGGACGGCCATATTCATATCATGGACCCCGCCGCTGCGCCCGAAGCGACCTTTCCGCAACGATTGTCCGCTGCCGGATGCGCCGGCGGACTGGTAATTTCGCTGCCGCCGCCGGGATACAATCACCTTGCTCAGGGATTCGGCGAAAGGCTGGCGAATCTTTGTTCCTGGTGCGCCGCGGGGAATTCACGTTACGGATTTTTGTGGATCGATCCGCTCGATCCGGAAGTTTGCATGCAGATCGATGCGGCGCTCGCCGCCGGCGTCCGGGGCTTCAAGGTGATTTGCGATCGTTTCTACCCGTATGATCCGCGGGCGATGGCGGTATTCCGCCGGATCGCCGCAACCGGTTGTCCGGTGCTGCTGCACTCCGGCGTACTGGGCGACGGCAAATTTTCTTCGCATTACAACCGTCCGATCGGATTCGAATGCCTGATCGAAATCCCGAAACTGCGGTTCGCGCTGGCGCATCTCGGCTGGCCGTGGTGTGACGAATATCTGGCGTTGCTGCTGATGTTTCAGAGCAAGGAGGCATCCGATCCGGATGCGCCGAAGATGTTTCTCGACAACACGGCGGGTACGCCGCATATCTATCGGAAAGAAGCGTTGCAGCGCCTGGACGGAGTCTGCCGCATCCGGGAACGGATGTTTTTCGGCAGCGATCTGCTGGCCGGGGATTATCGGGCGAAGCGGGCTGCCGAGCTGATGGCGCGTGACGACGATATCTACCGGGAACTCGGCTGGGACAACACGGCCATTGATCATGTTTATCACCGCAACCTCATGGCGTTTATCGAAGGAGAAAAATGAAACGATTCGGACTCGGACTCATGGCGATCGGTTGCATGGCCGCCGCGCTTGCCGCGGCGGAACTCGAAAAGCCCGTTTATGGCGACAGTCGCCCGCCCAGAAGCATTCATATCGGCGAAACTCCGTTGTTTACGCTGGAACCGGGACAATCCGGTCAAGCGGAAGTGGTGGTGGCGCCCGACGCCGCGCCTTACACGCGCTATGCCGCGGAAGAGTTGAGCCGCGGTCTCGGGCAGATGCTCGGCGTCGAGATTCCGGTGACGGAAAAGGCGACGGCGGGACGGCATCATTTTCATGTCGGTGTTTCGGCGGCTTCCCGTGCTGTCGGACTCGATGATGCGAAATTGTGTCGCGATGCCTTTCTCATGGCCACGCATGACGGCGATGTTTATATTCTGGGCCGCGACGACCGGACCGCCGATCCCGCCCGCGACATGGACCACGGCGGCATCTGGGGCCGGATGCGGGAAAAAGGTTCGCTTTTCGGCGTGTATGACTTGCTTGAGCGTTTCGGCGGATGCCGGTTCTATTTTCCCGGCGACATGGGAACCATTGTACCGGAAAAACGGCCCTTGCGAATTCCCGAAATCCGAATTTTCGACCGCCCGGACTATGAGTTCCGCCGGGTATCGATCTACAATGGGACGTGGGCGGGGCAAGGCAACCCGTATGCCGACAACCTTTCCGCCGAGCGGGACCGTTATTACGATACTCTGCGGTTCCAGACCCGCTATATTCCCAATAACCACGGTTTGGCGGCGCTGGGCTATGCCGAACGATTCGGCAAGGATCATCCGGAATATTTCGCCCTGCGCAGCGACGGAGTGCGCTGCAACGATCCGGCCATGCCGTTTCCGGGGCAGCTTTGCTACAGCAGCGGGGTCATGGACGAAATCTATTGCGATGCCAAAGCTTTGCTGACCGGTCAGAGCGCCGCCTCGCGCGGCGTGGTCAGCCGCTGGGGCGGAAAAAGCCTCTGGGACCCTTCCGGCCATCAGGCGCCGACGGCGACGCGGCCGGGCATTTTCGGCTTCATGCCGCAGGATGCCTACATTGTCTGCCGCTGTTCGAAGTGCCGGGAACAGATGAAGGATTCGCAGGCGATTGCCGATTTCATGTGGGGCAAACTGGCGGAACTTGCGGCGCGGTTGAAGGCCGACCAGGTTTCCGGCTATCTTTCGCTGATGAGCTACGATCCTTACCAGCTGCCGCCCCGGATCGATCTGCCCGACAATATTCTGGTGATGGTGGCCACACAGGGGCCGTGGGTCGATCCGGTCACGCAGCGCAAGGACCTGGAATTGATCCGAAGCTGGAACCGGAAGCTGTCCCGCCGTGTCTGGCTGTGGAACTATCCGGGCAAATTCGGCACTTTGCAGATGCCGGGCATTCCCGATGCCACTCCGCGGGCGATCGGCAAGTACTACGGCGGTTTGAAAAACGACATTTCCGGCGCCTATATGAATTCCGCGACCGACAAGCTGATCTATCATGCTCTGAATTACTATATTTTCTCCCGGGTCGCCTGGGACAATGCCGCCGACCCCGGCAAATTGCTGGACGAATACTACCGTTTGATGTTCGGTGCGGCCGCGCCGGTGATGGCGGAAATTTTCGATCGCTTCGAAACCCTGTGGATCGACCGGATCGGAGGCCGGACCGCATTCACCGAACTGGGGCCGGTGAGCTCGCCGCCTTCCGAGAGTGAAATCTGGAACAATGTCTATTCTCCGGCCGAGCTTGCCGGTTTGACTGCCAAATTCGATCAGGCCGAGCGGCTCGTGTCCGGACGGGAGCTGGAACGCGTGAGGTATATGCGCGAAGAATTCCTCGCCCCCCTGAAACAGCAGTCCGCCGCTTATCTGGAGCGCAATGATGCCATCGGCGGGTTTGCCGTTTCGCTGTCGCCGGAGGGGGCCGAGCTCCATTTGCAGCGTTTCGGCGCGGCGGAGACTCCGGTCGGAACCACGGTCCGGGTCAAGGAAACCCCGGACGCACTGGTGGTTGCGTTCGACTGCGTCGAACCGGAGATGAATCGTATCGTGGCGGTCGAACGGCAGCCCGGCGACCCGGATTTGTGGCGGGACAACGGCGTCGAAATCTTTCTCGATCCGACCGGCCGGCGACAGGAATACGTTCAGATATTGGTCAATTCGGCCGGTTCGATGACGAGCCGCAAAGTCGATGCCGCCACCGGCCGGGGGCAGCTGTGGAACAGCGAGGCCCGGGCGGAAATCATGCCGGGCGAAGGTCGGTGGCGTGCTGTGGTGACCATTCCGTTCAAGACGCTCGGACGCCCGGCCCAAGACGGCATGGCGGCCAATTTTGTCCGGGTGCGCAATCTGGGACCGGGGCTTGAATTGTATTCGTGGTCGCCTTTTTTGAAGCACGGCTTTCAGGAGGCGGAAAATTTCGGCACGTTGACCGCGGCCCCGGCGAAATCGGATTCCATCCTGCCGGAAGGCTCTTTTGAGGTGGCGAAGAAGAATGCCCGTTTGCTGGGCAACTGGGTGGTGACCGGCAATCCGGGGGCCGGAACCGCGGTCGAGCTGGATGAAACCAGTTTTGTCTTCGGCGCCAGGAGCCTTGGCATGACGGCGACCGATTCCGCGTTCAACGGATACTTTGCGATCCGTCAGTATCTGCCGGAATTGAAACCGATGATGCGCTACGAACTCTCCTTTTATCTGCGAACCGAGAACGTGGTGCCGCTGCGGCAGAATGGCGGTGCAAGCGTCAATATCTGGGATGAAAACAACCTCTGGTTTCCGAAAAACTGGGTGGCGGGCACTCAGCCGTGGCGCCGGATGCGTTTTGAATTCACCAGTCGACCCGGCACCAATGGGCCGCAGCAGAAATCCTATCTGGCCTGCTGTTTGTATTTCGCTACCGGTAAAGCGTGGTTCGACGGCATCACTTTGCGCGAACTTGGTCCGGCGCCTGCGACCGGAGCCTCGCGGCCGTGAAGACGCTGGCGCAACACCGGGATTATCTCCATGGCATTGTCCGGCTCAAACTGTGGTATCTGGCGCGATATCTGCGGGCCAATCCGCACGACGACTTCCGGACCGCGTTGCGCTACCGGGTCGATATCTACCGCAAGACCGACTGCAACCGGCTCGGACTCGTGCCGCCCGATGCCGCGCTCGATTTCGAGGGGCCGTGGCGGGAGCTGGAGGACCGGCTGCTGGCGCTCTGGCGGCGTGAGCCCGAGGATGCGGAGCGATTCGAAGCCGAAGGTTTTGCCGTGTTGCGCCCGGCGGTTGACCGCCGGGCGCCGCGGGACTGGATCGACGTGTCGCGGCTGAACGGTTTTCAGTGCGGGTCGTTGCGGTACGACCCGCAGGAGCCGGGCTGCTGCCGAGCGGAATTGAATCTTCACATCGCCAATGCCCTGCAGCCGGAATCGATGTTCGACAAACCGGGCTATCTGTGCGTTTGTCTGGCTGAATTGATGCGGCAGGGGGAAATGAAATACGGTTGCACCGGCCTGCACTGTGACAGCTGGCTCAATGCCCTGCCGAAGTGGCTCGACTATTTTCCGGCGGAATACCGGGAAAATCTCGGACCGGAAAATAGAGACGTGCGCTGGCATTACGGCTTCTGGGGCCAGTTCGTCACCGCCGGAGGCCTGTTTCATGAAAAATACGCCGCCAGCTTCCGCCATACCGGGGAAATGCCCTGTTATCCCCGATACGGGCGCTGTTCTTTCGCCGCATTGAAACGGCATTTGCAGAACCGGTTCGGGTTTGATGCGGAGGCGCCGTGGAATACGCTTTGAAGCGTTTTTTCCGGATGGCGATTGCAATTCCGGCGGGGCGGGGATATATTAGATTCCCGTCAACCGGGAGCCAGTAATCAGCTTATGAATTATCGTAACGAGATTGAGTGGTCGTCGTCGGAAGCACGGCGGGCGGAGCGGAATTCCATTTTGTCGAGCTGCTGCACCAGCATGGGGGATGTGCCGTTTACCGACGCGGCGGTGATCATCCTTTATGCCAACATGCTTGGCGCCAGTGAATCGTTCACCATGGTCACCACGGCCTTGCTGCCGCTGGCGGTCGGACTCTGCTCCATTCCGGCGGCGCGCCGGGTGATGTCGGGCCGATCCTATCAGCAGACCATTCTGAACACGACGATGTTCGCCCTGCTGATGTTCGGCACCATCGTGACGGCGCCCTTCTGCGGCAATTACGCGGTGACCATCCTGCTGGGGGCTCTGACTTTGTTCGCCGTGGCCCATACGCTTTACATTGCGGCCTGGTTTCCGATGCTCGACACCTTTGTGACTCAGGAACGGCGCAGCTTTTATCTCGGCAAAATGCGCTTTTCCTGGCAGCTGGCGTCGGCGCTGCTGCTGCTGGCGATCAGCGCGGTGATCGGCAAGGAGCCGCCGATCGGCCGGCTTCAGCTGGTGATGCTGTTCAGCATGGCGGTATTCGCCGTAAAACTCTATTTCATCGGCCGGATTCCCCGGTTCCGGACGGAACGCAAGGAATCGGCGGGGTTCCGTGAAGGTCTGGATATGGTGCTGGCCAACAAGCCGCTGACCGGCTATTCGGTCTATTTGTTCATCCTCAATCTGGCGGCTTACGGCACCATTCCCTTGACCACGCTGTACATGAAACGGGCGTTGAACGCGCCGGACAACGTGATCGTGCTGATTTCGTCGATTGTGTTGACCGGGATGCTGATCGGATCGTTCTTTGCCGGACGGATCATTCAGCGTTACGGCATCCGGCGGACGTTTCTCGGGGTTCATGTGAGTTATGCGCTGGTCAATCTGACCCTCTTCTTCATGGGTCGCGACCTGATTCCGGGCGATCTGCTCTACTACCTGATTGCGGGGATCCTTTTCGTCTACAGTTTCACCTTCGCCTGCGCCAATATCTCGTCGTCGAGCGAAATGATGGCGCTGGCGACGCCGGGCAACAAGGTGATGGCGATGGCCTTCTGCAACTCCTTCTATTATGGCGGTCAGGGGCTGTCGCGGCTGATGACTTCGCTGATTCTGGGGTCGGGCGCGCTGGCGGCGAACTGGAGCCTCAATGGAATCGCCTTTTCGCATTATCAGACGCTGTTTCTGGTTTACGCGGTCTGCATCGTCTTTGCGGCGTCGCTGCTGGTGGTGGTGCCGGCGATTTTCCCCAAGGGCGAATACGTCTATTCCATCCACTGAGTTCCGGTTCCGTCCGGGCGGATTGCGGATCATTCAGCAGTCCGCCTTTTTCGTATTTTGCTCTCCGGATTCCGACGGAAACGTGCTTTAAATTCCGGAAAAATCGCTTTCTATTGCCGCTTCGGCTGTTTTTTGACTTGACAAACAGGTGATTATTTGCTATAATAGTAATATGTAAATTGGTATGGTAGTATTTCAAGGGACATCATGAATCAATTGCCGGCCCAGAAAGTCAACGGCATCATCGACGGACTGGCGGTGCTTCAGGCGCTGGCGGTGAGTCCGGAACCGGTTTCCGGGAGCCAGCTTGCCGCCCGCCTCAAACTGAATCCGGTGCGGGTCAGCCGCATCCTCAAAACCTTCGCCCATCTGGGTTATACCTACCGCACCCGGTCGCGCCGTTACGCCGTGGGACCGGCGATGCATGTGCTGGCCGCGCAGAGCATGACCGCCTCCGGTCTGCTGGGCCGGGCGGTCGGATATCTCGAAAAACTGGCCGACGACCGGCTGGTGGTCGCGCTGGGCGTATTGTGGCACGATCAGGCCTGTTATCTCTATCATAAACGGCCGGGGCAGGAATACGGTTTCAGCAGCGGCTTCCAATCCCGCCCGCTGCATGACGCGGGCACCTCGAGCGTCGGCGTGGCGCTGCTGGCCGAGTTGAGCGATGGCGAACTGGCGGCGCTTTATCCCGATGGAGTCCCGGACCCGGTGAAAGAGGCGGTGGCGGAAACCCGGGCGAACGGCTATGCGCTGCTGCGTTATTGCGACCACTACAGTCTGGCGGTGGCGATCGGCGTTCCGGCTTATGCGGCGCTGGCGGTATCCAACCTGCCGGATCGGGAAACGGCGCTGCAATATGTCGCCACGCTGCAAAATTACGTCCGCGCAATCGCAAATGAAACTCCATTTCAATAAGGGATATCGCTATGGATACGGTGAAGCATCGGGTAGAATTCTGCGTGGTCGGCGGCGGGCTGGCCGGTTTGTGCGCCGCGGTGGCAGCGGCGCGGCATGGGGTCAAGACCCTGCTGATGCATGACCGGCCGGTGCTGGGCGGCAACGCCTCCAGCGAAATCCGGATGTGGGTCAGCGGCGCTCACGGCTGTCTGGAAAGCGGTCTGGTCGAGGAACTGCGGCTGGAGAACTGCCGGCGCAATCCGGGCGCCAATTATTCGATCTGGGACAGCGTACTTTACGGGATGGCCCGGTTTCAGGACAATCTGGAACTGCTTTTGAATACGGCCTGTCTGCGCGCCGATATGGACGGCAGCCGGATTCTCCGGGTGGCGGGTTATCAGACGACCACGCAGCTTTGGCACGAGGTTGAGGCCGACTGGTTCGCCGACTGTTCCGGAGACAGTGTGCTGGCGCTGTTGACCGGGGCCGAATTCCGGGTGGGGCGCGAGGCCCGGGCCGAATTCGGCGAATCGATCGAGCCGGAAGTCGCGGACCGCCAAACCATGGGCATGAGCTGCCTCATTCAGGCGCGGGAGATGCCGGAAGCGGTCGAATTCACTCCGCCGGAGTGGGCGTATCGTTTCAGCGAGCAGGAGCTTGCTCATCGGCCGCATGATTTTCATCCGCGCGGCAATTTCTGGTGGCTCGAACTCGGCGGCGACCGCGATTCGATCCGGGATACCGAAAGCGTCCGGGACGAGTTGCTGAAGGTGGCGTTCGGATTGTGGGATCACATCAAAAATGGCGGCGATCACGGCGCGCGCAACTGGACGCTGGACTGGGTCGGTTTTCTGCCCGGCAAACGGGAAAGCCGCCGCTGTCTGGGCGACCATCTGCTGACTCAGAATGACGTGCGCAGCCAGCGGGAGTTCGAGGATATCGCGGCCTATGGCGGCTGGACCCTCGACGACCATCACCCGGCCGGCTTCCGTCATCCGGGACCGCCCAACATCCACCATCCCTGTCCGTCGCCTTTCGCGATTCCCTATCGCTGCCTTTATTCGCGCAATGTCGAAAACCTCTATTTCGCCGGGCGCAATATCAGCGTGACTCATGCGGCGCTGTCGGCGACCCGGGTGATGGCCACCTGCGCTCTGCTCGGACAGGCCGTCGGAACCGCGGCGGCGGTGGCGCGGCGCCACGGCCTGACCCCGCGCGGAGTGTTCGAGACCGGCAAATACCGCGAAGTCCAGATGCTGCTGATGGATGACGACTGTTTCCTGCCGGGCAAGAAGCGCCCGGCGGCGGAATTGAGTTTGCGGGCGGCGCTGGCGAGTTCATGCGGCAATCCGGCGGTATTGCTCAACGGCATCGACCGCGAGTGGCAGGGGGAAGTCAACGCGCTGGAATTGGCTGCGGGCGACTGGGCGGAATTCACCTGGCCGGAACCGGCCGCGGTCGGCGAAGTCCGGATCGTCTTCGACAGCGATCTCGGGCGCGACCGCGATTCTTCGCATCTGAACATGTATTCGAGCTATCCGCTGGACGGGAAACCGTTGACGGTGCCGGAAACCCTGGTCAGGGCGTTTCATCTCGCATACGAAGCCCCGGACGGAACTGTTCATGAACTTTGCCGCGTCGCCGATCACCATCAAAGACTGTTTCGGCTGAAGCGGAAATTCACCGCCGTCCGGGTTCGGCTGGTGATTGACGCACTGCGCGGCACAGTCGGAACCAACCGGATTTTCGCCTTTGAAATCAAAGCGCCGGACGGTCTTTGAACGGCAGCGGCAAACGGCATTCCGGCACGGTCCGCAAATTTGCGGAAAAGTTCTGCTGACACGGGTTTTTCACTGGCATTTCCCGGCGCGTGTGATATATTGAAACGAAATTCACAACGCAACGGGAGGAATTGCCATGTTCATTGATATCCATGCTCATGCTTATTTGTATCCGTGCCCGCCCCAGGACGGCGTCACCCAGTTCTGCACTCCGGAAGAGGTGCTCAAACGTTACGACGAACTCGGGATCGAAAAAGGCATCCTGCTGCCCCTGATCGGACCGGAAACCTATGTGCCGCAGTCCAATCAGGAGATTCTCGAAATCTGCCGCCTCCATCCCGACCGCTTCATTCCGTTCTGCAACATCGACCCGCGCGGGATTCAAAATTCGGAATTCACCGATTTTTCAGTCTGGATCGAATGGTACAAGGCGCACGGCTGCCTCGGCGTGGGTGAATTCATGCCCAATATGAATTTCCTCGATCCCCGGGTCGAGAATATCTTCCGCCAGTTCGAAGCCGCGGGCCTCCCGGTGATTTTCGACGACACCACCCGGGTCGGGCGGCATTACGGCTTGGTCGACGATCCCGGTTTGCCTCAGCTCGAAATGACGCTCAGACGCTTTCCGAAGCTGATTCTCTTCGGCCACGGTCCCGCTTTCTGGAGTGAAATCGGCGTGCTGGAAACGGTGGCCGACCGCGGCGGTTATCCCAATTATCCGGTCAAGGCCGAGGGCGCGGTGCCGAAGCTCTTCCGGCGTTACACCAATCTGTGGGGCGACCTTTCCGCCGGATCGGGCGCCAATGCTCTGATGCGCGATCCGGCTTATGCGGTCAAATTCCTGAATGAATTTCAGGATCGGCTCTGTTTCGGCACCGATATCTGCTATGCCGCGCAGCACCTGCCGCTGGCCGGATTCCTGATCAAATTGCGCGACGAAGGCGCCTTGTCCGCGTCGGCTTTTGAAAAAATCGCGCGCGGCAACATCAAACGCCTGCTCAAGCTCTGACACGATCGGAACGGGAGGCGGGCATGGCAAAAAAGAAGTTTTTCAACGATCTCGGCGATTTCAACTTTCCCCGGGAGGCGGCGCCCTGCGATCCGGCGTTGCCGCGTCGCCGCTGGGATGAGGCGCTGCCGCTCGGTAACGGTTTGCTGGGTGTGCTGGTGTGGCAGGATGGCGATACGCTGACGCTGTCGCTCGACCGGGCCGATCTGTGGGACGAACGACGGCCGGGGATGGAGCGGGACAAGCGTTTTCACTGGCGGGAACTCTGCCGCATGGCGCGCTCCGGCGCAGCGGACGAAATGCGCGAGGTTTTTCAGAAACATGCCGACGAGCCCTATCCGACCAAACTCCCCGGCGGCCGGCTGACCGTGCCGTGGCCGGGGAAGTCCGGGCGTTTCGAACTCGATGAAGCCGCCGCGCATGCGGTGATTTCGGACGGCGTCCGGCGGCTTGAGGTCTGGGTTTCCGCCGCCGACCGCGAGGCGATCTATGTCTGCTTCGAAGGATTCGACGCCGCTGAATGGCAGATTGCGGCGGCTGCTTTTGAAAACCATGCCGGCGAAGACGAGTTCCGGCAGATCGATTTGCTGGGTTATCCTCCGGCGGAACATTTCGAAGACGGCGCGATTCGGGGCGTGACGGTGGCCAATCATGACGGCTCGTTCTCCCATGGGCTGGGATTCGGCATCCGCATGACCGGGGATCACTCCGGCGTGCTGGCGGCCACCGTCACTTCCGGCGACAACCGCGACACGGTCCGGAAAAGCGTGGCGAACAGCATCCGGTTGATGCTGGATGAGGAGATCGGCACGGCGCGGCGGCGGCATCGGGAGTGGTGGAACCGCTTCTGGTCCAACAGCCGGGTCCGGCTGGGCGACGCCGAGTTGAACGCTTATTACCGCCGGGCGCGTTATTTCTTCGGTTCGCTGGCGCGGGAATGGAGTCCGCCGATGGCGCTGCAAGGCGTCTGGACCGCCGACGAGATGGCGTTGCCGCCGTGGCGCGGCGATTATCACAACAATCTCAATGTACAATTCTGTTATGTCGCCTATCTGGCGGCCAACGATCTGGCGGGCGGGCGGCAACTGCTGGAGTTCCTGTTCGCCTTGCTGCCGGAGCATCGGCGCTGGGCCCGGGAATTTTACGGCGTGCGTCATCCCGACGGCGCGGTGGTGCCGGGGGCGATGACCATGGCGGGCAATGTGGTGCCCGGGAGCGCCAATTATACTTATCACCCGGACAACGGGTTGTGGATCGGCCATCTTTTTTACCGGCATTGGCGCTATACCCTTGATGAGCAGTTCCTCCGCGACCGCGCTTATCCCTACTGCCGGTCGCTGGCCGAGGCGGTGCTGGAGCTGTTGAGCCGGGACGATGCCGGGTATTGGCGTTTCGACTGGTCGGTTTCGCCGGAGCTTGGCGACGACTGGCCGGAAAGTTATTTTACGGAACTGACCGCTTACGACAACGCCTGCCTTTGCGCCTGCTTCGCCAATCTGGCGGAAATGGCGGGCGCTGTGGGGGACACCGTCGCGGTGCGGCGCTGGCGCGAGTGCCTGAGCCACTGCCGGTCGCCGGAGTCGATGACCGCGCAGTATCACTATTACCTTTATGACAAGACGGTGCTGGGCATTCAGCCGGGGACGGCGCTGCCCTGTTCCCATCGCCATTTTTCACACCTGATGGCCTTTTATCCCTTTGATCTGCCGGATTATGAGCACGACGAAGCGTGGCGCGAACTGGTGGAAAATAGCTTCAGCCAGCTCGATCTGCTCGGCACCGGCCAATGGGTCGGGTTCAGCTTTTCCCAGATGGCGGTGATGGCGGCGCGGGCCGGGTGGCCGGTCAAGGCGCGGCGCTTTCTCGGCGACTTCATCCGGGGATTCACCTTCGTCAACGGCTTGCATTGCAATGGCGACTATCGCAATTTCGGCTTTTCCGCCTACAAGTACCGTCCTTTCACGCTGGAGGGCAACTTTCTGGCGCAGGAGGCGATTCATGAGTTGCTGCTGAGCGAATCGCATGGCGTACTGCGTTTCTTTCCGGGAGCCGAGGTGCTGGGCGACGCCGAATTTGCCGGTTTGCGCGCGCCGGGCGCATTGCTGGTCGACGGTGTGCTGAAGGCGGGCCGGATCGTGAAAATCGTGCTCCATGCCGAAAAAAGCCGTCCGTGCACTTTCGCCAATCCCGGCCAACGGCGCTGGCAGATCGCCGCCGGCGGCGAGGATCGCATTGCGGACGGAGCGGAAATCACCGTGACCCCGTCGCCGGGATGTCCGTTGACGCTGACCCTTGCCGATTGACCGCGCAGGATCAGCGGTCGGGGTAGGGGATGAGCTTGCTTTCGTGAATATCGAAATAGCAGCCGCCTTGTTCATAGGAGGGCTGCAAGGCGACCTTGCCGCCGCCTTCGGGCAGGTCGATGGCGAAAGTCGGCACCGCCAGGCTTGACAGGCGGCCCCGGAAGGCGCGAAGCGCCTCCAGCCCGGCGGCGATGCCGGTGGCGAAATGGCGGACGCCGCGCACCGGGTCGACATGGAAGAGATAGTGCGGCTTGACCTTGAGGCGGATCAGTTTGCGGAACAGCGCTTCGAGGATTGCGGCATCGTCATTGACGCCTTTGAGCAGCACGGTCTGGTTGATCACCGGAATGCCTGCGCGGACCAGTTGACGCAAACAGCTCTCCGCCTCGGGCGAAACTTCCCTGGGATGATTGAAATGCGTCGCCAGCCACAAGCCTTCGTAGCGTGCCAGCAGCGCGATTTTTTCTTCGGAAACCGCCATCGGCAGCACCGCGGGAAGGCGCGAAGCCACCCGGATGACTTCGATGGCGGGACTGGCGGCGACGGCGTCGAGAATCCGTTCCAGCCGTGCCGTCGGCAGGAACAGCGGGTCGCCGCCGGAAATCAGCACTTCCTTGACTTCAGGGTGGCTGTCCAAATAGGCACGGGCTCCGGCCAGTTCGGCGTCGCTGATATCAGCGAGCTCGGTCCCGGCGGTCCAGGCGCGCTTGCGGAAACAGAAACGGCAGCGCATCGCACAACGGCCGGTGGCCAGCAGCACCACCCGGTCGGCGAAACGGTGGATGATCCGCGCCACCGGCATCTGTTCGGCCTCGGCCAGCGGATCGCAGGAGGATTCGCGGTCGTCGAGTTCGCGCGGGTCGGGATGCCACTGGCGGAAGATGGGATCGTCTGCTCCTGCCGCCGGATCGGTCAAGCCGAGATAGTAGGAATTGACCAGCACCGGGTAGAGTTCCTCCACCCGGTCGGTTTCCGGCTGGCCGGGCAATCCGAGCGCCCGGCGCGCTTCGGCGGCATGATGATAAAAGTGAATGGCGGACATCTTCAAAACCCTGAACGGTTCCGGCGGAATTCGCAAGATGCGATTCCGGGAATGGTAATATACCATCGTTCCGGGCGCTTGGCAAGGCTGCGGCCTGCTTTTTCCCGCCGGAAAGGACTTCAGGCGCCGGTTTTTCCGGCTGCCGGTGGTTTGCCGTTCGAATGGTGATAACTTCTGGGTGCGCTGCCGGTGTGCTGCTTGAACCAGTTGGAAAAATAATATTCGTCGGTGAATCCGACCCGGGCGGCGATCTGCCGGATGGTGTAACTGGTATTTTCCAGGTATTGCAGTGCCATCTTCAGCCGTTTTTCCTGAAGATAGCGGCCCGGAGAAATGCCCCATTGGTGTTTGAAAATCCGCTGCATTTGAGCTGGAGACTTATGGATGAGGTCGCAAAGCCCCTGTTGGGAAAATTTTTCCTGCCAGTGCGAATCGAGATGATTTCTGAGCTTCACCGCCTCCGGCGAACGGACCGGGGCGAGCCGGTTCCGGCAAAGATGTTCGTGGAGTCTGGCGATGATGCCGTGCATGGCCAGCGCGAGCTGGTGAAACGCATCCTTCTCGTGCCGGAAAACGATCTCCAGCGCCGCGCGGAATTCCTTCTCCAGCGGACAAGCCTTGAACAGCGTGACCCCTCTGATCTGATAATGCTCGGTCAAACGGTCGATCAGAGGGCCGTTGATATTCAGCCACAGCTTTTCCCACGGTGCGTGGCGTGAAGAAAAGTATTCGCAGACGCAGCCCGGCGTCAGCATGTAGACATCTCCGGCTTCCGGTTCGCAGACGGTCTCGTCACAGATCAGGGTACCATGTCCGGAAACGATGTATTCGAACACATAGTAACCGCAGCCGTGGTGCCGATTGATCCGGTATTTGGGATTGGGGTAGGTGATTCCGGCCAGATGCAGCGTGAAGCCGGGTGCGATCTCCGGTTCGTTCAAAAATGCGGTAATTTCGGACTCCATGATTCAAACCCTCATGAAAAAGACTGAAAACCCCATTGTTTTCGAGCTGAAATGATAGTATACTTTATATCAAGACCCGGGAATGTCAATGTTGAAAAGAGGATTTTCAGAATTTATGAATCAGATTCCGCGCGGCGAATACCCGCGTCCGTCATGGGTGAAGAAAGATTGGCTCAATTTGAACGGCCTCTGGCAGTTTGCCGTCGACAGCGGCGACAGCGGCCGGGAACAGGGGTGGGTGGAAAAGGAGTTCGACCGGACCATTCTGGTGCCGTTCTGTCCCGAATCGACCCTTTCGGGAATCGGCTGCATCGATTTCATGACGGCGGTCTGGTACCGCCGGACCGTGAAACTGCCGGAACGCTGGCGGGGCAAACGGCTTCTGCTTCACTTCCAGGCGGTCGATTGCGACAGTACGGTCTGGGTCGACGGCCGCGAGGTCTGCCGTCATCGCGGCGGCTTTACGCCGTTTTCCTGCGATCTCGGGCTTCAGGTCGGACCGGAGCTCGCCATTGTGCTGCGGGCGCGCGACCAGAAGTTCCGCAAACCTCATGGCAAGCAATCCGACCGCTATGAGAGCTATGGCTGCCGCTATACCCGCACCACCGGCATTTGGCAGACCGTCTGGCTGGAGGCGGTACCGGAGGTTTATATGAAGCGTCCGCGGATTACGCCGTGCCGGGCGGAACGCTGTTTCCGGGTGGAAGCTCCGCTTTCGGCCAACCGAGAGGGCTTTACGGTCCATGCCCGGCTGCTGTCCGGCGAAAAATTGATTGCCGAAAGCCGGGTGCCCGCGGACCGTGATTTCACGCCGGAACTGCGGCTCGAAATTCCGGCGGACGATTACCGGGAATGGGACGTGAACAATCCTTTTCTGTACGGAATCGAACTGGAGTTGCGCGATGCCGGAGGCCGGATTGCGGAATCGGGCCGGGCCTATGGCGGAATGCGTTCGGTGACCATCGACGGCGACCGTTTTCTGCTCAACGGCCGGCCGGTTTTTCAGCGGCTGGTGCTGGATCAGGGATATTATCCGGACGGTATTCTGACCGCGCCGAACGATGCGGCGCTGGTACGCGACATTGAGCTGGCGCAGGCCGCCGGATTCAACGGCGCCAGACTTCATGAAAAGGTGTTTGAGGAGCGCTTTCTCTATCATGCCGACTGTCTGGGATATCTGGTATGGGGAGAATTTCCCGACTGGGGCTTTGAGCGTTCGGTGGAATTTCGTTACGCCGATCCCGCGCTCTGCCAATCCGGGGCGACCCTGATTACGCAATGGCTGGAAGCGTTGGAGCGCGATTACTCGCATCCGGCGTTGATCGGCTGGTGCGCACTCAATGAAAGCGGCCTCGATCATACGGTGCCCGAGGGCACGATTTCCGCGCTGGACGATATTACGCGCGGCGCGTTTCTGGCGGCCAAAGCCGCCGACCGCACCCGGCCGGCGCTCGATGCCTCGGGGTATTCGCACCGGGTGGCGGAGAGCGACATTTACGATACCCATGATTATGAGCAGGACCCGGTCCGCTTCGCCGGACATTACCGCGATCTGTACGACAACTCGGCCTATTGTCATGTCGCCCACCGCAACGAACCCTATCGCGGGCAGCCATTTTTCAACAGCGAGTTCGGCGGCATCCGCTGGAATCCGGCCAAACCGAGCGGCAGTCAATCGTGGGGCTACGGCGATCCGCCCGCAACGCTGGAGGAGTTTTACCGCCGGTTCGACGGGCTGGTGACGGTATTGCGCAGCCATCCGGGAATGTTCGGGTATTGCTATACCCAGCTGACCGATGTGTTCATTGAGGAAAATGGCATCTGCTTCTTTGACCGTACGCCGAAATTCGATCTGGCGCGGCTTCGGGCCATTCAGGAACAACCCGCTGCCTGTGAAGCGAACAATTTTGCAGCAAAAGGAATATGACATGATGAAGAGAAGACTGTTCTGCGGTATGCTGATCCTGCTGGCGTCAACCGGCTTCGCCGCCGGATACTCCCGCGACGAATGGCGGGTGAGGCCATGGGAAATCATCAACGGCCTGAAGCCGCATTCCCGGACTTTATGGCAACTGGACAGGAATTCGCTCAAGGGTTGGATGGCGTCCGGCGGCGATGCGGCGCTTGCCGCGACCTCCGAAACCAAACTGTGGGGCGAAACGGTGGCCAAACTCACTTTCCCCAAGGGCGGGTCGGTCACGGTCAAACTGCCGCAGTCGCTGAAGATCGACGATCCGGTCGACGGTCTCGATTTGTGGATTTACGGGCCGGTCAACAACGGCGTTGGCTCCAGTCCGGAGCTCAGCTTCCTGATTTCCGACGCTTCCGGGCGCAAAATCAAGATTCCCGCCGTCGGCATGGGCAGTCGCTGGGCGAAATTGCGTTGGTGGGGCATGGCCGCCGCGGTGTTGCCGCGCGATGTGAAATTCCCGATCGAAGTGCATTCCTTCACCTTTGCCCGCCTCCTGACTCGAACGCCGAATGATTTCCTCTGTTTCGACATGCTGGGCGCGTTCAAATTTCCGGGTGAAACCCGGGTGCCCGATACGGCGAAAATGAATCTGCCGTTCCCGACCACGCCGGATTCCATTATGCCGATCGGCGGCGCGCCGGACGGCAAAAACACCGTGGTGAAACTCTCCGGCGACAGTTACAGCTTCCAATATACCGGGAGCGACGGCACATTGTGTTACATCTATCGGCCCGTGACCGGAACGCTGGGCGATATTACGGTCAAAGTCGACAAGCTGCCGGAATTCAAAATCGCCGTGGTGGGCGGCGTCCACGGCGAAATCGATGGCGTGAAATTTGCGCCCGGCGACGCGAACATTCAAGCGCGGCTGCTGCAAAGCTCGCTCAAGGACGGCGGCAAACTCTTTACCCGCTGGCGCTGGAGCAAAGCGGGCAAAAATCTCGACTTCCAGTTGAATTTTTACCAGAAGGGCCGGAGCCTCGCGGTCGAAGCTGCGGCCGATCTGCCGACCGTGACCGCGTTCGACGCGGGATATGTTGAAGGTGTCGTCAAGCCGCGGCTGTTCGGTTTGACCTATCTCAACAACCGCTGGGACTATCCGCGTCTGCTCGCGACCGACGATTACTTCGTTTCGGTCTTCGCCGATTGGTACACCTCCAACGCTTCGGATTATGTTGAGGCGCAGGGACGTAAGGAGCTGGTCGGAGCCGCGGTCATCTCCGACCACGCGGCGCGGGTGCTGGGCGGAACGCTCTACTTCCCGAAAACCGACGGCCAGCGCAATTTGCTGTATGAGCGGCTCTTCCTGACGGTGTCGCCGGAACTTTCCGACGTGCTGCCCAATATCCCCAATCCGCCGTCACCCTTCCTGAAGGAGACTGGACGCATGGTCTGCATGACCCGCGCCTATGCGTTGCAGGGCCGCGCCAACGATGTGAAAAATGAACTGGCGTTCTGGAAAAAGATGAAGGATTACGGTGCTGAAGACATCTGGGTGCGTTTTCATTCCGCCCAATACCGCACACCGTTGGAAAATAACCACACTTCGCTGTCGATGGACGGCTCCATGTCCAACGGCGGCGACGCGACAATGGTCGAACTGGTCGCCGGGATGCGCAAGCTGTTCCGGCGGGTCGCGCCCTACAACGACAACCGCATTCTGGCGGCCAACGCGCCGCAATTCGACTATGATATTTTGAGCCGCTCGGCTTCCGGCGGATTCAATGAGGGCTGGGACGCCTGTTTCCGGCCCAAACCGGCGGCGATGCTCAAGTTGATGCGGGATTTCGTCCCAGGCTTTGTGGCCAAATACCATTGGAACGCCGAATATCTCGACGAACTGACCAATGCACCGCCATGGGCCGACGTCGATTACGATGCCGACGCGCCCGGCGCCGGGAAATTCAGTGCAGTGTTGCGCGACTTCGGCGCGGTGGCGCTTCAGCAGCGGGAGTTGTACCGGGGGCCCATCTGGAGCGAAGGGTGTGCAGCCTACTTCTGGGCGGGCTTGCTCGACACTGATTATGCGGTAAGCAACGACACCAACGCAAAACTGCCGCTGATCGTCGATTTCAAGCTGCGCAAAATCAATCCGCTGGAAAATTACAACGGCGCCGACTGGCCGATCGTGGCCGGTAAAGATGTGGACAAGCTGCTGGCAACCGAAATCGCCGAGGGCAATATCGGCCACCTGATATTTCGGGCGGGGGACTATTCCGAGGGGTTGCCCCAGCAGGGACGGATCGAACCCCTGCTGAATACCGGAAAGGGTATGGAACCGCTGCTCAAGAGTTACTTCATGATCCGCCAGCTCCAGGAGCTCTACAGCGGCGTTCCGGTCGAAAAAATCGCTTACGACGTTGACGGCAAGCTCATGGGCGCCAGTCAGATGCTCCGTTCCGGCAGGACCAGTCAGAATCGGATTTACCTGAAGTACGCCAATGGTCTGGAAATCTGGGTCAACCGCGGGGAATCGGGCGACTGGACGGTCAACATCGAGGGGGAGGAATACGTGATTCCGCCATCGGGACATGTGGCGATTCAGCTCGACGGCATCACGCAGTACAGTATTGTGAAGGACGACCGGCGGGTGGATTACTCCTCGGGGAAACTCTACACCTATGTCAACGCGCACGGCAAGCCTTATGCGTTTCCGGAAATCACTGCGGCCAACCCTTATCTGCTGCGCAAAAAAGAAGGCTGGACGCAGTTGATTCCGGTACCGTTCCTGACATCGGAAACGGTGAAGGGACTGGATGCGCGGCAGGCGCAGCCGCTGAACGAGGACGATTCGCCCGCCGGTCCCGAACAGCGGCTCGACGTGACCGACGGCGGACGGGCGGATTTGCGGATCGACGGCAAGGCCTTCAGTGATAAGTTGCAGTAACAACAGAAAAGGATTGGGATCATGAAAAAGAAGTTTTGTTTCACGCTCATAGAACTCCTGGTGGTGATTGCCATTATCGCGATTCTGGCGGCGATGCTGCTGCCGGCGCTGTCGGCGGCGCGGGAACGGGCGCGTAGCGCCAGTTGCGTCTCCAAGCTCAAGCAGATTGCGCTGGCCGATCTGATGTATGCCGGCGACAACAAGGATTATATTGCATGGTGGGGCAATCCGACTGCTCCCTCAAATCAGTTTTTCACCTGGGTCAACGGAGACGCTTCGCCTTACGCACGTTTGCTGTTGGGCGGTTATTTCGGGAGTACGGTCGCCAGCTATGACGCGATCAAGGCCACGGACAAAATCGCCCAGTTCAAGTGTCCGAGCGATACTGCGAACTTCAGCGATACGATCACGGAAAGCACCAGCTACTACGGCCTCCTGGCGAACTCCAGGTCCGCACTGGACGGCGGCATCACCGCCGAAACCATCCAGTTGCGCGCGATCGTGGGGCGCGACAATCCGGGTGCGACGATCTTCGGCGATATCGTAAAGGGGCAGAACAGCTACTATGGCAACACCTGGGGCAGCATGGTTACGGCCAAGGCATCGAACCATCCCAAGGCGGCGAATACGGCCTATCTCGGCGGTCATGTCAAGAGCAACGTTTTGGTGAACGAAACCGATTACGCCCGTTCTCCGGGAGCCTATATGAAGGCCTTTGACGAAATCACCTATGAATAAACCAGAGTTGCAATATCGCAGTCTAATTCATGATGGCATAAAATATCTGCAAAGAGGAACAGCATGAAAAGAATTCGTTTTACGCTCATAGAGCTCCTGGTTGTGATCGCGATCATCGCCATTCTGGCGGCGATGCTGCTGCCGGCGTTGTCGGCGGCGCGGGAACGGGCGCGCAGTGCCAACTGCATCAATAAATTGAAACAGATCGGGCTGGCCTGTTACCTCTATGCCGACACCAATCAGTCCTGTCTGCCGATCAACAATGCGCCATATGAAGGACTGTATAACTTTGTCGGGACCTATCCCGGCGCGGCATTTTGCTACGGATTGCTGGTCACCGGCGGTTATTTCGGCAACAGCGAAACGACGCTGACAAAAGAGGCGCAGGAGCGGTATTACCGGTGCCCGAGCGACTCCGTGAATTTTGTGGCCGACAGCCGCATGAGCTATCTGAGCTGCATTGTCAACACCGTTCCCAATCGTTTTTCCTTTAGCCGGGAAAGCGGACTGATCGGCCGCGACAGGCCCGGCGCTTTTATCTTCGCCGACCTCACCGAACCGGTCACCAAAGGAATGGGAATCGCGAATCCGACGGGCAATCATCCCGGCGGACTCTGCAACACGCTCTATCTGGGCGGTTATGTCAATGGCGTGCTGGTGCCGAAGGCGCAGTTTGATTGGATCGCCGCATCGTGGAACCGAATCTCAATTTACATTGACGACTACACGAAGTGAGGCGTGACGATGAAAACCGTATATGGGGTTTCGGTGTGGCTGGCGGGCGTACTGCTGCTGGCCGGATGCGGGAATCCGCCGGTGCTGGACGGCAATACCGAGGAGCGTTTTCAGCAATCCATGACGGAGATTGAAAAAACACTGTCGCCTGGTGAACGGGAAAAATTTCGGGCGGCGGTCGCTCTGATCCGCGCCCGGGATACCGCCAGATGGCAGGAGCGCGGTGAGCGGGAGGCGGCCGAGATCGCCAGAGTACAGATGACCGGCATGACCGCCAGGGAGGTAATCCAAAAATCCTCTGTATACTGACGCTGTCGGCGGCAGGAGACGATACCTGCCGCCGACAGATGACATTCGCAGTTTTTCGATTGCCTGGCCAGACTATCCCATTGTCAGAGTCCCACCTCAAGAGATACTCCCGATCAGAACCGAGCGTACTTCCTATGAAAAGTTATTATTGTCCCGCGTCGGCGAATGGCGTCGCCGACGATTTACAGAAATTTTTGCCTTCCGGAGTTGAGTTCATCACGGCCCCTGGACAGGTGGCGCAATGCTGTGCCGATGCCCGTCGTGGAGAATGTCGGGTATTTCTCGATTGTCCTGCTCATGTGGACGGGATCGAATGGGGCGATTGGCGTCCAGCCGGACTTTGCCGGACGGTTGTGGCCTCGGCGTGGTTCGGCGTGAGTTTGCCGGCCGGTCATATTTTAATTCAACACGATGCCTGGCTGCATGAAGTCGCAACACCGGTCGTTCCCGAGTTGGTTGCGGCTCGGGTGGCCGGATATCGTGAGTGTTGCTATGGGCTGCCGGAAGAATGTTTTCCGCTCCTGTTCCGGCATCCGGAATGTGCCGGGATTCTGATTTCGGCGACTGATCTTGGCATGTTCATCCGGCGGCGGTTTGCGCCCTACGGCGATTGGCAGACTGTCATTGGCCGGATTCTCGGGTTTTTGGCCGGCAACGACTCTGTGGTCCCGGTTTCGTGGAATGTGCCGGTCCACCCGGCCTATGCCGCGGCCGGGCCGTTACCGTCGGATGCGGAAGAAACGGCATTTCGCGACTGCGCGGCTTGGTTTCGGCAAAATATGTTTGCCGTACTCCATGGCCGGGAATATGTGTTGGAGGGTTACAGTTCAAAAGTTGATTCCGCGGGAGAACAGCCGCTTTCCGTCGCATTGCGTTGCGATTGCAACGGCGAAATTTCCCTGGTGTCGTCGCTGAGCTATGTGCTTGACGGCGATCGAGAGTTGAAGGAACGCGGTGACCGGTCGCGGCAGGCTCTCTTTCGGGCTCCCTATATTCTGGAACAGGATTCGACCAACCCCATGTATGGTGGCGCATATTTTGATACCATCGTCAAATCATTCTACGGTGACGACTGCGCCCGGGCCGCGTTTGGCGTGCTGCTCTCCGGAGAACTTCAGAACGAAATCGAGTATGTCGACGATCTGCTGCGTCTGATGTGCGCGGTCTATCGCACGACCGGACGCAACGGCATTCGGCACGAATGTCTCCGTCCGGGTGATTTCAGCGGCGGTCGTGGTTGGAAAGACTATTTCAATGAGGATTTTCGGACTTGCCGGCCGCATTATCAGGCGACAACCTGGGCATTGAACCTGCAGGCTTATGTTTTGACCGGGTTTCCGGATTTTCTGGCCAAGGCGAAATCGGCGATTCGGATCGCCATGGCGGAAAATTTTCCGGATTTTCTCTGGACCAACGGCATTACGCAGGAATGGGCGCGGATGTTGCTTCCGTTGTCCATGTTGGTGGAGGTCGAGGATACCCCGGAACATCGTGAATGGTTGGATCGCGCTGTGAATCAATGTCTGAGTACGATACAGCCGTGCGGTGCTTTGCGCGAAGCGATGGGAAAGCTGGAAAACGGGCGTTATCCAGCGCCACGAAGCAACGAAGAATACGGTACCAACGAAGCCGCGTTGATTCAGTCCAATGGCGATCCGGCATGCGATTTGCTGTATACTATGAACTATGCATTTATCGGTTTGCACGAGGCGGTTATGGCGACAGGCGACTCGCACTACCGCGCGGTGGCGGATCAAATGGCGGATTTTTTCTGTCGGATTCAGGTTCGCAGTACGGCGCATCCCTATCTCGACGGCGCCTGGATGCGTGGATTCGACTATGAACTGTGGGATTATTTCGGCAGTTCGGCTGATGCCGGGTGGGGGGCGTGGTGCATTGAGTCCGGCTGGACCAATACCTGGATTGCGGGGACTCTGGGGCTGCGGCGCCTGAACCGTCCGCTGCTTTGTCGGGCGCAAGCGGCGTATTTCCGAGAACGATTTCCGGCGATCAAAGCGGAAATGCTTGATTGATCGATGCCGGTAGAGTCCGGCGCTGCAATCTGATTTTGGAGTCGAAGAACCGTTGAAAAATTAAAAAACGAAAACCCATTCCGGCTTTACGTTATTCGGGCCGGCTCCGGCGATATATGATATATCGCAGAGTCAACCTTATCGTAAAAAGGAGCCGATATGGGGAAATGGACGCATTGGCTGGTCGCCGTGATCTGGGGCGCGGCATCTGCAATGCCGGCGGCGGAATCCGGCGGCGAAATCAAGAAAACCTTTAACGACCAGCCCTTCGCCTACACCCGGAAACTGGTCGAGCAAACCCCCGAATATGAGATGTACCGGCTCGAGTATCCCAGCGCCGCCCCTGCCGCCTGTCCCGAAAGCGCCCGGATTGTCGCTTATTACTGCAAGCCGGTCAAACCGGCGGGCAATCCGGCTCCGGCGGTGGTCTGTCTGCACATTCTCGGCGGCAACGGCGATTTGACCCGCATGATCGCGGCCTATTTCGCCGCCCGCGGCATGCCTGCACTGATGCCGCTGATGCCGCTTTTTGCCGAACGTTCTCCGGCGGGGGGCCGGACCAACGCATTGAATGCCCCCGGCGGCGGCAAACTGCTGGCCATGAGCTTCAATCAAAGCCGCAGCGATATCCGCCGCAGCATCGACTGGCTGGCGGCCCAGCCCGGAATCGACGCGGCCCGGATCAATCTGGTCGGTACCAGCTGGGGCGGCATTCTCGGAGCTTCCGCCGCCGGCAGCGATCCGCGCATCGACAAGGCGGTCCTGCTGCTCGCCGGAGGCGATCTGCAAACGATTTTGAACTGTGATGTGCCGGAAGTGCGGCCGATTGCCAAGGCTCTTGCCGCCGCCTCCCCGGATGATCGTGACTTCATCACTGCGGCGGTGGCCGGAATCGAACCGTTGAACTATGCCGCTGTGTTGGCGGACAAGGCGAAGGCGGGCAAGTTCCGCATGGTCAATGCCGAACTCGATGAAGTTATTCCGCCGGAGAATACCCGGAAACTGGCCCTCGCGGCGGGCTTGACCGAAGGGGTGAATTTTTCGGTGATGCCGCGTTTGAGCCACTATAGCGCGATTGCCGCGCTGCCGGATTTGCTGAACCAGCTGGCCGTCTATTTCGGCGGTGATGCGATCAATCCGGTGCCGCCGCGCCCTCCGGTTGCCGGCGCCGAGGTGATCAAGGCGGTGTTCGGCGAACTGGTGACGCTGTTGGGCTGGAGTCCTCCGGCCGGAGAAATGATGCGGGTTTCCGCCCGCTTTGAGGTGTTGCGGCAGGATCGGGTCACCGCATCCGGCTATGTCGCGTTCGACCGCGGTCCCGGTGGGGAATTCGCGCTCCGGACCGAGGATGTTTCGGGCGTCAGCGAAATCGAGAATCTCCGCCTGGGACGCGGACAGTATCCATGGGTTGAATCGCGCAACGGCACGGTTTTTGTCGGCGATCGGGAGCCTGTCGGCTTGCAGAATATGGAGCCGTTGTTTTCGCCCAAACTGGCGATGCTGCGCCAGACTGCGACCATGGTCTTTCAGATGGTGGCTTTGAGCGGGTCGCCGGCGGTGCTGGAAAAATTCGTATCGCTGAAGCTGGTCGAAACGCCGGATGGAAAACGTGCCATCCGGGTGGCCGACAAACACTTTGAAGCCATGATCCAGCTTGAGGACAAGCGGGCCGTGCCGGCGGCATTGACCGTCCGTGACGGCGATACCCTGACCCGGGTGGTCTTCACCCGCTGGGATTTGTGCGCGCCGCTCGATGCGGAGGCCTTCGTTCCGCCGCCGGGCGAAAAGCGGGTTCAGGTTTCCGGCCAGATGCTGGAAAAGGTCATTGCCTCAAGTTTTAACTTTTTCATCGAAAACGGGGTGCAGAAATGATGGCGGGAGGTTTTCAGAACCGGATGGCAAAATTGCTCCTCCTGGTACTGGCGGCGGGCACTGTCATGGGATTGGCGGCGGGCGAGGTTTGGAGCGGCGACGGCATGCTTCGGCGCGAACCAGGCCGGATTCCGGTGCTTTTCGCAGCCGGAACTCCGGAGGCGATGGGCGAGGCGCAGGGCAAGCTGCTCAAACCTGAAATTCACAGGATGTACGAACGCATCCTGCTGGTGGCCGGAGGCTATCTTTACACCAAGAACGACTGGTTTTTCGATCGGATCAGCGAGGTCGAAAAGCGTTCGGCCGCGGTTCTTCCGGAGCGTTTCCTCCGGGAGCTCGACGCGATGAGCCTCGCCGCCGGACTGACGGCGGCGGAAGGCCGTCAGATCAATCTCTTTCCGGAAATGTTTCACTGCAGCGGCATCGCAGTGCGGGGCAAGGCTTCGTCCGGAGGCAGGGTGATTCATGCGCGGGTGCTGGATTACATGCGCGATATCGGCTTGCAGGCGATGGCGGTGATTCAGGTGTTCATGCCCGACGGGTACCATGCCTGGCTGTCGGTCGGGTTCGCCGGGCTCAACGGCACCGTTACTGCGATGAATGCGGAAGGTCTCGCCATGGGCGAAATGGGCGGCCGCGGCGAAGGCAATTGGGACGGTCTGCCGATGAGTTACCTGATGCGCCGGATCATGGAGGAATGCGCCACGGTCGATGAAGCGTTGGAGCTGATCAAGACCACGCCCTTGACCTGCGAATACTACTATGTGCTTTCCGACCGCACAGGCAACATGGCGGCGGTGGCGGCCAAGGCGGGCGTGCCGCCGCTGATTCTCCGGCCCGGCGAGGAAACGCCGCTGCTCTGCGCGGCGTTCGAGGACATCGTCTGGGTCACCGCGCCCGGCCGCCAGCCGGCGCTGAGCCAGCGGCTGCGGGAAAATTACGGCAAAATCGACGTGGAGGCGATGAAACAGATCATCACCCGCCCGGTGGCGATGAAATCCAATCTTCAGGATGCGATCTTTCTGCCGGAAACGCTTGATGTCTACTTCGCTTACGCCGGGCCCAAGACGGTGGCCTGTGACGAACCCTACACTCGGCTCAACCTGCGGGAACTGATCGATTCCTACCGCGGCGCCCGGAAACTGCGCCAGGGCCAAAACGAAACCGTCATTACCTCGGCGACCGGGACCGCCCGGTAGCGATTGCCGCACTGCATGTCGGCCGCTCCTGCAACAGGTATGTTATCCTGTTGCAGGAGCGGCCGTTTTTTTCGGGTCAGAGAAGCCATGTTTTGAGCTGGAACAATTTCGGATGATGCAGGCGTGGCATCGGACATGGAGCCATGAAAAAGACATTTGCCATGACATCTTTTCCAACTTTTGGCGTTGAAATCGGCATCAGGTTTGTGTATAATGTTTGGCAAACAGGAGAACTGCCTGATGACGACACTTGCGAAAAATGTAAAATATGACGGCTCCCGCTGCGGCGCGGTGCTGGAGGAATTGCGGCGATTTGTCAGCGATTCCAGCCCGGGGCGGCTGTTGCCGAGTGAAGCGGCGATCTGCCGCAAATACGGGGTGTCGCGGATTATCGCGGGTAAAGTCCTCAATCGTCTGGCGATCGAAGGACTGATCGAACGGCATCGCGGTCAGGGCAGTTTCGTGAAGGGGCAGGGCATGGTGACGTTCCTGCTGCCCTGTCCCGACTTTCTGAGCTGCGACAACAACAGCGCCGTGATCATGCGATTGCGGATGCAGGGCGCCATGCGCGCCGCTCAGGAGCGCAATCTCGGTTTTGAAGCCATCGCCATGTCGCGGATCAATGACATCGACTGTGTGGAGTATTCCCGGCTGTCGCGGATCAATGCGGGCTCGATGGTGATTCTTGACGACTGGTTCCGGATGGTTTTTCCGCTGCTGGCGGAGCGCCGCGCCCGGGTGGCGCTGATCGAGAAGCAGAATATTCCGTACGGTTATGCGCAGTATACCAAAAGCTGGCATATGATGGAGCTGCGCTGCCGGGAAAACGCGTTTGCCGGACTCGATTTGCTGCACGCTTCGGGCTGCCGCAAAATTGCGCTGCTCAGCTGTTATGTGCTTTCCTCCCGCCGTCATCCGGTGCTGCTGGCTTACCGGGAATGGGGGGAAGCGCACGGGATGCCGGAAATGGTGTTCGAGCTGCCGGGATGGAACGAGGACAAGTTGCCTCCGCCCCGCGCGGCGATCATGGAGTTTTACCGGCGTCATGGGTTTGACGGCATTCTGCTCGGCTACGGCTACTTCAATACTTCGGGGACGATTCAGGCTTGTCTCGGTGTTCCGGATGCGATCCGGGTGTTCGGATTTGATTTTTCCCGTTCCACGGTGCCGCTGCTGGAGCATTTTCCATGCAGTTGCGCGCCGCATGAACGGATGGGGTACGATGCAGTGGCGCTGCTGGCCGACCATCCCGGTTCCGGCCGCAGCGTAAGTTATTACGATTATGAGATGCAACCGTAAACAACGGGGAGTGCCGCGATGAGAAAAGAAACAGAAAGGATGGATGCCATGAACGAGGGTGAACGTCTCAATGAATCAAGTCAACGGAGCAAAATCATGAAAAGAAGCGCAGGATTCACATTGATAGAACTTCTGGTGGTAATCGCCATCATCGCGATTCTGGCGGCGATGTTGCTGCCGGCATTGTCGGCGGCGCGCGAACGCGCCCGGACCACTACCTGCATCAACAATCTCAAGCAGATCGGCACCAGCGTTTTTGTCTATGCCAGCGCGCATCAGGATCGGGCTCCGGCGATCGACATGACCTACAATGTTTCCGGCTCCATCTCGGGTGCTGCCTGGTGGCCGGGACTGCTGGTCGTTTTCGGCCAGTTGCCCAATACTGCGATCGTCTGTCCGGAAATGCGCGACCACGAAGGCGCTTCAAGCAAGTATGCCAGCAAGACCGACCCCACCGATCTTTATTACATGTATTGCCATTACGGCATGAACGCGAGCATGACCAGCCAGGTCAAATCGCTGATGTCTAAGATCAGCAGTCCGTCGGATTTCATGTTCATCGGCGATACGTTCTATACCTCGGTCCCGGCGCGCGGCTGGTATGTCATGCTGCAATGCTGGGTGGACGGCAGCGGTTCCGTAGACGGGCGTCATAACGGATTTGCCAACATTCTTTTCGGCGACGGCCATGCCGAGTCGCTCAATACCAATATGGGCAGCACGCCGCGGGAACAGTATACCGCGACCAAGAATCCCTATGCCAAGGCGCCGTTCGACAACAACAGCACCTTGAATCCGCGCTGGTACGCCATTCCGTAGTCATTGCCAAAGAAAGATTCCGACATGAAAAAGATTCTGCTTTTCCTGGCTGCCGCGCTGACCGGTACGCTCCGGCTTGCGGCTGCGGCGCCGGGAGAGACGCTCCATGTGAAATTCGACCGCCCGCAGGTCATCGCCGCCGCTGAAGGCGCTCAGGTCAATCTCGGCGGCGATTTTACCGCCGACGGTTACCGGCGTTACGGCACGACCGGCATCGATATTCCAGCCAAGGGTTTGCTGGGCAATGAAGGCACGGTGGTTTACCGCTTCAAGCAGAGCGAATACACCGATCCCAAGATGAAAGTGCGCTACCTCCTGTCGGTGCGCAATGCGGGAACCTTCGCGCTGTCGATCTATCTCTGCCCCGATGGCCGGGGCAAGCTGTTCATCGGCTTTGCCGACAATTCGCCCAAAGGAGAAAAGTATTATTTCGGCTCCGCGCAACCGATTCAATTCGATACGCCGGTCACCGCCGCGGTGAGCTGGGACGGCGCCAAGGTCCGGGTCTACATCGACGGCGTTCTGCAGGAAGAGGCCAAGCAGCCGCTGCCATTCCCGACCGACAATCTGCGCGAGGTCCATCTCGGCCCTCACATGGACGGCTGGTTCAATCCGGAGCCGTGGGGCGACGACTCTTACGCGGGGGAACTGTGGTTGTACAACCGGCCGCTGGACGCGGCGGAAATCGCCGCGCTGTCGGGGCGGAAGCCGGAGCCTCCGGCGGTGGCGACGCCGT
>JAVBVS010000010.1:0-147045 GCA_036677805.1 Victivallaceae bacterium | reverse complement strand
ATTCCGTTTGCAGTTTGACAGCTCCGGGAACCCGTGAGGATTCGGCCTTGCCGATTGCCGAAAGGAAATGAATTTCCTTTGCGGCAATCCTACGCCGATGCGGACCATTGCGCCAAGAGCATCGTTTTGCGTTGTTCAATTTTTTCCTCCAAGCGCCGGTGAAACAAGGGCGAACACCACGCTTCATTGAAATACCGTACATCCTCCGTGCGTTCAAAGCCCCACACCGAGAATTCCCGCCGCCGTTCAAAGTCAAAGTCCTTGATTTCCACCGCACCCGGAAACAGCTTGATACTCTCTTTTTCTCCGGCGATCACCGGCGAACAGACCATCTTGTCCAAATTCGGATCGTAATGCACAAAGACGACATTGCACCGGCATTCCGCGATACGCTCCACCGGTTCGCGCATCGTGCGCTGTTGCGGGGCTTCCGGCGGGTTGACCACCCGCCGGACATTCCCCGCATCCAGCGTTCCCAAGGCCCGCGATGGCTGATAGAAGCGCAAACCCGAATAATGCAGCATCCAATCGGGAAAGCCCCGGCGCGGCATTTTTACCAGATACTTGGTGATGTAGCGGATGGCGTGAACCGGACTTTGAAACTTCCGCTGTTTTACCGACAGATAACACTGTTCCCCAATATGCCATTTGCGCAGCAGCCGGTGAACTCGGTTGAGATCGAGAAAGTGCGGAATATAAAGCCAGCGCCGCTGATCGTCGGGACGCGACAAACAATATTCTTTGTTTTCCCGGCAATACCACACGCCGGGCAGTTCGCCGACATCGATTAAAATATGCCAGTGCGGCCACCCGTCCCCGTTTTCCTCCTGTGCTTCCAGCACCCAGACCCAACGCCGGATTTTCAGCTCTTTGGTCAGCAGCCGGGAAATGAACTTCTTTTCCATGACATACCGGTATGCTTCCGCAGGGGAAGCGAACCAGTCCCGGTTGACGGTGATGGTATAAAGACGCGGGCAAACGAATTCAGTTGCTTTTTGCATGAGCCGCCGCCGGACCTCGATGCCTTTTCCCGGGCGGCAATCCGGACACATCCAGCTTTTACAGCGGACGCTGATGCAGCGTTGAAACTGTTTCAGCGAATCCAACCCGGAGGGCCGAATATCATCCTCCGTTGCCGTGGGGATTCCATGCAACGTTACTTTTATTCCCCCCAATTCAAGAATAGGGGAATCGGTCGCCGCGGCGGAATTTTTTCGGCTGGCGCGCCCGGCAGGCGAAAAAATTTCGCCCGCTGCAACCGCCTCCCGTTTCGCCAATGCGCTGGAACAAAAGGAACTTTTCATCGGTGTTCCTCCCGTTCCGTCAGCAACAGAATTGCCGTCCGAACGGACTGTGGTAAATCCGGCCAGACGGCAATGATTCTCTTCAATTCGGGCAGGACTGCCCCAAGGACTGCCCCATCGTGTTTTTTCAGGGCATTTTCGAGCTCAGAAAGGCAAATCCCGTGATCGTTCGAATCCCTCTCTCTCCGCCAGTTTTTGACTTTGACAGGACCGGACATTTCCGGTCTTTTTTGTTGCCGTAAAGACACTTGCGATGAAGGATCGCCGACAGTGGTTTTGTCCCGGAAAGACGCTGAAACCCCCGATTTGACTGCCCCGTCCTCGGCAAGCCGAATGCCCGGAAGCGTCTCAATCGCGCTTCGAAGGTCCATGCGGGCCACGTCGGTATCGGTATTTTCCGTTAGGCGCGATTCGCTGTGCCGCATGGCCGCTTGCACCAGCCGCAAGGCGACCCCGGCATTTTGCAGCAACGTGCAGAAGGTTACGCGCAACGAATGAAAATCGTAGCCGCTGCCGATTTCGGCCGGAATCCCGGCAGCAAGCCAGTATTGGCGCAAGCGCCCGAATTCGTAAGAGCGACAATTTTTTCGCACCCTCGCAGCGGATCGCCGGGCAGACGGGCATGAAGTTCCAGTCAGCGGCAGAATTCACGCAAAGCGCCAAGATAGTGATTCTTGGTCTTGGCGGAAAGGTTCGAGGCATTACGCCACTGTTCAAACCCCCATAAAGTAATATCCCTGGGATACTGCCAATGGCAGAACGCGATGATCTGCCGGCAATGGAAGCCCAAATAGTAGAGATGTTTTTCGGAACGGTCCAGCGAGCGAACCGCCATCAGGAAATCTTGCAGATGCCGTTCCAGCGGAAGCGCCGCATATTCCTTGATATTGCGAGGCACGGCCCCGAATTGCGCCCGTTCCTCATTGCGGATCAACTCCTGCAACCGCTGGTTGGCGACCTGTTTGTCCGTTACTCCAAGATTGACCGTGCGCGGGCGCGGCATCCAATCCTGCTGAAAAGTTGCGCTGTAGGTTTTGGCAATGCGCGGCTTGCCGCTGGCATCTTTTCCGTGCCGTTTTTTGAAGACGTAAGCGATCATGCCTAATGTTGCCGAAATACACCACCATCCCGGGCTGAATCCGGTCCGAGCGTTCGCCGAATATCTTCAAGTTCGCAGCATAATCGGAGGAATAGGTCTGACCGGCCTTGATTTCAAACGGATAGAGTTGGCGGTTGTCGGCCAGCAGCAGATCGATCTCAAACCCGCGCTGATCGCGGAAGAAATAAAGATCGGCACCGGAACTTATCGCAGGTGCCATATCAAAAAGATATTGTCTTCTTTCGAAGCAAAGCAAGCTGAATCGGAGATGAAAATTTTCAGGGCAAACTCTTTATCCAGCGGCGGGCGCATCAAATTACGTCCGGGCGGCCAAGCAAGCAAGAAAAAAAGAGAGTAATTAAATCATAATTCATTTATATAAAATAACATTTGGCCCTGCGTTTTTGCGTTGCCGTCAATGGAATTCCGCCGCCACGGCCAGGCTGGCGATGTCGCCGAGCGCTTCTCCGAGCTGCGCCGGGACGATCCGGCAGGCACGGCGCGATTGCGGCAAAGCCTCCCGGCTCAAAGCCTCCTCCATCGCCGGACGAAGCAGATTTTCGGAACGGCTGAAGATGCTGCCGATGACGATGCATTCCGGGTTCAGGAGATCGATCAGAACCGCAAGGCCTTCGCCGAGACGGCGGCCGCTTTCGGCATAGACCGCGAGCGCGTCGGCATCGCCATGGGCCGCGGCTTCGCCGATGGTTTTGGCCGTCAGGTTCGGAAGCTCTATCGGGGTGGGGCACCAGGGCAGGGCGCGGCCGTTCCGGAAAGCCGCCTCGGCATGGCTCCGGCCGAGCTGGGCGATGCCGCTTCCGGAGCAGAAGCCTTCGAACGAACCCGCCTTGCCGTATCCTGTGGGGCCGGACGGCGCCAGTCGGATGTGTCCGCACTCACCGGCCATGCCGGAACGGCCGTCAATCAATTTGCCGTTGGCGATGATTCCGGCTCCCAGACCGGTTCCGAAAGTCAGAAAAATCATGTCCGAGGCGCCGCGGCCCGCGCCGAACTTCCATTCGGCCAGCGCACCGGCATTGGCGTCGTTTTCGAGCCTGGCCGGCAGTCCGGTATGGGCCTCGACCAGCGCTGTCGCCGGAATATCGTCCCATCCCGGCAGGTTCGGCGGCGAGTGAATGATGCCGGTCGCCGAATCCAGTGGTCCGCCGCAGCTGATGCCGATGCCGCAAACTTCATTTTTTCCGGTGCCGTCGGCCCGGAGCAGCTCATCCAGATGGACGCACATTGCTTTCAGGCACGCTTGCGGCGAAGCGCAATCCGTGGTCGACAGCCGCCGTTTTCCCGTAATTCGAATGCCATTGTCTGAGGTCAGTTCTCCCAGCGTTACGGCACATTTGGTGCCGCCGATATCCAATCCGGCCAATTTCATCGCTTTCATCTCTTTTTTTCCGATGTCGTTATCATGGTCTCGACGGGGGCTGCCGTCCGCGATGCGAACTCAATCCGTTACCTTGGTCATGACCCGGGGCAGCAGCGCCTCGCAGTAACCGCATTCGGCGCAGTTTCCGGTACAGGCCTGTTTGCGGCTCAGCCAGTCGGCGGGAAAACGCGTGTTGTCCAGAATAGCCGGAAGGAATTTGGCCGCCAGGCCCGGCTCCAGCAAATCCAGCAGATTGCCGCGCCAGACGCGTCCGGCATAGGCCTGAACGATCCGGCGCGGACGCATGCTGGCGCGGGTGGCCAGCTTCATGCCGTCGCACAAACCGTCGTAGCCATCCACGTCTTCCGGGCGGATCCAGGAATTCTTCAGCAGATTGGCCGCGTTGCGCCCGTTGCGGTAATAGGTGCCGCACAGCGTCGGATCGAAATTTTCCAACAGCTCTTCTTGCGGCGTATCTTGGTAATGCCCGAGCAGGTTGTCGTGGAACGTTTGTCCGGCGCACCAGTTCATGCACCCGCTGTTGGCCAGCAGGTAAAATCTGCGGCCATGGGCGCGGCACCAGCGGCCGAATGCACGCAGCACCGGCCAATCGTAATTGTATTCGCGCTGCAGATAGAAGCTGTCGAACTCCTCCGCCAGATAATCCAGCATCCGGGTGTTGCCGATACGCATATTGACCGAGGCTCGAACTTCGATTTCCGGAAAATTCCGTTTCAAATAGGTCGCCACCGCGCGGGAAGTCGTGGTGACGACATCAAGCCGGCCCGCGGTGCGGCGCACCCGGTCGATGCCTTCGGCCACCTGGCGCATGAACGATTTGGTCACGCCTTCCATGCCGTAACAGCCGGCGTTGATCAGAAGATCGAGCCGGAGGCCGAGCGCCGCCAGGTCGCGCAGCGCCGGGTCGAGCCGCCCATTGTCATCCATTGCGGAAATCCGCCCGTGGGCAATGCCGGGCAGCGCAAAATAAACCTCGCTCAGCGCCGCGCGGAATTCGGCGGCCATTTCGGCAAAGGGCCGGCCCAACTCATCTTCCGGCTGATAGCCGACGGCGAAACGGATCATGATTATTCTCCATCCGGCAGTTTCCAGACCGGTTTTTCACGGTATGGATGGTGAAATTTTCCGGTCAGCACCCCTTTGCGGTCAAGATGATCAAGACAGGCGCGGGTGCAGCCGGTGGCGCCGCACAATGCGCCGGGGTGGTGAAAACTTTCATAGCCGTTGCGGATCGGCTGCATGAATTTGCCCAGCTCCTGGGTGTAAACCATGCGTTCGGCATAGTTGGGCTTGTTGTCGCAACTGTGGACGCGGTCAAGGGCCTCCTGCAGAATCGGACGGGTGTTGTCGTCCAGGAACGGGTTGTTTTTGAGGCCCCCGGCTTGAAATCCGAGGTGGCAGAGCGATTCGTCGTTCTCACCCCATTCCACTTTGTGTCCGGCAATGTTGACGGAGACGGTTTTGCTGCGGTCAAGCGCCATCGCCCCTACCGGGCAGGCGCGGGCGCAGGCCAGGCAACGGTCGCACAGATGCGGCTCCATGATCGGATCGGGCTCCAGCTCCAATTCGGTCAGGACGAACGCCAGCCGCACCGCCGGACCGAATTCGGGACAGAGAAACATTTTGCTCCAGCCGATTTCTCCCATGCCGCAGATGACGCCGGCGATTCGGAAATGGATGAAGACATCCGCTCCGGGTTTGCCGGGGGCGACCGGTTTGGCCACGTCGATGCCGTATCGGACGCTCGAATTGTGATACGGGCAGGCCTCGTAGCCCTCGTCTTCCAGCAGCGTGGCCAGTTCGCGCAGGACGATCGGCGCATAAATGTCGTTGATATTGGCATAGCCCATCAGGGAATATCCGCCCCAATAGGTGCCTTCCTCGATGCCGCGCAAAAGCCCGCGGTGAATCCGGATGCCGATGCCGATAATCGATTTCGCCCGGGGCATGATGTAACGCGGGTCGAATTCTTTCGGGGCCCCCTCAAAGCGGTCCATGGACCCGATTCCGACAATATCGGCGCCCATGGCGCGGGCGGCGGCTTTGACTTCCTGGGCGGTCAACATGACGCAATACTCCTTTTTTATCTGACATTCGCGAAATGGCGATTCAGTGGTTCGGCTGATTCAGAATTCGGTACAACTGCGCCGGGTAAGTGTCGCCGGCGACGGTTCCGGCGCCCCGCATGTGGGCGCCGTAGGTGATGCTGTCGCCGATACAGGCGATGCGGCCTCGGGTTTTGCCGGTTTCGCGCACGGCTTCCGCCAGCATAAGACTCAGCCGGCGATAACCTTCCGCGGTCGGGTGAACTCCGTCTTCGCTCTTGGAATTGGCCGGATTGCGCAACAGCGAGGCGTGATCGTCGGGACTGCCGGAAGCCGCCACCAGCCGGTCGAATGCAACCGGTTCAAGACCGAACTCCCGGCTCAGCCGGTCGATGACCGCATTGGCGGATTGCAGCCGTTCGGCGGGGCCGAGCGTGCCGTAGCGCTCCCGGGGGTGACGGCGCAGCAGCAAAGTTTCGGAGCAGGGCGGAAGCTTGACCGGGATGATGACAATGTTGTCCCGGCGCAATGCGGTGAAAATCCGGCGCAGATTGCGCTCATATTCTTCCGGTGCGGCGAGCTTGTCGGAATTCAAGGCGTCGTTGGTGCCGATCAGCACGATCGCCACATCCGGTTTGAATTCCAGCACCCGCGGCAGGATGGAGGCGACCGCGTCGGC
The DNA here is from genome assembly GCA_036677805.1 of Victivallaceae bacterium. GTDB lineage: Bacteria > Verrucomicrobiota > Lentisphaeria > Victivallales > Victivallaceae > SIG78. Next base: position 140,516 of record JAVBVS010000010.1, on the reverse strand, counting down.
GCTGTTGGCGCCCGGCACCCCGAAATTTTTCAGCATCCAATCCGCCGGGGTGAAGGTGAGCTCGGCCACCTCGCCTTGGGCATAATAGCGGTGATGCAGACTGGCAAAAGTCGAATTTTCCAAAGGCAGCCCGTTGCCGGGCTGGCGGGTGCGGCAGAGATTGAACTCCCATTTCCCTTCCGGAGCGGCATGGAGGGTTTGAAACGGCACGGTCCAAAGGACTTCCCAGAATTCATCCGGGACGCCGCGGACCCGGGCCTGTATGCCGTCGGCGGCAACCGGGGCATTGTTGCAGAATACCGCAAGTTTGCCGGAGGCGTCATTCAAAATTTGCCAGACGGTGCCGTCAGGCGGGATCAGGAACAGTTCGGCATCATCATTTTCCCAGATCTGACTGCCGCCGGTCAGCGGTTTGCCGCGCAGTGTTTCCGTGCAGCGCATGACGACATAGATATTCTCCGCATCCCAGGCGATACGCCCCTGGCTTTGCTGCCGGGCCGGTTCCGAGGTCGCCAACCGGAAGAACCGCATCGCTTCCGGCGGTCTTCCCCAGATCGGGTCGTCAAACCCCCGCGGCGGCGCGGCCAGGGGACGGGCCTCGACTTCACGCCGGGTACGCGCTTCCTTTTCCAGCTGCACCTGTTTCAGTTCGGCATCGGAAGGCTTGCGGCAGGCATCATTGACGGCGAGGATTCTTGCGCTCAGGCGGCGATCGGGCGCAACCCAGTCGGTGCCGACGCTGAACCAGACCCTGCCGTCCCAGTCGGCGGGAGCGTGAGCTTCCAGATCAAGCAGCAGATTGTGCTGCGGAGAATCCAGAAAATTGCCGAGATCGACAAATTCATCCGGCCGGCCCTTTTTGCCGTAGTCGGGATTGACGGTATTGCATTGCGCATGGCGTACGCCGACGCTGAACGCGACCCTTCTGGAGTAACCCCGGGGCGTATGGTAATCCACTGTGAATCCGGCAAATTCCCGCGGGGAACGGCGCCAGCCGGTGACGTGCCGGTTGCGCTCCTCCCGGGTCACCGCGGCATAAAAACTGTTGCTCAGTTCGATTTCAAGTTTCCGGATCCGGTCCAGCTCGAATCCGGCAAAGGCCGCGCCCCAATAGTCCTCGATCTTCCGCGAAGTTCCGGCGGTCAGGGTCAGTCGGTCCGGATCGGCTTTCACGACAAAGGGGTCAAGTTCGGGTTGGATGGTCCAGATGCGGGCGCTGTCGCTGGTGGCGGTCGCCGCGCCGAGGATTTTTCCGTCGCCGAGGACGCGTTCCACCGGCGTTGCGGTTAAGGTCGGGGCGCGGCGGGGCCCGTGGGTAATGCTCCACCCCGAACTTTTGCGCCCTTCGGGAATGGGGACTGTAACCGCATTGTCCGGATTGTCCAGCGCCGCCAGCCGATAATCCCCGGCGGAGCGGACCGGCGGAACCGCGATCGGCGCCGGTCCGGCATAAATGGTTTTGCCGTTCAGGGTCAGATTGTAGGCCTGAGCTCCGGAGGCTTCGATGCGCTGATCGGCATAATGCGCGGCCAGCGGAGCCGAGGCGACCGTCGGTTCCGCCGCCGGTTCGGCGGTTATCGTGCTCTTGCCCTGCGGAACGCCGATTACGGTATGCAGTTTCCGACCGATCCGGAGCAGGCGTCCGGGGGCGGGCTCGCCGTTGACCTTGACTTGGGCGGCAAACGGCAGGACGATTTCGGCTTTTTCACTGTTCGAAGTGACTTCAAGCGGAAATTCATCGCCCTGGATGGCGATTTTACGGGTTTTGCCGAAAAAATAATTGCAGGGCAGGTCATGGTCGCTGAATACGGCGGCTTGGCCCGGCACCACCACCAGTTGCGCCATATGGTGCGGCGGAATGGACAACGTGTGCCGGAATCCGGTCGGGGCCGGGCCGCGATAGAGCAGCTCGGGCGCCGCCAGCAGATTGCCGCGCCAGGCGTTGGCGCGATAGTATTGCCGGTCCTCTTCCTTGCCCAGCGGTTCGCGCGGCGCCCGGTCGGCTTCGACGGCATAGCTGTAAATCATCACCGGTTTGCCGGCGAATCGCGCCAGATCGATTTCCACCGCAACCCGGTCGCTGGCGGGATTGCGGTTGATCAGGCTCAGTACCAGTTCATCGCCCGGTTTGCGGGACATGGCATACGATTCGACGGCGGTTTCGGCATCACACTTCCAATCCGGCGAATAGCGCAGCGCCACCGGTTTCAGGGGGCCCATTTCATAAAGCATATTGAGCTGGGGAATGACTCGCTGAATCGGCCGGTCGACTTCGGTTTGGGGAATCATTCCCAATGCCAGTACGCGATTGAAGTAGTCGTTTTTGCCCGACCAGTAGAGCAGCGAAATGCGGGCGCCGGGCCGGTTGTTCAGGAAAAGTTCGCTGGCAAAGCCCATTCCCGCAAAATCACGCCAGCGCTCCGGCGCGAGCTGTTCGCCGGCTTCAATGAAATTGATGTCGCCATAGGGGTTGGCGCGGCCGTTGAAAAAGAAGGCCGTCTCGGGATGATCCTTGCGCAATTGGCGAAGCTCCTGCCAGAAGTCGAACCAGTCGGCTTCGCGCAGCAGCTCGCCGCTGTCCCAGTCGATCTGGTTGATGGCCTTGGTTTCATCCAGATAGATGTAATCGGTGCCGAGATATTCCTTGAGCGCCCGAAACTGCTGCGCCATCGCCCGGCGTACTTCGGGCCGATTGACCATGAAAGCGAAATTGAGCGGACAGCCCGGGAAAAGAATCGCATCATTGCCTTCGCGGTCGTGTTTGCGAAACCATTCCGGATGCTCTTTGAACAGTGGCGTGGTGGCGATGGCGGAACTCATGAATTGATAGACCGCCACCTTGATGCGCGGCGACAACGCTTTGAGTTTGGCGATGTGCTCCTTGAGTTCTTCGGGCGTGATATGGCCGCCCCAGTAGCCGTCGAGGCCATTTTGCTCCACCCGATAATCGCCCCAGTTGCAGGAGAGATCGAACAGCACCAGAATGTCGCCTTCTGCCGACATTTCCAGCAGTTGTTTGAGCCCGGCGACGCCTTCCCGGTAAAAGAAATTGACCGCATACACGTCGCCGAGCCATTGCGGCGGCGGCGGAATGGCGTCCAGCGCCCGTTTGGCCTCGGGGTCCCGGGCATAGCCTTCGCCCAGAAAATCAAACCAGGTGCCGTGAAAGAATTCCCAGACATCCTCGCTCGAATTGCGCCCGCCCTGCGGCGCCAGATCGACGGTGCCGTAGGCCAGTTCCCAGCCGCGCGGCGTATAGTAGAGCATGTTGGGATACTCCACATAGTTGCCCAGCGCACCGGCCCACCATGGGAAAAGGAAGCGGCCGTCGAGCTTGCGCCGGTAATTGGCCAGACTGCCTTCGGCGCTGTCGTTGCTCAGCACCATGCACTTGGCCGAATTGCTGAAGCGCGTGACCCGTTCCCGGGTCCGCAGCGACGACGCCGGCAGCAGCGGACCGACAAAGGCGCCGCCGAAATAATAGGCATCCTGTCGGAATTCGGGCGAAAACACCGTTTCCGTCACCGGTGTAAGGTACCCTTTTTCCGGAGAATGGTTGACGAATTCGAGTTGCCGGACGAGCCGGTTGTCTTCCCGGAAAAACTTCTTTACGATCGTGACGTCCGGCAGGCCGGGATTGGTCGCGGTGAACTCCACGCCGCCCCCCGGCAGGGATCGGACTGCGGAAACCCGGTCGTCTTCTTCTCCGGCATGGCGGTCTCCGGACCGGCTTTGCCAATGATAAACAGTGCGGGTTCCGGCGAGAATATTCCGGCCGTCACGCTGCCGCCAGGCACCGGCAATGGCGCCGCGCTGCCGGTCGATCTGCCAGATGGCGGCGTCGGTTTTCAGGATCATGCTCTGCGGGGTGTCGGTCAAGGCGCGGCCGTCGGCGGCGACTTCGGGTGCCGGCGCCAGAGTCAGCAGGTCCCGATTGCCGATCATCAGTCTGGGATTGCCGATTTCAACATATTCGCCGGGCTTGTCCAGCGCCTGATGAAACCAGGCCAGTATTTCAATATTGCCCCAGGCCGGAGATTTTTCCCGGTCGGGGCTCAACCGCCACAATTCCTGACGCAGCGGGACGCGGACCGTTGTCCAGCGGTCTTTGGCAACCGGGAAACTTTTGGTGAACGCAATGCCGCGGCTGTTCTTGAGAAATACATAGAAGCCGTTGTCGACATTCTGTTTGATGTCGAATTCCAGATAATCGTCCGGTCCGGCCTGACTCAAATCCAGGGACCGGGGCAGGCGAAGCCCGCCGTAATCGCGTTTGCCGTTGCCTTCGGCCCGGAGACTGGTGCTGCCGTCCGGCGCGGTTCCGGTCTTCAGGTCGGCTCCGCCCTGCGCCTGAAAACCAAAACTTTGCGCGGCCGTCAGGCTGGGGATCGGACCGCCCTGAACGGCCATGCTCCCAATTCCCCCCAGCGCCAGAAGCACTGCGGTATAACGTCTGATGGTTTGCCCGATCGTCATGATTCTGCTGCCTGTTTTTTTGCGTTGAACTGATTGGCTTATTGATATTCGCTGACAAAGAAGAAATTGTCCATGGGGAACAGCCCGTCCTTGTTGGGACCGACCGTGCCAACGTCGGTGTAGCTCATATATTTCATACTGACCCGCTTGTTGCCGAGCATGGTGCCGCGCTTGACCGCCTCGGCGTGTCCGTCGACGAAGACGGCATTGGCGGTTTTGTCGGCATGACGCAGATGCACTCCGTATTTATCTTCATTCTGCCGTCCCATGCGCAGGTAATAATATTGGATCGGTGTCGGCCGTCCATAGGTCGATGTGGCCGGAAGCGTCGTGTGAATGGAGTCGATGAAGACCACGGTATGCATCGGATTCCAGACATCTTTGAGGTTCAACGTACTGCTTTCAATATATTGGGCGGCCAACCCGTAGGTGAAGGTATAATCGTGCCAGCTGGCGTCACGCAGGACGCTGTACGGCGAAAAGGACGGACAGACTGCAAACGCAAAATCGTTGATATAGCCTTGCTGGGAAAAAATTTGCGGCCAGATCTGAGCGGTTGCGCCGGAGCCGTAAGTGGCGAAAATCCCCTGGCCGTCATGATCTTCGGCGTAACTCAGATAGCTCAGTCCCATTTGTTTGAGATTGCTGAGACACTGTGCGGATTTGGCGCGCTCCCGTGCCGCCGAAAGCGCCGGCAGAAGCATGGCGGCCAGAATTGCGATGATCGCGATTACGACAAGAAGCTCAATCAGTGTGAAGCGACTTCCGCCATCTTGTCCGCGCATGCCGCGCGCCGGCCGGATTTTTGCACCGGAATGAACAAGTTTGATGTCCTGGTGTCCCTGTAGCGCAAAATTCATGATGATTTTCCTCATTGGTTTGAGTTGTTCAAGGTATTTTCGCCAATTGCTTGGATTCCGCTTTCCCGAGTGTACTATGGGGCTTCGAACAATTCGATGATATTGTATTCTTCGGCTTCCGCCAGAGGCATCGCCAGTTGCCGCCGTACGATCAAATGCGGCAATAACTTGGTAAAGCGCGGCTCCGGCGTCCGCAGGCGGTGAACCGCCACTTTGCCCATCCGGGCATAATCAATGGCCAGCGTCGAACCTCGGGCGACGCTGACATCGGAAAAGTCGTCGTAGCCCAGAATCGGCAATTCCAGGCCCCGCTCGGCCAGAAACATTCCCGCCGCGGCCGCCATGGTGTCGTTGCAGGCGAAAATTCCGTCGCAATCGCCGGCTTGCCGGAACAGCGAGGCGAAGAAATTGTAATGGGTACCCAGCAGGTTTTCGGGACGTTTCTCAAACCGTTCCTGAAGGAACACCCGGCCCTCGAGACCGCGCTCGCGCAAGCAGTAGAGAAAGCCGCGCCGCCGCTCCTGATAAGCCTGGTCGAGACTGCCGAGTTCCCAGAAGACCGGTTTGCGGCACTTGCAGATATCGGTCAGGTACTCCGTGCCCATATAGGCGCCTCCGAAATCATCATTGAATACGCCAAGCACGTTGGCGGGCAAACTTTCGAAGTCGTCGAAAAAATAGTTGGTCTGCACAAAGCGGAGTGTGGGATAACGCAACGCCAGGGCTTCCAGCTCATCGCGTTTGAGGCAGTGGCAGAGGATGGCGCCTTCGACGCGCATGGACGGGTTGTTGAGGTAGAAATCCAGCGAGCCGGCAAAGTCCGGCCGGGCAACGACCAGCTCCGCTTCGGGCAATTCCGCCAGAGCTTCGCGGATTCCGGCCAGAATCCGTGCGGAGATCCAGTCGACCGAAACCGTCACATCGAAGTCGAAACAGGCGACATAAACCGATTTGGCCCGGGGCGGCCGCACCAGGCCGGAGGCAACCACCAGTTTGCGTCCCATCCGCCGAGCGACGCCGGAATCGAGCAGCGCTTCGACGGCGCGTTGCGCGGTGCGCATGCTGACGTGAGCCTGATCGCACAACTCCTGCAACGTGGGAAGGGGAGCGCCCTCGGTCAGACCGCGGGATGCAATATCCTGCTCGATGGCCGCCTTGATCTGCAGATAGACCGGGATGCCGGAATTGATGTCGATTTGCATTTCTATCCCTATTTATCCCATTATTTTTCATTGAATATACTAATTATACCATATTTATCCCGAAATGTCAAGGCGAATATGGATTTTTTTCAAATAAAAAGGCTGAAAAATCTTTTTTTGGGAAAATTATCACATTTCGTTGGGAAAATATCTTGACACGATGGGGTGAGATGGTATATTATTCAACAGAATTTATACCAAATCATACCTGTATCAGGCAGGAGGTGTTCCCGTGAAATTAGTGTTAAACGGTTTATGGAATGTGTCTTATGAGCAGGAAACAACGGGGCGTGACCGGCAGGAGATCGCATTCACGGTGCCGGGCAACCTGGAATCGGCCCTGGCTGCCGCCGGCAAGGCTCCTGCGCCATATTACGGCTTGAACGCGCAGGCGTTTCGCCCCTATGAGTTTTACCGGTGGACTTTCCGGCGCACATTCGAGTGCGCGACGGTTCCGCGGCGCTGCGAACTGGTGCTGGAACGAATTGAACCGGAATCGGAAATCTATTTGAATGGCGAATTGCTCGGACGGGCCGATAACGGTCTGGTGGAACATCGGTTCGATTGCTCCAAGCAACTGCGTGCCGGTCAAAATGAACTGCTGGTCCGGATGGGCTCCTGCGTCAATGCCCAGCGTCGGCGCAAACTCGATCCGGCGTGCTACAGCGCTTATCCGTTCAATTATGAGGTCATGTGGTGCCGCAAGGGCGCGCATTGCTGGGGATGGGATATCGCGCCGCGTCTGGCGCTGGGCGGCATCTGGGGTGAAGTTTATGTGGAAGAGATTGCCGAACACCGGTTCACCGATATTTACATTCAAACGATGAAGCTCGAAGCGGGGCGGGCCAAACTGGGCGTGCACTATAATTTCGAAACCGCGCTGCCGGATTTTTCCGGTCTCGAACTCCAGATTGACGGACGATGCGGAGATTCCGTTTTCTCCAGTCGCACCGATGTCTGGCTCAATATGGGGTTTGTCGGTTTGACGGTGGACCAGCCCCGGCTCTGGCAGGTACGCAATTACGGGGCGCCATGGCTTTATGACGTGACGCTGACGCTGCTGCATCATGGCCGGCCTCTGGCGGAAACCCGGACCAGGGTCGGCATCCGGACTTTGGAGCTCAGGCGCGAGGACGTGGAATGCGTTCCCGGAGAGAATGCCTTCGCTTTTGTCGTCAACGGGCAAACCATTCATATTCAGGGCACCAATCATGTGCCGCTGGATGCGCTGCACAGCCACGACCGGGACCGGCTGCCGGAATTTTTGAAGATGCTTCGGGATTTGAACTGTAACATGGTACGGGTCTGGGGCGGAGGTGTTTACGAAAGCGATGCGTTTTATGATTTCTGCGACGCCGAAGGAATTCTGGTGTGGCAGGATTTCATGCTGGGCTGCGCGGTTTATCCCACGGATGACGAATTCTGCGACATGGTCCGGAAGGAGGCGGAACTGGTGGTGCGCCGTCTGCGGCAGCATCCGGCGCTGGCGTTGTGGGCCGGCGACAACGAATGCGACATTTTCGCGCTGGCGGCGGAGTTGGGCCTGAAACCGGAAAATATCCGTGTCACTCGGGAAACACTGCCGGAAGTGCTGAAGCGTCTGGACCCCATGCGCCCCTATTTGCCGAGTTCGCCCTACTTCGGTTCCGAGGCGGTCCGGCGCGATCCGGAGGGCGGTCAGACGGCTTGTCCGGAAAAGCATCTGTGGGGACCGCGCAACTACTTCCGGGCGCAGTATTACAGCTGTCCCGACGCGTCGTTTGTCAGCGAGATCGGTTATCACGGCTGCCCGGCGGTGAATTCGATCAAGCAGTTCATTCCGCCGGAACAGCTCTGGCCGTGGCAGGACAATGCCGCCTGGGATTATCATGCCAGCAATCCTTATTATGGCAGCAACGCCATGCTCAATTATCGCACCGGTCTGATGGCCAATCAGATCCGCGAAATGTTCGGGTTCATTCCCGATACGCTGGAAGAATTTGCACGCCTGAGCCAGATCGTACAGGCCGAAGCCAAGAAGTTCTTCATTGAAACCGCCCGGATCAACCGGCCGCGCCAGAGCGGCATTCTGTGGTGGAATCTGCTGGACTGCTGGCCGCAATTTTCGGATGCGGTGGTGGATTACTATTTCAACCGCAAACTGGCCTATTTTTACATTCGGCGGGTCCAGCAGCCGACCTGTCTGATGATCGGAGAACCGCAGGGGTGGGAGCAGGGGATTTTTCTCGACAACGCCTCCGGCCGGGTCGAATGTGGCCGGTGGCGGGTGACGGATGCGGAAAATGGCCGGGAATTGGCTGCCGGAGAATTTAACCTGATGCCCAACGAAGTGTGCCGGGTCGGCCGCCTGAAGTTGTCCTTGTCAAGCCATATGTTGCTGCTTCTGGAATGGGATACCCAAACCGGATTGCATGGCGTCAACCATTATCTATGCGGTTTTCCGCCGTTTGATGCGGCCCGTTATCAATCCTGGGATATGGAACGGATCGCCGCATTGGACCGCAGTTTCATCCCGGCGGAGATCGCCCGTTGAGGGCGTGGTGAAAAAACGGAGAATCCTCGGCACCCGACATGGAATCGGGGAAAATATCCCGGCCGGGCATGCTCCCGAGCGGGCTTCCGAACCGGGCCGGCCGGTTTGGTTTGCCGATGATCACCCGCCGTCGTTGCCCGCCGCATTCCCCCGGTGCGGGGGCGTAAAAAAACCGTCGCGGAAAGAATTCCGCGACGGTTTGAGCGGTGGTGAATTCCTATCCGCGCCCCAATGGCGCGGATAGGAATCGGGGTTGACGAACCTACGGCGCCACAGTGGCCGCGAGGTTCAGAGTGGCACTGTCCTTGCCGGTGATCTTCCAGAGCTTGCCGTCGACCGCGGTCGCACTGATGTACGCATTATCGGCGGCGCTCCAGGCCAGACTGATGGTCTGGCTCTGGTCGACGCCGTAATGGATGGTCAGGTCGATGGCGGTGGTGCCGGTGAAGTTCTCGTTGGCGGTGATCAGATTGACGTTGCTGCCGCCCGCGAGATCGCCGCTGTTGATGATCACATCGAGGTTGTCGAGCTCGGCGAGTTCATCCCAGTCGGACACATTGCTGTCGATCAGGTTGATGCTCGCGGCGCCGGCGGTGTAATCCAGCACGATGTTGGTGAATCCGCTGGCCTTGCTGGCCGTCAGGTTCAACCCTTCCACCAGTGTGGCAATGCCGCTGCCGGTGATGCTGTTGGTACCGGCGGTGATCGTCCCGCTGATCGTCAGATCGGCGGCCGAAACCGCGCCGACGGTTCCCGTTCCGGCGAGTTCGTCATTGCCGCTGCCGAAGTCGATGGCGCCCAGCGTCGCATTGGTCAGCGCGAGGGTGTTGTCGCCGCCGGTCAGGACCAGCTTGCCGGTCACGGTCGTATTGTTGACCGTAAACGTATCGACCTTCCAGCTGACGGTGTCGGCGGTGGTCAACGCATGGCTGATGGTTACCGCTTCGATGTCCACTTCGCCGCTGCCGTTGACGGTCAGGGTACCGCCATAGGTCAGTCCGTCCGCGGTCAGATTGCCGCTCAACGCCAGCGTGTCTTCGCCGGTGCCGAAGGCCAGCACTCCCGCTTCGGAATCCGCCGTAATGGTCAGCGTATCCGCGCCGCTGCCAAAGGTCACGTTGCCGACGCCGGCGCCCAGATTGAGCTTGTAAGCCAGAGCCGCATCGCTCACTCCGATATTGGCATCGATCGAGCCGCTGCCGGTAATCGTGTAGGTGCCGATCACTTCCGGATCTTCGCCCGCCGCCACGACATGATAACCCAGCAGGGTGATACCGGCCGTAGCGGAGGCATCCGCGTTCAGTTCCAGCGTGGATTGGTGGTCCATGGTGATCGCGACGGTGCCGCTGCCGGTCAGCGGAACGAAGGTTCCCGCCGGCACTTCAGCTTCGGTCTTGCCGGCCGCATCGACCGGTACTCCGGCGGCGTTGACCGCGGCGATGCCGGCGCTCCAGGCCTGATTGACTTCGAACGTGGCATTCTTGCCCAGATTGATCTGATTCGCGCCGGTGCCGAAGTTCATCAGGCCATCGAGCATCAGGGTGGTGTCATCGAAAATCCGCAGGAGATCATCGGTTGCAGTCGGCTGTCCGAAGGTCACCGGGATGGCGGCATTGTAGAGCCAGGTGCCGGCGTCGGCGAAGAGAACTTCAGCCGATTCGGCGATGGTGAACGTTGTCGCGCCTTCGGCAAAGGGCAGGATGGCGAGCGTTCCGACGCCGTTGAAGGTCATCGTGCCGTCAAAGGTACCGTTGCCCAATCCCAGCGTTCCGGTCACGAAAGTCCGGTCGCTGGTGACATTGCCGAACACGATAGCGCCGTTGCTGAAATTCAGTCTGGCGTCATCGCCGACCGCTTCCAGCCCGGCACCGCCGGTCAGCACGATCGCGGCTCCAATGGCGCCGACCACACTGAGCGTGCCCTGGAAGGTGATGTCGCCGTTGACGGTCAATATTGCGCCGGTGCTGAGGTTCAGCCGATCGCCGTCCGGCAGATTGGTGCCGAAGTCGATCGAACCGACCGTGGCGCTGCCGTTGACGTTCAGGGTGTCCGCTCCCGGACCGAAATTCAGATTGCCGGTGATTTCGGAATCCTGATTCAGGGTTACGATATCATTGCCGTATCCGAGGTCGACACTGCCGGAAACCAGAGCCCGGACTCCGAGGATGACGACATCCACGGCTCCCGCGGTCATCGCGCCGACGGTATAGGTATCCGTCGAGGTGATGCTGGCGATTCTGGAACCGGAGCCCATATTCACGGCGTTCGCCGGATCGATTCCGGCCATGCCGGATGGCAGATGAAACACCAGATTGCCGATGCTCCCGGCGTTCTGCAGCGTCACGGTTTCGGTCAGCTGTTGATCGAGGGCGTCCTTCACCGCTTCGCCGGTCGTCGGATTGACCAGATAATAAACGGCCTGACTGTCGGACTCAAGGATCACGTCGTTGTCGTAACCGGTCATGGTCACATCGTCGGCTGCGGCATTCTGGCCCAGTTCGAGCCAGTTGTTGCCATCGGTCACCACCGTTCCGGTGATGTCGCTCGCGCCGGTCGCGTTCATGACCACATCGCCCAGTGTATTGGTGGTGGTGTCGTCGACGGCCTTGACGAACGGATTGGCGGGGCCTTCATCGCCCGGATTGGCAACCAGTTTGTTGATCCCGTCGGTCGCCAGCAGGTCGGGCGCATCGGCCGAGGTCCGCCGGGTGTAGCCGGCAATGTCGATGCGGTTGCTGATGGTCGCGGTCATGCTGACTCCGTCGATTTCGACGTAAGTGTTGGACGAGGTCAGGAGCGAGTTGTCGTGAGCCAGAATTTTCACCGTTTTGCCGGTGTCGTAGTTGACCACAATGTCGCCCATGGTCACCGAATCGGCCTTGAAGGAGGCGTTGTATCCGATGGTCGAGGTGGTGACGATGGTGTTGCTTTCCCCGTACATCCTGACATCGTCCACATCAATCGTCCCGACATCGAAGACGTAATCTCCGAGCGGCAGCTGATCCGGATCCTGCGTCGCCGGACCGGCGACCGAGACGATATTGGTCCGACCTGTCATCGTGAGGTCTCCGGCGTAGAGCTTGCCGGAAATCCCGACGGTGTTGGTGGTGGTCGCCGCCGCGGTATCGACGCCGGGCGTTGTGGTATCCTTCCAGTTGTAGACGTAGGTTTCATACCCGTCGGCGTCACGCTGAACCGTCGTCAGGGCGGCGTCGCCGTAATAGCCGCTGGGGGTGATCGTGCCGAGGTTGACGCTCGCGCTGCCCAGCGTGACCGCCTGGCGTTCGCCGCCGACGGCTTCGTCCAGGATCAGCATGGCAGTGTCAGCCACGGAGATACGGTTGGTCGCATCGGCAATCACGTCGCCGTTGGCGTCGAGATTGGTCAGGGCCACGCCGCCGGCGGTGATGCCGAGCGCCCCCTGGTTGACCCCCAGTACGTTGGTCTTGCCGCTCATGGCGACCGATCCGGCCAGCGCCCGCATATCGACTTCAGTGCCGGCCGACGGTCCATCGGTGTAGCTGGCTTCGGTGCCGGCCCAGACCGCGATGGTGTTGGTCAGTCCGGTCAGGTTCAGCGCACCGGTGACGGTCGCGCTGCCGAAGTTCGCATATGACGCTACGCCGCCGTCTTCCGCTCCGATATTCAGCGTATTGGCATTTTCGGCGTTCATGGCGACATCGCCGGTGACGACCGTACGAACCACGGTCGGCGCGGCCTGCGTCGGATCGGCGGCCGGAATCAGCTGGCCGAAAAGATTCAGCGTATTGTTGATATCCGCCGCATTGGCGTTGACCAGCGCCGCATCCATGGTGATCGACCCGGTGGTCGAATTCTGGACGGTCGCCGTATTGAACCCGTCGGTCGCGGTCATGGCGATCGTTTCCGCGGCGGAACCCGTCAGCTGGAGCGTATTGCCGATGATTGCGGTCATGTCGACCGCGGCCAGATTGGAGTTCGATGCATTGAGCAGGTTCTGCTCTTCCGCATCCAGTTCCATATCGCCGATGACGGTGAATCCGGACAGAATGAACACATTGTCCGTACTCGTCGCGTCGGCCGTGACGGTACCGTCAATCGTACCCATCGCCAACGTTGCGAAGTTGCTGCTTCCGGTCATTGTCACATTGCCGCCGATGGCTGCTTCATAAATCGTCACCTTGCCGTCGGCATCAGGCGTGGAAGCGGCCCCGATGACGTTCAGGGTATTGGCATTGGTCGAGGTCATCGTCACATTGCCGCCGACTGTCGCGGGCAGACCGATTTCCTGGCCGGCGCCATCGGTCACAACCGTACTGATGATATTCAGAATGTTGGTGCCGGCGGAGGTCGCCGTACCCATGGTGACGTTGCCGGTGACGGAGCTCGCATTGCGGGCATTGATCAGACCGTCGTCATAAGCCTGCTGGGAAACGCCGCCGATTTCGACCAGATCGCCGTTGGCGCTGGAACCGGTGACGATGTCGCCGGAAACCAGTCCGCCGATCACCCGGAAGGTGTCGTCGGCATTGGTCGCGCCGGAATCGATTCCGAATGCCGTGCCGTAGAGCGCCACGCTGTTGGCGGCGTTCGCCAGAATGGTGTAGCCTTCGGTTCCGATCAAATCGGCGTCGATGATGTCCTGGAAGACGATCGGCGAATTGACCGTCACGCCCTTGCCGATGGTGAAGTCATTGACTCCGCCGCGGATGCCGTTGACGGTGCCGATGGCGCCGTTGCCGTTCAGAATGACATTGTTTTCCACCGCGGTCATCGCCAGCGAAGTGAACTGGATGTTGCCGATCTCTTCGACGACCAGGATGTTTCTGGCCGACAGGTCGTCGCCATAAACCGTACCCATCATCACATTGCCGGTGTAGAAGGCGTTTTCACCGATGTAAAGCTCGTTGGTCGCCCCGGTCCCGATCATGGTGATGTCGCCGTCCACGGCAACCTTGACGGTGGCCCCGTTGTTGAGGTTGATCACGCCGCCGCTTTCACCCGGCAGTGCGGCCGGGGTTTCCGTCAGCGTGGCGCCGAAGCGGAAGGTATTCGCGCCGGCGGCATCCATGGTGATATTGCCGTCGATTCCGATCAGGACGTTGCCGTTGACATCAAGCACCGACTGCGTACCGGAGGTCAGGTTGACAAATCCATTCAGGGTATTGAAGTCGCCGGTCATGGCAATGTCGCCGACGGCGTTGACCGCAATCCCGGAAGTCGCGAGGTTGCCTTCTTCGGTGGAGGTCAGATTGATTCCGAGATCCAGGGTGTTGCCGAATCCGTTCAGCGTCACCGGCGCATTCAGCGTCTGGTTGATCGGGCCGAGTTCCAGCCGGCTTTCCAGATGGTGGTTGTCCACATCATAGAGGCCGTTGGCTTCGGCGCCGACGCCGAACCGGACCAGATTGTTGATGCCGTTCATTTCGAGCGATGCAGCCGTCAGCGACTGGGTCACGGCTCCGATCTGGACGGCTTTCAGCTTGACGTCGCTCTGCTGATCGAGCGCGGCATTCATACTGAAGTCGACCGTGTTGTCCTCGCCGATCATGGTGATGTCGGCGGCCTGGATGGTCTGGCCGACGGCGCCGATCTGCACCGTTTCGCCTTCCTGTGCTTCCGCGACTTCGGCCGTGATGATCGGGGTGAAGTCGGTCATCGCCAGAAGGGCATTGCGTTCGCCGACCATGGCGATATCGCCAGCCGCGAGCGCGGCGGTGATCGGCTGTCCGCCCATGGACAGATCAATGATATTGAGGGTGGCCGCATCACTGGCGACGGTTTGACCGGCCAGGTCGATTTCGACGTTTCCGGCCATGATGATGTTGCCGGTCGTCATGGCGCCCTGGTTGATGATCAGATTTTCGGTGCCATACATGGCGACGTCGCCGATTTCCAGATTGCCGGATCCCGTATTGACGATGCTGTTGCTGTTGGCGGCGTTTTCAGTGAAGCTAACGCCGGTGATCAGCTCTTCGCTTCCGGCCATCAGCAGCGATGCGCCTCCGGCGGCCACGGTGCCGCCGTTTTGCAACGCATTGTTGGCCGAATAGAGCTTGATTGCGCTTGCGGCCGTCAAAGTGGCGTCCGCGTTGTTGAGGATCAGAGCCTGCGCGCCGCCGTCAATTTGATAACCGGCGTTGCCGACGGCGGATCCGCCATTCGCAACCAGCGTATCGACGGAGAACGCGCCCCGGTTGTCGATCAATGCCGTATCGCCGGCCATCTCGAGGGTGTCGGTTACGTTGAATGTGCCGGCGTTAACGATGGTGTTGATATTGGCGGGAAGCGTCATTATCTCATCGGAAGCCTCGGCCATCAGCACTGAATTGGCATTGAACGCGCCGATATTGTCGATTTGATTCTGATCGTCGGCGCCCATGAACAGCGTATCCGCCACGGTCAGCGCACCCGCATTGTTCACCTGATTGATCACGCCGTCCATGGCAATCACTTCCGCGGTCTGGGCGGTCGCGTCATCGGCAAGTTCGAGCGTATTGGTCGGGCCTTCCATGGACAGAAGCTGCAATCCGGCGATATGGCCGCCGTTGGCCAGTGTGACTTGGTTTTCGTTTCCTTCGAGGATGGCCACGCCCGCCACGCCGAGTTCACCGCCGTCGACCAGAACCGTGTTCGTTCCGATGGCGGCGAGTTCCAGTACGCTTTCGATATTGAAAGTCGCACCGGTTTCCACGGCGATGGTGTTGTTGGCGGCGACGCCGTCGAAGCCGATGTTCACGGCGGTCAGGGTGCCGCCGAGGACGTCAATTTCGTTGTCGTTGCTGCCGAAAATGATGCTGTTGACGTTGCTTATACCGGTCGAGGTCAGGAGATCGTCGCCCGGACCGAAGGCTATGCCGCCATTGACAGTCGCGCCATTCAGCGCGATGGTGTCGTTGCCGTCGCCGAGTTCGACCGCCGGGATGCCCTGATTGATGGCGGTATTGATCGTCGAACCGTTCAGCGTCACCGTGTCATCGCCATCATCGGTCAGCAGACGGCCATTGATGGTCGCGGCGCCGATGGTGACGATATCATTGCCGCCTTCGGTCATGATTGCGGCATAGTCGTATTCGGCGGTGTCGCCGTTGATGACCGCGCCGTCGTTGATCACCACCTGATTGGCCATATCGTCCATCAGGATGTAACCGTAGATTTCCGCTCCGGCGATCACATTCAGGTTTTCGAAGACCAGGCTTGGCGCATGAGCCGCATTGCCGAAGATATTCTGGAAATCGGCGATGCTGAAAGCGTGATTCCAATCCTGGATATAGACCCAGTCGGCGAGTCCCAGACCGGAATTCTGGCCGAATTCGGTCACGGCGACGATGTCGGCGGGATTGGTGTTGACGAAGCCGTCCAACGCGAAGAAAGAGCCGGTTCCGAGCTTGAACCCGAGGGTTGCGCCGGGACTGAATTTGAACTGCTGATAGTCATACCAATCCTGGACGCCGTCCTGGACGCTGAAGGTATTGGCTCCATTCAAATAAATGTTGGCGGTGAAGTAGTTGGCGTTGGCGGTAAGCAGCACGGTGTTGTTGGTCAGCGTGGCGTCGGCGTCAATCCGTCCGTTCAGCCGGATGGTGTAGCCGTCGGTGAAGCTGATGTTCTTATCCCAGTCGCCGACGGTGATCATCCGGTTGACGACTTCAGTGAATTTGCTGTTCAATCCCGGCAGCACATCGATGTACCCGGCGGCGCTGCCGACCGTCACATCGGCGCCATCGGCCAGATTGATCCATTCGGTGTTGGCGATCACCAGTTCTGCGTCCGCGAAGGTGCCGGCGGAGAAGTTGACGGTGTCGTTGTCGCCCGCGCCGAGATCGATCGCGCCGATCGATGCGGTACTGGAGCTGACGTTGACCTGTTCGTTGCCGCTTCCGCCCTGAATGGCGTCGACCGATCCGGCAATGTCCGCGGTCGCGTCGGAGGAAAGTTCATGGATCGGCTCGTAGCCGAGATAGAACGCTCCCCTGACCGAGGCATTGTTCGAAACCAGGATGTAGTCGCCGACCGAAACGAATCCGGACGCGCTGTTGTCGATCGTATTGCCGCCGTGGACATAAATCTCCTCGGCGGTCACTTCGGAGGAGGTGATTTTGGCGTTGCGCTCCATATCGACCACTTCCGCGAACAACTTGCTGTTCACCACGCCGTTGCCGGGCGTGTAGTATGGCAGGATTGCGGCCGGGATTTCCGTCGGCGCGCCGCTGACCAGAATCACTTCACGGCTCAGCGAGCCGGTATAATTCTGGATCATGACTTCGTCGCCTGCGCTGATGATGGCGTTCATGCTCAGGTAGATCGCATCATACTTGCCGTTGCCGGAAAGGAAGTTGCCGAGCGAAGTCATGTCGGCGAAGCTCACCTGGCGGCCGTTGGCCACCACCAGCACATTGTTGGTGCTGCCGACCAGCAGCTGATTGTCCAAAACCGTCATGTCGGCGCCGAGCACGATCACGTCGCCGCCATCGTCTTCGGTGATCACGTTGACGTTGGTGCCGAGCTGGCTGTTCAAGACCAGGACGTCATGTCCCGTGCCCAGATTGATGGTCGCGGGAATCACATTGCCCCGGGTCTGCCAGTCGGTGGTGGACACATAATCGTAACCGATGCCGGCGCCCTGATTGATGGTCAGCTTGTCATCGCCGCCGCCGAGGGAAATGTTGTTGACGAAGGCATTGTTGCCGACGATTACGGTGTCGTTGGCATTGGTCAGGTTGAGGTCGCGGACCACGAAAACCTTGAGCTTTGTCCAATGACCGCCGGCATAGTCGTAAACATCCATCTTCGTCCAATAGCCGATCCCGCCGCCATGCACGGCATCGCCGCTGAGGATGATGGTGTTATTGGTCGTCGCATCGCCGCCGGAGAAGCCCATTACCGCGCCGTTGACCGTCACGGTGTTGGTGGAGTCGGACGCGAAAATGATCGTTCCGGTCATGGAGGCGTCCTTCTGGACGGTCAGGGCGTTGACGCCGGAACCCAGCGCGATATTGCTGGTTACCGTCGCACTGTCTTCAATGAAGACCTGATCGTTGCCGTCGCCCATGACGACTTCGCCGGTCAGCAGCGCATCCTTTTGAATATACAGCGCATCATCACCGGTGCCGGCCTGAATGCCGCCGTTGACTTCCGAACCGCTCTGGAGTCGGATCGTATCGTTGCCGCCGGCGGTGTTGAGGCCCGCCGCCAGCTTGCCGCCCGCGACTACATTGACTTCATCGTCGGCGCCGGAGAGAACGATCTTCTGAAGTTCGTTGCCGTCGAACACCAGATTCAGACCGCGGTACTGAATGGAAACCGATCCGCCCGCCTTCCGGTCGTAATCATAGAACAGCTGGTATGCGGACGAACTCAGAATTTCGCCGTCGGCATTCATCACCTTGATCGAATTGACATTGAAATCAGTCGCCAGCTTCAGTTTCTGGCTCTGGATCAGGGTCACATCGAATGCATCGGCGGTTTCGACCGAAACGATGATGTTCGAATAAACCACCTTGGAATTCCAGGTGAGCATGGCGCCCTGCAACCCGAGGGTGTCGTCGGTGATGACGAACTCGTAGGTCGCACCGGTCATGTTCTTGTTCTGGGCCTTGGTCAGAGTAATGGAACTCTTGCCGGCGATCTGGACGACATCGAAGTCGGCGATGGAAGCGGTGAATTTGCCGGAATAATTGTTGAATACCAGGGTCGAACTGCCTTCCACCCGGGAGACTTTGCCGTAACCGGCGCCGGAAACCGAGCCTACCGTCAGATTATTGTAGGAACCGGAATTGTTGGTGAACGTGACCGTGGCATTGCCTTTCACGACCGAATTGTAGCCGCCGGCATAGATTTTGCCGATTCTTCCGGTCGTGCTGCCATTGATATCAATCGCCACGTCGCCTTCCACCACCGAGCCGGTGTAGCCGCCGCCGTAAATGCTGGAAATATTGCCGCCGGCATAACGGATTGCGGTATCGCCTTCGACCGTGGAGCCGTAGCCGCCGCCGCCGCCGTAAACCGCCTTGGCGTTGGTGTTCTGGAGTATGACTTGCGTATTATTGACCGTGGCGGTGACGCCGGGAATGTATTGAGTGGTGATTTTGCCCTTGGCGTTCAGTGCCAGTGCGCCGCCGTAGATGGAGCCTCTGACCGTAATGGCGCTGAAGGCCATCGTGGTGGTTTCGGAAACCACGTCAATCGTTGCGCCCGTCCATCTGCCATGGTTGAGATTGGGGTCGGTCACATAAGTGGCGCCGGCCGCGACATCCTTCAGCGCGGCGTTGAGGCCCGAACCGGTAATGGTCACGGTGTCCCAGTAACTGTCGAGGGTATTGCCGGTGTATACCGTCAACTTGCCGGCGTCCTCCACCTGGAGCGCCACCGTATTTGCGACGGGGTCCACTTCTCCAGCTCTCACGGCCAACTCAACCACAAACGGACTTTGAGTTTTTTTCGTGATGTTGATTGTCGTAGCCATTGCAAGAACTCCTTGTTTTGACTGTGACTCGATGTCACAAGTTTAACTGTTGATGTTGAAGACAAATAATGCGGCCGGAGGGCTGTGCCTCGGCGACACGACCTGCGAATCTCAGTCCCGGCGACGGATGGCGCAACCGTCCGCGCTTCGCGGCTGCGGTCATGCCGTTGACGGTGATCGAACAACGATGCAATGCGGCGCCTTCCGCCGCCAGCCGGAATGCCGGCTCCCGGTGCCAGGCGTCCAGAGACCATTCACGATTTCCGGCCGCGTTTTCGGTCCATGCCGCCAGGCGCGGGATCGTAACGGTAATTTCCGCCGTCCGGATTCCCGGAACCACCGCGAATGCGCCCGAATCCCATTCGAATTCGGACCATGACACCAGGCCGCAGATCGCCGTTTCCGGCAGGATTGCGGCCCAATGGCAACCGGTTTTCGCCGAAATGATCGGGAAGGCTGAATGAAACCCTTCCGGCCCGGTCTTTTCGACCACGACAGAAAAGACCGGAGAGTCGAAAATGAACTCTCCAGCCGGCGCCGGATCAAAAATTTGAGCTTGAGCTGTCGTAATAAACCTCAATTCTTTCGAATCAGGACTCTTTGCGTTTGCCTTTGGCTTCCGTCGGCGCGGCCTTCTGCAGGACCCCGGCTTCAAGCAGGCGGTCGATCAGCTGCTGCATCGAATTGAACGCCGCGAGAAATCCCTGCGGCGGCATGATGATCCGCAAACTGGGCCGGGGCACGGGCGCCTTGCCTTCTTCTTCCGGTTGCAGCGTTACGAAATCGAACCGCACCATTGCCCCGGTGAAGTGGATTTGTCCGATTCCGTCGGCGAAAATTTCCTGTTGTCCCATCATCTTTCCTTTCCGGTGAAGTTGCTATGGATGACAATCATCCCTATATAATTAAGGAATAAAAAATCCGCAATATGGTGGCCGAGAAAAATGGCTGAAGCCCCCCGTTGTGCTTTGATGCCGGTTTGTTTCCCCGTCTTATCGCAATTCCGGCGCGTCGCCGGAAAGCTTCCCGTATTCAAGAGACGGGTTCATCCTGTCACCGAATCGATTCACATCCTCCCCTGAAGTGACTGCGACTTTTTGCGACCATGGGCGCAAAAAAAATCATTTTGACCGTTGAATCGAAAAATTTCCGATGATTTGTCCGCCATGCCAGTTGCAACAGCCTCAAAACAGGCAACTTGCCGACTTTCATGGGAATTTTATGAGCCCCCGCTCCTGGTTGATTAATTCTAATATAGTCGCAAAAAGTCCCATTGCAAGCAGGGCGAAAAGATTTTTTCATAAAATTTATAAAAAAAATGATTCCGCCTTCGCCGGAAGCTCAGTTTGAGGAGAGCCGGAGCCATATCCGGGCAGGATTCGGGAACGCAAGACAGGGTTGACCGGATTGCGCCGGAGTGAAATACGTTCGACTGCATTCCGCCGTTGCCGCCGGATGCGTTCCGGGGATCGGTGTTGCGAAAAATATCGATGACGGTGCGGAGCGGGGATTTTTGGGTCCGTAATATATATTGTATAGCAGCGGATCGAAATACATGGCAAACAATTGGCCCCCCAGATCGATTGCGGCAAAAATCGGGCGGAATGTGATCTCGAGCGGAATTTCTTTGATTGCGGGTATTCGCACGATTTTTTCTCCTTGAGCCGCGGTAGTGAAGGGGGGCGGGTATCACCAAACCCATTTCCGAGATTTTCTGCCGGGACGCCAACCTGGCTTGCGGCCCATTCGTGGCTCCTTCCGTTGTGGCCTGAGAGGGATGTCGCCAACGGATGGGATGCAGGTATGCGGCAACTTCGGGCAAGGCGGCTGTGAATGCGGGGGGCGCCGCAGGACGGCTGCGATGCCAGGTGGAGGATATCGTGAAAAGGCAGTTCGAAAGCTGGCGCAAAGGCGGTTTTTGATGATTTGTTGATCTAAATGTTGATCTAAATATTTTAATCGGAAACGAATCATATTTTTGGGTTTTTTTATAAAAAAGCGGGTTTTGAGACCATTTCATCTTGAAATCGTCGGGAATATTTGGTATACTAATGGTGTGGAGATAAGGGGTCGGCATGGTATTTAGATCGGTATTTAGATCAGTGCGGCGCAAGCCGGAAAGGCGGGAGTTGTGAGAGCCAAATACAGCGATGTCGCCGAGGCCATCGAGACGCGTATCCGCAGTCGCATTTACCGCGACCGGTTGCCCTCGACCCGGCTTCTGGCGCAGGAATTCGAAGTAACGCTCCAGACGATTTCCCGCGCACTCAAAATGCTGGCGGAACGCAACCTGGTCGCATCGTCTCCCCAGGGGATGCTGATCAAGGTTTCCGGGATTGACGAATCGGCGGCGATGGCCAACAATGTGGTCGGGATCGTCAGTGAGGCCGATATTACGGAACGGAATATCATGGCGACACCCCTGCTCAAGGAAATTCGCGCAATGTTGCGGCCGGCGGGTTTTCGGCCGCTGTTCATGCAGTTGCCCAATGAAGAGCTGGCGGCCGATGAGGAGTTCTGGAGTTCGCTGGGCGTCGGCGGGTATATCTTTCTGAGCTGCACCGCGGAGGTGGCGGCCATTATCCGGCGGCGGAACATTCCGGCAATCTCGCTGTGCTGGACGCCGATCGAGTGGGAGATGACTTCCCTGGCGTTTGACAACCTCAATACCATCGGTCAACTCTTCCAGACGCTGGTGGCCACCGGCTATCGGCGGATTGCGTTGCTCTGGCCGTACAACCGCGTGATCGGCAACTATCTTCAGGAAGAGATAGCCATGCATTGGCGCAGTCTGATTGCGCGTTACAATCCGGGACAGCCGGATTACTATTGGGATCAGCCGGAGGACCATCAGGATCCGCTGGCGCGGCGTCTGGCGCTCGACGACTATGTGCTTCGCCAGGCCAGTCGGCTGATGGAGTTTCCGGAACCGCCGGATGCGGTGATCAATTTCTACTGGCTTCAGGACCGGTTGATCCGCCTTTTTGCCGGCCAGGGCATGATTCACGGCCGGAATTTCGCGCTGGTCATGCCTTATCTGGATTATGATCCGCATCCGGAAGTAACATTGATCGAGCGGCCGGGCAATTACAACGAATACGCCGGACTGGTGGTGGATTACTACCGGATGCTGGTGAACAATCCGGCCCTTCCGGCGATTCGCGGCAGTCTGCATTATCCGTTGCAGTTTCGGACGCCGCTGCCGCCGTGCAATCATTGAAAAAGACTCGGAGGCGAAAGCGGGACTTCGGATCCTTCGATCACATGTGCGAAGAAACAGATTCGAGCCATTCGCTTCGGTTGAAAAACAAATAAAAGACAGTATTGGAGTTTACTGTCAAACCGTCAACAGGAAAGGGATAAGAAATGGAACATGGAATGAAACGGTTCACATTGATTGAGCTTCTGGTGGTAATCGCAATCATTGCGATTCTGGCGGCCATGCTGCTGCCGGCGTTGTCGGCAGCGCGGGAACGGGCCCGGGCGGCGAGTTGCGTCAGCAATCTCAAACAGATCGGACTGGGATTTGCCATGTACGGCGGCGACAACAAGGATTCCATGGCCAACTACAACAATTCGATGGCCGCCTCAAAGCCTGAGCGTGGGCATTACATCAGCGGCACGAGTTCCTATTATAATCCCGCGGCCGGCACCGCCGGTCCGGTCCAGCTGCTGATCATGGGCAATTACATCGGTCAGGATTACGGCACCTACAACGGCCAGCCGCTGACACTCGAAGTCGCCCGGCGCTTCTTCACCTGTCCCAGCGACACCGGCTATGCCAAGAACGCCTATTCCAGTGTGGCCGAATACAACACCTCTTATCTTTTCTTCATCCATCCGAAGACCAGTTTCTGGACGGCCAGTTATCCCAACCGTGAAGACTATGCCCGGAATACGCTCTCCGGCGTCGACACCAGTCCGGGCAACTTCATCGTCGGCGATCTCTATCCGACGGCCTACCAGCCGACCTACTCCGCACCGATCTCCTGGTCGCGTTATCATCAGAACGGGGTCAATCTGCTCCATCTCGACGGCCATGTCGGCTTCGTAACCTTCTCGGCTTTCCCGGCCGGTAAAAGCATCGGCGCTGATACCACGCCGATTCTGGACGAACAGCCGTAAGTCTCCTCCCTGTCGATTCCGCCCGTACCCGGCTGATGCCGGGGAGGGCGGGGGCGACCCTATCATGACATGAAAATTTTCGGAACAGGTATCATATGAAATTCAGAAGCTCATGGTTGCTTGGCTGCGTGTTCGCCGGGTGCGGCGTTCTGGCGGCGGCCCCGGCCGGCGATGCGGCGTTGCCCCGACTCAAGTCGGCGCCCGCGCTGGACGGCAAGATTGCTCCGGCGGAATGGCAGGACGGCCGGACCTTCCAGTTGAAAAAAGTCGGCGGCGGAGAGGTGACATCGCCCACCGATGTCTTCCTCGGCCGGGATGACAAAATGCTCTATGTCGGATTCCTCTGTCACGAATCCGACATGAAAAATATCCGCAAGCAGTGGACAACGCCGGAAGAACGCGACAACGCGGTCTGGCGCGATGACACGGTGGAGGTCCTTCTTGACGTATGGAACGCGGGCGATCCGGACCAGTTCCGGCAATTCATCGTCAATCCGAATGGCGTGCTGTATGACGCGGTCGGACGCAATGCCCGGAAAAATTTCGATGTCCGGGTTGCTTCCTGGCAGAATGCCGACAACTGGAGCGTGGAGCTGGCGATTCCGTTGGCTGAGCTGGCGTATCAGCCCGGCGGTACGGAAATGTGGGGGATCAATCTTGCCCGGAGCAATCCGCGTACCGGTGAACTGTCCACCCTGACCGGCGCCACCGATGCCGAATTTGCCTCGCCGGCGCATTTCCGGGCTTTTCGAACCGCGCCGGAAACTGCCGTTTTGCCGTTCACCATACGTTCGATTTCCACCGGTGAGGTCAGACGGGTGCAGATCGCGGTGGCGCCGGATGCGCCCGAAGACCTCGTTTTGACCATCACCCGCAGCCGTCTCGACGGTTCCGCGGTGGACCAGACGCCGGCGGCGATGGTTCCGGGCGCGGATCTGACGGTCGATTTGCGCGGCGGAAAAGATGTGGCCCGTTATGCGTTGACAGTGACGCGGAATGGACGCAAGCTCTATGAAATCGATTTTCCTGCCCGCGAGGCCGGCGAATTGGCTTCGACGCTGGCCCATGTCACCAGGGATCCGCTCTATCGTGAATTGTGGAGCGACCGTCCGATGGGTTTGGGCAAGGATGGCGCGATGTTCTGGGCTCACGGCAGCCTGGCCGTGGAAATGCATCCGGTGGCGCTTCAATACGGGTTCCCATGGTCCGCGGCCGGTTATATCGCGGACTGCGCCGCTGGCGGATTGCTGCCGATCATGGGCAACCTCACCCGGAATCTGGATGATCTGCGCAAGATCGGCGGTCCGGCGGGACTGAAACTGGTTTACATGCCGGACAATCGCTGGGGCCCGGCCAAAGTACCCAAGCGCGGCAGTGTGCCGTTTACGTTCGATCCCGAAATCCAGCAGGAATATTACCGCGATCTCGACCGGATGCTGCCTTACAAGGATCAGGTTTACGCAGTCAATTTCGGTGATGAGCAGGTCAATTATGCGATCATGGTGCTGATCGAGTTCAAGCAGAAATATCCCGATTACAAGATGGTCCGGGAATTCGATGACGCGATCCGGAACGGTTACGGGCAGGGCAAGTACGGACTGCCCGAGTCCGAGGCCGACACCAATCCCTATCGCTGGATAGCGACCCGCCGCTACCTGAACGACCGCATGATCGGCTCCATAAAGCAGCTGAAAGCCCGCCTGGCCGAAATTGCGCCGGCGGTCAAAGTCATCGGCGACGACCCGATGGCGACGCAGAATGCCACCTACGATTTCACCGACTTCACTCCGGAGGTCTGCGACATCATGACCCATCAGCTCTATCCGCGCCGGAATCCGAACATCTCCGATTTCGGTTTCCTGACCAAGTATGTCGCGGACCTGATTCAAGTCGATGAGTTCTGGCCCTGCATGCACGTCGAAGAATATTCGTGCAGTTTCACGCCCGAAGAGGTGGTCGAGAAGATCAGCGAGTCG
Organism: Victivallaceae bacterium; assembly: GCA_036677805.1. Classification (GTDB taxonomy): domain Bacteria; phylum Verrucomicrobiota; class Lentisphaeria; order Victivallales; family Victivallaceae; genus SIG78. The sequence continues at coordinate 114,900 of JAVBVS010000010.1, read as the reverse complement.
GTGCGTTCCGGCGCGACCGGGATGCATTATTATCTGGTCGACACCACCAACCGCCGCTCCGGCATACGCTATCTGCACAGTGAAAAATATGGCGCGCCGGAACGCTGGCAGACTGAAATGGCGCTGTTGAAGGAACTGGGCCAAATGAACCGCCTGAAGTTCCCGGAGGCGGATTGCGGATTCTTTGCGCCGATCGATACGCTGCGCAGTTATCCCGGCGTTGCGGCCTCGCCGGAACGGGCGATGACCATCCATTCGATTCTGGAAATTCATGGCGGCGTCTGGTTCAAGTACTTCAATGAAGGCAGTCTGAAAAAACAGCTTGTCGATCTGGGCAGATTCAAGGCGATCTTTACCGCCGACGCCAAGTACCTGGAAGCGACCGCGCTGAAGAAAATCGAAGACTATGTCGCTGCCGGCGGCGTTCTGATCATCACCGATCCGGAAGCCTTCAGCTTCACTCCGACCGGCGATTCTCTGGCCGACCGCCGCCGCGATTTCCTCGGCATTGCCGAAACCGCCGCGGCGAGTGATGTTTCGAGCTTCGAATTCGGCGGCAAGAATTATCCGGTCGGCGGCACGCGATTCGTGCTGACTCCGGCCAAGGACGCAACGGTGGCGGGGAAATACAACAACGGGCGGCCCGCGGTGATCGAAAACCGGTTCGGCAAGGGCAAGGTCATCACCTTCGGCGCCGATCTGGGGCGGTTGGCCAATACGGATTCGGCCGACTATCAGGCGCTGATCGTCAAACTCGCCGCCGATCAGGGCGTCAAGCTCCATCAGGACATCTGGCGCTTCCGCTTCCCCCTGTCGCTGATCGAGCCGGCGGCGCCAATTTCCGGCAAATGCCTGACCGGCAACTTCGTGCGCTGGGAACGGTTCAAGCCGCAGACGGGCGCCAACGCCGCTATCAAGGATGCGACCTACCGTTACAGCGTCGCCCCCGATGCTCCGGCGGAATCGGCCGCGGGCCCCGATTACGAACCGGGCCGGGGCCATCTGACCAACCGGATTCAGGCGATTGCCAAGGGCAATGTCGATTGCGGCAAAAGCAAACTCGACGAATGGGTGGTCGGCTGGACGAAGCCGGAGGCGTTTGACATCACCTTCGATTTCAAGCGGCCGGTGCCGGTCGACCGGGTGGAAATCATTTATCAGGGCGGGATGCGCGATCTGACGGTGGCGCTTGCCGATGACGGCGAAAACTGGACCGAAACCGGATTTACAGCGACGGCGGAAGATAATCGCCGCCCGGATGACATCCGCCGGAAGGAACTGAAGTTGAAGGCCGGTTCCCGCGGGCGCTATGTCCGGATCGGCTTTGCCCCCGGGGCGGGCAAACTGACGCTCTCGGAAGTGGAGATATGGGCCCCATAAATTGAAAAAAACCGCCGTTGCGGGTGGTATTGCCGCCCGCGGCGGGGTATAGTACGCATAGCGTTCGGAACCGGAACGGCACAGCTTGTTCGAGGTTCCGGATTTTTGCGGCGAAAACCAAGAGAATCAACCCGGTCGATCCGTTTGCGATTGACCTCTCAAGTGATGGTTTTATGGCGAAGAAAATACGTTTGGGCGTGGTCGGACTCGGCCATCGCGGGGTGGCGATGCTGGCGACGGCCGCATGTTTCGACTCGGTGGCGATCGCTGCGGTTTGTGACTGCAATGTGGCATTGATCGATCCGATCCGGGAAAAGTATCCCGCGGCGGCGGGGTTCGCCGATTTCGGGGAAATGCTGGATTCCGGGTTGATTGACGTGTTGCTGGTGGAGACGCCGGCCACCAATCATGCCGGATTCTGCGCTGCGGCATTGCGCAAGAATATCCATGTTTTTTCCGATATTCCGAGCGTGGCTGATCTGCACGAGGCCAGGATGCTGTGGGAGAGTTCCAAAACCGCGAAAAGCCTGTTCATGACCGGCGCCAATCCGAATATGTGGGGGTTTGTCGAGGCGATGTACGATTTCCACCGCCGGGGGCTGCTCGGCGATCTGTATTATCTGGAAGCCGAGTACATCCACGATGTTCAATACCTGATGAAGAACACTCCCTGGCGCCGGACGCTGCCTCCGATCAAATACTGCACCCATTCGCTGGGGCCGTTGCAGCGGCTGATCGCGGATGATTTCCGCAAGGTTTCCTGTTTCACCACCGGCAGCTGGATCAACCGGCTTCCGGACGAAAACGATCTGATGAGCGCCAATTTCCGGACCGAGTCCGGCGTGGTGGCACACCTGACCATCTCATTTTTCAACAATGCCGGCTGCGGCCAGCACAGCTATCGGGTGTTCGGGACCGACGGTTACTTCGAGCATCTTTCGGCGCGCGGCCGGGAACCGGCGCGGACCGCGGTGAAGAGCAGGAAGCTCTATGGACTCCAGACCTTGACCGAATTGCCGATCGCGTTGCAGCGGCCGGAATACGCCGATGTGCCGGGCGGTCACGGCGGCGCCGACTACGCCTTGCTCAAGGCTTTTTTCGATGCCATCGAGCAGGGCGACCGGGAAGCGCCGATTGCGTTGCGCGAAGGATTGCGCATGACGCTGCCGGGATTGTACGCGGCCGAATCGGCGCGGCGCGGCGGAGAGCTGCTGTCCATCAGCTACCCCTGGGATCAGACTTTCGACCCGGACGCCCTGGCCGAGTAAGCGGCCTTCAGGTTGGGATGCAAGCGGGAGAATCTCATGGAAAAGTATATTCCGATCGATCTGGCCACCGAGCATTATCTGCACCTCAATCAGAAGCTTCATGCGGTCGAGTATGCGAAAATCTGTGCGGAGATGGCCAAGCCGCGTTATGCGCCGGTTCCGGCGGCCGAAGCGTTAGCCCTGTATGACCGGAACGAACTGGTGCTTCCGGACCGGGTGCGGGTGATCTGGATTCACGACGTCGAGCGGCCGTCGGACAATTATCTGGCGCTCCAGATGGCGACGATGGAGCATGAATTCGGGTTCCGGACCAGTTACAATATCCGCTTTCTGTGCGCACTGACCCCGGATTTCCGGGCGGAACTCGACGCGGTGCTGGCATTGGGCCACGAAATCCAGTATCAGTATGAGGATCTGGTGATCGCCGCCGGCGATATGACCGAAGCGCGCGCCAGCTTCCGGAAAAATCTGGCCTGGCTGCGAAGTTTTTACCCGGATATTACGGTTGGTTTCGCCCATGGAGTGTACAAGTCGGGTTATTTTTCCGGGGACATCTTCAAGGAAAACGGCGAGTGGCGGCCGGAGCTGATCACGGCGCTGGGCCTGCGGCCGCTGGGAGAGCTCTATTACGTCATCGATCGTTTGTCGGCGGAGCTGGGGCTGCGGTTCCATTATGTCGGCGAGGACCGGTACATCGGCGGGGACGAATTCGCCGCCGCGCTCCGCGAGGCGAAGCCCGGCGAGGTGGTGATGTTTCTCCAGCATCCGACCTGGTGGGATGTGAATTACGATCTCGACGAATTACGCCGCTTGGTCCGGAAAAGCGCCTTCTTCCACTGAGGCGTCTGCCGGCGCGAATTTTCCGCAATATGGTATTGTCAAGGCTTCCCGGCGGGATTGTTCCCGGTCGGGAAGTTGTTTTTTGCGGCGGAACGGCATTTTTGCCAATTGTCCCGATCGTGCTTCCCGCCGATGAAATGCAAAAATGCTAATATCCGGCGCTGGAAAATGTTGCGACAACGGTGTATGGTAAGAAGGATCGAAGTGCGGCCATCACGCTCGACTTCGCCGCCGGTCGGGGAAACCGGGGCGGATGGAATTTCAGGGAGGGGAACGCCATGAAAATACGAAGTGTGCACCAGCGGGAATACCCCCATCCGGTTTCAGCCATCGCTGAAATACTGGAGACGCTGTCATCGCCGGAGGATCGCCTGTGGCCCGGGGAATTTTGGCCGCCGTTGAAATTGAACAACGGACTGGCGGTGAATTCCGCGGGCGGTCACGGCCCCATCCGGTATTATGTTTCGGCTTATGAAAGCGGCCGGGCGGTCGAGTTCACCTTTACCCGGCCGGCGAAATTTTCCGGCATTCACAAGTTCGAAATCCTGCCCGCCGACGACGGGATGACGGCGCTCCGGCATACGGTCGATATGGAGGTCGATCTCAAGACTTTTCTGGTCTGGCAACTGACGTTCCGGTGGCTGCATGACGCCTTGTTGGAGGATTGTCTCGACAAGGTTCAGAACCAGGTGAGCGAGACTCAGGTGCGGACGCCGCATTCCATGTGGGTCGATTTCCTGCGCAACATATTGCGTAAGAAAAAGGGACGATGAATTTTCATGCCGTTTTCATGCGGCCCGGAGCGAATGGAGAAGGGGTTTGGATGAAGAATGGCGCCGCATGGCTTTTGCCGCTGATTCCGCTGACGCTGGGGGTGATTGCCATCGTCCGGGGACGTTATGGTTTTGCGATGACGGTGACGCTGCTTTTGTCCTGCCTGGCGATTACGGTTTTCCTGCTGCTCTGGAGCCGGGCGGCGCGGCGTGGCGACTGGTTGCTGCCGGCGGCGTATCTCTGCTGTCTGGGCGGGGATGCCTTCCTGTTTCATCGCGGTGAAAATCAATGGCTCTTCATCGGCGGGATTGCGTTGTTCGGACTGATGCATGGGAACTACTTCCTGTTGCTGCTCGGCAATGGCCGCATCCACAAGCTCTTCGGTGCCGTTTTTACCGCCTTGCTGCTGGTTTATTTCGGGTTTTTTCTGCTGCCGCTTCCCGGCATGGGCATGGGGCTCAAAATTGCGGCGCTGGTTTATCTGCTGCTCTCCTGCCTGACGCTGGCGGCCGCGGTCGGCCTGCGGCTGGCCAGACCGGAAAAGCTGTGTTTCATCACCGCGATCGGGTTGATGATTTTCTCCGACACGACGATTTCATTCAAGGATTTTCTGCATTGGGAACCGCTGAATTTCCTGCTGATGCCGACCTATTACTTTTCGCTGATTCTGATGACGACGGCGATGAGTCTGAAGCTGCGCCGGGCGGTTGGCCCTCGCGGCGGGCCGGATCCGAAACCGCGTATTCCGGTGATATCCTCGTTTTTCCGGAAGCGCGCCGGTATGAGCTGATCAATTCAATATCGGCGCCGCATCCTGTGAAGATGCCGGCGCGCTGCTCGCCCGATGCCGCCGTCTGCTCGTCCCCGGCGGGTGGTTGCCGCCGCCGGTCGATCTGGACCCGAAGGATGGTTCGTTCCATCATAGCGCTGTCCGGGGTTATCCGATGTTCCTGATGACGGCCCGGGCCGGAACCGGGGATTGGATCGGCTGTCGTCCTACCCGAACGCGGCTTGATTTGAATCCGACTCCTGCTATAGTATTCTATCGCAAATTTTCACAACTGTTTTTCCGGGGGAGAATGTACGATGTCGCTGCCCGATTTTGTCAAATGCGTTGATGCGCCGTTCGGCTATTGTCATCTGGGAGCGCCTCTCGGCAACAGCAATCTTGGCCTGCTGCTGTGGGGAGAAGGCCGCGAAATTTTCATCACGGTCGGCTGTGGCGGTCTTTGGGATCATCGCGGCGGCCGGAACTGGACGCCGGAAATGAATTACCGCAACATCCGGCGCTGTCTCGAGGCGAAGGACAGCGCGGCTCTGGCGGCGCTCTTTCCGCCGCTGGCCGATCGCCCGCCCGCCCGTCCCTGTCTGGTTCCCCTCGGCCGGGTGGTGCTGACCCTGGCGGCAGGCTGCGTTCTGACGCGCTGGGAATTGCGGATTGCCGACGGTCTGGCGCGGATGTTTTATGTTCGGGACGGTTTGGAAAAATGTGCCGAGCTTCGCATTGACATGAGCGCGCCCGACCGTTTCGCCTGTCGCGCGGACGATGTGATCGCATGGCGGGTGGCTGATTCCTTCGAACTCGGCGGCGCGCTGTTGGCAGAGTCCGGTTATGCTGCCCCGGAACGATTCACCGCGCCGGATGTGAAAGGATTTGTCCAGCCGATGCCCGCCGATCCCGCCTTCGGATTGGCGGTGCGGCGCACAGACGGACTTTTCAGCGTTGCATTCGGGCGCGGGGAAGCCGCCGCCCTGAAAGCGAAGCTGACGGCGCTTCCGGCCATGGATTACGCCGGAATGGAGGCGGAAAATCGGGAATGGTGGGGAAATTTCTGGGCCGAAATTCCCTTCATCGCCGTCGACAATGCCGGCTTGACCGAGGATTACTGGCTTGGCCTCTATAAATTCGGCGCCATGAGCGATTGGTCGGGAACGCCCGCCGGATTGCAGGGACCATGGATTGAGGACGATCATTTTCCGCCGTGGCAGGGGGATTATCACTTCAACATCAACGTTCAGATGTGTTATGCTCCGGCGCTGCGGGCGGGGCGCTTCGGCAACCTCCGGAAGCTGTTCGAGATGATCTGGAGCTGGCGGCCGAAGCTGGAACACTATGCGCGCCTTTTTGCCGGAGTCGAAGGGGGGATCATGCTGCCGCATGCCACCGACGACACCGGCCGCTGCATCGGCGGCATCTGGAACGGCACCATCGATCACGCCTGTGCGGCGTGGATCGGGATGATGATGTACGACTATTACGATTACACCGGTGACGAGGCGTTTCTGCGCGACGTGGCCTGGCCTTTCATGACCGGAACGATGAAGGTTTTTGCGGTGATGATGGAGGAGGATTCCGGACGGCTGGCGTTTCCGGTCGGCACCTCGCCGGAATTCCGCGGCGGCCAGCCCGATGCCTGGGGGCGCAATGCCAGCTTTCAGCTGGCCGCCGTTCATCGGCTGGCCCGCGATCTGATCCGGGCGGCCGCGGCGCTCAAGATTGCGCCCGACCCTGCCTGGCTTGATATCGAGCGGCGGTTGCCGCGCTACAGCACCATTGTCCCGGGAGCAATCTACGACCTCACGTCGACGCTGCCCGGCGACCGGCCGGAGATCGCGGTCTGGGAAGGAATGATGTTTTACGAAGGGCATCATCACCATTCGCATCTGGCCGGGATTCAGCCTTTCGACGTGATCGATCCCGAATCGGACGCCGATCGCGATGTCGCGCTGATGAGCCGCCGCCGCTGGATTGAGCGCGGCACCGGGCGCTGGTGCTGCTTCAGCCTGCCGTGGGCGGCGATGCTTGCGAACCGCTTCGGCGACCGGAATATGAGCGAATTTTATCTTGACCTGTTCGATCGCTGTTACCGCAATCGGGCGGGCACGGCGGGACAGGCGGTTTTTCGCGGATTCTGCCTTGGCGCCGAACCGCGGCTGGACGGCATCACCAGCATGGACAAACTGATGCAGCTTGACGGTACGATGGGGGCGGCCGCGGCAGTACAGGATCTGCTGGTTTCAACCTTTGCCGGACGGCTGCGGATCGGTCCCGGCGTGGCGGAGCGCTGGCGTTACGCCGAAGTGCGTGACATGCCCGCGCCCGGCGGTTTCCGGGTAAGTGCGCGCTTTGCGCATGGCTGCTGCACCGGATTCGAAGTCCGGGCCACGCGCGATCAGGAATTGACGGTCGAATTGCCGCCGGCCCGGTGCGAATGGCGGCTCCCGCCCGGCGCGATCGCCGCAGGCAGGGTGGTCCGCCTCCGGCTCAAAGCGGGTGATATCGCCCGGTTCATGCTGTAAACCGTTGATCCCGGACGGTGCAATTTCATCGCCTTGCCCTTGCATTTTGCGAAAAATGAAGTATACTATTGGTGTAAACAGTTTTTTACATTATTTCCGAGGGCTCCGTGAACGAAACCAAGCATCTGGAAATCGCCGCTGCGCTGGAGCGGGAGATTCTGGCCGGAAGCTACAAAAACCGGCTGCCGCCGATGCGTCTTTTGAGCGAACGCTTCAACGTTTCGCTGCGCACCGTCCACAAGGCGGTCCGGGCGCTGGCCGGCCATGGACTGGTCGCCGGCGACAGCACCCGCGGCAATCGGATCGTCTGCCGGCCGCGGACCGGAGTGGTCGGCGTTTTCTGCGACTGGAGCCGGGTTGGCCGCGATGAAGTGCTGCCGGCGACGCTCCGGACATTGATGGAGCGCGACGGCGTCCGCATGGTGATGATGGATCTGGCCGACACCGCGCTGCTGCGGCCGGACAGCGAATTGTGGAATCCGGACTGGGCCGACGGCTATCTTTTCATTTACAGTTCGCTCTGCGACGCGGCGGCGGAGATGCTGCGCCGGAACAAGGTGCCGTTTCTGTCCGCCAATCGCCAGCCGCCGGAACGCGATATCGGATGGGTCGACTTCGACCATGCCGGGACGCTTTGCGCGGTGCTGGAGCGCCTCCGTCGCAACGGCTGGCGGAACGTGGCGCTGGATTGCGCCATCGCCTCTCCCGCCATTGACGCGGAAGTGCGCGCCGGACTGACGGCTCGGGCCGGAACCGCCGGACCGGATTGGCGTTATACGGATTTGCAGGAGGGTATTTTGCCCGGCACGTTTGACCGGAAAGAGCTGGTCGCGGCCCATCTGGAGCGGTTGTTCGCACTGGCGGAGCCGCCCGAGGTGTTGATCGCCTGGCATCACGAGCTGGAGTGGGTCCATGACAGTTTGCGCCGCCACGGCCTCGAACCCGGCCGCGATCTGACCATCGTGACCATGGATGCGCCGGGAACGGAAACGCTGGCGGGGGTTTATCCGCTGGTCCGGCCGTATGCGGCGCTGGCGCGCGAACTCTGGAATGGCTTTCAGGCATTGGCCCGCGGCGGCCGGCGCTGCCGGAAGCTGGTGCCGTTCGATCTCTCCGGCGCAGAACTGCCGGAGAAACGGGACGGACGTTCGCGGTGAATCTGTTTCCGGTAAACACTAATCGGGTTTTTAGGCGCAATTGATAATGCCATCCGAAACTTGAAGGACACCAAATGCTTAAAACGTATCGGGAAGTCGATCTGGCCGCCGTCGCCTGCCATGGCGAACGGTGGTTTCGCGGCGAATTGGACCGCCCTTTGTTCAACGTCATCGTCACCGGCAATGCGCCGACCGCGCCGGCGAGCGCGGTTCCTTATCGCCGGATGATCCCGTCCTACGGACTGGATGCGCCGCTGGAACCGATTCTGGCGGCGCGCGAGCACCAGCTCAGCACGCAGCGCTATCTCGCCGACGGCTTTCCCATGGTATGGCCGGATTTCGGCGCCGGGGCGCTGGCGGCGTTCGTCGGCGGGGAGGGGCGGATCGCCGAGGATGGCGCGACGGTGTGGTTCGAACCCGGCAGATTCGCCGGGAAATCGATTGCGGAGATTGCCGTCGCCGTCGATTGGGAGAGTCCGTGGCTGAAACGCTGCCGGGAGTTCCTGAAAACGGCGCGCGAATATTATGGCAACCGGGTGATGCTCGGGCAGACCGACATCGGCGGCGTACTTGATGTGGTGGCGTCGCTGCGGACCGCCGATCAGCTGCTGTTCGACCTCTACGATCATCCGGAGGAAGTCAAGCGTCTGAGCCGGGAGACGATTCAGGCGTGGATCGCGGTGTTTGACTGTTTCGAACCGCTGATTACCGCCGGAGGCACGGGCCAGACCGGCTGGTGGGGCATTCCGGCGCTGAGTTCCAACTACATGATTCAGTGCGATTTCGCCTACATGATTTCGCCGGAGATGTTTCAGGAGTTCGCGGTACCCGACCTGACGGCGCTGAGCGAACATCTTGATTTCAGCTGCTACCACATGGACGGTGTGGGTCAGTTCGGCCATCTGGAGCATCTGGTTCGGATTCCGGGGCTGAATGCGTTGCAGCTGGTGCCGGGCGCGGGCAAGCCGCCCCAGTCCGAGTTTCGCGACGAAATCGCCATGGCCGATGCGGCGAATCTCCAGTTTCAGGTCTTCGGACCGCCGGACAATGTCCGTAAATTCCTCGCCCAGCTGAAAAATCCGGCGCGGGCGATGGTCTGGCTCGGCATCACGCCGGATCAGCTGCCGGAAACCGAACGGCTGTTGCGGGAATATGGCGCGTGGTAGTGAAGGCGGCGTGTCCGATAATTGAAAAATTGTAAAAAATCTCGAATTTGTGATTGCTTTTTAAAATCCGTGAGTTATATTTGCACCACAATATATAGTGATATGATGAATTGATAATATACAAAATATAGTGGTTGTAGATTTATGAAGATTGTAAAACGCAACGGGGCGGAAGTCGATTTCGCCGTTGAAAAAATTCTGGTCGCGGTCAGCAAAGCCAATCAGACCGTGGAACTTAAAGCGGCGCTGACCCCGGCGCAGATCCGGGCGATCGGCGATCATGTGACCGCCGTCTGCCGTTCCGTCGACCGCGCGCTTTCGGTGGAGGAAATCCAGGATATCGTCGAAACCGAAATCATGCGTCACGGCGCTTACGAAGTCGCCAAGAAATACATCACCTACCGCTACACGCGCCAGCTGGTGCGGCAGGCCAACACCACCGACAACCGCATTCTCTGCCTGATTGAGTGCAACAACGAGGAAGTCAAGCAGGAAAATTCCAACAAGAATCCGACCATCAACAGCGTTCAGCGCGACTACATGGCCGGTGAGGTGTCCAAGGACCTCACCCGGCGGCTGCTGCTTCCGGCGGAGGTGGTCGAAGCCCATGAGCAGGGAATCATCCATTTTCACGACATGGATTATTTTGCTCAGCACATGCACAACTGCGATCTGGTCAATCTCGACGACATGCTTCAGAACGGCACCGTGATTTCCGGTACCATGATCGAGAAGCCGCGCAGTTTTTCGACCGCCTGCAACATCGCCACCCAGATCATCGCCCAGGTCGCCAGCAACCAGTACGGCGGGCAGAGCATTACGCTGACCCATCTGGCGCCGTTCGTGCAGATTTCGCGCCGCCGCATCCGCAGTGAAGTCAAAGGCGAATTTGCGCTGGCCGGGGCGGAGATCGCGATGGCGCAGCTGGACGCGATTGTGGAAAAGCGCGTTCGGGACGAGATTGCCCGCGGCGTCCAGACCATCCAGTATCAGGTGGTTACGCTGATGACCACCAACGGGCAGGCGCCCTTCGTGACGGTGTTCATGTACCTCAACGAAGCCCGCGACGAACAGGAGAAGAAAGACCTTGCGATCATCATCGAAGAAGTGCTGCGCCAGCGTCTGCTGGGGGTCCGGAACGAGGCCGGCGTCTACATCACGCCGGCCTTTCCGAAGCTGATCTATGTGCTCGAAGAGGACAATGTGAACCCATCCGGCGAATACTACGGTCTGACCGAACTCGCCGCGCAATGCACCGCCAGGCGTCTGGTGCCGGACTATATCAGCGAAAAGAAGATGAAGGCGCTCAAGGAGGGCAACTGCTTTCCGGTCATGGGCTGCCGTTCGGCGCTGTCGCCGTGGCGCGATAAAAACGGCAATTACAAATTCTATGGCCGTTTCAATCAGGGCGTGGTCACGCTCAACTTGGTGGATATCGCGCTTTCCAGCGGCGGCGACGCGGCGGCCTTCCGCGAAATCTTCGACCGGCGGCTGGAGCTCTGCTTCCGGGCGCTGATGTGCCGCCACAACCGGTTGAAGGGGACCACCTCCGATGCCGCGCCGATCCTCTGGCAGCATGGCGCCATCGCCCGGCTCGGCAAGGGCGAAGCGATCGACCCGTTGCTTTACAACGGCTACTCGACGCTTTCGCTCGGCTATGCGGGATTGTACGAGTGCGTGCGGTACATGACCGGCAAAAGCCACTCCGACCCGGAGGCGATGCCGCTGGCGGTGTGGATCATGGAGCACATGAACGCCGCCTGCGAGCGCTGGAAACGGGAGACGACCATCGGCTTCGGCATTTACGGCACACCGCTGGAATCGACTACCTACCGGTTCGCCCGATGCCTTCAGCAGCGTTTCGGCATCGTGCCCGGGGTGACCGACCGCAACTACATCACCAACAGCTATCATGTCCATGTGGCCGAACCGATCGACGCCTTCGCCAAGCTGGCGTTCGAAGCCCGGTTCCAGGCGCTCTCGACCGGCGGCGCGATCAGCTATGTGGAGGTGCCCGACATGCAGCACAACATCGATGCGGTGCTCGAACTGATCCGCTTCATCTACGACAACATCATGTATGCCGAGTTGAACACCAAAAGCGATTACTGCCAGTCATGCGGCTTCAGCGGCGAAATCGCGATCGTGAAGGACGATTCGGGCAAACTGATCTGGCGCTGCCCGCAGTGCGGCAACACCGACCAGAGCCGGATGAATGTCGCCCGTCGGACCTGCGGCTATATCGGCACGCAGTATTGGAATCAGGGCCGCACCCAGGAGATCCGCGACCGGGTGCTTCATCTCTAGAGGCGCTTCGGGAGGATCGACGCGATGAATTACGGCGCAATCAAGCCGACGGATATCGCCAACGGCAAAGGCGTGCGGGTTTCGCTGTTCGTTTCGGGCTGCACCCATCATTGTCCGGGGTGCTTCAACCCCGAAACGTGGGATTTCGGCTACGGGCAACCTTTCGACCCGGCGGCGGCGGAAAAGATCATGACCTTGCTGGCGCCCGGCTACATCGCCGGGCTCTCGCTGCTGGGTGGCGAACCCTTCGAGCCGGAAAACCAGCGCGCGCTGCTGCCGCTGGTGCGGCGGATGAAAGCGCTGCTGCCGGAGAAAACCGTCTGGGGTTATACCGGGTATGTTTACGAACGCGATCTGACGCCGGGCGGGCGGGCCTGCTGCGAAGCGACGGCGGAACTGCTGGCGGTGCTGGAAGTGCTGGTCGACGGCCCGTTCGTGGCGGCGCGGCGCAATCTTGCACTGCGTTTCCGGGGTTCGGACAATCAGCGTCTGATCGCCATGCCCGCAACCCTTGCCGCCGGAACGGTCGTACTTTGGGCATGACCTGACCGCTCCCGGAAAAAAAATCGCCGCGCTCCCTTTCCGGGAGGCGCGGCGGTTGCGATGGGGCCCGTCGTCCTTATTTGGCGGCGGACGCCCTGCCGGTGTTGATCGCGGGGAGTTTCACGGCGTTGGCCGAAACGTTGATCGAACGCACGTAGAAGATGAACCCGGCGACACAGTACTCTGAAGCAAGGTCAAGGGTATGGGTCGCTTTGAGTTCGCGGCTCTTGGCGGTGACGACCGGCACCATCGATTCCGCGTTCACGGTATCCTTGAATACGGCAATGGCGCCGATGGAATCGGTCGACCCGGTCCAGATCGGCAGCGAGAAGAGATAGACGCCCCAGTTCTGGGCGTTCAAATGCGCCACCGGTGCGCCGTCGAGGGAGATTTTTTCTCCGTTCAGGTCCGGATTCTGGACCACTTCAATGTTGGCGCACCCGGCGAACAGCAACCCGAGGGCGGCGACGGGGAGAATCAACATAATCTTTTTCATATCAGCAAACCCCTGTGTTAAAAGATGACCTGTTTTCACTGCCGGACTCAATTGACCGCGTTGCCGGAAACCGTGACCGTCCGCCAGTAGAAGAGATAGGGGATCGGAATCGGAATGTTGTTGCTCCGGCGGGTGGACACGAGGTCGACCGTCTTGGCGGCCCGGAGTTCCCGGCTCTTCTGCGTGACCATGTTGGTGACCGCGGTCACGTTGCAGGCGTCTTCGCCGAAGACGATGCTGTTCGGATTTTCAGCCGAACCGACGATCAGCGGAATCCAGAGCAGATAGAGACCGCTGGTCTGGCCGGAAACGTGGGCGATTCCGGTGCCGGACGAGGTGATCCGCTGGCCGTTGAATTTGGAGGCGTCGGCGCTCTGCACCGAGGAACATCCCGCAAACAGGAGCGCCGTGCCGGCCAGAGCAGTGAGGAGTGCGATCTTTTTCTTCATTTTCAGATCCCCTTGTTGATGGTGGTGAATCGGGAAACGGCCTCCGGCGCGCCGCAGCGGCTTCGCTCCGGCATGGTTTCCCTTTGCGAGATCGTTTTCAAACTTACAATATATCGCTTCCGGCGAAATTGCAAGAAATTTCCCGGTGAATTTTTTCCGAACAAAAATGGCTTGTCTGCGGTCCGCGAGCTTATTTCTTCTGCGACTCCACCGGCGAAGGGGGCCCCAGACGCCGGATTGCGCGTACATCATCGCAGTATTTTGCATCGAACCCACGCGGATTTTCGCCTTCGACGCCGTCCGGGCCGACGCTCCAGACCACCACGGCGGGCATGGTGAACTCCTGAACTTCAGGCTCCATCGGCGTTCCGGCGTCCGGCGAATTCATTTCCGGCGGGGGCATGGTCTCGAAGTGGGAATAGGGGCCCTTGCGGTAACGCAGCGGCTGGCCGGTGAAGGGGTCGAGCGGCATATCCGGCAGCGTTTCGGGGTAATCGCCGTGATGACGGCGGTAAAGTTCCGCCGCGATCAGCATCCGCATGGCCCGCAGCCGGGCGGTCACGGCGTCGAAACGCTGGCCGAGTGTCTGGCAGGCGGTCATGAACATGCTGCTGAGGTACAGGCATTTCCCATTGCGGAAGTCCGGTTCCGGGATGTGCTTGAAATCGGGAGCGTTGTAGTTTTTCGCCATGGCCGTCTGGTCGAGCAATGCGTACCACCACAATTGCGGGAAGAAAAATCGGAATGGGCGCAAAGGCAGCGTATCCCGGCGGATGTCGCCCCGCTGAAATTGGTAATAGGTGCCGTTGCCCAGCGCTGCGAACAGATCCAGCATCTCGACCGCTTCGCTGTACAGGGCAATCTCCTGCGTCGCCGGAAGGTCGCGTTCGGCCTGTTCCAGATCGGCGGCGACCCTTTGCAATTGCGCATCCGAAAGCCGCTCCGATTCGAGCATGATTTCGACTCCGTCCAGAATTGTGTTCTGTCCCGCCAGCCACAGCAACCCGCCAAGGATGCCGGGCTCCCGCAACAGTGCGCCGGTGACTTTTTTCATCCGCTCGTAAGCGCGCATGGCATCGTCGGCCCGGCCGTCGGCCAGAGCGAACGCGATCTGCCACTGCTCAAAGTACAGGAAGTCACGCATTCCACGGTATTGCGGCGTCAGCCGCTGCGCCAGTTTTCCCGGAGTGAAGTCATACGCCATGAGCGGAATATCAGCCGCGAACGCTTTTTCCCACGCCAGCAGGGCCGGTTCATGCTCCCGGATGCGTTGCCGACGCGCCTCATTTTCGGGCTGAGGCACGAGCGTGCGGGCGCCGCAAAGGCCCGGATATGGGATGTCACAGACCCGGAACAGCTTGGCGATGTTGTCCCAGAAGCCTTGATCGGGACGGTCGTTGCCATAATAGGGTTTGCCCAGCGCTTCCGCCGTGACCGGCCGTCCGAACCGGCGTTCGAGGATGGCGATTCGCCGGTCGGCTTCGCCGCGGGCGAAGAGAACCATTATCAGGAAGGTCAGATAAGTCAGGATGGCGAGCGTCCACAACGTCGGTACGCCCCTGCCGAGCACGGCGCGGAACTTCAGGCCGCTCCAGGCGGCGAAGAGCTTGCCGGTCATCAGGTACCATCCGACGCGGCACAGCAGCGCGATGGCGAACCAGACGGTCCATCCCCAGCCGGAAAGGCCCAGAAATTGTTGGAGGTCGCACAGGAACTTCGTCGGCATGCAGGGATCGGAGTCGAGCAGCATGGTTTTCAGAAAATCGAACGGCAGCCAGGCCATGAACGTGCCGATTCCCCACAGGAGAAAGGCCGCCCCGGCGATTTTCCACTGTTTGCCGGCGAACAGCAACGGCAGCAGCAATAACGGATAACTCAATCCGCCGATCAGGATCACCGGCAGGGCCATTACTCCGAAAAAGCAATACCCGGCGAGCAGCAGTCCGGCCCAGAGCGGGACGCCGACCGTGACGAAATACCGGCGCCGGTCCTGCCTCAGCAAGTAATAAAAACGCAGGGTCAGCAGCAGATAATAAAATGGAAAAATCAGCAAAACAACGAACAAGACCCATAATCCGGGAGCAAGGCAGCCGTCCCACATCGGCAGCCATCCCCAGTTGACCCAGCGGTTGGTCCAGAGTACGAGCACGACCGAAAAAAGCAGATAATATCCGACGGCCCACAGCGTCAGCGCGAAAAATGCCCCCTGCGCCGGCGCATCCCAATAGAACAGTTTCCGCAGCATGTTTTTCATGATTCCCCCCTGATCATTACAAGAATGCCGCGGCGGGAAAATTGCAAGCGGCGAAAGCTGGTTTTCGGCGATTTTTCCGGCCGCGGGTCGCGGCGTCAGGAACCGAGCGCGGTGATTTGCGCGTCGGCGAAGAATTCGTCTTCGGGGCGGGCGGTGAAGGTGAAAAACATCTGTTCCGCTCCGGCGATCCGCGCCCAGAAGGCGGACCGCCGCGTCCGGTCGAGGTCGCCGGTCACATCATCCACCAGAATCAGCAAATTGCGCTCGCCGCAATGCCGCGCCAGCAGCGCCGCCGAGGCCAGCTTGAACAACAGCGCCGCCATCCGGTTCTGGCCGTTGCTGGCGAAGCCGCGCATGGGCTGCTCGTCGCGGCGCACCCGGAAATCATCGAGGTGGCAGCCGCACAAACTGGAGTGGCGTTCGATTTCACGCGAACGCATCCGGTCGAAGAGGGCGAGATAATCCTCCGCGCTTCCGGCGCATTGCGGCCGGTAATCGACTTCGATCCGGCCTTCGGTTTCGCTCAGCGCGGCCAGTTCGCGGTTGAACTCCGCCAGCCAGACCTGCCGCCGGGCGGTCAGATCGGCCCCGGCGAAAGCCAGCAGACTCTCGTACGCTGCCATCACTTCCGGCGCCGCCCGGCGCTGCCGCAATGCGGCGTTGCGCTGCTTGAGCGCATGAAAATAATCGTGCAGCACATTGAGGTAGCCCGGATCAAGCTGCGAGCAGAGCATGTCGAAAAAGCGGCGCCGCGTTCCCGGCATCCCGGTGATCAGTTCGAGGTCCTCCGGCGCGAAAACCACCGGATGGTAGTACTGGATGAAATCGCGCCCCGAGACAATCGCATTGCCGTTTACGAAAAGCTGCCGCCGTCCGTCGCTCTGCCAGCGGGTTTCCAGCCGCTCGACATAACCGCTGCCGGCATGCCATGCGCCGCCGATGGCGAAACCGTCGGCTCCGGTGCGGATCATTTCGCCGATCCGGGTGGTGCGGAAACTGCGCAGCACACCGAGAAAGGCCAGCGCCTCCAGCAGATTGCTTTTGCCCGCGCCGTTGGGCCCCAGCAATAGCTGCTTGCGGCCGGAAAAATCAAAACGCGCCCGGTCATAATTGCGTAAATTCGATAATTTGAATTCACCAATCATGGCCGGGCGCGTTTCTTCACGATGCCGCCGGGAGCCCGCGGGCTCAACGGTTGCGCATCGGCATAATCACATACAGAAACCCGTCGCCGCCGTCGATCGCCACCGGACTGAACCCGTCGTTCATGCGGATGGTCATCTGCTCGCAGTCGGCGAACCGCAGCGGATCGGCCAGCAGCGTGGGGTTGAACGAGGCCGAAACCGGCTCCGCGCCATATTCCACCGCCAGTTCGGTCTGGCCTTCGCCGATATCGCTGCTGGCGCCGCGCAGTTCGAGTTTGCCGGAATTGAAGTTGAGCACGATGCAGCTGCTGCTGTCGGCCAGCACCTGCGACACCAGCTCGATCTTGGAGAGCAGCGCCGCGGTCGCAAAAGGCACCGATTTGTTGAACGATTCCGGAATCACCTGCCGGTAATTCGGATAGTTGCCTTCGATCAGCTTGGTGGTCAGCACGGTTTCGGCGGTGCTGAAACGCGCCTGTTTTTCGCCGATTTCCAGCGTGATGTCTTCCTTGGGGTCGGCCTGGCGCTTGATTTCCGCCGCCGCCGGCAGGGGGATGATGCAGTCGCCGTCGCTGCCCGCGACGCGCTCGATCGCGCGTTCGCTCAGCGCCAGACGCTTGCCGTCGGTGGCGACGAAGGTGACCACATGCTCCTTGAGCGCCACCAGCATACCGTGAAGCACCTTGCGGCTGTCGTTGAGGGTGATCGCATAAACGATCTGGCCGAGCATGCGCTTGAGTTCGGCGCCCTTGAAGGTCAGGGTCCGCACCGGCGTGAATTCGGCCGCGCCCGGAAAATCCTCCGGAGCGATGCCGAGCAGCTTGAAGCAGCTGGTGCCGGACAGCAACTCGGCATGGTGGCGCTCGTCGCTGGTCAGCGTGACCGCGGCGTCTTCGAAGTTGCTCACCAGCGCCAGCAGCCGTTTGGCGGGAATGGTGGTCGCGCCGGGCGCCGCCACTTCGGCTTCGACCCGGGTGGTGATGCGGATTTCCAAATCCGTGGTGGTCAGGCGGACCATACCGTCGCCGGCTTCGACCAGCACGTTGCCGAGAATCGGCAGCGTATTGCGGCTGCCGACGGTGCTGATGACCCGTTGCAGCGCCTTCAGAAATTTCTCACGGTTGACTGTAAATTTCATCGTCGTTCACCCTGTCCGAATAGAATAACGTTCCCTGTCGTTGACTTGGCTACAATGTAATGCGAAATTGCCCGATTTGCAAGTGTTCCAACGGCAAATCAGCGCAAATATTCGACCGCATTGCGGAAAATGGCCACCCCTTCGCCTTCGCGCGGCAGCTCTCCCCGGAGCTGATCGCCCGTCCAACTCGGCGAGTTGTACGGCGACAGGAACGCCTCAGGGTGGGGCATCAGTCCGAAGACGCGGCCGGTCTCGTCGCAGATGCCCGCGATCGAATTCAGCGCCCCGTTCGGATTGGCCGGAAATTCCGTGGCGATCGAACCGTCGGCATTGGCATAGCGGAACACCACCAGATTCTTCATTTCGATCTGCCGCAAAGTGGCGGGGTCGGCCACGAATTTGCCCTCGCCGTGGCGCAGCGGCAGCCGGATCAGATCAAGGCCGCGGGTGAAAATGCACGGGCTCGACGGGTTGGCCCGCAAAGTGCACCAGTCATCGCGGAAGAGGCCCGAATCGTTGTGCGCCAGCGCCGCCTGCTGTACGAAATACTGGCCGTTGAGCGCCGGGACCAGGCCCAGCCGGGAAATGGTCTGGAAGCCGTTGCAGATGCCGATGATCAGCTTGCCGTCGGCGATGAAGCGTTTGAGCTGGTCGCGCAACTTGAACTGAATGCGGTTGGCGAAAACCGTGCCCGCGCCGAGATGGTCGCCGAAGGAAAATCCGCCGATGAAAGCCAGAATCCGGAATTCGTCCAGGGTCCGCCGCCCTGCGATCAGATCATTCAGATGCACCTGTTCGGCCTCGGCGCCGACATAGTTGAACGCGGCCGCCGTCTCCTTTTCGCAATTCAATCCGAAGCCGGTGATTACCAATACCTTGACTTTACTCATCGATTTTTCCTTAAACCACAACCCTGCGGATTCGTCCCCAACCAAGTTCCAATCGCATAATTTACCGCGCCATCGCCGCCTTTTCAAGACCCGGCGCGGGGAATTCTTGAAAATTCCCGTTGCGCGGCGTCTAGCCCCGGACGCTGACTTTGCGTACCGGATAGCCGAGCGCCGCGCGAAAGCAGTTCAGCAGCTCCATCGCCGCCGGTCTGCCCGCGGGATAATCGGCCTCCAGCCAATCCCGGACAAAACGTTCGAATTCAGGCAGCTTCAGATAGAGCGGCAGCTCGTTTCCGCCGAGGTGGCGGCAGACCGCCCGTAGACTCTGGCCGACCGATTCCCCCGCCCGATAGAGCACGTCGGCCATCAGCATTTCGGTCACCGGCGGCCGCAGTCGGGCATACTCCGCCAGCCGCCCCAGGTGAAGCCCCATGCGAAAGTTGGGGTAGAGCCGGCTGATGCCGGTAAATTGCAGAATTCCGGCCTGCTGGAGCAGCCGTCCTTCGCCGGTCAGGAACGATCCGACTTCGGCGGCGGAGAGCAGGAAGCGGCCGGCCGCGTCGGGCGCCGCCGCCGGCATCGGCGGTGTGATGCTTTCGGCGCACTGCCGTTCGTAGTGGCGCGCGAGTTCCAGGTATAGCCCCGGTGCGCCGCTGGCGATGCCGAGCTGGTTCAGCGCCTGAAATACCCTGAGCGCCACTGTGTCGGCGGCCGCGCCGCCCAGTCCGAGATGGCGCTCGATCAGCTGGCGTACGCCGTCGAGCCGGGCGTCGACGGCGATGTAAAGGCGGCTGTTGGCGCGTTGGAAAATCCGCGCGACTTCGGCGAATCCGGCGTTTTCCAGAATCCGGATCACCGCCGCATCGACTTCGCTTTGAGTGAAGAACCGTCCCAGCCGCGCGCCGTCGAGCATGGCGGCTTCAACCGAAAGTGCGATATCTTCGGCCAGATAGCCGTCGGGGTTGCCTGCGGCAATGAAGGAGGATTGCAGCGACTGCTGCAATTTCTCCGGATCGAACAGCTGCTGGAGGCCCTCGCCGTCGATCACATAGATGGGATTTTCGGGAATCGGGTACATCGGACGTTCTCCGATGCTCATTTCAGGGAACGGATTTCATCGATGAACGCTTCGACATCCTGAAATTTGCGGTAAACGCTGGCGAAGCGCACATAGGCCACCTGGTCGAGCTCCTTGAGTCCGGCCATCACCCGCGCGCCGATTTCGGAACTGGCCACTTCACGGTCGAAATCGCGCTGAATCGACTGGCTCACATCATCGATCAGGCGGTTGATGTCCTCGGGGTCGATGGGGCGTTTGTAGCAGGCGTTTTCAATACCGCGCCGGAGTTTGTCCTGATCGAAGTCTTCGCGTTCGTCGTTGCGCTTGACCACCTTGAGCTCCACCTGGATAATGCTTTCGTAGGTGGTGAAGCGATGGGCGCAATTCAGGCATTCCCGCCGGCGGCGGACCCCGAACCCCTCCCGGACCACCCGTGAATCAATCACTTTGTCATCCTGAAAACCGCATGCCGGACAACGCATAACCACCCCTGCTTCACGACTGTAAAATTCGACGCGGCCTTAAAATATGCCGATTTTTCATGAAATTCAACCCCCGGATAATGAATAATCGATTAATTTATCGGGTTTTCACCGGAAAAACTTGCTAAAAACCGTACCGCAGTGTATTTTAAACGGATCAAAAACCAAGGACTTTGCATTCTATGGACAACGACACCCTTCGCAAGCTGCGTGCCGAAATCGATGAAATTGACATGGAACTGATTGCGCTGCTGAACCGGCGCTATCGGGCGGTCGTCGCCATCGGCGAATACAAACGCGAACGCCATCTGCCGATTTTCGACCCGACCCGCCAGCGGATGCTGATGGATCGGCTGCTCAAGATCAACCAGGGGCCGATGACGCCGGAGATTCTGCAATCGGTTTACCGGGAAATCATTTCCGGCGCCCACATTCTCGAACGCCCGCTGCGGGTGGCGTTTCTGGGCCCGCTGGGAACGTTTTCGCATCAGGCGGCGCTGGACACCTTCGGCCGCGGCGCCGAATTGCGGCCGGAGAAGTCGATTCCGGAAGTATTCCGCTCCATCGAGTGCGACCGCGCCGACTACGGCTGCGTGCCGATCGAAAACTCCGCCGAAGGGGTGATCAACTATACGCTGGACTGGCTGATGCGCTCCAGCGTCCGGATCACCGCCGAAATCTGCCGCAAAGTCCATCATTTTCTGATGGGCAACGTCGAAGTCGCCGATATCAAGCGCATTTACAGCCACCCCCAGGTGCTCGGCCAGTGCCGGGCCTATCTGCTGGAACATTTTCCGGGGGTCGAGTTGATCGAATCCTCGAGCACCGCCCAGGCCGCTCAGACGGTGTGCGGCGACCCTGCCGGGGCGACGCTTGGCAGTCCGGTGGCGGCCGAAATGTACGGACTCAAGATTCTGGAGGAAAATGTCGAGGATTCGAGCTTCAACACCACCCGTTTTCTGGTGTTGGGTAATCAGATGACGCCGCGTTCCGGCGACGACAAAACCTCAATCTGCTTTGTGGTCAAAAACCAGCCCGGCGCGCTTTATACCGCGCTGGAGCCGTTCCGGCGCGCCCAGATTCAGCTTTCGATGATCGAAAGCCGTCCCTGGCAGCAGCAGGAGGGCTGGGAATACTGCTTCTTCCTTGATCTCGTCGGCCATCGCGAAGACCCGAAAGTGGCCGAAGCCTGCGCCGATATTGAGAAAGTCGCCGCCTTCTTCAAGATTCTCGGCAGCTACCCCCGGGTGGGATAAACCGCCCCGTCAAAAAGCGCGGCGCATGGCATGGGCCGGCGGGCAGTCCGGCTCGCCGGACAAACGATCAATGCCGCAGGATGCCGCCGCTCCGGCGTCGCAATTCCGCGGATTGCCTTGGCGTCGGCCCGCCCGTTTCTCATATCCCGTCGGCAACGCTCTCTGCGGATCCGGTCAGAGCCAGCCGGTGGAGAAATTGAATTCCGCGGTTTCCTGCTCGCCCCAGCGCGCCTGGGTCAGATCGTAGAAATCCGAGGTTCCCGGAACGTGCGGGATCGAAAACGCCGCCTTGGCGTAGAGCCGGGTGATGCGTTGACGGCTGTCGGCGCGGACGGAGAAGGCATTGCCCCGATTGTCCTTGATCTCGCCTTCGGCGGGCAGCGTCGCCCGGGTAGAGAGCAGCGCGGGCCGTCCGTACCGGTAGACCTCCAGCGGCAGCGGCGCATGGGCGCGCAATGCTTCGATCGCGTCCCGCTCCAATTCCAGCGCGGCCTGGACCTGGGCTACGCCGAAGCGGCTCAATTCCAGCGCCGCCAGCGAATTCGCCACCGGCAGCGGATAGGAGGTCACGATTGTGGCGTCGGGATAATCGCGCAGCAGCGCGAGCCCGAACAATCCGGTAATCCGGAAGCGCCGGATGCCGCCTTCATAAGCCGCGGCGACCCGCTTGCGCAGGCCGTCGAGTCGGGCTTCAGGGCAGAAATCGGGCAAAATCGCCTCGTCGGTTTCGCGGTTGAAATCCAGAATGCTGACCGCCTTCAGCGCCTTCGGATTGCCGGGCAGCGCGCCGTGCGGTTTGATGGCGACGGTTTCGCGGCGGTAGCTGTTCAGATCCGGCGGCGGAGTATGCTGCTGGCGGTAGTCGTCCAGAAAACGCATCATGCCGAGTGCGCCGGGATCGCGGAGCTGATGGTCTCCCAGCGCCGTTTCCAGCCATTCCCGGAAGGCGCGCCGCGCCGTTTTAAGCACACTGGCGGGCAGAAAAATGTCATCCGGCAGCGTAAGTTCGCGTACCGTCGGTGCGAAGCGCTCCGAATCGCCGAATTCAAAGACGGAACGCACTGCGGCGGCGTCGGCGGGATGCTTTTCCGCTTGCGGCCAGACGTGATCATAACGCCATGGCGGCAGCCGGTCGGCATTGAGCACCGCGACGGTCAATCCGCTGGGATCGACCTGAACCGCGAGCTCCGGCACCTTTTTGAGTTTCAATGGTTCGGCGGTCGAAGCGGTGAAATCCATGGTCAGCCCGATACGGTACAGCAGGCCCTGAAACGGCACCGGCTTGTCGCACGGAATGTAGACCTGATCGCCGGGCCGCGCCGTCTTGACGCTGCGGCGGTCGACGAAAAGCCGGGTCAGGGTAAAAGCGGGCCCCTCGTCGCCGCTGGCGGGCTGGACCCGGAGCCGGTCGCCGAGGTGAAGACGCTTGTTCAATACCGCGTTGAAGCCGTTTTCGCCGACTTCGGTCACGCGTCCGATCAGGGTGCCGGAGGCGCCCAGCGCGTCGTGCTGGATCAGTTCGCGCATCGACTCCTCGAAGTAGAAGCCGCTGCTCCAGCGGCGGCCGCAGCCGCCGCTCAGAATTTTGCGCGCTTCGCCGAGCACGGCGCGGTCGCACTGCTCGGCGTCGAGCACCATGCGGTAGGCCTGCACCGTCTGGTAGACGTAGTCGGCCTGACGCAGCCGGCCTTCGATTTTGAGCGAGGCGATGCCGAGCTCCCGGAAGCGCGGGATCAGCTCCAGCGTGGCCAGATCGGCGGTGGAAAAGAAAAATCCGTTGCCGTTGCGCGAGAAAAAGCGGCGGCGGCAGGGCTGTTTGCATTTGCCGCGATTGCCGCTGGCGCCGCCGAGCCATGAACTGAAAAGACAGCTGCCCGAAAGCGAACAGCAGAGCGCGCCGTGGATGAAAACTTCGAGTTCGACCGGGCTGCCCGGCGCCATCGCGGCCAGTTCATCGAGCGTGATCTGGCGTTCGAGAATCACCCGTTTGACGCCGAGCTCGGCCGCCAGTGCCAGTCCGGCGGAATTGTGCAGCCCCATCTGGGTCGAGGCGTGGATCGGCAGCGTCGGAAAATATTCGCGGATCATCCGCAGTACGCCGAGGTCCTGGACGATCACCGCGTCCGGTCCCATGGCTGCTGCCGCGGCGAGATATTCGGCAAGTTCAGTCAATTCATTTTCTTTGACCAGGGTGTTCATGGTCAGATAGACTTTGCGCCCGAGCTTGCGCGCCAGCGCAATGCCCGAGGCCATGGAGTCCATGGTAAAGTTTTCGCCGCGTTCGCGGGCGTTGAATTTGGGCAGTCCGGCGTAGACCGCGTCGGCTCCGGCGGCGAAGGCGGCGGCGAGTGCTTCAGGATTGCCGGCGGGGGCGAGCAGTTCCGGTTTGGCGGGAGTTTGGGTCATGAGGCGATAAAAATCCGTGTTTTTTTGTGAATCCTGCATATAATATATTTCCATTTCCGGAAAATGGTATTACTTTATAGAAAATAATCGGATTTTCCGGAGAACGGCTCCAAGTGCGGACAGAATTGTTTCTGGCGTTGCGTTATCTCAGACCCCGGCGCAACGCGGTATCGATCATCACGCTGATTTCCATGATCGGCGTGATGCTCGGGGTCGCGGTGCTGATTGTGGTCCTGGCGGTGATGACCGGCTTCACCGATATCATGAAAGCCAAGCTGATCCAGACCCAGGCCCATCTCCATGTGACCGGCGGGCGTTACCTCGTGCCCGATGTGGCGCGGGCCGAAAAGGCGATCCTTGATGCCGGCGGCGTGAGCGCCACCCCGGTGGTCGCCATGCCCGCGCTGCTCCAGAATGGCAAACACTTCGAACCCAAGCTGGTCTTCGGCGTCGATGCCGCCGGCATCCGCGCCGGCATGGATATCGAGACCGCGTTGCGTCCGGGCGGCAAATTCGACCTCGGTCCCGGCGAAGCGGTGCTGGGCAGCCGTCTCGCGGCGCAGCAGGGTCTGGCGATCGGCGACAAGATCGTGCTGCACAGTTCGTCGCGTCTTGCGGAAATGGTCAAGGTGCGTCCGGAAGGCGGCGTGGAGCTTGCTTCCGGCGACCAGAAACTGGTGCTGCCGACGGAACTGACCGTCACCGGCATCGTGAGCTTCGGCAAATACGATTTCGACCGCGATGTGATTTTCATGAACATCGACGATGCGGCGGAGCTTTTCGGGCTGCCGTGGGGCAGCGCGACCGCGGTTTACGGCTGGGTGCCGGACCCCTTCGCCATGGACGGGATCGTCGACCGGCTGGCGGCGGAGCTGCCCGCGCCGCGCTATCAGCTGGAAACCTGGAAATCGCTCAATGCACAGCTGCTCGGCGTATTGGCGGTGGAGAAGAACATGATGTTTTTCCTGCTGATTTTCATTGTCCTGGTGGCGGCCTTCAGCATCGCCAACACCCTGATCACCTCGGTCTATCAGAAAACCCGCGAAATCGGCCTGATCAAGGCGCTCGGCGGCGGCCGGTTCCAGGTGATGCAGATTTTCATGCTTCAGGGGCTGGTCGTGGGCGTTGCCGGAAGTCTGGCCGGGACGCTTTTCGGCTGGCTGGTGATCTACGGACGGCATGGGATCATGCGGACGGTGGCCAAGATTACCGGACAGCAGCTGTTTCCGCCGGAGATGTATTATTTCAACGAGTTGCCCGCGCATATCGTGCCCGGCGACGTGCTGGTGATCGTGGTGTCGGCGATCGTGCTCTGCACCGCGGGCGGGATTATCCCGGCCCTGCGCGCCGCGCGGCTCGATCCGGCCCGGGCACTGAGGTACGAATGATGGCCGAAACCCGCGACATTCTGGTCAGTCTGAAACAGGTCCGCAAGGATTATGCGCTCGGTTCCGGCCGGATCGAAGTGCTTCACGACATCACCTACGATTTCCGCCGCTGCTGCTGGACGGTGCTCCTCGGCGCGTCGGGTTCGGGCAAGACCACTTTGCTCAATCTGATCGGCGCGCTGGAGGCTCCCGACGCCGGGACGCTGCTTTACGACGGCGTCGATTACCGCGAGATGGCTTCCGGCCAGCTGGCGGCGCGGTTCCGCAACCGCAAGATCGGTTTTGTCTTCCAGAATTACCAGCTGCTGCCGGAATTCAACATTGTCGAAAATGCAATGCTGCCGGCGATGCTCGGCGGCGTCCCCCGGCGCGAAGCGCGCGACCGGGCCGAGGCGCTGCTCGACCGCATCGGCCTCGGCTCCCGGCTGCGCCATCGCCCGCCGGAATTGTCCGGCGGCGAGCAGCAGCGCGCCGCCATCGCCCGGGCGCTGATCAACGATCCCGAGCTGATCCTCGCCGACGAGCCCACCGGCAACCTCGATACCGTGACCGGCGCGGCGATCCTGAATCTTTTCCGTGAGCTTTCCGGCACCCATACGGTGATCATGATCACCCACAACGAGGCGCTGACCGCCGAGGCCGGCGCGGTCGTCCGCCTGGTCGACGGCCGTCTGGCCTGACCCTGCCGCGCGTTCCGACGGACCGATCTATGGAAAAGGCCGTAAAAGAGTGAAAATTTCCTTGCAAAAGATTGCATTTCTTTGCAAAAGTGCTAAATTATTTTCAGTTCAAGTCACAACTCCAGGGAGCCGGTGCCATGACACCCGAACTGACAGCACGCAAACTTCTGAGTCCGGAACGCGAAAAGCTGATTCTTGACAGTCTCAAGGGCGGCATCCGCACCATTGCGGAGCTGAGCAGCCGTCTGGCGGTTTCCGAAGCCACGGTCCGGCGCGATCTTCAGGCTCTGGAGCGCCAGGGCCGGGTGCGCCGGGTTCACGGCGGCGCCGAACCGGTCAACGGTCACCCCGGCCCCGAACCGTTGTTTGCGGAGAAGGCCTCGTTTCGCGCCGGCGAAAAAAATCTGATCGCGGAGCTGGCGCTCAACTATATTGACGACAATGACGCCATTTTTCTCGACGGCGGCAGCACCGTGCTGGCGCTGGCCCGCCGCCTCAATACGCGGCACAACCTCACCATTATCACCAATTCGCTGATGGCCGCGAGCGAGCTCATGGAGACGCCTCACCGCCTGATTCTGCTCGGCGGCGAATTTCGCCCCCGCAGCCGCACGCTGGTGGGACCGCTGACCGGCCGGATTCTGAGTTCTCTGACCATCCGGAAGGCGTTTCTGGGTACGATGGGATTCACCCTGGAAGATGGAATTTCAACCTCCGATCCCAATGAGGCCTACACCAAGGAACTGGTCATGCGCCACGCCAGCAAGGTGATTCTGCTGCTCGACAGCAGCAAGCTCGGCGTGCCCAGTTTCGCCGCCAGCGGCGAAATCAGCGACATCGACGTGATCGTGACCGACGACGGCGTGCCCGAAAAGGTGGCTGCGGCGCTGCGCAAGCGCCATATCGAACTGGTTACTCCGGGCAGTTGAGCCGGCTGCGGCGAAAGTCAGCTCCGGCCGCATGATATGATTGCAATTCAATTCAAACGAATGACGGTTTGTCACCCAAAACAAAGGAAAAGTCGACAAAATGAGCAACAATTACTACAGTGATTCCGCTCCGAGCTTCAAAAAAGCCACGATCAAACTGAACAGCATTCCGGCTTATCAGTACGATTCGAACGTGGCGGCGGAATTCAAGGCCAAAAATATCTCCAAGGCCGAACTGCTCGAAATCTACGAATCGATGCTGGTGATCCGGGAATTCGAAGAAATGATCCTGAAGTGCCGGACCGGCGCTTACGAAGTCATCAGCGACTATGATTATCGCGGTCCGACGCACCTTTCCATCGGCCAGGAAGCGACCGCTTCCGGGGTATGCAGCGTGCTCAACATCACCGACTTCATCACCTCCACCCACCGCGGCCACGGCGACTCCATCGCCAAGGGCTATCACGCGATCAAGCACATGAGCGAAGACCAGCTCAAGGCGCGCTGCCCCGAATTTTCCGCGCTCAAGGGTGAGGAACTGCGCGAAGCGGTGATGGAAGATCATATTTTCCGCACCATCGCCGAACTCTTCGGCAAGGAAGCCGGTTACGGCAAGGGCCGCGGCGGCGGGATGCACATCGCCGACTTCCGCGTCGGCCACCTCGGCGCCAACGCCATTGTCGGCGGCGGCGTGCCGATCGCCACCGGCGCGGCCATGACCTGCCGGATCGATCCCAAATACCAGGGCCGCGTGGTCGCCACCTTCGCCGGCGACGGCGCCTACTCCAACGGCGTGGTGCTCGAAGCGCTGAACTGGGCCGCGCAGGAACAGTTCAACGGCCCGCTGGCCAAAACCAAATTCGGCCTGCCGCTGATCTTCATCATCGTCAACAACCACTACGGCATGACCGGCCGCGCCGACGGCGAAGTCAACGGCGTCGATCATCTGGCCCGTCGCGCCGCCGGGTTCGACAATGAAAACATGCACGCTGAAGTGGTCAACGGCATGGATCCGATGGCCGTCCGCGACGCCGTGAACCGCGCCAAGGCGATCATCGCCAAGGGCCAGGGTCCGGTGCTGCTCGAACTCGACAGCTATCGCTACTACGGCCACAGCCTTTCCGATCCGCGCAATGAATATCGGACCCGCGAAGAAGAAGCCCGCTGGAAGGATGTCGACCCGGTGCCGAATTTCCGCGCCCAGCTGCTGAGCGCCAAGGCTGTGACCGAAAAGGAACTCGTCGCGCTGGAAAAGCAGGTCGCCGACCGCAATGCCCGCGCCGCGCGCCGCGCCGCCGACTCCGCCGATCCGGACCCGGCCGACGTGATCAAGCACATGTACACCGACACCGTTTGCGACACCGTGCCGGCGCCGTACAATGAAGTCGTCACCGACGAACCCGTTCCGGTGGTCAAGCGCGATGCCGAAGGCCGCATCAACTACCGCGACGCGATCAAAGAAGGGCTGATCGAAGAAATGCTCCGCGACAAGCGCGTGGTGCTCTTCGGTGAAGACGTGGCCGACTACGGCGGGGCCTTCAAGCTCTCCAAAGGCATGCTCGAAGCCTTCGGCCGCGACCGCGTATTCAATACCCCGATTTCCGAAGCCTGCATCTGCGGCGCGGCGGTCGGCATGGCCATGACCGGCTACCGTCCGGTGGCCGAGCTGATGTACATGGACTTCGCGCTGATGGCCTCCGACCAGATCGCCAACCAGGCGGCCAAGTGGCACTACATGACCGGCGCTTCGACCGAAGTGCCGCTGGTGGTGCGCTGCAGCGTCGGTGGCGGCAAGGGCTACGGCGGGCAGCATTCGCAGAGCCTCGAATCGATGTTCGCGCACATTCCCGGCACCTACGTGGCCTATCCCTCCAATCCTTATGACGCCAAGGGGATGATCAAGACCGCGATCCGGACCAACAATCCGGTGGTCTTCGTCGAAGGCCAGCTGCTCTACAACGTCAAGGGCGTGGTGCCGGAAAAAGAATATCTCATTCCGTTCGGCGAAGCCAACATCGTGCGTCCGGGCAAGGATCTGACCTTCGTTTGCTGGGGTCCGGCGGTCGAAGACGCGGTCAAGGCGGCCAGCAAGCTGGCGGCCGAAGGCGTCGAAGTCGAAGTCATCGACGTGCGCACGCTGGTGCCGTTCGACTGGGAAACGGTCTTCGCCTCGGTGCGCAAGACCGGCCGCTGCGTGGTGATCAGCCAGTGCATCGATATCGGCAGCTTCACCGGGGAAATCGTGTCGCAGGTGGTGGCCAACTGCTTTGACGACCTCGATGCGCCGGTGCTCAAGGTCGGCGCCAAGAACGGCATCGCGCCGCAGGCCGCTTCGCTGGAAAAGGCGTTCCTGCCGAGCGTCGAAGAAATGATCGCCGCCGCCAAGGCCACGCTGTAATTGGCTGAAGCCAGGGAGAAACTGAAACATGGCAACGAAAATTCCGATTCCGAAGCTCGGCCAGTCCGAAGAAACTGTCGTGATCGACAACTGGAAAGTCAAGGAAGGCGACGTAATCAAGAAGGGCGATGTCCTTTTTGAGGTCGAAACCGACAAGGCGGTGCTGGAAGTCGAATCGCAGTTCGAAGGCACGATCCTGAAGATTCTGGTCCCCGCGGGCAAGGAGGTTCCGGTCATGACCATCGGCGCGATCGTCGGCGAACCCGGAGAAGCGATTCCCGATGATGTCGCCGCTCCGGCGGCGGCTCCCGCCCCGGCGGCTTCCGCTGCTGCTCCGGCCGCCGCTCCGGCTCCTAAGGCTGCTGCTGCTCCGGCGGCGGTTTCCGCTCCGGCTCCCGCTGCTGCTCCGGCGCCGAAGGCCGCCGCTGCTCCGGTCGCCGCTCCGGCGGTTTCCGGCAAGCTCAAGGCGTCGCCCCGGGCGAAGAAGTTCGCCGCCGATTACCTGATCGACCTCAAAAAGGTCAAAGGCACCGGCGGCAACGGCCGCATCACTGAGAAAGACGTGAAAAACTATCTGGACGCCATCGGCTATCATGATCGCAAGATCACCCCGGTGGCGTTCAATCTGGCCAAAATCGAAAAGCTCGAACTGCTGGATATCGAAGGCACCGGCGATCAGGGCCGCATCACCCTGGCCGACGTCAAGACCGCGATCGCTGGCCGGCCGCAGCCGATGAGCACGATGCGCAAGGTGATTGCGCAGCGCCTGAGCCAGTCCAAGCAGACCATTCCGCACTTCTATGTGACGGTGGCGATCGAGATGGACACGGTGATGGCCAAGCGCAAGCAGCTCAAGGACAACGGCATCAACCTCAGCGTAAACGTCTTCGTGCTCAAGGCCGTGGCGCTGGCGCTGAAGGAGTTTCCGCTGGTCAACAGCGTCTGCGACGGTCAGACCGTGGTCAGGAAGCAGCATATCAACGTCGGCATGGCGGTTTCGATCGACAATGGGCTGGTGGTGCCGGTTTTGCGCGACACCGACAGGATGGGACTCGATGAAATCCAGTTCGAATCCGGCGAACTCGCCGAAAAGGCGCGTTCCGGCAAGCTGTCGCCCAACGACATGAAGGGCGGCACCTTCACCGTGTCCAACATGGGCATGATGAACGTCGAAAGTTTCGGCGCGATCATCAATCCGGGCGAAAGCGGCATCCTCGCGGTGGCCTCCGGCGTGCCGACGCCGGTGGTGCGCAACGGCGAGATCGTGATCCGCAACATCATGAAGGTCACCATGTCGGCCGACCACCGGGTGGTGGACGGTTCGATGGCGGCGGCGTTTGTGAACGCGGTCCGGACCAGGCTCGAAGACGCGGCGCTCTGGGACGGCATGATCTGATCCGCCCGTCGCGCCAGGATCAGGGCGATAAAATCCGGTTCGGGAATTCCCGGACCGGATTTCTTTTGTCTGTGTCCGGACCGGACCGCGGTTTGAGCGCAGCCGGATTACCGGAGACTGGAGAGAAAACAAAAGCGTCCCGGCGAATGAATCTCGGGGGCAATCTCCGCGCTGTGGCGGTCGACCGCCTTATTCGCTCCGGCTGCGGAGCTGATGAAGGACATCGAGCGCAGCCTCGCGGAAGAAGGTCATCTGCTCGAAGAATCGCGGAAACACATGCGCCGGCAGTGCGTCGAGGGTTTTGAACTCCTCGAGCCTGAGGCAGAGTTCGTTGATGTCGGCAAGGATGCGCTTGACCAGGCTGATGCGCAGCGTCCGGGTGTCGGAAGCGTCCTCGACATCGGAGAAATTGAGGATGCGCGACAACAGTTTGCCGAAGGCGCAGGTAATGGCCAGCGCCTGAGGAAAGAAGCGTTCGTCCAGACTGGAGGCGACCAGCAGATTCCACTCCGCGGCGAGATTTTCCAGCCGGCGCAAGCCTTCGAAGGCATTGCGCCGCCGGGAACGGCTGTCGTCGGTGAAATCCTCATCGTCATTGTTCTCAAAATCGAACATCGAGATGCGGTGCGGGTCGCGCACGCCGGACGGCACCAGCTCCGGCTGCTCCATCAGCCGCCGGAAGATCATGTCGTCCTCACCCGGCAAATCCAGACAGCCGGGCAGGGTTTTAAAATAGCGGGCGATCCGGAGCTCATCCTTGCGGATCTCCTTCTCCCACTCAAACTCGTCCCAGTTGTTCCGGAAAGACCAATCCATTTTACTGATATCCTGCGTGTCGCAATTCGTTATCGGTTGCCGTCAGGCGATTTCCAGCCGCGGCGCATCGCTCCACAAGCGTTCCAGTTCGTATTTGCGCCGGGCGGTTTCGCCCATCACATGCACTAGAACGCTGCCGAAATCGATCAATACCCATTCGCTGGCGGGTTCACCGTCGGTCGCCAGCGGCCGGACCTGCCAATGTTCGCGGACCTGCCGCTCGACATGACTTACCAGTGCCTTCAGATGCGGCTGGCTGTTGGCGGTGACGATAATGAAGTAATCGGCAATGCTGCTTAAATCCTTGACTTTCAAAGCCACTACGTCTTCGGCCAGTTTTTCCAGCGCCTGTTCGGCGCAGAAACGGGCAAAGGCCTCTTCATTTCCGATCTTCATCGTTTTTTCCACCATAAAATTCATTCTCCTCCCGGCTTCGGCTTCATGCCATAAAGTCCGTGCTCTTTAATATACATCAAAACCGCTTCGTTTGCCACTTTTCCGCCGTCTTCGCCGCCGGAGGACAACGCCTCACGCAATTCCGTTGAAGAAACTTCGACGAAGTTTCCGGAAACGACCGTCTGGCGCAGCCTTTCCGCTTCCGCGTCGCTCCAGAAGGTTTCCGGCAATACGACCGCCGCGGAGGATCCGGATTCCGCGCGGGTCCGCCGGGGGTAGGCGATGATTTCATACCGTCCGGCCAACTCCCGCGCGCAGTACCAGGTGTGCAATTCTTCAAGACTGTCCGAACCGATCAAAAGTTGCACCCGGCAGCCGGGGTTTTCCGCTTCCAGCGCTTCCAGCACCCGGATCGAATACGACGGCGTGAAGCGTTTCCGCCCCTCGATGTCCGAGACCGCGCAGCCCGGAAGGCCGTGCACGGCCAGCTTTGCCATCGCCATCCGGTCGTCGTAACTCGCCATCCCGGAAGCGGTCTTGTGCGGCGGACTCCAGCTGGGAACCCACAGCACCAGATCGCTCAGGCGGGCTTCCAGCACGCGCTGCGCCACCGCGACATGGCCCCGGTGCGGCGGATCGAAGGCTCCGCCGAAAAATGCGATGCGCCGTCCGGGTGTCATCTGCCGCCGCCGTCCGGGTTATTGCGCCGGTTCGATTTTGTCGAAGCCGGTGAAGGGGCGCAGAACCTCCGGCACGATCACGCTGCCGTCGGCCTGCTGGTTATTTTCCAGAATGGCGATTGCCGCCCGGTCGGTCATGGCAGTCGCGCTGATGGTGTGGACGAAGCCGCGTTCGTCGCCGTCCTTGTAACGGATGTTGAGACGGCGGCTCTGGAAGTCGGTCAGATTGGTATTGCTGGTGACTTCCCGATAAGTTGCGAATCCGGCAAACCACGCTTCGATATCGTACTTTTTGTAGCCCGGAGCGCCGAGGTCGCCGACGCAGACGTTGACCACATGGTAGGGCAGGCCCAGCTGCCGGAGCAGATATTCCTCATTTTCCAGGCAGAATTCATGGTACTTGACCGATTCCGACGGTTTGCAGAAGATAATCTGCTCGACCTTGTGGAACTGGTGCACCCGGAAGATGCCGCGGCTGGCCTTGCCGTAACTGCCGGACTCGGTCCGGAAGCAGGGGGTGAACGCGGTGTAGCAGCGCGGCAGGGTGGCGCCGTCGAGCACTTCGTCGGCGTGGAAGCCGACCAGCGTCTGTTCCGAGGTGCCGATCAGGGCGAGGTCCTCATCCTTGAGGCCATAGGTCTGATCGGCGAAAAAGGGCAGATAGCCGGTGCCGTAGAGCGTCTTTTCCTTGGCCACACAGGGGGTCATGAAAAGTTCGAAGCCGCGGTTGACCAGCTCGCGCTGAGTCCAGAAAAAGAGCGCCTGAACCAGTTGCGCGCCCTTGCCCTTCCAATAATAGAAGCCCGACTGGGCGACCTTCGCGCCGCGCTGGGTGTCGATGATGTCCAGCAGTTCGCCGAGTTCCTGATGGTCGCGCACCTTGAAATCGAACTGCGGAATCGCGCCGACTTTGCGCAATTCGACATTGTCGGCGTCGGTCGCGCCTTCCGGCACATCGTCCGCCAGCAAATTGGGCAGATAGGCCGCCATCGCGGCGATCTTGCTTTCCAGCCCGTTCAGCCGTTCTTCGGCGGCGGCCAGCCGTTCCTTGAGTTCGCGCACTGCGTCGCGCGCGGCCGGATTGTCCTTGCATTCCTTGCTCAGGCGATTGCGTTCGCCGCGCATGGCTTCGACCTCGGCCAGAAGCCCGCGACAATCGGCGTCGAGCGCAATCAGGGTGTCGACATTGATCGCGCTGCCGCGCCGGGCGCAGGTTTTCCGGACCAGATCGGGATTTTCGCGCAATAATTTCAAGTCAATCATTTTTTGCTCATAACTTTCTTGGCGTTAGAATTGCGGCAGCGGAAACGCCGCGGTGAACGCTTTGACCTCTTCGCCGAGCTTCCGGAGTCCTTCCGGATCGTCCTTCAACGCGACGCCGCGCTCGATGAAATCGGCGATGGCGACCATTTCCGCTTCCTTCATGCCGCGCGTGGTCACCGCCGGCGTGCCGATGCGGATGCCGCTGGTCACGAAGGGCTTTTCGGGGTCGAACGGAATCATGTTCTTGTTGACCGTGATGCGCGCCAGATCGAGGGCGTTGGCCACCGCTTTGCCGGTCGCGTGCTTCGGCCGCAGGTCAACCAGCATCAAATGATTGTCGGTGCCGCCGGAAACCATCCGGAAGCCGCGCGCGGTGAGTTCGGCGGCCAGCCGGGCGGCATTGCGCACCACTTGACGCTGGTAGGCCTTGAAATCCGGCAGCATCGCTTCGCCGAGGCAGATGGCCTTGGCCGCGATCACATGTTCGAGCGGCCCCCCCTGCATGCCGGGGAAAACCTGGGAGTTGATCGCTTTGATGTGCTCTTCCTTGCACAGGATCAGACCGGCGCGCGGCCCGCGCAGCGTCTTGTGGGTGGTGGTGCTGACCACGTCGGCGTAGGGCACCGGACTCGGATGTTCGCCCGCGGCGACCAGTCCGGCAATGTGGGCCATATCGACGAAAAGCTTGGCCCCGACCCGGTCGGCAATGGCGCGCAGCCGCGGGAAATCGATGATCCGCGGATAGGCGCTGGCCCCGGCGAGAATCATTTTCGGCCGGTGGGCCAGCGCGAGCTGCTCGACTTCGTCGTAATCAATCATCTCGGTTTCGGGCTTGACGCCATAGGGCACAATTTTATAGCAACGGCCCGAGAAGTTCAGCGGATGGCCGTGGGTGAGGTGTCCGCCGTGATCAAGGCTCATCGCCAGCACGGTGTCGCCGGGCTGGACCAATGCCATGTAAACCGCCTGGTTGGCGGAGCTGCCGGAATGCGGCTGAACGTTGGCGGCTTCGGCGCCGAAGAGCTTGCAGGCGCGTTCGATGGCGAGGCTTTCGACTTCGTCGATGAATTCGCAGCCGTTGTAGTAGCGCTTGCCGGGATAGCCCTCGGCGTATTTGTTGGTCAATACCGATCCCTGCGCCGCGCGCACCGCGCAGCTGGTGAAATTTTCCGAGGCGATCAGCTCGATCCCGTCGCGCTGGCGCGCGGCTTCGCGGTCGATCATGGCGGCGATGGCGGGATCGGCGTTGCGGACGGCGGCGATATCGTCATAGGTGACCTGTTCGAGCATGGCGAGACGGCGGGCGTGGCGTTCGTCGCTGGAAAATTTGGTGGTCAGAAAAGCGGCCGCGATCTCGTGCATTTCCGCGACGGTGCGCTTGTCGCCGGCGAGCACCGCGACGTTTACACAGTTGTGCTCGCGGGCCCGGCGCGCGGTGGCGGCGTCGGCGAAGACGCCCGCCCGCACCCCGTGGAAACGGTTGGCGGCGATCGCCATGCCGATGCCGGAGCGGCAGATCAGGATGCCGGCTTCCGCATCGCCCCGGGCGACCTTGCCCGCGACCGCGGCGGCGAACACCGGGTAATCGTCATTGGAGTCAAGCTGGAAAGCGCCGCAATCGATGACCTCGACGCCGTTGTTCCGCAACAATGCGGCCAATTCATTCTTGGCTGCGAATCCGCCGTGATCGGTCCCGATCGCCACGCGCAACACACCCTGATTCGAAGTGAAATCCGTTATCTTTTCCGACATCTCGCAACCTCCTGTCTCGAGTTTCAATCCATTTCCATCGCGCAGTTTGCCGATCAGATTTTCGACCGCCGCCTTCATCCCGGCGAAACAGCGGCGATAGGCGTCGACGCTGCCGCCATAGGGGTCGGTCACCTCGCCGCCGGCGGCGAAGTCAAGCAAACGAAAACAGCGGCCGGCGGTTTCGGGCGCGGCCGCTACGATGCGCGCGCGGTGCGCATCGGTCATGGCGACGATCAAATCGGCGCATTCCAGCAATTCCAGCGACAGCGCCTGCGAACGGAATTTTTCCAGCGAGGCGCCATTTTCCCGGATCACCGATTGCGCCTGAAGCGACGCCGTGCCGCCATGATCGGCGCACAACCCGGCTGAGATCGCACGATACCCGGTCAGCCCCAGTTCCGAGGCCCGTTTGTTGAACCAGGCTTCGGCCATCGGACTGCGGCAGCTGTTGCCGGTGCAGACGAAAAGGACCAACTTCTCCATGAAAATTCCGTTCCCAACTGGCAAAAAACAACTTTGGCGTTATTTTAAAACGACCTTTGATAATATACACCAAATTTTTCGGATTGAAACCTTTGAAAGCAGATTTTTTATGACGAATATCGGCGACTCCGCGGTACTTGATGCACAGATTGTTCAGTTGAACGGTTTTTACGGCCGTCCTGATTTTCTGGCGCGCTGCGCCGGCGGTGAAGTGGAGCTGGACATGGGTTGCGGCAAGGGCACCTTCACCACCGAACTGGCCCGGCGCCACCCGGAGCGCGTGGTGCTTGCCGCCGATGTGATGTCGGGGCGGCTGCGCAAGCTGGTCAAACGGAACTTGCGCGACGGCATCGATAATATGGTGGTGATCAAGTCCGAAGCGCGGATGCTGATCGGGCGGCTGCTGCCGGATGGTCTGGTGGCGCGACTGCATATTCTCTGTCCCGATCCGTGGCCCAAGGGGCGGCATCGCGGCAACCGCCTTTTGAGTTCCGACTTCATGACCCAGATTCACCGCATCCTGAAACCCGGCGGGGTCTGGCATTTTTCGACCGACGATCCGGCCTATCTCGAGGCGGTGCGGCGCGGTGTCGCCGCTTCCGGGCTTTTTCGCGAGGATTCGTCGCAACTTGCGGATATCGCCGACATCAAGACCGATTTTGAAATGCTCTGGAACTCGGAAGGCAAACCGGTGCACCATCACGCCTGGGTCGCCATGCCGCTGCCGGTGCCGGCGATCGGGCATTGATTGGGGGCTTCGCGGGAAGGTCATCCAGAAAATACTTCATTTCATGACTGAGAGATGGAACAAAACCGTTTCATAATCTTTCTATTAGAACTGCACCGGTTGATTTCCGGCGCATCGTCGTTTGAAAAAATGAGATGGCCGGTTGCCATCGCTGCAATTTTTGTTCCGGGGGATCGGGGGGATCGGATTTCCCGGAACGGGTCGATCGTCGGGGGAGGCAATGTTCGAACCACGGTCGACCACTCGGGGAGGCATGACTGCCTCCCCGATCTTTTTTTGCCGTTGCGTGGCGAATAAAAAAATCCCGGCCGTTGACACGGACCGGGATTTTTGAGCTTATACCGAAACGGCAGCGCTTCAGCACTTGGCCAGACGCGCTTCAAGCGCATCGAGCTGGGCGCTCAACGCCTTCGGCAGCTTTTCGCCGAAGCGCGCGTAGTGTTCGCGGATCATTTCGATTTCATCCTTCCAGCCGGCGACATCAAGGCTCAGCAGTTCCTTCATATCGGCATCGGAAACTTCGGTCAGGCCGGTGCGGTCGATGGCATCCTCGGTCGGCATGAAGCCGATCGCGGTTTCCTTGGCCTTGCCCTTGCCGTCGCAGCGTTCGAAGACCCACTTCAGGATGCGGCTGTTTTCGCCGAAGCCGGGCCACAGCCAACGGCCGTCGGCGGTCTTGCGGAACCAGTTGACGTAGAAAATCTTCGGCAACTTGTCCGCGGTCGTCTTCCGGCCGATTTCAAGCCAGTGCTTGAAGTAATCGCCCATGTGGTAGCCGCAGAAGGGCAGCATGGCGAAGGGGTCGCGACGCACGGTGCCGGCCTTCAGGTCGAGCGCGGCGGCGGTCACTTCCGAACCGACCACCGAACCCATGAACACCCCGTGTTCCCAGCTCGTCGACTGGTGAACCAGCGGCACGGTACTCGGACGGCGTCCGCCGAAGAGGAAGGCGTCGATCGGCACGCCGGCCGGATCCTGCCATTCCGGCGCGATCGCCGGGCAGTTGTAGGCGCGGGCGGTGAACCGGGCGTTCGGATGGGCGGCTTTTTCGGTGCTGCCGGGCAGCCACTTGTTGCCCTTCCAGTCGGTCAGTTCGCCGGGGGCGTTGTAGCCGATGCCTTCCCACCAGACATCCTTGTCGGCGGTCAGCGCGACGTTGGTGAAGATCGTATCCTTGTCGCAGGAGTGCATCGCGTTGGGGTTCGACTGCATCGAAGTGCCCGGCGCCACGCCAAAGAAACCGGCTTCGGGATTGATCGCGTAGAGGCGGCCGTCCTTGCCGAACTTCATCCAGGCGATATCGTCGCCGATGGTTTCGACCTTCCAGCCCGGAATGGTCGGGATCAGCATCGCGAGGTTGGTCTTGCCGCAGGCCGACGGGAACGCGCCGGTGACGTACTTGACTTTGCCTTCGGGGCTGGTGAGCTTCAAAATCAGCATATGTTCGGCCAGCCAGCCTTCGTCGCGGGCCTGAACCGAGGCGATCCGCAGCGCGAGGCATTTCTTGCCGAGCAGCGCATTCCCGCCGTAACCGGAGCCGAAGCTCCAGATTTCACGGGTTTCGGGGAAGTGCGCGATGTATTTCTTGTCCAGCGGGGCGCAGGGCCACACGCCGTTGTCGGATTCGCCCGCGGCCAGCGGTTTGCCGACCGAGTGCACGCAGGGGACGAATTCGCCGTTGGCGCCGAGCACTTCGAGCACCTTGGTGCCGACGCGGGTCATCACATGCATATTGATCACGACGTAGGCCGAATCGGTGAGCTCCACCCCGATTTTGGCGATATTGCTGCCGACCGGGCCCATCGAGAAGGGGATCACATACATGATTCGGCCGTTCATGCAGTTCTTGTAGAGGCCGAGCATGGTCGTCTTGAGTTCGGTCGGGTCGATCCAGTTGTTGGTCGGGCCCGCATCGCACTGGCACTTGGAGGCGATGTAGGTCCGGGCTTCGACGCGGGCCACATCGGACGGGTCGGAGCGGAACCACAGGGAGTTCGGGCGTTTTTTCTGATCGAGGCGAATCGCGAGGCCGGACTGGACCATTTCTTCGCTCAAGCGGTCATATTCCGCCTTGCTGCCGTCGCACCAGTAAATACCGGTGGGCTGACAAATATTTGCCCATTCTTCCACCCACTTGACCAACTTGGCATGCTTGGTCGGGACCGCGTTGAGATGTTTGACCATCTTCTACCTCCAAAAAAATGATTATGACTACGCCCGGGGGCTTGAGGGACAGTGACCGGTAATAAAACCAAAAATCCATTAATAATAGCATGTCAAAGCCGATTTTACAACTTTAAAAACGGCAAACCCCGGAAAATTCCCGGAATTTTCCGGTTTCCCGTTGGTCTCTTGCAATCTCTTCCGCCAAGCCTCCGGCCCGGCATGAAAAATCCCGTGGCGCCGGCGGAAGGGCCGATCGGCACGGGATGGCGGGCGGACGGAAACGGTTATTTCGTCACTTTGACCAGAGTGATGCGGTCGACCCGGACGTCATTTTCGAGTTTCGATCCGGGGACATAGGCCGGTCCCTGGAATTTGACCGAAACATAACAGTCGTAGAGCGTATCGCTGTTGAACCGGTCATACGCCTTGGTCAGTTTCAGCCGCGGCCGCCAGCTCCAGTGCGCCCAAAGCTCGGTGATTTCTCCGATCTTGACCCGGCCGACCGGCCGGAGATGAAATTTTTCATCGGTCGGCAGTTCCGTCTTGGGAATGGTGATTTTGACCAGATGCTTCTTGTTCATGGCATCGTAAATTCCCATTTCCGGAGTGCGCTCGTGCCAGCCTCCGGCGGGCGGAGTCAGGCTTGCGAGCATTTTGTCGGCCGAGGCGCAGCGCCCGCCGGCGGCGTCGGGATCGGCGATCAGATCGCGGTCGCGGAAGTCGGTCCAGTTGAAATCGACCACATATTGGTTCGCAAATTCCTCCGGCGGCGGCGGCGCGTCGAGGCGGGCCAGCAGCGGATCGAGCTTTTCCCGGATGATCTGCTCCCGGGCGTCGGCAGCGAAATATTTCCGGAGCCAGCCGTCGAAATTCTGTCGCACCCGGGCGATCAGTTCCGCTTTCGATCCGGCGATGGCCGGTCGGCCGATTCGGTCCTTCATGAACAGCCAGGCCAGATCGAGGATCAGGCGTTCTTGCCGGACATCGGCGAGAATGTCCGGGCGTTCTGCGGCGCATCGTTCCGCCTCGGTCAGCAACCGGTCGGAGACGGTGAAAAATTCCGCGTCGAGATACGGCCGCCGGGCCGCCGGGGTCAGGCCCAGCGGCGCCGGGTCTTCGTTCATGCGCTTTTCGACGTAGCAGTAATAGTCGTTCATGGATTTTCCGGCCGGGCCGTAGAAGTCGTTCATGAATCCGGCGATCAGTGCGTCGATGTCCAGATCGGGATCGATCATGAGCTTGGCGCCGGCATAACTGCGCAGGTCGGCGAAGCTTTCAAGCTCGCCGTCATGGATTTCGGCTTCGACATACAGCGCGAGGCAGCCGGCGTCGCGGTAGTGGCGGACCAGTTCGGCCCGATTGCGGACGTAGGCCTTGGGCGCCGGGAAAGCATCATAGTAGAGCTTCCAGTAGTCCCAGATAAAGAGGCTGCCGGCGAAATTGCGCCACCGCTCGAGGCAATTCCCATACCACCGGTTTTCGGATTTGTCGAGTCCGCGCAGAATGTCCCGGCTCTGCACGGGCGAGAAGCTGAATTCGAAATCCATGACCGCCAGCCGGACGATAACGTTGTCCCTGGCTTTGATCGCCTTCCGGGGCGGTTCCATGGTTTCCTTGTAGGCGAACATCATCACTTTGACGTCGGGGTATTCCTCGGCGACGCCTGCGGCGACTGCGTTGGTAAAATCGAGCACCATGCCGGAAACGCCGTATTCGGCGGCCGACTTACGGCATTCCGGACAGTAGCAGGGAACGGAACAGTCATTGGCGTCGACCGCATAGACGAGGGGACAGGGCACCTTGGCTTCGGCGCAGCGTTTGCGGTCGGCGGCGATGAATTGCCGGAGTTTTTCAAGGAAGCGTTTCCGGACTTCGGGGTGGGTGTAGCAAATCTGGCCTTCGCCGAAATTCTTGGTGACCCGGACCCGCTGGCCGTTGCGGTTCATCCAGGAAATCTCCACCGGAAAATCCTTGCTGTAGGAGGCATAGGTGTGACTGCTTCGGGGACTGCCGTAATTCACGCCGGAACCGTACTCCGGAGGAATCAGCGGATAGGTGCTGCGCAGATGCGCCTGATAGCGTCCGTAATTTTCCGGCCGGTTATGGCACATCTCCTGGAGGTAGCGGAACAGCGGGAAGGCGGGCCTGCCGCTGAGTTCCACCGGTTCGGCGAGCACCGGTTTCGGTTGCGGCGGCAGATATTCGCGGTTGATGCTGCAAGGCCGCCAGTGCATAAACCGTTCCAGGAATTCATAGACGCCGTAGAGTACGCCGCGCGGGCGGCCTCCGGCAAAAACCAGATTGCCGTCGACACTGCGGACCAGCCATTCCTCAGGCTTCAACGCGGTGCTGTCGATGCCGTGACCGCGGGCGAAAGCGGTGTCGCCGACGTAGCATGCCGGCGGCCGTGCTTCCGCCTCGGCGACGACGACGAATTCCGCTCCGGTACTCTGTTTGAGATAGTCCGCCAGCTCCTTGGCGGCGGTGCGTTCCGATGTTTCGGCCCGGTCGGCGATGACGATCCGCCAGTC
Organism: Victivallaceae bacterium; assembly: GCA_036677805.1. Lineage (GTDB taxonomy): Bacteria > Verrucomicrobiota > Lentisphaeria > Victivallales > Victivallaceae > SIG78. The sequence continues at coordinate 72,963 of JAVBVS010000010.1, read as the reverse complement.
GGTTTTGCCGCCGTCGGCGAGAATGATCTCACCGCTGGAGAGCGAGGTCGCCGCCAGCCAGAGCAGCGTCAGCCAATAATGACAGTGACAAAGTTTCATTGCAATCCTCGGGGTTGAGTCAGTTCCGGCCGTCCATGGCGTCGATCCAGGCTTTGTTGGCGGTTTTGTTGGAAGTGCCCTTCCAGCCGTCGACGGGCATGGCCGAGTAGGGGATGGTGCGGACGTGGCCGCCGACGGCCAGCACATTGCCGCCGTTGACATGGAGGCGCGGCGCTCCGGTGACGTTGTAGTAATACATGGAGGCGTCGGCGCTGTAATAGTTGTCGGGATCGACGCCCGAGCCGCTGGTGGTGTCGCGGCCCATCGTACCGGTCTCGTTGACACCGTCGGGCATGTACCAGCGCTTGATCAGCGTATCGTCTGCAATCCAGTAGAAATAAGAGATGTAGCCCTGGCTGATATTGGCGGCGGTCCAGTAGAAATAGTTGTCCTTGCGCAGGGTTGTGCTGGCGGTTCCGGCCAGGTCGGACGGACACAGGAAATAACGCTGGGTGATGCGCTGGAGATCGTTGGAACTCAGACTCTGGCTCAGCGTTTTGGAGATGTCGTCACCGAGATAGCCGAACATGATCAGTCCGACACTGTAATCGTAACTGGCGGTCATGGGGCCGTGGCTCATCACCTGCGCGGCATTGTAGCGCGGAGTCCAGCTGGGCAGCCGGTCGACGTTGTCCCCGGCGTACATCAGAGTGGACAATCCCTGCTGTTTCAACTGGCCGATGCAGTTCGTGCTGCGGGCGCGCTCCCGGGCCGCCGACAGCGCCGGCAGCAGCATGGCCGCGAGAATGGCGATGATTGCGATAACAACTAAGAGTTCTATAAGTGTGAATGGATGACGTGATTGCATGATTTATTCTCCTTTTTGAGCGATTGAAGTTGCTTTGACGATAAAATAGAAACACTCTTCCGGCAGATTGATTTCGACAGCGCCGCTGCGGGATCGGACGGAACCCGGTTGCGCGTTCAGCGGAGTGAACAACTCCACCCGAGCGTCGGTCAGGCGGAACTCCAGCCGGCGCGCCGTATTGCGGGGGGCGACACGGTCGATGATACGATTGCTCCAGGGCGCTTCCGGAATCCGCAGCGCTTCGACCGCCGCGGCGAAGCCGAGGTCGAATTCCGCCGCAAAGCCGTGAATCAGAAGGTTGCCGGCCCGATCACGGTGCCGACGCAGAAACCAGCCCGGCGCCACCGCCGGCGGCATTCCGAGAATGGCGGTCACATCGGGCGGGGAATCGTCCTGCATCCGGCCGGGATGGTAAAACAGGTTCGGACTCAGTTCCGTCCACTGCGCCGGGTTGAGCACCCGCTGCGGTTCGGCGATGAACCAGTCGATGGGAAATTCCTGTTGCCGGAGCTGGGCGGAAAGCTGTTGGTGCAAGCCCCACTGTGCGGTGAACTGTCCGGTCGGCGCGCCGGTGCCGTCGAGCAGCCCGCAGGGACCGGTCAGCAGGACTTTGCCCCCGGCGGCGGCGAACGCCGCAACCGCTTCGCGTTCCGATTCCGACATCGCTCCGGCGCTGCTCAGCATCAGGGCGGCCGCGGTACCCGGAGCAGGAATTTCCGCCGCCGCGCCGACGCTGTATCCGGCGCGGAAAAGTTTCCAGATCGCTTCCTGATAATCGCGTACGTAGTCATTGGCGCCGCCGCCGTAATAACGGCGCGAGGCTTCGGAAAAATAAACCAGAACATCGGCTTCGGGACAGGTATCGAAAAGCGTCCGGTGATCGCGCTCGTAACGGTAGCCGCGGCCGGGCAGCTCGGTATCGTCGGGCAGTCTGTCCCAGTCGCTGAAACGCAGGCTCAGCCGCCCTTTGTTGGTCGACAGCCAGCTGTCGGCGCCCAGAAATTTGCTGAAGGCCCAGACCACATCGGCCGTCGCCGTGGTGTATCCGTAACCGCAGCTCATTACCGGGAGGCCGCGTTTCGCGGCTTTGGCCAGCTGATAGAGCTGACTCGGCATCGGCCGGGTGGGATTGCCGTCGAGATCGGGCATGTTTTTGCACATTTCGAGCATCAGCACGTTGCACTGATCGATCATTTCCGGTCCCTGTCCCGTGGCATTGCCGGCGACATGGATCGGGCCTGAGAGACAGGTGCAGAGCCCGGCGCCGGCCGGCATCGCGGTCCGGACCCGGGCCAGAAAATCGCCTGCGCTCCGATACCGCAGATCGATCCAGCGCCGCCATGCCGGGTTGCTCCAGTCGCCCCAGAATCCGGCGTCGTCCGCGGGCGGCAGTTCGAACCCGTATTCGTCGCGGAACCGGGTCCGGCAATGAGTGCAGCCGCAACTCGAAAAGCGCGAATAAAACATTCCATCGTCGCACTGGAGCCCGTCGATGCCGGTTTCTGCGAACAGCTTCCGGACGTATTTCCGATAGGCTTCGACGAAACCCGGATGATTCATGCAGAATTCCACGGTGTCATACATGGATTGAATGCACACCGCGCCATCGCGCACATCGCGCATGCGCCAGTCATCGAGCTTCTGGCCGTCGAATTCCCAGCTTGCGCCAATCTCGAAAGTCGGGGCGGGCGAAATATGATGGGGGTGGCGCAGCCGGATACGGCGGAGATCGTCGACACTGTGATAACGCTGCGCCAGAACTGCCGAATGGTGGTCCATGACCCTGATGCCGCGTTCGTGAAGTTCGTCGGCGATGGCGGCGATCAGATCATGGAGCATGGTCCAGACCGGCAGCCAGTCCCAACGCCAGTGGGCGCCGAAAAGCATGGCCAGATTGCAGCCGGACCGGACCATGTTGTCGGCTTTCCGCTTGATTTTGTCGGCGATGTCGGGATCGGGCCAGCGGAAATCGTCGTAGGTCAGCCACCAGCTGATGGCGCGCAGGTGTTCCCGGTTTTCAGATTGAATTTTGCTTGAAGACATGATAAAACAACTTTTTTTTAGGATCGCACCGGAATTTCGCCCTGAATTTCCGACGGACAGGCAATAAATCGCTTGAGCACTTTGTTCGAAGGCGCATAAATAAGTTCGCGCAGCGCCTGATAGGCATGATGAAAAAGGTCTTCGCCTTTGATGGTGGCAATGGCGATGTGCTCGGGATGCCGCGCCAATTCCGGCTTGGCGATATGGATCAGAAGCGTCGGATTCGGAAAGCGGAAGCCTTTCTCATGGAACAATTCAAGGTATTCCGGTTCCGCCCCGCTCCAGAAGATCAGGGCGTCGGGCACGACGGCATTCCGGAGACAGAAATCAGCGAACCGGCGGGTCTGCTCAAGCCGGGAATCGCGCCAGTTGAGCAGCAGCCGATCGCAAACGAGCAGCGGCAGTTGCCGGGACATTTTGAGTTGAATCCACTTGCGTCGGGTTTCGTCGTTAAAGCCTTCGACCCGGCCGGGACAGAAAAAGGCGATTTGGCGATATCCATGTCCGATCAGGCGATCGACCACTTGCGGCAGCTGATCGAAGAGCCGGAAGCCGATGAAATTCAAGCGGCGGTGGAACCGGAGCTGATTGCAGGATATGAATGGGAGTTTTTGCGCCTCCAGCGCCAGCGACAATTCCTCGTTGAGCGAACTGTTGGTGAAGATCAGACCGTCGAAACTGCGGTTGAAGAGCTGGATGGCACGGGCGTTGTCGAGCTCGCTGTTATAACGCATGGTAACCGGCTCAAAGCCATCCTGACGCATTCGGGCGACGGTCGGCGCCAGCGTTTGGAGATCGTCGATATCATGGTCGAAACTCCAGCTTCCGACTACGCCGATCATGCCGAAACGGAGTTTTGTCCGGTCGATGGCAAGCCCGCCGCGCCGGCTTTCCAAGCGGAGCAGTCCGGCTTGTTCCAATGGACGCAGGGCATTGGTGACGGTGCATTTGCCGCATGCGTAGAGATGGGCCAGTTCAAGGGTGGTCGGCAGCTTGCCGACAAACACCCCATCCCGGATTTTCCGCTCGATATCGGCGGCGATGGCGGAGAAACGCATGCTTTGCATAACGGGCCTTTCCTTTTGCCGGAAACATTATATGCGAAAAACCGCGCGGTTTCAAGTCCCGGGGTGATGATTCTGCCGGATGTTTTATCATGACGGCATGATAAAAACCCGTCATCGGGTGGAAGGCCGAAACCTAAAAAGCGCCGTCCGCCTGTTGCCGGCGGACGACGCTTTTTGATTGCGAAAATGGGGTTGAAAAGCCCGGTTTATTCGAGGTAGACGATCATGTAGCCGCGCAGGGTATCCGGGGGGACGGTCACCGTGACCGTTTCGCCGTCGCGGGTCAATGGCAGCTCTTTACGCCCCTCGAAATCAGGCGACACCGCATAGGCTTTGGCGGCTCCGGCGCGTTTGATCCGGAATTTCATCTCCGCATTCAACGGCGCGAACGCATCTTGCGGCGCGGTGCTCGGCACGATCTCCCCTTTCTTGTAATTGGATTTGGTCGCATTCAGAAAATGAACTGCAAGCTTGCCGTCGCCGGTTTCATAGAGCGAGGTCAAAACCCGATCCGGAATCGCCAGCGGCTCCCAGACGAAATGATTGCCCGCCACGCGCTTGAGTACGTCGAAGGCGATTGCTTCCGATTCCGGTTGGGCTTCGAAATTCATCTTTTCCTTGCTTGAGACTTCGAATGCCGCCGCCGGGGTGCCGAAGGCCACCGGGCTGAACCAGACCTCACCCCGGCCGAGCTTGTGCCGGATCAGTCCCGGCACGGTGGCGCCCTGTTTGTCAGCCACCAGTTCCAGAACGGTTTCCAGGACCGGGCTCTTGCTCAGGTTATAACGCATGTAGCTCATTTTGACCGGGGGGTGGACGATCTTGCCGGTGCTCCCGTCCTTGACGCCGAAGCATTCCGCGCCGTAATCGTAACTGCCGTAATCCGAACCGGCCAGCAGTTTCTGCCCGACCAGCCAGTGATCGCGCTTCATGGCGATGTCGTCATAATAACCGGCCAGACTGGAGAGATAGACGATGCCGCCATTTTCCGCATATTTTTTGATGGCTTCGATATTGGCGTCGCTCAGCGCGGTGGCATTGCCGACGATCAGAACCTTGTAGCGGGAAAGTACCTTCGGCGTCAGCCCGGCCTCGAAAATAAATTCGTGCGGAATGTGTCTGGCGGTCAGGATCTGGGACAGACCCATCACTTCGACATGCGCCGAAGCGCCGCGGTCGCAATCGCGGCTGTAATTGGAAAAGAGCAGTGCGATTTCCGCTATCGGTCTGGCGGTGCGGGCGTCCATGTTGCCTTTTTCCACCGTGAATTTCCGATAGTTCGGCTTGTCATCGGGGCAGCGGACGCCGGACATTTCCCAGGTGGCCTGAGCGTTCATGTTGTTGAGCGCCCAGCCGAAATACATCACGTCCCAGTCGCGCGCGTCGCTGTAGACCAGGCCGAAAACCGGTACGTCATAGACATTGCGGTACATGTTTTTCATCTTGCGGAAACAGGCCACGGAACGGTAGCTTGCGAAGATGTTCCGGCTCATGATCTCGGTGCCCACGAAATCCCAGGTCCGGCACAATTGTTCCATCGCGCCGCCGAAATTGAGGGTGCCATAGGTCGAATACATGCCATAATGAGTGGTGTAGCCGATGAAGACGAAGTCGGGTTTGACTTTCTTGACTTCCTGCCGCAAGGCATACCAGAAATCGCCGATCGCCTTCTGCCGCCAGGCTTGCCAGGTGCGCCACAGCGGAGAGAGCTTATTCTGGAGTTCCGGGCTGGTTTCATCGGCGGGCAGCACCCAACCGGTATCGGCGGTAAACTGTTGGCGGCAATACGGGCAACCGCAGAAATTCAGGCCGTGGAAAACCGCTTCATCCACCATGATGCCGTCGATGCCGGTATTTCTGATGTGATTGATGACGTAATCGAAGAATACTTTTTGCGCCTCGGGATTGGTGGGACAGAGACCGCGCGCGGGCAATCCGCAGTCGATGGTCTGCTGCAGCTGATTCATGCTTTCGGCCAATACCCGGAAGCCGCTGTCGCATTGCCAGAGTTCCGAAAAATCGCTGTGGTCGATGAATTTGATGCCGAGGGGATGCCCGGCCTTCACCGTATCTGCGATTGCCTTTTCGACCCGTTTTAGGTGGGCCGGATAAGTGTGGCGGGACAGGAGCCCATTCATGATGACCGCGTCAATGCGGTCGTCACGCAGTTCCCCGATGCGCCGCGCCAGGGATTCCGGTTTGGCGAATTCATCGAAACTGCCGTTGTTGGATTGGCCCATGGAGCCGAGGATGGCGCCGCCGCGCCAGTCGGTTCCGGGCGCGAATACCGCGTGGTCGGTCGGGTATTGCAATGCTTTACGCGGTGCGGCCATTTCCTTGCCGGGTTCGGGCAGGGAGTAGCTTGAAATATTTACGGCATAGGCCGGTTCCTGGGCGTAATGCGGACTCTGGAACATCACCGAAGGATGGGGGCCCTGAGTGCTCACCCAGAAGCCGCGCCGGAAACTGAAGTCCTCGGCGCTGGTCTGGAGCAGCTGGTCGTCGATCGCGGCGATCTGCCACTTGCCGGAAAATGCGATTTCTGCGGTGCCATTCTCGATCCAAACCGGGGCATGAATCGCGGTGACCTGCATCGGTTTGAGCTTCACATCATTGGCGATGACCTGGCCGTTCACCGCAATCGAGAGCGGACCGGTTCCGGTCTGAAAAGTCGGCACGACGACGGTCAGCAGATGGAGCCCCCGGCGCAGATTGTCCATGCGGAACATGTTGGGCGAATTCGATGCAACCTTGCTGTAGAACGCACCCGACGGCCGGAAATTTTCAACCGTGAGATTCTGCGGATTCACCCAGCCGAAACCGGCCTCTTTCGTGTAAGGTTTGGTTCCGGCGTCGGTGTACATTGGGCCGAATTTGGTTGCGCCGAGAACGAATTGGCGGTCCGGCTCCAATTCGCTGAAATAGCGGTAGGCGCGGTGCGCATGACGCTGGTCGTAATCGGCGGCCGTGCCTTCATAGAGCTGGACTTTGCCGGTCTGGCTGCCGCCGTAGAAGTGCGGAGCATAACCGAGCACGACCAGCAGATGGTCGCCTTCGCGCTGGAACCCCCACAAACTCATGATGCCGTTGGGCGGGTAATCGCTGTAGAAGTCGTTGACGCCTTCGGGGCTGCAATCGATCACCAGCTTTTGTTTTCCGTCCGGGGATTCGAGCGCGATCTGCCGGATGGCGGTGCCGAGCAGGTTGCTGTTGTCGGGCGTATCGGCGGCGATGGTGCCGGAGACCTCTTTGGTACCGCTGACCCTTCCGGTCACCGCGGTGTATTTCCAGCCGATGAAATTCTTGAACGGAAGGCGCAGCGAGTAGCCCTTGCCTTTGTCGTCGCAGGCCGGATGATAGGCCGGAAAATTCTCCTGAAAGGAGATTTCGACCTCTTTCCCGCCATCTTTGAGCGCGATTTCGCGCCGGTAGGCGACGCCGTCGAGATCGCCGAAGCGGTTGAACACTTTGGTCGAACCGATTTCCTCGGTGCGGGACGCGGCGGCCGGGAACCCGTTGTCCGGCAGCATGCTGAAACGCTCGCCGACGATCAGCGGCTGGCCGTGCCAGTCAATATGCAAATTGGCGTCATCGGTCACGGTGAACGGCGTTTCCGCCGGGGAACCCGCTATGAAACCGACCAGCGCCAGGGAGATTAATAATGATAAACGCATAGGGAAAAATTCCAATCGTTAATTGGCGGGAGCGCCATAGTTGTCTTTATTCTGGGGTTCGAGATAATTGATAATGCATTTTTCCATGTTGTAGGTTTTGACTTTGGTTTCAGTGATCGGCACACTTTCCACTTGGCTGCCGAAGCGCAGGACGTTCATATTGGTTGGATGGATCATCGGCGTGGTACCGTTGTAGAAAGGGCCCATATCATGATAAATCACCGCCTCGGGATTGTCACGGCCAATGATGAGTCGCGGGGCCAGCGGATAGCTGCTGTTGGGGGTTTTGATCACATCGCTGCCGTTGCCGATGACTTCGTAGCCATAGGAGATGCGATTGGCCTGTGCTTGATAATAAGTGTCGCTGGGACACTGGAATGCACGGTCTTCATCTTCGTTGTTTACCGTATCATTGGGAAAATATTTGCCGTACAACAGAAAGGCCGGCGGACACTGGGCACCGCTGGTTGCATTGCCGCTATAGTAATTGCCGACCGTGTAAACACAACGGCCGCAAGCGCAACCGGGCCTTAGCGCATAGACCGGGACTGAGCTCTGGTTGGAATCGGCGTACATGAAGGTTGCAAGCCCGATCTGTTTGAGTTTGTTGATACATGTGGTGCTTCTGGCGCGCTCCCGGGCCGCCGACAACGCGGGCAGCAGCATGGCCGCCAGGATGGCGATGATGGCGATAACTACCAGTAGCTCAATAAGCGTGAAGGGTTTGCGGTTTTTCATGGCTGGACTCCTTTTTTTGATATGTTGGGTAGCGGGTAAAACACGATAGTCTCCGTGACGTTGAAAAATGGGACGGGGTCAACCCCGATCAGGTTTCTCGGGGATGAAACTTGACCGGCAGTGAAACGTTGGCGCAGCTCATGGTTTTGTGCCGGATCATGTCGTAGAGCATATCGATCGCCCGGTTGGCCATGTCGGCGAACGGGATATCCAGCGAACTCAGCGCCGGAGAGGCCATGGCGTATTCCGGTAATCCTGAGGCGCCGACGGTGAAGACGTCTTTTTTCAGGACGCGTCCGCACTCCAGCGCAATTTCGATGAACTGCCGCGCCCGGAGGTCTCCGGCCAGCAAGGCTCCGATCGGCTCCGGATGAGTTTGGAAGTAATTCCGGATCGCGGTCCGATGCTCGGTGGTAAATTCCATGAGGGACGCATAGAAATGAGTGCGGCTTTCAGGCGGAACGCCATGCTCTTCAAGAGGATGGTTGAGTTCCGAAAAACGGCTTCCGTGATCCGCCAATTCCGGTTGCGGCGGATCAATGTCGTTGATGAAAAAATTCCGGACGCCGTTGGCCAGAAAATAGGTCGCGATCTGTCGCATGCTGCGGGAATAATCGAGTGAAATCGTATTGGATTGCGGCATTTCCGGCAGGAACGAGGCGATGCGGATGCAGGGAATATTGTAGGCCAGCAGCTTGTCCGGAGCATGAAGACGTTCCCGGTAGGCTTCCAATGCCACCACCCCGTCGATATTGTCCAGATGGTTTTCCCAATCATAACGATAGGAAAGATTCAGCGCCGGATTGTGGTCTTCCAGGAGACGGCGGAGTATTTCCTGATGCAGCGTCCATGCCCACGGGCCGTCCGCATAATCGTGAATACAGTCCCGGTCGTGGCAATCGAGCAGAACGGCAATGCGGAAATTGCGGTGGACGTTGCCGGCCGGCAGTACCCGCGGGCGGCGTCCCCGGCGGCACTTGATCAGGCCCTCGTCGGCCAGAATCGTGATCACATGGCCTACCGTACCCGGACTGACCGCATACATGGCGCTCATTTCGGACAGGCTCGGCAATTCGCTGCCGGCCGGATAGCGCGTATTGGCGATATCCTGCGCAATGCGATTGCGCAATTCCTGATAAAGCGGACGCTTCTTTACCACGGTTCTCATGATTTCGTTCCGAGTCCTCCATTTCCTGCATTATATTATAGTAAAAAAAATGGCGGAAATCAATACCGGAACGATACAAACCCCGGAGAAACCTGTATTCAGTTTGGTGAGGTTGTTTTTAAACAGCTTTGAATCAATGAATTGCTACATATTGATATGTGGCGAGGCGTGCGTTCCGTCGGCAACGAACCGTTCGCAGCGCGCCATCAGGTTTTGTGCCAGTTCCCGATGTTTTTCCGGGTTGCGCAAGGTACCGTCGGCCATGGCTTTGAGGTCGAAATTGGCGGTGATGCGGCCGCGTTCATCGATCCGGATGGTGTTGCACAGCTCGAAGAAATCTCCGACCCGGCCGGCGGTGTCGGCCGGGTCGAAACCGCCGGCGACGAAAACCACCGGCGTCCCCATGCCCAGGCAGGGCAGCGCGCAATGAATCCGGCTGGTCACCACCAGTCTGGCGTGGGAAAATTCTTCCAGCCGTTGCCGGGCCAGCGCAAAGCGCGCTTCCGGCGTCGGATAATCGGCGCAAGGCAGATTCTGAGTCAGCCGATGCACCGGCCCCAGTCTGGAAAAGAGCTTGTCCAGAGCGCGCTGCTTGGCCCACGGATGAAGCAATTTGCCGCTCTTCCAGCAGCGCTTGAGCATTTTCAGGCTTGAAAAAATCCGGTACCAGGAAGGTTCCTTACACAATACGTCGACGAAATAAACCTTGCCGCTGGCCTGGTCCGCCCGGTAGGTCCGGCCCAGCGTGAGGGTCAGACAGCCGGTGTAATCGGTCGCCACGCCGCGTTCGGAAAGCAGTCGCGCGGTCAGCCGGTCCCGGCAGCCGATCGGCTGGTATTTCTTGAAAAACCCGATCTGATCCAGTCCCGCGATCAGCCCGGCCTTGCGCGCTTCCATATGAAAGGCGACCGGCAGGGGACGGATCGCGGAGGCCGGAGGCCAGTGCTCCGGATGACTCATGAACCAGCCGTTGAGGATCAGCTTGACCGGCTCTCCGGTGTAGCGATCGAGCTGTTCCCGGTTCAGGAAAAGATCGACTTGCGGCAGGTACTGCGCGGCGGCCACACTCTGGATATAATCGCCGATATTGAAGTTTTTCCGTTTGGTTTCGTAAGTGAGAATCGCGTATTTCATGGTCATCCGGCTGCGTTGAAAACTGAAAACACGACAAACCGCGAACTCGGCGTCAACACCGGAGTCCGCGGTCTGTCCCTCGGCAAAAAGCAGTAATCGCGTTACTTCTTCTTGCGCACCGCTTCCAGCTCGTAGGCCGGGAGCAACTTATCCGCAAACACCGGTTTGAGCTGCGCGAAACGCTGGCGGCCGTTGATCATCGGGACGCTCGGCCAGTCTTCGCCGACCAGCGGCCGGGCGTAACGCACGAAATCGTCGGTCACGTCGCTCTTGTCGGCGGTCAGCCATTCCTTCGGGAAGAAGCGTTCCGAGTTCGCCACCAGCTCCAGCGGAGCCTTGTCGTAGCGGACCTGATAAATCAAACCGGGATCGCGCAGGATCGTCGACATGTAGCCGCCTTCGCCGGCGGCGGCCAGTTCGACCGCCTTCTGTCCGGCGCGATAGGCTTCGTCGAGGTCGACCGTCGAAGCATAGATCGCGGTTGCGCGCTGATCGGTGCCGAAGGTCTGACCGCGGGCGCTGCCGCGCGCCGCGATGCCGTTGGCGTTGAGATAGTTGACCAGGGCCTGCTGGACGGTGGTCTGGCTTGCGCCGAACTGCGCGTGACCGAAGCTGTCCTTGCTGAAGCCGAGATCGCCGACGTCGCAGCCTTCGGAGACCACCACCACCGCGCGGCCCCGGGCTTTGACCGTGGCATTGATCTTTTCGGCCATTTCCGCCATGGTCAGGCCGCCTTCGTACATGAAGATCAACAGCGGCATTTCCCGCTTCGGGTCGGCCAGACGCGCCGCCGCCGGGATGAAGCCGATCTTGCGGCCCATCGCCTGGAGCACCAGTACCGGGTCGGCCGGGGAGCTGCCGCGGTTTTCCTCTTCGGCATTCTGGACGATCGCGCTCCAGTAGCGCGCCACGCTGCCGTAACCCGGCGTGTGGTCGATCAGCTTGAATTCGCTGTCGCCGACATCATTGTCGATGGTCTTGGGCACGCCGATGCCGACTACGTCGAGTCCGCGCTGCCGGGCGAGCTGCGCGACCTTGTTGGCGGTATCCATCGAGTCGTTGCCGCCGTTGTAGAGGAAATAACCGATGTCGTGCGCCTTCAGCACTTCCACCACGCGGTCGAAATCTTCGAGCTGATGCGACTTGATCTTGTAGCGGCAGGTGCCGATCGCGCCGGCCGCCGGAGTGTTGCGCAGCAGCGCGATTTCATCTTCGCACTGCGCCGAAAGATCGAGCAACTCTTCCTTGAGCACGCCCTCAATGCCGTGATATCCGGCATAAACCGTTCCGATCTTGTCCGGGAAGCAACGGGCGGCTTCGACCACCCCGCGCAGCGAACTGTTGATCACCGGCGACGGTCCGCCGGACTGGGCGATCAGTAAATTCTTTTTGGCCATGGATAAATATCCCCTGGGTTGAATAATGAGAGAATCGACAACGTTACAATATAGTGCGGAATCGTCTTTTTGCAAGAAAAACCCGGTATCCGGACAGGAAAAAGGGCGAAATCGCTTCGCCCTTTTTGATCGTTGCCGGAATTGCCGCCGGGTCAGTTTTTGCGCGCGGTCTGGAAGAATTTACCGACCACCGCGATCTTCGGATCGCTCTTCAGGAGTTCCTTGTGATTTTCCACCACTTTGCGCACCGCGGCGATATGCTCGTCGATGATGTCCTTGTGGAAATGCTTGAACCACGGAATCGTGAAGGTACGTTCGCAGATGGTTTCGCTGACCGGCAGATCGCCTTCGCCCTGGCGCGGTTCGGCGCCGGCGGGCAGATTGGCGACGTTGGTCGGCTTGCCGTCCTTGTAGACGTCGAAGGTGTGGAACAGCGGGTGCGTGTGCAGCGCCGCATTGCAGCCCGGGGCAAAGCCCTGCGCGCCTTCGGCCTGAACGGCCTTGATGAAGTAATCCAGCGACAGTCCGTCGAGTTCGGCGGCGTTGTACAGGCCCTTGCAGGCATACCAGCCGGCCTTGGTGGACCCCTTGTCGGCCGGGCGGTGCGAATCAAGGCCCGGCAGACCGGCCAGCCGATCCCAGAAATAGTTCATCGCCTTGTCGATGGCGGCGCATTCGTCGTCGTATTTCTTGAGCTGTTCGAGGCCGACCGCGCTGGAGAGCTGGTGCATGCGGTATTTGTAGCCGCCGGCGGGCAACCCGGCGTATTCCTTGAGGCCGGGAAGCGTAATATCGCCGCCGCGTTCGTAATGGCCCCAGAGCATCCCGCGTTCATAGATTTCACGGTTGTCGGTGACCAGGATGCCGCCTTCGCCGATGGCAAAGGATTTGCCGCTCATCAGCGACATCGCGCCGACGTCGCCGATGGTGCCGAGCATCCGGCCTTTGTACAGACCGCCCTGAGCGTGGGAAACGTCTTCGATCACCTTGATGTTGTGCTTGCGGGCGACGGCCATGATTTCATCCATCGGCGCGGGATAGGCGCAATAATGCACCACCACCACCGCCTTGGTCCGCGGCGTGATGCGTTTTTCAAAATCTTTCGGATCGAGGCAGAGGGTTTTGGGATCGATTTCGGCAAAAACCACGGCAGCGCCGAGGCTCATCGCCGGCAGACCCGAGGCCCAGTAGGTGATCGAGGGGCAGATGACTTCGTCGCCGTGGCCGACGCCGCAGCCGAACATCGCGGCCTGAAGCGCCGCCGTGCCGCAGCTGTGGGCCAGCGCATACTTGGTGCGGTTCCACTTCGCGAACTCGGTTTCAAACTTTTTGGTGATGTCGGTGCCGGACATGTTGCCGTCGCGCAGCACGGCGAGGACCGCTTCTTCCATCGCCTGATTGACGAGCGGCCACTTGAACATGTCTCCGACCGGAGTGGAGACGGTTTTTTCGCCGCCGAGAATGGCCAGTTTGCTCATGATTGTTGCCTACTTTCTTGGTTTTTTAGGGATGAAACCTTGTTGGTTAGTTTGTTACGAATCCGGAAATCAACCGACTGACACGAGTCAGCACAATCATAATGTAGCCGCGATTTCATCATATGCAAATCAAAAACGTCAAAAAATCGCGATTTTTTTAGTCCGGCGGCAATCACCGGCGGGTTCGCGGGAAAAGCCGTTTCCGGACCTTGGAAAGCGTCGCGCAAGGAGCGCGGCGAAAGGGAAAAACGCGGCGCGGGGAAATGAGACCGGTTTTCGCCCGGCGTAAAAAAAGCGCCCCGGAAAAATTTCTCCGGGGCGCCGAACATCACTTGTTCTTATGACGCATCGCCTTAAGCTGCTTCTTGCGCTTATGCTTGGCGATCTTCTTGCGGCGTTTCTTTTTGAGGTTGCCCATGGTTCTGTTCTTTCACCTTGGTGGATATGAATTGGAAAGGGTTACTGATTCAGCGTGTTCATCAGCTTGTCGAGCTGGGACTTCTTGTTGGAAGCCTTGTTGCTGTGAATGACGCCGAGTTTGGCGGCCTTGTCGAACAGACTGGCGCACTGTTTGAGCAGATCGGCGGCGACGGTGGCTTCACCGGCTTCGACCGCGGCGCGGAATTTCTTTTCAAAGGTTTTCATGGTGCTTTTACGGGCGCGGTTGCGGGCGTTGGCTTCCCGGCTGGTGCGCATCCGTTTGAACGCGGATTTCAGATGTGCCATTCTTGTTTTGCCTCTGTTCTGAATTTTTATGGAATCAAAAACACTGGTTGTTTTATACTTGAAAATTCCCGAAATCCGGAGGACTTCACGAAGAAGCAGCCAGGATGGGAACCGCTTCAATCTTCCGGGATTTGAAAATTGCTTCAGAATCTCTGAACTGAATAATATGCCACTTTTTTGTCAATAGTCAAGTTTTTTTCTGTTTTTTTGCTCCAAAATGTCGACTTCCGTTTTTTCTCACCGGAGTGTTTCCGTTATTTTCAACCGTGATGCGGGCAACGCCGCCTTATCGCACTGCTTGTTTGCCGGAACTGCGCGGACAGAAGGCAGGTTATCCATCCATTTTGTGCCGTCCGCCATCATGTCCGGTTTGCATCGGACGCGATTGGTGATAGATTATGGAAAGGTTCCGAATTCAGGTATTATTTCGGGGAGGAAGAACAATGTTCGATCGCAGGATGCTTGTCGCCGATCTCGCGCGGCTCGGAGTGGCCGCCGGAGATATTCTGCTGGTGCACAGCTCATTCAAGGCGCTGGGGCCATGGCGTGGAACGCCGGCGGATGTGGTGCTGGCGCTCCGGGAGCTGCTGGGGCCGAAGGGAACGCTGCTGATGCCGTCGTTTCCGTCGGGATCGGAATTTTTCCTGAGCCTGAACCGCCTGGTTTTCGACGTGCGCCATTCGGCTTCCGGCTGCGGCGTCATCACCGAGACGTTCCGCCGGCAGCCCGGCGTGATCCGTTCGCTCAATCCGACCCACTGTACCGCCGGAATCGGTCCCGTCGCCGCCGAACTGCTGGCCGGACACGAACATTGCCGGATTTCGGTCGGTCCGGGATCCCCCTATCACAAACTGATCGAGGCGCGCGGCAAAATTCTGTTGCTGGGAGTGGAGCACAGTTCCGATACCACGCTGCACTTTGTGGAAAATACCAACGGCGCTCCCACCATCTGCCGGATCGAATACGCCAATACCATCGTCGACACCGCCGGCCGGGAGATTCCGGTGCCGACGCTGCCCCATATGCCCGGACTGCCGCGCAACTATCCGCGGGTCGATGCGCTGCTCGATGCCGGGAATTTCCAGCGGCGCGGTCTGGTGGGGCAGGCCGATTGCCGGCTGGTCGATGCGTTCGGCATGGCGCAGTGCGTCGGCGACGCCATCCGGCGCGATCCGCTCTATCTGATCGAACCCTTTGTTTTTCCGGAGGCATGATGGATCGCGGCGCACTTGATGGCGGGTTCGCCGCGGTTGATCTGGCGGCGGCTTTGCCGGAGGCGCGGCGAATTGATGAAGCCGTGGAACTGCGTTGCGCATACTTCAGCGGTGGGGTCGATGCCTGCCTCTGGCTGGTGCTCGACTTCATGGATTTCGACCAGCCGACGGTGATGGCGGTCCGGGCCGCGGCTGCCGCCGCGCTGGCGTTGCCGGTCGGGCAGGTCCATCTGCTGACGACTCACAACCACGGCGCGGATGAGGTCGACCGGCTGAAGCTCGACGTTTTGTGCGATTGCGCGGCGGCCGCGGCGCGACAGGCGGCGGCCGCCGCCGAACCGCTTTTCATGCGTTTTGCCAAAATCAGTGTGCCGGAACAGTGGAATTACCGCCGCCGGATCGCTTTCCCCGAAGTGGACGTGCATGCCATGACCACCGTGTTTTACGGTCCGGCTCCCGACAACGGCTATGACGCGGAGCCGTTTCTGGCGTTTCAGCGCCGGATGCTGCTGGAGCAGGGGGCAGTCGCCTATGCCGGACGGGATGAAGCGTCCGGCCGTGCGGCGCGGGCGCGGCGTTTTGCACCGGGCGATCCGGAACTGGCGGTGTGGCGGTTCGAAAACCGCTCCGGCGCGCCCCTGGGCTGGTTCTGCCGCTTCGCCGCGCACGCGGTCTGCTGCAACCGCGCCGACCACTATTCGAGCGATTATCCCTTCTATGTCCGGCGCGAACTCGAACGTCTGGGCGGCGGCGGGACGGCGCTGTTTTTCAACGGTCCCTGCGGCGATATCGCGCCGGGCATGACCGACAAACATGCCGGGTACGAGCGGAAACTGGGATTGCAGCTGGCGGCGACCGCCTGGCGGGCGCTGGCTGCCGTTCCGGCGCGGCCGTTGACTCTGGTCCGGGACCGGATGGCGGAGCTGCCGATTTTGCGGCGGCCGGATTTTCCGGCGGCGACGGAGGATGCAATGCCGTTTCCGCCGGAGTTCCGGCAGGAGGAGCCGGCCGCCGCCCGCCGCCGCGGCGAACGTCTGGCGCTGCTGCGGAACCGGGAATTTCTGGAAGCCAAATGCCGGACGACGGGGGAAAGAACGCCGGGCGCGGTCCGGCTGGGACTGTTGCAATTGAACGATACCCTGCTGCTGGGGCTGCCCGGGGAAACCTTCTGGACCACGGCCGGAAAGATTGTGGCGGCGGCGGGCTGGCCGCCGGAAAAACTGGTGACGGCGACCGAGCACGACCGGACGGTGATGTACATCGTGCCGCCCGAAGAATATCATACCGGCGGCTATGAAACCACCTGTTGCCTGACCGATGCGGCATTTGAACCGGCTCTGGTCGCCGCTGCCGCGGCCCTGATTCGGGATGCCGCAAATAAAATTCCGAACCAAAAGACGAGCCAAGCGGTCCAATCCGCTGACCCGCGTCAATAAGTTTTTTGCCGCCGCAACCGTTTGCCGGATGGCGGAGGCGTCGACCAGTAGTATCAATTTAAGAATCGGGAGATGAAAGCATGAACGGTGGATGGTGGAAGTGTGGTTTGACCGCGATGGGCATGGTGGTGTTGGCCGGTGTGGCCGGAGCCGAGGCGGTCGATCTGAAAACGGCGGCGGACTGGTCGAAAAACCCCGCGCTCAAGATTTCGGAGGACGGCGTTCTGACCTTGAGCGGCCGTCGGGCGGATATTTCCAGTACGCCGTTTGAAATCGATCCGGCCAAGAAATATAAGGTCAGCATGGAGATTCGCCGGACGCCGGGCAGTCCGGAAAATATCTGTTATGTCGGTAACTGGTCGCTGGACGCCGGGAAGAAACCGATGCAGCCTTATTATGTGATGCCGGCGGCCAAAACCGATTCCACACTGGCGGAAGCGGCGGTCAAGGGCGGCAAGACGGTGACGATCATGAAGCCGGCGGGGTGGGCCGAAGATTTCCAGAAGCGGAACTGGGGGTTGGTTTTCAATGCCAAGCCGGATCTGAGCGATCTGCCCAACGACAGTTACAATGTGGTGACGGCGGCGGAAGTTGATGGCGACAAAGTGAAGCTGACTTTGCGCAGTCCGCTCGGGCAGGATTATCCGGCCGGGACCGCGACCCGGTTCCACAGTTCCGGCAGCGGCATGTACGCGGGCTGGGCGGGCAAACCGGCGCCGGAAGAATGGACTCCGATCTCCTGGGTGGTGACCGGAGCGTCCAAGAGCGGCAATCACGCCAAAATCTGGTGGGCGAATGCGAAATACGGTGCGGTCCGGATCATCGCCAATTACAATCCGGCGATCAAGGATTCGGGGCTGGAAGTCCGGAACGTGAAGCTGGAAGTGCTCGACTGAGCCTGAGTGAATAAACGAAAAAGGACGGCGGATGATTCCGCCGTCCTTTTTTTGTGATTGCGAATTACCGGAAGCCTGCTTTCCAGATGACCGGGAGTGAGGGGTCAATTCCAGGTGGTGGTCTTGTAGCTTGCCGGATACCATTGGGTGCCGCGGCAGAGCATGTTGACATTGAAGCTGCCGTTGTACTGGAGGGACTCTATGACGATGGTCTGAACATGGCCGTCGTAGAAGGCGGCGGCGGCCTGCTTGCCGTCATAACGCTTTTCGCCGGTGTCGTCGATGGTGGTATTGCTGTTGCCGCCATGCCGCAACGCCACATACTGGGCATACTTGATCGCCGGTGAGGCCTTCTGAGTGCTGTCGGCAATCACCAGGGCCTGCGTCGGTTCGACCAGGCTGCTTTCATTGCCGCCGGCGAATACTGTTCCGTCGTCGGGAGCATAGCCGCCGAGGTAATTGTTGATCCCGTAGTGGGTGTAGAAGAACAGCTTGTTGGCGTAGGCGCCGAATCCGGTCGCCTCGCTCGGACAGGAGAATACCGTGTTGTCGGCGGTGCGCTGGTCGGAGGTGCTGACGATGTTTTCGCCGTAGAGTTCGATGCTCACATATTTGTACCAGGGTTCGGCGGTGTTGATTGAATTCTGCATGGGCGTGAGGAAATAGCCTTTATTTTTGTCGACATAGCTTTTGTAGCCGAGAATCAGGCTTTTGAGGTTCGCAGTGCATTTGACATCTTTGGCCCGCGCCCGCGCCGCCGACAGCGCCGGCAGCAGCATGGCGGCGAGAATCGCGATGATTGCGATCACGACCAGGAGTTCTATCAGCGTAAACCACATCTTCGGCAACGGTGTTTTTTTCATCTTGCTGTTCCTTTTGAAAATTGGGATCGGGTTTTATGGAATCGAAATCGGGAACACAAACTTTTTGCCGGTGGCCAGGCAATGAAGCGTGATCTCGCCCGCGCCCGGAGCGGCGTCGCACGGGATCGGCAAGGCGATTTCCCGGCTTCCCCCGGGAGCGGCGTAGAATCCGCTGCCCGGCATCCGGCGTCCTTTGCTGTCGGTCAGTACGAGTTCAAACGGCAGTACCGCATCGGTTGCCGGACGGCCCGAGGCGAGGGCAGCCGAGACGGTGACGGTCAGCGTTTCGCCGCGCCGGGCAGTCGCCGGACCGGAGAATTTCCAGTCGCCGAGCGCTTCAGGCAACAACAATGCAATCATGCCGTCTCCCGGTGCGAGATCGACCTTGAAGTGCGTTTTGCCATCATGGCTGTCCAGCTCCAGCGGCCGGTGTCTGACCAGATCGTAGGCCGCTCCGGCGGTATGGGCCACGGCCACCCGGCCGGAATTGGGCAGACCTTTTTCCGTCATCAGGCCCCATGGACCAATGTAATCGCCGAAGGTGCGCTTGTCGTTGATGACGAAAACATAATCCGCGCGATCGCTGCCCCGGCGCCGGACGATCAGATCGGGATTGCTCGCGGCCTGGACGGGACGGTAAATCTGGGCCAGATCGGTTTTAAGGCTTTGGCCCAGCCGCTGCAACGCCTGTTTGCTGCCGACCGGGTCGCTGTTCCGGCGTGCGACCGACTGAATCCGCCAGTCCGGCAGCAATGCGGGACAGGTGAATTCATCGCCGACCAGAATTACGCCGCGTGATTGCAGCCCTTCAAGCTTTTTGAGCAGACTTTCATGCACCACTTCCAAGCCCGGAATGAAGAGAATCCTGAGGTCGTCCGCATCGCCGCGGAAAAGATGTTCTTCGTACATGACCGACGGCTGCCATCCGGCGTATTGCAACGCCAGATGGAGGTCCGCGTTCCACCCCTTGCCCCAGCCGAAGGGATGCTGGCCCGGGGCGAAGATCGTGTTGGTGAAACTCTGGAGTATGGCGATTTCCGGCTTGCGCTCCGGCACCTCGAGCAGCATCGGTCCGAGCGGTTCGATGACCGTTGCGACGGTGTCCCGGAATGCCTCTTTGGCTTCGGCATTGGTGTAACGGTAGGCGCCCCGTTCCGGCGCGATCAGCGAGCCCGAACCGTGGACCCCGATGGCGTCGATTTTTCGGGCGAGAACGCACCACAGCGCTTCGCGCATGGCGTCGGGCGGAATGGTGATATATTCCGCCCTGGGCTCCCGGGCCAGCCATTCCGGCGGACGCGGCGGGGTGAAGTTCTGCGGCGCGACCTGACTGCGGTAATAGATCGCCTGAATCATGCTCAGGACTTTCTGGCGGCCGCCGGCAAGAGCCAGCAGTTCATCGGTGGTCTGGCCGATCTTGACCGGATCGGGACAGGTGTAGGTCCAGTTGCCGATCAGTCGTACACGATCGTCCGCGCGCCAGTAGGGCGGGCAGCGGGTCGCAGGGTCGTGATAGGTTCGGAAGTCTTCCGGCGCATTGGCGGCATAGAGCTCGGCCAGACGCGAATTCAGCGCCTCCCAGCCGCTGCCGACGGTCCAGAACCAGCGGTAATAGATCAGGTTGGGATCGTTGTCGGGGAGTACCCGGCTGAGCGGAAAATCGGGGACCTGAGTCCAGGGCATGGTTTGACCGGAAACGCCCGCCGGAACGGCATATCCGGCGAATTTCCGGAACGCCTCGGTTTCGTGAGCCGCGAAATTGGGCTGGCGGCTGGCGGGGTATTCGCTGTTGAGCAATACCCCGGAGAGCGCCGGATGCGACGCCATTTCCCGGATCGCGGGCTCAAGCAGCTCGACATATTCGGCGGTTACCGCCGGATCGGAGGCGTCGAGATTCCAGCGGGCCTGCGGGTTGCCGTCGCGGCCGACGATGTTATGCCGCTTCTCGCGGCGTTCGAAGCGATAGGCCGGGCTGACCGAATCCCACCCGTAAAGACCGACTCGTGCTCCCGCGTCGAGATCATTGAGCCGGTAGATGCGCCAGGCGTCGTCCATCGGTTCGCTGCGCGGCGTGATCGGGCAGAATTGTTCGGTAAAGCCCAGTTCACGGGCGGTTTCCGGCGCTACTCCGCCCCACAGAAACCGGGAGATGCCCGGCAACCGCGGCGGCATGACTACGAATTCGATGCGGTCTTCCGCCAGTTTCTGTTGCGCATTGTCATACAATGTGACGAGGAGAGTGCGGATGCCCGGGGCGATCCGGGTTTCCAGCGGAAGTTCGAGTCGGACGCTTTCTCCGGCGCCGAGACGGGGTACGGTCGTAGTTGACGGCGGCGCCTCCAGGCCTTCGATCCGGACGGCCGCCGTCATGCCGTCACGGACGATTTTTCCGGAATTGACCGTTGCAACATGCAGCTTGGCTGCGGGTTCGCCATAGGCATAAACCCGGCGCACGGTGGGAGTGGCGATCACCGCCAGTTCGCGGTGCGGCAGTTCGGCCAGCAGTATGCCGCCGATCCAGCCGGCGAAGGGGCGGTAGCCGGAGCCGCGCCGGTCGCCGATGGTGAGGTGTTCGATGGCCGGGGCGAGCGCGCCGGCGGCGATTTGTCCGGAACCCGCGTCGCGGCCGTCGAGTTTGAAGCCGACTTGGCCTGCGCCGTCGAAGTTGAGCTCGAGAATATGCCAGCGGTCGGGTTCGAGCGCGATCGATTTTCCGGCCACGCGTCCGGTCCCGCCGTGAATGCCGAACCAGCCCACCGGACGGAAGGTATAGCCGTCGAATTCCAGCGTGACCATGAATCCGCACTGGTATTTGGGATCGTTGCCGTTGACGTATTTGGAGTCGATCAGGGTCGAGACGCTTCGTACCGAGTCACGGGTGTACTGCCGGGCATCGGGATAAAAGCTCATCAGCAGCTGAAACCCGCCATCGGGCGTGAGTTCGCGGTAGACCTTGTCGGTCATCATGCCGCTGATGGGCGGATTGTCGCTGTTCTCGGGATTGACTGCCAGCGCGAAGCCGTCGCCGGCAGGCACCAGTGTGCTGGCGCCGCGCAGCGTCATCGGAAATTTGCCGCCGTCGGAGGCCAGCGACCGGTCTTTGAAATTCCAGCGGGCGATGACCGGCAATGCGGTTTCGAGCGGGGGCGGTGCCGGAATGGCGGCTCCGGCCATGATGCCGGCGGTCAGCAGCAGTGAGGTAAGCAAGCGTTTCACAGGAGGTCTCCTTCCTGATTTTCCGGTTTGGCCGGAGTGTCGTTTTCATCGGTGATCAATACTCCGCCGATCAGCCCCGGAAAGGGCTGATAACCGCTGCCGACCCGGTCGCCGATGATCAGCTGCTGGTCGGTTCGGGCCAGCGGACCGGGCGGAACTTCGCCGCTGCCGGCATTCTTGCCGTCGATGAGGTAGCGGACCATGCCTTTGCCGGTGAATTCGATCGTGGCGGTATGCCAGACATTCGGGGCCAGCGGCATCCGGGTGCTTACGGTGTTGGCGGTTTTGTCGCCGAAGCCCCAGAAACATTCGATGCAGTAGCTGGCGCCGTTGTAATAGAGATTGATCTGGTAACCGCGATGGTATTTTTCCTGTCCGGCCTTGGGCATATTGACATATTTATTGTCGAGCAACACCGCCGAACCCGCGCCGTCGGGCGGATTCAGATAAAAGGAAATCATGATTTTGAAGGCGCTTTCCGGCGTCAGTTCGGGATAGATTCGCGCCGTATCCAGTCCGGCGGCGCTGCTGCCTCGTGAGGAGGCGATCTTCAGCGCATGACCAGTGCCGGCGGCGACGATGGTGCTCGGCCCCCGGAGCACGCCGGCGATCTTGCCGTCGGCGCTGTCGGGTTTGCCGTCCCGGAAATCCCAGCGGGCGATCACAGCCTTAGCGCTTTTGAGCTCGGGTGGCGTTGGAAGTTCGGCATCCGCGGCCGGAACGGCCAGCGGAAGCAGTGACAGGAGACCGCAGAGGAGATGGATTTTCATGGTTGTTCTCCGGGTGATTATTGCAGAATTTCAACTTCGATCGGTTTCCAGATGCCGCCGCCGAGCCGGGTGTCAAGCACTCGGACGACCAGGACGTTCTCGCCGCCCCAGCGGATCTCCTTGCGGCAATCCAGTGCAAACGGCTTGTCCCAGCCGGATTCGCCTTCGTCGTGGCTGCCGAGATAAACGCCGTTGAGCCAGACCCAGGCCGATTCGTCAACCGCGCCGAAATGAATTTCGACCGCGTTGCAATCGGGTTTTTCCGGCATGGTGAAACGGATGCGGTACCAGGCTATGCCGTCGTAATCGGCGAATCCGTTCTCTTCCCAGTATCCGAGTCTGCCCGGCTGCCAGCCTGCGTCGCCGCCGTCGGCGGCGAACCAGTTTGCAAAATGCCCCCGTCGGTCCGGGTCGGTCCGGAACTGAATCCGGTCGTTCGGCAATTCAAACCGCCGGACGATTTTGACCTCGTGATCCCAACTGGGGTCTTCGCGCAGCAGCACGGTGTGGCGGACGAAGGGCCAGCTGGCGGCGTCGGCGACTTGACGCACCGCCGGATTGACATCGCTGCGCGCCATTTCCGCCAGTCGCTTGTGGTTGGTCTGGTCCGGATCGGGCAGCGTCGCCAGAACACGCACCGCGAACAGCCGGATGCTGTCGTCCTTATCCTGCAGCGCCGCTTGGAGACAGTGGCCGCGTTGCGGCGTATCGTCGGTCAGCAGCCGGTACCAGGCGTAACGCCGGATTTCCGGATCGGCATTTTCACGATAGTCGGCGATGCGCGCGGGGTCGCGGCGGCACAGTTCGCGGAACTCCCGCCGTCCGGCGATGATCCGGGCGGCATCCTCTTCTGCGCCGAGGGTTCCGGTCAACGCCGCCAGCAACAGGACAACTCCCAGTTTCCGGTGATTCATCGGTCTTTTCTCCATGCGTTTTAAATCGTTGTGGTCAAAGCAATTCCGTGATTTTATCGCAGTACATTCCATACAATGCGGCATCGCCGTCGGCAAGCGACGGGTAGTCGGCAGGCAACGTTGCGATCAGCCGGCGCAGTTCCGCCAATTGGCGGCGGGGCGCTTTGAGTACGGGTGCGGTGCCGGCGCGGCGCGCCCAGAGCTCGGCCATCAGCATGGCGACGGTTTGGCCGATTTCCAGCTGACGGCTCTGCCGGATCAGTTCGGTTCTTTTCCAGTCAGCGCGCAGATGCCGGATCGCTTCGTCGATCAGCGCCTTGCCTTCGCCGGTTGCTGCCGCCAGTTCCCGCCAGCGGTCGCATTCGTCGGCAAAACTTTTGACCCGGCGGCGCAGGGTTTCCCCCGGACGCGGATCGGGCGATTCGGTCAACTTTTTCCAGGGTTTTTCCATGGTCAGGTGCATATAAAGCACACTCAGCGGATAGTCGCCGTGCGCGGTCCGCAGCAGCTGATAACGGAATATGGCGTCTCCGGCCTTGTTTCCGTAAATCCGGCGGCAGGCCTGCGCCAGCCAGCCGTCGGCCGCGGCGTGGCGCGGTTCGAGCAGCTGGCGCCGTCCCGCCATCTGCGTATAGCGGTCCGCCGCAGCTTTCCGGTCGGGATCGATGGCGAGGGTTTCGCTGTGCGGACCGGGTTCGAGATTCCAGCAGCATTCGCTGTTGAACAGCTGCTGGGGCCGCTGAAACAGTACGCCCGAAAAATTGAACAATGCTCCGGCGCCGGAAAAATAGGAATTGAATTCCGGCATGGAAGAAAAGGGGGCGTTGTCGCCATACAACGCTCCTCCGCCGACGGCGAAAACAAACAACTTCTGGTGGCAGCCGGCGGCCCGGATTTTTTCGGCCAGATCGGCGAACCGCAATCTCCCGTCGGCGTCGGCGAGCTGTTCCCGCAACGTCAAGCCGACATGGCGCTGGAACTTCATACTTTTTGCCACATTGATCCACAAGGCCTGCAACTTTTCCCAGGTTGCGTCATCCTGATCGAATTGACCGTAGCACGGCGAGGTCAGCAACAGCGTACAATCTTCGGCCGCATCGTAATCGCGTTTGCGGACCAGCGCCCGGGCTTCACCAGGCACATCATAGCTGTCGGCGATTGCTCCGGCGCCGCCGGTAACGGATTCCATCCGGTCGTCCGGCCATTTGGCCCGGCAGGCGGGACAGCGCTTGAGCCAGAAATTGTCGAGGCTTTCCTGCCAGTCGGACAGGTCTTCGTGATGGAGGTAGAGCGCTCCCGGCTCGACCGCTCGGATGAAGGCGGCGATTTCGGCGATTTTGGCCTGACGCAGCTCCGGATTGCTGCGGCAGGTGCCGTTGTAGGCGGTTTCCGGCTTGGCCGGATTGTTCTGCGAGCAGGGATAGTCCTGATGATAACGGTGGCCCGCGCCTTTCAGAAAATTGTGCGCTTCGCCGAGATAAGCCTCTCCGCCCCAGCCGCCGACGCCGATGCCGTAGCCGCCGAAGATCAGTTTGACGCCGCGCTGCCGGGCATAACGGTTCAGTTGGCGCATATCGCGGGCGAAGCCGGGATAAACCCGGGTGTTCCAATCGAAACCGTGGGCGAAGATGCCGTTGTAGCGACATTGAAGTGCAAAATCGATTTCCCGCCGCCAGCGGGCGAGGCGGGCGCTGCGGCCATCGCCCCATTCCAGCGCATTGCGTCCGCTTTCGCCGCACAGCAACGGACGGGCGGCGATGCGCAGTTCGACGTCGGGATAATCGAAAATTTCCGCACAGCGAAAAACCCCCGGCGCGATTTTCAGCTGGCGCAGCGTCTGCAGTGCATAAAGCAGGCCGATTGCGGTATTGGCGGCGATGGCGATGCCGTCGGAGGTTACGGTGAGCCGATAGGCCTGCTCCGGAACCCGCGGCGCGATTATCGCGCCCGCCCGGCAATCTAGCGACAAAAGCGCGCCCTGATGGTTGCCGAAGAGGCGGCGGAGCTCCGTCCGGACCACTGCCGATTCGGGTATGACGGCGGATGACTGCGCTTTAAAACCCGATATATTCAATGCATCGGGTCGCTGGTGCATTTGTTTGGGGCGCGGGATCGGGAACAAGGTTTCGGAAGGCATGGGAAACTCCTGATATTGAATTAGATGGAATGTCGGTTAATGAGTTTGAAGGCAATCTGTTTCTCGACCCGTTCCCGGCCGTTGGCCGCGAGCACCCGGACCGCTTCCGCGCCGGCGCCCTCAAGGTTGGGATCGATCACGGTGATGCCGATCGGATGGGTGGACAACTGCGGTTCGTCCTCCAGCGCGACCAGCGAAATATCCTCCGGCACCTGGATGCCGCATTGCCGCAGCGCCTGAAAGCACCCGAGCGCCTGAACCGGCTTCTGCGCGATCACGGCATCGTAAACGTAGCCCCGGGTGCTCATGCTCAGAAGATTCTGGTAGGCGTCATTGAAGGTATTGGCCGAATAGAGTTCGAGTTTGCTGGAAAACTCCAGCTGATGTTTGGCGAGCGCCGCCCGGAAACCGGCGCGGACCGTGTTGTCTTCGTGGGGTTCGTGGTGATAAAGGAAGATTTTGCGCCGCCCGGCTTCGTGCAAACGGCGGACGGCTTCGTCGACTGCCGCCGCCCGGGAGATCACCAGCCGATGGAATTCCTCGATTTTGTGCCGGGCGAGGCCGTCGATTTCATTGTAGGGATCGATATACACCACCCGGCAGTGACGATGGTTCAGGAAATCGAAGACGCGATGATACCACAAGCCCCACACGATCACCGCGGCATATTCCGGCAGCCGCTCCATGTTGGTCCAGTCGATTTCGTCGCCGCGTCCGGTCAGCGATACGTGATGGGTGACCAGCCGGATGTCGAGTTCCCGCGCCTGGCGCAGCGCTCCGGTGAGCAGCAGTGCGGCGTTGCCCGAAACCGCTTCCGGCGATTGGGTGAGGCAGTAGATGACCCGGGGACCGCGGGTGGCGGTATAGGTGCCCTTGCCGTGGATGCGGACGATTTCATTGCGCAAGACCAGGTCATCCAGTGCATGGGTGATGGTCATGTAGGCAACCTGGAAGCGCTGCCGCAGTTCGGTACCGCTGGGCAGCGGCGATCCGGGCGGCAGCCGGGCGAATTCCGTACTCAGAATTTCGGCGATCTGGGTGCGCAGGGTCGCCTGGCCGTTGCGATCGAGTTCCCGGTTCAAATCCATCGTTGAAAGTCCTTTCGCGGAATGTTGCTGTTCATGAGTATACCGGAAAATCGGGATGATTTCAAGAGCGTCCGGTGCTGCGTCGGGACATTTTCATCGGAAAAGATAGATAAGTTTCGGCTTTTTCCGGGGATTGGAATGGATGAGTATGGAATCTTGGCGTCCGCCGGGAAGCCGGATTGCGGAAAAACGTTATGGCTATGGAATGGTGATTCGATGGAGAGAATCGCAAAAATCCGGCGGCGGAATGGGACGATATCCATTCCGCCGCCGGTTCCGGGCAAAGACAAATTCAGTTGCCGCCCAATGCGCTCAAGCGTTCGGCAAGATGACGCTTCCTTTGAGAATATTCATTTTCGATAAGTCGAAATTCCGATTCCAGGAGCTCAAGCTCCTGTAGCAGTTCGAGTCTGACCCGGGCTTTTTCGAGTTCATTGCTGACACTTGACGGCGAATTTGACATACGACCTCCATGAATGTTGGTTGTTTGCGTTTCCGGCGTTTCTGTTCGCGGTTGTTGAGCAGCCGCGCCAGTTCCGGGTTTTCACGACATTTCCGTTGCAGCGCCTGTTGGACCGCCTGCCGCGAGGTATTGCGGCGTCGGGCGATTTCCGACAGCGAAATATCCGGATCGTTGATCTTGGCGCTCAGCAGCTCCAGCGCCAGCGGATCAAGATCCAGCATGTAGACGATCACTTCCAGCAGATCGTTGCGGGAATACCGCAACGCCTCCCCTCTGAACTTGCGCAGCCGCGCCTGGCGAATTGCTTCCGCCTGTTCCCGCGTGGCGTCATCCTGAAAACTCTCATCGTAACTGCCCATGTCGTCGCGCAGCAGCGAGGGATCTCCGGCCTCTCTGCACCAGCGGACCATGCGGCATTTCCGGCATTTTTCTGAGTGTGATGCGGCATATTGGCCGTAACAGTTCTCCATATCGACCGACTCCTTCCATATTGGATTCATTATTCATATAAAGCATTTGCTTAATTTTATTGTTTTATTATTCCAACTCGAAATTAAGTAGAAACCCGGAAACAATATGTCCATATGCTCCGGCGCAGACTCGGCATATTGACAGAAAATTAAGCAATTGCTTAAAAAATATACCTAACATTGCAAAATTGCAACTGGAAAATCGGAAAAATTAAAATTTTTTTTTAAAAGTTAATAAAACATTAAACATTTCGTGTATAGTATATATCAAAATCGCTATTGTCAATGGAAGGGAGTGCCGGAGTCATGAATGCGTCGGAGGTTGCCAGTATGGAGAAACGCGAAACTCAGTATGAAGCGGGGGAAAATACCGGGAGAAGCGATTGCCTTCGGACGGAGGATGGCGCCCCCCCGCGAAATCTCTTCCCCCCTCATGTCAACGGCTGGCGGATCATTGCGGCGGGTCTGCGGGCACGGCAGTTGCGCCAGAAGGATCTGGCCCGGTTGCTGGGGGTGACTCCGGCGGCGATTTCCCAGATCAAAAGCGGTCGGATCAAGCTGAACCGGCGGCAGATTGCCTTGATCTATAATTTTCTGGGACTGGAGGAACCCGATATCCGGCGGCTCTATGCGGAAATATTCAATGCCCGCTTGCGGTTCGAATCCCCGGAACTGGAATTTTGAGGCCGGACCCGGCGATTGACGGGCAATGGCTCAGGGCGTTGGCGTCGCGGCGATGGTTGAGACCGGCTGCGGGGGCAATTCGACGACATAACGGAAGCCGATATCTGACAATCCGGGGTAGGCGTAAGTATTTTCCGGGATGCGGGCAAACCGCGGCGAGGCGGCGAAGCTCGAACCTTTGACGCTGAAGTATTGTTCGTTGTTCGGATTGGTCACCAACTCCCGGACATTGCCGGCCAGATCGTGAACCCCGTAAATGCTGACGTCTTTCGGATAGCCGCCGCCCGGAACCGCATGCGGTTCCGGACCGGAGGCGGACCTGGCGCGGTCTTGAATATTGGCCAGCCCCGGCTGATAATCGTTGCCCCAGACGTATTCGCGGCCGTCCACGCCGCGCGCGGCTTTTTCCCACTCCAGCACCGTGGGCAAACGACAGGGCAGGCCGATCCTGCGGCTCAGGTAACGGCAATAGGCTTCCGCCGCCTGACCGGAAATCCCGACCACCGGCATCGCCGGCTGATACGGCTCGCTGAGCACTCCCGCGTCGCTCCAGAGCGGGCGCATCCCGCGGCCGCCGTTGGTGTCGGCGGCGTAAGCCCGGTAGCGTTCCTTCAGTTCGGCGGAATCCAGCGCATTCCAGAATTCGAGATATTCCTGGAAGGTTACCTCGTAGATGCTGATGAAAAAGCCGTCCAGTACGGTCCGGGCCGACTGATCGTCGAAGGTGCGGTTGCCGAAAATGAAGCCGCCGCCCGGAATATAGACGGTTCCGTGCGGCCAGTGCCGGGGAATATTCAGCCGGATGGTCTCGGTTTCACCGCGCCGCACCGTGACCGGAAAGTAGAGTTTTTTCTGCGGTGCGGCAAGCGAATCCGGCAACGTCAGCGTGATCCAGTACTGTCCGGCGGGCAGGGTGGTCATGGAGGGTGAGGGCGCCAGCGGGGTCGGATTGTCTTCGCGCGGCGGCGCATTTTCTCCGGGCCCTTGTACCACGCGGGCACGCCGGCCGGCGGAATCGATGGGACCCTGAAAACTCGCGGTTGCCTGCAAACCGGGCACGTCGGTTTGCAGCTCCAGGTCGCCCCGGTTATGCTCGATGATCGTCATCTGCCGCCCGAGCTGGGGCGAGTATTCATACAATTGGCGCACCACGCCGGCGGGCTGACGGCGGATGCGGTTGGCAATGCGGTCGACCATCGGATAGTTGCCGGTGGCGAAAGCGAAATCCATCTGGTTGGTCAAAAGCTCGGCCATTACCGGACCGGCGACATTCAGATTGCCGTAGAGCCGCACGATCTGGATCAGCAGTTCCCAGGCGTTGTTGCAGGTGATCTCAAATTCGTCGCGCGCCCGGTTGAAGCGGCTGCGCAGATCGCTGGCGGTGCCGATCGTATCGGTATTGCCCGATTCGGCATAATAATCATTGAGCTTCTGCCGGGTCGACAGCGCCAGATTGCGGGCGGACGTGCCTTCACTGATGGTGGTCAGCGCCACGTTCAGCAGCGAGCGGGCGTCGAGGCGATTTTTCAAAGCTTCGGTGCCGATCCAGCCGCCCACCGACAACGCGGCCACCAGCAGCGTGATCGGCACCAGCGGCCGCCGCCGGATCAATTTGTAAATCCGGTACCAGAGCAATGGCGAATAGGCGCTGACCGGATATTTGTCGAGATAATTACGGACGTCATTGAGCAATGCCCGCACCGAAGAATAGCGCCTGGTCTTCTTGCCGGCCATCGCTTTGAGACAGATGGCCTCGAGTTCATAGGGGATTTTGCGTCGCGGCGCGCGCCGCCGCGGGCGCATGAATTTCTGCCGCGCCACCTGCTCCATCAGCTGCGGCATCGAGATGCCGCTGGCGTACGGCGACTGTTCCCAGGTCAGGATGGAATACAGGATTGCGCCCAGCGCATAGACGTCGGTCTGTTCGGTCAGGATATCGTCGCGTCCGGAAACCTGCTCCGGCGCCATGAATGCCGGGGTGCCGCTGACTTTGGTGGTGGAGTCGTCTCCGGAGCTTGGGGGCTGAAGCTGCTCCGGCAGTTCGCCAAGCTCGATCTTGCGGGCGTGGTGGGAACTGTCGTTCTCTTCCCGGTAAAGCGCCAGTCCCCAGTCCACAATGAACACCTCCCCGTAATCCCCGATCATGATGTTGGACGGTTTGAGGTCGCGGTGGATGATGCCCTTGCTGTGGGCGAAGGCCACGCCGTTGCAGACGGAGATGAAAATTTCGAGCAGCCGGTTGCGGGAGTAGCGCCGCTGCCACTCGGCGTTGCCGGAATGAAGTTCGCGCAGAATATGCGACAGCGTAACCCCCACCACCCGCTTCATGGTGAAGTAGGCTCCGGCATCGTCGAAGACGCCCAGCCGGTGCACCGGAATTACGTTCGGATGGTCGATCTGGGCGGTAATCCGCGCTTCACGGATGAAACTGGCCACGAAATCCAACCGGTCGCGGTAGGTCGGGCGCAGAATTTTGATGGCGATTTCCCGGTTGAGCACCGGCTCGTGCGCGGAAAAAACCGTACCGATGCCGCCGACGCCGATGGTCGTCATATTGGCCATCTGACCGATCGTGTTGTCGGGAGCGATGCTCATCAGCTCCTTCAACTCCTCGATCGATACCCGATTGCCTTCGGCATCGGACAAACCGGCGGCGACTCTGGTTTCGTCGGCATTGGCCGGATTGGGGTCGGTCGGGTTTTCGTCCATATTCGGCAATGCCTCCGCTGATGTCTCTTGCACGTTCAACCGCGTCATCCGACAAAAAAACCATCATCAAATTGCGGACGGAACACAGGCTACCGGCGGCGTTTGCGCGCATCCAGCGGCCTGGCCTGATCCAGCCAGAAGTTGACCTTGTCGCTGAAATCGCGGTAGGTATCCTGCCCGGCCGGCTTGGTCAGCTCGATCGTCGGCAGCGAAGCCGGATCGGGCTGCCGTCCGAAAACGAAGCAACGCGCTTCGAGCTGCCGTCCGAAATCATATTCCTCCAGCGCCACCACCACGCCGACGAGTTCGCCCTGTTTGGTCAGCACCAGGTCGCCGATGTCGGCCTTGAGTTCGCTCGAAACCCGGGCGCCGTTGCGGATGTAGAGATAGTCGTCGTCGCTCTCGAAGCTCATGGAGCAGCGGCTGTCGAGGATGGTGCTGTCTTTGCCGAAAGAACCGGCTTTGAAGAGATAGAGGTCCTGAATTCCGCGCTGCTTCAGCTCGTCGCGGGTGAGTATGGTCAGCGGTTTCGCCAGGGCTTCCGGGACTTCCAGCAATGCCACACGGCAGTCGCTCTTTTCCACCAGCAGCGGTCCGCCGATCCGGCTGATGTCGCCTTTTTCACCGGCGTCGGGGCGGCTGGCCTGGTAATTGAGCTCGGTGACCTCGCCAAAGGCGGAACTGTTTTCCCGCGCCGCGGCCAGGGTGCGCAAGGCGGAGATCAGGTAATTTTTCGGTCCGACTTTGACCGCGGGCAGGAACAGGTCGCCGGATTCGTTGCGGTCGAGGATGAAGCGGCTTTCCCGGACATGTTGTTTGAGCTTGACCGCCGCCTGGGTGTAACGCGTGAGCACGTCGCTGCGGAGTTTTTCCTCGGCATTCTGGAGTTTGGCCGTCACCGCGGTGTAATCGCCCTTCAACTGCGCCAGCGCGGTCTGCGCCTCTTCGCGTTTGGCGTTTTCGCCGGCCAGATCGCTGCGCGCCCGGGACAGATCGGTGACTGCGTTTTTCAACACATTCTGCATGTTCTCCAACCGGGTTTTGGTCGCCGAGAGCTCGATATCCCGCGCCTTGATATTTTTCTGCATCGAATCGATCCGGTCGCGGGTGCTGGCCAATTCCTTTTCCATGGCGCTGGAACGGCCCTGAAGAAAGGCCAGATCGGCCTCGGCGGTTCCCAGCCGTTGCCGATAATCACTGACGCTGGTTTCGGCATTGTTCAGGGCGGTCCGGGCGGCGGTCAGGTCGGCCTCTCGCGCGGTCAGCCGCTCGCCCAGCCGGGCGGCCTCATTCTGGGTGGTTCCGAGCTGTTGGCGGGTGGCTTCCAGCGTTTTGCCGCTGACTTCAAGTTCGTTGCGCCGGGCTTCCAGTTCGCGCAACACAGTGGCGTGCTGTTCCTGCAATGTGGCGAAATTGGCATCGGTTTTGCGGAGGTTTTCACGGTAGAGCTGGAGCTCTTCCTGCAATTGTTCGTACTGGGTCCGGATCAGGGCCTTGGCGGCAATCTCTTTTTCCAGCTCCTTCTGGATCTCGGCCGGGGACAGCGGACCGGCTGATTCCCGGCTCAGACGGGCGCGCCGCTCCATATATTCGATCTTGGCCCGGGTCTGGGCCAGCTCCTGCGTCAGCGCTTCGAGCCGGGCGTTTTCGGTCTGCTCCTTGCCTGGCGCCATGCGTTCGGCCAGCAGGCGCTGCCGTTCCGTTTCCAATACCACGCGCTGGCTTTCAAGCTCCGCGATCACCATCTGGACCGTCGAACGGTCGATGGTGGCGCCGCCGCCGTCGCGAAACGGCGACTCAATGGCGGAAAAGCCGCCGTTGAGATAAATCATCGATGTGATGATGAAATCACAGATGACAATCAGAATCGAACGATTCACTTGAATTTACTCCTTGTCCGGCGTCCGGCCGCCGGTGGCGCTGATCAGTCTGGCGCGCAGCGGGAACATCAGCACGATGCGCATGACGGTGCAGAAGATGATGCCGATCAGGGTGGAGGAGTAGGCGATCAGCTGGCCGCTGGTGGAGCTGAAGCTCATCACCATGAAACTCGACACCGAACCGAACAGCCCGATGTAGAGCGGCAGGTCGAGGAAAATGTCGGCATTGGCGAGCTTGGACAACTTGACTTCAGGGGTTTCATCGCTGCGGCGGATGGCGCCGATCACATGAATGGCGACGAACAGCGCGAGAAATTGGATGACGATGATGGCGGTGAAGATGAAGAGCGAGAATTTTCCCGCCCATTCGCTTTTGGCCGCGAGGCTGCGGGTCTTGTCCACCGCGCCGAGCACCTCGGCGTTGGAGGCGCCGAACAGCGACTTGAAGCTGGCGCTGTGGCCGTAGAGATAGGTGCAAAGCAGAATCACACCGGCGGCGACGGCCAGAAACAATACGATATGGAACAATAATGCGGTTGACTTTTTCATCTGCACAGGTCCGTTTCCTTCAGTTTTCAATTAGTCTCATGATGATAATTTAGTTGTTCATCGGCCAATATTCAAGAGCAAAAATCATGATGTTGAATTTTTTTTGGCGACAAACCATCCAATCCGCGGCTGCCGGGTTTGCGAAAGCGCGCGGCAGCGTGTATAATAAATAAATGAATATTGGAATCATGATTTTTCGGGCTGAAACGGATCGAACGGAATGTGGATTTTAAATCGATATGTGACGCGTGATTTTCTGGTGGTCTTCTGCATGGCGATCGGCATCCTGACCTTCGGCATGATGGGAGCGCGCATGGTGGCGGTGCTGGAAATGCTGTCGCGCGGGGTGCCGGTGGAGAATTTCCTGAAATTCGTGCTGTATACGCTGCCGATTGTGCTGACTTATACGATTCCGTGGTCGATTCTGGTGGCCACGATGGTGGTTTTCGGCCGGCTGTCGGCCGACTCTGAAATCACCGCGATGCGCGCCTGCGGCATTTCGATTCTTCAGATCATCGCTCCGCTGTTGCTGATCGTGATGCTGATGACCGTGGTTTGCCTTTATCTTCAGGTTGACGCCGGCCCGCCGATGCAGTGGAAGGGCAGGACGCTGATGCGCAACACCGCGCTGACCAACCCGATGGCGCTTTTCGTCCCGGGCCAGCAGATCGCCTACGAGGGCACGATGATTTATATCGACGACAAGGTCGGCAATGAGTTGCGCGGTCTGCAGATGTATTCTTTCGACGACAAGTTGAACTTGCGGCAGGATATCTTCGCCGAGCGTGCGGTACTGAGCGTCGACGAAGAGGCGATGAAGCTCAACGCCAAGCTCTACAAATGCATTGTCGGCAATTATGACGGCGACAGCAAACAGACGATTTTCAACGACGAACTGGAATTCAGCTTCGATTACGGCGCCAAGCTCAGTCAGGACCATGTCGGCATCCGGCCGAAGTTTCTGCCCGCTGACCAGCTGCTGGCGAAGATGAAGATCGAGCGCAAGCGCGGCGCGACCAAAGAAGAGCTTTGCGAACTGGAAGTGGAGCTCAACCAGCGCATCGCGATGGCGCTGTCGCCGATTGCGTTCCTACTGCTGGGGCTGCCGCTGGCGATCCGCACTTCCCGGCGCGAAACGTCGGTCGGGCTGTTCCTGAGCGTGATTCTCGGCGGCGTTTTTTTTCTGTCGTTGATCGTCTGTGAATCGATCACCAAGTTTTATTTCATCTATCCGCAATATTTGATCTGGCTGCCCAACCTGCTTTTTCAGGGATTGGGCGCAACCATGCTTTTCCGGGTGTCGCAGCAGTAGGGCGGTCCGGGCTTATTATTGAAGGAAAGGATCCGAGATGGCGGGACGGGGAGGCTGGGAACGGTTTTTGCTGGTTCTGCTGCTGGCGGCGGTGGCCTTTTTCGGCTGGATGACGATTACCGCGATCGACCGCCAGAGCCGGGAATTGCGGCTGCTGCGCGAAGAGCTGGCGCGCCGTCCGGCGGCGGTCGCCACCGCGGCGTCCGGCATGGCGCCCGGCGGCGGCGACCGGGCCGGCAATGCGGAATTCTTCGATCCGGCGGCGACTTCGGGCGGCCGTCTGGTTCAGGCGATCGCCGCCGATATCGGCAGCCTCAATCCGATTACCGGCAATGAAGCCACGGCCAGCGAGATTCTCGGATTATGCACTTCGACGCTGGGCACGCGCAATTTTGCCCGGCCCGAGGAATTCGTGCCGCTGATGGCCGAGTCGTGGGAGAGTTCCGCCGATCACAAGACATTCCGCATCCGCTTGCGCAAAGGCGTTCTGTGGCATGATTTCACCGACCCGGAAACCGGGGAGAAGGTGGCGCCGCGCGAGGTGACGGCGGCCGATTTTGTCTTCTATCTCGATGTCATCCGCAATCCCAAGGTCAATGCGGCGGTGCTGCGCGGCTATTATCAGGATCTGGAATATATTCGGGCAATCAACGATTATGAGCTGGAAATCCGTTGGCGCAATGAATATTTCCGTTCGCTCGAGCTGTCGTTGGGGCTGGCGCCGCTGCCGCGCCACTTCTATTGCCCCGGCGGCCGCGTCTTCGATCCGGAAAAATTCAACGACGATCACGAGCGCAACCGCATGGTCGTCGGCTGCGGTCCCTACAAGCTTGAACAGTGGGTGCGCGATCAGCGCTTTGTACTGCGCCGCTTCAACCGTTACTTCGGCAACGAACTCGGTATCGCGCCGCCGCTGGAAACGGTGGTTTTCGAAATCGTGAAGGCGCCCAATACCCGCTTCCAGATGTTGCTGGCCGGAGAGCTCGACGAACTTGGGCTGCTGCCGGAGCAGTGGGAAAAACGGGCCGGAGAGGAACCATTTTCGCATTCGGTGCTGGGCGTCGGCATGAGCGCGGCGGATCAGCCGCTGGCTCCCGGCGAAACCATCCGTCGCGCGCGGTATCTGGCCAGCGCCTACTACTACATCGGTTACAATCTGCGCCATCCGCTGTTTCAGGACAAGCGGGTGCGGCAGGCGCTGACCCTGCTGACCGACCGCGAGCGGATTCTGCGCGATGTTTTCTGCGATCGCGGCCGGGTGATCAGTGGACCGTTTTTTTATGACAGTCCTTATTATGATCGGGAGATCGCGCCGTGGCCGTTCGATCCGGCGCGGGCGAAGGCGCTGCTGGCCGAGGCCGGCTGGCGCGACACCGACGGCGACGGCATTCTGGACAAGGACGGACGGCGCTTCGAATATACCGCGCTTCAGGTGGCGGGCAATCCGATTCAGGAAAAAATCCTGACCATCGTGAAGGAGGACCTGGCCCGGGCCGGCATCGAAATGAAGATCGCCGTGTTCGAGTGGCCGGTCTATATTGAGAAATTGGAAAAACGTTCCTACGAAGTCTGTTCGCTGGGGTGGAGCCTGCCCTATGAAAGCGATCCCTATCAGGTCTGGCATTCGAGCCAGGCCGATACGCCGATGGGCAGCAATCACGTCGGGTTCAAGCATCCGGAGGCCGACCGGATCATCGAATCGATCCGCCGCACCTTCGATGTTCCGGAGCGGATTGCATTGTGCCACCGTTTTCAGGCGCTGCTGCACGAGGAGCAGCCTTACACCTTTCTGATCGTCCCGGAGAGCCTGAAGGCACTGTCCGGGCGTTATCGCAATGTCCGCGTTTTTCCGCTGGGGTTGAACAGCGACTGCTTCTGGACGCCGCCGGCCGAACAGAAAACCTTCGGCGAATAATCTTCCGCAGCCGTGTCCGGGGCGATCCGGGACGCTGTGATGGGTTGGCTTTCGCGCGAATAAAATCCCGGTAAAAATCGGCCTCCCGCTTGCAAATGAGGAAGCCGAGAGGTATATTGATCGAGGAGCGGGACGGCCTTTCCGGATGCCGGAAAGCGCAAGACTCAATATCGTTCGGGGGATAACAGGGACGGCGTTTTCTATGGGCGGTTTTTTCGGCGTGGCCGGCAAGCTTGATTGCATCGGCGATTTGTTTTACGGAACGGATTATCATTCTCACCTCGGCACCCGTTATGGCGGCATGGCCGTGCTGGATCGCGCCGGCAATATGGCCTGGCGCTCCCACAGCATCGCCAATTCGCAGTTCCGAACGCAGTTCGACCGGGAGATCGACGATTTGCCGGGCGAGACCGGAATCGGCTGCATCAGCGACTTCGAGCGGCAACCGCTGGTGGTGACCGGTTCGCTCGGGACTTACGCCATCGTCACCGTCGGCAAGATTACCAACAGCCGCCAGATTCTGCGCGCCGCGCTGGAGGACAACCGCGCCCATTTCAGCGAGTGCCATGAAGGCGAAATCAGCCAGACCGAGCTGGCGGCCTTTTTGATCAACCAGAAGGATTCGATCGTCGCCGGGCTGGAGTATGCGCAGGCCGCGATCGAAGGTTCGCTTTCGATTCTGGTGCTCAAGGACCATGCGGTCTATGCCGCGCGCGACCGTTACGGGCGCACTCCGGTGATTATCGGGGAGAAGGAAAATGCCTATGCCGTGACCATGGAGACCACCGCGTTTCCGAACCTCGGCTACCGGTACAAATACGACCTCGGCCCGGGCGAAATCGTACGCCTCACCGCCGACGCGGTGATTCAGGAGCGCGCACCCGGCGACCGGATGCGGATCTGCGCCTTCCTGTGGGTTTACTACGGGTATCCCTCGAGCTGTTACGAACAGGTCAACACCGAGGAAGTGCGCTATCGCAACGGCGACATCATGGCGCGCGCCGACCGGCCCGAAGTCGATCTGGTTTCCGGCATTCCGGATTCCGGCATCGCCCATGCGGTCGGATACTCCAATGCTTCCGGCATTCCCTACAAGCGCGCGTTCGTCAAATACACGCCGACCTGGGCGCGCAGTTTCATGCCTCAGAACCAGCAGATGCGCGATCTGGTGGCGCAGATGAAGCTCATTCCGGTGGAGTCGCAGGTCAAGGGCAAGCGCATTCTGTTCTGCGACGACTCCATCGTCCGCGGCACTCAGATGCGCGAAACCGTGGCCCAGCTGCTGGAGCTCGGCGCCGCGGAGGTGCATATGTGCTCGGCGTCGCCGCCGCTGCTTTTCGGGTGCAAATACCTGAACTTTTCGCGTTCGCGTTCGGAGCTTGATCTGGCCGCGCGCCGGGCGATCCAGCATCTCGAACACGGCGCCGAACTGACGCCGGAAATTCTGGAAAAATATTTCAACGTTTACGGCGAACCTTATCGCCAAATGGTCGAGGAGGTGCGTCGGGAGCTCAATCTCAGCACTCTGCACTATCAGACGCTGGAGGGATTGCTGGCGGCGATCGGGTTGCCGGAGGACAAGGTCTGTACCTATTGCTGGAACGGAAGGGAATAACATTCCGTGAGCGTTGCAGTTCATCATCCCGGGCGCCATCATCGGCTGCGGTCTCTGGCCGCCGGTCTGGCGGCGGCGCTGGCCGCCGGCGGCGTCTGGGCGGCGATCGGCATCTGGACCGAGCGGGAATACGGCATGCTGGCGCTGCTGGTGGGCGTGGCCGTCGGACTGGCGGTGCGGTTTGCCGGCGGGCGCGGGTCGCAATGGTATGGAGTATTGGCGGCGCTGCTGGCGGCGGCCGGGATTCTGTTCGGCAAGACGATCATCGCCGAGCATGCGCTGGTCCGGGCCGAGGGACCGTTGAATTCGATCCGGCTGCTCGGCGAGGCGCTGTCCGGCGACATCCATGACGAACACCTCACGGCTTATCTCCAGCGCAAGCTCGAAGGCGGCGGCGAATTGCCCGACCCCATGGCGGCGGTCGATACGCTGGAGGAACTGGGCGTTGATGAGGAGTCGGAGCAGTACCGGAAAGCCCGGGCCGCCGCGGAACAGTGCGATGCGGCCAATCAGGCGGCGGCGCGGCAGCGGTTCGAGGCGATGCCGCCGGAGGCGAAAAAGCAGTTGGCCGGAGAAATCACCGATCAGCAGGTTCTGAATCACTACATTCAGAAGCTGACCTATGACGGCACGCTGAAATTCACCCTTTCCGAGGAAGAGATGCTGGAAAAAATCGAATCCGTCGACGAGGCTGAGGCGCGGCGGATTCTGGCCCGCTACGATGCGGAAGCCGAGCGCAACCAGGCGGAGGCGGCGCGGCGTTTGGCGCTGCTGTCGGCGGCGGAGCGCGGGACGCTGCTGGCGGAATCGCGGGCGCTGGCGCGTACGGAGATGGCCGCATTCAAGCTGGCCTGCCGGATGGAGGTGTACAAGGGGATGTTCAATGGGCTTGACATCGCTTTTTTCCTGGCCGCGTTGATTGCCGCCTGGCAGAGCGTCGCGCGGGAACCGGATGCGAAGTGATTGCGCGGCCGTCATGTCCGGCGGCTGCGATCATGATATCTTAAAAAATCATTGGAAGATATGAAGGATGGACTGCGTATGAACTCCCTGAACGTCAACCCTGCCGTCAAGCCCGAGCTCGATTTGGGCTTTCTGCCCGCCGTGTTGTGGAACAAGGCCTATCGCGAAGCGGTGGCCGCCGCGCCGGGCAAGCTCGACATCGTGATTGCGCTCGAACGCGCCAATGGCGCCGTGTCGACCTTCAAGACCGCTATTTTCGCCCATGCCGGCGAAGCGGCTAAATTGAATCTGAAGTATGTCGAGCGGATCGTGAAGTTCCTGCTCTGGATGAAGGGCGGCTACCGCGTCACCATTGCCGGCTGCGATGCGCTGGCGAAGGAGCTGGCCGCGATTTACGCGCCCGACGGCGTACGGGAATTCGATTATGAATTCATGGGCGAACGGGTCTACGGCAAAACCTTTGAAATCGTAGCCAAACCGCTTTCCGCCGCGCCGGTTTCCAGGGAAATACAGGTCTGCCTCGGCGGGCATCTCGATGGCTGCCGGGTAGGGTTCGATCTCGGCGGTTCCGACCGCAAGTGCGCCGCGGTGATTGACGGCAAAGTGGTTCACACCGAAGAGGTGGTCTGGGATCCCTATTTCCAGAAAGACCCGGAATATCACGCCCGCGGCATCCGCGATTCGATTCGCCGGGCGGCGGAGAAGATGCCCCGGGTCGACGCCATCGGCGGCAGTTCGGCGGGGGTTTTCGTCGACAATTCGCCGCGGGTCGCGTCGCTTTTCCGGGGGCTGAGCCGGACCGATTTCGCGGCCCGGATCGTGAATTTGTTTGAGGATATCCGCAAAGAATACAATGTGCCGCTGGTGGTGGCCAACGACGGCGAAGTCACCGCTCTGGCCGGAGCGATGTCGATGAAGGCCACCGGCGTGCTCGGTCTGTCGATGGGTACCTCGACGGCGGCCGGATATGTGAATTTGAACGGCAACATCACCGACTGGCTCAACGAGCTGGCGTTCGCGCCGGTCGACTACCGCGACGACGCTCCGGCGGACGAATGGTCGGGCGACCTCGGCTGCGGCGTCCAGTATTTTTCGCAGCAGGGGGTGGCCCGTCTGGCGAAGCTGGCCGGACTCGAATTCCCCGACGACATGCCGCTGCCCAAGCGGCTTGAGGAAGTTCAATCGCTGATGAAACAGAACGATCCGCGCGCGGCGGCGATCTACCGCTCGATCGGGGTCTGCTTCGGTTATGCGGTGGCTCATTATGCCGACTTCTATGAAATCCGCAAGCTCCTGATTCTGGGGCGGGTCACTTCGGGCGAAGGCGGCGAAATCATGATCGCCGAAGCACGGAAGGTGCTGGAAACCGAATTCCCGGCATTGGCGAAGCAGATCGAATTTCGCACGCCGGACGAACAGTTCAAGCGTCACGGCCAGGCGGTGATCGCGGCCAGCCTGCCGGCGCTCAAGTAGGTGCAAGCAAAACCAGCGAGGATAAAAATGAGCGGCAATACGCTTTTGATCGGCAATGCCCGGATCATCTCTCCGGATTTTGATCTGGCGGGCGGCGCGGTTCTGGTCGCCGACGGCATGATCCGGCGGCTTTTCGCGCCGGGGGATGAGCTTCCGGCAGCCGATGTCCA
Organism: Victivallaceae bacterium; assembly: GCA_036677805.1. Taxonomy (GTDB): domain Bacteria; phylum Verrucomicrobiota; class Lentisphaeria; order Victivallales; family Victivallaceae; genus SIG78. Next base: position 31,894 of record JAVBVS010000010.1, on the reverse strand, counting down.
AGTCGATCTGGGCGGCAGAATGCTGATGCCCGGCTTCATCGATATCCATACCCACGGACGCAGCGGGTTCGAATTCACCGACGGCGATCCGGCCCATCTCGCCACGATGTGTGCCGACAAGCTCGGCGAAGGCGTGACGAGTTGGCTGCCGACCACGCTGACCTTGGGCCGTGCAGAGCTGCGCCGGGCGCTCTCCTGCGCCCGGAGTCATGTGGCAAGCGGCGCCCCGGGGGCGCGGGTGCCGGGAGTGCATCTGGAAGGACCTTACATCAATTCCAAGTGTCTCGGCGCCCAGAACCCGGCCTTTGTGCGTGAGCCGGATATTGACGAGGTGCTGGAGCTGCATGCGATTTTTCCGGTGTTGAAGGTTTCCTATGCCGTGGAAGTGCCCGGCGGCGACCGTTTCGCGGCGGAATTGCGTTCGGCGGGGATCACGCCCTCCTGCGTCCACAGCCAGGCTACCTACGCGCAGTTTCTGGCGGGTTACCGCCACGGATTGCGCGACCTGTCGCATTTCTGCAACCAGATGACGCCGCTCCATCACCGTGACATCGGCCTGGTCGGGGCGGGCTTGCGTCATCCCGAGGTTTACCTCGAAATGATCTGCGACCGGATTCATCTCTCGCCGGAGATGATTGCGCTGATCTTTCAGCTCAAAGATATCGATCATATTCAGCTGATCACCGATGCCTGCCAGGCCGCGGGCATGCCCGACGGCGAATACGAAATCGGCGGATTGCCGCTGATTCTGAAGGACGGTGCGGCGCGCCTCGCTTCCAACGGGGCGTTGGCCGGCAGCGTGCTGGTGATGAACAAGGCGCTCAAAAACGTCCATGAAATCACCGGATTGCCGCTCTCCGCGCTGGTGCGGACGACCTCCTGGAATCAGGCCCGGGCGCTGAATCTGCCGGGCTTCGGCCGGATCGAACCCGGATATCATGCCGATCTGACGGCGCTGGATGCCGATTTTGAGGTAAGCGATGTCTGGGTGGGCGGGCGCAAGGTACGCTGAAGGCATGAACAAACCGGAAAAGCGTTCGCTGCGAATGGCAGGCGGACCCTTTTCTCAATCTATGGCGGATGCGCCGAGAGGACGGAAATGACGCTGGAATGTTTGATTCCGCGCGAGGCGGTGGCGCGCCGGGTGGCGGAGCTGGCCGGTGAAATCGGCCGGGCGAGCGCCGATGTCGCGGATTTGTCGGTGGTGGTGCTGCTCAATGGCGCCTTGATTTTCGCGGCCGATCTGGTCCGGCAGCTGAACGTTCCGCTGACCATGGATACGCTGGCGGTGGCCAGTTACGAACAGGGACATTCGACCGGTCTGGTGGCGTTCCGTTCGCCGCTGAAACTCAATCCCGAGGGGCGCGATATGCTGGTCGTCGACGATATCCTCGACAGCGGGCTGACCTTGCGCCGGGTGATGGATTCGCTGCGGTCCGCCGGCGCGGCGCGGGTTCGCAGTTGCGTATTGCTGGACAAAGCGGCGCCGCGCCATCCCGAGGGGCTGGCCCGCGCCGATTTCACCGCGTTTCAGGTGCCGGACAAATTCATCGTCGGTTACGGACTGGATGCCGACGAACGCTATCGCAATCTCCCTGACGTGATGGCGCTGATCCGGTGAAAAACCGGAAAAAAAGCTGTAATTTAAGTTTTTGCCGCAGTTTTTTCAAAAAATACGCATTTTTTTCGAAAAAAAACGGTTTTTGAGCCGAAAAAAGTTTGTCAAACGCCTGATTGCAGTTATATTGATTGTAGAGAAACCAGCGACCCTGAGTGAAAATATCCTTAACCAAGGGAGGACGCGTAGCATGAAACATCAATTTTATGACGTGAAGACCAAGAGCAAAGTCACCGTCGAAGTCAAAGAAAAAGTTTCTTATGGCAAGCCGGGCAATGAACGTTATGCTTTCCGGGGTCAGACCTCCGATGGACGCGCTTTGACCGCTTTCGTCAGCAAGTCGGACTGGACCAAGGCCAAGATCTGACGTCGGCGACGTTTGCTTTCGCCGCCGATGCGGCGATGGAAAAAACCGGTGCGATCGCGTGAAAACGCGTGCGCCGGTTTTCTTGTTTCAGGAATGAGGCTGAATTTATGGATAAAATATGGATTCGCGGGCTGTCGGTCACGACCATCGTGGGCACGCGTCCGGAAGAACGGCTGACGCCGCGGACGGTGATGTTCGACATTGAGCTGGAGCTGGATTTGCGTGCCGCGGGAGTCGGCGACGACCTTGCGCGCTCGGTCAATTATCAGCAGGTCGCGGCGCGAATCGTCGCTCTGGGCCGGGAAACCCGGTATCAATTGGTCGAAAGTCTGGCCGAACATGCGGCGGCACGGATTCTGGAAGAGTTTCCGCCGGTGGATCGGGTGCGGATCGTGCTGGCCAAGCCGGGGGCGCTGGCCGAGGCTGCGGCGGTGGGGGTTGCCATCGAGCGCGCCCGACAGCAGGGCCGATGAAAATGCGCTCGGCAACGCAATCCGGGTGGTGGCAACGGGCGCTGCGGTCGTTGCGCAATATTGCATTGGGAACGGCGGTCGGCGTCCTCCTGTTGGCGGCAGCCGGAATGATCTTCGCCGAACGGCTGATCTTTCACCCGCCGTCACCGGAAATTGCGCCGCCGGAAGAATTCGTCCGAACGTTGCCGGACGGCGGGACAAAGGTGGCGATGTTCTACTTGCCTCCGGCGCACGAAGGCGGTTGGGTGCTGCTTTTCAGCCACGGCAACGCCGAGGATCTGAGCCGGATCGCCCCTTATCTGCGTTATCTGAACCAGGCCGGATTCGGCGTCATGAGTTATGACTATCCCGGCTATGGCCGTTCGGACGGTACGCCGTCGGAGCAGGGCGCCTGCCGCAATGCCGAAACCGCCTATGAGTATTTGCGGCGCGAACGCGGCATCGTTCCGGAGCGGATCGCCGTGATGGGATTTTCGGTCGGCGGCGGTCCGTCGTGTTATCTGGCGGAACGTTTTCCCGCCGGCGCTCTGATTCTGCTGGCGCCCTTCACCTCGGCGTTTCAAGTGGTGCTGCCGCGTGTGGCGTTGCCTGGCGACCGTTTTCCGAACCGGAAAAGAATCCGGCAAATCCGGTTGCCTCTGTGGATTGCGCATGGCGCCGCCGATCGGGTGATCGCTCCGGCGCATGGCCGGACGCTCTACGAAGCCGCACCCGGTGCCTGCAAGCGGTTCGACCTGTACCCGGGCGTCGGGCACAATGAACTGCCGGGCAGCGTAAAACCGGAAGCTCTCCGGCAATTTCTGGATCGGGCGGCGACCGGAAAGTGATTGCGTCGGCCACGGTCACCTGGCGCTTTTTTCGGGCAGTGGAAGGGTCGGTTTGACATCGAGATACTTCAAAGTGCGTTCCGCAATCGCCCGCCAGGTGGGGCCGGCTACGGTGCCGCCATAGTAGGAGCCGTGGGGTTCGTCCAGTGTCACCAGCAGGACGAAGGCCGGATTTTCCGCCGGGACGAATCCGACGAAGCTGCCGTAATATTTCGATACATAATGTCCGTCTTCGACCTTGCGCGCGGTCCCGGTTTTGCCGGCCACGTGGTAGCCGGGAATGGCCGCTTTGGTTGCGGTGCCGCCTTCCTCGGTGACTGTAATCATCATTTTAACGATGGTCTCCCCGGTGTCCGGCGAATGAAACAGCATCACCGGCGGCTTGACCGGGTTGCGGAAAATTTCACCGGTTTCGGGATCTTCCACATGGTCCACCAGCCGGAGTTCGGGCAACCGTCCCCGGCTGGCCAGCGCACAGTAGGCGCGCAGCATCTGGACCGGTGAAACCGCCACGCCGTAACCCATGCCGAAGCGGGAAATCGAAAGCCCGTCCCAGAGCCGCACCGGCGGCAGGATGCCGCGGGTTTCCGGCTTCAGCGGCAAGCCGGTGTAATTGCCGAAGCCGAATTTGCGCAGTGTCCGGTCCAGGCGGGCTTCTCCCAGCATCAGCGCGATTTTGGCGGTGCCGATGTTGCTCGATTTACGGATTACGCCGGTGACGTCCTGAAGTCCGTAGGCGTGGGTGTCGGTCAACATTTTGCCGCGGTAGAACCAGCGCCCCGGTTCGCAGTCGATGCGGGTTTCCGGCTTGACCACGCCATAGTCCAGCGCGCCGGAAATGGTGACCGCCTTCATGATCGAGCCGGGTTCGAACACATCCTCGGTAATCCGGATTCGCCATGCCGACGGATCGATGCCGGTCCGGTCGTTGGGATCGAAGGAGGGCCGCTGGGCCATGGCCAGGATGTTGCCGCTGGGATCGGCCATGACCGCATACGCGGCGTTAGGCTTCCAGCGTTCGACGGCGTGGTCGAGTTCCTCCTCCAGAATGGCCTGGATCGGCTCGATGATGGTCAAATACAAATTGAGCCCGTCGCGGCTGCGGGTCTCGGCCAGCGGCGCGTCGCCGATGGCGCGGCCGTCGCGGGTGCGTTCGAATACCTTTTTGCCGGAAGAGGCGCTGATCTGCCGGTTGAAGAATTTCTCCACCCCCATCACCGCAATCACCTTGTCGTGTTCCATACTGGTGAAGCCGAGCACGTTGGAGAGCAGCTTCCCCTTCGGGTAATAGCGTACGGTGACATCCTCGAAGTTCACGCCGGCGGCCAGTTTGCGCTCGTCCAGCAGCGCCTTGAGTTTGCGGGAGGTTTCCAGCGGCACGTTGCGGGTGATCATGGCATATTGATTCGGACGGGTTTCGGTTTTGCCTTCGTCGTCGGTGATCTGGCGGGTTTTGCGGCTGATTTTGCCGTAGACTTCGTTGAAATCCAGATCCAGCAATTGGACGAACAGGGCGGTCAATTCACGGTCGCTGGAGGGCTTGATGTTGCAGGGCGTGACGGTGATGTTCTGGCAGGGCATGTTGCCGACCATCAGATTGCCGAGGGAATCGAAAATTTCGCCGCGCGTACCCCGGACCGTGGCGCTGGCCACGTATTTGGCCCGGGCCTCGTCATAATAATGCTCGTGCCGGACGATCTGGACGTAATAAAGCCGCCCCAGCAGGTAGAGGAAGAAAACGATCAGCAGAACGGCGAGGAAGCGGATCCGGACTCTGATGCTGTCATTGCTGCTTTGCATTGCCTGCAGCCATCCTTGCGGCTCAGGGCCGGTTCAGCGACAGCCGCGGCGCGGTTTCCATGCCGCGCGGCTGTTCGGTGTAATCCGCCGCGATGCGTCCGGAAACATCCACCCGGTGGCGGACCGTCAGTTTACGCACCTGACTGGGGTCGGGCGCCCGGAATTGCAGGTTGTGCCGGGCGATCTGGGCGCGGATGTTGTCCCAGCTCGACAGCCGCTCCCGGGCGATCTTCAGCGCCTGAATATCACGGTCGAGTTCATAAATTTCGGATTTGACCCGATTGGTTTCGCGCCGCAGGTCGTTGAGCTGGCGATTGAGCCCAATCCGGTAATTGGCGATGCCGAACAGCAGGGCCGACATCAGCAGCAGATAGAGAAAGATATACAATTTGGTCGACCACGATATCGCGGCGCCCTGGCGACGGCGGGGAGTCCGCCGATGCGCAATTGTCCGGGATTGAATATTCATGATCGTCTATGCTCCGTGGCTCTTTCGTTCTGCCTGTTGTACTGTCAAATTCTTATCCGCAATCCGTAATTTCGCCGATGCCGCCCGCCGGTTTGCCGCCAGTTCCGCCGCATCTGCGACGATCACGCCCCTGACCGGCAGCGTCATCTCCGCGCGGTGGCCGCAGACGCACACCGGCAACCCCGGCGGACAAATACACTCCCGGGACATCTCCCGCATGAAATTCTTCACCGTCCGATCCTCCAGCGAGTGGAAGGAAATCACCGCCAGGCGGCCGCCGGGCCGCAGCAGCGCCAGCGCTTCGCGCAATCCCTGTTCCAACTGTTCGAGCTCGCCGTTGACCTCAATGCGCAATGCCTGAAACACCAGCGTCGGCAACGGCAGCCTGCCGGGTTTGCTCCGGCCCAGCACCGTTTCGCAGAACTCCGCCAGCTCGACGGTGGCGGCGAAGGGCTTTTCCGCCCGGCGCTCCACGATCGCCCGCGCCAGTTTCCGCGCGCTTTTCAACTCGCCGTATTCCCGGAAAATCCGGAATAAACTTTCTTCATCGTAGCGATTCACCACCCGGCTGGCGGTGAGCGGCTGTTCGCGGTTCATCCGCATGTCCAACGGGCCGTCCTGCCGCCAGGAAAACCCCCGCGCCGCCTCATCGATCTGGGGACTCGATACTCCGATGTCCAGCAACACGCCGTCGACTTCGTTCCAGCCGTGCGTTTCCGCAATTTCCTTCAGGTTGCGGAATTCGCCGTGTACGGCGGTGAAGCGCGTCCCGAACTCCGCCAGATTGCGCCGGGCCCGTTCCAGCGCCGCGGCGTCGCGGTCGATGCCCAGCACCTCCAGCTCCGGCCGGCATTCCAGCAGCAGCCGGCTGTGTCCGCCGTTGCCCAGCGTTCCGTCAACCAGCCGCCGGAACGGATGCAGTTGAGTCAGATACTCCACCACCGGCCGGGCCAGCACCGGAATGTGCGGCGCCATCGTTTCCATCATAGTCAGCGGGTCTCCGCCGCCAGTTTACGCAGCAACTCCAGAGGATCGCTTCCTCCTTCATTCAACTTCTGCAATTCATCGAGAAACTCGCCGGTCGCTTCCGGCGCCACCGGATGCCAATGATTCGGCGCGCACAATTTAATATGGGTGACCGCGCCGATCATCTTCAATTGCGTTTCGACTCCGATATTCTTCAACATTTCGCGTTCCAGACGGATTCGTCCCTGTTTGTCAACGCGAATGTCGCGCACCACCCGTCCGATCTGGGCCAGCGCGGTCTGCGCCGCCCGGTCGGCGAGGGCGCTGCCGCGCGCCTTCAGCAGAAAATCCCGGAACATTTCATAGGGAAACAGCAGCAGGTCGCGGTCGCGTCCCGGAAACAGGATCAGGTGCAGCTCGTCATCGCCGCGCCGCCATTCACTGGGCAGCGAAACCCGGCACTGGCTGTCCAGCGCATGGTCGAATTCGCCGAAAAAGAAAAGTTCTTCGCCGCCCATGACTCCGCTCCCGAAACTGTCCGCTGCCCCTTTGGACCGCCAATATGAGCCAAAACTACCCTTATTATCCCTATATATACCTATTTTACCCTAAATTTTGTGATTTTCAAGTGCTTGAGCGAAAAAATCGGGAAAATAGTTGGCGGAAGCACTCATGGTGGGGAGGTGAGGCGGAGCGGTGCGGGAGCGGAAAATCGGCGGCGGAAGAGCTCTATGGCGCGCCCGCCGCCGGAATTCGGAAAATCAGCGGCGGCGGATCAGGATGGCAGTGCGGTCGTCGTGCTGGTCGGGCTCGAATTCGCGCACTTTTTCGATCAGACCGTCGAGGATTTCCTCCGGTGCGAGCTGGCCGTTGCAGAGGCGTTCGAATTCATCCGACAACCGCTTGATGCCGAACTCTTCCGAATCGAAATTGAGCGCCTCGGTGATGCCGTCGGAGTAAAGCAGCACCGACATGCCCGGCGACATTTCAATGCAGATGGTGTCGAATGTCGCCAGCTCGTCGGGCAGAAGCCCCAGCGCGGTGCCGTCCGGATAGACCCGGCGGATGTGGTTGCGGACGAAATAAATCAGCTCGGTATGGCCGGCCCGGCCGTATTCCATCAGGCAGTATTTGCGGTCGAGCAGGCAGCAGCCCAGGGTGATGAAACGCTCCGCGTCGGTATCGCGGTAGAGGTTGCGGTTGACTTCGCGCAGCAGCGCTTCCAGCGTGGTGAAATGTTCCGCCGCCGCCCGGATGAAGCTGCGCGCCATCGATGCCAGAAGACAGGCCGGAACTCCTTTGCCGCAGGCGTCTCCCATCACCACCAGAATCCGGTCGGCGTCAATCCGCACGAAATCGTAAAAATCGCCGTTGACCTCCTTGGCTGAACCGGTGGAGGCGTGGATGCCGAATTCGTCCCAGTGCGGCACCGCTTCCGGCAGCAGTGCCGACTGGAGCTGGCGGGCGAACCCCAGCTCCTGGTTGAGCCGTTCCTGTTCGCTGCGGGCGCTGTAAGAATCTTCGAGATCCTGGATCAGGCGCACCTGGGTGGCGGCGAATTGAAGCTGGCCGAGTTTGTCTTGATTGAAATCGCCCCAGGTGGATTCGCCGACCGCGCAGATCACCCCGGAAAGCTCGTCGTTGCGGCAGATCGGAACCGCCATCACCTGTTCGGGCAGCCGTTCCATCGGAAATTCGCTCAGCCGCTCGTCGTGGACCGCGTCGGTCAGCAGAATCGAACTGCGCTTGACCGCCACCCGCCCGATGAAGCCTTCGCCGATGGTGATCTCCTCTTCCTTGAGCGCCCGGCGGAAATCCTCCTCCTCGGCGTTTTCGCCCAGCATGATCGTCGCCTGGGACAAAGGGTAGCGGCCGCTGACTCCGGCTACCACCAGACGGCCATTTTTCATCCGGTAGATGCAGACCGACTGTGCCACGATCAGCGCGGCGATGTAGTCCGCCGACTGGTGCATGGCCTCGGTCAGCTCGTCGCCATGGCGCAGACTACGGGAAAACAGGTCGAAGAAGTTGCCGATCTCCACCTTCTGCCGCACCGCGTCAGACAGCTTGCCCCGGGTCTTGCGCCAGGCGATGGCCAGGACCAGAATCGTTCCCAGAAAGAGCAGCGAGAGGATGCTCAATGTCATATTGGCTGTACCCATGAACCGAATACCGTCGTTATTCCCAATCGTGTACTTCGCGCTCGACTTCCGTCACGGTTTCCGCCACCGGCAGGCCGGCTTGCGGACCGTCCAGGAAAAACCCGCGGAAAACCCGCGGGCCGCGCGCTTGGATGATAGTTTCTTCCGCGGCGTCTTCGAACAGAGTCTGGTAACTCCGCAATCTGGCGCCGATCGCATTGTATGCCCGTTCGCGGTAGCGGTCGCGGGCGATCACATCCGCCGCCGGCGGATTCCACGCCGGGGTCGCGCCGCCGAACACCGACACCAGCTGGCGGGTGAAGTCGTTGCCTTCCCAGAGACAGACCGCCACGCCGAGACAGTTCGGCGAATAAAAGGCCTCGCGGCACCAGATGCGCGTTGCGCCGAAGGCGCCCGCCGGATGGGCCGAGCTTTCTCCCGCGCCCATGATGAACGGCGCGCCCGCCTCGGTATATTTGCGCACATATTGGACGATTTCGTCTTCGAGCCATTCGTGGTAGGCCCACGGTTCCACAATGATTTCATTCCGGAACTCTTGCGGCACCGGCCGGCCGCCGTGATCGGCCCAGATGGCGGTACGGATGGATTTGCCGCAATCGCGGGCGACGCGCTGAAGCCGGGTGTGAAGTTCGCCGACCAGCCGTTCGGGGTTCCAGTTCTCCGGTTCGGGCAGATCGTCGAGCGTCTTCCAGCTGGCTTCGTCCAGGCCCAGATGAACCATGGCGCGGTCGGACACCAGCGGCACGATTTCACGGTACATCCGCTCAAAGAGATCGAAACTGCGCGGCGAAATGCCGATTGCGCGCCCTTCGTATTGGCCCGGCGCACCGAAGAGTTCCGGATAGTGGTGAATAATGCTGCCGACATGGCCCCACGATTCGATTTCCGGCGCGACTTCGACATGCTGAGTCCGGGCATAGTCGATGATTTCCTTCAAGTCGGCGATGCTCAATGCGTACGGATTTTCCCGGCCCAGCTGCGGCAGCGTCTCGAAGCGGAGGCCCATCAGCTGATCGTCGAAAAGATGCATGTGCAACACATTGTATTTCAGCCGGGAAATTCGCCGGATCACCTGCTTGAGCAGTTCTTTGGTGAAAATACCACGCCCCATGTCGATCATCACCGCGCGCACCGGGTAACGCGGATAATCGCGGATGAAAAGCTCCGGCACCCGGCCCGAGAGAAATCCGGCGACCTGCAGAAAGGTCTGACGGGCATAGAACAGTCCGGCCGCGTCCTGGCCGCGCAGCCGCAGTTCGCGCGGCGTCAATTTGATGGTGTAGCCGCCGGGCGGCAGATCAAGGTCGGCGATTTCCAGCTCCACCGGCAGCACGTCGCCCCGGGTGTGGAGCAACCGGAGCTCGGCCAGTTCGGCCATGAAATCCATATCGCCGGTTGCCAATATCCGGGCGTCGAGGTCAATCGCGGCATTTTGCCGCTGCAAGCGGATTTCCACCGGATACGGTGTCAGAAACGGCAACGGCCGGGGCATTTCCCAGGAAGCGCGCACCGGCGCGAATGGCTTGCTCATGGTGGCTTGTCCTCAATCGGATTCTTGAAAAGCAGTTATCATTAAGATAACACCGAAAACCGGCTTGCGCAACCGTAAAAATCCGGTTTTTTCATTTTCGGCCGTCGATCCGCTTGCTTTCCCGGTGATTTTCGATTATATTAGTAGGATCGACAGATGAAAGATGGAGAATGGCGAGGAGAAAATGAGTGAGTTAAGTTATGTTCTGGTGACTCCGGAAGCCGTGTCCCGCGGCATGGCCGGAGTGGTTCTGTCGCGGCTGATGGCGCGTACGGAGCTGGAGCTGGCGGCGGCCCGGCTGGTGAAATTTTCGAAAACGTCCGCCGAAGAATTGGCGCAGTTGGTCGACCGGCGCCAAAACAAGCCGGAGAAGAACCGCCGGCGGATGGTGGAGTATATCCGCGGGACCTTTGCCGGAGAAGCTCCCGGGTTTTTCCTGCTGTTCCGCGGCGAAGACGCAGTGGCGAAAGTCCGCGCTCAGGTCGGTCATGGCGAGGACGCCACCGCCGCCACCATTCGCGGCAGCTTGGGCGAATTGGTGGAGGTTGCCGGCAGTTGCGTCGGATTCGAGCCGGTGGCGCTGATTCCCGGCACCCGGACCGAGCTCGAGGATGAATTGCCGTGGTTCGCCGGTTTTCTGACGGCCGACAATCTGATCGCTCCGGCTCCGGCGGCGGGGGAAGAGCGTACGCTGCTGATCATCAAGCCGGAAAATTGGCGTGCGCCGGGTGTCCGTCCCGGAGCGATCATCGATATGCTGGGGGCGACCGGATTGCGCTGGGTCGGCTGCAAGATGCACGGCATGAGCGTGGCGGAAGCGCTGGAATTTTACGGCCCGGTGCGGCAGGCGCTGCGGGCAAAGCTGGGGCCGAAGCTCGGAGTCCGGGCGCTGGCCTTGCTGGAAGCGGAATTCAAAGTCAAATTCGATGCTGAACCGGCCGAGGCTCTGGTCCGGGCGGCGGGGAACGGGCTGGCCGACGACGAGTTCGAGCGGATTGTGGAGTTCATGGCCGGCAAACGTCCTTCCGCCGTGCCCGAGTCCGAACGTTCGCAGCCGGCCGGGGCCCGCTGCATGGTGCTGGTTTTCGACGGTCCGGATGCGGTGGCCCGGGTCCGCACTATTCTGGGACCGACCGATCCGTCCAAGGCGCCGGGAGGCACTGTGCGTCATGATTTCGGTACCGATATCATGGTCAATGCCGCCCACGCTTCGGATTCCACCGCCAGTTTTGAGCGTGAGGGACGCATCGTTCGGATTCACGAAAACGACGTTGCGGCTCTGATTCGCGCCCGGTGATCGCTCCGGCGGCCGGATTATTTCCGCTCGGCTTCAAGCATCCAGCTGGAACGCAGACTGACCGCCGTCACCGGCAGATTGTCCAGCGTGGTGCCGGGGGCCTGATGCGTGTTGAGCATGTCGAAGAATTCGATGCTCCGGCGCCATCGCGCCGGGGCGAGGCCCAGGCGGCGGGGCACTTCGCCGACCGGCATCCGGCCGCCGGCGGCCTGGAGCAGCAGCGCGGTCCTGACTGCGGTCGGCGGGTCGGCGCGGAATGCCCGGCCGGCCCAGCGGAAAAGTTTGATCGCGGCCCCGAGGCAGCCGAGCGGCGCCGCCACCACCATGAAGAACAGAAACAGCCCGATGCCTTCGTCCGACCGGCCGCCGGTTCCGGAACGGGTGGAGGCGCAATATATTTTGCCGAATGCGATACCCCAGCGGCAGAGCAGGAGGGCAACGCATACCAGCACCGCGCCGACGATCGTTCCGACCAGCACCGCCTGGATACAGTCCTTGCGGAGCGATTTCAAGACGTGATCTTCATTCATAACGGTTCCCTTTCCGGCGGGGTAATATAAGACGCAAAAATGGAATTTTCAAGAATTTACCGAAAAATAAATTTGGCAATTGCATCCCGTGATGCTATATTATCAGACGGCACTGTGTGGAAATAACAGAGCAATCCAGACATAAATGTTGGTGCCAAATGGATTATAACACGCACGGCGGAATGGATGGAGACGGCGTCGGGAAGCGCCGGGTGGAAAAAAAGCGATTTTTTTTCGCCGGACTCTGCGAAATTCCGATGGTGGCGGTTATTTTGTTTGTTTTGCTGCTCCCGGACCGGGGAAGGGTTCTGGCGGCGGCGGAGAACGGGACGGCGGCTCCGGAACCGGAGGTGCGGCTCTCGGTCCGGCTGAAGGGTGCTGAAAAGCTGGACGAGATCATCGCGCTGCGGGAACGGGTGGCCGAGCTCGAAACGTTGGAGCGGAAGCGGGCATCGGAAAATGCTTCGCTGATTGCTGAACGGAACCTGCTTCGGCAGGAGTTGTTTGATGCCATCAATCAATTGGAAATGCGGAATGCGGATTTCCGCCGATTGGAGTTGAGCGTCGCGGGGCTGTTGGCCGCCGGAAGAGTTCCGGGAGCCCCGGCGCGGGAAGATCGACTCGTGGAAGCAATCGGCGAAATTACGAAAAGCGGTCGGGAGCTGGCTGTCCTGGCGGTGGAATTCCGCGATGAAACCGATGCGGTTCTGAAGCAGCTGCCCGCGGGCAGTCTGGAGGCGGCGCGCCTCCGGCTCAAGGGCGACGAACTTTTGAACGCATCGCGGAAGTTCAGTGCCATGGCCGGATGGGAGTTGGCGCGGAAGACGGTGGATCGCTGCCGGATTCTCGCGGTCAACCACGATCTCGGCGCTGTGGTGTTGCCGGTGGGAGCGGCCCAGGGAGTATTCAACGGGCTGATCTTTCACGTGCCAGGGAAGAGTCCGGCGGAGCCGGCGGTAAGCCTGCGGGTGGTGAGCACCCGGGCGCTGACCGCGGCGGCGGTCGTGACGGACGGCGATATCCGGGCCTTGTCTCCGGGAGCGGAGGCGGTCACTGACTTGCAAACATTAATCAATAGAGAGCAGTAGAAAACTTATGGAAGTCAAAGCTGTAACCAGGAACGTACGGATTTCTCCGGAAAAAGCGCGTCAGGTGTCGCGTCTGCTTCCGGGAAAACCGGTCGCGGAAGCCTTGGCGATCGTGGACCTCAGTCCGCGCAAAGCCGCCGCACTGCTGGGCAAGACCCTGCGTTCGGCGGTCGCCAACGCCGAGAACAACGAGAACCTCGACCGTGCCAAGCTCACGGTCAAGGCGGCTTTGGTCAGCCCGGGGCCGATCATTCGCCGTTTCCGTCCCAAGGCGCGGGGGTCCGCGGGCCGCATCCGGAAACGGACGAGTCATTTTGAAATCATTCTGGCTGATTAATCGAAGAGGTTTATTGTGGGACAAAAAGTTAATCCGATCGGTCTGAGAACGGCGCTGACCAAGAATTGGGAATCGCGCTGGTTCGCCGATAAGGCGCTTTTCGGCAAATGGCTCCATGAAGACCTGAAGATCCGCAAGTTCATCAAAGAAAAATTTGCGGCCGCGGCGATTGCGCGGATTCAGATCGAACGTTTCGCGAGCCGGGTGCGGATCACGATTTTCGCGGCCCGCCCGGGGATGCTGATCGGCAAAAAGGGCGCCGAACTCGACCAGCTGCGTCAGGAAGTCATGAAGATGGTCGACGGCAAGGATATTCGTGATATCGCCGTGGACGTCAACGAAATCAAGCGCGCCGAAACCAATGCCCAGCTGGTGGCCGAAAGCGTGGCCATGCAGCTCGAACGCCGCATCGGCTTCCGCCGGGCGATGAAGCGCGCCATCCAGACCGCCATGGACATGGGCGTCGACGGGATCAAGATCAACTGCGCCGGCCGTCTCGGCGGCGCGGAACTGGCCCGTACCGAACAGTACAAGGAAGGCCGGGTGCCGCTGCACACGCTGCGCGCCAACATCGATTATGGTTTCACCGAAGCTAACACCACCGCCGGCAAAATCGGCGTGAAGGTCTGGATCTGCCACAAGGAAGGCATGGAGGAACAAGATTATGCCGTTAATGCCAAAAAGAACAAAGTACAGAAAGGTGCAGCGCGGTAGTATCGCCGGGCTCGCCACGAGTAATAATAAAATCGATTTCGGTGACTTTGCGCTTCAGGCTGTCACCCGCGGTTATATTACCAACAACCAGATTGAAGCGGCGCGTATCGCGATCAATCGCCACCTTGACCGCAAGGGCAAGGTCTGGATCCGGGTGTTCCCCTTCAAGTCCTTCACCAAGAAGCCGCTGGAAGTGCGTATGGGTAAGGGAAAAGGGAACGTCGAAGGCTGGGTTGCCCCGGTGTTGCCGGGCCGTGTGCTCTTCGAAGTGCAGGGATGCAGTGAAACCATCGCCCGCGAGGCGATGGCGCGTGCGGCGAACAAGCTGTGCCTGCGCTGCAAGTTTTTGTCGAAGGGAGAGCTCTAAGCCATGAAAACGACGAAAATCCGTGAAATGTCCGATGCCGAAATCGCCGCCATGCTCGGCGATCTCCGTCGCGAAAAGTTGACTCTCGCGATCCAGGCGACGACCGGACAGTTGGAAAAGTCCGCCCGTGTGCGTCAGGTGCGCCGCGAAATCGCGCAGCTCCTGACCGAAACGACCCGCCGCGCGGCGAATGTTTAAGCGAACAGGTGATAACGATGAATGCCAATATGGATACCAAACGCGGCAACCGCAAGGAACGCGTCGGCGTGGTGGTGAGCGACGTTCAGGACAAGACCATCGTGGTGCTTGTGCAGCGTCGTACGCCGCATCCGCTGTATAAGAAGGTAGTCACCTTCCAAAAGAAATTTACCGCCCACGACGAGAACAACGCCGCCAAGAAAGGCGATACCGTCCGGATTGCCGAAACCCGGCCGTTGAGCAAGAACAAGCGGTGGCGCCTGCTGGAAGTTCTCGCCAGCGCCAACTGATTACTCTGGAGTGAATAATCATGATTCAGATGCAAACCAAACTGGAAGTGGCGGATAACTCCGGAGCCAAATCGATCATGGCGATCACGGTCCTCGGCCAGGGCAAGAAAATTGCCCACATCGGGGATATCGTGACGGCCGCGGTCCAGGAAGCGATTCCGGACGGCACGGTCAAAAAGGGCCAGGTGGTGAAGGCGGTTATCGTCCGCACCGCGGCTCCGATCCGGCGCCCCGACGGTTCCTATCTCCGTTTCGACAACAACTCGGCGGTGATTATCGACAACCAGAAGAACCCGGTCGGGACCCGTATTTTCGGACCGGTCGCGCGTGAGCTTCGCGAAAAGGATTTCATGAAGATCATTTCGCTGGCTCCGGAGGTGTTGTAAAATGACGAAGTTATACCATGTGAAAAAAGGCGACAAGGTTCTGGTCAACGCCGGCAAATTCAAGGGCGAAGAAGCGACGATTGCCGCGGTTCTGACCAAAAATGACCGGGTCGTGCTGGAATTTGCCAATCTTTCCGAAGCGAAGGCCGGCAGCATCGGCATGCGCACGGTGAAGAAAAGCCAGGCCAATCCGAACGGCGGCCGCGTGGCGCGTTCGGTTTCGGTTCACGTTTCCAATGTCAACCCGGTGGCGGCTGACAAAACGGAAGTGAAGTGAGGTACCCTATGCCAGATATGATGAAAAAATATAAGGACGAGGTCCGCCCGGCGCTTCAGAGCAAGCTCGGCTACAAGAACGTGATGCAGATTCCGAAGCTCGAAAAGATCGTGATCAGCACCGGTCTGAAGTCCTCGGCCGAACGCGATGCCTTTGGCGAAGCCAAAAAGCATCTTGCGGCGATGACCGGCCAGATGCCTGTCGTCACCAATGCCCGCAAGAACGTCGCCAACTTCAAACTCCGTGTCGGGATGCCGGTCGGGGTGATGGTGACGCTGCGCGGCCGCCGCATGTACGAATTCCTCGACCGCTTCGTGCACAACGCCATGCCGCGTGTGCGCGACTTCCGCGGGATTCCGCGCAAGGGTTTCGACGGCGTGGGCAACTACAACGTCGGGATCAATGACGTTTCGGTGTTCACCGAAGTCGACGCCGACAAGCTGAAGTATCCGCTGGGGGTCAACATCGCGATGGTGACCACCGCCAAGACCGACGCTGAAGCCCTGGAGCTCTTAACTTTGCTCGAAATTCCTTTCGGGGAATAGAAAGCGTTGAGGAGATAGATTCGTTATGGCTAAAAAAAGTCTGATTGTCAAGAGTGAACGTCCCGCCAAGTTCAAGGTGCGCGAATATACCCGCTGCAAGAACTGCGGCCGGGCGCGCGCCTATATCGGCAAGTTCCAGCTCTGCCGTATCTGCTTCCGGGAACTGGCCTCCGCAGGCCGGATTCCGGGTGTGACCAAGGCCAGCTGGTAAGAGGAGGAACTTCGTTATGAGTATGCAAGATCCGATTGCCGATATGCTTACCCGCGTCCGCAACGGCGCCGCGGCGGGGCTCAAGAAGGTTGAGATGCCCAGCTCCAAGGAGAAGGCCGCGATTGCCGCGGTGCTCAAGGAAGAGGGCTACATCAGCGATTTCGTCGTGCTGGAAGAAGGCGTGAAGCGCATTCTGGCGATCACCCTGAAGTATTATCAGGGCGAACCGGTGATTACCGGACTCCAGCGCGTCAGCAAGCCCTCCTGCCGGGTGCACTGCTCCAGCCGGGAGATTCCGAAGGTGCGCGGCGGCATGGGCAATGCCATCCTGACCACGCCCGACGGCATTATGAGCGACCGCAAGGCCAGAGCGGCCAATGTCGGCGGCGAAATTCTGCTGTACGTCTGGTAATTTAAGCGAGAGGGCAAGAAACAATGTCTCGAATTGGTAAAAAACCGATTGCCATTCCGAAAGGGATCAAGGTGGCGTTGCAGAACGACACCGTGACGGTGGAAGGCAAGGAGAAGTTGAGCCTGAAGCTGCCGGTGCTGGTCGATGTCGAAGTCACCGACACCGAAGTGCACGTCAAGCAGCAGCAGGAAACGCTGGAATCGAGCGCGATGCAGGGTTTGGCCCGCGCGCTGATCCACAACATGGTCGTCGGTCTTTCGACGGGCTTCAAGAAGGAGCTGTCGATCATCGGCGTGGGTTACAAGGCGCAGCTGTCCGGCTCCAAGCTGGTGCTGAACCTCGGATATTCGCATCCGATCGAATACCACGTCCCGGCCGGGATCAAGGTCAATGTGGCCGACGGGGTGAAGATCACGATCGAAGGCGCCGACAAGCAGCAGGTCGGCCAGGTTGCGGCGACGATCCGCGGCTTCCGTGCGCCGGAGCCCTACAAGGGCAAGGGCATCCGCTATGTGGATGAGCAGATCATCCTCAAGGAAGGCAAAACGGTCGGTTAAAATTCAGTAAGGTGATTTCAGATCATGGCTAATTGTGATAATAAAGCTAGACGCGTGAAACGTCATCTGCGCATCCGGAAACGGGTTTCCGGCACCGCGGAACGTCCGCGTTTTTGTGTCAGTGTTACCGCCAACAACATCTATTGCCAGTTCATCGACGATGTGGCCGGCAAGACGCTGGCGGCGACCTCGACGCTGGATGCCGCTTTCAAGTCTGAAAACGGCGTGCCGAACATGGCCGGTGCGGCTCTGCTCGGCAAAATGGCGGCGGAAAAAGCAAAGTCGGCCAACATTACCGAAGTTGTTTTCGACCGTTCCGGTTTCCAGTACCACGGCCGGGTGAAGGCGATTGCCGAAGCGGCTCGTGAAAACGGACTGAAATTCTAAGAAAGGTCTTTGAAACATGGCGAAACGTGAAAATTTCAAAGCCGAAGAGCACACGCAGAGCGACATCGAAGAAAACGTCATCTGCATCAATCGCAGTGCGAAGGTGGTCAAAGGCGGCAAGAATTTCAGCTTTGGCGCGCTCGTGGTGGTCGGCAATCGCGCCGGCCGGGTCGGTTACGGCTACGGCAAGGCGAATGAAGTCTCCGACGCCATCCGCAAGGGTGGCGAAGCGGCGCGCAAGAATATGGTTGATGTGAAGCTGTCCGGCGTGACGCTGCCGCACCCGATCGAAGTCAAATTCGGCGGTGCGAGAGTTCTGATGCGTCCGGCTTCGGCCGGTACCGGTTTGATCGCCGGGGGCGCGATGCGTGCGATTCTGGAGCTGGCGGGCGTGAAAGACGTGCTGGCCAAGTCGTTGGGCGCGGCGAACGCGGCGAACGTGGCCAAGGCGACGTTCAAGGCGATCGAAAACCTGAAGAGCAAGGATGACGTGCTGGCGAAGCGCGGCATCGACAGCCTGTAAGGTCCGGCGCCATGGCATCCGGTGACGGCCGTCGCCGGATGCCCGAGGTTTTTCCGTCGATAAAGAGTGAAAGCGAGGCGGAAAAACTGGCAAGAGTTCAAACTACGCTTGCTCGGTTTTTTGAGGTAGAAAATGAGATTGCATGAAATCGCCCCGACTCCGGGGTCGACCCAGCGCCGCAAGCGCGTGGGACGCGGTGACAGCTCCGGCATGGGCAAAACCTGCTGCCGCGGAGAAAAAGGACAGAAATCGCGCACCGGCGCGGTAATTCGTCCGTTCTTCGAAGGCGGTCAGATTCCGCTGTTCCGGCGTTTGCCGAAACGCGGCTTCAACAGCCCCGATCATGTGGTTTACAATCTGGTGAACCTGTCGGTGCTCGAAGGCAACTTCAATGCCGGCGAAACGGTCGATACTGAAACCCTGCGGGCCAAGAGCCTGCTCGGCAAAAAGGATCTGCCGCTCAAGGTATTGGCCAACGGGGATATCACCAAGGCGCTGACGGTGAAAGCCGTCAAGTTCTCCGCCGCGGCCCGCGCCAAGATCGAAGCCGCCGGCGGCAGTTGCGTCGAAGCGTAAGCGGTCGGCGCCGGTTCCGCAGAAACGTCCCGGGAATTCCCGGGTCGTTTCGTATCGGCCGCCGGAAAAATTCGGCCGCCGATACGAAACGATTGCTGAAAATTGTCGTTTTTCGAGCTTGCAAAGCCCGGGAAGCGGGATTATATTCCTTCGTTTGATTTAACGGAAAATAGTCGATTTTAATACGGGAATGGAATAACGATGTTCAAGGCATTCTGGAATGTTCTCAACGTCAAGGAATTGCGCAACCGTCTGCTGTTCACGGCAGGCATCATTGTACTGGTGCGGATGGCGGACAACATTCCCTGTCCCGGGGTGAATTCGGTCGCGCTCAAGAATTATCTGCTGCCGATGCAGACCAGCAGCAATGCCACCGGCGGCGTCATGGCGATGCTGGACATCTTCACCGGGGGGGCGTTGCAGCAGTTTGCACTGGGCGTGCTCGGGATCATGCCTTACATCACGGCGTCGATTATCATTCAGCTTCTGACGCCGGTGGTGCCGAGTCTGGAAAAAACGTCCCGCGACGGCGATGCCGGCCGGCAGAAGATCAGTCAATATACCCGGTATCTGACGATTGTCGTCTGTCTGGTCCAGGGAGTGTTGGCGGTGCTGGCGATGATTCATCCGGAAAAGTTGTTTCAGCATCCGCCGGTCGAGCCGCTGTTCTGGGGCAATGCCGGTTTGTTCATGGTGATGACGGTGCTGGTGTTGACCTGCACCACGATGATTTTCATGTGGCTGGGCGAGCAGATCACCGAACGCGGGATCGGCAACGGCGTTTCGATCATCATTACGATCAACATCGTTTCCAAGGTGCCGAACGCGGCGGTGCAGTTGTGGCAGATGGCGACTTCGCAGGCCGCAACCGGCAGCTTCAAACCGGTGCATCTGTTGATTCTGCTGCTGCTCTTTGCCGCGGTTACCGCGGCCACGATCCTGATTTGTCAGGGGATGCGCCGGGTGCCGGTTCAGATGGCGCGCAAGACCATCGGCAATCAGGTTCAGGGCGGGACCACTTATCTGCCGCTGAAGGTGAATTTCGCCGGGGTGATGCCGATCATTTTCGCCGGGGCGATCATGATGATTCCGCGACCGGTATTCGAATTTTTCGGTTGGACGACGCTGGCCACCTGGTTCAATCATGATGCGGCCGGTTATATGGTGCTTTACGGGTTGCTGATTCTGGCTTTCAGCTTCTTCTGGGTCGCCAGTCAGTTCAATCCGCTCCAGATTTCGGAAAATCTGAAGCGGGAAAGCGGCTATATTCCCGGCATCCGTCCGGGACGGCCGACGGCCGACTTCCTCGACAGTACCATGACCAAGATCACCTTCGGCGGGGCGGTTTTCCTGATGGCGTTGGCGCTGTTTCCGATGCTGCTGGCCAATTCGCTGAACATTCCCTTTCTGGTGGCGTCGCTTTTCGGCGGCACGAGTTTGCTGATTATGGTCGGGGTGACGCTCGATACCATGAGCCAGCTGGAGTCGCACCTGACCATGCGCAACTATGAGGGCTTCCTGAAGAAGGGCCGTCTGCATGGCCGCAGCGGATTCTGACCGGATTCATCGCAGCGCCCTTGAAAAAAGCTCCGGGAAGATGATCCCGGGGCTTTTTTGCGTTATGAAAAGAACCCGTACCGCAGTCGGCTTGCGGCATCGACAGTGGATTTTTCAGCAAAGTCTGCTATGTTATATGTAATACATATTTATCGTATAAATTTTTCCGAACAGTCTCGGGGTATCTATGAAAACGGATTATCTGAGCTTGGCGGCGAGTGCCGTCGACATGGAGTGGGTCAAGTCCCGTGCGATACGATTGAATGAATTGGAACGCTTGAGTGCCAACGGCGACTTCAAAGCGTCGACGGACTATGTGCTGAATCTGCTGCGTGAGGCCGGGTTTTCGGAGATCGAGCGTTATGCGCTGCCCTGCGACGGGACGACGGTGTACGACGATTGTGTGATGCCGGAGGCGTGGGATCGCACCGGACGTTCAACGCTGGAGATTGTTGCGCCCGCCGTGCCGGAAGCGGAACGGATGCTGGCCGACACCGATCTTGAACCGCATCACGCGACCATCTGGAGCGTGCCGACGCCGCCGGAAGGGATTATTGCGCCGGTGATCGCGCTGACCGCATTGACTTCGGATGACTGGCATGAGGCAAAGGGTAAAATCGTCCTCTGCGGTCTGTCGCCGCGCGGGGAATTGATGCGCAAACTGGCACTGGCCGGGGCTGTCGGACTGATCTGCTTTATACGGGAGATTGCCGACAGCAATCCCGACGATGTGCGCTGGATGAACGGTCCCGGTCTGCGCGGCTGGTATTATGTCAAGGGCGACCTCCGGTTGTGGAATTTCTCGGTCACCCCGGCGCGCGGTCTGGCGTTGGAGCGGCGTCTGGCCGCGGGCGAAGAAGTGGTGGTCAAGGCGGTGATGAACACCCGGGTCTGCGACGGTGAAATTTATACCGTAACCGGCCGGATTCCGGGCCGCAGCGCAGGCGAAATCGCATTGCTGGCGCATATGTACGAGCCGTTTATTCCCGACGATGCGGCCGGGGTGGTGATGGCGATTGCGCTGGGTAAGGCATTGAGGGAGATGATCTGCGCGGGGCGGCTGCCGTCGCTGGAAAAAAGCGTACGGGTGATCTTCAGCATGGAACGTTACGGTTTTTCGGAATATTTTCACGACCGCAAGCGTTCGCGCGGCATTCTGGCTGCGCTCAATATGGACAGCGGCTGCCATGCGACGTGGAAAATGGCGGGGGTGCCGCTGGAATTGCGCGACAGCTCAGGCGCGACGCCATTTTTCGGCGAAGTTCTGTTGCGTGACCACTGGCGCAAGGCGTTTCCCGAGCTGCCATTGCGTGAGACGGCGGGGAATCTTTCCGATGAAACTTTCTGCGCCGATCCGATTTTCGATATCCCCTGCAACTGGATCACCACGCCGCCGGCGCCGGGACGCCATCACAACACCGGGACGATTTTTGCCGAACCGGATTGGACGGTGGGGCAGGCGGTATTGACGGTGAAGCTCGCCTGGGTGGCGGAGCTGGCTTCGGTTCATCGCGGCGCGGGCGACGGCGCATTGATCAAGCGGGTACGGCGCGGCGTCACGACCGATTTTCGCCGTGACCTTGAGCGGCTTGCCGCCGGATGCAAGGCGGGCGAAATTCATTGCTTTGCGGCCCGGATTCTGCTCGATTTTCTGACCGATTACCATACCCGCCGGGTGACTGCGGTCAACCGCTTCATTGCCGGGGGCGTTGATCCGGCTGAAATAGCGGCGGAATTCCGGAAGCTGGCGCGGAATTGGCCGATCAAGTTGATCGAAGGCGGATGCTATGATCTTTCCGGCGGCGCGGCGCGTGCCGCCTATCTTACGGTGAAGCGCCTGTTGCCGGTGCAGCCGATGTCGCTGGCGCGGCTGCCGGAGGCCGAGCGTCACGGCTTTGCGGCCGAACCTTCGATGCTGCTGGTGGCGCTGCTGGACGGGAAGCGCACTTTATACGAGGCGATGACGGTCGCCGATTTTCTGCTGGGGCGCAAAGCGGCTCCGGGCGAGGCCGCCGGACTGGTCGAGTATTTCACCCGGCTGGCGCGCTACGGCTACTACGAACTGGTCAAGGCCCCGATTCTGAGCCGCGGCGAATTACGCCGGGCGCTGAAGGAACTGGGATTGCGCCACGATCACCGGGTGGTGGTGCACAGCGCCTACGGTGCCTTGGGCGGCGTCGACGGCGGGCCGCTGGCGGCGGCGGAAACACTGGTCGACTATCTCGGCAAGGAGGGCATATTGCTGATGCCGAGTTTCAATTTCCCCTATTACAACGGTCGTCGCGACGATCCGTATTTCGACGTTGCGGCCACGCCGTCGTGCGTCGGCGCCATCAGTGAGGAATTCCGCAAGATGCCCGGCGTCTGCCGTTCGCTGAACCCGTCGCACAGCATGGCGGTCTGGGGGCGGGAACATTTCGATTGGATCGCGGACCATCACCGGACGCTGGCCATGGGCGGCGATTCGCCGCTGGGCAAGCTCGAACGCTGCGACGGATGGGCGCTGCTGATTGGCTGCCCTGACGCGGCAACCTTCATGCATGTGGTGGAGACGACCAACCGGGTCCACTGCCTGGGGTATCGCAATGAGGAATTCCGGACGCGCCTGCCCGACGGGCGGATCGTGCCGGTGCGGACCTGGGGGTGGCGCGGGGGCGTCTGCCCGGCTTATGATACGGCAGCGATTTTCGCGCGGATGCGGCGCAAGGGCGTGTTGCGGGAGGCGATGCTCCGCCATGCGCATCTGATGCTGTTCAAGCTCGCCGATTATCGCAAGGCCTATGAACGACTGCTGCGGGGGCCGAAAGGTTGCATGAGCTGTCCGATCCTGCCGCGGGTGGCGCCGCACTGCGTCGCTTCCGACTGGGACTGGGAAACGATGGCCGTTTCGCCGGAAACCACGGCGTTTGTCGGCGACTGGGAGCCGTAGGCGTTCGCGCCGAATGTTATTTGCAGTGCATGCAGACGGCGTTTTTAAGCGGCCTTCCGGCGATGAAGTCCTGAATGTTGCGAAGGGTGATCTCCGCGATATTGGTCATGGCCTCACGGGTGAAAAAGGCCTGATGCGAGGTCACCAGCACATTGGGGAAGGTCAGCAGTCGCGCCAGAATGTCGTCGTCGATGGCGCGGTCGGAGCGATCCTCGAAAAAGTAGTCGGTTTCTTCTTCATAGACATCAAGCCCGGCGCCGCCGATATGGCCGGATTTGAGTCCGTCGATCAGACTGGCGGTATCGATCAGTTTGCCGCGGCTGGTGTTCAGAATCACCACGCCGGGCTTCATCGCGGCGATCGCTTCCCGGTTGATCATGTATTTGTTGTCGGGCGTGAGCGGACAATGGAGGCTGATCACGTCGGATTGGCTGTAGAGCTCCGGCAGCGAAACGTATTCGAAATGAAGCTCCCGCGCCGCACTGGCGTCGGGATAGAGGTCGTAGGCCAGAATCCGTACGCCAAGGCCGCCGATCACTCCGGCGAAAGTCCGGCCGATCTTGCCGGTGCCGATGATGCCGATGGTTTTGCCATAGAGGTCGAAGCCGATCAGGCCGTTGATCGAGAAGTTGTGTTCGCGCACCCGGCAGTAGGCGCGGTGGAGCATGCGGTCGAGCGTGAGCAGCAGCCCCAGCGTATATTCCGCGACCGCGTGCGGCGAGTATTCCGGCACTCGGACCACGGTGAGTTTGCCGTAGGAGGCGGCCAGATCGACGTTGTTATAACCGGCGCAGCGCAGCGCGATCAGCTTGACTCCGGCTTGGGCAAGTTCGGCGACGGTTCTGGCGTTGAGGTCATCATTGACGAAAGCGCACACCGCTTCATGGCCGATGGCCATGCGGGCGCTGGCAACGGTCAGCCGGGTTTCATAATAATCGATGCCGAACCCGTAGCGGCTGTTGGCCGCGTCGAAAAAAGTTTTGTCGTAGGGCTTGGTATCGAAAAAAGCAATCCTCATTACAAACCTCCGGCGTTGAAATCATTCAGACCGGAACCGGCCGGGATTTGTTCGCCGCAACCGGCGGCGGCCGGACGAAAACGGGCATGAAAAATCCCGCCTTGGCCGGCGACCGCCGGCCGAGGCGGGACGGGAGGGAGGAGTTATTTCATTCGGAAGAGGCCTTCGGCATCATTCCAACCGCAGCAGTCGGGACGCTCGGCCACAAATTTCTCCGGATCGATGCCGATTTTCCGCAACGGCGCGATCAGGCCCATCTGGACGATTTCCTCGGGCGAAAACGCCTTCAGTCCGGCGATGACATTGGCGCACTCGAGAATGGTGGCGGAGGAGCCGACCAGGCACTTCTTTTCCGGGTTGTGCAGATAGCCGTTGGGTTCGAGGATCGCAAGGTTGCCCAGCGTTTCATACCGGCCCGGAGGCATGCCCGCGATCGGCGAGGCGTCGCTGACGAAAATCACATGGTCGACGCCCTTGGCCCGGATCATGGTTTTGACCACATGCGGCGGCAGATGGTGACCGTCGGTGATCAGCCCGGCGGCGACTTTATCTTCGGCCAGTCCGGCCCAGATCGGGTTGAAATGGCGGTTGACTTCATTGGGCACGCCGTTGCCGAGGTGGGTCAGCCAGCTTGCCCCGGCGGCGGCGCAGCGCTGGATGGCGGCGTAATCCGCCAGATGATGGCCCAGAGACACGACCACGCCCCGGCTGACGGCATAACGGGTCAGCTCCTCGGCGCCTTCGTTTTCGGCGGCGATGGTCAGCACTTTGATGGTGTTATGGCTCCAATCGAGCATTTTCTTGAAAAATTCGACCGAAGGCTTCTTGACATATTGGGGATTGTGCGCGCCGACTGCACCGGGCTTGTCGCTCAGGAACGGTCCTTCGGCGTGAATGCCGAGAATGATGCGCCCGATTTCGGGATCGCTCATGGCCTGGACGATCAGTCCGAGATTTTTTTCGTAAGTGGCATCGCTCGAGGTGATGACGGTGGCCAGAAAACCGGCGGTGCCGCGCCGGTTGATTTCCAGTGCGGTCATCCGAACCTTGTCGAGCGTCAGATCGTCCGCGGAATAATCGACCCCCAGAAAACCGTTGACCTGAAGGTCGACGAATCCGGGCAGATGATGAATCGAGATCGTCATTTTAATTCCTGCCGTAAAATGATTTAAGGTATTTGCTGAATCGTGTTAACATAACACTGGAAACGATATTTTGCAAGTCGTAACCGTGAAATAATGTGGTAAAAATGAAGAAGATAGATCAAATTTTCGATAAAAAACACTAGGCAACATTGGAATTTCCAATGTTGCCTGACTCAAAACCGCGGTTCCGGATTGGCCGGACTCGTCGGCACGGGCATCCGGGCGGAAAACCCGGATCGATGTCCGAACCGGCCGGGCGCTTTTACAGCGCTTTCAGCCGGTAGCCGCCGCCGGAAATATCCTCGACCACGAATCCGAGCTGCTTGAGTTCGTCGCGCAGACGGTCGGATTCGGCGAAGTTCTTCGCTTTGCGCGCGGCTGCACGCGCTTCGGCCAGTGCGGCGGCCGCCGCCGGGATTTCCGCTTCGGCGGCCCGGTCGACGTGGAAGCAGCCCCAGACGATGTCGAAGGTGCGGAATGCCGCCAGCACCGCTTCCGCGCCAGGCGCGGAAAGCGCCGAACTTTCCAGGAGCTTATTGACTTCATGGAGCAAACCGAAAATCGCGGCTCCGGCTTCGGCCGTGTTGAGGTCGTTGAACATGCCCGTCTGGAACTGCTTCACCGCGGCCGCGGCGAGTCCCGCGGCCGCATCATCACCCGAACCGTCGCCGGAAGCGGATTTCAGCCGCAGGAAGAAATCATCGAACTTCTTCAGCGCTTCCCGGGCCTGATCGAGGGCCTCAAAGGTAAAGTTGAGTTTCTTGCGATAGTGCGTGCCCAGCAACACATAGCGGATTTCCCGCCCGCTCCGGCCCTGCTTGACCAGATCGCGCAGGGTGAAAAAGTTGCCGAGCGACTTCGACATTTTTTCGCCGTTGACCATCAAATGCGCGCAATGCAGCCAGTAATTGACGTACTTGACCCCGTTGGCGCATTCACTCTGGGCGATTTCATCCTCGTGGTGCGGAAACATGTTGTCGATGCCGCCGGTATGAATGTCGAAGGTCCGGCCGAGATATTTCATCGCCATGGCACTGCATTCGATATGCCAGCCGGGCCGGCCCGGCCCCCACGGCGAATCCCAGACCACATCGCCGTCCTTTTCATCCCAGGCTTTCCACAGCGCGAAGTCGGCGACCGAATCCTTGGCATACTCGTCGTTCTTGATGCGGACGCCGGAAAGCTGATTTTCCCGGTCGATGTTGGCCAGCTTGCCGTAGTCCGGGAATTTGTCGATCGCGAAATAGACCGACCGGTCTTCGGCCTGATAGGCATAGCCTTTTTCGAACAGCGCTTCGATCAGAGCGATCATTTCGGGGATATGGGCGGTAGCGGGCGGGTAGACCGCCGCGGGGGTGATTGCGAGCTCTTTGAGGTCTTCGAAGAAGGCCTTGATGTAGCGTGCCGTGAACTCTTTGAGCGGCAGATTTTCGGCGCGCGAATCGCGGATGGTCTTGTCGTCGACGTCGGTGAGGTTCATCACCTGTTGGACTTCATATCCGGCCAGGCGCAAGGTCCGGCACAGGATGTCCTCGAAAATATAGGCGCGGAAATTGCCGATGTGGGCGAAATTGTAAACCGTCGGTCCGCAAGTGTAGATTCCGACTTTGCCGGGGATGATGGGGTGAAACTCCCGGAGTTGCCGGTCCATGGTATTGAAAAAATGCACCGCTTCGGTCATGATGGCTCCTCTGCTGAAAATGAATCATATTTTAAAATACCACGCGCCAGCACGTTGTGCAAGTCGCCGGAAGGCTTTTTTGAGCATAAAAAGAGCCGGCGGGCTTGCGGCCCGCCGGCTCCTGGAAGCTTCGGAAATGCGGCTGACGCTTACTTCAGGAACGCATTTTCCACCTTGCGGAAAGCGTTCAGAACCAGTTCGGCTTCCTTTTCACCGTAGCTTTCGTTGAAGAAGAAGTTGAAGTCGGTTGCCATCGCCTTGTCGCAATTCGGGGTCGGATATTTGGCGTTGACATCGCCTTTGTAGAGCGGGTTGTTCCACGGATGATTCTGGGCGCGGTTCTTGAACCATTCCATCGTCGCCGGCAGCGCCGCGCGATAATTCGAGGCGATCACCAGCCCTTCGGCGGTGAGTGCGGCGCAGAATTCTTCGCGGGTGCACTTCACGGCTTCCGGCACGAAGCGCAGCCGCCACCACCAGTAGCAGGATTCGAAGCCCGGCTTCATGTCCTTCTGCGGCTGATAGACGCTCTTCATCCGATCGAAGCCCATGGCATTGATCGTCTTGACGAAGGCCAGGCGGCGGGCGACGATGCCCGGCAGCTTCTTGAGCTGGACCCGACCGATGGCGGCATGGAATTCATCCATGTTGCAGTTGATCGCGCTGAGCACATTGGAGGTTCCGGCGGGCAGGTTGAACGGCTTGCCGCGGTCCGCGGCCCGGCGCACCTTCCAGTACTGGTCTTCGCATTTGGTGAAGACCGCGCCGCCCTGGCCGCCGACGCACATATGCTTGCCGAACATCAGCGAGAAGGCGCCGAGGGTGCCGAAGGTTCCGACGTTCTGGCCGTTGATTCGGGCCATATGCGACTGGGCGCAGTCTTCGACCACCGGCAGATTGTGTTTTTTGGCCACTGCCATGATGCCCGGCATGTCGGCGGGTTCGCCGGCGATGTGGGCGACTACGATCGCGCTGGTGCGCGGCGTGATCCGCGCCTCGATTTCGGCCGGACCGGCATTGTAGCTGCCGGGTTCGGTATCGGCCGGAACCGGAATGCAGTTGAGTTCGACGATGGGCATCATCCCGCCTGGGTCGGTCACGCAGCCGACCACCACTTCGGAGAAGGGCGGCAGATTCAGTGACTTCAGCGCGACATAGACCGAGGTGGTGCCGGAATTCACGCCGTCGGCATAGCCGCCGCCGAGAAATGCCGCGAACTCCTTGCCGAAGGCTTCTTCTTGGGGCCCATTGTAGCCGATGGCGTTGCCGGTGGCGATGCTTTCTTCGAAGAGCGCGTCAACCGCGGCTTTTTCTTCCTTGCCGAAGTGAAACCGCGCGGGCAGGGCATTGGGGATGGCCTTGGGACCGCCGTTGACGGCCAGAGTGTTGATGTTGTTCATGGCGATTGTTCCTTATTTTTTAAGGGTGGATTGCATGGGTTGATTGGTAAAACGGTAGAGTTCGAAGTGCGCCGCTTCCAGAGCCGCGCCGTATTCGACAGAGGGATTCAATGTCCGCAGCAGCAGCTGCGTGTGTTCCGGGGCGTGGCCGCGGACATAATTGGCCACCTCCGGAAAGAGCTCGGTCGCACCGATTTGAATCACGGTGTCGACCTTGAATTTCTGAATGACACGGGTCAGCGCCAGACCGAGCATGGTCCCCAGCGACTGGAGGATGGCGGGCGACTGCGGCTGGATTTTCAACCGTTCGCTCAAAGCGCCGCTGGTGACGTAATTTTCGAGACAGCCGTATTTGCCGCAGTAGCAGCGCCGGCCCTTGGGGTTGACGCACATATGCGACAGCCAGGCTTCGCGCTTGGCGAAGTCCCGTTCGGGTTCGCCGTTGATCACCAGCCCGAATTCAATCACCATGCCGAGGTGGATCACCGCCAGATTGCTCAGGTGCATTTCCGTGGCGCAGGCGTAGGCGAGGGTGTTGATGTTGACATCGCGGTGTACGGCGATGCCGGTTTCGCGCTCAAGATAATCGGCCAGATTGGCATAATTGTCGCCGCCGGAGAGCGGCGGTTGAAGCCAGCGGGAAATCGCCAGACCGACGCCGTAGAGCCGCCGGTTTTCGACCTTGCGGAAGCGGCAGACGAAGTCACGGATGGCGGAAAATACGCTCAGCCGGCTGGTGTTTTCCGGCAGTTTCATGGTTTCCTTGCGAAGTTCGCGCCCGGTGCTGTCGATGGCGATGGCCGACACCGTGAGGTTCTGAAAAATACCCATGCCCAGAAAACAGAGCGCTTCGGCGTTGGAATGATAGACCGCGCCGGGTCGGCCCTTGCGCCCGGAAAAAGCGCACTCCCGGCGGAAGAGTCCGTCGGCGGTCAGCTGCTCGAGATAGGCCGCCGCGGTGCGGAGATCGATGCCGAGGGTATCGGCCGCATCCTGGCGGCTGACGCCGTCCGGATTGCGGAGGACAAGCTCTTTGAGCGCGCGCACGTTTCGGGCTTTTTTGGTATTTTTCATATTTTTATGCATTTGATGAAAAATGTTTTTGCATACAATTATAATAGCCACCATTTTCCGGTTTGCAACCCCGGCTTTGAAAAAAAACATTTTTTTGCGATTGTGAGTTGACAAAAATGCATATATTTCAAGAATCAAGGAGGTTATATGGCGGAAAAACGGTATCGGTCCGAAATGGCGGCAATCGCCGGAACATTGGCTCGCAGTGGCGTCGATATGCATGAAATCGCTGATATTCTGGGGATTGCACCGGAAATGATGGGACGTTGGCGGCGGCGTCACGCCGAACTGGATGAGGCTTTGAAAGCGGTTCCGGCGGCAGGACGGGTTGAGGCGGCGCTGCTGAAGCGGGCACTGGGGTTCCGGCAGGAGGAGGCGAGTTCGGAAGAGCTGGTGGACAAAAAAAGCGGCGAGCTGCTGGAGGTGCTCAAACGCCGGGTGATCACCAAAGAGGTACCGCCGGATGTGCGCGCACTGCTTTTCTGGCTCAAGAACCGCTGCCCGGAGCGCTGGACCGAACGCCCCGAAAATTCGGACAGCTACAGTTACGAACCCGCCCCCGGCGAGGCTGATTTATAGGATATTCCGGGAACAATTTCGGGGAGATCGGCCGGGTCGCGTTTCCGCGACCCGGCCGTCATTGCTGCGGGCTTCGGCGGCTACTGCAATTCGACCAGAGCCACGGTGTGGTATTTGAGTTTCATCTTCAGCGTGTCGCCCTGAACCGATTCGACCGTGCCGCCGAACTCGCCCAGCTTGAGGGGGGCGCGCCCGGCGTCGAAGCCGTAATCGGTCACCTGCCTGGGATTCAGCCAGGCATAATCCGGGTCCGGCTTGGTGAATTGCTCGACCGCGCCGGTCAACGTCGCGGGCATGTTCAGCTTTTTGAGGTCGAATTTGAGTTCGATCTCCTGCGTGTCATGCCCTTTGCCGATGTGCGAAATCACGGCCAGAAGCCTGGGTTCGGTCGCATGGCGGTAGACGCTGACGAAGATGTCCTTGCCTTTGAGTACCTTGACCGGTTCGCGCCAATAGCCGTAGAAAGTGGCTTTCGGCACCCCGAACGCTTCGTAGATGCGCACCAGTTTGTCGAACAGTCCCTGATGGCAGCGGGTTGCCGCGGGAATGGTGTCATGCACCAGAGTCCCCGCCAGCATGGCATAGGTAATGCGGAACTTGTAAAGTTCGGGATCCTCCTTGCCGCCGCCGAATTCCGGCACCAGGACATCGTTGGCCTGATAAACCGAGTTGGTCAGTCCGAAAGGCAGACTGCCGAGTTCGCTGGCGAACATGGTCTCGTCATAAGTGTCGAGGATGTCCTTGCCATGGTGCATCATGGTACTTGAATGCTGCCGGATGTGCTCGCCGTTAAAGAGATGCGTGGCGAAGGTAATCGCGGGCAGTTGCACCGAGTCGGTGTTATGAACTACCAGCAGCGGCTCCCTGATCCCGGCGTCGAGCTGCGCCAGCGCAATCTTGCGATAGAAATCGCGTTGCGCCAGCAGCGGAATGCGTTCCGAACAGCCGTGGTCGGCATTGTCGCAAAACGGCACGATGCCGAAGTCGAAGTAGAGTCCGCGCAATTCGGGATTGCGCCGGAGCATCTGACGGTACTTCCAGACATAGAAATCGGCGGCCTCGGTCGCCGGACAACAGTCGTAGAGTTTGTGCTTCACGCCGTCGCGCCGGTAATCGAGCGTGTGTTCCGGTTTCATTTTCCATTCGTCCAGATAAGAACGCACTTCGGGATATTCATCGGACAGATAACGCGCCTGATGGTAGGGGATCGGCCGGGCGCCCTGCGCAAGTATCCGTTCGGCCGATTTCCGCCCTGCCTGACCCTGAATGCTGGTTTCTGGCGTCGGCAGATCCCAGAAACATTCGCTGATTTCATATTGGGCCAGAATCTGGGTGGCCGCCACCTCGGTGGTGGGGCAATGGCCGGGCCGATTCATGCCGGTGACATAGTGCCAGCCGAAAATATTCAGCGGATAATTGGCGGGCAGCGCCTTGACCGGGCTGGCGAGCAACCCGAATTCCAGCGGCAGGGTTTCTCCGGCCTTCAATTTGTCGGCGAGGCGGACTTCCAGCATCACCGAACCGTCGGCGGCCTTGACCACCCGGTAGTTTTCCGCCGCGGCGCTCTTCCAGCCCTTGCGGGTTTCGGTGAAGAAGCAGAGGC
>JAVBVS010000009.1:0-269648 GCA_036677805.1 Victivallaceae bacterium | reverse complement strand
AATACCATCCAAAAAACCATTATCAAATGCCGAAATCACGAAAAAAGATAAATTTTCCCCATCACCGATTCATCGAGACGTCACGGCGTTACGCTGTCATCTGTGCAGGCAGCGTAGCATATACTTTCAGACGAAATAAAAAGAAATAATTAATTCAATGCTTTAAATATTTTTAAAGCATCTGATAAAGACTTAACATCATGGGTGCGGATATAATCTGCACCCTTATTGTTTGCATAAATTTCGGCAGCTAAAGTGGGAGCCAAACGATTTTTAACATCTGTTCCGGTTATCTTTCCTAAAAAAGACTTTCGAGAAAGAGCTATCATTACGGGTAAACCAAAAGTTTTGCTAATGTATGGGAATCTCTTTAAAACAAACAAAGAGGTTTCCGGATTAGAACCTAAAAAGAAACCCATTCCGGGATCTAAAATAATCCTTTCTTTATCAATTCCAGCAGCAACCAATGCATTAATTCTTTCTTTAAAAAACTGCATCATTGATCCAAAAACTTCTTCAGGATTAGTATTAATTTTAGTAGCAACTCCCAATCGCTGAATTGAATGCATTAACACCAATCCACAATCCGATTTAGATAAAACCTCATAAAATTCCGGAAATGGGAAACCCTGTATATCATTTATATAATCAACTCCAGAATCGATACAAAAACGCTGAACTTCAGGTTTAAATGTATCAACCGAAATTTTTATATTTTGTTTCTTTAATGCTTTTATAACAGGTTTAAGTCTCTTTATTTCTTCTTCAACACTTACATCTGTAGTGTCCGGATTACTGGATGCTGCACCTAAATCAATAATATCAGCACCATCCTCAGCTAATTTCAAAGCATGCTCGATAGCTTTTTTTGAATCTAAATAAAGACCTCCGTCAGAAAAGCTATCCGTTGTAATATTTACAATTCCAAAAATTTTACTCATTTAAATCGCACTTGATTTGCAAAATTAGTATTTATCTCAATTGGCAGAACCACGCTTACTTAAATTAACACATTTTCCCTATCTTTGCAGCCAAATTTTGTTTTATAATTATGAAAAAATTCAAACGCACAACCGTTACTTCAGCTCTACCATATGCAAACGGGCCTGTTCACATCGGACATTTAGCCGGAGTCTATATTCCTGCTGACATTTATGTTCGCTATCTTCGATTAAAAGGAGAAGATGTTCTTTTTGTTGGAGGCTCAGATGAACACGATATAGGTGGGATACATCTCTTCGATTTCGAACGTTTCGCCGGCGATGCTCAAGCCGAGATTTTTCGCCGTATCGCCCGGTCCGAAGGCCGCCATGCTGTTGGCGACGCGCCCAGTATCGAGATGTTTGAGTTCCTGATAATGGTCGAAGGCGTGAATCCGTTCCGCTTCGGCGATCGCGGTGAACAGTCGGGAGACATGGGGGAAGTGTTCTTTGGCGGCGACTTCGGCAAAACGCAGGTAACGCATGTGCGCCTGGCATTCGCCGCCGAACGCATTGATCATGTTCTGTTCCGTTATCTGTTTCATCATGCCCCTCCTTTACTCTTCTGCATTCAGGTTTGATCACAATACGAATTCCGCTTATTCCTCGGCGGAATGCATATATTTCAAGAATCTGTCTATCGAGTTTCATCCCTTGGCCGGTCCGACTGAAGCTTCCGGCGCCAAGAAGTTTTCAGAGGCAAATGATGGTGTTTATTCTCCGCATTTGACTATGTATTCCAAGTCAAAAGTTCCTTCATTATCACAATCCCCTGATCACGGATTGCAAGCGCTTAAATCGACTTTGGGTGGATTGAGCCTGATTTTCCATAACGACAGCGTACGCAGGCAGGGAACTGTTTTATGATAAAAGCTTTTCCGACTCGGGCTGAATATGGATATCGAGTTGCGGGAATGGAATGCCGATGCCGTGTTCGGCAAAACTCCGGTAGATTTCGCGCCGGAGATTGGAACCGACAAGGACACTGGTATTGACACTGGCCCAGTAGCGCAACGCGAAATCCACGGAACTTGAACCAAAATCGGTACACAGAATTTCCGGCGCTGGACGGGCCATCACTCCCGGGGTGCTCTGGGCGGCTTCAAGCATCAACCGCATCGCCAGCGACAGGTCCGTACCGTAGGAGACGCCGACCGCAAGCGTGTTGCGACGCAGCATGTTGTTGCTGGTCCAATTCTGGAATTCCTTGGTCAAAACCATGGCATTCGAATAGGTGACGACGGCGCCGTCGAAGGTCTCGACCACGGTGGCCCGGACCGACACCCGAAGTACTCGGCCGACAATGCCGTCCTCTTTGACCTCAACAATATCGCCGGGCCGGACCTGTTGTCCGATCAGAAGGATCAATCCGGCGATGAAATTTTCGACGATCTCCTTGAGGCCGAACCCGAGGCCCATGCTCATGCCGCCGAGCACCACCAGAATGCTGGAGTATTGAACCTTGAAAACCACCAGCGCGAAAATGACAAAAAGCCCCCACAGCACATAATTCGAGAGAATCATGAATGACGGCAGCAAACCGAACTCCGCCGAGTCGCCGAAAATCCCCTTCATCACCAGTTTGACCGCGCTGATGGTAAAATACAGCCCGATGCCGACGAATATCACCAGAAAGACCTCCCGGGCGTTGAATTGGGCCAGATTGGCCCGTTGCACCAGGTCTGAATTCAACAACGCATAAAGGCGCGCTTCGACATGATAAGTCTGGGCCACCCAGCCGAACAGGTAGAGTACCAGCCAGAGCCAGGCCGCCGGTATCAGGAAATGCGACAGAACCTGATTGAACATCGGATAGCGCGAATCCACCGCGATGAACTCCCGGATTACGGTGCTCAGGGCGAAAATCGTCTGGAACAGCGCGGAAACCACAAACCATGCCAACATCATGGTCAGGCTCATATAGGCGAATCCGAGAAACCCGAGTGTTGCGGCGACGGCGAAAATGAGTATCGTGGTCACGCCGAAGATCCGTTCCATCGATTCGAGCCGGCGGAAATGGCGCAGCGGAATCAGCGTTCCGATCACGGCCAGAAAACTCAGCAGCGTCGACAGGATGATCAGCGGCATGTACGAAATCATCCCGACGCTCAGCAGCATACTGACAAAATAGGTGCTGACGGCGGCGTAATAAACCGGCAGGGCGATCTTTTGCTGTTCCGGGTTCAGGCGCAACACCAGCGCCAGCCGCAGACACGCAAGCAGGATCAACCCCACCGCGAGCTGGCGGAAAGCCTGCATGTCGAGGTTGACGATCAACCATTCACCCCAGTAAATCCCCAAGCCGACAGTCAGAATCAGGAAATTGCGTTGAATCTGAGCCCGCCGCCGGAAAAGATCGGGCATTTTTCGTTCCAGGAATTTCTTCAACAGACGCGAGTAGGCCAGATAGCCGATGCCGATCAGCATGAACGTGATCCCGACCGCGTAGGCCAGAAAACGCCACAACAGATTGCCCTGAAAATTCTCGAACTGGATTTTCAAGGTATCGTAACTGTCGAGCACCCAGTAGCGGATCAGCATTCCAGCCCGGGGCAGAATCCGTACGAAGTTGCTCTCGTTATCGAAAAAAATGGTCCGGATGACCTTGCTCTGCCGCTCGTCGCTGACCGCGGCAATCTCACGAATTCGGGTCAAGTCGTCCACGAGGTGTTTGTTGACCTCGGCGGCGCGGATTTCAAACTGATGGAACCGGGTGCTGAATTCCCTGGTCCCGGTCATATCCCCGGTCAACAGCTCGCGCTGCGAATCGCTCAGGTGTTGCAGATCGAATTGGGCCAGTCCGACTGACATCTCGTCATACATCTGTTGGATTTCGACCAGCCGCCGCCGCAGAGCCTCGAACCCGGCCAGCTTGATCTCGCAGTCGTTGATCAATCCGGCGATCCGATCACTGTAAAAGGTCACCGCCAGCGCTTCGTAACGATCGCGTTGCAGCATCATGAAATACATGACTTCGGCCTTGGCGCGGGCGGCATCGAACTGCGCGGTCAGGCCTTCACAGTAGGCGTCGAACGTTTCGATGCTCTGGGCCATGAAATCAAGGTCGCGCTTGAGCTGGAATTGGTAGCGTTCCAGCCCGGTGTCCCATAGTTCGTCGGCGGCGTTGAGGACGGACGGCGCAAAGTACGCCGCCAAGAACATGAATCCGGCTCCCAGATATCGCAACAGCGATTTCCCGTGCATAGTTCACCTTGAAAAATATTTCGCTTTGGTAATAATATAAACGAATTCTGCGGAAAGGCGAATCGTATTCGTTTCAGTTTTCAGAAAAAAGAAAATTGCCGTCCTTCCCTTGCCTCCCCCCTCCCCCGGCCGCGGGGATGTTTTTACCCAATTTGCCCGCATGGAAGTCTCAAAAAAAACTGAGATTGTTCCGGAAACTTTGATTTTCGCAGGATCCGTGACCTGTTCTCGGCATGGACCCGCTATTGAGGCGCCGGAAGCCTGTGTTTCAGAGACGCCGTTTCAGGGAGTTTTGAAATTCATGCCTGGCGTTGGATCAATATTTTTTTACCGTTGTTGCCCGACAGCTCCAGTGCTCTCCCGGACAACACCTGAAATCTTTAATCAACCGGGATCGGCATTGGGCAATAGCCCGCAATATTGATGGCCGTTTCCCCAATTATGAAGCGGCAAGTCCGATTCTGCATTCTACGGCCAGCTCGGCGATCAGTTCTTTGACTGAGGTGATGTGATTGATCCGGTAGGCATTGGAGCCGCAGGTGACGAAGCCTTCGGACAATCGTCCGGCGGCGGCGTTTTTCAACGCGTTGGCGATGCAGTATGGAGAAGTTTCCGGACGGCAATTTTTCAGGCAATGATAATGGCAGCGGAAGGCTGTTTTTTCCCCGCGCAGAACTTTTTCCACAAAAGCATTTCGGACCACCCGCAACGGCAATTTGACCGGGCTTTCCATAATGACAATATCTTCCCGTGCGCAATTGAGATAGGCTTCTTTGTACAACGGCGACGCGTCGCATTCGTCGGTGCAGACGAAACGAGTTCCCATCTGGACGCCGGCCGCGCCGAGTTTCAGAAATCGCGCAATATCGCTTCCGGTAAAAACGCCTCCGGCGGCGATGACCGGAATCCGGACATTGTGTTCCGTCTCCACCGTCCTTACATAATCCAGGACGCTGGAAACGATGGATTCCAAAGCAATCGGCGGCCCGGAGATTTCCTGCATGGAGAATCCCAGATGGCCACCCGCCGAAGGCCCTTCCACCACCAGTGCGTCCGGCAGTCTCCGATATTTTTTCCACCAGGTGCGACAGATGATCGCAGCGGCCCGAGCCGAAGACACCACCGGGATCAGTTTGATATCGGCGGCAGGAACCAATTCCGGCAGTTTCAGCGGAAGTCCCGCGCCGGAAATAATCGCGGCGACTTTTTCCGCTGCCGCACTCCGAACCAGATCATCATAATTGCTGAGCGCGCACATCACATTCACGGCGATGGGGTTTGAAGTCAGTGTCCGGGCTTTTCTCAGAATTTTCCGCAGTCCCTGCATCGACCATTCCCGATAGCTCAAATCCTTCAGGTCAGAATCCTCCCCCGCTCCTACGGCGGCAACGACGCCGAGCGCGCCTTCATTCGAAACTGCCGCGGCAAGCCGTGACGAGGACACCAGAACACCCATTCCTCCCTGAATAATCGGAGGATTGATATGCAATTCGCCAATAACCAAGTCTGGCAATTCAATCGTTTGATTCATGATAAATCCTTTGACAAAATCATTGAACACAACACCTGCCGCATCGGATTGAAATCCGGAGAATACGCGGCGTCTCTCCGGGACATCGCCGACCGCTCGATAAAGATTTGAATATACGATGCCTTGTGACCTCTGGAAATGCCGGGGGTGAAAGCAACGGCTTAATTGATAAGAAGAAGTGCTTTATTCGGGAAAACTGCGAAAATTCAGAATGATCGTTTCATTCCAAATAGAAGCCCAAACTACACTTCGCCCGCAATTCAACCAATTCTCCCATGCAACCAAAGTTGCCCGGACTTATCGAACGAATGGGAACCGCTCCGCGATTTCACGTCCGCAGAACGGCCCGAAGAAGATTTTTCCAGCCGTTCCGTCCGGTCAGCGGCGGAAACCGCCCTGACGATTGGCTCCGCCGTTGCCGCGATCCTCACGCGGTCTGGCTTCACTGACCACAATCTCACGGCCATCCAGGGATTGGCCGTTCAATCCGGCAACAGCGGCTTTGGCTTCCGTATCATTGCTCATGTCGACAAAGGCAAAGCCCTTGGGACGACCGGTATCACGATCCATGACCAGACGGACGCTGCTGACATTCCCATATGCCGCAAAAGCTGTATTGAGATCATTCTCCGTGGTTGAAAACGCCATGTTTCCCACATAAATATTCATTGTGGTCCCTTTCCGCGGAATTTTTCCGCATGTTGTGCTGCTTCCTCAAGCGGACAAAAATTGGTTGGCACTCGGAGTGACGCGGCGGTTTGCCCGGGTGAGCAAGGAGAAAGCAATGCAAAACCCAGCAGGGAATCCACTGTGGAGAAATTCAGATTTCTTTGAAATCGAAAGATCTGACCGAAGAACAAATTTTTATCATACTTTCTAACGATGCATGGATTATCCCTGTGACTCCGAATAAGTCACTGTTCTATGCATTCTTGTTTGAAAGCATGATGTTACTATAAGCGGTCGCCGCGGTAATCGCAAATGGACTTGAGAAAATATTTTGAAAATAACACAATATGATGCGGATATAATATTTCGATTAACGACGTTGCCTTTTATGGTAAATTAAAAATTCGAAAGAATTCAGCGACAGGCTTTTTTGCCCGGATAGTTTATTTTCGTACCTTGATCACATAAGTTTTCATTCGTGGAAATTTCTTCATCGACCACCCGGGAACCCGAAACGCTCGAACGTCCGAATCCGGCGTCAACGGGTTGGCTCGAAAATTTTCAACGCCGCCGGATTTCATGGCAGAAATGCGGGAATATGACGGAATTCCGAAACGATGGGTTGAAAAAATCAATCGCAGGCGTTAGAGTATATTCTTCGATATCAATTCGCGATTGCGGGTTGCTCGGAGGTTGTCGATAAAACTCGACGAAGCAGGATCAGCCGCAACGCGGCCGATGTCGCCGGGAAAGCACTCCATGGCCGGAAAATATACAAAAATTCGTTGCGCAAACCCAATGTTATCATGAAAGAGAATAAACAAACCGTCAGGTTTTTAATCGTGCTCGGCCTGTTGCTGGTCGCGGGATTTTCGGCGACCAGCTGGATCAGTTATCATGTATCGCAGCAGGCCTTGCGTCATCAGATCATCGACAACGAGCTGCCGCTTACCAGCGACAACATCTATTCCGAAATTCAGCGGGATCTCCTGCCGCCGGTCTTCATTTCCTCACTGATGGCCAATGATTCGTTTCTGCGCAACTGGGTGATCACCGGCGAGAAAGAACCGGGAAAGATCACCCAGTTTCTGTACGAAACCCAGCGCAAATACAACACGTTCACCAGCTTTTTCGTTTCCGAGCGCACCCGGCTGTATTATCAAGCCAAAGGCATTCTGAAAACCGTCAAAAACGACAACGCTCAGGACAGCTGGTATTTCCGCGTCCGCCGCATGAAAGCCGATCACGAAATCAACGTCGATCCCGATCAGGCCAACCAATACGCCATGACCATTTTCGTCAACAACAAGGTTTTCGACTTCAACGGCAATTACATCGGCGCCACCGGCGTCGGCCTCAAAGTCGGCGATGTCAAGCGGATTATTGAAAGCTATCACAAACGGTTCAACCGGATTATCAATTTCACTTCGCCGGAAGGCAAAATCATCCTTTCCACCGACAATAGCGAAGGCAGAAACATCAAAGACATTCCCGGCTTCCTGACGATTGCGCCTGAAATTCTCCGCAATCATGCCGCCAGTCTGGAATATCGGATCGGCAGCAAGACTTTCTATGTCAATTCCCGTTATATCCCGGAACTCAACTGGATATTGCTGGTAAGCAAATCGGATGAATACGCGCTCCAGAACATCTTCCATTCCTTCCTGATCAATCTGGGGTTGTGCGGACTGGTCACGGTCATCGTCATCATGCTGGTCTATTTCATCGTCAATTCCTACCGCCGCCAACTCAAGGCCATGCTTTCCATCGAACTGGAATTAAAAAATCGCAATGATGAACAGCGGGGTGAAATCGACAAGCAGCACCGGCAGCTGATCGAGCAAAATGACAAATTGATTCAGATCAATGCCTCCAAAGACAAACTGTTTTCCATCATCGCCCATGACCTCCGTGCGCCGCTCGGCAACATGAGCCAGCTGGCGGAGCTGGCCGCGGACAGCCTGGCGGCCGGACGAACGGAAGAAGCCGCGGAATATCTGGCGGATCAACGGGAATTGGCGTCGTCCACGTTGAAACTGCTTGACCATCTCTTCGAATGGGCCCGCAGCCAGATGTCGGAAATCACCTGCGTGACCGACGATTTCCCGCTGCTCGATTGTCTGCAGGAAGCCCTGACCGGAATCGATATCCGGACCGAGGAGAAGAAGATCACGTTAAGCCTGGAATGCGCCCCGGACATCGTCGTCAACGCCAGTCGCAATATGGTCATGACCATTGTCCGCAATCTCGTTTCCAACGCCATAAAATTCACGCCCCGGGGCGGCGCCATCGCCATTGCCGCGACCGCGACGCCGACCGTGGTCACGGTCTCGGTCAGGGACTCCGGTATCGGCATCGCTCCGGAACGGCTGGAAACACTGTTTGAATTTGCCTATAACAAAAGCACCCCGGGCACCAACGGCGAATCCGGCACCGGACTCGGACTGGCGCTCTGCCGTGAACTGATTCGCAAAAACGACGGCGAGATCGAAGCGGAAAGCACTCCCGGCGCCGGCAGTGTCTTCCGGTTCACCTTGCGCCGGTCAAACTGATCCGAGCTCAGTTGGCGGAAGAGCCATGTTTTACTGATTTCCTGACTCCGGGGGCTTCGCCCGCTTCCGCCCGCCCCGCGGCAATAGAGCGATGCCGGCGATCATGGCGGCGACAGCCCCGACGAACCAGCCGGTCCGGCATAGCTCCACGGTAAAGAAATATTCCATTTCTTCCCGACCGGTATCCGGAGTGACGTCAACCCGACGTATCCCGATGGCGCCGTCGGCGGCAAAATCGAGCAATAAATAGCCGAACATGGGATTGTCCGGCTCCCGGATTTCCTGTCCGGCGCTGGGCGTGGTTACCAGCCGTGTCTCCGCCATTTCCGACTCGGTGAAACAATGAATATGTCCGCACAGGATCAGGTCGATTCGATAGGGCCGGAT
Organism: Victivallaceae bacterium; assembly: GCA_036677805.1. Taxonomy (GTDB): domain Bacteria; phylum Verrucomicrobiota; class Lentisphaeria; order Victivallales; family Victivallaceae; genus SIG78. The sequence goes on along the minus strand of JAVBVS010000009.1, from coordinate 260,325 downwards.
GATATCCTCGAAAATCGCGAAAAAATCCGGTGTCGCCGCATGCTCTTCCTCCGGTCGCGGATCTTTCGGCGGAATATGGCAAAAAATCACGCATCGCCGGAAATGCGGGCGCTCCCGTTTCAGGGTTTGCGCCAGAAACGTCCGCTGCTCTTCCGGCAGATTGCCATCAGCGGTATTCAGCGCCACAAAGAGTGTGTCGCCGTAGCCGAAGAAATAATAATCCTGTCCGAAGTACGCCCGATAGGTTTCCCACCCGGTGACGTCGTTCCGGTCCCAATTGCCCGGCGCCGCATAAACCGGGCACGGCATGCACTCCCTGATTTCCCCGGTCACATGGAGAAAATCCAGTGCGGTCCGCTTTTTGACGATATCCCCCAGGCAAAGAGTGAAAGCGACATCGTTTCGGGAAATATCGCCGCCGATTTTCTCAACCGAATCGATCTGGCCGGCAAAATCGCTGAATACGGCCACGGTGAAGGCCTTCCGTTCCGGCTGCAAAGTCAGCCCGGCCGGAGGAAGCAGCGGCGCGGAATCATTGCGCAGCATAGCAAAAACGACTCCCTGAACCGTCAGAATTCCGAGTCCGGCCGCGATCAGCAGAATAGCCCAGGCAGTCAAGAGTTTGCGCGACATGATTTTTCCTTTCACAGATTAGCGGGACGGAACCGATTTCTCCGGCGGCTTGCAGAATATTATATCGCGTGAATCTTGAAAGAAGATGATGATGCCATGAAATCTTGTTCATATTCGCATGCGGCCCAATCATCGCCGCCGGCGGTCGCTTCGGGCGGATATCAGAAAAATTCAGTCGTAAAAAATTGCCCGCCGTCTTGTATTTTCATCAACGACATGTTATATTAATAGGAATTTTGCGAGGGTTGATCATGCTGAAAGCCACAGTTACAGTCGCCTTATTGGCTGTTGTTGCATTCTTCTGCAACGGGTTGGCTTTTGCCGATTCCGCCGCGATTGCCGGTCGATCACTGCTGCGCGAAGCCGTCATGCTGATCGTACGCGACGTCGAGCCGCATAACGCCGAAGCGGAATCCCAGGACCGTCAGACCGGCGCCTGGGGCCTCTCCGAAGACCGGCTGTGCGGAGGCGGTTCATCGTCCGGCGCCTCCGGATGGAGCGGTGGTTCGTGTGATGACGCGAACTGCTGCGAACACCACAGTCTGAATCCGCATGGAATCTTGTTCGGCACTTCTCCATTGCGAGCGAATCGCCGGCAATTGCGGTCCACCTGCTTTCTCCGTCCGTCTTCTCCGGTCCGGGCCGGCCCAGTCCGGGACTGAATCCGGCCGGACAATTCTCCATTTCATGCATGGAAGGCATGACGGAGAGCGTCGTTTCCTGTGACTTCATTTTCTTTTCACGCAATTGAGCGGAAAAGCATTGCCGGCCACCGGATCGACCCCAGATTGAATCAAACTGTCTTGCCGGCGCCATTACGTAGATGTTTTGCCGATGCCATCCGGATGAAAGACCGTTCCGGAAGACGCTATGGATGAAACACATGCCTTTATCCGGTCCGGATGATGCCAATGTCGGAAAAACGGCGGCCCGGAACAACGGAATTCGGAAATTCTGATCCCATACAGCCAGCGAAAGGAATCTGCCATGCCGGAGGATCTTCAGCAACTTTTAAGCCGCATCAATGACGGATATTTAAAACAGGCCGAGGCGGAAAAAGAGGCTTTGCTGACCGCAGCCAAAACCCGGGCCGACGCCATCGCCGCCGAAGCCGGGGCCCGGGCGGAGCAATTGCTGGCGGCGGCCAATGCCGAAGCCGGAGCCATCCGCAAGCGTTATCAGGAAGAGATCAAATGCGCTGCCCGCGACTGCGTCCGGGAATTGCGCAATGAGCTTAACCGGCTGCTGCTCGCCGCCGCGGGAATGACGGCCGCCGAAGCGATGACTCCGGCGTTCATGGCGGAACTTATCCGGCAGATGGCGGATGCCGCGCCGCAGGGGGCGGATGCGGAAGTCCATATTCTTGCCAATCCCCGCTCGGTTGAAGCCTTGCGGACGCTGATTCCGGGAACGATCCGCGCGCAGATCAAGGCCGGCCAATTCAAGGGCGGGTTGCAGATTTCCCTGGACGATTCGGGAGAATACTTCGATTTCAGCGACGAGGCCGTCTGCAATTTTCTGCGCGAACATCTCGGCAGTGAACTCAATCAATATCTCGGCACGGGATTATAAACAGGCGGGATGCCCGATCATGGAGATTGATTTCTGTTTCTTCTGCGCCCAACTCCCGGAATTTCCGGTCGGAGCAGTGCCGCCGCTCGCACTGACCGAATTCGACGCCCGGCTGACGAATGTCCCGGCGGACGCCGCCGACTATGTCCGGGCCTGTGATTTCCCCTGCCCGGCGGCATGGCGGGTTCCAAAAGATTCTGCGGCGGGACAGTTCCGCGCATTTGAAAACAGTCTGCGGTATGACATCGCCTGCTTCCGCGCGGTGAAGCACGGACTCCCGATTCCTCCGCGGCCGCGCAATGTCCATCCGGTTGACGGACTGGCAGCGCAAATCGAAGCGCTGGCGAAAGCGGACCCGTTGGAACGCGAACGCAAGCTCAACCGTCTCAGAAGCGATTTCCTTGAAAAAATCGCGGCCGCCAATCCGTTTTCGCGGGAAGCGGCCGCCTGTTACCGTATCCGTCTGGCTTTGGGCTGGCGGGAAGCGGCATTCCGGGATCCATCCGGCCGCGCGATATTCCGTGATGCGGTGGATGCCATTGAACGCGAGTCCGTCGGGGATGCGAACACTCCGGCATAAGAAGGGAACAGAGGTGCAGAATATGGCCGAAAAGAAAGGCAGGATCGTCGGCGTCAACGGCAACATGCTGACGGTTGAATTCGATGCCGGAGTATCGCAGAATGAAGTGGCATACGTCCGCAGAGGCGATGAAAAATTCAAGTGCGAAGTAATCCGGGTGCGCGGCAACCGCGCCGATATGCAGATTTTTGAAAGCGCGAACGGCGTCGGCATTGGCGATGCGGTGGAATTCACCGGGCAGCGCCTGAGCATCGAACTCGGACCGGGGCTGCTGAAGTCGATCTACGACGGCTTGCAGAATCCGCTGATGCTGCTGGCGGAAAAATCCGGCTTTTTTCTGAAGCGGGGCCTTTATCTCCCCGCGCTCGACCGCAAAAAACGCTGGGCGTTCACTCCATCGGCCAAAATCGGCGACCGTATCGTCGCCGGCGACCGCATCGGCAGCGTGCCGGAAGGAATTTTTACCCATTACATCATGGCGCCTTTCGCCCTGCGCGGGGCATGGACGATCCGCGCCATCGTTCCGGCGGGGGATTATGCGCTGGATGAGACGCTGGCCGAATGCGTCAATGACGACGGCGACACCCGATCCATCACCATGGTCCAGGAATGGCCGGTCAAAGTGCCGATTCCGGATTATGCCGAAAAACGGCTTCCGGATCATCCCATGGTGACCGGAACCCGTTCAATCGACACCTTTTTCCCGGTCGCCCGCGGCGGCACCTTCTGTACTCCCGGGCCCTTCGGTGCGGGCAAGACCGTGCTCCAGCATACCATCAGCCAGCATGCGGAAGTCGATATCGTGGTCATTGCCGCGTGCGGCGAACGGGCGGGCGAAGTGGTCGAAATTCTGCGCGAATATCCTCACCTCGAAGACCCTCGCACCGGGCGCACGCTGATGGACCGCTCGATCATCATCTGCAACACCTCCTCCATGCCGGTCGCCGCCCGAGAGGCATCCATCTACACCGCGGTGACGGTGGCGGAGTATTACCGGCAGATGGGACTGCATGCGCTGCTGCTGGCGGATTCCACTTCGCGCTGGGCGCAGGCCCTCCGGGAAATGTCGGGACGCCTCGGCGAAATTCCCGGCGAGGAAGCATTTCCGGCCTATCTTGAATCCCGCACGGCGGCCTTCTACGAACGCGCCGGGCTGGTCCGGCTTCGCACCGGCGAAATGGCCAGCGTCACCATCGGCGGCGCGATCAGCCCGGCGGGCGGCAATTTCGAAGAACCGGTGACGCAGGCGACGCTCAAGGTGGTCGGCTGTTTTCTCGGTCTTTCCCGCAAACGCTCCGACGCGCGCCGTTATCCGGCGATCGACCCGCTGGACAGCTGGAGCAAGTATTCCGGCATTGCGGCGGCGGCGGACCTGGCCTTCGCCCGGTCGATTCTCGTCCGGGGCGATGAAATCGACAAGATGATGCGGGTCATCGGGGAGGAAGGCACGGCGATCGAGGATTTCATCACCTACCTCAAAAGCGAATTCCTCGATTATGTGTATCTGCAGCAGAACACCTTCGACGACGTCGACTGCGCGGCGGACGAGGCTCGGCAGACCGCCGTCTTCAATCAGGTGCTTGAAGTGCTGCGCGGCGAATTCCATTTCCCGGACAAATCCGCCGCCCACGCCTATTTCATGCAGCTTCGCCAGATGTTCATCGACTGGAACTATCTCCGGATGGACGATCCCGGTTTTACCCGGCAGCAGGACGCCATTCGCGCCAAATTGGAGGAAGGTCTTCGCCATGCCTAAAGTCTATCACAAAATCATCCAGATCGTCGGCAACGTGATTGCCGTCGAGGCGGACCATGTTTTCTACAATGAACTGGCGGAGGTTTCCGGCCCCGCCGGAAAATCGCTGGCTCAGGTGATCCGGCTGAAAGACAAAAAAGTCTATCTTCAGGTCTTCGCCGGCAGCAGCGGCGTCGGCACCGAGGACGAGGTGCGTTTCCTCGGCAGTGAAATGCGGGTCTCCGGCGCCGACGATCTGCGCGGCCGGATTTTCAACGGCCGCGGCGTGCCGCGCGACGGCCGCGCTCCGATTCTCGAAGAGATGATCGATATCGGGGGGCCTTCGGTCAACCCGGCGAAGCGCGTCATTCCGCGAAAAATGATTCGCACCGGCATCCCGATGATCGATGTGTTTAATACGCTGGTGGAGTCCCAGAAGCTGCCGATTTTCTCGGTGGCGGGCGAACCTTACAATCCGCTCATGGCCCGGATCGCGCTTCAGGCCGAAGTCGACACCATCGTGCTCGGCGGGATGGGACTCAAATACGATGATTACCTCTTTTTCCGCAATACGCTGGAACAGGCCGGCGCGCTTTCCCGCACCGTAATGTTCGTCCATACCGCCGCCGACCCGGTGGTGGAGTGCCTGCTGGTTCCCGATCTGGCGCTGGCGGTGGCGGAAAGCTATGCGCTGCGCGGCCGGCGCGTGCTGGTGCTACTGACCGACATGACCAACTTTGCGGACGCATTGAAGGAAATTGCGATCACCATGGACCAGATTCCGGCCAACCGGGGTTATCCCGGAGACCTCTACAGCCAGCTGGCCTGCCGTTACGAAAAGGCCGTCGACTTCGACCGCGCCGGCTCCATCACCATTCTGGCCGCCACGACGATGCCCGGCGACGACATCACCCATCCGATTCCCGACAACACGGGTTATATCACGGAAGGGCAGTTCTATCTCCGGCACGGCCGCATCGAACCGTTCGGCTCGCTCTCCCGGCTGAAGCAGAACGTCAATGCCAAGACCCGCCGCGATCACCGTGCGATCATGGATGCGATGATCCGGCTTTACGCCGAATGCAAGGGCGCGCGGGAAAAGCAGTCAATGGGATTCGCCATGGGCGAATGGGACAACAAACTGCTGACCTACGGCAACCGTTTCGAACGTGAACTCATGGACCTTTCAGTCAATATTCCGCTGGAAAAGGCGCTTGATCTGGGCTGGCGGATTCTGGCCGACTGCTTCCGCCCCGAGGAAATCGGCATCAAGTCGGACATCGTAAAGGAATTCTGGCCGGAAGCGCGGGAATGAACTCATGGGCGACAAAATAAAACTCACCAAAACCGAGCTGAAACTGCAACAGGACATGCTGGCGCAGTTCCGCCGCTTCCTGCCGCCGCTGCAATTGAAGCAGCAGCAGCTCCAGCAGGAAATCCAGCTCAGCCGGGAACGCCTGAAGCGGCTTCGGCGGCAGGAGGAAGCGCTGCTTGATGCGCTGGCCGGATGGGTCGGTCTTTTCCGGGATGAGGAGATGGTGCGGCAGCTGCGCAAAACAATCCGGCTGACCAGAATCGTACGCGGCGAAACCAACATCGCCGGGATCATGGTGCCGACCTTCGACGGAGCCGAAGTCGCCATGCCCACGCTTGATCCGATGACGACGGAGTGGTATTGGGACGATGCGGCCGAGGCGCTGCGTGAAGCTGTGTCCCTCCGCGCCGCCGCGATCATCATCGGTGAACAGGAGCGATTGCTGTCGAAGGAACTGAAGACCACTTCCCAGCGGGTGAATCTCTTCGAAAAAGTCAAGATTCCGGAATGCCGCGACAATATCCGCCGCATCCGGGTGCAATTGAGCGATCAGGAAACGTCGGCCATCGTGCGGGCCAAAATTGCCCAGTCGCACGGCGGCGAGGACGAAGAGGAGGAATCATGATCGTACCGATGGCCAAAGTCACCATCCTCCTGCCGGAAGACGAAAAGCATCCGGCGCTGGAAGTCCTTCGTGATCTGGGGATCATGCACGTTCAATTCCAGGACGTGGAAGCCGGACCGGAACAAACCGGAGCAAGAAGCGAAACCGCCGCGCTGGTCCGCCTGCAGGAGCGTTTGCGCGACCTCGACCTGCCGGCGGCGAAGGCGGCGGAGATCAAGGGCGAGGATATTCCGGATGCCGCGGCCGAGGCGTTCGCGGAACTCGAAACAGTGGCCCGGGAACTCGAAAAAGCGGAAGCCGTGCTGGCCGTTCTCCGGCCGTGGGGAGAATTCGACCCGGCGTTGTACGCCTCGCTGACAAAGCGCGGCGTCCACCTCCGGCTCTGCGCCGCAACCGCGCGCGAACGGAGCGATCTGGAGCAGTCAGGATATCTCTGCGTCCCGCTGGCGGCGAAAGGGGAAAAAACGGCGGCGGGATTATTCGCCGTGATCTCCGACCGGCCGCTCGACGAAAAGGCGCTGCCGATCGTGGAGGTTCCGCTTGACCGGCCGCTTTCCGCCTGGGAAGCCGAGGCCGCCGCACTGCATGAACGGCGCCGCCGTGCCGAAGCAACTCTCGCGCAGCTTAAGGGTTCGCTCCGCCAGCTGGAGGACGCGGTGGCGCGTCAATCCGAAAAAACCGAATTTTTCACGGCGCACGATGCCATCCTGTCATGCGGCGGCATTGCCGGCATCGCCGGATTCGTGCCGGAGGAAAAATTACCCGCTCTCGCCGCCGCCACCCGGCGGCATGGCTGGGGACTGGTTCATGCTCCGGCGGATCCGGAAGAACCCGTGCCGACACTGCTCGAAAATCCGCGCTGGGTGAAACTGATCAATCCGATGATGAATTTCCTGACGCTTTCGCCGGGATACAATGAAGCGGATATCAGCATCCCCGTGCTGATTTTCCTCACCGTATTCTTCGGCATCCTGATCGCCGATGCGGTTTACGGCATGCTGTTTCTGGTCATCGCTCTGGCGATATTGCTGACCAAAGGCCGGACCAATCCGGCGGTGCGGTTGCCGGCCGGGCTTTTCCTGCTGTTCAGCCTTTCCGCTTTGACCTGGGGCATTCTGACCGGCAACTACGGCGGGATCGAAGGGCCCGGATTGCCTTATCTGGCCGAAGGCCCGGAAAAAGACCAGCATATGAAACTGGTCTGCTTCGCCCTCGGCGCAGTTCATCTATCCCTCGGCCACCTGCTGCGGATTTTCCGGAAGCCCGCCATCCGCAATATTCTTGCCCAGACCGGCTGGATCCTGATATTGCTTGGCAACTTCATGCTGATCGCGTTTCTGCTCGCCCTGATTCCGGGTGGATTTCCCGGGTGGGTGACTTGGAACTACGTCATTGCGCTGGTGCTGCTGGCCGCGGGAGAAATCGATTTCCGCGATATTTCGACGGCGCTCTCCTGCCCGCTTGAAGTGATGAGCAGTTTTTCCGACGTGCTGTCCTATATCCGGTTGTTCGCGGTCTGTCTGGCCGGATTTTATCTGGCCAAGGTTTTCAACGGCATCGCCGTCGACATGATGCATTCGGTGGCCGGATGCGTGATGGCCGCGCTGCTGCTGCTGATCGGACATTTCATGAATATCGCGCTCGGTGCGCTGGCGATTCTGGTTCACGGGGTCCGGCTCAACACCCTCGAATTCTCCGCGCACAGCCACATCCGCTGGTCCGGTTTCCCCTTCGAGCCATTCCGCAAAAAAAATCCGTGTCAAACACTTCAACCCTGAAAAAATGTAACCTTCAAGGAGAAAAAAACATGAACAATCTCTTCGCAGATCCCCGGCTGGCCTATGAACTTTCACTTTTCAGCGCATACATCGCCGTCGGGTTGACCGCCGTCGGCTCGTTGATCGGCTGCTGCCGGGCGGGAGCCGCGGCATTGGGCTGCTGGAAACGCGCCTACCTCGACAACAAACCGGCCGCATTCGTGCTCTCGATTTTTGCCGGGGCCCCGCTCTCCCAGACCATTTACGCCATGATTCTGATGATGATGCTCACCAGCAAAACCACTCCGGAAAATCCGATGCTGTGTTCGCACCTTGCGATGGGACTTTTCGGCGGCGTGATTCTGATGGTCGCGGCGCTCTATCAGGGCAAGATCGGCGTCCTCGCCTGCGATATGTTCGGCACTACCAACAAAGGGTTCGGGAACGCGATCACGGTCGTCGGCATCGTCGAAACGGTGGCGCTTTTCGCCACGATTTTCGCCGCCATGGCCATTTGACGGCGCGCCGGCAATGGTACGCGTCAAAGACATCGTCATCAGCAATCCGGCCGGTCTGCACGCCAGACCGGCCTCCGCTATCATTCTGGCCGTCGCCGCTTCCGCGTCGACCGTAAAGATATCGAATCCCGAAACCGGAGCGGAAACCGATTGTCAGAGTGTGATGGGATTGCTTTCGCTCTCGGCCACGCCCGGCAGCCGCCTGCATATCGAAGTTGCGGGCGAGGATTCCGAACGGCTGATCGCGATTCTGGTCAAGTTGTTTGAATCCGGCTTCGGCGAAAACTGAGCCGCGAAGCGGCCGGAACGTGATTTCCGCTCCGGCAAAACCGGCTGGAAAAATCGGTTTTCTTTGCAGAATTTTCTTGTTTTTCCGGTTTGAAACAGTATAATACCAACAGAGATCGCAGAATACCATGAACAAGGATGCGAATCGGGGAGGCCGGATATGAAACTATCCCAGATTGTCGCCGAGAAGGAAGTCAATGGCTCCGTGCCGTCGATCGATTACCGGGCGACATTGCGTGAAGCTGCAAAGATGATGGAGGAAAAACACTGTCTGGCGCTGATGGTCACCGACCGCGACAACTTCGATCCGCTGCAATACAAGGGACTTTTCACCGCGGTGCAGATGATCGACGCCATCGCCAAAGGCGGCGATCCCGACAAAACCGAAGTCGGCAACCATATGGTGACGCGGCTGCTCGTGGCCGGCGGAAGTGATGACGTCGACTATGTGGTCAACGTCATGGTCCGCCACAAACTCACCCACGTGCCCGTCATTCAGAATAAAAAGGTTGCGGCGATTATTTCCATGGCGGACATTCTCGAAATCCAGAACATCGACAAGGACATTCAGCTGCACTGGCTCAGCGATTTCACCGGTTCGCCCGGCGGCGACCGGAACCGGGTGTTCTGACCCTGCGCGGAGCCGGTGCCGCAAGCAAAGCGGCGGATGCAACTTTCATGAACCACAGACACCAACCGGCTTTACGGCCCGGGAAATTTCATATCGTCCGGCTCCGGTTGGCGGCAGAGACTTCGATCGCCGGTCTTTCGATGATTGCGCTGGCGGCAGCCTGGCTGGCATTATCCGGCGGGCCGGGAATTTCCGGATATCTTCTTGTACCGGATGGTCCGGTTTCGGCAGCCGAAGCGGCTTTATCGCACCGGGGGGACGGTTCCGCGCCAACCGGAAGCCTGCCGGTTGGCGGCAAGCGTGTACGACTGGCCGCGCCTGAAGAATTTTCACCACCGCCGCCGCGCTCCGGACGTTTGCCGGATGGCGCCGCCGCATGGTTCATCCCGATCCCGGCGCTGTGGCTGCCAATGGCGGCCCAGCGGCGCAAGCGCTATTCAAAACAGGAACGGCGCGGTGGATTTTTCTGCCTGGCGTTTCCGGTCCGGGCCGGTCCCGACCGCATCTGAATCGAGACCGGGCCGCTTCTTCCGCCAACGGATGAGAGCGGCTTCGCCAACTCACCGAAATCGATTCATCGCCGAAGCCGGACGACAAGCGTCCGGCTCCGAAAAACCGTGCGGGATATTATGGAACTCTGGGAACAACTCAATGCCTATTTGCTGGGGACCGCTTCCGAACGCAGACTGCTCCGGCTGCGTTCGACGGTCCGCCGGATCAATGAAACCGAATTGCAGCTGCAAACGCTGCCGGATGCCGAACTGCAAACCAAAACGACCGAATTCCGCCAGCGGCTGGCCGCGGGAGAAAACCTCGACCATCTGCTGGTGGAGGCATTCGCGGTAGTAAAAAACGCCTGCCGCAGACTGTGCGGCACTACGCTTGACGTTTGCGGAATTGCAACGCCGTGGGATATGATTCCGTTCGACGAACAGATTCTTGCGGGAATCGTCCTGCACCGGAACGGGATCGCCGAAATGGCGACCGGCGAAGGCAAAACCCTCGCCGCCGCCATGCCGTTGTATTTGAATGCGCTGGGCGGCCGGGGCGCGCATCTGGTTACGGTCAATGACTATCTGGCCCGGCGGGATTCCGAGTGGATCGGCTGCATTTTCCGCTTTCTCGGCCTGACCGTCGGCTGCATCCAGACCGGACAATCGCCGGAAGAACGCCGTGAAGCCTATCTTTGCGATATCACCTATGGCGTCAACAGCGAATTCGGATTCGATTATCTGCGCGATAACGGCATGGCAACGGCGCGGGAAGAAATGGTCCAGCGGGAACTCGACTTTGCCATCATCGATGAAATCGACAGCGTGCTGATCGACGAAGCGAGGACTCCCCTGATTATCGCCGGAGAGCAGGAGATTCCGTTCAATCAGTTCGACCGCTTCAAGCCGATGGTGCAGAAACTGGTGGATGCCCAGCAGACCCTGTCGGCGCGCCTGTTTCAGCAGGCGGCCGCCGAACTGCGCGATCATCCGGATTCGCGCAGCGGATTGGAGCTGCTCTTGCAGATCCGACTGGCGACGCCCGGCTTCCGGCCGCTGGAAAAAATGCTGGAGGATTCCGGTCTGCGCGAAAAACTCAACGCTTATGACGACCGGATGCACAATTCGACCTCGGCGAACGAGTTGACCGCATTGAAATCCCGTCTCTTTTATGTGGTTGATGAAAAACACCGCCAGGTCGAAATGACCGCCAGAGGCTATGAACTTCTGGCGCCGGGCGATCCGGATTTTTTCGTTCTTCCCGATCATGAAAAAACCATCGGCAATATCCGGGCGGATACGTCATTGCCGCCGGAGCGGCAGGCGGCTGAAATCGCGGCGGTCCGGAACCGGCTCCGGCTCCAGCTGGAATCGATCCATGACTTCATGCAGCTGATGCAGGCCTACTGTCTGTTCGATAAGGACGTCCACTATGTCATCGATGACGGCAAAATTCTGATCGTTGACGAACACACCGGGCGGGCGCTGCCGGGACGCCGCTTCAACGACGGTTTGCATCAGGCGCTCGAAGCCAAGGAAAATGTGCGGATCGAACCGGAAAACATCACCTACGCTTCGATTACGCAGCAGAATTATTTCCGCTTGTATCGCAAACTGGCCGGCATGACCGGGACCGCGTCGACCGAAGCGGGCGAATTCTACCAGATTTACAAGCTGGAAGTGACGAAAATCCCGACCCATCGCCCGGTACGGCGGCTTCTCCATCACGATCTGGTGTTCCGGACCCGGCGGGAAAAATTTCAGGCGATCGCGGATGAAGTCGAGCGGCGACGGCAGACCGGTCAGCCGGTGCTCCTCGGCACACCCTCGGTGGAGGATTCCGAGATGTTGAGCCGGATTCTGCAGCGCAAAAAAATTCCGCACCGCGTACTGAATGCCAAGCAGAATCTTCAGGAAGCGGAAATCATCGCCCATGCCGGCGAACTCGGCCAGATCTCCGTCGCCACCAATATGGCCGGCCGCGGCACGGATATCAAGCTGGCTCCCGGAGTGGCGGAACGGGGCGGCCTTCTGGTCATCGGCAGTTCCCGGCACGATGCCCGCCGGATCGACCTTCAGCTTCAGGGGCGCTGCGCCCGGCAGGGAGACCCCGGCGAATCACAGTTTATGTCGCGCTGGAAGATGAGTTCATGCGTCTGTACGGCCCGGAAAACGCGGTGAAGCTGTTCGCCGCTTCCGAAGAACCGTGTCTGGCCGGAAAAGGCCTGGACAAAATCATTGAGAACGCCCAGAAGAAATTGGAAATCCATCATTACGCCATCCGCAAGCGCACCCTCGATTACGACGATGTCATGAATCGCCACCGGACGGTCGTTTACGCCATGCGGCGTGAAATCATCGACGGCCGGGAAAAAGAGGTTCGGGATGACTTGCTGGCGCATCAGACGGAAGCCTGGGAGCGGACGGCAATGCTGCTGCAGGATGAATATGCTTCGGCGGCGGACCGGCTGGTCGAGATTGTCCGGAAAGAAACCGGCCTCGTCGTCCCTGCCGACCAGTGCCGGTCGGGACGGAGCGGAAACGCGTCCGCGGTTCTGAAGCAAATGCGCCAAGCCGTCGAGGAAATGTCCGAAGCCGGGGACGGCGCAATGCCGCTGCGCTTCCTTCTGCTTGAAGCCATCGAACGGGAGTGGATTCTGCATTTGAACATGATGGAGCAGCTGGTCAACGATATCTATCTGGTCTCCTACGGCGAGCGCGACCCGCTGGTCGAATACAAGAAAGAAGCTTATGTTCTGTTCGAACAGCTGATGGACCGGATTGCCGGCGCCGTAGTGGCGGCGCTGTTCCGGAGCGGAAATGAAAATGCGATGCCCGCTGGAACGGTGTCCGGCTATGCCCGTCGCAAAACCCGGATTTTCGGCCGCCATTCATAAATTTGCACCAGCGGCGGTCAAGATTCGCCATCACCCGAATCGGGACTCCGATCCGGGTGATTTTTCACGGGCAAGACCGGAGAAATTCTTGTATTCCGACGGCTTGCGATGTATATTAAATGGATTTTTTGAGCCGTCATGAATTTTCTCCGTTCTCTCCCGAGAGCGGCCGAAAGGCATGGCAATGGAACTGTTCTTTTTAACCGGAGTTTTCCGATGTTCCGCCGCCTGTCCCATTTGTTCCGGCCCCATTCCGGCGGCAGGCAATTTTTCGCCAGCATCCTGATCTGGGGCGTGGCCGCCGGGTGCTTCACCGCCGTGCTCAACAATTATCTTGCCGATGTCCGTCATATCAATGAATTCGAGCGGGGGGTATTGGAATTTTTCCGCGAAATGCCGGGGCTGCTGCTGGTTTTCATCATCGCCGCGATGCATCGTTTTACGGATTGGAAAATCCTGAAGATCGGCACCTTGATTTCCATGGCCGGGGTCGCCGGACTGATGCTCTCCGCCGATAAAATCCTGATTACCGCGCTGGTCATGGTCTGGAGTACCGGCGAACATATTCTGATGCCGGTGCGCAGCTCCATCGCCATGCGCATCGCCCGCCATGGCAAGCTCGGACGCTCGCTCGGTCTGGTCACGGGATCGATGAATGCCGGCAGCGTAGTCGGCAGCCTGATCGCGGCGGCGGTCTTTTACTGCGGGACCCGATATTTTCAGGTTGCCAATCCGATTCTGCTTTACAACTTTGTCTGGGGCGGAATCGTTCTGCTCCTGATCGTCAGCGTCGCCACCATCCTGCTGGCCCCGGCCGGAGAAGGCGACGCCATCAGGCGGCCCCGCCTGCACTATCATCCCAAATACCACAAATATTACGCATTGGAGCTTTTCAGCGGCGCCCGCAAGCAGATATTCCTCACCTTCGCGCCTTATGTGTTGATTCTCAATTATCACATGACCACTACCGGAATGGCGATGCTGGTCGGCGTTGCAGCTTTGCTTAATATCTTCTGTGCGCCGCTGATTGGCCGGATGATGGACCGGATCGGTTACAAAAGCATCATTTTTTACAACACCGTGGTATTGTTTTTCGTTTGTATACTGTACGGGTATGCCGATTCGCTCTTCACCCGCAATATCGCCTATTACGCCGTCTGCGTGAACTATCTGCTCGATGCGGTGATCAGCACTATCGCGATGGCAAACAATGTTTATGCCCGCGAAATTTCCGACACCCGGGAAGAAACCACGGCGTCGCTGACCACCGGCATCTCAATCAACCACTTGATCAGCATCATTGCCGCGCTGGTCGGCGGGTTGATCTGGCAAAAGTTCGGCGTCGGCGTGCTGTTCAGCTTTGCCGCGATTATGGCGCTCGCCAACGGCGCCTTCGCCCTGACCATTCCCGCCCCGGGCGCCCATCGTAAAACGCGTTGAAACAACCGGAAACTCATCGGGAGAATGCGTTGACCGTTATCGTGACGATCGACCGTTATCAAAACGGCTATATCGTTTTTGCGCTCGATCCCGCATCTCCGGAATCCCTGGCGCAAGCCCGACTCTGGTCTCCGGCGTTTCCCGGCCTGCCGGCCTCGGCACAATAAGCCGTCGCGCCGTGCGCCGGTTCCGAAACCTCTGCCGCGAAGTTGCAACGCCTTCGCGGCAACGTTTGAAACTGTTTTTCTACAGTTGCAATTTTGCGACACATGCGGTATATTCTCCCATGCCTGATTTTATGGAAGGATGGAAGCAATGACTGCGGTCAGAATCACGGTTGTGGTCGACATCCGGGCGGCAGCACCCCTGCTCGGAGAATTCGGCCTGTCGCTGCTGCTGGAATATGGAGCGGAACGAATTCTGTTCGACGTCGGCTCCGGCGCCGCGCTGACGGAAAATCTGCACCGGCTCGGCATTGATCCGGCGCAACTCGACAGGCTCATCCTCTCCCACGGTCACTACGATCATACCACCGGACTGGAAGCATTGCTGCCCCGAATGCCGCAAGCGACGGTTTTTTACGGTGTCGGAATCGACGCTTCGCACCACAGTCTGCGCGACGATCTGCCGATGCGCAGCATCGCGATGCCGGAAGCGGCGCGCCGGGCATTGTTTGCCCATCCCCGCCGCCGGGAGATCGACAGATTTACGGAAATCGCCGCCGGAATGTTTCTGACCGGACCGATTCCGCGAATTTCGGGCGAGGATTGCGGCGGCCGCTTTTACCTGAATATGGCCGGGACCGTGCCGGACAGCATCGCCGACGAACAGGCGCTGCTGCTGGCCGAAGGCATCCTGATTTCGGGCTGCTGTCATGCCGGAGTGATCAATACCATGGAGTATTGCCTGCAAACGCATCCCGAAATTCCGATCCATGCCGTCGTCGGCGGGCTCCATCTGCTCCACGCCGGCGAACCCCGGCTGCGCCAGACCGCCGATTATCTGAAGCATCACGCCGTGCGGCAGCTAGTTTTACTCCACTGTACCGGCGACGAAGCCGTCGCATTTCTCCGCGACCAGTTGCCGGAATGCAATATCCTGACCCCTTCTGTCGGCGAAACGGTGACGTTATGAATGATGTTGCGATCCTCGAAAGCATTTCCGACGGCGTATTCACGGTGGATCGGGATTTTCGCATCACCTACCTCAACCGTTCGGCCGAAGAGATCATCAAAGTCAGCCGCCGCGAAGCCGTCGGCCGCTTCTGCTGCGAGGTATTTCGCTCCAATCTCTGCGAAGGCGCCTGCGCATTGCGCAAAACGCTCGAACGGGGCAAGCCGATCATCGACCTGGCCTGCACCATCATCGACAACCTCGGGCGGCGGATCCCGGTCAGCATCTCGACCGCCGTATTGCGCGACGCCACCGGAGCGATCGTCGGTGGAGCCGAAACCTTCCGCAATCTCAGCGACCTCGAAGTGCTGAAACAGGAAATCGCCATGTCCGGGCGCATCGGCGACTTCATCAGCCGCAGTCCGTCGATGCGGACGTTGTTCGAGCAGCTGCCCGCGGTTGCGGAGACCGGTTCGACCGTGCTCATCACCGGCGAGACCGGCAGCGGCAAGGATCTTCTGGCGCGCACCATTCACCGTGCCAGCCCGCGTCGGGACAAGCCGTTCGTGGCCATCAATTGCGGCGCGTTCCCCGAAACGCTGCTCGAATCCGAGTTGTTCGGTTACAAGCGCGGCGCCTTTACCGGGGCCGACCGCGACAAGCCGGGCCGCTTTGCGGCGGCCGAAGGCGGCACGCTTTTCCTTGACGAAATCGGAGAAATTTCGATGCCCATGCAGGTGCGCCTGTTGCGAGTGCTCCAGGAGCGGACCTATGAACCGCTGGGCGCGGTGACTCCGGTGCCGAGCGACGTCCGGATCATCTGCGCCACTCACCGCAATCTGGAGGAGCTGGTGAAACAGGGCAGTTTCCGACAGGATTTGTTTTACCGGATCAATGTCATCCGGCTGGAATTGCCGCCGTTGCGGCAGCGGTTCGAAGATATCCCGTTTCTGGTCGAAACCTTCATCCGGCGCTTCAATCTGGTGATGAACCGCCATGTTTCCGGGATCGGCAATGCGGCCTTGAAGGTCTTGACCGCTTATCCGTGGCCCGGCAATATCCGGGAACTTGAAAATGTAATCGAACGATCGATGGTTTTCTGCAAAGGCGAGATGATCGAGCTTGATCACCTGCCCCCGGGACTTTCCGTCACGGCGGGAATCCCGGCGGCGAATGCCGCGGCGACGGGGATCGACGCCGCGGTCAGAAACTCCGAAGCGCAGGCCATCTCCGGCGCACTGCTTGCCACCGGCGGCAACCGTCGCCGCGCGGCGGCGCTGCTTGGCATTCACCCCGCGACTTTCTACCGCAAGCTCAAGGCGTTGAATCTTGCGGTGCCGCTTGCCGACGGTCGCCGCAAATAAATAATCCGTCGCAACTTTGCGACAATCCCAGGAATATTTTCGCAAAATCGCGACGAAAACTTCTCTTCCGTCACCTCAAATTGCAATTGGCACGATAACTGCTAATTCATTTTTGTTCTCCGAGAAAGGAGTGGAAATGAAAGCGGCCATCACCATGATCCCGGAAACGGGCAGAATTTCGCCGATGTTCGACGCGGCGGAACATGCCGTCGTACTGGATTGCCGCTGTCGCGCCGACAACGGCGCCGCAGTGGTCGCGCCGCTGCCGCCGGACATTCCCGGAAAGATCGAATTCTTTCGGGCCAACGGCATTGTGCTGGTCATCACCGGCGCCATCTCCAACGAGGATATTGGACAGCTGAACGCATGCGGAATCCGGGTTTTTCCGTTCGTTTCGGGTCTCTGGAGAGCCATCTGGTCGGAGTGGAAAACCGCCCGGCGACTGTCGGCATGTCATCTCATGCCCGGTTGCCGCGGCCATCATCGGCAATGTTGCCAAAGGAAAAATCGAAATGAGTGAAACCCCGAACTGTACCGGCAATTGCAGCAGCTGCAAATCAAGCGCCAGATCGGAAAATTGCCTGCAAAAATTCCGGCTGAGTGCAATCAGGCACAAACTTGTAGTCATGTCCGGCAAGGGCGGCGTGGGCAAAAGCACCGTCGCCGCCAACCTGGCCTTCGGCCTTGCCGATACCGGCTGGCGTGTCGGACTGCTTGACGTCGACATTCACGGTCCCAGCATCCCGAAGCTGCTTCATCTCGAGGGCACCGGACTGTGCATGGAAAACGACCGGATTCTGCCGGTCGAAATCGGAACTCTCAAAGTCATGTCGGTCGGTTTCATGCTCGAGCACGCCGATGACGCCGTGATCTGGCGGGGGCCGATGAAAATCAGCGTGATCCAGCAGATGTTGAACGATGTCGCCTGGGGCGAACTTGACTGCCTGGTGGTTGACTGTCCGCCGGGCACCGGCGACGAACCGCTCTCCATCTGCCAGATGCTCGGCGACGCCGACGGCGCGGTGATCGTGACCACGCCGCAGCAGGTGGCGGCCAGCGATGTGGCCAAGTCGATCAATTTCTGCCGTCAGCTGAAGTTCCCGATTGTCGGTCTGATTGAAAACATGAGCGGATTCGTCTGTCCCCACTGCGGCGAAGTCACCGATATTTTCGCCTCCGGCGGGGGCGAGGCCCTGGCGAGCCGGTATGACATCCCGTTTCTCGGCAAAATTCCGCTCGATCCCCGGGTTTGCCGCAACAGCGATGACGGAGCTCCTTTCATCCGCCATTCCGCGGCGACGCCCGCGGCGGCGGCATTCAATGCGATTCTGCAACAACTTCAGCTTCAAATGACCCGATCGGAAGGAACGAAATCATGAAAATCGCCATTACCAGCATGGGCGACTCACTTCAGGTTCTGATGGACGGCCGTTTCGGCCGCGCCCGGAATTTCGTGATCTGGGATACCGGAACCCGGACCGAATACGCCGTCGGCAACGATCAGAATTGGAACGCCCCCCAGGGCGCGGGCATTCAGGCCGCGATGACCGTGATCAATGCCGGAGTCGGTGCGGTGATCACCGGTCATTGCGGACCGAAAGCGTTCCGGGTGCTCCATGAAGCGGGGGTCAAAGTCTACCTGACTACCGCGCTGACCGGGCAGGAAGCATTGGCGCGTTTCGAGCAAGGATTGCTTGTCGAGGCGGCGAATGCCGATGTGGAGGGCCACTGGGCATGATGATCGCGGTCGCTTCGGGCAAAGGCGGCACCGGCAAGACCACGGTGGCGCTGGCGCTGGCCGAATGCGCCGGGCCCGGTGCGCTTCTGGTCGATTGCGACGTGGAGGAGCCGAACTGTCATCTGTTCGTATCGGCGGCGGTCGCCACCCGGACCGAAGCCACGGTGCCGGTGCCGGAATTCCACGATTCCCAATGCGCCGGCTGCGGCGACTGCATCAAGGCCTGCCGCTTTCATGCGCTGGCGCTGCTGGGCAACCGGGTGCTGGTCTTCCCGGAATTGTGCCACTCCTGCGGCGGCTGTGTGCTCGCCTGCGCAAGCGGCGCATTGCGCGAAGCGCAGCATGCGATCGGCCATCTGGAATTCCGCCGGAATGAAACCGTTCGACTGCTGAGCGGTATCCTCAATATCGGTCACGCCATGGCCCCGCCGCTGATCCGCAAACTCCGGGAGCGGATTGCGCCGGGCAGCACCGCGATTCTCGATGCGCCGCCGGGCACCGCCTGCCCGATGGTGACGACCGTGCGCGGTTGTGATTATGTACTGCTGGTGACCGAGCCGACGCCCTTCGGATTGCACGACCTCAAGCTTGCGGTCCAAACGCTTCGGGAAATCGGAACGCTGCATGGCGTGATCCTGAACCGGGGCGACGATGAATCGACGTTGATCGAGGAATATTGCGCCACGGAAGACATTCCGCTTTGGATGAAAATTCCCTTCTCCCGCGCCGTCGCCGAAGGCTATGCCCGGGGCCAACGGCTGCTGGAGGTCATGCCTGAACTGCGCGGCGAATTCGAGCGGCTGTTGGCGAAAATCGGAGGCGACCGATGAAAGAAATCCTGATCGTCAGCGGTAAAGGCGGCGCCGGAAAAACCAGTCTGGCCGCCTGTTTCGCCGGACTTGCACGCCATGCGGTGCTGGTCGATTGTGACGTGGACGCCTCCGATCTGCCGCTCCTGCTGCATCCGGAAGTGCTGGAGGAGCACTGGTTTTCCAGCGGCGTAATTCCGGAAATCAACCGGGAACGCTGCACTTGCTGCGGGCGCTGCATTGATCTCTGCCGCTTCCATGCGATTGCGCCGGGAAGCGACGGCCAGGCGGAGCTGCGCTCCGGCGCCTGTGAAGGTTGCGGCGTCTGCGCCGACCATTGCCCGGCCGGAGCCATTGCGCTGGCGGAGCGCCACTGCGGACGCTGGATGCGTTCCCGAACCGTTTTTGGCACGATGTTTCACGCCGAATTGCTGCCCGGCGCGGAGAACTCGGGCAAACTCATCAGCGCCATCCGGGCGGCCGCGCGCCATGAGGCCGAAAAGCAACACTGCGATTATCTTTTGAGCGACGGCCCGCCCGGCATCGGCTGCCCGGTTATTTCGGCGGCGACCGGCATTGATTTCGCGGTGGCAGTGACCGAACCGACCGTTTCCGGCATCCACGACCTGAAACGCCTGGCCGTGCTGCTGCGGCAATTTGAAACGGAATTCGCATTGGTCGTCAACAAGTGCGACCTCAATCACGCGGCCACGGCGGAACTGGAGCAATTCTGTGCCCGCAACCGGATTCCGGTCCTGGGCCGGATTCCGTTCGATCCGCTGTTCCCCGCGATGTTGCGGGACGGAAAAACCGTATTGGAGGCGCCGGATTCGTCCGCCGCTCGCCATGTCGCCGTAATCTGGCATCAACTTACCCGACTTTTCACTCAAGGAGAACCATCATGTTGAAAATCGCCGTTCCGCTGGCCGGTGGCCGGCTCTGCATGCACTTCGGGCATTGTCAGGAATTCGCTTTCCTGGAAGTCGACGAGACCGCGGGCAAAATTCTGAAGTTCGAAACGCTGACTCCGCCGCCGCATGAACCCGGCGTGATTCCGCGCTGGATCGCCGAACAGGGCGCCGCCGTCGTCATCGCCGGCGGCATGGGCGCCATGGCTCAAGAGCTTCTGACCGGACGCGGCGTCGAAGTCATCACCGGCGCC
The DNA here is from genome assembly GCA_036677805.1 of Victivallaceae bacterium. Classification (GTDB taxonomy): domain Bacteria; phylum Verrucomicrobiota; class Lentisphaeria; order Victivallales; family Victivallaceae; genus SIG78. The sequence continues at coordinate 239,657 of JAVBVS010000009.1, read as the reverse complement.
AGTCCGCTGCCGCCGGAAGTGCTCGCCGCCGGATATCTCGCCGGCACCCTTGCTTCAGGCGAGAACGTCTGCGATCACGATCATGGCAGCGATCACAACTGCGGCCATTGATTCCTGAATGATTTCAAATAAAAAAGGGGCGGTCCGGACGGACCGCCCCTGCCCCCGCAGGATTACTTGCCCGCCATCATGGCGGCGACATCCGTTTCGGGATCGGTGATCGCCTTGATGTCGAACGCCTTCACCAGCACCGCGGCCACTCCGGGCGACAGAAATGCCGGCAGGGTCGGACCGAGCCGGAGATTTTTGAAGCCCAGCGCCAGCAGTGCCAGCAGCACCGCGACCGCCTTCTGCTCATACCAGGCGATGTCGAAAGACAGCGGCAATTGATTCACATCCTTGAGTCCGAACACTTCCTTGAGCTTGAGCGCAATCACCGCCAGCGAATAGCTGTCGTTGCACTGACCGGCGTCGAGCACGCGCGGGATGCCCCCGATATCGCCCAACGCCAGTTTGTTGTAGCGGTATTTGGCGCAGCCGGCGGTCAGAATCACGGTATCATGCGGCAGTTTGGCGGCGACTTCGGTGAAGTATTCCCGCGTCTTGTGCCGTCCGTCGCAGCCGGCCATCACCACAAAGCGCCTGATCGCGCCCGATTTCACCGCGGCCACAACCTTGTCCGCCAACGCCAATACCTGATTGTGAGCGAAGCCGCCGACGATTTCGCCGTCTTCCAGCGCGGTTGGCGGCGGACATTTCTTGGCCAGCGCGATCAGTGCGGAGAAATCCTTCGGCTTGCCGTTCTTGCGGTCCGCAATGTGGGGTACGCCGGGATAACCCGCCATGCCGGTGGTGAAGATGCGGTCCTTGTAGCTCTCCTGAACCGGAGTGATGCAGTTGGTGGTCATCAGAATCGGGCCGTTGAAGCTGGCGAATTCGACATTCTGGCGGTGCCACGCATTGCCGTAGTTGCCGTACAGATGGGAATACTTTTTGAGCTCCGGATAATAATGGGCGGGCAACATTTCACTGTGGGTGTAGATGTCGATCCCGGCATCCTGCGTCTGCTCCAGCAATTCTTTCATGTCCCGGAGATCGTGCCCCGAAACCAGAATGCCTGGACGCCGGCCGACGCCGGTTTTAACCCGGGTGACGACCGGATTGCCGTAAGTGCCGGTATTGGCCGCGTCAAGCAAGGCCATGGTCTTGACCGCGACATTGCCGCACTCCAGCACCAGCGCGGTCAGATCATCGGCGGAGAGATCGCGCGTCGTCGCCGCCAGCGCCTTGAACACAAATTCGTAAATTGCGTCATCCTCGCGTCCCAGCATCGCGGCATGGTCGGCATAGGCGGCGATACCCTTCAAACCATAGGTCAGAAGTTCGCGCAGCGACCGCACATCCTCATTGTCGCAGGAAAGTACGCCCAGCGGCGCAGCCGCCGCACCGGGACCGGTCAGCGCCTTCGCCCGTTCGAGCTGCGCGGCGATCCGCGCCTCATCGAAGTTCGCGTTGGTGATGGTCATGAAAAGCGACTGCACCATGAAGAGCCCGCGTTCGCGGTCGGGCTTGCAGGTCAGCGCAATCAGCTTCAACTGCCGGATCAACTCATCCATCTTGTTGGCGGTTTCGGCTTTTTTGCCGCAGACTCCGGCGAGTGTGCATCCGGTGTTTCTGGCGGTTTCCTGACACTGAAAACAGAACATGCTCATCGTCGATTCCCTTTCGCGTTAATTTTGGACTTCTCCATTGAGGCCCACAATTTTGATTTGAATTTCAAGTTCCCGGCCCGCTTGCCGCAACGCTTCCTGAACGATGGCCGCAGTCCCGCCGCAGCAGGGCACTTCCATACGCGCCACCGTCACCGAACGAATGTCGTGGCGGCGGAATATCTCCGCCAGTTTCGCCACATAACCCTCAAGGTCGCTGTCGAGTTTGGGGCAGAATACAATCAGAATCCTGCCCGCCAGAAAATCCCGGTGAAAGCCGCCGTGGGCGTAGGCCACGCAGTCCGCCGCCACCAGCAGATCGGCGCCGTCGAAATACTCCGCCGCCGGGTTCAACAGCTTGAGCTGAATCGGCCACTGGCGCAGCGCCGAGGCGCCGCCGGAAAAGGATTGCCCGGCCGGTTTCGGAGCGAGTTTTTTCGCCAGCGTTCCCGGACAGCCGCAGGGTAATTTTTCCGGCGCTTCCGGTTCGGGCGACGCGATGCCGTTTTCCGCCAGATAAGCCCGGGCGATTTCCAGCAGTTTGAATTCACCATGATCCTTGAGGTGCTTCATATGCGCCCGGATCGTATTGGAACCTTTGCCGGCCAGCACGGAGATGACCTTGCGCTCGTCATACGGCTCGGCTTCGCGCTCCACAATCCGGATCGCCCCCTGCGGACATTCGCCGATGCAGGCGCCGAGACCGTCGCAGAAGAGATCGCTGACCAGCCGCGCCTTGCCGTCGATCAGTTGCAGCGCGCCCTCCTGACAGTTCGGAATGCACAAGCCGCAGCCGTTGCATTTGGCTTCATCAATCTCAATGATCTTGCGTTTCATGTTTACCTCCTTGCACCCGCGTCGGCCATTTATGGTTTCAGGATCGTCCTGAACGTTTCCAATAATTCTTCCCCTTTTCGAACCAGATCGAAGCCGTGATCGCTCATACCCCACTGCTTGACCAACAGCCGGACCGGACCGAATACCAACCGGAACAGCATGTCGCCGGGCAGATCGCGCCGGATTTCGCCATTCTCCTGAGCTTCGGCAAAGTGGCGCTGAAGCGAACTTTTGTGTCGATGCATCATCTCCAGCATCAGCGCGGTGAATTCCGGCTCGTCCATGAACAGCTCTTCGGCGAACATCACCTTCGCCAGCGCCGGTTTGGCCGCCACCTGGGCCAAGCGGCCCCGGATGAACTCCGCCACCGCCGCGAATCCGCGCAACGCCGGACTTCCGACGGGAACCGCCAGATCGAAACTGCCGATCATGGCCTTGACGATCTCGGACTTGTTTTTGAAGTGCCGGTAGATCGCAGGCTCGGAAATTCCCAGCTCCTGTCCGAGATTCTTGATAGTCAGGCTCTGAATGCCGCGCTGCGCCGTAAGGTTCAACGCGATATCGATGATTTCATATTGTCGTCTGGTCAGAGACATCGCCCAACTCCATGTTAGTTATCAATCACTAACATTACTATATTCCCGATTTTTGAAAATGCAAGCGGGGTTTTTGATTCAGACAGCATTTTTCGCAAAAAGGCCACAATTGCATGATTTCCGCCCTCTGTCAATCTTCAAGACTTGACATTTTCGCAACGATCGGATATAGTATCGTTAAAAATAAATACTACATTAGAAATGGATAAAATTATGATTGAATGTATAAAAACTGAAGAAAAAACCCTTAATATCACTCCAGATTGGTGCCATTGTACCAAACCATGTGGAATTTTTCCGGGAGTTTGTGTCAAACCGGACGGTACGCTTGCATTGCTGATGGTGTCGGGCAGCGCATTCGAATCGGCGGATCAGCGGCTGGCGGCATGGACCGGGGAACCGGACGGATTGCATTGGCAACTGGAAGGCGTTCTGCCGGAAATCCTCTCCGGCGGCGTTCTTTTTTCGGCTGCGGCCAAACCGGCGGCACTGCCCGACGGCACGCTGGTCGCGTTGGGATACGGGTTTGAACGGGCCGATGCGGCGGAAACGCTGTCCGGCCATGCGGAGAAATACGGCGTCTTTCCGCCGGTCCGCAATGCTGTCTGGTTCAGCCATGACGGCGGACGGAGCTACTCCGCACCGCAGTGGCTGAACCATCGCCATGGCGGTATCGAATTCTCCGGTCCGGCGCTGGTGCTGCGCGACGGCCGGTTGCTCGGGTTCGGTGCGCCGTTTCATCTGGCGGCGGCGGATCAATGCGGTCTTTGCTTTGAAAGTTGCGACGGCGGTTTGAGCTGGCGGGAAAAAAGTACTTTTTTTACAGGCGGCGCCGTCGCGCCGTGGGAGTGTCGCGGCCTGGAATTATCCGACGGCCGCATTGTGGTGGTGTTCTGGGCTTTCGACCTCGCCGCCCAGAAGCATCTGACCAACCGGATTGCGGTTTCCGCCGACGGCGGCGCCGCCTGGCAGGTGCTGGACACCGGCCTTTCCGGCCAGGCCGCCAACCTGATCGATTGCGGATGGGCGGACGGAACCTTCGGCTTGCTTCAGGCGCGGCGCGAAGGCGACGCGCCCGGGTTGTATCTGAGCCGGATTGAACTCCATGCCGCCGCCGTCACCGTGCACGAAACGGTGAAGCTTTACGATGCCGCCAATGGAGCCAATGTCACCGGCGATATCGCCCGGCAATTTTACCACCTCAAATTCGGCCAGCCGGCGCTGCACCGGCTCCGGGACGGCGGCTTCCTGCTGGTATTCTGGCGTTGCAATACTGCCGGAGGGTATGAAATCGTGCTGCAGAAATTCCACATTGCTTGCTGAGCGGCAGGCACGGCGTCCGTTTTCGCTCAGACATCTTTTTGGACTGAAAATTGATCCGAAAGCTTGCAAAACTCGCGTCAGCAGAGTAAATTACTGTCATACCGATGCAATGCAAGCTCGTTTTCGAACCCAAAAACGGGGACCAATGCCGGTCCGATTCGCCACTGAAAGGAGTGACGGACGCGCACAGCCGACTTCCCCGATAAAAACGGAAAGGTGTGGATCATGTTGAAGATGGGGTGTGCCAAGTTGGACGTGACGCCGGATTTTCCGGTCTATCTGCGGGGGTACGGTTCGCGCAACAGCCGGACGGTGAAAGTCGAAAATCCGATTGAAGCCGGAGTCATCGCCCTGGAACAGGACGGCAAAAAGGTATTGATCATCACTGCCGACATCATCGGCATTTACGTCACCTTCTGCCGCCGGATCGCTGCGGCGGTCAAGGCTGAATTCGGCATCGATTATCCCGATATCTATATCGCCGGATCGCATACCCATTTCGCGCCGGGCTTCGAAGCTTTCACGGTGACCAATCCCGGCGGCGAACTGGACCTCGGCGCTTACCCGGCCGACGAGCGTTATTTTGAATTCTGGCTGGGCAAGGTTAAAAACGGTATTCGTTACGCCCTCGCCGATCTGGAAGAAGTTTCCCTCGAAAGCGCGGTCATTCCGGTGTCCTCGATCGCCTTCAACCGCCGCACGGTGCGCAAAGCCGACGGCAAGGTCACCACCAATTACATCTATCCGAAAAACCCCGACGACTATCATTTTTCGCCGATCGACCAGGATCTGCATGTCTGGCGCTTCATGAAGGCCAACCGGCCCAAGGCGCTGCTGGCGCGCTACAGTTGCCATCCGGTGACCGGCGGCGCGGCGATGGACGCCATTTCCGGCGACTATCCGGGAATGTTCAAACAGGCGGTTCAGGAGCATCTCGGATGTCCCGGCTTCTTCCTGCTCGGCACCGCCGGCGACGTGGTCCCGATGCGGCGCAACGGAGCATCGCGCCGCGATCTCGGCGAAGTGCTCGCAAGCACCATCCGGCTGAATGAACTCGTCTTCCGGAAAACCGACGATTTCAAACTCGCGGCCGCGAACTTTACCGTCCCCGGCAAACTTTCCCGGACCGCCGGTTACGACCGCAAACAGAAGGAAGCCCGCTGGCAGGCGGAAGTCGAACGGGCCAAACGCGAAATGCTTCCGGTCGACGAAGCGCTGATCGCCGAATCCTATCGTTACGATATCGCCGACCGTTATCCGTCGGACGATGTGGCGATTCCGGTTCAGATGCTACGGCTCGGCCATCAGGTACTGGTCGGACTGCCGTTCGAAGTGTTGAGCGCCATCGGGCTGGAACTGCGCGCGGCCTGTCCCGAAGCGCTGGTCACCACCATCACCGGCGGTTACGAAGGCTATCTGCCGCTGGCGGCCGATTTTCCGAAGGGCGGTTATGAAACCGATCAGGGCTCGAACTTCGCCCCCCCCACCGGCAACGATATTCTGAACGCCTGCATCGAAGCCGTCAAAAAATTCCGCAGCTGACGACGCTTAACCCATCGCGCCCCGCCCGGAGTTTCTTCGAACGGGGGCGTTTTTTCGCTGTCATTCCACAAAAAAACGGCGTTCCGATTGCACGGAACGCCGATTCCTCAAAAACATGACTTACGCTTCGGTCAGGGCGAGAAAGCGCTCATAATGCCGGTCGAACTGCCGCGTCACGGCAGGATCGGGCCGATAAGAAACCACCGGAAAGCTCGCCCGCACGATGCCGCGCGCATCATTCCAGTCGGCAATCACCTGAACCGTGATCGCCTGGGCCAGAATATTGCCGATGGCGGTCGCCTCAATCGGACCGGCGGCGACTTCACGGCCGATGGCGTCGGCGGCTTCCCGCATCAAACGGACGTCTTGGGTGCCGCCGCCAATGATGTTGAGCACCGCATAGTGCTTGCCCGCCGCGGCTTCGAGTTCGGAGAGCTTGGCCCGGAAGCAAAGCGCCAGCGAATCGTAGACCGCGCGCAGTACCGCGCCGTCGCTCATCGAGTCCGCTCCGCCCTGCCCGGTCCGCGCGCAATAGCGGCGAATACGGTCGGGCATGCCGTCCGGCGCCACGAAATCCGGTGCATTGGGATTGATCAGATAGCGGAACGGTTCGGCTTTTCCGGCAATGGCTTCAAGATGGTCGAAGGTCACATCCATGCCGCGAACCTTGAAATCGCGGCGGCATTCCTGAAGCAGCCAGCAGCCCATGATGTTGCTCAGATAACGGATTTTGCCGTTCAAGCCGCCTTCATTGGTGAAAGCCTGACGCTTGAGGTCGATCGCCGGCCGGTCGAGCTCGCACCCGAGCAGCGCCCAGGTGCCGCAGCTGACATAAGCGGCGTCCTGCCCCGCCGGCACCGGCACCGCGCCCACGGCGCTGGCGGTGTCGTGAGAACCGACCTTCACAATCGGAATTTGGCTCAAACCGCACTCCGCCGCGAGTTCCGGCGACAATTTTCCGCCAAGTGTGCACGGCGGCACGATTTTCGGAAAAATTCCGCGCGGCAGTCCGAGCCGGTCAATCAGCTCCCAATCCCAGTCGCGTTTGACCGGATCGAGCAGATTGCCGGTCGAAGCGTCGGTATATTCCGTGGTGAAATCGCCGCCCAGAGCCAGTCCCAGCGCGTCAGGCATATGCAAAAATGTGCTGTGCGCCAGATCGCCGGGCGCCTGAGTCTGATGTGCAACCAGCTGATAGATGGTGTTGAGCGCCATGAACTGAATCCCGGTGCGGCGATAAAGTTCGTCGCGGGAAATGATCCGGCGCACCGCGTCGACCGCCGCTTCGGTGCGGCTGTCACGGTAGTGGTAGGGCAGAGAGACCATCGCCCGACTCTTGCGGTCGAAGAGCACATAGTCGACTCCCCATGTGTCGATGCCGATCGCCGCGATGTCATGCGTGACCGCAGCGGCCTTTTTCAACCCGGCCTTCAGCTCGGCGACCAGCGCCGGATAATCCCAGAAGAGCGATTCCCCGATCCGCTTGTGACCGTTGTTGAACCGGTGCACCTCCTGCAATTCGAGTCTGCCCGCCGCCAGATGTCCGAGAATCGCCCGGCCGCTCGAAGCGCCGAGGTCAAATGCCAGAAAATATTTTGCTTCCGTCATCATTCCGTCCTTTCAGCAAAAACGGTCCACGCCGGCCAGCAGCGCCGGCAGATGCTTCGCCAGCGCCGGATGATCGAAATCGTCCACCAGCTTCTGGCCCGGCGCGTTCATTTCCGTCCCGGCCAGAAGCGGCATATCCGCCTTGACGCACGCCGCGACAAAGCGGTCGAGTTCCTGCTGGAGCTGAGCGCTTTTTTCCGGGGTGGCGCCTTTGAGGTTGCGGTCCGGAATCAGCGTCGCCGCCAGCGTGCCATAATGGCGGTGCAGTGCAATCAGCGCCTCGGGATTGCTTTCCCCGGCCGAAAGACCGTTGAGCCAGGCCAGCGTCGGCACCGCGCCGCACCCTTGGATGAACTCATTCATTGCCGCCAGCGTCGGGAAGGCTTCCGGCGTCGGAGCGATATAGCCGACGCCGCCCGATTTCATGGTTTTGGAACGGATCATGCCTTCGAGCTTGACCGCATCAGTTTGCAATTCCGCTGCCGCCGCCGGCGCCAGATTCAATTTTTCGGCCCAGAACGCGGCCCGCGCCGCCGGATCGGGGAAACGCTGCTCGGCCTGTTCGCGGTAGGCGCTGCAGACATGGCGCTCGGTCACATTGCCGAACGGCGTGAAGCGCCGGGCGACCGCATCGAAATCGATCGCTGCCGGCGCCAGATAAGCATTGACCAGCTCCACCAGCTTGCGGGTGCGGTTATTGGCGTTCCGGCGCAGCATCGCGGCGAATTCCTGCTGCGCCGCGGGGACGGCGGAACTTTTGAACCCGCAGCCCAGATGATAAGCGATGCCGGGTTCGCCCGGCGAATTGATCTCCTTGTCGGCCAGTTCCGGGATGAACACGCGCGTTTCCATGCCGCAACAGGCGCGCACCTTCAGCAATTCGGCCGCCGCCAGAAATTCATCCACGCCGTCAAGCACGTCGAAATCGACCAGCCCGACCGCGTAGAATCCCATTTTCTTCGCCAGATAAACCACATAACTCGGCGAGTAGCCGTAGCCGTTGTACGAAAAAAAGCTGTGGCAATGGAGGTTGTGAATGTTCGACGCGGACGCGCACTCCACCTTGCCCGCGGCAACCGCCCGCGCCGCTTCCTCCAGCGCGGTCCGGCGCACCGCCGGATCGAAATCGTTCAGTTTCTGTTCCCAATCGTTGCGCATGGCACACTCCTAGTTCAACATGACCTGACCGCCGGAAACCGGGATCGCCTGTCCGGTTTCATAAAGCTGCGTGGCGGCATAAATGATCGCTCTGGCCACATCCGAAGGCAGACAGCCGCGCCGCATCGGAATCTGGTTTTCATAGTACTGTTTGACATCGGCCACGGTCTTGGCTCCCGGCACCTTGCCGGTGTTGAGGTATTGGACGAAAAGCCCGCGTTCGGGATCGCTCCACAGCGGACCGTCGAAAAAGTTGCCCGGACAGACGCTGTTGACCTTGATCCGGTCGCTGACCAGTTCCAACGCGAAACTCTGGGTCAAGCCAATGGTGCCGAACTTGCTCCCGGCGTAAGCGCCGTTGCGGTTGGAACCGACCAGTCCGCTCTTGGAATTGACCTGAACGATGTCGCTCCACAATCCCGTCGCCTGATTCTGCAGCGCCATCACCGGCGCGGCATGCTTGACGCAGAGAAAATAACCGCTGTAGTTGATGTTGGTCACGAAATCCCAATCCTTCTTGGTCAGGGTCTTGACCGAGCCCGCCCGCAGCACCCCGGCATTGGCGACGAAGAGGTCGATTCCGCCATACTGCGTCACGACTTCACGGATCATCGCCGCCACCGAATCCTCGTCGGCGATATTGACCGCGACGCCATCGGCGCCGGCGCCGAGCTTGGCGGCGGCCGCTTTCGCGCCCTCGACATTCATGTCGGCAATCACCACATCGGCCCCCTCGGCGGCCAGTACTTCGGCAATGCCGTAGCCGAAGCCCTGCGCCCCGCCGGTCACGATGGCGACTTTGCCGGTCATGGGCTTGCCGGAACCCGCGGCTACTTTGCTGCGATAGGATTCGACCTCCCAGTTTTCAATGAAACGGCGATGCGCCTCGTCAAGGTAATGGACGCCGCCGAAAGCCGCGGTCAATTGCTCCACCAACGCCGCATCCAGCGCCAGCGCCAGCGTCGTCTGCGCCCCGCCCGCGTTTTTACCGGCGGCGAACACCGCCTTGCCGGGAACCGCAACCACTTTCGGCTTATAGCCTTTGCTCTGCACGAAAGCGGCGATGCTCTCGGCGCTTACCGTTTCTCCGCACAGCGCGAAACTCTTGGCGTACACGATATGATCGGGCGTAAGCGGTCCCGCCGCCACCTTGAACGGCGCCGCACTGCGGACCGTGACCACGCCCCCGGCTTCGGCCAGCCAGCCGCGCAGCTGCGGAGCGAGTCCTTCCACCAGCGTCAGATCCGGCCCGGCTTCGGCGGCCACATTCATGGCGATGCCCTTGCGATCATAATCCGCCCGCAGCACGGTCATGATATGGTCGTAATGCCTGCGAATGCCTTCGGCGCTGTCAGAACCGACAAACACGCCGTGATTCTGAAGAAAAATCACCGCCGGAGCCTTGCCGTGCTGTTCGCGGTAAGCGCAGTTGGCCTGATAGACGAATTTGGCCAGGGTAAAGCCGGGATCGACGTAATCGACCCACAGCGCTTCCGGAAACAGTTCCGCGCAGGCCTTTTTGCCGCCGGCGGCGCAGGTCATGCCGTTGACCGCGGCCGGATGAAGATGGACCACGAATTTGAATTCCATCAATTCATGGAGCGGCGCTTCCACCGAAGGACGGCCCGAGCTGCCCGGCGCCACCGCATAGGCCATCAGGCTTTTGACCCGTTCCTCACGCTCGGTCGCATCGGCGAATTCGCTCCAGCCGAAACACTCGCGCACTACGGCGCGCTCCATCTTGACGAAATCTTTTTCCGTGATTTTCGCCAGGCTCACCCCGGAAGGTTTCACATACAGGAATTTCTCATCCTTGTATGAAGTGTTGCCGCCTCCGGCAAGCACATAATCCGAATCCGCACCGTAATCATTGGAAAGTTCCGCAATTTCCCGCAACGCCATGATTTCCTCACCTCTCTCCCGATCCTCTAGCCGCGTTTGGCCAATACGTTCCGTTCATATTCCTTGACCTGCTTCAGCCAGGCGGCGCCGGGAACCTTGCAATAATCGCAATAGGCTTCCCAGACGGGAGCGAAGGGCAGCGTCTTGAATTCTTCCATCAATGCCAGCTTGCCGGTGTTGTCGCCGGAAGCTTCCGCTTCGCGCAGCGCGGCCGACGGCTCCAGCGCCGCGATCAGCAGCGCCTTGGCCATGTTGCGCGCCCCGATGGTCCATGCCGCGATCCGGTTGATCGAAGCATCGAAATAATCCAGTCCGATATGGACCCGCCGGTCGTAATCGTGGCGGATGATTTCCTGAGCGATCGCCACCAGTTCGTCATTCAGAATCACCACATGATCGCTGTCCCAGCGCACGCCGCGGCTGACATGAAGCAGCAGTTCGTCGCTGAAAAGCAACAGACTCGAAATCTTGTCCGAAATCACCTCGGTGGGATGAAAGTGACCCGCATCGAGGCAGACCAGTTTGCGATTTTTCAACGCATAGCCCATATAGAACTCGTGCGAACCGACGGTGCAGCTTTCCGCACCGATGCCGAAAAGCTTCGACTCCACCGCATCGCGGTTGTAGCGTTCGTCGACCGCCACGGCGAAAATTTCATCCAGCGACTCCGCCAGGCGGCGGCGCGGCGCTTCACGATCGAAAGGTACATCCTTGAATCCGTCCGGCACCCAGAAATTGGTGATGCAGGTCGAGCCCTGGGCCTTGCCGAAAGCCGCGGCGATCTTGCGGCAGGCAATCCCGTGATCGATCCAGAATTTGCGCACCGCCGCATCGGGACTGCTCAGGGTGAATCCGCCCGCCGCCAGCGGATGGGCGAAATACGAGGGGTTGAAGTCCAGCGCCACGCCTTGAGCCCGGCTCCACTCCATCCAGTTTTTGAAATGGTCCACGGTCAGCGCATCGCGGTCGACCCGGCCGGAAGATGGCTGCTCGGCGTAGAGCGCATGCAAATTGAGCCGTTTGGTTCCCGGCACCAGAGCCATGACCGTATCGATATCGCCGCGCAGCTCGGCGGCATTGCGCGCCCGGCCCGGATAATTGCCGGTCACCGCCAGCCCGCCGTCCAGAGTCCCGGCATGTTCGAATCCCGCGACATCGTCGCCCTGCCAGCAATGAATGCCGATTCCGATTGCCGCCACCCGTTGGAACGCGGCCGCCACATCGACGCCCAACGCCCGATAAACTTTTTCCGCTTCGCCAAACAACGCCATGAACTCTTCCTCCTCCAGAAAATAACCACAGCCGACTGATGCAAACAAACTTAAAATAGCGCAGAAACCCCGCCCCGTCAAGCAGGGAGAATCGATTTTTATACAAAACTTCCCATCACCAAAACAACTTGGCCGCGATTATAAAAGCTCAGCTTCCAAAACCACAGCCAGGTTATGCTTGATTGCGAATCAGAATTTGCCGCGCACCAGAAAATTCCGGATCAGCAATGCGACTTCCGGCGCATACTGCATGTCGTCATGACGAATTGCGACATAGGCCGTGTCCGCCGCGTCGCGGCAGCGGGCCGAGGCGATCTCCACCAGCCCGTCGCTGGCATAGCTCAGGAAGCAGCGTCCCGGCCAATGGCCGTTGACCGTGCCGATAATGCTGCCGATTTCCAGTCCGGGAATTTCCGGCGTGGTCAGGCGCTGCCTTGCGCCCACCTTCAGGGCCGACAGCGGCGGAAACGCCCATTGCGCCCCCGGAAAAATCGCGGCGATATCCGCCAGTCTGGAGCCCGCGTGCGGCGTCCCCACGCAGACGCAGCGCCGGGCATTGCCCGGGCGATGCCGGGCGAGGTATTCGCGCATCAGCAGTCCGCCCATGCTGTGCCCGACCATCAGCAGCCGCGGATAACGTTCCGCCTGCTGTTCCGCCAGCTGCCGCTCCAGTGTTTTCAGGCAATCTTCGAAGTTCTGATGCGTTTCCGGCAGATCCGCGGCGAAAACATGCGGATAATCCGGCAGCAGCCGGGTTCTCCAGTAAGCCATGTGCTTCGCTCTGCGGCAGAAGCCGTGAACCAGCACCACCAGAGCGTCTTCGTTCATTCCAATCCGCTGACTTTTCTGAGTTTCGAAACCAGTTCATGATTGGGCATCGTGCCGGAAATCGCTTCCGTTCCCGCCCCCAGAATCCTTAAATCGACATCGGCGGAAGTATGGCCGCCGGTTTCCCAGGCGATATTCGCTTCCCGGTCCCGCTCCCGCAGCAGCGCCCGAACCGTCGCTTCGGCCCGCTTGTCCTGACCGGCGGTTGCGAAAGCGGTTTGCGCCGCCTTCAGCGCTTCCGGCGAGAAGCTGATTTTTAATTTTTCCAGAACCCCGAGAACGTTTTCCCACTGCGCCATGTCCGTTTTGTTCAATTCCCGGATCAGCCGCTCGGCCGAAACCTGCGCTTCGGTTTTGCCGTAACCGGAAGAGACCGGACCGGTGAAGTGGAGCCCTCCGGTATTGTGGTCGGCGGTCACCACCACGATGGTTTCTTCCGAATGATGTTGATAAAATTCCAGCGCCATGTCGATCGCCGCATTGAATTCCCGCATTTCCGCCAGCATCGCCACACCGTCGTTGCGATGGGCGGCATAATCGATGCGCCCGCCTTCGACCATCAGCACAAAGCCGTTCGGATGGTCGAGTTCGCCGATTGCCGCCCGGGTATAATCGGCCAGGTCCGGCCGCACCGTCATGCCGGAAGCGTCGCGGTCGATGGCGTAGTAATCCCAGTCATGACAGGCCAGACGTTTTCCCTCCGGCGCTTTGCGCGCAATATTGGCGGCGGAGACCGAAACATGGACCGTGTAGCCATTTTCCGCAAGCAGCCGCCACCATGCAGCTTCCGAAAAATCCCTGCTCAAAATCGGCCGCCCGCCGCCGAGGAAATCGATTTCCGATGTCGCCAGCTGCCGCGCGATCCCGTCATATTGACCGCGGCCGTCGATGTGAGCGTAAAAAGCCGCGGGCGTCGCATGATTGAGCGGCACGCTGGTCACGATCCCGGTCCGGCGCCCGGCCTTGCGCGCCGCCGCCATGATTGAAGCCGCCGGTTGTTTGTCCGGGGTCATGCCGAGATACCCGTTGGCCGTTTTCACGCCGCAGGCCAATGCGGTTCCGGCCGCCGCCGAATCGGTGGTCTTGCCCGCCGCATTGTCGGTCTGCAACGCTCCGACCAGCGGTACGCGATCAAAGGCGTCGGCCGCCTTGCCCAGCTGGCGGCGCGCGAGTTCCACATGCTCATGGCCCATACCGTCGCCGATGAAATAGAACAGATATTTTCCGGCGTTCGGATGCGGTATCGACGCCGGCGCGGCGTCCGGTATCCCTCCCGGCTCAACCGCCGGCTCCGTCCTGACAACCGCCGGCGCAATCACCGGCTCGATCTTCGGTTCGGCCGTCGGCGCCAATACCGGCCCGATGCATCCGGCAGCGGCCAGCGCCACCGCTATCCCGGCGAAAATGCCCGCCGCCATCCGCAGGAAATGCATTTTCATCTCCTTACGCTCCCTTCACCGACCGCAGTTCAGACGCCACATCGTCGATGATATCGTCCAGGCTCCGATGCGCCCGCCAATCGAGCAGAGCCTCGATCGCCCGGGTGTCGGGACGGCGGCGAAACATGTCTTCAAAGCCCTTTTCGTAAGCCTCATCATAGGGCACCAGCACGATTTCCGAACTGCTTCCGAGCCGGGCGATCACCCGGCGGGCGAGTTCCATGATCGAAATCGGTTCGGTGGAACCAATGTTGTAAATTTTGCCGATTGACGCCGGACAGTCCGCCAGCCCGAGCAGGGCGCGGACCGTGTCCTCCACATGACAGAAGCAGCGCGACTGTTCCCCGTTGCCGTAGACCTGAACCGCTTCGCCGCTGAGCGCCGCCGCCACGAAACGGGGCACCACCATGCCGTAACGCCCGGTCTGGCGCGGCCCCACGGTATTGAAAAAACGCACCACTGTCCCCGGCAAGCCCTGATTGCGGTGGTATGCCATCAGATAGAATTCGTCCAGCAACTTGCTGCATGCATACGACCAGCGCGAATGGATCGGGCAACCGATCAGAAGATCGTCGCCTTCATGAAACGCCGCCCGCGACGACTTGCCGTAAACTTCGCTGGTGGAAGCCAGAATCAGCCGTTTCCGGTACTCCGCGGCATACTCAAGCACCCGGGCGGAACCCTCGACGTTGGTCCGGATCGTCCGCACCGGATCGTTGACCACCAGCTCCACCCCGACCGCCGCCGCCAGATGATAGACGATATCGCAATCCCGGACGAGTTCGCGCAAACCGGAATAATTCAGGATATCGCCCTCAATGACCGTCAGCGCCGGTTGGCCGGCCACCGCCGCCAGATTGCGTCGCGACCCGGTCGAAAAATTGTCCAGCACCGCCACCTCGTGTCCGGCGGCCAGCAGCCGCTCCGTCAAATGTCCCCCGATAAATCCGGCGCCGCCGGTGATCAGAAAACGCATTTACGCAACCTCGCCTTTCGACGGCACGGTGAACCGGCCGTATTTGAACAGATTGACCAGTCCGGTAATCGGACCGGAGAGCACGTAAAGCGTGATGATGCCGAAGACGGCATTCTCCCGGAACAGCGCCACCAGCGCCACCACCACCAGCAGAATCAGCAGCTTGACCGGTTCGCGGGGACGGACCGAAAGCAGCCATTTGCCCATGTGGATGTAGGGCAACGGACTGATCATCAGCACCCCCAGCACCGCCGCATAAACCGGCAGCACCGACGACAGCCAGCTCAGGTTGCCGTCGTACCCGCGCACCGCCAACACCATGCTCGCAATCGCGGCGGCGGCGCCGGGCGACGGCAGACCGTGGAATTTGCCGGTATCCTTTTTCTCCAACAGCGCATGGACGTTGTAGGTGGCCAGCCGCAGCGCCGCGCAACCGACGTAAATCGCGCACAGCAGATAAGTCGAAAAGATCTGCCCGGTGGTCTGGTGGCTCTGAAGCTTGTGCGTCATGATGGCGATGAGCACCGCCGGCGCCACGCCGAACGTCACCATATCCGCCAGCGAGTCCATCTGCAAACCGTGCATGCTGGTAGCGTTGAGCATCCGCGCGGCGAATCCGTCGAGCACGTCGAAGATCATCGCGCCCAGAATAATCAACGCGCTGATCGCGAAAATATCGTAAATATCGCGAGTGCGCTCGTAAACCGTCAGCGTCCACAAAATGGCGGCGAATCCGCACCAGGAATTACATAATGTCAGGGTGTTCGGCACCCAGCGCAATTTCCGCTTGGTGGCATCCAGAAATTCGTGACGGTTGCGGGGTCTTCTGTTTTTCATGATTGCACCGCCTCCGGCGCCGCAATCCGCGCCAGCACCGACACTCCGGCCTTGACCCGGTCACCGGGCTTGACCGCAATCTCGATCCGGGGGTCGCAGGGCAGATAAAGCTCGGTGCGCGACCCGAATTTGATCATTCCGTAAATCTTGCCACGGGTCAACGCCCGTCCCGGCTCGACCGGACAGACGATCCGGCGCGCGATCGCCCCGGAAATCTGCCGTACCGCCAACGGAAATTCAATTCCCGCCGTCCGGGCGGTTCCGCTCAGCGTCATCGCTTCATTTTCTTTGGCGCAGTCCGGATTGCGCGCATCAAGATACCGGCCCGGCCGATACTGTTTGGCAATCACCGTCCAGTCGGTCGGAGCACGGTTGACATGCACGTCGAGCACCGAAAGAAAAATGCCGATCCGGCGCGCTTTGCCGGTGAACGGCGCTTGAACGAAATCCTCGAGTTCGCCGATATCCTTGACCACCCCGTCGGCCGGACTCAGAATCAGCGCCGGATCGGCGGGAACGACCCGCCGGGGATTGCGGAAAAATCCCGCCAGCGCAATATAAGCCAGCAACACCAACCCCGCCAGCGCGACTCCACACCAGACATTCCCATATTTTCCGAGGAACCATGCTCCCGCCAGCAAAATAATCGCCGCCACGCCGCCCAAACCCCACTCCTTGACCCCGAAACGCGTCAATGTCATCATCGCCAACCGTCAATCCTTTCCGGGCGCCATGGCGCCATCTTTTTTTTCATTGCCCCGCCGCCATTTTTCCGGCACGGCGGCGTTCCTTGAACCGGCGGTAACGCTTGACCAGCGCCAGCGCCGCCACATAGCCGATCGCGGCCGAGGGAATGCCGAGCAGCAGTCCGCCCGCAATGAACGCGCGGCCCAACTCCGTCCCCAGTTCCAGAAACAGGCGCCACGACTCCCGGAGCGTTCCCGCCCGGGTAATGTCGGCCAGCTGCCGCGAAATCGTCTCATAACTCAGATGATACCCCAATGCCAGGCTGCCGAGCCAGCATTGCATCGGATAAAGAAAGATCACTGTAAAATGATTGCTGACAAAGGTGAAGACCACCGCCGGGATTTTCGCCGCGCGCAACAGGAATGCCAGCGGAATCACCACCGCCAGCTGGAATCCGATCGGCACCACCCAGCCGACAAGCAATCCCAGCGCCACGCCTCGCGCAATATAAGACGGTTCTCCCGATTGCCGCAGAATCTTGGTGTAATAAACATGCCGCAACCAGCGCCATATTCCACGCAACATTTCCGTCAACACCCCTTTGCTCCGGCCAAATCCGCAATCAAAAACAACATCTTGCATAAACTATTGCCGAATTTCCAAAATTGCAACCTCCAAAGATTACTTTTTAATTCGGAAAAGCCGGATTTCAAGCAGGCGATCCGCCGGATGACGCTTTTGGGGCCGTTACGAAACACCGCCGGAGGCAGGCAATTAATGCACTCAATGCGCCTGCCGGTGCTTGCTGTACTCCAACGCGGACTCGGTACGCAGCCGTACTTTATGGGTGAGACGCACAAAGAGATCGCGTTCAATTTCGGTCAACTCGGCAGTAATTTCCCGATGACAGCGGTCGATCACCCGAGTAATTTCCGGCAACAATCCCAACGCCTTTTCCGTGGCATGGAGCCGGAAATTGCGCCGGTCACCAGTGTCGACATCGCGAATGATCAATCCGGCCTCCAACAGTTGCTGGACGATCGTGGCAGTCGTGCTTTTGCTGATCCGAATCTGCGTCGAAAGTTTTTCCTGCGAAATGCCATCATGCTCCGCAATTCCCATGATGAACGGGAATTGCCCCATCGTAATGCCGAACTGCCGCAATTCCCGAGCGTAAAAATTGTGCGTGCAACGGCTGATGATATACATATCCAGCGTTAATTCATTCATCGTGACGACTCCCGATTAAAAATTCCGCAAACAGTTCTATCAAGAACATTAAATACCGAAAATAATATAACTAATCCTGAAGATTTTACAATGGTCTTCAATTAAAAAATATTGTTTTTTACTTGTTTTTCGAACCAATCGGGGATATATTAAATTAGTTCTACACAGAACTAATTTCTTAATTCTGAAAGGTGAATTCTACGATGAAATGGCGGCAATGGCATTGTACGCTCCCAGTAATGTGGTTAATTTCCGGTATGGCGGTTGAGGCGGCCCCGGACGTATCCGTACCGACGGTAGCGATAGGATCGATGGTGAAAATCGATGCTGTTGCGCCGCGCCGTCATGTCGGCATGGTCGAATCGATCCGTCATGTCGATATTATGCCCCGAGTCACCGGTAATTTGAACAAGGTTGCTTTTCGAGAAGGTGAATTGATTCAGGCTGGAGAGCTGCTGTATGAACTCGAAGATACCACCTATCGCGCCGCGGTTGAACGACTGAAGGCACAGAAGGAAATGCTGGAGGCCACACTTCGCTATGCATTGACCGAATACAATCGCAGCAGTACCCTGCTCGAACACAAGGCGGTGGCCGTTTCCACCCACGACAAAGCCGTGCTGGACATTGCTTCAGCCAAGGCCAATCTCAAAGAACTGGATGCCGCGCTGCTTGATGCCGAAAACACCCTGTCCTACACCCGAATTCACGCCCCGATTTCCGGACGGATCGGCAAGAGTAATTTCACTCCGGGCAACCTGATCACAGCGCAGGGCGGTAAATTAACCGATATTGCAATGATTGCACCAATTTACGTTCGTTTCAGCCTCAGTGAACGCATTTTCCGCAGTGATTTCAATGGCAGCGAAGGCATCCGCGAACGCGCTGTCGTCCGAATCCAGTTGGCCGATAACACCATCTATCCGGAATCGGCGCATATCACGTTGATCGATAATAAAATCGACGGTTCCACCAATACCATCACCTGTTGGGCGACCTTTGCCAATCAGGACTACAGGTTGATTCCGGGCAGTTTCGTCACGGTTCTGCTTTCTCCGGTGGAAAACGCATCGCCATGGGGCATCTTGCCCAGTGCGCTGGTAGCCGAAAATGACGGTTATGTGGTCTATGTGCTCAATGCCGGGAACCAGGTTGAAAAACGTGCGGTCACGCCGGGACGCATGGCCGGAGAATACCGCCAGATTCTAACCGGACTCGACGGATCCGAACGGGTGGTCGTGGACGGCACCCACAAACTGACGGTCGGAATGACAGTGATTCCGGCAACTTTGAATGCATCGCAATCAGAGTAGGAAGCGGCATTATGTTCACGGAATTTTTTGTCCGGCGACCTAAGTTCGCCATTGTATTGTCGCTGGTCACCATATTGGTCGGCGCGCTGTGCATGCTTCGCTTGCCGATCGCCGAATATCCAGAAATCGCGCCGCCGACGGTCAAAGTCACCGCGATGTATCCGGGCGCCACGTCACAGGTGGTCGCCGAAACCGTCGCCAGCGTAATTGAGAACAGGTCAACGGAATTGAAGACCTGCTTTATTTCAAATCCGAAAGCGATAATAACGGCAATTATACCCTGACTTTGACCTTCAAGCCGGGCATCGACTCCGACATTGCGCAGGTCAACGTTCAGAACGCGGTGCAGCGCGCTGAGGCGCAATTACCCGAAACGGTGCGCCAAATCGGAATTATCACCAAAAAACAGTCAACCGATATCGCCGGAGTTTACTCCTTCCAGACCGACGGACGCAGCCTCTCGCTGCTTGAATTGGCCAATTATGTGCGCATGAACGTCAAAGATCCCTTCGCCCGTCTTCCCGGACTGGGGTCGGTGGAGATTCTGGGCGAGCGCAACTACAGCATGCGCATCTGGCTCGATCCGCTGAAAATGGCAGCGTTGAACCTCACTCCGGAAATAGTGATCGGCGTACTTAACTCCCAAAATCAGCCGGCGGCAGCCGGTTCCATTGGCGGAGAGAAATCGAATCCCTGCCTGCAGTTGAAGATTGATGTCAGCGGACGGCTCAAAACGCCGGAAGAATTCGCCGAAATGGTGGTTTCCACCGGTCCACGCGGTGAACAAATCCGGCTCGGCGACATTGCCCGTCTTGAGCTGGGGGCAGAACGCTATACCGACGAAGGCTTCTTCAATGGCAAGCCCAGCGTCGCCATGGCTATTTACCGCCAGGATGGCGCCAATGCCGTGAAGCTGGTACGCAATGCCAACCGGCTTCTGGCCCAGCTCAAGGAACGCTTTCCCGAAGGCGTCGAGGCTGAACTGGCCTACGATCCGAGCAAATACATTCTCGTGAATGTGGAGGAAATCGCGTTTACTCTGGTTCTTACCCTGATCCTGGTTGTCGCGGTCACCTATATTTTTCTGCAGGACATGCGAGCGACCGCTATTCCGGCGATCGCCATTCCGGTTTCACTCCTTGGCACATTTTTCTGCATGACGCTGCTGGGGTACTCGATCAACGTGCTGACTATGTTCGGCCTGATTCTGGTGATCGGTTCGCTTGTGGACGACGCCATCGTGGTGGTTGAAAACACCATGCGCATCATCCGGGATGAAAAGTTGCCACCGATGGAGGCCACCGTAAAAAGCATGAAGCAGATCACCAGTCCCATTATCGCCACTACATTGGTGTTGACGGCAATCTACGCCCCGATCGGCTTCTATGGTGGCATTGTAGGCACTATCTATCTCCAGTTCGCGGTCACGATGTGCATCGCACTGTGCATCTCGGGATTCAATGCGCTGACTTTGAGTCCGGCTTTATGCGCGCTGATTCTGAAACCGGCATCCTCGCAACCGCGCCGCCAATGGCCAATATTCCACATTTTCGATCGGGTACTGAACGGTACCAAATCGAGTTATCTCGGCTTTGCCCGTTTTATGATCCGGCGATTTTACCTGACGATGATCCTGATGCTGGCAGTATTGGGTGGTAGTGGCGTGCTACTGTATCAGCTCCGTGGCGGCTTTCTGCCCGACGAAGACAAGGGCAGTCTGCTTTGTGAATTAGAATTACCGCCCGGAGCCGCTCTCGCCCGGACCGCGGCGGCCATGGCGCAATTCAACCGGATCGTCATGAATTTACCGGGAGTGAAGAATGTAGTAACAGTTTCCGGCTTCTCGCTGATGAGCGGTGCCAGTGAGAACCTCGGCTTTGCGATCATCACTCTTGATGATTGGAATTTGCGCACTGCCAAAGAACGAAGCATCTTGGCCGTCCGCGACCAGATCATGCTGGAGGGACGCGCCATTCCGCAGGCAGAAGTACGGGTTTTTCAGCCGCCGGCAATCATGGGTCTGGGAGTGACCGGCGGAGTGACCTTCGCCTTCCGCACTACCGGCAGCGACACGCCGCAACAATTCGAACGGCAGATGCATAAATTGCTCGGTCTGCTCAACGACAAAAAACTATTGCCGCAGGTCCAGTACGCTTTCAGCAGCTTCAACGCTCGCACGCCGCAGATTTTCCTCGATATCGACCGGTCCAAAGCCGAAGCACTCGGCGTTCCGGTCAGCCGAATTTTCATGACTCTCCAGAGCAACTTGGCCAGTTTGTATGTCAATGATTTCAATCTGTATGGCTACTCGTTCAAGGTTAAATTACAGATGGAGAATCATGAGCGTTCTACTGTCGACATGCTGGAAAACCTGAATGTACGCAACAATACCGGCAGTATGGTTCCCCTGACCGCCGTGGCGACACCGCGTCTTATGCTCGGTGCTCGTAAAATCGAACGCTTCAATCAGAACATGTCCGCGGGAATCACTGTAATTCCGATTCCCGGCGCCTCCACAACGGCACTGATGGAGCAGATTGAGAATCTGCTCCATAACCAATTCAACCAAGATTATGCACTGAGTTGGACCGACATGAGTTATCAGGAACGCGGCAATGACGGACGCATTGTACTGTTGATGACCTTTGCGGTAGTTTTCGGCTATCTTTTCCTGGTGGCGCAGTATGAATCGTGGAGTATTCCCCTCCCGGTCATCTTGTCGGTGGCATTCGCCATGCTGGGTGGCGCGGCGGCGTTGTGGTATGGCGGCATGCTGTTGGATATTTATGCTCAGCTCGGGTTAATCATGCTGATCGGTTTGTGTGCCAAGAGCACCATCCTGATGGTTGAATTTTCCATGCGTGAACGCGGCCACGGTAAATCGATTGTTCGGGCGGCTCTGAACGGTGCCAATTACCGATATCGAGCGGTGTTGATGACGGCCTGGTGTTTTATCATTGGGGTGCTGCCGTTGGTGTTCGCCTCGGGTGCCGGAGCGGAAAGCCGTAAAATTATCGGCACCACCACCTTCTGGGGCATGCTGGTGGCGACCGTTATCGGGATCGGGTTCATTCCGCCGATGTTCGCAATCTTCCAGAAGACCCGTGAAACCATCAAGGGTGCGCCCGCTGCCATCCCTGTTTCTGAGGACGATTCGTCTGGACACGCCTGATCCCGCCGATTTCTCACCGCCGGGCCGCTTCACTCTTTCGAGGGAAGCGGCCTTTTTTCTTGAAAAATTGATCAAAAACGGCACCAGGCCCGCAAAAAAGCAGGATCCGTTCTATTTATCGCAGAATCGGCGTGGTTTTTTAAAATTTTTGCGCTAAACTATCTTCAGGGAATGATTCCATATCCGGCAAATGAGGTTTGAAATTATGGCGAAAAAGGTTCTGGTTCTGGGCGCCCATCTTGATGATTCGGTCATCGCCATGGGCGGCACCATTGCGAAGTTGGTCAAATCCGGCGCCCAAGTCGATGTCTTCTGTTTCGGCAACGGCGATGAGGCTTACACCACTCCCGGCGGCAGCGCCGCGGCGGTCAAGCGCTTCAAGCGCGACGCCATTCTGGCGCACGAAAAACTCGGCGTCGCCAGTTTCGAGTGCTACGATGTACCCGATTTCGGCGTCGACGCCACCCGCGAATTCTACCAGCAGTGCATCCGGGTGATCCGACAGCACAAGCCCGATGTCATCTTCGCGCACTGGTGGAACGAATATTTCCAGCATCACGGCATGGCCACCATCAGCCGCGACGCCTGGAATCAGGCGGCATGGGCCTGCAGCGCCGATCTCGGCGTCATACCGCACCGCGCCGCCAAATATTTTCATTTCGAGGTCAACGACCCCCTGCCCGAGCCGACCCACATCATCGACATCAGCGAAACCTTCGCCGACAAAATGGCCGCCTGGATGTGTTTTATTGATGCCCATGACCACCTCGGCGAGCTCGACAATGCGCTCGAAGCCCGCGCCCGCTATCACGGCAGCCGCGTCGGCGTCCATTACGGCGAACCGTTCCGTCAAAGCTTCTATCTGCTTGAAACCATCCATACCGCGGAGGAACTGTTTCGATGAACAAGCATTTTTATTTCGGCATGTCGGTCGACGATGTGGCGCTCGACGGCTGGAGCAAACCGGTCAATTTCCGGAATCTGATCGAATTTTTCGATGTCGAAAATATCCCGGCGACTTTCTTCGTAGTGCCGATCGACGAGGCGACCGACCGGCCGTTTTACACCCTGAGCACGGATTATGTGCCCGCGATCCAAGCGGCGCACGACCGCGGCCACTGCTTCGCCCAGCACGGCTTGCGCCACAACCGCTTCGAACTCGGAGTGCCGCCGATGATGATCCTCGATCTGCCGCACGAGACCGCCAACAAACGCTACGCCGCCGAAAACCAGACGGCGCTCGAACGCGATCATTCGGTGGCCAACTGCCGGGCCCGCCTGCGGCAGGGACGCATTGTGCTTGAAGACGCGCTGAACATCGCCATCACCGGCTTCCGCGCCCCCGCGCTGCAGGAAAGTCCGGGCATGTTTCAGGCTCTGGCCGAAGAAGGTTATCATTTCGACAGTTCGGCCTGTCTCCAGGAAACCGGATGGGATTACATTCTCGACCGTATGGAGGTTCCGCCGCGCCCGATCACCCGCGAACGTTACGACGCGCTGCGCCGGAAATCCGCCTGCCCGATCCTGCCGCTGACCTGCGATTACACCTGGTATCTGACCCGGGCCAAATACGATCGGGTCATGGCGATGGCCATGCAGGATTTGCGCTCCTGCATGGCGGCGGACCTTCCGTTCATCACCGTCTGCCATGTCGATCCGGTATACGAGGGCGAAGGTATCGCCTTCTTGCGGGAGCTGTATCGCCGGGCGCGCGAAGAGGCCGCCCGTCAACATCTGGAACTTGAATTCGCGACCCTGGAAAAGATTGCAACCGAGGTGAAAGCATGACCAATTCCCGTCCCGTCACCAGTTTCGACGCCGAAAATGCCGGAGCCTTCGGCGATGTCCTGACCCAACGTCCGCCGCGGCGGCCGCTGGTCGTCGGCATGCTCGGTCTGGGCTATTTCGAATACTGGCGCATGTACCCGGCTCTGGAAAAACAGGTTGTACAAGACCTCGAACTGGCGTCAAAACGTCTGACTGCGGCGCTCCCGGAGTGCCGAGTGCTCTATCCCGGCATGGTCGATACCCTCGACCGGGCGGAGGCCGCGGGCGTCGCTTTCCGCGACGCTCAAATCGATGTGTTGGTCGTGATCGCGGGCACTTATCTGCCCGACTTCATCACCATGCACGCCATCAATCGCATGCAATCGCGGCCTGAAGTGATCCTCTTCAGCACCCAGACCGGCAACGATGTCAATCCTACGGATAACTACATGGCGACCATGCGCAACAGCGCGCTGATCGCCATCACCCAGCTTTCCGGCAGTTTCCGCAAAATGCAGCTCGATTATCGCACTGTGGCCGGCGAGATCGCCGATCCGGGCGCTTATCGCCGGATCGCCCGGATGATCGCCGCGTTCAGCGCGGTCAAACGGCTGAAGACCGCCACTTACGGTCTGGTCGGCCATGTGTTCCGCGGCATGTACGATCTGGAATTCGACCGTTCCAAGGTCAAGGGCTTTCTCGGCCCCGAAGTGATGACCATTCAAGCCGAACACCTGATCGATCTGTGGCGCGCCATACCGGAAGCGGAAGCCGATGCCGAGGCGCGGCGGCTCTTCGGCCGGTTCGAGGTCAAAAACATCGAACTTGACGATGTCAGACGCTCGGTCAAAGTCGGACTGGCCATGTGCGAACTCATCCGTAAATTCAACCTCGACGGACTCTGTTTCCTGGGGCAGCACTACATCGAAAAAATGACCGGCGCGCCGGCCCGGATGGGCGCGAGCATGCTGATGGAGCAGGATCGCTTCATGGTCGGCTGCGAAGGCGACATCGGCGGACTGGCGATGATGGACCTGATGCGCGAATTCACCGGCAATCTGCCGTTTCAGGCCGAATGGGGCCAGTTCGACCTCGCCAGCAATGCGCTCTTTCTGCTCGGTCACGGCATCGGTTCGCCGGAGCTCGCCGTCAATGACCGGGCGGTCAAGCTCACCTGTTCGCCGGAGGAATGGGGCTTTAAGGGCGCCGGCCTCAACTATGAACTGATCATGAAGCCGGGACCGGTCACCATGGGCCACTTCCTGAATCGCGGCGAAACTTATCAGATGCTGATTTCGCGCGGTGAAAGCATCGACTTTCCGGCGCTGCCCTGCGACGAACTCCATGCGATGGTCCAGGTGGCGAAGCCGGTTCGGGATTATCTCGAAGAATTGATCGACACCGGCAGCGCCCATCACGTCATCGTTGTTCACGGCGACTGCGTGGCGGAGCTCAAGCGTACCGCCCAACTCATGCGGATTCAAACGGTGGAGCTGTAATTCATGAGCCAACTGACGGAAAAATTGCGTATTTTCGAGCGGATCGCTGCGGGAAAGAACGTTCACATCCTCGCGCTGGGCAGTTCCAACACCGAGCATTTCATGGTCGGCGCGCACTGGTTCGATTATGTCAGCATGGGCTTCATGCACAAATTCCGACGCTGGACCGACGACCGCAGTTCGGTCGACAATCCCGCGCTCTGTCTGAATGCCGGGACCAGCAACAATACCACCGGCGAACTGCTGGCCCGCTTCGACCGCGACGTGGCTCCGTTCCGGCCCGATCTGGTGATTCTCACCGCCGGCATCAACGACGCCAATCCCAACCGCAACGTTTCACCGGAGACCTTCCGGCGCAATCTCGTGGAACTTCGGGAACGCACCAATGCGCTCGGCGGCGACATGCTCTTTCAGACCTACTACGCCTGCGACCTCGAACGGTTGCAGCAGCATCGTCCCGACTGGGCGGCCAACTACCTGCCCTACACCGCGATTACCCGCGAAGTGGCAGACGAATACCTGAACGACAACTTCACCCGCTGGGAACGGTTGCGTCAGTATGACGCGGAGGCCTTCCGGCTGCTCATGCGCGACGACCTGCATCTGAATCCGGCCGGCAACGCGGTGATCGGTCTCGACCTGATCCGGTTGCTCGAATTGAAACTGCCCGAAGAAAACCTTCCATGGATCCGCGACGGCGTCTTCGCCCGCATGGCCATGGATTTGCTCGAAAGGATGGCATCATGAGTATCTCGATTCCCCCCAGTGAATTTCAACAGCGCATCATCCGCTTCCAAGCCGAAATGGCGGCGCGCAAGCTTGATGCGATTCTGGTTTACGGCGACGAATACCGCAAGGAAAATCTGCGCTACGTATCGAACTTCTGGCCGATTTTCGAACGCGCCGTCTGCATGATTCCGAAACACGGCAACCCGGTTCTGGCCGGAGCGCCCGAAGGCGAAACCTATGCCCGCGAAATGTCGGTCTGGTCCGATTACGCCAACGTCCGCGAATTCGCCTGCGTATCGGTACCGGAAGAGATCGATTATCCGCTGGCCCGCTTCGTCAAGCTCGCCGACGTGATCGGCCAGGCGCTCGCCGGCGGCAAACGTCTCGGCGTCGTCGGCTTGTGGGATATTCCGGCACCGATTTTCGAACGCATCAAGGCGGCCGCGCCGGGGGTGGAAATCGTCGACGCGCTGCCGGTGATGGTCAAACTCCGCGTAATCAAATCACCCCATGAAATCGCCTGTCTCGCCGAAGCCGGACGACAGGCTTGCGCCGGCTATGCCAAGCTGCTCGAATATGCCGTCGACGGCAATCCCGAAACCATGGCGGCGGGCGCCGCCGAAGGGGCCGCGCGCATGGCCGGAGCCGAAGATATCAACTTCACCGTGTTCGGTTCGGGCGAACGCACCGCCACAGTGATCGGACGCGCCACCAACAAGATCATGCGCAACGGCGAAATGGTGATGGCGGCGATGGCCGTACAGTATCAGGGCTATGTCGCCACCGTCGAATATCCATTCGTAATCGGGCAGGCTTCCGATGCCCAGAAACGTTTTCTGAATGTGCTGTTTGAAGCGGCCAACGTGCAGCAGAAATTTCTGCGTGCCGGCGTCGTCATGGGTGAAATGGTGCGCGCGGTCAAGGCGGTTTTCGCCAAGCACGGCATGACGCAGTACGATCTCTATCCGCCGATGCACGGAATCGGACTGGCCGAAGCGGAAAGTCCTTATCCCGACGATCATGCGACGGCAGAATTCGAAGCGGACATGTGCGTCAACAGCGATATTTCACTGTGGGGCTGTCCCGCCGGCTCGAACCGGATCGAGGAAGGCTTCGTGATCACCGCCGAAGGACCGCGCTCCCTGACCCCGGCTATCCGGGAACGGATCGCCCGAGGTCTGTAACATTCAAATTCAGGAGTTTGTCATGCACGGCAAAAAAAACTGGTTCTTCGCCGACGGCTATCTGCCGGAAAAAGTCGCCAACGGCGCAATGGAAGCGCATGAGGCGCTGATGCTGTTCAACCCTTCCGCCCGGCCGGTAGAAGCGAAACTGCATGTCTATTTCAGCGACCGCGCGCCGCTCAAGGATATCGCGGTCACGGTCGACGCCGAGCGGGTGCTCACCATCCGGCTCGACCATCCGGAAGAATTGAACGGTGCGGTCATTCCGCCGGTCACGCAATATGCACTGCATGTCGAGGCCGCGGCGCCGATCGTCTGCCAGTTCGGACGGCTCGATACCACCCAGAACGCGATGGCCTATTACGTCGGCGTGGGTTATGCCGAATAAACGAAAAACACAGCCGGGCGCGCGCCGGACATCGGATCGAGCTGCAATTTAGTCACCTACCCCCTGAAAAAATGCTTTGCGGCCGGAAACTATAGTTTCCGGCCGCAATTTTTTACTTATCTACCGGCAATCCGGCAATTATGCCGAAAACCGCGACTCATCTACTTTTTGTGCAGTAATTTTCCCTTGATCAAACGCATTTCCCTTGATTCACCAGGTTTTTTATATTATAATTATACCAGGGAGCAATAATATGGGAAAAACATCACCGACCACCGCTAGCGGAGAATCCCGCAGCAGACTGCACGACCGGCTGGTCGCCGGGTTGAGCGCGGAGTTCGCCGTGCTGCCGTCGGGCTCACGACTGCCCAGCACCGCCGAACTCAAAGAGCGGTTCGGCGTGGCTTCGATGACCGTGACCCGGGCGCTGGATGTGCTGGTCACGCGCGGTGAAATCGTCCGCATTCAGGGCAAAGGCACTTTCACCGCCTGCCGGGAAATCGATACGATCTACATGCTTACTCCCGCCCCCTCTCCGCTCTGGCGGCCGGAGGATATGCTTCTGACCAGCGTCATCGAAGCCGGCAAGAAACTCGGCATCGTCATCCGCAGCATCTACGCCACTTTCAGCAACCGCCCGGAGGACATCGACTGGAACAGCGTCAAACGCATTCCGGACCATGCGGCGGTGATCGTTAGCGGACACTGGTATCACCATCTCTTCGGTTTTCTGGTCGAACGGCATTGCCGGGTGGTTTATTTCAGCAACTCCTGGGACCTGCACATTATTCCGGAATATCCGATCCTTTTGCAATGGCACCGGTTGGAGCTGCCCCATCGCGAGGCAATGCTTGAAGCGGTCCGGCGACTGAAGGCGGCCGGGCGCCGCAAGATCATGCTGCTTCATCGTTGTGTACATTGCGCGACCATGGGCATCCAATCCTTCCGGGCGGCTTTGCAGGAGCACCGGATTATCCATTATCCGGAGCTCGAATTGTTCTGTCCCGAAAATTACAATCAGCTCTGTGAAATCCTTGAAACCCGTTTTTCCGAAGTGCCCGACTGTGACGCGGCCATCGCCTGGCACTCGACTCCGGCGGAGGCCGCCGCCACCGTGCTGCAGCGGCTGGGGCGCACTATTCCCGGCGATGTTTCGCTGATTTCGCTGGACGAGCACCCGCGTCTGGAAACCGGCGATCTTCCGATCACCGTGATCGACGCCTCGCCCGACGGATCGGGTATGGCCGCAGTGGAAATACTGGCGCAAAATCCGGCCACGCCTCAAGTACGCAAAATCAATTACCAGGTCTACGACCGCAAATCGGTATAAGTCCAACCGTCAACAGAAAGGGTGTTAACGATGCGATTGAGTTTTTTATGGCTATTGCTTTTTGCCGGAATGCTGGCGGGAGCGTCCGAAATTCCCGCGGTGCGCGCGGAGAAAGCGCCCGTGATCGACGGCAAACTCGATGACGCCGCCTGGCAGAATGCTCCGGCGGTCAAAACCTTCTACGCCAACAAAGGCGGGAGCCCGGCCGCAGTGCCGACCGAGGCGCGCTTTCTCTACGACAACAACGCCGTCTATGTCGGCGTTCGCGCGACCATGCCCGCCGGCAGCAAGATCATCACCAACGATAAAAATCTCTATGCCGGAGAATGCGTCGAACTCATGCTCGACCCCGGCGCCACCCGCAACGTCTACTATCATTTCATGACCAATCCCAATGCGGCGCAATTCGACGCCGTTCGCGATCAGGGCGGATTCGTCGGCAATCCCAAGTGGGATGCTTTGTGGCAATGCGCCGCCGCCACCGGCGACGGCTTCTGGAGTTGCGAATTTAAAATCCCCTATGCCGCGCTGGATTTCCCCGCCAATCCCGGCAGGGACTGGACCGTCAACGTCACCCGCGGCGCGCGCGGATTGTCGGCCGACGGCGCGCAGGAGGACAGCGCCATCGCCACGGACGGAGCTTATCATGTTTCCGGCAAATTTCCCGACTGGAAGGGATTCGACGTCGATTTCAGCCGCTATGCCTGGCGGCTGGGAGTGCCCGATGTCGTCACTTTCCAGGACAACGGCGCCATCGGCCTGACCGGAACCGTGTCGGTCGCCAACACCGGCACAAAGCCGCTCAAAGCCAAAGTGGCCATGCGATTTTTCGCACCGGACGGCGCGGCGCAGAGCAAATCGGTTTCCGGCGAATTCGTCCCCGGCAGCAATGAAACGCTGAAATTCGACGGCTTCAAGTTCCAGACTCCGGGGCAATATCGCTGTGAAATCCTGATCAGCGATTTCGCCACCAAACAGGTGCTCAAGCGCAAGGAATATCCTGTCACAGTCCAATTCAACCCGGTTGCCATCGAATTGACCGAGCCCTGGTACAAGAATGCGATTTTCGCCACCATGAAGCTCGATCAGGTGCGCGGCAAACTTGAGTTCGCACTGCCCGAAGCCGAATTGACCGGCAAAAAACTCACTGTCGGCATCCGCACTCCCGACGGCAAGGTCGTCGCGGAACAGTCCTGCCCCGCCGCCAATGGCGAGTTCGCATTCCCGACGGCCGCGCTGCCGGAAGGCAAGTTGGTGATTTTCGCCAAGCTCACCGCGCCGGACGGCGCCACGGTCGCCGAGGCCACGCATCCTTTGCGCAAACTGCCGTACTTCAAGGATGAAGTCTGGTTGAACAAGGACCGGACCATCATGGTCGACGGCAAGCCCTTCTTCATGATCGGCCAGTGGACCAGTCAGGACGATTTCATTCCCGGAGTCAATGCGTTTCTCGACTGGAACAGTTATCGCGGCGCCAAAGTGTTGAGTCCGGTCTTCACCCACAATGCCACCATGGACAAGCTCAAGAAGCAGAGTTCGATTTCGGCCGCGGAAGAAGCCGAAGTCCGCAAGCTGGTCGCTTCCGAAATGAACAAACCCAACCTTCTCGCCTACTACTTCTGCGACGAACCGGAAGTTTTCGGCGATACCGTCGAAGCGTTGACCGCGCTCTACCAGATCATCGATGACGCCGACCCCTATCATCCTTTGATTCTGTCCAATGACACCATCCACGGCATCATCGATTACGCCGACGCCGGCGACATCAACGGCCTCCATCCCTATCCGCGGCCGGACCGTAAAGCCAGATTCAATGATTTCGGCAAAGCGCTGAATTACATCGACGCGTTCAATGACTTCTTCGCGCAGCGTTCCCGCAAGCAGGCGTTGACCTGGCTCGCGCAGGGCTTCGACTACAGCAATTACGCCGCGGTCGATACCCGGATTCCGCGCTATCTCGAACTGCGCAACCAGCATCTGCTGAGCCTGATCGCCGGCGGCAAAGGCGTCATCCTTTACAATACACTCAACGATCACGATCCGGAAATCGGCATCGGGCTGGTCGAACATGTGAAGGAACTCGAAGCCTACGGCCCGGCGCTGCTCGAGCCCGCCAGCGACCTCAAGCCGGAGCTCTCGCTGCCCGATTTCCGCATCCTGGTCAAGCAGCACGACGGCGAACTCTGGCTCTTCGTCGCCAATGCCGGCAACGCCGACAATCGCGAACTCGCAATCACGTTGCCCGAGCTCGGCAATCGCAAGCTCAAGGTCATGGCCGAAAACCGCACGGTGGAAGCGAAAAACGGCGTCCTGCGCGACCGGTTCAACAATTTCGACGTCCATGTCTATACCACCGATATGAGTGCGCCCGATCTGCGCGGCTGCGATGACATCGAAGCCGAAATCGAACGCGTTCACGCCGCCCGGAAAAAGCCCGGCAACCTCGCCTATCAGCGCCATGAAGGCGAAACGGTCAAGGTTTCGGCCTCCAGCAACATGGCTTTCAACGTCCGCCCCGACAACTGCCTCTGGCATGTCGCCGACGGTATGATCGAACCGGAAAATTTCAAACGCTATAACGATCGGCAGGTGGTATGGAGCGACAAAACTCCGAACGAAGCGCCGGACTGGATTGAGCTCGATTTCAAGAAACCGGTCACCGTCGGACGGATCATCGTCTATCCGGTCGAAAACACGCTCAAAGACTATCAGGTCCAGATCTGGAAGAACAATGCGTGGACCGGCGTGGCGGAAGCGAAAGACGCCTCCGGCAATATTCAGGCGCACACGTTCAGCCCGGTCGCGACCGACAAGGTTCGAATATTCGTCACCGGAACCCGCGGTCCCCATGCCCGGATTTCCGAAATCGAAGTATATGAAAAATAATCAGCAGGAAAGGATACCGATCATGAAACATTTTCTGACTCTTGCTCTCGCTTTGCTCGCCGGCGGCGTCATGGCCGCCGAAGAAGGTCTCGTCGGCAACTGGCCGATCAATGAAGGCGAAGGCACCGCGATCAAAGATGTGGGGCCCAACCAGCTCAACGGCGTCATCCAGGCGCCGGCTGACACCAGCTGGGTGGCCGGCCGCAACGGCGGCAAGGCGCTTGCGTTCAGCGGCGTCAATGGCAAAGCCCCCTTCGTGCTCATCGACAAGGTGACCGCCGATCTGACCAAAGGCATGACCGTGATGTGCTGGATCCGCTTCGACAAGACATTTCAGCGCGACGGCATCTATGAAATCGCGTCTAATACCCGCGGTTCCTTCGGCAAAGGCTTCCGCCTTATCGTGCACTACCAGCGGCTGCTGCTCTCCATCGGCGACGGCGACAAAAAGATGTCCTACGCCAACAGCACCTTCGGCAAAAATCCGATCAATGGCGAAGTCTGGATGCACGTCGCCGCCACCCATGACGGCGATAAAACGCTCAAAGTTTATATCGACGGCGAACTCGCCGGCACCAGTACCGCGGAGAATTCCGTCCCCATGACCGCCGGAATGTCGGCGTTGAGCATTGGCAGCCAGTTCGGCTACAGTCCTTTCCCGGGGATCGTCAGCGAGGTCAAACTTTACAGCAAAGCCTTATCCGACGCGGAGATCATGACCGCGGCGCAGAGTGAATAAACACGGAGTATCCGAGTCATGAAGTTTGAACGTTGGGCCTGGACCGAACTCATCGCCTTCGACAACACGCAAACCGACGGCGGCGCGGCCGAATATCTCGCTACGCTGGGCTTTGCGCCCGAAGTGTTGTGTCTGCTGGTCTCCAGCCCGGATTTCGCGCTGCAACACCAGGGCATGGATTGCGAATACATCCTGCCTCCCGAAGTTTGCAGCCGCCACGCCCATCCCGGCAACGAGGTGCGCAACCGTCAGGAGTGGACTAATGTTCAGCTCCGTTCGCTGATTGGCCACCTGACCCGGGCCGGAGTGGCAGTCTATTTTTCACAATTCACCAACTATTTTCTGGATGAATTTCACCACGAGTGGCTTTCGGACCATCAGGAGGCGCGGCAGGCGTGGAGTTTCGACCATCGCGGCTTGAACCTCAATCCGCTGGCGCAACTCGACGACGGTACCCTGTTCGAAGATATTTACATTCCGAAACTGGTGAAAATCTGCCGGGATTACGGTTTCTCGGGTTGGCATGGTCCGGACGGCTGGGGTCCGCTTTCGAGCGGCAACATCATGGGCACTGATTTTTCCGACAGCATGATGAAGCAATTTCTGGCCGGACGCGACTGGACGCGGCCCGAGTGTCTCGCCCGCCCCTGCCCCGCCATCGTCACTCAGGAAGAACGAACGGCAGCCCGCAAGGCCGGATTGCCGGAGCCGAAAACCGGGTTGGCGCAGCTGCAGGAACGGGGCAGCTGGATATGGGCCCATCGCCGGCAAGAGTGGATCACATTCCATGTCGACCGCTGGTGTCAGTTCTGGCGCAAAATGACCGATGCGCTGCATCGCGCCGGATTGAAGAATGCGATCAATTCCGCCTGGACCAAGGGGACGTTCGACGCGCTCTACGATTACGGCATCGATTACCGCAAAATGGCGAAGCTCGGCATCGACGCGATGGTGGTCGAAGCCGTCGCGCTGGGCATGACCCAGACCCGTCCGGAGGAGAAGTGGTATCACGATGATTACGCCGCCAGCCTTGCCGAAATCAAGGCGGCCGCGCCGGAACTCAAGCTCGTGTTTCTGCACGGGATCAAGGACGTGGTCGAGCTGTGGGACAATCTCCGTCAGGCCACGCCGGGTTACGAACGCGAGCTTTACAAACTGGCCAATCTGTATTATCGCGACCGTGAAGGATTGCGCCGGAGCGCCGACGGGTTGCTCGCCTGTCTGGCCGACGGCATCGCCGAACATGAATGGAAATTCATCCGCGAACGCTGGCAGGCGAGTTTCGACGGCAATCCGATGGAAGCCGGAGAGGTTACGGTGCTCTGGGATGATGCCCAGATCGACCGCGGCGTGGACGACTTTATCCGCGACGGATTTCTGCCGGGACAGAAGCAATTCGCGGCGCTGCTCCGCAATGGAGTTCAGCTGCAGACGGTCTGCCGGATCGAAAACGCCGAATGCTGTCCGGGAGCGATTTATCTTCCGTCAGCACATCTGACCGCGCCGAAGGTATTGGATCAACTGTTGCGCTGCCATCCCGGTCCGGTGATTTTCTCCGGCCGCGCCGAAGCGCTCGAACGCTTCTTCGCCGCCGGGGAAGTCATAACCGACCGGCGCATGGCGGTTGTCATCGTCAAGGGCGGCAACGGAGGCCAAATCACCGAGTTGCCGACGCCGGAAACGCCCTACCGGGAAACTTTGGGCGATTTGTACTTTTCGCACGATCGCGCCCGGCTGGCGGTGGCGCCGGAACTCTGGCCGCTGGCGGCGGCCGGAATCGCCGCAGCCGCCCGCGCCGATCTTGCCCGCCGGGGTCTCGCGTATGCCGAAGTTTCCGGCGGCGGCTGTACTTTGATCACCCGCCGGATCAGTGACCGGATACTCGATGTAGCCTTGGAAAATCGCACCGAATGGGGACGCATCACACGCACGGTCCGAATCTCGCAGCCCATTGAAAAATTGGAAATATTGAGCAGTTTTCCCTTGCGGGAGGCGGCCCGTCCCGACGCCCGGAGTTTTACGCTTCCGGTTGCGCCGCGCGGTCTTTCCGCAGTACGGGTCCATTGCCGGCAACCGCAATCATAAAACCGAAAAAGGAGTTGTCATCATGAAAAAGAGTCCTGCCTTTACGCTCATTGAACTTCTCGTTGTGATCGCCATCATCGCGATCCTCGCGGCCATGCTGCTGCCGGCGCTGTCGGCGGCGCGGGAACGCGCCAAACAATCCCAATGCGTCAGCAACCTGAAGCAGTACGGCACCGCCGCGGCCATGTACAGCGTCGACAACGTCGATTATCTGCCGGTCTACAAAATGCCGGGAGTAACCTCGGTCTGGGTCACGCGCATGAACGATTACTTCAGCGTGCCTTTCTATTACGCCAACGCTTCCGGCACACTCTACCAGTGTCCCAGCGAATCGGCCGGTTTTACCGCCACCGCGGTTCCCTCCCCCACCGCAGGCGTGGACAACGCCTTCACCGGAACCTACCAATATCCGCAGTACGGGATCAATCCCTATTGCACCAGTACGCCCGACTCCGGTTATGAAGGCACCGGCTGGGGGATCAAAAGCCATGCCGGAATCAACAATCCGGGAGCGGTGGCGCTCTTCAGCGACAACCGGCACCGCAGCCAGCCCAGCATCGGCTCCAACGGGCTCTCGGCACAGGCCGCAACACGCCGCCCGTCTTTCCGGCATGGCGGCGACCCCAATTTGGAAATGCCCGGCGCATTGGCCAATTTCTGCTTCATCGACGGGCATGTGGAAGGGTTGAACTACATCGAGTACAAGAATTACTCCAAATCCGCCGCCACCGGCTCGTGGCCGGAATGCACCAAGATTCTGTCCGGCCCGAACACCAAGGGCTGGATGATGAGCTTCTGAACAAGAAGGCGCCATTTCATGCTGTCGCGAAAAATTTTCAATCTGACCATAAGCTTTATTGCAGTCGGAATCGGCATCCGGGCGACGGAAATATCGCCCGGCCCGATCATCCACTATCGATTGGATGAAAATTCCGGCTCCACACTCGTTGCCGATACTGCGGCGGGGCGGCATGACGCCAGAATCATAGTCGCCCAACCCGAATCCCAATCCGAATTTGTTCCCGGACAGCATGGCAATGCCGTAAAATTCCGTGCCGATGCGCCCATGCGCTTTGTGATTCCGGAGAATTCCGTGCTGAAGGCGCTCAAGCCGCCATTCACCATCGCCTTCTGGGCCAACCCGTCACAAGGTTACAAGAATTTGTGGGTATTCGGAAACAATGACGGTGGAATTTCGGTGCGCATTTTCTATCAGATGTTCGATTTCCGCTGGACGGACCAGCATGGAGTTCCGCATATTCTGCAAACGCCCAAATTCAGCGCCGCAATGAATGCGATGCAGCATTATGCCGTCGTCAATGATGGACAACGTATCATGCTTTACATCAATGGCGAGATACAGAAACTTTCCCTTCATATCCGGGGAGCAAAAATCGATTCGTTTCATGGTCAGGAATACACCGGTGACGCCGCTGAGCTTATCCCGGCCAATACCGCGGGGGATTATACCATCGGCGGTTATTATTACAACTTTGCTTATCCATTTGAGGGTATCATTGACGACCTCTTTGTTTTCAATCGAGCGCTCTCTTCCGATGAACTCGTGACCGTCGCCGCCGAAAGCTGCAATCCGTGATTTGAACTGCAATAAGGATAGATATGAGGAAGATTCTGGCCGTACTTTTCGCTGTAACCGGGATATGGTCGGCGATTGCCGAAAAACCAGCCCCGGTGACTGCGCCGAATTTGCTCCAGCCGCCGGTTCTTGATGGCAAACTCGATGATCCATGCTGGCAGAATCTGCCTTGGCATGACCAATTCACCATGCTCAACAGCCCCGACTTGCCGTCCGCCGCCATCACTCGATTCAAAATTGCGCATGATGAAAAATTCATTTACATTGTCATTGAATGCGCCGAACCCGAGCGCAAGTTCAACCTCGCCCAACCACGTTTTTCACAACGTGATGACATGATCTACCAGGACGATTGCGTTGAAATCGATATCGATTCCAATGCCGACGGCACCGAGTTTTTCCAGTTCATGGTCGGTCCGTGGGGCGCGCTTTTCGATGCCGAACGGCGACAGGGCGGCAACGTCGGTACCATCGAATGGGACTCCGCCGGTTTTACCGCCCGCACTGCCGTCCATGAAAATGGCTATACCGTTGAAACCGCAATCCCGATCATCGATCTCGCATGTGATGCCGGAACTCTTGAAAAAGGCATGACCTTCAATATCGCACGCACCCGTTATCCTCAAGGTGAAGCCGGTCGCCCCAGTTACTCGACCTTCGCCCCGATCCATGCCGGAGGATTCATGCAGCCGGGAGCGTTTGTTCCTCTGAAGCTTACCGAAATCGATCTTGCACGCTATTGCTGGGGATTCAAACCGCCCTATGCCACCGCAGTATCGAAAAAAACGGATAAACTCGAATTCACCGGCACACTGCATCTGGTTAACCAGAGTCCGCAACTCTGCTTTGCCAAACTGAGGGTTTATTTTGCCGATGAGCCCGACAAGATCGGCGAATATCCCGCGGCGGTTGCCGCCGGAGCAGGCCGTGAAGTGATCTTTGCGCTGCCGGCCGCAAAGGTCGGAACTCGGCAATTGGTGGCCGAACTTGTCGACCGTCGTTCCAATATCCTTCTTGCCCGCCGTCAATATCCGGTCCGCTTGGACTACACCTCCATTGCGGTCCGTTTCATCGCACCCGCCTGGCGGGATAATTTTTATGCCGGAGAAGTCGCCGGAGAATTAAAATTTGATCTTAAATTTCAGCTTGATCCGGCCGAACTCGCAAAAGCGGTTGTCGATTGGCGACTGGCCGACAATGCCGACCGGACCATCACGGAAGGACAGCTGGCACAACCTGAGGTCTTACAAACAATTTCCGCGCCGCTGCCCGAGCTGAAACCGGGCGAATATACTTTCACGGTGACGGTCAAAAACGCTGACAGTCGAATCATTGGCGAACTCAAACGCGTGATTCGCAAGCTTTCGCCTGTCCCGAGCGAACTCAGGCTTGACGCCGACAAGGTGCCGCTCTGGCAGAATCAGCCGATTCTGCTTTATGGCTGGTGGAATATGGACAAGGGCCTCGACCCAATGGAGAAACGCCCGACCGATACCAGTGAATATAATTTCAATATGTTTTATCCGATACCTGTGCATTTTAAAAATTCCGGTGAGGCTCCCATCCGGAAATTCCTCGACGGCATTCACGCCCGCGACGAAAAGGTTTTCATTTACCCCTATCCTGATCCGGCGATGAGCGGGCGTTCCCAGGCCATGCTTCCGCTGACTCAGCCGGAAGCCACCGCGATTGCTGATTTCGTAACACGGTTCAAAGATCATCCAGCCCTTGCGGCATGGTATCTGGCGGATGAACCGGAACTGGTGCCGTGGTTGCCCGAGCGGTTGCGCGCCATTCACCATATCGTGGCTCAAGCCGATCCGCATCACCCGACGATTATTGTCAACGATACCATCGACGGCATCGTCAAATATGCCGACTGTTCCGATATTCTGATGCCCGATCCCTATCCATGTTTTCTGGCCGGAGGATATGCCAGTTCACCCATTGAACGCGTCTCGCAATTCGCCGCCGTCGCCCGTGAAACCGGCCAGGGATGCTGGATTACCCCCCAGGGGTTCAATTATGGTGATTTTGGCACGCTTAATAACCGGATGCCCAATCTTGTCGAGTTGCGCAACATGCAATACCAGGCGGTGGCGATGGGGGCGACGGCAATCTGCTTCTGGAGTTATTCGTACGCCTGGAAATATCCGGAATGTGCGATCGGCGGTCCCTTTCTGGCCCGTGAAGCGAAACTGCTCAAAAAACTGATCCTGTCACCCCGCAAGCGCACTCCGTTAACATTCACCGGCGTTGCCAAAGACAAGTTTATTGCGGTTTATGCCGAGAATATCGACGGTGCAGATTATGTGTTGGCGATCAACTGCGCGCCCCGGGAAATAACCCCAAAAATCACCCTGCCCGCCGGTGCCGCGAAAGAATGGCATGTGGTTTCCGAACAACGTGCCGTTCAAACACCCGGAAATATTCTGAGTGAACCCATGCCGGCTTACGATGTCAATATTTATTCGACCCGCGCCACTGACGCCACCGCGCTTGATCTTTCAGCGGTCGAAAGCAGGGTTGCCGCTGTAAAATAATATTTTCCAAATTGAATCTGCGGACTGTTTCCGCTGGAATGACTGATTTCCTCCTCATTCCAGCGGAAACCGCAGTTCTCACCGTATTTTTCTATCCGACTTCAGAACAGCGGTGCGCCGATGATCCGCCCGGACCGGACCACGCCCTTCTGATGCTGGGCGAACGGCATGGAGCGGTTGTCGCCGACCACATAATACTCGCCGTCGCCGACCTTGACCGGGTCCATATCCCAATCCGACGGAAAGACCACATAGGGTTCGTCCTGAAAACTGCCGTTGACATAAAGCTTGCCGTCGCGGAAGGACACCATTTCTCCGGGCATTCCAACCACCCGCTTCAGAAAGTAGATGCCCTTGTCGTATTTGATGATCACGATATCGCCGCGTTGCGGCGAATGCCGGAGATACTTGCCGCGCCAGCAGAAGGTGAAGCCATTGGAATGCACCGTCGGCTCCATGCTCGCCCCGGAAATCACGCACGGCACCAGCGCATATTTGAAAACCAGGAAAGCCACCAGCGCGGTGACGCCGAGCCGGAGAAAAAACCACCGGTTCGGACGGGGAAGAAAAAAATTCCGAATGGCTTTCCAGACGATTTCACCGGCGTGGATGGTGGTGTCCTTCATAACAACCTCGCTTGGTTTTATGGTTGCTTCGACCGCCCGGAAGCGCCATTTGTTCCGGCATTCAGGAAGTCCTCGAATGCCGCCAATGCGTTGTCCGCCACCGTCACCGCCGAACAATCGCTTTCGCGCAAGGTCGTCGATCCGTAACCGGTCCGGACCAGATAACTCCGGGCGCATCCCGCGGCCAATCCGGCTTTGACATCGCTGATCCGGTCCCCGATCATGAGCGATTGCGACAGATCAATGCCAAGCTCGGCAGCCGCACGCCGCAACATGCCGCCGAGCGGTTTGCGGCAATCGCACTCACCGGTGATTTCGGGATGGTGAGGACAGTAGTAAAATGCATCGATTTTCTCGCCGTAAGTTCCGAGCAGTTGCTGAATTCTGGCATGCACCGCATGCACATCCGCTTCGCCGTACATGCCGCGGGCGACGCCCGATTGATTGGTCACCACCACCGCCAGAAAGCCATGGCGGTGAATGCTCCGGAGCGCGGGCACGATATCCTCCTCCAGCACGGTCCGGTCGGGTTCAAACAGGTAATCGACCTCGCGATTAACCACGCCGTCACGGTCGAGAAAACAACAGCGGAACAAATTCGAAGAACGCGTCATTAATTCCAATCCCATCTTTCCCGGGTTTCGATTTGCAAGATCGCTGTTTTTATGATACATTATCAAAAGTTTTTTTCAAGGATTTTTGCCCGAAAATGATCACGATTGAAGAAATTTTAATCCAATTGCGATCCGGCGCCATCGATATCGCCGCCGCACTGGCCCTCGCCTGCCCGGAGCGGGCCGGCCTGGACGCCGCGGAGAACGGAGCGGATTTGATCGTCGCCCGGCTTGACCATGACCGGCAGACCCGTTGCGGTTTTGCCGAGTTCGTGTATGGCGCTGGAAAGACGGTCGAACAGCTTCTTGCCATTGTCGCGGAATTGCGTGACCGCGGCAGCACTGTGCTGGTCACCCGCCTCGGCGAAACCGCCGGGCGAATGCTGCTGGAAGCATTTCCGGAGGCCGAATTCAATCCGCAGTCCGGCTGTTTTCTCTGGCGCGACGCCGGACGGCCGAAACGGGGCAACGTGGTGATTCTGGCCGCGGGCACCAGCGACCTCAAAGTTGCGCTGGAAGCCGAAGCCACGCTGGCCGCCTGCGATTGCCATGCGGAAGTGATCGTCGATGTGGGCATCGCCGGACTGCATCGCCTGCTCAAGGTGCTCGACCGGCTCGCCGGCGCCGATGCGATCGTTGCGGTGGCGGGCATGGAAGGCGCCTTGCCGAGCGTGGTGGCCGGGCTGGTGGCGGCGCCGGTGATCGCGGTGCCGACCAGCGTCGGCTACGGCGCCGGACTCGGCGGCATGACTCCGCTGCTGGCCATGCTCAACAGCTGCGCCAACGGCGTTTCGGTGGTCAATATCGACAACGGTTTCGGCGCGGCCTGCGCGGCGGCGCGCATCGTAAACCGGCGCGGCGACCCGGCTTCCGGCGACAAAAAAGCGTAAAATCGCGCAATTCCAACTCCTTTCCTGTGGCGCAACACCATTTTTGGGATTATATTATCTGTTATGAATTTTTTTTGCCATGGACCGGAAGGAATGTTTTTATGAATACCGACCCCAAATATAAAGCCCCGGCGGCGATCCCGATCACAACCCGCCAATGGCCCGACCGTGTCGTCACCCGGGCTCCGATTTGGACCAGCGTCGATCTGCGCGACGGCAATCAATCGCTGCCGGTGCCGATGTCGCCCGAAGTCAAGCGGGAGTTCTTCGCCATGCTCTGCCGCATCGGTTTCAAGGAAATCGAAGTGGGCTTCCCATCGGCCTCGCAGGATGATTTCGACTTTGTGCGTGAATTGATCGAACAGAATCTGATTCCGGCCGATGTGCGCATTTCGGTCTTGACCCAGGCGCGCGAACATCTGATCGACCGGACGGTGGAGGCATTGGCCGGCGTCAAACAGGCGGTCGTGCACTGTTATGTGGCGACCTCCGATCTGCACGGCAGGTTTGTTTTCGGACGCGACCGGGCACAGGTTGAAGCAATGGCGGTCGAAGGAACGCGCCTGGTCAAGGCCGCGCTGGCCAAAGCCGGCTTGAGTCACTGCGTCGGCTATGAATTCTCCCCCGAAGAATTTACCGACAGCGATCTGGATTTCGTAATCGACGTCTGCGCCAAGGTCAAGGAAGCCTGGGGGCCCGCGAACAAGCACGATTTCATTCTGAATCTGCCCGCCACGGTGGAACGGCGTCCGCCCAACCATTACGCGGATATGATCGAGTATTTCATCACCCATTATCCCTATATGGCGGAAACCACCGTCAGCATCCACGCCCACAACGATCAGGGCTGCGCGGTCGCGGCCAGCGAACTAGCTTTGCTGGCGGGGGCGGAACGGGTGGAAGGCACTATTTTCGGCCACGGCGAACGCACCGGCAATCTGGATTTGCTGGTCCTGGCGCTCAATCTCTACAGCCGCGGCATCGATACCCGTCTGGATTTTCACAACCTGCCGGAAATCGTGACGACGGTGGAGGAGGCTTCGGGCATTGAAGTCCATCCGCGCCATCCCTATGCCGGAAAACTGGTGTTCACCGCCTTTTCCGGCTCGCATCAGGACGCGATCCGCAAAGGTCTGGAGCAAGTCGACGCCACCGCCGCATTCTTCCATCAGGGCTGGAAAATGCCGTATCTGCACATCGATCCCAAAGATGTCGGCCGCAGTTATGAACAGCTGATCCGGATCAACAGTCAATCGGGCAAAGGTGGCGTGGCCTTCATTCTGGAAAAGGAATTCGGCATCTTCGCGCCCAAGGCGATGCATCCGGCCATCGGCGCGGCGGTGCAGAAAGTCGCCGAATCCCGCGGCGGCGAAATCAGTGCGGCGGATATTCGCAAGGTCTTCGAAGAAAATTTCGTGAACCTCACCGGTCCCTACAATCTCTCGGAATATTCGCGCATCACCCAGAATATCGCAAAGGGCCAGGTGGAAGTGCAGTTCAAACTGCGTTTCAACGACCAGACCGAAACCTTGACCGCGCGCGGCAATGGCCTGTTGTCGGCAGTCACCGGCGGCCTCAAAAAGAGCAAGCTGGTGCCGCCCTTCGAGCTGGAGGATTACTCCGAACATACCCTTGGCAAGGATAAAAACGCCAAAGCGCTGGCTTTCGTCGGGATTCGATTGAAGGAAACCGGCGAGCTGATTTACGGCGCAGGGTCACATTCGGATATTGCCCGGACCGCGGTTGCGGCCTTGGTCAGCGCGTTGAATCGCTCGGCCAGACAGCGCATCGAGCCGAAAAAAGCGTAAACTTCCCACTGTTTCGGAAAGACGGGGTTATGATCCGCATTCTCAAACTGGCGCTTGCGGCAGGGGTTCTCGCAACGCTGCCGCTTCCGGCGGCGCCGGAATCCCTGCTGGAAAATTTTCGCTATGTCCGGTCGGCCGTCCGTGCTCCGGGGGAATCCGGACGCGCCTGGTATGCGATTGATTTTGATTCCTCGCTGTATGAGGCCATCGACAATCTGAACACCGACCTGCGCCTGATCGACATCGACCGGCAGGTCGTGCCTTTCACCGTCGAACGCCTGATCCAGACCTCGCAGGCGCAAAAAGAAGAATTATTGCCGGGCAAATTCACCGGCGTCCAGACCTTGGCCGACGGGCGGTCGGCCGTGGAATTCGAACTGGAAGCCGCCACCGGCGGCATCTCGTCCATCGAACTGGTCACGCCGGAAAAGGATTTTGAAAAAACGGTCAGTGTGGCGGTCGGCGACGGCGGCAATTGGGCAACGGCAGTCCCGGAATACCGTT
This sequence comes from Victivallaceae bacterium, assembly GCA_036677805.1. Classification (GTDB taxonomy): domain Bacteria; phylum Verrucomicrobiota; class Lentisphaeria; order Victivallales; family Victivallaceae; genus SIG78. The sequence continues at coordinate 196,040 of JAVBVS010000009.1, read as the reverse complement.
TCCTCGATTACAGCAAACAGCTGGAGCTGACCAGCCGCAAGTTGAATTTTCCCCGCCCCCTGAGCGGACGGATCATCCGTCTGATTTTCGGCGCGACCGGAGCCACGCCGCCGGAAACACCGCTGAAAATCGACGCGTTGCGGGTTTACCGTACCACGTCATACGATCTGCCCGGCGCGCCGCAGCTTTTTCCGGCCCAGCTGACTGAAATTTCCCGGAGCCACGACAATGGCAAGACCGTGGTGATTTTTCGCTCCGACCGCGCTCCACTGACCCAGATCAAGATCACCGTCGCCACGCCGCTTTACCAGCGCCGGGTCACCTGGGCGGGCAGCGACAATCAGCGCATCTGGGTACCGATTTCCGGGGGAACCATCCGGCGGATCGATTCGGATACCACCTCCACGGTGGAACTCCCGGAAAGCCGGTATAAGTTTTATGCGCTGGAAATCCAGAACGGCAACGATCCGCCGCTCGAAAACATCCAGCTCAGCGCCCTGAGCGCCGGATACCGCATCATCATCCCGGGCCGTTTCGCCGCCGAAGCCCTCTGGCTTTACTACGGCGGCAAGGCGCCGCGCCCGGATTACGACCTGAAAACTCATTTCGAACATCTCGGTGACGAACAACCCGGCCGTTATACGCTGGGCAAAGTCGAAAACAACCCCTTCCGGCCGGGCCGCAGCGCCGTGGCCAGTTCCTACCGCTGGGTCTTGTCGGCGATGCTGCTGATCGGGGCGGGTTTCCTGCTTTACGGCATCCTCCGCCGATTGCGGCATATCGACGCCACGCTGCCGGCGGACTGAACGTCGGAGGTTATGGCGCGACGCACAATCCGTCGATGGCCTGAAGCTCCGCCTCGGCGAACGCGATGTTGCCTGTCGCCCGCAAGGAGTCGAGAATCTGTTCCGGGGAACTCGCTCCGATCAGAACGCTGGTGATCCAGTCCTGCCGGAGGAGCCATGCCAACGCCATCTGGGCGAGCGTTTGTCCACGCTGTTGCGCCAACGCATTGAGCTGACGCAGCCGCTCCAGCAAATCCGGCGTAATCTGTTCCGGCTTCAGGAAGTGGGCGCGGGCGGCGCGCGAATCGGCGGGAATGGCCCCGTCGAGATAACGCCCGCTCAGAAGCCCCTGCGCCAGCGGCGAAAAGACGATCGCGCCGAGGCCGCAATCCCGCAGCGCCTCCGGCAAGCCCGCCTGCCCGTTCTGCCGGGCAAGCATATTGTAGCGCACCTGATGAATGAGGAAGGGCGTCTTGAGTTCGCGCAGAATCGCGGCGGCCCCGCGGGTGCGTTCGGCGTCGTAGTTGGAAATCCCGGCGTAGAGCGCGCGGCCGCTGCGCACGATGTGATCGAGCGCCAGCATGCTTTCTTCGAGCGGCGTATCCATATCGGGCCGGTGGTGGTAAAAGATATCGACATAATCGAGGCCGAGCCGCTTGAGGCTCTGATCGCAGCTGGCGATCAGATTTTTGCGCGAACCCCACTCGCCGTAGGGGCCGGGCCACATCAGATAACCGGCCTTGCTGGAAATCACCAGTTCGTCGCGGTACGCGGCCAGGTCCTGTTTGAGGATGCGCCCCAAGGTGATTTCGGCCGAGCCGGGTTCCGGCCCGTAATTGTTGGCCAGATCGAAGTGGGTGACGCCGTGGTCGAACGCGGTCTGAATCATTTTCCGCGCATTCTCGTAAACGTCGACCGAACCGAAGTTGTGCCACAATCCCAGCGACACCGCGGGCAGTTTCAGTCCCGATTTGCCGCATCGCCGATACGCCATCCGGTCGTACCGTGCCTCATCCGCCCTGTATTCCATAAAACCGTTTCTCCTCGTGTTTGCGCTTCGATTCCGTAATATGGCACGCCTCCATCCTTTTTGCAATCCCGGATTGCCGATTCGCGCCGGAAAAAATCCGATCCCGGTATTCATTAAATTCCCCTCGGAAAATTTCGCCCTCCGATTCGGAAAACGAGTTAAGGTATTCCGGCAAAGCGGTGGTTGAGATAAGGAAAATATAGCCGGTCGGCTTGCATTTCGGGGGAAGACTGGTATATTATCGGGTTGGGCATTCCGGCTCAATCAGCCAGAACAGAAGGAGTTTTCCGGTCATGGGCAAGACTGTCGCTCAGAAAATTTTCGCCGCGCATCGCATCGACACCCCCGCTCCCGGCGTGGCGGTGTTGTCGCTTGATCGCGTGTTTTGTCATGAAATCACCACGCCGATCGCCATCAACGACCTCGTCGCCATCGGCAAGGACCGCGTCTTCGACGCCGCCAAAATCAAGGCCGTCATCGACCATGTGACCCCGGCCAAGGATTCCAAGACCGCCGAACAGGGCAAAACCATGCGCGATTGGGCGCGCCGTCACGGCATCAAGGATTTCTTCGACATCGGTCTCAACGGCGTCTGTCACGCCATTTTCCCGGAAAAAGGCTTCGTCCGTCCCGGTTTCACCGTGATCATGGGCGACTCCCATACCTGCACCCACGGCGCTTTCGGGGCTTTCGCCGCAGGCGTCGGGACCACCGACCTTGAAGTCGGCATCCTCAAGGGCGTCTGCTCGATGCGCGACCCCGAAACCATCAAAATCAACGTGACCGGGACTCTGCGGCCGGGCGTCTATGCCAAGGACGTGATCCTCGCGATCATTCAGAAACTCACCGTCAACGGCGCGACCGACCATGTGATCGAATTCGCCGGGCCCGCCGTCGCCGCCATGAAAATGGATGCGCGCATGACTTTGTGCAACATGGCGATCGAAGCCGGCGGCACCTGCGGCATCTGCTATCCCGACATGGTCACGGTCGATTATCTCTGGCCGTTCATTCAGGATGAGTTCAAGACCAAAGACGCCGCGCTCAAGGAATATGCCAAGTGGCTGCCCGACGCCGACGCTCAATACGCCAGGGTGATCGATTTCGACGTGACCGCGCTTGAGCCGATGGTCACCTTCGGTTACAAGCCCGATCAGGTCAAGACGGTCCGCGAAATGACCGGCACCCCGGTCCAGCAGGTTTACATCGGCAGCTGCACCAACGGCCGCCTCGAAGATTTGCGCATCGCCGCCGGGATTCTGAAGGGCAGGAAAATCAGCGACAGCCTGCGGGCGATCGTGTCGCCGGCCACGCCGTTGATCTACCGTCAGGCGCTGGCCGAAGGTCTGATCGACATTTTCATGGACGCGGGCTTCTGCGTGACCAACCCGACCTGCGGTGCGTGCCTCGGCATGAGCAACGGCGTGCTGGCCAACGGCGAAGCCTGCGCCTCGACCACCAACCGCAATTTCAACGGGCGCATGGGCAAAGGCGGCATGGTCCACCTGATGAGTCCGGCCACCGCGGCGGCCACGGCGCTGGCGGGCGTCATCACCAATTCGCCGCTCTACCGCGGATAAGCATACGGAGAATTTCGATCATGAAGAATTTCAACGGCAAAATCCTGTTTCTGGACCGTTCCGATATCAACACCGACGAGATCATCCCGGCCAAGTACCTGACCGAATTGACCAAGGCGGCGCTGAAGCCCTATTGCCTCGAAGACCTGTCGCTGCCGGGATTCAATCCCAGAAGCGACATCGCGGGCAAGGCGGTGATCGTCACCCGCGCCAACTTCGGCTGCGGCTCCTCGCGCGAACACGCGCCGTGGGTGCTGGAGTGCAACGGGATCAATCTGGTGATCGCGGAGAATTTCGCGCGCATATTCCGGCAGAACATGTTCAACTGCGGCCTCGCGGCGATTTCGCTCGCGGCGGCGCAGATCGACGATATCTTCCAGACCTTCGCCGGCACGGAAGCGGAATGCGCGACCGACATGGACAAGTTCGAGTTCACCATTGCCAACGGCAAGACGCGCAAGGTCTACAAGTTTGAGATCGCCCCCTTCGACCTCGCCTTGGTCAAAGCCGGCGGCTGGGTCGACTACGCCGACAAAAAATACTGATTGCAAAGATCATTTAAAAGCGGTTCAGGGAGAATGCCGGTGATAAAAGAGCTGATAGCCAGTACGGGAATCATTCTTTCCACGGCGATGCCGGGACAGGACCTCAAAGTTTTAATGATCGGCAACAGTTTTTCGATTTGCGTGGGAAAAAATCTTCCGCAGATCGTCAACTCCATTCCAGGCAACAGTCTGACTCTGGCCAGCGCGTATATCGGCGGTTGTCCGCTCGAAACCCACTGGAAGAATATCGAAGCCATTGAGAAAAAACCCGACGATCCGGCCGGTCAAGCCTATCAGGTCAATATCTGGAGCAGCGATCCAAAACAGAAAATGATCGAGCGGCGCGGCAACGTCAAAGAGCTGCTGACCCTCGAACACTGGGATGTGGTCACGATTCAGCAGGCCAGCCATTGTTCGCCGTTTTATGAAAATTACCAGCCGTGGGCGGATAAACTGATCGCCTATATCCGGGCCAAAGCACCGCAGGCGAAAATTGTGATTCAGCAGACTTGGGCCTATCGCAAGGATGATGCGCGCATTACCGAGCTTGGTACGCCCTCCTGGGGTTTCGACCAGGCCGGAATGTATGAGCGGCTGACCGCCGCCTACCGGAAACTGGCAGAAACCTATTCCTGTCCCGTGATTCCGGTCGGACTCGCCGTGCAGTTGACCCGGCAAAACGACTCGCTGAAGTTCAAGGAAGCCACCCCGGCGCAGAAAGCGGCGCTGCACTGGCCGGATATCCCGCCGCAAGCCGGGGATCCGGTCGGAGCTTACAAATGGCGCAAAGGAGCGGATGGCGAGCTGCAAATCGGCGCCGACAGCATCCATCTCAATGAGCGCGGCGAATATCTTCAAGCCTGTGTCTGGCTTGCGGCGCTGTATGGCATCGCCACGGAAAAAATAGCCTACGACAGTCCGGCCGTCGGCGCCGAAGATTGCGCGTTTTTGCGCCAAATGGCCCAGGCCGCCGTGGACTCCTTCCCTCAGGCGAGTCGATAGCGGGCAGTGCCGGCGCGTCATCGGCAGATATGTGCACGACGCAAAAGACGGAAACATACCCGCAGGGCATGACTCTGGATTCAAGATAAAAACAATTGACCCCGCATCGTCCGGCAAACCCCTATTCCACTGCGGCCACGCCGCGATTTCGCTTCCGGTGCCGCAGATCAACGATATTTTCAAGACCTTCGTCGGTACGGAGGCGGAATGCGCGACCGACATGGACAAGTTCGAGTTCACCATTGCCAACGGCAAGACGCGCAAGGTCTACAAGTTTGAGATCGCCCCTTTCGTCCCCGCTCTGGTCAAAGCCGGCGGCTGGGTCGACTGCGCCGACAAGAAATATTGATCCGCTGTCTCGTGGGAAGGCGGGAAAAACCCGTTTTGAGGAAACGGTTTTCCCCGTCTTCCCCCGAACCCCTATCCTCCTTAACCCTTTTCGGGTTTGGGGTTTTCGTCGCAATTCGTTGAATTGCAACAAAAATACCCAGACCTGGAAAGAATAGGACAATGTGCTTCAGACATGGAAGCACATCCTATTCAACGGATACTGATGTAGCGGAAATCGAACGGCAATATTTCCGGCATAGTCCGTTGAACCGGAATTTCCCCTTTGAGATCGGCAATCAAATCGTTTTCGGTCACCAGATAAATCACCGCGAATCGGGCCAGATCGGGAATTGTAATCCGATAAGTTCGGGGCTTCACCTCCCGATATTCCAATTCCGTGATTGCCGGATAATCCGGGGAAATCAGATATGCCTTGCAAACCGGACGGTTTTGAATGGTGATTTCCGGCTGGTTGCCGTAAGTCAGATATGAACGGGGCGATGGATACTGAATGAATTCATAATCCTTGTCATCCGGAATCGCCACCCCATTCTTGAAGCGCGTCCCGATCAGATTCAACATTCGAATGATCGTCCCCTGATAGTTCCGGTAATGCTGCACATAAGGCATGATCACGACTTCGGCGGGTAAATTGGTTTCCAATATCGGTTCGGAATTCCGTCTTACCAGTTCGAGAATCTCTTTTTTGACCTCGGGATCGCGCTCATCATACCACACTCCGCCGCTGCCATACCAATGGGCGCCGATTTTCGGCATGAAATATTTTTCCGCACGACGCTCCGGAATCACCGTAATGTTGCCGGAAAATTGCGGCAATACCGTACGGCGCGCTCCATCGGCGCCGAATTGGAATGCTTCGCCGGTGGCGATCACCCGTCCGCCCGATTTCAGAAAATCGCCTACGGCCTGCAATTCTTCATCATTCCAGCAACGAGTATCCGGGACAACCAGCAACTGGAACCGGCGATACTGTTCGACCTTCCTGGACAGGATCACTTCAAATGGAATATGTGCCTCAAGCATGGCCTGTGCCCAGCCATAATATTCCAGCGGAAGATTACGATTTTCCCGGCGTTCGGCATACATATTGTCCCTGTCGTTGATGACGATTGCGATATTTGCCAATGGCTTGTTTCCCCAACACAGTGGCTTCCAGCGTTCAAACCAATTCACCGGAACGGTCTGAAAACCATTGAATTCTGCCCACTGCGACACCCCCCAATTCATGACCGCCCCCTGCAACACCTGCAGATACTGCAAAGAAAGCGTCGGCGCATAGCCCTGCATCAAAATGGGATGGCCGGCGGCGGCAAACCATTGACCTTCGGTTATACTTTTGCGCCAACTCCATGGATGGAACGGCTCATTTTCATAAAACGATACCGTGCACGGCAAAGTCAGAGGATTGTAACCGGCAATTTTCGGCAAATTCAGATCAGTCGGATTGCAATTGCAACTGAGAAACATCTTGTCCGGACCGGTTTTCTGCAATTCCGCCAGCATTGCCGCGACACTCGCGTCAACCGAATCACAGCGAAACGTCGTCCAGTCCCGCCACAATTTGGAATTGAAGTTTTGCCAATCTTTCGCGTCCATCGGATTCGGCGGCGTGGCGCCGAATGCCTTCTGAAATCCTTCCCGGCAATATTGGCAGCCGCAACTGAATTCCCCTCTGCCATAGCAGACTTCATCAATCATAAGCCCATCCAGCGGAACCGCGGACAACAGCTCGGCAAGTCGCCTGGTATATTTCTTGCGGAACTCAGGATTGTTCGGGCAAAGCGGCCGGCCATGATAATTGGGCCAGTCAATCAGCTTGCCGTCCTTAAGACTGACGCAGAGCATATCCTTGAATTCCTGTTCCACATCCGGATTCAATCCCAGACAAGCCGTTAAATGAAGAACGAATTTCAACCCCGCCTCATGACAGGCCTGAGAGATCATCGCCGCCGTTTTTTGATAACGCCCCCAGGGCGTGGCGGTCCACCAATCGCGATTCCCATAACTTTTCGCAAAAAGATACCGGAACGCCCCACTGACGAAAAGCGCTTCGAATCCCTGTGCTGCCAGAACCCGAACAATCTGTTGGATTTCATTCGCATCGGCTTCCGGCGCAATCCGCCAATCCACCACCATCAATCCGGTCAATCGATCGGCCGCAGTCTGCGGTTCGAAATTGGCAGGGCGGGCATCGACCGCCGCGATCGGGACGTTGATCACCTTAATTTTCGGAGAACGCCAGGTTCCGAAAGCGGTTTGGATCTCATCTTCACGCAAAGCCTTCGGAATGATTTTGACACTGCGGATTTTTCCAAAAAATCCGGCATGCCCAGTCTCGTCGGCGGCGCCAATAAACAATTTTCCGGGCGCAGACTTGATTCTGGCATTCCGATCCTTGATTTCCGCGACCAGCTTGCCGTCACAATAAAGACGGATTGAATTCCCGGAAAAAACGCCGGCAATACGATGTTCGCCGCCAACGGCTTTTCCTGGACTGGTGTGGACAAAAAGTTCGCCCTTGTCCGTTCGAACGAAAAAACCGAAACGATTGTTCCAGCCCGCATGATAAATTGCCCATTGAACATTATTCTTACCGTCGGCCCGCTTGACCGCAAATGAATATTCCCCCGGTTTGAACATTTCGGCATCACAAATGACCAGTACGGTAAATTCCTGTTCCGGAGTCATCGCGGGAAATACCCCACAATCAATCACGCGGGATCCGTCAAATACCGGATTCTCGGGAACACATTCAAATTTCTGGCTTTCCATGGCAATGACTGCGGGAAGAAACATCCCAACCAGGATCGCCACACATAGAGTGAATAATTTCATAATCGGTCCTTCGGGCAGCATGATCATGCCGTAATCTCGACGACATGATTATGCCACGATTGCATTTCTATTGCTTGCTGAAAAAGTCAAGGCGAAAGTAATTGGTACTTCCGGTTTCGCTCTGCATGGCCGACTTGCTGAAAAATTTAACATTCCCCCCCAGCGCCAGAGCATTGATGCCGCCGGGATGATTCTGACTTTTGGTATTCCAATATGCACCCAAACTGGGAAACATGTCAAACAGCCAACAGTTTTCGGGATTGTCCCGACCAACCAGTACATTGCGATAAGCATCATCGGAAACCGAGGCGCTTCCCGACATCCCAGTCGTGGAATTATAAAGCAATGCCTGATAACTTGACGACAGGTAGTCACTGACGACATTCCAATTGACAGTATCGGACGGACAACGCCAGGTACCTTCCACATCAGCCGCAACCAATTTCTGATTGTCCGCACTCAAATCCGAGAATTTTCCGGTCGGAGTAAACGTAACGCCGGCAGGCGGCAAACTGCCATAGTAACCGCCGGCGTAAATAAGCACACCAATATTATAAAAAACGTTATTACTCACAAGCCGATTTTCTGAAGCCGTTGTCCCCGGCTTAAACGGAAAGATACTGCCGTCATTGTCCCCGGCATACATGAGTACGCCAAGACCATTCTGCTTGAGTTTGCTGATACAACTTGCAGACCGCGCCCTTTCACGGGCGGATGAAAGCGCGGGCAGAAGCATCGCCGCCAGAATCGCGATGATCGCGATCACGACCAGAAGTTCTATGAGTGTGAAAGGATGCCGGACCGTCATTGAGGAAACTCCTTGTTTGCTGCTCATCATTCACTTTACTCCTTGGGTTTGAAAATTTCCAGTTACCGAAACCATAAAATGATATTTTTCTCCTTCAGATTGACATGGTTACATCATCGAGATGGTTGTTGTTCGAATCGCCGAGCATCAATGCTGCGCGAGTCGAACTCCGGCAATGATAAAGCATCCAGTGTACCAGATACCGGCGTCCGGCTTCCAGCGGATAAGCGAAGGCGGCGCCGCCCTCGGCCCGGTGGAAGCTCGGCAGCATGTCCCGGCGCGAATGGTGATTGACCAATCGCACCCCGTCCAGACAAAGTGTCATGCCGACATCGGCCGTCGCCGAAATCACCACCGTTTCCGGCAGCGTCGCCGCACTCAGGAAGGTGAAGAGATGTACCGTGACGGCATCAACTGCCGCCGGAAACGGCGCGAAAACCAATTCCCCGGTGGCCGCCACATATTCCCGAAACCGTTCCGGGCAACGGCCGGTCTGTCGCAATTCGCGTTCCAGCTCCGCCGGATCGCAAGTTCCTTCCGCCAAAACCAGCCAGCGATGCGGCTTGGTTCGAGGAATCACCGATTGGAAGGGGCGGTATTGGCCTGCCCCCGGCATCGCGGGAACATCCTGGAACCGTTCATGCAAACGCACGGTTTCCGCCGTCAGTTCGCTCAAGGTGCGAGGAATATCGGGCACCGCGCTGACGAAATCACTGAGCGCGAGACGGTCCTGAACCTGATTGCGCCAACCTTCGGGAATACGTTCCGTTCCGCCCAGAATTCCGAGCACCGCTCCACAGGTGGCCGCCGTGCAATCGGTATCGCGGGCGAAATTCACCGCGCCGAGAATCGTCCGCACGAAATCGCCTTCGCCATAGAGCAAAGCACAGGCGATATATGCGCAATTCATCGCGCAATCGGTAAAGTTGGGATGATCCCAGCGACACTGAAGCTCTTGCCGCGCCGTCGCCTCCGGAGTTCCGGCTTCGTACCGATTCAACGCATCGGCCACCGCCTGCCGCACCCGGGAATTTTCCGGCAATGGAGCAAGCGCACGGCGCAGCAACAGCCGAAGATCGGATTCCCGAAAAGCTTCCGCTTCCAGTCGTGCCGTCAGAATCTCCGCCCACACCCCCTCCTCCCAATGATCGACCGACGCGTCGGCAATCGAAAACTGCGCCGCCAGCTCCGGCCGTCCGGCGAAAACCATCGCCCAGAGCTCCGAACGAATCGCCGCCCCCATGCCGTCGGTGAAGAAGTTTTCATGAAAGCCGCTCTCCGGCGGACGGATGCCACGCCTGAGATTGCGGATGGCGATGCTGTATTCATCGCATCCGCGGGGAATGAACTTCCGCCAATATTCGCCCATGATCTCGGCATTCAGCGCCATGCCGTGTTCGCGCAAAGCCGTCAGCCAGATCAGCTGGAGTTCCAGATCGTCATTGGGCACATTGGGAATGACCACCCTGTCCGGCGTCAGTTCGAACGGCATTGCCGGAACGCCTTCATACGGCATTCCAATCAGCCCGCCAAGACATTTGCCGAGCCAGCCCGCGGCCACGCGATCGGCATAAGCCGGTTCCGTCAGCGCCATGACCATGCTGTTATTTTCCATCAGCATCGAGATTTCCTTTCGCAATAGAAACATGTTACTATAAAGCTAAAAATTTTTACGGACATTGCCGCAAGGTATTGCCTTCGATGACGCGCACCGGCAGCACCGTCCGCATCGCCGCCGTCCGTCCGGACTTGCTTTCCGCCATGTTCAACAGCAGCTCCGCGCCCAGCCGGCCCATTTCGTAAGCCGGAGTATAAAAAGAGGCCAGTTCCAATTCGCCGGGAACCGGAATGCCGTCGCCGCCCAGCACCGAGATATCGTCGGGAGTCCGCCGTCCCAGCGTCCGCAGCGTATCGATGCACCCCCACGCCGCCATGTCATTGGGCGCAATGATGCAGGTGGTTTCCGGGGCATGCTGCTGAATTTCCCGCGCCGCTTCCTGTCCGAAGCGATACCCGTACCCATGATTTCGCGTAACATAACCGGGCTCCACTCCGGCTTCCCGCAACGCATCGCAAATGCCGTTCATCCGGGCGCGGCCGGTTGAGGCCACGGCTGCCGCCGAAGCAATGGCAATCCGGCGATGCCCGGCCGTCAGCGCCCGCCGGGTCACCGCCAGCATTCCAGCGTAATCGTCGGCCACCACCACCGGCGCGGCGCAATCCGGCAACTCATTCTGCACCATGACCAACGGCAATTTTTCCGCCGCAATCTCCCGTACATAGGCATCCTGATCGCAAGCCCCCCAGACCAGAACACCATCGACATTTTTGCCCCGGCACATTTTGAGATGCCGTTCGGCGGCAAGGAATCCCGGCGTCACTTCACACAGCAGCAGGTCGATGCCTTCCGGCGTCAGGATATTCTGCGCCCCCATCATGCAGGAGCCGAAAATGGCGTCGGGGATATGACGCTGATAGTCGGTATTGATCGATTCAAACGGCGGATAAAATAAGGCGACCGTCCGCGATCGGTGTGCAAACAGCCGCTGGGTGTGAACGTTCGGATAATAACGATGCTCGGCGCAAAGCTTCAGGATCGCCTGCCGCTTTTCTTCTTTCAGATAAGGCGAAGGACCGCGCAGCGCCCGCGACACCGAAGCTGTGGAAACCCCCGCCAGGGCGGCGATTTCCCGAATATTGATCCGATCGGTGGGCATTCTCACTCCGCAAGCAACATGTTACTATATCTTTTTATAAAGTATACCATAGGATTCGAAAAAAGTCAAGGGGGGCATTAAAAAAAAAGCGGGTTTCGTCTCGAAGACCGGCGGCGGCAAAACGCCATCGGAGTCCGCCATCACTGCGGCAGGAGGGTATTGAGATAAGTGCCGAGACGCGTCCAATACTCTGCCGGATAGTCGGGCAGCGGAGCGCCTTCGATTCCGGCCTCCGCAATCGCGTCGAACAATGCTCCGGCCTCAGGCCGGTCGAATTCCGGCAGCAGGCCATTTTCCTGAAGAAACACCAGCTTGATCACCACTCCGGCGGCCTCCGGCGGCCAGACCGATTCTTCGCCCGCGGCACGCAGCGCCAGATTGCCCAGTACATTGCGCAAGGCATCGTAGGAAAGCGCCATCGGCAGCTCCGGCGCTGAATTTTTAAGGATGAAGGTCCCGATTTTCCCGGCCAGACGAAAAATCGCCAGGTCTTCCGCCACTGCGGCGAAGGAGGTCAGCAATTCGGCCTCCCGGAGCTTCGACAGCCCATTTTCCGCCGGCTCGAATTCAACTTCCAACTCGGCAAAAAGATCCACCACCGGAAATTTCTTTTCTCCGATCTTGCGCGCGCCGTAGGCAATCAGTTCCAGTCGCCCGCAGTCCGGACTGACACCGGAAACGATCATATCGCTCTCCCGGTAATCAGTCCGCCGGAGAATGATGACACTACTGCGCGTCATCGCCCCCGCCTTCCCGGCTCAGGTGTTTCATGGCCCGGTTGTACAACCCGCCGAAGCGCGCAAAAACCGCCTCGCGTTCTGTGGCCGGAACCGGTCCGATGACGACGAACCGGCGCAGGAATTCATCCAGTTCCGCAGTCGAAAAATCGAAATTCGCACCGCCGAAATTGCCGGCGATCGCCAGCTCCAGTTCTCCCGCCAGATCGTCTCCGCCATCGAGAATCCGGCATTCGCGCAAACGATTTTCCAACTCCTGGCAAACTTTCAACCGCCGTTCCAGATGGTCGGCGAGTTTCGCGTCGTCCAGACCGGGATCGGCGAACTCCTCCAGATGAAGGGCTTCCTCCAGTCGATGCTGTGCGGCATCGTGGCGCAAAGCGGAGGTTCTGGCTTTCAATTCACGCAACGCGGAATCGCGCCGCCGGATCGCTTCCGGCGCCGGACGCCCGGAGAGCAGATCCCATTCCCGGTTGTTATCGGCCAGTCCGCGCTCGATTTCCTCCAGCGTCAGGCGGCCGGAACGCGCATTTTCCGCCAGTTCGATCAACCCGGTGCAGATGATTTCCGAACGGCGCCGGGTTTCATCCTCGGCCTCGCGATGATTGGCGAAAATACCGTCGATGATGCGGTTGAATTCAGTATACAGCAGTCGGTCGTCCCGGCCCGCCGACGGCACATCCTTCCAGAGCTCACGCAACTCACCGATTTTCTTGCGGGCGATGAAAAATGGCTCGGTCTTCAGCGCTTCGGCCATCTCGCACAACTCCCGTTTGCGGGCGACCGCAGCCATGAACCCGCGTTTGCGACTTTCCCAAGCCGCATTGCGGCGTACGAAAAAGGAATCGCAGGCGCTGTGAAACCGGGCGAAAAGTTCGCGCTCCCGCGCCGGCACCGCTCCGGGAAGCTCTTTCCAGCGCGCCTGAAGCGACTTCAGCAGATCCGAGGTTTTCTCCCAATCTTCGGACCCGGAAAGGTCTTCGGCTTCGGCGCAGATTTCCAACTTGGCGGCTTCGGCCTCGCGGCAGCGGATTTCGCGTTCTTTGAAAAAACGGTCGAAACGCTCGTGCAACTGCGCGCAAAGCCCGCGATAGCGGTCGCGCAATTCTTCGAATTTTTCATTGGGCACCGGCCCGATGGCGTTCCAACGGTCGCGCAATTGCCGGAACCGCCGGGCGGCGTTGACCAGTCCGTCATCCGGAACCGCGGTCAATTTTTCCAGTTCGAGACAAATATCCATCTTGAGCGTATAATGCTCCCAGCGCGCCAGATCGCGCACCTGACTCTCCGCGTGGGCCCGACGCCGGAAATCCCGGTCCAGGCCCAGAATTTTTTCCTTCAGATCCACCAGTTCCGCCGGAAGGTTGGAGAGCACCTCCACCACTCGCGCGAGTTCGTCAAGCGCGGCCTTGCGGGCGGAGAGCTCCGGCAGTTTGTTTTCATTCCATGCGGTGCTGAAATCGGCGTGTATTTTGCGGGCGACGTCCAACGCCAGCTCCTCGGCCGCCCGAACCCGCCGCTCATTGTCTTCCCAGATTTGAGCCGCGGCAACAAAACGCGCTTTGAATTCCGCCGCCCCCGAGGCGTCATCCAATCCGGCATTCCTCCAGTTGGCGACCACATTTTGCCCGGCTTTCCAATTTTCCGCGGCGACCAATTGTTCCATCTCCGCGGTCAAGCGTTCGGCCAGCGCATGATCGCGCGCCTGAGCCTGAGCCAGCGCCAGCGCCTCCTCCAGCGCCTGACAATGCCGGTACTTGGCCGCCATGAATCGCTCCTTCAAGGTCTCCCCGGGAGATTCCAGCATGCTCCAACGGCGAACCAAATCGTCGAACTTCGCCGCATCCGGCTGAAGCGCCAGCGCCTCGGCTTCTTCGACCATGGCCAGTTCCTGCGCCTGCCGCTCCGCGGCGGCTTGCCGCCGCGCCCGCTCCGCCGCAATCGCGTCGCGCAGCGCCGCGCTTTTGGCATAACACAGCAGTTCATCGTCGAATGCCGCGTCCACCGAGAGCCGGGAATAAAGCTCCAGCGCCAGGGAATCTTTGGTCAACCCCACCAGCAGTTTGCGAAGCCAGGCGTCCTGTCCGGCCAGCTTGGCTCCGATCGACAGCACCAGATCGTCGCTCACCGCGCGCAATCCGGTCGCCACCAGGACTTCCGGCGAAGCGATCCGATCCAACACATCGGCGGTCTCGCCTTCGACAATTTCGTCGGTCAATACCGCCTCGCTGTACAGCGAATCCAGCCGCCGTTGCAGCCCGCGCAACACCACCGGATCGGTTTCGGTGCGTTTCAGCGGCTCCAGATCGTTCCAATCATCCAGTTTTTCAATGGCGGCGAGGCGCACTTCGGGCGAAAGATCGGATGCCGCCAGCGTACCGAGCAGCTCCCGGTAATCTTTGCATTCCATGGCCGCCACCGCCTCCTGCCGGGTAATGGCGTCGCTGCTGGAAGCCTTTCGTTTCAACAGGGTTTTTTCGATCCACATTGCGAAAAGTTGCTCCCCCTTTGAGCATTTTAAAATAATCCGGATGTAAGATACACGTTCACGTGCGATTTCGCAAATGGCAAGTGAAAATTTTCCCGGAATCCATTGCCCCGCCTCAAGCCCGGCAACGATCCGGGATAAAAGTACAGCGCACCGATTATTTTTTCGCATTCAACACGCACTGCGCGCAATTGGCCGGACAGGGACAATTGGCGCAGGGATGCGGCACCGTGTTCCTGGCCGCATCGGGACTGTCGGCGGGGACGGAAACACAGTTGTTCCGGCATTTGCCCCCGCTTTTGACGCTGTTGTCGCAAAGGTTGTTTTTGTCTTTGTCGCGGAAACAGCCGCGATATTTCACCACGCTTTCTCTATTTTTCGTCAATGTCGCCGCCGGAGGACATCTCCGGCAATTGCAGTTGCACTTCAGCGGTTTTTCCGGCGCTTTGTCCGCCGCCGTCACCCAAACCGCCGCCGCCAGCAGAACCATCGGGAGCCACAGTTTCATCCGTCACCTCACAAGTTGGATACATGAATGATTCACCCGGTCCCGCCCCACAACCGGCTCAGATCACTTTTCCAGCGTATTGACCTTTTTCATGCCCCAAAATACCACGGCGGCGATTCCGACCGCCACCAGGGCCATCACCACCCGATAGAGCCAGCGGTAGTTGCGCCGCGCCGGCATCGCCGCCTGACGGAGCTCCTCGCCCGGAACAAACGGCGCATAATGTTCGCCGGGTGCATAATGCGCCACTTCGCCGATGTCGAATCCCGGGACGCCGACTTCCGTGCCATAAGCGCAACGCAACGGCATCCGGTCCGGCTGCGGGATGAAAAACAGCAGGCTCCAAACCTCGCTCCGGCCGGATATCCGGGTGATCGTCAACGGCGGATTATCGTCGTTGGCAATCTCCAGCCGATACCGCTCCGCCCGCTCTCCCGCCAGAACAATTGCGACTTCATCGATCTTGCATACGCCACCGGCCGTCACCCGTTTCAGTTTGCCGGAAGCCAGCCATTGACCTTCGCCATCATACAAATCGTAACTCCGGGCGAAATTCGCTTCGCCGATTTCCAGTTCAATCCGCGCCAACGGCATCTTTCCGGCGGCAAATTCAACTTCAGTTCCCCGCTCCTGCTCCCGGATCGTCCATTCCGGCGTTACCGGTTCCAGCACGGGTTCGGGAACGAACTGCTCTTCCTCGAATAACGTCACCGCATCGAGTTTCAATTCGCGCCGCAACTGTGTGCTCGTCACATAATTCTCCGAGCCGGTCACCAACTGCCGCACCGGGGATTCGCTGAATTCGGTATAGTTTTCAATCTCCAGTTCGAAACGCCGAGCCGTCGTTTCCGGGAAATCGAAGCTTCGCCGGGTCAGCGCAATCCGTGACGAATAATCGTAGAAAGCATCCGCCGCCAGCAGCGTCCGTCCGCCGGACGCATCGACGGCATAGAGACGTATTTTCTTGTCAAAGTCCCGCGCCATGGTCTCCAGCGCCATCCGAACCAGCGGCTCATCCGGCGCGGCAACGGTTTCAAACCGCAGCAAAGCCGAACCGTCGGCGCGTTGTTCCCATGCCGTGAACCGGGTCGCCACCGGCCGGAAGCGCCGCTCGGTCGGCACTACCCGCGACTGGTTTTTGACCAGAAGAAACGGAACCTCGCGGTCACCGGCGTCGAAAATCCGCAATGACTGTCGCAAATCGCCGGTATGCCGGTAGACAGTCGCATCGAGTTGCACCATGCCCAGTTCTCCGGCGACCGCCCGGACGCCTTCCGCCGGGACCAGACTTCTCAACCACGGAAATTCTTCAATCCGGGCGCCATGAGCCGCCAGCTGCATGGCCAGCAACGCAATAACGATCAGTCTATGCTTCATGATCGAACCTCGACTGGAATCGGGTGTAGAACCACGCGCCCGCCATCATGATAATGCCGAGCGCCATGCACCCCGCCACCCGGTAGATGGTCGGAGCATGACTCAAATCGACCAGGAATATCTTGAACATCGCCACCGCCAGCAGCAGCAATCCGATCAGCCGCGCCGCCCGCCACCGGCGCACCACGCCCAGCCCGACCAGGAGCAGCGCATGCGCGCCCCACAGCAGCGACACGGCAATTTTGACCCCGTCCGGACAATAGAACCGCATCAGGTGGCTCAACTCCATGGTCGTATAAAAGAACCAGACGATTTCCGCCAGAACCAGAAATACATACATGGACTGCCGCTCGCCGCCGTATTGCCCCAGCACCCGGCCTCCCAGCAGCACTATGCCCAGCACCGCCACGAAACGGCCCAGGCGAAGGAATGCCCATGCCGGTTCATAAACGGCATCGACATTCCAGGCAATGGTGGTCAGCAGATAAACCGTCAGCGCCGCCATGCCGAGCGTCGCCGCATGGGCGATCCAGCGTTCCCGGCAGCGGCCGCGAAGCAGCGCGAGCAACAGCAGCAGCAATGCGCCCCAGCAGGAGATGCCGAGTTGCCCCCACGGTACGGAATAACTCCGGCCCAGCCGGACGAATTCGCCGAATCCGGCAACGGCAATCACGATCAACGCACTCCAGAAAACCGCCTTCAAGGCCGGAGAATCCTCCGGGCTCAGCCACGTCCGGACCACGCCCTCCTTCTCGCCGTAACGGTGCAATATCCAGTATCCGACCATCAAGGCCGCGGTCAGGCCGCCGAAATTGATCAACCGCCCCGAAAACTCGGTTGCCGCTCCCGGGCCGTAGCATTCCGGAAAATTGATCAGAAACAGCCGGCCGGCCGCCAGCGCGAAAATCGCAAACCCGAATTGCACAATGAAATTCGAGCGGCTCCGGCAGCCGAGGTAAAGCATCGCCGCCGCCTGAATCGACCAGGCGATGGTGATCACGTCACGCACCAGCATCAGGGGCAGCGCCAAAGCCAGCAGCGAAGTGGCGAAAACCCCCTGCATCAGAAGCAGATTGCGGTCTTGCGACTTTCGCCACAGCAGATATGCCAGCTGCAACCCGTAATAAAGCGCCACCGCCAGCGCCAGCATCCCGGCTTCCTCTTTGCCGTACTCCTTCCACACCACCGGAATCGTCCCGCCCAAAAAGATCAGCGTATTCAAGATCTGAAAAAAGAGTTCGACCAGTGTGATCGGAACCCGGTTGACCACATTGAACAGCATCGAAAGCAGCGAAAAGGCGAGAAAAAACGCTCCGGCGAAAGCCAGCGACGGAATCAGATCGAAATTGCATCGGAACGGCGCCGCTGCAAAGAATACGGCCCAGGTCAGCAGGAATGCCAGAATATTCAAAATCCGCCAGCTGCGATACCGCGCCATCACCAGCGCGCCGACGGTCAACACCAGCATGTAAGTGTAAAGTCCGGTCAGGTTGCGGCTGCCGGTGCTGAGCAGAACCGGCGCCAGATAGCCGCCGACGATCGCCAGAATCGCCAACAGCATCTGATCCAACCGCAGCGCCATCACGCAGCCGCCGGCGGTCAGCAAGGCCAGCAGCCCCAATCCGACCGGGGCCGCCATAAGATGATAAAGCGACACCGAGGCGAACACCACCAGATAAAGCCCGGCGAAACCGCCGCCGATCAGGGTAATCCCGAAAAGTTTGTAGCGGCCCTTCAGCAAAGTGCAACCGCCGCCGAGCATCCCCAGCGCAAACAGCGCCGCCACGCTCAGGCGCAATTCCGGTGGAAAAAGACTGTTGTCATGCGAATATTTGATGAAATAGGCCACTCCGAACACAATCAGCAGAATTGCGCCGCGCAGCAGCCAGGTCGTCGCCATCTGGTATTCGCGCGTCACCGCGGGATTGCGGAACTCTTCGCCCACCGTCAGCCAATTCCACATTTTGCGCACGATTTCGACGGTTCGCCATTCGAATTCCGACGGTTCGCGCGGCGCCGGTGCCGGACTTGCAGGAGCAGCCGGCCAGGACGGCATGGGTTCCGCGGGCGGAATTTCCGCCGCGCCGGATGCGGATTCCGTCCGGAAAAGCGACTGGGGCGGAGGCTTGACCGTCTCGGCGACGGGTTCGGCCGGGGCGACGACCGGCAACGATGCGGCACTCGCCGCGGCGGCTGTCGGTTTTTCCGGCGTCCGGTCCAATTTCGCCTCCAGGGCTTTCAGCTTGCGGCTGTGCGCCTCCAGTATGTCCATCACCGTCCCCAGCCGGAGATAGCTCCCCAGCAGCAGGAAGAACATCACCAGCGCCCCTCCGCCCAGCAGCGTCAGCAGAAAAATGATCAGAAATTCCACAATCGCACCTCACATCAAAAAAGTTCCCCGTTGGCATTCTTCTTCACAATACACCGCCGACAGGCCGCTGTCAAATTGCAATCGCGTGGGCGGCAATGACTTTTCCGCGCCTTAATCGTCCCGGTCTTCATGCCGAAAGTTGCATGTCGCCCGACTCGTGATATATTATTTCTCAAGGAATGCCGGAGTTGCCGGAGAAAGGACGCGCCATCATGCCGATCAATATTGCTCCCTGCGGACTGGTTTGCAGCCGTTGCGACGCCTATCGCGCCACCCAGCTGAACGATCCGGCCAAACTCGAACTGGTCGCCGCCGACTGGCGCAAGCGTTATCATTGCGACGACATCAAAGCCGAACTCATCGCCTGCGACGGCTGCATGACCGAAGGCGGGCGCAAGTGTTATCACTGCGAACACACCTGCCGCATCCGTCAATGTGCGCTGGAAAACGGCATTCAGGTCTGTTCCGAATGTCCCGACTACCCCTGCGCCGCACTGACCGAATTTTTCGCCATGGCCCCGGAGCAGTCCGGAGCCATGAAGAAAATGCTCGACGCCATCGCCGAGGTCGAGTCCCAAATGCACTCGGCCTTCTGATAAGGAAACCAGCTGAAACCAAAATCCCGATTGACCATCATGGACCCCACGAAAATCTATCCCCGTCCCGGGGACGACCGGACGGTTTATCTGAACCGTGTCGTCGACCAGCCGAACATCCGGATCGGCGACTTCACCATGTATCACGATTTTGCGCACGACCCGCGGGATTTCGTCAAAAATTGCGTACTCTACCATTATCCGATCAACCATGACACGCTGATCCTCGGCAAATACTGCTCAATCGCATCCGGCGCAAAGTTCATTTTCAATTCCGCCAACCACACCATGCATTCGCTCTCGACCTATCCCTTCCCGATTTTCACCGCCGAATGGAATCGGCCGGTCGCCCGCATCACCGAGGCTTGGGACCACAAGGGCGACATTACCGTCGGCAATGACGTCTGGATCGGCTTTGAAGCGGTAATTCTCGCCGGCGTCACCATCGGCGACGGCGCCATCATCGGCGCCCATGCGGTCGTCACGCGCGACGTGCCGCCCTATGCGACTGTCGGCGGCGTACCGGCCAGAATCATCCGCCGCCGGTTTTCCGATGCGATCGTCGCCGAGCTGCTGGAGCTGCGCTGGTGGGATTATCCGCCGGAAACCGTCCGGCAATGCATCGACGCCATTCAAAATGGCGATCTTGAGCAGTTGCGGCGGCAATTGCGCCATAGCGCCGGAGAAATGAAGAATTCCTGATTACGGCAGATTGCGATTCCGATTGCCACAAGGCAACCCGACCGGGAATTCGGCCTGAAAACTCAAAGCTGACAACCTTGCTGTCAACTTTTATGGCAAAAAAACCGGCGGCGGAGTTGCAAACGTCCGCAACGTCTGATATTGTTCCGGCAAGTTCATGAATCAGAGTTGCATAAGGAACGTTCTTGTCATGACCGATCATCCCATCCGCTTCCGGGCCATTCAGCTCGACCTGGCCTCGCAGAAGGAAACCCCGGAATTCATCCGGCGTTTCATCGATTTCATCGCCCGTTATGATTTCAACGTCCTTTTGCTTTATCTCGAATGGCGGGTTCGGACCCGCGCCTTCGACCCCGGTCCCGAAGCCGGATACAGCGCCGAAGAGCTGCGCGCGATCATCGACCATGCCGCCGGCTGCGGCATCACCGTGATTCCGGGACTGGCGGCGCTGGGCCATGCCCAGATGGCCACCCGCTCGCCCGGCTTCGCGGACCTCGACGAATTGCGCAACAACTTGCCGGGCCGGTTCGGCATTCCCTTGAAACTGGCCGATTTGTGTCCGCTTCAGCCGCGCACCCGAACGCTGCTGGAAGCCTACTTTACGGAAGTTGCGGCCATTTTTCCCGGCCCCTTTTTCCATGTCGGCGGCGACGAAGCGTGGAATATCGGCTATTGTCCGCAATGCCGGGAAAAAGCGCGGACTTTCGCCGGAGAACAGCAACTCTATCTCGATCACTTCAAATTCTGCCATCAGGTCGTAACCGGCAAGCTCGGCAAACGCATGATGCTTTGGGACGACATGTTCGAATACTATCCCGACATTCTGGCCGAGTTTCCACGCGATGTGATCATGGTCGACTGGCAGTACCAGGATCATGTCACCGGCTATCATGGTCACTTCGCCAACCAGAACTTTTCCGACCGCGCCCTGCTCTACGACCGGCTCGGCTTCGAATACTGGGGCGCCTGCGCTCACTACTGTCTGTCCAATCCCGAATCCACCTGGCGTTATGCCCAAAACCGCAATCACAGCGGATTGCTGCTCACCTACTGGGGCACGGGGCTGCCGTTCCACACCTTCCCTTTCTTTGCCGCGACCGGATTGCTGTGGAGCGACCGCGCCACCGACGGCGATGACGCGGTGAACCAAAGCGCAGCCGCACTCTTCGGCATTACCGCGCCGCCCTTTGCGAACGCCTTGCGCGAATACCTCGACACCATCCGCTGGATTTGCGCCATGGACTACAAAGAACTGGTCGTCGCACCGAAAAATGGCCTCGATCATGCGGAATTGTCGCGGGTCATGCTGCTTCGGAGCATATTCGAGCACTATCGGCCGGAGGTCTCTTGCGAGGGCGTTCTGTATCTGGAGGAAATTCTGGCCGATCTCGAACTCAAAGAATGGCGCTGGCGCTGCCGGATTGCAGCCTGGAACTATCGCCACGATTTTCCGGGCGAGGATCTGCCGGCGTTGGCACAGTCCATCCGCATGTTTGCCCGACGGAGGCGCGAGGCGACCCGGCGCTTCCGGCCCAGCGCAACCAGCGTAAGCGAACGCCTGGAGCATTGGGCCGATGCACTGTGCCGCTTCGCCGCCGATTTCCACAACGCCGTTACGCTCCGGCTTACCCTGGTCCAACCCGATCAGCTCAGTCTGGCGCTGCTGTCGGCCGATGTCTTCGCCGACAACGAATGGCGTCAGGCGGTGGCGCCGGCCCCCTGCAAGGAATTGAGTTCCGCCATTTACGAAGCCGATTTCGCGCTGCCGGCGAATTGCCGGCCGGAACGCCTCCGCCTCACCGTCCGCGGTTTCGGCGGCCAGGGCATCGCCTACGCCGAAGTGCTTTCGGCGCATGGCCGGCTAATTCCGGGCCGGGTCGCCGTCCGGTCCGGACGGGTCGAGCACCCCGAATATCTGGAGTTCGCCGACGTCACCGCCGCATTCTTCGGCCACGCCCGGACGCTGGACGCGTTTCACGACCGCAAGGTGGCTGACGAGCTCAATACGGTGGAAATCGAACTGGTTCCGGACTCGTTGAACTGCTGAAAGAACGCCGGACCGATCATATGACCGGTCCGGCGTTCCCGGATTCTTCCGCCATGCACGTCAGGCTTCGACGGTCAGCCGCCGGGCGGACCGCTTGCCGAGATAGAAGGCGTTGATGTTGCGCTGGATCACATTTTCCTTGTCATGGAAGCATTCGCGGATGGCCTCTTCGACCACCGCCTCAAAGTCGGTCTTGTCGCTGTCCTGAAGGAAAAAGTCGTCCATCAGCTTGGCCAGCGCCCCCATCAATATCGAGTTGGCATAACGCAGATCGCCGAGATCGCGCGCCATGTCCGAAGCATTCACATGATAAGCGATGTGCTTGCGCTTCAGCTTCTGCGGCGTCACATTGCTGGAGTCGTAAATCAATACGCCGTTGGACTTCAGTTCCGGCAGAAAGCGGTCGAACGACTGCTGGTTCAGCGCCACCAGCAGATTGCAGTCGGAATCGACCACCGGCGATGCGATCATCTTGCGCGACACCACCACCGAGCAGCTCGCGGTGCCGCCGCGCATTTCCGGCCCGTAAACCGGCAGATAGGAGACATTGAAGTTGCGCAGATTGCCCATAGTCGCCAGCATGTGTCCGAAGGAAAGCACCCCCTGCCCGCCGGCGCCGGCGACCTTGAGCCGCCGTTCCTTGCTGAAAAATGGCGACGGGTTGCGGAAGTCGCGGGAAACCGCATTGGGCGAATAAGGCGCGTAAAGCGCGTGCTTGACCGCGTCGGCATCATAGACCCCGACCGGACGCTTGATCGGATCACGCAGTTCGGCGATATCCTTGAAGACCCCGGGAACGAAGTACCTGGTCATCTGTTCGTCGATGAATTCGTTCATCTGAGCCGCGTCCATCTTGAGGTTGATCGGACATCCGGCGAGAAACTCGACCAGGGAAAAGCCCTTCTTTTCGATGGTATTCCTCAGCGCCTTGTGGACCGCGGCCCGCGCTTTGAGAATATTGCGCCCCGAACTCAGCGCCACCCGTTCGACATAGACCGGAGAATCGAGCGACGCCACCATTTCCGAAACCTTCAACGGATAACCGTCGGTCATCACCGAACGGCCCAGCGGCGAAGTCACCGTCTTCTGCCCCGGCAGCGTGGTCGGCGCCATCTGCCCCCCGGTCATGCCGTAAATGGCGTTGTTCACAAAAAAAACCGCGAGATTCTCACCACGGTTCGCGGTCTGGAGAAATTCATTGAGGCCGATCGCGCCGAGGTCGCCGTCGCCCTGATAGGAGATCACGATGTTGTCCGGATCGGAACGCACCAGCCCGGTGCCGACCGCGGGTGCTCGGCCATGCGGTACGCTGATGCCGAAGCAATCAAAGTAGTAGTAGGCGAAAACCGAACATCCGACCGGCGAAATCAAAATGGTGCGGTCTTTGATGCCGAGTTCCTGAATCGCCTCGGCGATGAGTTTGTGCAGAATCCCGTGGCCGCAGCCGGGACAATAGTGCATATTGGTCTTGATCGGGCCCGGACGCCGTGAAAAAGTATCGAAAAAACCTTGGCTCCGGCCATAAATCACTTCGGATTTCATAACAGATTCCCCGTCCTTTCCACGATTTCGTCAACCGAAAGAATGTTGCCGCCCATGCGGTTGATCAATTCGACCCGGCGGGAACACTGGATCGCCAGCTTGACGTCGTGAATCATCTGGCCGCAGCTGAGTTCGACGCAGATGAAAAGTTTGGTGGTTTTGGCCAGTTCCGACAGCATCTTTTCGGGAAACGGAAACAGACTCTTGGGCCGCAGCACACCGATCTTGACGCCGTATTTGCGCAGCAGATCCGCAGCGGCCTTGGCCAGGCGGCCGCAGATACCGTAGGCGACGTAGACGATGTCGGCATCTTCAAGGAGATAGCTTTCGTAACGCTCTTCCTTGAGCTGGATGGCCGCATACTTCTTCTGAAGCATGATATTCTGCGCCTCCAGATCGTCGGGGTCGAGGTAGATCGAGGTGAAGTAATTGTTGCGGTCCTTGCCGATGGCCAATGCATTGTCCGGCGTTTCATGGGGTTCGCTCGGCTCGGGCAGCTCCACCGACTCGATCATCTGCCCGATCACGCCGTCGGTCAGAATATAGACCGGGGTGGCATACTTTTCGGCCAGGTCGAACGCCTCTCCGGCCATGTCGCACATCTCCTGCGCCGAACACGGCGCCAGGACGATGCACTGATAGCTGCCGTGTCCGCCGCCCTTGACCACCTGATTGTAGTCGGCCTGTTCGGCGCCGATGTTGCCGAGGCCGGGACCGCCGCGCATGATGTCCACGATCACGCAGGGCAGCTGCGAACCGGCCAGATAGGAGATGGCCTCCTGCTTCAGGCTGATGCCGAGGCCGGACGACGCGGTCATCACCCGCTTGCCCGCGGCGGACGCGCCCATGACCATGTTGATCGCGCCGATTTCGCTCTCGGCCTGGATGAAAATCCGGCCCAGTTCGGGAAACTTGGCCGCGGCGGTATGCGCAATTTCGCTGGCCGGGGTGATCGGATAACCGAAAAATGCATCGGCTCCGGCCAACAGCGCCCCGTAAACGACGGCTTCGTTGCCGCTGAGCAACAGTTTATTTTTGAGTTCCATCTTCGCCTACCTCCCGGATGACGGTAATCGCGCCCGGCTCGGGGCACGTGTAATAACAGATGCCGCAGCCGACGCAGGCGTCCTTCACCGGCTCGGCGGTCGGAAAGCCCATCACGTTGAGCCGGGTTCCCATGGCAAGAACTCCGCGCGGACAGGCATTGACGCAGCGGCGGCAGCCTTTGCATTCATCGAACGCGACCAGAACTTTGCAGTGTGGTTTCATTTCACTCCTCCGGTAAGAATATCGAGCAGTCCGGCCATGGCAAAGTTATAGACATGGCGGATCCGTTCCTCCGGCTGGTAGACATAAGCCGGATTGCCTTCCAGCTTCTGAATCTGCTTCACCGGAATGATGCACATGGAAAAAATCGACAGCACCGCCAGACGCTGCTCCTCTTCGGCGATCCCCGAACCGAGAATGTCGCCCACCGCCTTGCGCAAAACCCGGCGCAGATCGGCGAAGGAACGCGCATGCACATCGTCGAGAATGCCGGTCGGCGACGAGAGTTCATTGAGCATGATCTCGTTTTCGCGGTTTTCAGGATCGCTGCGGCGGGCGATGGCGGAGGCGATGATGCCGTGCAGCCGCTTGACCGCCGGCGCCGCATCGTCGAGCCCGCCGTCGACCGGATATTTGCCGGCCGCGCGCTGATATGCGAAATCCCAGGCGCTCCGGTAAAGTTCGGCTTTGCCGCCATAATAATAGCTGATCAGGGCGCCGTTGATGCCGCTGGCCGCGGCAATTTCGGCCACGGTCCCGCCCCGGTACCCCCGGCAGGCGAAGACTTCGGCCGCGGCGGTCAGAATCTTGTCCCGGGTGGCTTCGCCGTCCCTGCGTCTCGGCATAGCGCATCTCCAAAGTTTAAACAACTATTTAAAATAGATGATTAATATTGATTATAATTACCTTACCGCCCGCCCCCCGGCTTGTCAAGTCCCGATTTCAAAAAAAACGGTAATTTAATGCAAGCGGAAGAATCGATCAATCCGCCGGACGATACGCCGCCTCGGCCGGCGGATTCCGCCTCAGGCGCGATCCATGCCGAGATTTTCCCCGGCGGCCTCCCGGTAATTGCCGAAGCCGTCGCTGCCGCCGACGCCGGGACAAATCGACCAGGCTTCATGAGTCTGGCGGTCGGTGTTGTAACCGCAGATATCCTTTTTGTCCTTGATCCGCTCGAACATCAGGCGGAAGAGCTCGTCCGCGCGCATTTTCACCCCGTAATCCAACCCCATCCACTGCAGTGTGTCGAGGTCTTTCTTCTGATTGCGCAATCCCATGGCAAAGCCCATGGAGCAGAAGCCGCTGTCGGGGTAGTAACCGTTGCAGGGCGGACAGATCATGCAGGGTCCGGCCACCAGTTCGATCATCGTTTCGGGATGCTTGCGGCAACGTTCGACCGCCTCGTAAAGATTGTCGTCCTCAAGCGGGAAATACTCCCCGGGCCGCCGCCGTCCGGCAAAACAGGCCATGCAGAGCAGATGGTGCGGACTGATCCGGAGCAAATCGGCGTCATAGGTTTCCTGCGCGCTCTCCGCCTTGCAGCATTGCCGCTCCGCGCAAGTCCGGGCCGGAATGAGTTTTTCCAGCGCCATGGCAATGCCGCGCTCATAATTGCCGCTGTTGCCGAAACGGCAGCCGCGCCAGCATGGAGCAGTCTCCGTATCGAAACAGCAGATATCGCGGCAGGCGGGTATCCCGGCCTTGGGATGGCGGATCAGACGGATCAGATCGCTGGCCGGAATCTCCGCCCCCGGCATCAGTCCAAGCCGCTCCAAAATAGTCAGATCGCGCCGGAGATTGAACAGTTTTCCTTCCGGAGTATCCAGCGCATCGCCCGGATTCTGGTAACGAAAGGTCGATTCCACATCGCAGCGGAATTTCAGGACGCAATCGCGGTCGGCGGCGACAGCCTGTTGAATTTTGTCCAGCTCCGCTTCGAAATAATACGGTTCCCGGTCGTCCCGACCGAGCCGACAAATCAGACACATCACCTGGTATGGCCGCACTTCAATCATGAATCACCTCCGTGAGTTTTCGTGTGATTATGATAGCATGGCAATCCCTTCCGTGCAAACCGGAAACCTTGAATTTCGAAAAAAATCACAATCGCTTGCGTCGGGATCAGACGGCGTATTCGACCGCCACCCGGGTCACGCGCGGCGAGCGCAGACTGTTGAATGCCCCCAGCTCCAGCCGGTACTGCGCCCAACATCCGGCGGCGCTCAATTCCGGCGGCAGAGCCTCGTCACAGCCAAAGGGGCGGCTCCAGGCAGTCCGCACCAGTCCATCCTTCGATGCCGCGACGCGAAACTGGATTTTCACCCAGCACTTGGCCGGGATCGTCCCTTCCCAGCATGCTTTCCGGAGCACCGCGCCCAACGGCAACTCAAACGGCGCGGATTCATAATATTCTTCGGGACCGCGGGTCAACGCATTGCCCGGCTCCAGCGCGGTCATGCCGTGAGGCCCGGCCGTCGGCAAATCGGTACGGCGGCGTTTGTCGAATCCCTCCGGTCCATTGTACCAGACCGAGGAAAATCCGAGATGGTCGCCATTGACTTTATGATTGGCCACCGCAAGATCGACGAAACCGTCCTCGTTGAAATCGGCCGCCAGACAGCCCGAAGCCGAATGAGTGTAAATCAGCTGCCGGTCGGCGGCTTTGAATTCCCCCTGCCGATTCCAGTACAGGAAACTGTGGATGTCGCGATCGACCCCGCCGTGGTAGCTGCAGGCGAAAATATCCAGCCAGCCGTCGCCGTTGAAATCGGCCACGCACAATGCGTCGCAGGCGTCGGCGCGCAAAATGGTTTTGTTATTTTCGCGCAAGCCATCGGGTCCGTTCCAGTAGATATGAATGAAACTGTGATGCGGCTGATGCGGCGACAGTTCCCCGGAAACCGGCGTATCGGTGTGAGTTCCGATAATCAGATCGGGGTATCCGTTCCGGGTCAGGTCGGCCACCCGCGCGCAGGCGCCGTGCCTTACCGCGAGCTCGGTCCGGCGCTTCATGCTGAAGCCCTCCGGCCCGCCCCACAGAATCAGGGTCCGGTCGCCGTTGATGATCGGGACGATCAGATCGAGCCAGCCGTTGCCATTGAGGTCGGCAGCATTGATCCAGCGCGGACTGCCGACCTTGCTGCCGGCCTCGCGCTCAAGGATGATGCGGCTGGAATTCGCTTCGCCGTAAGGGCCGTCCGAGCCGTGAAAAATCACCAGATTTTTATAGTGATCGCAGACGAACGCCAGATCGAGGTATCCGCTGCGGCGGAAATCGCCGGCGACGCCCCCCCAGCCCAGCCGGGTCGGCAGCAGATAGCTTTTGGCCGGCTCGAATTCGCCGTTCCCGTTGAAGAAGTGAATGTGGCTGCCGGGATCGAGATGAAGCGAATTCTCCGAATTGTTGCAAACCACCAGCTCGGGCCGTCCGTCGTCGTTCAAATCGGCCATGATCGAATCGACCGCGCACCAGCTCGGCACCTCAATGCGCCGGTCCGGCGAATACCCGTCGGCGCTCCCGGGGTAAATATAGGTTTTATCGAAGCCGACCGCACTGCGCGAATAGTGATTGATCACCGCCAGTGCGACGCCGTCGGGCCGCGGGAGCGCGAAAATCCGCTGGGCGTCTTCGCATGGCAACCGGACCGGCGTCTCGCACAGTCCGCCGGGAGTCCCGGCGTAAACCAGAACGGCGTTGGTGTAGGAATATTCGGTATGGCTCTGGCAGATGGCAAGATCGGCGCGGCCGTCGCCGTTGAAGTCGGCCATCACCGCGTCGCAGGCCTGAAGCGTCGGCACGGCGATGCGTTCGGATTCGCGATATTGTCCGTCATGCTCAAAATAGAGATAACTATATTGCTGCTCCGCCTCGCCCTGCCGGTCGTGCGCCGCCACGAAAATGGCGGTCGAGCCGTCGCCCCGGATATCGCCGGTCGCCACCGCGCGAGCCTCCGCGACGTTCAGCTCCAGAACAAGTTCCATCCGGCGGTCGGCGGTCATGCCGTAAAACAGCACCCGGCCGGGCGTAAACACCGTCAGACAATTCCGTCCTCCGAGCGTCACCACCCGGGGCAGCGGCGGCGACTGAAGCTTGTGTTCGAGGCGGCTGGCGACATTGGAATCATCATAACCGACGATCACTTCGCCCCCCGCCAGCGCCGGTTCGATCACGCTGAAACGCTGCGGATCGATGCCGTCCGGCCCGCCCCAGTAGATGATATTTTTGACCGAATCGTTCCGCAATACGATCAGCTCGTCAAAGCCGTCGCCGTCAAGATCGGCAGCAGTCATCTGCCCGGTTTGAAGCGGCAGGTCGACGTAATTCGACCATTCGATTCCCAGCTCGGTCGAGTAAAAAATCCGTACGACCCGGTAAAACGGCAGCGAAAACGCCAGCGCCGGATGTCGGCCGCCCCGGAAGCGTCCCGCACAGCACGACTCCGACCACGGCGTCGGGATTCGGATATGACGTTTTTCGCCATAGTCGTCCGTTCCGCCGAAATAGATTTCGCTCGAAGCGAAGGGCGCGGCCATGTCATAGCGGTTGGCCACGACCAGATCGACGAAGCCGCTCCCGGTCAAGTCGACCGCCGCCCCCGAAACCGCGCCCTGCGCGGGCAACTCACTTCGCCGGGGACAACTGCCGAAGAAATCGGAATAGACGTAAACTTCCGCCGATTCATGATGGTTCTGGCAATTTGCAAACACCAGATCCAAATAGCCGTTGCCGGTCAAATCGTATTGATAAATGCGCTGCAACACGCCTTTTTTCGATACATACAGATTTTGTCCGCCGTTGCCGAAAGTTCCCGCGCGGAATGCGTCGAACCCTTCGGTAACCCATTGTTTTTTCATCAACTGACCTCTCCTGAGCTTGATTCTCGCCGACGGCGGCGGCGATTCGCCGCCATCCATTTTCCCGACTGTTTGCCATCAAACGTGTGCCGATGACAGTCAATTGCACCCTAAAACCCGATCAATGCGCGACAATCCTGCCGTAATTCGGCCTCCCCCGCCCAGCTCAGCCTTGCCTGGCGGGAATGCCCAATCCGGCAATGGCTTCATGATGGCCGATGTGATCGTACAGCGCCTGTTCCAACGCCATCGCGTCATGCGCCTTGAAGGCCGCGAAAATCTTGCGGTGCGCCTCCTGGGTTTTCACGAACGACTGCGGAAATTCTCCCGCTGCAAGATCCCGGCGCCGGAACAGCGTTGCTTTCATGAATTCAAAAATCTTGATCAGCATATTGTCATGCGACGATGCGATCAGCGCGGTGTGAAACTCCATATCCGACGCCATGAATCCCGGCAGATCCTTCGCCGCGATCAGCGCTTCCAGCTCCTCGAAAATCAGTGTCAGGCGCACCATATCCTCACGGGTGGCGCGAACCGCCGCCTTGCGTACGGCTTCGCGCTCGACCATATAACGCATCACGATCACCGTGGCGGCATCGGTCGAATCGTAATCGACATAACTGTAGCCGCGCTTGGGATGACGCCGGAGCACGCCTTCGCCTTCGAGCCGCAACAGCACTTCCCGGGTATTGTTGCGCTTCAGATTGAAGTGTTGCGCGATTTCACGTTCGCTCAGGAACCCGTCATTGGCGCTTGCGCCCGCATAGACATATTCCCGGATTTGATCTTTGATATCCAGCATTTTCGGTGTCCATATTCATCTGGTTTATCTGGTCGACCAGTTGTCACTGTTAAGTATATCATGACTTCCCGGTTTTGTCAAGGCGCGAGAGCGGAAAAAAACATTATTTTTCCGGTTTGGGCGGTTGCTTTCCCACAGCCGCGAACTATTTTATAGCATCGCAGGATCGTTCCCAACCCAAATTCCCGAAGCGCCGGCCAGGCCAGCCGGATTCGGCAGCCTTCCGCCGTTCGCGGAGTTTCATGGAAAGGCGTGTTTTATGACAACTTGCGCAATCCCAATCCACAAGCTCGGCACTGTCGACTGCGACATCGTCGAAGCCAATCCGGTCGTCTGGCGGAACCGCCTGTTGCGATTCGAGTACATCCGCTGGCAATCACCGGAAAAACACTACCACGGCAATTGCAGCGGACAATCGTATTTCCGTTTCGTCGATGTCGCCGACGGCGAAACCATGCCGCCTTTCGGCATCGGCCTGCATATGGGCAATGCATTCGTCTGGCAGGACCGCATGGTAGTTACCGCGGTGGAAGACTGGGGCAAGTCCCGGTTCTATCAGATCGAATCGACCGACCTGATCCACTGGAGCGAACCGCGCCTGATTCTGGAAGGGTCCGGATGGGAGGGTTACAACACCACCCTCTGCCGCGCCGGCGACCGCTTCGTCATGGCGTTCGAGCTGGGAGCTCCCCGCGATCTGGTCGGAGTGCCTTTTACCATGTTCTTTGCCGAATCGGCCGATCTGGTTCACTTCCGGGTTATCCCCGGTGCGGTATTCGGGCGCGATTTTTATACCGGAGGGCCGATGCTGCGCTGGTTCAACGGTTTCTATTATCTGTTCTACCTCGACGGCAGCTACGAACAGGGCTATCGAACCTGCGTCGTGCGCTCGCGCGACCTTCGCTTGTGGCAGTGGAGCCCGGTCAACCCGGTACTCGATTACGGCGAGGAAGACCGGCGGCTTCACGGGGTTTTCACGCCGCAGCAGGAACGCAAAATTAAAAACGCGGTCAATATCAATGCTTCCGACCTCGACATGTGTTATTTTGAAGGCAAACTGAGACTGGTTTACAGCTGGGGCGATCAGCGCGGCACCGAGTTTCTGGCAATAGCCGAAGCCGAAGCCGACGAAGCGAAATTCTGCGAAAGCTACTTTGCCTGAGCATCCGTTCAGGTTCGCGGCTTCCGATTGCGGTAATCCCGGGGCGAACAATGGTAGTGCCGGCGAAACTGGCGCGAGAAATAGTTTGAATCGGGAAAGCCGCATTCGGCCGCGATTTCGGCAATGCTCGCTTCGGTTTTGAGCAGCCGTTCCGCCGCCTTGCCCAATCGCACCTGAAGCAGATAATCGATCGGCGAACGCCCGGTCACGCTCTTGAACACCGGCAGCAGCGTGCTCGGCGCCATCGCCGCGATCCGGGCAATCCGGGCGATCGTCCAATCCTGTTTGTACTCGTTTTCCAGCCGGGTGATCACTTCCCCCAAACGGCACAGCGAACGCGCCATCGGATTCCGGTTCGCGGTGTATTCGCGCGACAGGAAGACGAAAATTTCCAGCACCTTGGACAGCAGAATCAGATCGAAGCCCGGGTCTTCACGCCGAATCTCCGCCGTCATCTGCTGCAGCAGCGCCATGACCGGCAGCAACGCGTCCGGCGTCATATGCAGCCGGCTTTGAAAGCGATGGCGGCGGCGATAGGTCGGCTCAAAGAGGAAAAATGCATTGAAGCCGGGCATCGACCGCAGGCTCCGCAGGTGTCCTTTGAGATAGAAATCGTCGAACATGATGTTGAACATGCCGAGATCGTGGCGTTCGAGGAAATAGTGCTCGATATTGCCTTGAATCAGAAAAACGTCCCCCGCCGAGACCTCGTAGGTTTCCCCGTCGATCCAGTGCTTGCCGCCGCCGCGGGTGATGATGACCAGTTCGGCAAAGTCATGAGTATGGCGAATGTCGGTCAGATCGCCCTCGTGCTGCATTGCGCGGTCGCCCTGAATCGTGCGCAACGCGATCGGACAGCAGTTCGGCGTAAAAAAATCGTTGCGGTTGGCAATCACCGTCTCCATCCGTCATCCACTTTCGTAAGATCGTGCTTCTTTTTCGTAATATAGTGAAGGTTTTCCGATTTGCAAGCGCTATATTGGAGATGTCCGCGAAATTTTCGCGCAATTCACCCGAAAAGGAGGCAAATCATGACCGGTACGTTTCGTTTCTCGTTCGGCCCGTGGAACATTCACGAAGGCGCCGACCCCTTCGGCCCCGAAGTCCGCCAGAGCATTCCCTTCAACCGGAAACTCGAAGCCTACAAGGCGATGGGCTTCGACGGCGTGCAATTCCATGATGACGATGCCGTTCCCGATATGGCCAAGCTGACGCCGGCGGAGATCATCAAGCAGGCGGCAGCGCTCAAGAAAACACTTGAGGACCATGGTCTGACCGCCGAATTCGTAGCGCCCCGCATGTGGTTCGATCCGCACACCATCGACGGCGGCTACACCAACAACTGCCCGAAGTGCCGCGAATACGCCATCGAACGGAGCAAGCGCACGATCGACATCGCAAACGCGCTCGGAACCCGTAATATCGTGCTATGGCTCGCCCGTGAAGGCACCTATATCCGCGAAGCCAAAGATCCCGTCGTGGCCACCGAACGCATCGCCAAGGCGCTTCAGACCATGCTCGATTACGACAGAAACATCCGGATCATGATCGAATCCAAGCCCAATGAACCGATGGACCACACCTATATCCCGACCATCGGACATGCCATCGCCATGGGGCTGCTGACCGATGCGCCGGATCGCGTGGGCTGCCTGATCGAAACCGCCCATGCCTTGCTGGCCAACCTCTCGCCTTCCGACGAAATGGGTTTCGCGCTGGCGCACAAAAAACTCTGGAGCGTTCATCTCAACGACCAGAACGGACTCAAATTCGATCAGGACCTGACCTTCGGCGCCGTCGATCCGCGCCGCGCCTTGAATCAGGTGCGTGTGCTTGATAAACACGGCTTCGGCAATCACGGCGAATGGGTCGGACTGGACGTCAAAGTCATGCGGACGCAGAAGGATGCGGTCTGCATGAAGCACCTCGCCTACAGTCGCGCCATTTTTCTCAAGTTGCTGGAAATTTCGCGCTCGCTGGATGACGCCATGATCGAAAAACTCACGGCCGAACGCGATTACGAAGAACTCAATTTCTACATCCTCAACGCCATGCTCAAAGGATAATCAGAACCATTGATCCGATCAACGGGCGACCGGGATGGAGCATCCCGTCGCCCGTTTTGCATTCCAGCGCGTCAGCCGGAGAATCAGACATTTTTTTCCGTCGAATGGGTCCGAAAAATTTGCCAAATGGGAATGCAACGCTATATTGTTTGTCGACAGATTATCCCAATCCTGGAATTGCGATCATGAAATATCAATATCGCCCCCGCGGCACCTGCAGTCAGGAAATCGACTTCGAACTCGACGGCGAACGCATCGTCAGCGTGGAATTTTTCGGCGGCTGTCCCGGCAACCTCACCGCCATCGGCAAGCTCGTCCGCGGCATGACTGTCGATGACGTGATCGCCCGGCTCAAGGGCATCCGCTGCGGCGGCAAACCGACCAGCTGTCCCGATCAGCTCGCGCTTGCGCTCCTGGCTGTTCACCGCCGGGACGTCAAATGAATTTTCTGCAAAAAACCAGTGGTTTTCTGACCCGATACACCTCGATTTTCATCATTCTGGTCGCCGGGGCGACATTCTTGCGACCCTCGCTGTTCCAGTGGGTGCGCGGCGACGTTCAAAGCGCGGTTCTCGGCGTCATCATGCTCACCATGGGGATGACGCTCACCACCGACGACTTCCGGATTCTGGCCAAACGACCGTTCGACATCTTCATCGGCGCCTGCGCTCAATACGCCCTGATGCCGGGCATCGCATTCCTGCTGGTCCACACCTTTCAGCTGCCGAAAGGCATTGCGGCGGGCCTGCTTCTGGTCGGCTGCTGTCCCGGCGGCGTGTCGTCCAACATCATTACCTACCTGAGTCATGGCGATGTCGCTTTTTCCGTCGGCATGACCACCGCCACGACGCTGCTGTCCCCGATCATGACGCCGGTACTGATGCTGATGCTGGCGGGCACTTCAATTGAAGTCCAGGCCTGGGGCATGTTCCGCTCCATCCTGATCGTCACCATCCTGCCGGTAGCCGCCGGAGTCATCGGCAACTGGTTCTTCGGCGCCCGGCGTTCCTACCGGGAATTCTGCCGGGTCATGCCCGGGGTTTCGGTGATCAGCTTCGCCTGCATCGTCGGGGGAGTCGTCGCCTCCAACGGCAATGATTTCTTCACTTCGGGAGCATTGATCTTCCTGGTGGTGTTTCTGCACAATGCCCTGGGTTATGTCACCGGCTACGGCGTCGGCCAGCTGGCGGAGATGGGCAAAGCTCAGAAACGCACCATCGCCATTGAAGTCGGCATGCAGAACGCCGGACTGGCCACCAATCTGGCCTCGCGCCATTTCCCGGCATTGCCGGAAACCGCGGTGGCCGCCGCGGTCAGTTGCGTCTGGCACTCGATTTCCGGCACGTTGCTGGCCGGACTTTTCGCCTGGCGCGACCGCAAACGGACGCTCCCGCTCAAAAATCAATAAAAAATCCCGTCGCACACGAACAATAGCAAGCGTTGCCGAGGTCATTAGTGTTGGTATTTTAATCCATGTCAACCGGGGGGGAAAGATGAAACGGCAGCCGGATTACGCAGGCAAATTCGACCGGAGCGCAAGGCGTTTGTTTTTGGGGGAAACCTGGCTTCTGGCGGGGGGATATTTGCTGTTCACCCTGATTTTATTCGGCTGGGCGCACAACTGGTTTGCGGGGGTGGCGGTCAACTGTTTCGGCTGCATCGGCGTGGCGGTCGCGCTTCTGGTTACCGCTTATCTTGCCGGATTCGGCGTCTGCTGCGACCGATTTTTCCGCAAGGAATACATTGATTGGCGGCGTTTTCTGGCAGTCATTCTCTGGGCTGTCTTTCTGCTGGCTTATGTGCTTGCGATATTGCTGACCCCGGCATCCGGTCTGGAACCGATCTGCGGGAAATTGATTATCCTCGGCCTTGTCCTGATCTTCCTGATTCAGCCGCTGGCCATGAGCTGTTCGCGCTCCCGGCGCGAAAAATGGCTGGCATTCGGTTCCGGCACCTGCACCCTGATCGGGATTGCCGGGCTCTTGCTTCCCTTGTTCATGATTTCCGAAACATTGAATAACGGTATTTTAACCTGTCTCGCCGGAACCAATCCCGGTCCGGAAGTGGAATTCCGGCGGCAGCTGGCCGCATATTTCGAATTCAGCGGATTGCAGTGGAACCTGATTTATGTCGCCGCCATCATCCTGCTGCTGGCCGGATACTGGATGCGCGGCAAACTGCTGTCGCGCCTGAGCGGCCTCGCCTGCCGGATATTCTGGAGCAAAACCATAATCACACTGTGGGTGGTGGCGTTTGGCGCCTGGCTCGCGATGCTCGGCCTGATGCTTTACAGCGGTGTCCAGATAAAGCAATCGTTCGACCGCGCCGCCACGTTCTGGGGGCGGCCGGTGACGCCGGAGGCGTTGAACGAACTTTATCTGGCCGGGCAAACCCCGGACCCTGCGTTCTGGGCCCGATTCCAGGAACTTGAGCAATCCGCCACGCAGAAATTCACCGACGCCGGCTTCGATACCAGCCGTGCCATGAATTACCAGTTGCAGCCGGACCATTGGCGGCAAATCCGCGCGGCCGAAACGGCGGCGGCCGATAAACTGAAGGGTATGGATCAGCTGCTCGCCCAACCGCTGCCCAAATATCCGCTGGTCTTCGAGAAACATCAGGTGGCGGCGGTGCTGCTGCCTTATTTCAGCTGGCTGCGCTCCGCCGCGCGGCTTCAGCTCTGGCGCATCCGGCTGGCGCTCGAATCCGGCGACCAGGCGGCCGCACTGACCGCCTGGAAACGCATGGCGGCGCTGGACGACTTTCTGCGTGGTGACGTGACGCTGATTTCGCAACTGGTCCGACTGGCGATCAGCTCGATCCGGCTGGATGGACTGGCCCTGTTGCTGGAGTCCGATTTGCTGAACGAAGCCGAGCTTCGGCAATGCCGCGGCGATCTGGACGCCATGATGCGCGATTCCGAAGCGCTCTGGCAACGCTGCCTCTATGGCGAAGCCGTGTTTGGTACGGATGTCGTGGATATGATTGCCGAAGTCGGTTCCGATTCTGAACTCGATTCGGAAGCACAATTTCACGGCCTCAATCTGCGCAGCATGCGCTGGGTGCTGCCGCAATTCGAATATTGGATTCGCTGCAATCTGAGGACGCTGAACGACTGGTATGTGCTCGCCGCCAAAGGCGAAACCGATACGCCGGCGCCCGGATTCATCGGGGCCATGCTGACTCCGGCATTGACCGCGGCGCACAATCGTTTCACCCGGCTGGACGCGCAAGCCCGCGCGATGCAGGCCCTGATCGACGTGGAGCTGTATTATCGCCGGCATGGTCAATACCCCGCCGCCTTGCCGGAAACGGCGCCATCGGATCCCTTCGGTGACACGCCGTTGCTTTATGCGGTAGGCGATGTGGAAATTGAATTCGCCCGCCCGGCCCCCGCCGGGGATTCGGATTCTCCTCCGACAGTCTACCTCAACCAGACCGGCCCGGCAGTCAAAATCTGGAGCGTCGGCCCCGATTTGTGCGACAACGACGGCAAAGGCCATCAGGACAAACATGATGACATCACGGTCCTGAAGCGACTGAAAAGCGTGCCCGATAAACACTGAGGCGGATAACTCGGGACAATGCAACGATCATTTTAAGGAATATGATGGCAGCCGATCAACCAGAGTTCTTGCAGCGCAGCGCCCGGAGAATGTTTCTCGCCGAAACCATTCTCTGGGTCGGGAGTTACCTTATTTTTACCGTGACCGCACTGCTGCTGGCAGATTCGCGCATTGCCTGCGAGAATCTTTTTCTCGGAGCAGGCTTGTGCCTGGCCCTGCTGTGGATCGGCGGCGTAACGGTCATTGTCATCACAGCCCATTCGCTGTGCCGTGCAATGGTTTCCGGCTGGAAGCGTAACCTCGTCGGCATCGGCTGGGGCATTTTCCTGCTGTTTGGCGCAATCACCATAATGGCGGGCAGCTCCGCCACCCGCAAGGACATTTTCCTGTTTGAGGCGGTGTTCCTGTTTCCGGCCATGCTTTTTCTGTACACCTTCCTCATTCCTGTTTTTGGCCAATCCCGCCGAACAAAACTTGCCGCCTGGCTTTCCGGCCTCCTCACCTTGGCGGGGATTGCCGGGCTGCTGTTGCCATTGCTGACCATCTTCTGCCTCACCCTGTCCGGGTTGATCATCATACCGTTCGCTCTGCCGCTTTTCGGACAATTCTGCGAACACTTGTTCCCGACGTTTCTCGTTTTCAACTGGCAATGGAATCTTTTTTTTCTTGGCGCATTTGTTCTGATTTTTGCCGGGTATCTGCTGCGCGGCGCGCTGCTGGCGGCCTTGAGCCGCCAATCGTACCGGATGATGCTTTGCCGCAAACTCATCCCAATGATGTGGAGTCTGGCGGCAGTATCATGGCTGTTCATGCTTATTCTGATGCTGCAAAGCGGCTTGGCCCTCCATAAAGCCGAGGAATGCGCCACCGCTTTCTTTGGCAGTCCCCTCACCGTCGATGCGTTGCGAGAGGTCTATTATGAAGGTAAAACTCCGGATCCGGAGGCTTGGCAAAAACTCTCCGACGCCATCGCCGCCATTGACGAACGATATCAGCAATCGCGCTATGAACCGACTTGCTCCAATTATGTTCTGACTCCGGCCCAGCGTCAGGAGTGTCTGGCTATCCAAAAAGAACTTGCCGGAGAGTTTGCCGTGATCGACCGTATGTTCGGCGCAACTCCGCCCAAAATCGAATTTCGCTATCCGGGCGATGCCTCTATGGACGGCATACGCCATCTCTCCACCCTGCGGGAAATCGTCCGGCTGGAGCTGTGGCGGATCAAACTGGCGCTGGCTTACGGCGACAAAGCAGCTGCCCTGACCTCTTACCAGCATCTTGTGAAGCTCAATTCCTATCTCAAAGGCGAAGTGACGATCATCGATCATCTGGTCCGGCTCGCCACGGTTTCCATCCAGCTTTCCGCCCTCCGGATTCTCCTGGAATCCGATCAATTGACGGAGGAGGAACTGCTTTCCCGCCGCGACGAACTCAACGATACTTTCCGCGACACCCAAGCCGTCCTTCGACGTTCCCTGTATGGCGAACTGACGCTGGAACTCCGAACGCTGGATATAACCGCCCGCATGCGGAATCCGTCTGATGTCGACTTCTCTTCGCCAAGAATCGATTTTCGCAGCCTGCGCTGGCTGTTCCCGCAATTCGAATATTTTCTCCGGCGCAACATGATCGACATGATCGACTACGATATCAGGTTCGCCCGCGATGACGGCAACGTAACGCCGCATGGAGTATTTACTGAATTGATGGCGCCCTCGGAATGCTATCGCTCCATATTTGATCGATTCGAAGCTGAGCTCATAGCCACGCAGGTTCTGATCGATGTTGAATTGTATCGCCGGCGGCATGGACGTTATCCCGAAATGCTTCCGGAAACCGAACCACGCGATCCATTCGGCGGCGCACCGTTCCGCTACGCCGTCACCACGGAGGAGGTGGACTTCCGGAAGCCGGTCGATCCGCCGCCGAAACCGCCGGAAAAAATCGAACTGCCCGGAGAACCAGGCGTTCTGACGCTCACGGAACCTCAGGAGAAATCCGTTGTTTTTACCAAGACGGTTCCGGTTGTCATGGTGTGGAGCATCGGGCCCAATTTGCGTGACGATCATGGCAAACTCGACGGCAAAGCCGATGACCGCACCGCACAGAAACGGCTCAAACCGATTCTCGGGGAACCTTAAGAAGGAATACGACGATGCGAGGTGACATTTCCGAACAAGCCGTACTGCGGCGCAGCGCCCGGCGAGCGTTTCTGGCCGAAACCATCCTCTGGGTCGGAAGCTACCTTATTTTTACCGCACTCATGCTGGTTTTAACACATATTGATTTTCTGTCTTTCTTCATGGTGATTGGAAACAGCATGATCGGAAGTTTATTCTTTTTGCTGATCGTCTGTACAATTATTATCACAACTGGAGCTTATCAATTTTGTTTGCGCTCCTTTTCCGGATGGAAACGCCATATCGTCGGCATCGGATGGGGAATTCTCCTGATTTTCGGCGGCATATTGCTGGAGTTTAACTCGACCAAAAGACTGGATGGTATTTTAATCTTCCTACTGGCGTCGCTTTTCTTAATGACGCTTTTTTTTTCGCCGTTCGTTTTGACCTTGCATCAAACCCTCAAACTGAAGCTTTTCGCGTGGAGTTCATGCTTGTTGACACCGGGTGGCGTGATATTGCCGCCGACTGCCATTGTGATAATCTCTGTAATCCGGCCATGGTGTGACAGTTCCGGTATCAATTTTTTTCGGGATTGACTTTTGAACCGAACCCGGCAAGTGAGTGTTTTTGGAATATCATTTTCCTGATTGCCATTTCCTCATTGTTCTCAGGATATATTTTGCGAGGGAAATTATGGGCGGATTTAACCGGTCAATCCTATCGCAAACTTTGGAGCAAAACGGTCATTCTACTATGGGGAATCACAATCAGCATCTGGCTGGCGGTGCTCGGACTGGTCTTTTATGAAGATTTTTCATTAAAGGCGGCCTTGAATCGCGCCGAAAATGTCTTCGGTCATCCAATTACATTGAAAGCACTGACGGAATATTACTATGAAGGAGAGCATCCCGATACCGAAATATGGTCCGTACTGGAGGCTGGCAATCAAAAATTTGAACAGCGTTTCGCTAAGTTTCTCATTGGCGAAGATCACGACCTTGAATTGTCGCAGGCCCAGATTCAGCAGTGTCTGGATATTGAAAAAGGATTGACCGCCATCCTGCAAACCAATGATGCCATTCTCAGTCGTCCTCTGCCGAAGTATCCACGGCAATTTTCAGGGAATAGATTTGGGGCGACAGATTCTTCGCAAATCGGTCCGAGCCATGCGTTAGTCAGACAAGAACTATGGCGAATTCGACTGGCGCTGTTGGGACGGGACAAAACTCCAGCTGTGAAAAGCTATCGGCGGATCATCGCGTTGCGAGACTCGCTCAGCCCTCCGGTTTTGCTGGATCAATACCTGACCTGGCTTGGTCTGGACTCCAGTCGCTTGAAAGCCCTGCAAATGCTGTTGGAATCCGGAATGCTGGATGATGCTGAATTACGGCTATTTCAACAGGAATTGCACGAATCCTTCGCCGGTTATGAATCGTTCTGGAAACGTGCTTTATATGGCGATTTGTTGGAACAACTGAGTATGGTCGATCTTACTGCCCGCATCGATGATATTTTCAATCGACCTACCGGACTCGATTTGCGATCCCTGTACTGGGTACTCCCACAGTTCAAATATTTCTTTTGTTATAACGAAATTGAACTGGTCAAATGGTATACCCAATTTTTTGATACCGGCACCATTCGACCATCTCAAGCCCAAGCCGTCATTTTTTTCACTCCACCAATCACCGCATGTCCGCGCCGTCTTATGTGGGGAACCACGAAAAATCTGGCCATGCAGATACTGATTGATCTGGAACTGTATTATCGCGAACACGGCCGCTATCCGGACGCGCTGCCCAAAGATGCGCCGCTCGATCCCTACAACGATCAGCCGTTTCACTATATGATCGGCGAAAAGAAATTCACATTCCTGAAATTGCGGGAAAAAAATTCGGATGCAACCGGCAAAGATCTGTTGATGTCGCTCCCGGGTATGCCGGAATCGGGTATCGAGAGCGATGATACTGTGGAAAAAATGCTTCCGGTCGTCATGGTGTGGAGCGTCGGACCGAACCGGAGGGATGATCACGGCGAAGCGGGATATTCCCAAGACGACATCGCCGTCATGCGCCGACTGTCGCCCTCGCCCGGCGAAATTCCATCCGATTCCGCCGTTCTGAAATAATTCAGGCCGGGAATTTTTATCCCCGGCCTGAATCCCGGTTTCCCCTCCCCCCGAGTGCTTATTTGTCCCAGGCGCGATTGCCGAGGAAGCCTTCGGCAAAAAAGACGAACTCGTATCCGAGTTCCTTCGCGTGACGGCAAGCCAGCGCAATCCGGTCGAGATGGTCGGGAATGTAGTTGAAATAGCGCGGGAAACTGTATTGTTCGTGGGTAACCAAGCTGAGGAAATCGTTGCCGATTCTCGCATCCCGGTCGAGGTATTCCACGATTTCCTGCGGTGTGTCGAGATTACAGCAGGTACTGTTGCTGATCAGCAGCAACTCGACATCCGTGTCGTATAAAGCCTTTTTCGACTCCAGATAGTGCGCCACATCCTGTTCGTAAAAGTACCCGACGTCAGTCACCGGAGTGGCCGAAACCTGTTCGCCAACCCTGACTCGCGAAGAAATAAACTGCCCCGCCAGCACCGATACGCCGCGCTCCTTGAGCAACGCAAAGTTGTCCGGATGAGTCATGCCCCAATGGAGCACGGTTGGCGGAATGAAGGTCGCTTCGCCCGCAAAGCGTACGATTTCCGCGCGCACTTTGTCGTAATCTGCGGCCAGTACCGCGCCTTCGGCATGCTGATACGGCCGGTCAGGGAATTCCGAAAACGCGTGGAACGAGAGCCTCAGCCAGTCGGCGTTGTCGTGCCATTCGCCCTTGTAGCGGTCGGGTACCGCGCTGATTTCAAAGGGATCGTGGTCGTTGCGGAAGAAGCAATTCAACGTAAACCTGGCGCCGCTTTCGCGGTGAATGTCGCGCAATGCCTTCAAATAAAAGTGATCGAACAGCGACTTCGGTTTCTCCCGCGCGAGGTCGGTCAGGAAAAACACATTGTCGTCGATGAAGAAATTGCAGCGCCGAAACGAGTTTTTGTCATAAACCAGCGTGATGCGCTGCTCGACGTCGCCGAATTTGCTGTGACTCTTGACCGCGACGGTATTGAATTTTCCGGTCAGACGGACCGGCGCGCGGAAATTACGGTCACACCGTTCGACAGAACAGCCGTCGACGGTGACTTGAGCGGCCGGATCGGCCAGCCCCTCGATCACAAATTCAAGCCCCTTGGCGGTTTCCCGTCCGTGATTGCGGTTCAACACCGCGCCGTGACGAACATTGGTGATTTCCAGCATCCTCGTTTCCCTTTCCGGATGAAATCCTGCGATTGTCTGGATCATACCATATTGCAATTTCGCCGCAATGCAATATATTACCATAGCACTATCGTGACAATCAGATGGAATAAAATGCCATTTTACTGAAAGCAACCAACATTATGGGACAGAACCCGCTTTGGGAAGAAAATTTCATCTTCCGTCGCGACCGCTGCGATCCGACGGCGGACAAGATCGCGTTTTACAGCTACTTCGATTCCGTCTGGCTGCCGGGAGCGGTGATTGGTCCCGGCGGCGGCCAATACGCGGTATGCGCCCTGATTCTGGCCGGGCATGAAGCCAGCGACGGCGAAAACGGCGAACGGTCCTATCATGTCGGGGAATTTCATATCGGCTGCTCCGCCTACCGGAAAGCATGGGTGGTCGGGTCGGAGCCACTGCGCCGAAAAGCGTTTATGCTTCACCACAATCGACTGCATCAACTCTTGCTGCGACAGATGTTTCACGCCGAAAACGTCGCCTGCGCCCTGACCGATCCGGCGCGGGTCGAACTGTGGGTAGATGCCATTCACGTGGAAATGGCCGCCGAACAGGACGAAAGCCGCCTGGCGGGCTATTACATGGCCTTGCTCCATGAACTCCATCGCCAGTCATACCGGCAATCCGAATTGCCCGATTCCCTGCTCCGGGCATTGGATTTCATTGAGCGTCATCTCGGCGACCCGGCGCTCGACCGGGAACGGATTGCGGTCGCCGCGGGTCTCGGCGTACGTACCCTCTGCCGCCAATTCGAGCGCCATCTCGGAGACTCTCCGGGGCGCTACCTGATCCGGCGGCGGCTGGAGCGGGCACGGCAGATGCTCGCCATGCCGACGCTGAGCATCAAGGAAATTGCCCTCAAAAACGGCTTTACCGATCCCAACTTCCTGACCCGGAGCTTCCATCGGCATTTCGGCTCCACGCCGGGAGCGTACCGCAGACTTCAAAGCGTCGAAAGCAGCGCATCGCGGTAGGCCGCAACCTTGTCGGCGTAGCGCAATCGCGCCGCCGCCGGACTGGTCGAAGGCAGAACCGCGACCGGAACGGCAATCTCCGGAAAAAAGCGCCGGAGATAACGTCCCGAAGCATTGCCGTTGCAGCAGATTATCCGGATTCCGGGACACCGCCGGAGCAATCCGGGAATGTCATTGGGAACCGGGCGCGCAATGGCCGTATCGAGACTTCCCGTGCGTTCACAACTGGCCAGCACATCCCACAGGGCCACACCGCAATGCCGCAACGCCGCCAGCCGGTCAAGATAAGGCAAATCCGGTGCAAAGCCCCAGATTTCGCCCATGATCCGCCAGAACGCATTGTGCGGAAAAGCATAATACTGCTGTTTCCGCAACGATTCCGCCCCCGGCATTGAGCCCAGAATCAGAATGCGCGCATCCGACATGGCACTCGGCGGAAAGGAACATACCAGCGGTGTATTGTCTTCCGCAGACATTTCTCCATATCGCCTTTCGCTTGCTCCCGGCCATGACAAAAACGGGCGCGGCAGCTTTCACCGCCACGCCCGTTCGATTCAAGCCGTCAGGTTGATTACTTGATGACTTCGCCGAGCTTCCGGAAGAAATCCATCCGGCGCTTGGCATCGGCTTCCGCCTTGGCGTAAAGATCCTCGGCGGCGCCGGGGTTGGTCTTGGTCAAGCTGGTGTAGCGGCGTTCGCTGCGGATGAAATCCTGGAAGCTCGCAGTGGCTTCCTTGGTTTCCCATTTGAACGGCGCCTCGGCGTTGGCCGGGTTGAAGC
This sequence comes from Victivallaceae bacterium, assembly GCA_036677805.1. Lineage (GTDB taxonomy): Bacteria > Verrucomicrobiota > Lentisphaeria > Victivallales > Victivallaceae > SIG78. The sequence goes on along the minus strand of JAVBVS010000009.1, from coordinate 151,319 downwards.
GGTAGAGCGGCCAATAGCCGCAATCCACCGCGCGTTTGGCTTCGACCTGACTCATGCGCATGTCACCCTTGATCCCGTGGGCGATGCACGGCGCATAGGCCAGAATGATCGACGGACCGTTGAAAGCTTCGGCTTCGCGGATCGCGGTCAGCGTCTGCTGACGGTTGGCGCCCATCGAAACCGAGGCGACATAGACGCTGCCGTAGCTCATGCACATGAAGCCGAGATTCTTCTTGGTCTGAGTCTTGCCCGCGTTGGCGAAAAGCGCCACCGCGCCGATCGGAGTCGATTTCGAGGCCTGCCCGCCGGTGTTCGAATAAACTTCGGTGTCAAGCACCAGGATATTCACATTGCGCCGCTGCGCGACCACATGGTCGAGCCCGCCGTAACCGATATCGTAGGCCCAGCCGTCCCCGCCGAAGATCCACACCGACTTGTCGACGAAGTAGTCGCTCAATTCGGCGATCTTGCGCAACACTTCCCTGCCTTCGGGGCAAGTCGTGTTTTTGATCGCTCCCGGCAGCGCCGCCTTGATCGCATCCTGATTGGCCTGCGCTTCATCGCCGGTCGTATCCCACAGCTCCAGCGCCTTGGTGAAAAGCCCCTTCAGGCTGCACTTGCAATCGCCTTCGCCGGCCTTGGCCAGCACCGCCTCGACATTGGCTTTGAGCTGCGTGCGGTTGGTATCCACCGCCAGACGCATCCCGTACCCGTATTCGGCATTGTCTTCAAAGAGCGAGTTCGCCCACGCCGGACCGCGACCGTTCTTGTCCTTGCAGTAGGGCAAGCTCGGGAAGCTGCCGCCGTAGATCGAGGAACAGCCGGTGGCGTTGGCCACGATCATACGCGGTCCGAAAAGCTGGGACACCAGCTTTACATAGGGAGTTTCACCGCAACCGGCGCAAGCGCCGGAGAATTCGAAGTACGGCTTCAGGAACTGCGAGCCCTTGACCGTGTCGACGCTCACGCCGCCGGTCACGTTGTCAGGCAGATTGTCGAAGAATTCGGTATTCTTGACCTGTCCGGCGGCGCGTTCGTCCGGAAGCGGACTGAAGGAGAGCGCCTTTTCCTTGGCCGGACAGGTTTCGATGCAGACGCCGCAGCCGGTGCAGTCTTCGCAGTAGACCTGAATCCGATACTGGAGGCCGGGTTCCTTCACCGCCTTGGCGTCGACGGTGTGGAACGATTCCGGCTTGCCGGCCAGATCGTCGGCCTTGATCAGCTTGGCGCGGATCGCGGCATGCGGACAAGCCATCACGCACTGGTTGCACTGGATGCACTTCGACGAATCCCACTTCGGTACCGCCGGAGCAATGCCGCGCTTTTCCAGCCGGGAGGTCGCGGTCGGCATCGAGCCGTCGTAGCTCATCGCCGAAACCGGAATATCGTCGCCCTGCTGATGGAGAATCGGCTTCATCAGTTTGACCGCGAAATCGCCCGCGTCGGCGGCAATCAGAACCGGCGGAGTGAAGCTTTCGGTGATGGCCGCCGGAATCTTGACTTCAAAAAGGCCGGCCAGCGCATTGTCGACGCAGGTGATGTTCTTGGCGACGATTTCTTCGCCCTTCTTCTTGAAGGTCTTTTCGATCGCCTTCTTGATGTAGCCGATCGCGGTGTCGGTCGGAATGATGTTGGCCAGCTTGAAGAAGCAGACCTGCATCACCGTGTTGATGCGGGCGCCCAGACCGGCGTCCATGGAAATCTTCAACGCATCGATCGCGTACACGCGAATCTTTTTCTTGATGATGGTTTCCTGCATATCGCGGGTGAAGCTGGCGAAAACCTGATCCTGCGGCAGCGTGGTATTGAGCAGAAACACGCCGCCCGCCTTGATTCCGGCGAGCATGTCATAACGGCCGATGTAGGCGCTGTTGTGACAGGCCACGAAATCCGGCGCGGTGATGGTATAGGGCGATTTGATCGGCTTGTCGCCGAAGCGCAGGTGGGAAACGGTGATCCCGCCGGACTTCTTCGAGTCATAGACGAAATAGGCCTGCACGTATTTGTCGGTATTGTCGCCGATGATCTTGATCGAGTTCTTGTTGGAACCGACCGTACCGTCGGCGCCGAGGCCCCAGAACATACAGGCGGTCGCACCGGCAGGCTCGGTTACGATGTGCTCGTCCATCGGCAGCGACAGATGGGTCACGTCATCGTTGATCCCGACCGTGAAGTTATGAGTGCACTTGCCCGCCAGATGCTTGTAGACGGCATTGACCATCGACGGCGTGAATTCCTTGCTGGCCAGACCGTAACGGCCGCCGATCACTTTGATTCCGGTGCTCGCGAAAGCCGCCTGGACGTCGAGGAAAAGCGGTTCGCCCTGCGAGCCGGGTTCCTTGCAGCGGTCGAGCACCGCGATGCGCTTCACGCTTTTCGGCAGCGCCGCGACCAGAGCCTTAACATCGAAGGGCCGGAACAGCCGGACCTTGACCAGGCCGACCTTCTGGCCTTTGCCGACCAGATAATCGATCGTTTCTTCAATGGTTTCGCAAGCGGAGCCCATCGCCACGATCACATTTTCGGCATCGGCGGCGCCGACATAATCGAACAGATGGTAATGACGGCCGGTGACCTTGCCCACCGCATCCATATATTTCTGGACCACGGCGGGAAGTTCTTCATAAATGCGGTTGGTGGTTTCGCGTCCCTGGAAGTAAACGTCGGGATTCTGCGCCGCCATCTTGGCATAGGGGGCTTCGGGACGCAACGCACGGGCGCGGAAGCGTTCGACATACTTCATGTCGAGCATCGACTTCATATCCTGATAATCGAGCAGCTCGATCTTCTGGATTTCGTGCGAGGTCCGGAAGCCGTCGAAGAAAGCCACAAAGGGCACTTCGCTTTCCAGTGTGGCCAGATGGGCGACCAGCGCCAGGTCATGGGTTTCCTGAATCGAAGCCGCACTGGTCATGGCGAAACCGGTCGACCGGCAGCTCATCACGTCGGAGTGGTCGCCGAAAATCGACAGCGACTGCGCCGCCAGCGCCCGCGCCGATACATGGAATACCACCGGCAGCATTTCCCCGGCGATTTTGTACATGTTCGGGATCATCAGCAGCAGCCCCTGGCTCGCCGTATAGGTCGTGGTCAGCGCGCCCGCGCTCAAGCTGCCGTGCACCGCGCCGGCCGCACCGGCTTCGGATTGCATTTCCGAAATTTCGACCTTCTGGCCGAACATGTTTTTCAGTCCCTGACTGGCCCAGGTGTCGGCATATTCACCCATCGTCGAAGACGGGGTAATCGGATAGATGGCGGCTACTTCGCTGAAAGCGTACGCGACATAGGAAGCCGCGTAATTGCCGTCGATGGTTTGCATTTTCTTACCCATATAATACCTCCAAGATTGATTAAGGTCATCAAACCGAATTCAGATAATATAGCGTCGGAAATGCTTTTTGCAATCCCGCACTTGAAATCAAAACCCCGGGAGCATGCCGCCACCGGGGTTTTTCGTCGTTAAAACAGCCATACCGCAACTTTTACGGCTGCGATTTTTACGGCAATCGCCGATTTTGCGATATGGTCGAGCATCATGTTACAGCGCCTTGACCCCTTCGGCGATCATCTCGCAGAGACGCTTGAGCGAACTGTCCTTCGAGTCGATCGCCATATCGCCGATGGCGATTCCGACGACACCGGCGTCATCCGGCCGCGAATTGAACGCGGCATCGATGTCGACCTTTTCCGCCAGATTGTTCTGCTGCACGAAATCGACGATTCCGGCCAGGAGTTTGCTGCCGGCGCAATCCTGCCGGGTCGGGCAGACGGTCACGCAGATCGGCAGTTTTTTGGTTTCCTTGCCACGGATGACCGGAATCTTCGCATCCAGAATCTGGCCGCGGTTCTGATAGTGCGTATGCAGAAAATCATGCGCCTTGTGCGAACCCGGATGGCCGCCGAACGCTTCCTTGTAACAGGCGCTGACCAGGTAGTTGTCCTGCGGCTTCTGGAGCTGGCGCGCCTTGTCGATGGCATAGATTCCGGCGGTCCGCGCCTTGCGGAAATCCGAACGCTTGTTGATCGGCTGGCCGCCGCCGGAAATGCACCCGCCGGGGCAGGACATCACTTCGATGAACTGATAGTCGGCCTTGCCGGCCTTGATCGCATCGACCAGTTTGCGGGCATTGGCCAGACCATGGACCACGGCGACCTTGACGTCCATGCCGGCAACCTTGTAGGTGGCCTCCTTGAGTCCGTCGAGTCCGCGCACTTCCTTGAAATCAACCCGTTCCAGCGGTTTGTTTTCCAATTTTTCCACCGCATAACGCAACGCGGCTTCCATCACCCCGCCGGTAGCACCGAAAATCACGCCGCCGCCGGTCGAAAACCCGAGCGGCAGATCGAACGCTTCCGGCTGAAGCTCGGCCAGATTGACGCCCATCGATTCGATCATCTGAGCCAGCTCGATGGTGGTCAGAACGTAATCGACATCGGGACGGCCATTGTGCTTGAATTTTTCAAGCTGAGCTTCGAATTTCTTGGCGGTACAGGGCATGATCGACACAATCACCAGATTTTCCGGTTTGATGCCGAGCTTGGCCGGCAGCGTTTCCCGCGCCACCGCGCCGAAAATCTGCTGCGGCGAGCGGGTCGTCGAAATATTGCCCAGCATATCGGGGAAATAGATTTCGGCGAATTTCACCCACGCCGGACAGCAACTGGTGAACATCGGCAGCTTGCCGCCGTTCTTCACCCGGTCCAGCAACTCGGTCGCTTCTTCGAAAATCGTCATATCCGCGGTGAAGCAGGTGTCGTACACCTGGTCGAAGCCCATCATTTTCAGGGCCGAAATCATCTGCCGTTCGACATTTTCTCCGGTTTTGAACCCGAAATATTCCCCCAGCGCCACGCGCACCGCCGGAGCCACCTGGACGATCACCGTCTTTTCGGGATCGTGAATCGCCTGCCAGACCTTGTCGCAATCCTGTTTCGGGACGATCGCACCGGTCGGACAGACCGCCGCGCACTGGCCGCAGTTTACGCATTCCACTTCGCAGAGATTCTTGTCGAACGCCGGCGCCACGCGGGCATTGGACCCGCGGTAGGCGAAATCGATCGCGCCGATGCTCTGAGTCTCGGCGCAGACCCGGACGCAATCGCCGCACAGAATGCACTTGTTGGGATCGCGTTCCAGCGAGGGGCTGGAGCAGTCGATCGGCAGCATTTTCTGGGTCTGCTTGTAACGCACTTCCTTGACCCCGAGCTTGCGCGCCAAATCCTGCAAGGTGCAGTTGGCGCTGCGCGGGCAGCTCGGACATTCGCGGTTGTGGTTGGCCAGCAGCAGTTCGACGTTGATTTTGCGCATATTGCGCAGCGCCGCGGTTTCGGTGAGAACCACCATGCCTTCGGCCGGCGCGGTCGAACAGGCGGCCATGATGCCTTTGCCTTCGACTTCAACCAGACAGAGGCGGCAGGCGCCGTAAATCGACAGTTCGGAATGATAACAGAAAGTCGGCAGATCGATCCCGGCCTTGCGGATCAACTCCAGCAAATTGCGCTCACCGGCGATCGGAATCTCGATATTATTGACTTTAACGGTATTGGGACTCATGTTCACTTCTCCAAAGGATTAAAGACCAACGATCGCGTCGAATTTACAGGCGGCCTTGCAGGCGCCGCACCGGATGCACTTGTCGGCATCGATCACATGCACTTCCTTGACCTTGCCGGTGATGGCGCCGACCGGACATTTCCGGGCGCACGCGGTGCATCCCCGGCACTTGTCGGCCAGAATTTCGGGCTTGGCCAGCGCCCGGCATTCGCCGGTCGGACAGACTTTGCGCAGCACGTGCGCTTCATATTCATCGCGGAAGTAACGCAGCGTGGAGAGCACCGGATTCGGCGCGGTTTTGCCCAATCCGCAGAGCGATCCCATCTGCACCGCGCGAGCGGTCTGTTCGAGCAGTTCAAGCGTTTCCAGGGTGGCTTTGCCGGCAATGATGTCATCGAGCATCGCCAGCATCTGCTTGGTGCCTTCGCGGCAGGGCACGCACTTGCCGCACGATTCGTTCTGGGTGAACTGCATGAAGAAACGCGCGATCTTGACGATGCAGGTCTGCTTGTTCATGACCACCAGACCGCCCGAGCCGACAATCGCGCCGACCGTTTTGAGCGAGTCGAAATCCAGCGGCATATCCAGCATCGCCGGAGTCAGGCATCCGCCCGAGGGTCCGCCGATCTGAACCGCCTTGAAATCGTCATTGGTGATGTTGCCGTCATTGTCGGTCACACCGCCGCCGATATTGTAGACGATTTCCCGAAGCGTGGTGCCGAACGGCACTTCGATCAAGCCGGTATTGGCCACATGGCCCGTAAGCGCGAACGTCTTGGTCCCCGGCGATTTTTCCGTCCCGACAGCCTTGTAGGCGGCCGGTCCGTCGCGGAGAATCATCGGCACCGAAGCCAGGGTTTCGACATTGTTGATGACCGTCGGCTTGCCCCACAGACCGCACTGAGCCGGAAACGGCGGTTTCGGCTTCGGCATGCCGCGCTTGCCTTCGATCGAGGCAATCAACGCGGTTTCCTCGCCGCAGACGAAGGCGCCGGCGCCTTCCATCACATGGACCCGGAAACTGAAATCGGCGCCGAACAGATTGTCGCCCAGCAGACCGGCTTTTTCCGCATCCGCGACCGCACGGCGCATCCGGCGGACGGCCAGCGGATACTCGGCGCGCACATAAACATAGCCTTCATCGGCTTCGATCGCCCGCGCGGCGATCATCATGCCTTCGAGCACCGAGTGCGGATTGCCTTCCATGACCGAACGGTTCATGAATGCGCCCGGGTCGCCTTCGTCGCCGTTGCAGATCACGTATTTTTTCTTGTTTTTGCTGGCGAGCGTGAACTTCCACTTCAATCCGGTCGGAAAACCGCCGCCGCCATGGCCGCGCAACCCCGATTCGGTCACGATCTGGCAAACCTCTTCCGGTTTCATTTCCACCACCGCCTTGCGGGCGCCTTCGTACCCGGCCCGGGCGATGTATTCCTCAATGTTTTCCGGCTCGATCATGCAGTTGGCCAGAATCATCCGATGCTGCCGGTTGTAGAATGGAATTTCGGCATTGCCCTTGCCGCGTTCGCCGGTACGGGGATTCACATAAAGCAAACGCTCGATCACTTCCCCCTTCTGCAACGTCCGCTCGACGATTTCCGGCACATCGGCCACCTTGACCTTGGCATACAAAATGTGTTCCGGCTCGATATGCACCAACGGTCCCTGCTGGCAGAATCCCTGACAACCGGATTTGGAAACATAGGTGCCGTGGAAATCGTGCTCCGCATCGGTCTTGATTTCGACCGCGACATCAACACCCGCTTTCCGCAACGCCTCCACCAGAGCATCGCGCACCGCCATGGAGCCGTTGGCCACACATCCCGTGCCGCCGCAGAGAATGATCCGGCGGGTCAGTTTGGCCGCCGACCGCTTGTAGTCGGCGGCGATTTTTTTGAGATCGATATTCATATGATTCCGGGTTCCCTTTTTAACAATCCATTTTTCGTTGCGCGCGGATTACTTCGCCGCGTCGACTTTGCGAATGCCGTCGACGATCGACAGCGCCTGTTCCGGCGTCACCTGTCCGTGCACTTCTTCGTCCACCACCACCACCGGGGCCAGGCCGCAGGCGCCGAGACAACTCACGGTTTCCAGCGTGAAACTCAAATCTTTGGTCGTACGGGCCTCGCCTTCCAGACCGAGCTTTTCGCGCAGGGCATTCAGAATACCGTGGGATTTCTTCACATGGCAGGCAGTGCCGTCGCACAGACGGATGATGTGCTTTCCCTTCGGTTCAAGCGAAAAATGCGCGTAGAAAGTTGCCACGCCGTAGACCCGCGACGGCGGCACTCCGATGCTGGTGGCGATATAACTGATCATATCCTTGGCAAGATACTTGTAAGCCGCCTGGGTTTCCTGAAGAATCGGAATCAGCTTGGCCGCGCTGAACTGATGCTTCTCAAGAATACGGTTGACCTCGGCGAAGTGGTCGACCATCGCCTTGGTCTTCTCCATGGTTTCCTGCATATTCTGCGTCTCCTGAAATGGGGGGTTGAAATATTATGAATGAAACAACTCTTGGATCGTTTCCGGCAACACTAAAGCCCCGGAGCGTCATTGCCCAGACGGCCGGAAAGCCTCACCGACAATTCCGCCAGATCGCCGGCCAGATTCACCTTCTGCTGAACGATATCGTGCGGCACCGACAATGGCGTATTGGTGAAGTTCCAGATGGCGACGATTCCGGCGGCGACGATCTGTTCGGCCGCGCGCTGCGCCTGTTCGCAGGGCACACACAAAAATGCGATTCTGACCTTCATACGCTCCACCAGATTGGCCAGATGATCCATGCCGAACACCGGCTTGTCGTGAATCGAAGTGCCGATCTTCGATAAATCCGTATCGAAGGCGGCGACGATATGGAAACCGTATTCGGCGAAACCATGATATCCCAGCAGCGCGGTACCGAGACTCCCCGCTCCGACCAGAAACACCGGCGTCGCATTTTTCCAGCCCAGAAATCCTTCGATTCCCTCAATCAGGTTCTGAATCCGATATCCGATGCCGGGACTGCCGGAGCTGCCGGCCAGTTCCAGATCCTTGCGCACCACAATCGGCTCCAGGCTCAGCCGTTGCGCCAGAAGCGTAGTCGACACGACCTCCTGACCGTTGTCGCGCAGCAACTTCAATTCATGCAAATAGGAAGGCAAACGCTTTACTGACGGTAACTTGGGAACTTTTTTCCGTGCTGTCATCATCACATTCGCCGCTCTTTTTAATGGTAGAAAAATACCCCGGGCCACCCTGACCCGGTTTTACGCAAAAAATATCGATTTCATCCAAATCCGGACCGAAAACCGCTTCTTCCGATCCCGGTTACAAGTTAATATAGCACACCGGACGGCAAGATTCAATATTTTTTTACTCAATAATTCAATATTTTTTTATTGATAAAATCATATTAATAGAATCATATTGATAAAATCATATCTTATCCGGTCTTATCCGGGAGCAGGAAATGCTCAAATCATATGCTTCAATAAAAGAAATTCCGATTGATAGAATCATATTGATAAAATCATATTGATAGAATCATATCTATATATGTCACCGAAAAGGCCGAAAGAAATCCGGCACAGGCGTATTCAGGAATCCGGCATGAAGCCGCCGGAAATGCGGGAGCCGGAAAACTCATTCAATAGAGCGGTCCGGCAAGCTGCCAGTAGAACTGTGCGCCGTATTCGTCCGGCTCCAGAGCCTCACACAGCAATTTAAACTGCATGATCATCGCAACAGCGCTTAATTCACCATCGGCGAAGGCTTCCAGAGAGCGGTTCAGCGCCTTTTTTTCCGGCTCGGAAAGATGCCGGGCAAGAGCACATTGCAGATGGCGCCAGACATTGTCATGCTTCGACTGCTCCGGCCAGGCATCGAGAATCACGGCGAGTTTGCGTTCATAAACGCCCCAGTCGCCGCGCCGCGCCGATTTGTCAAGCTCGCCGGTCCGGCCGGGGGCATGGCTCATCGCCAGCAGCCGCAGATTGCGGTGAAATTCCAGCAGCCGTTCCGGTACGGCCCCCGCCTTCAGCAGTTCGCGCCAGCAGTGCATCACCAGCAGTTTGTCGAGAAAGCGCTGCCGGCCGAAACGGTTTGCCAACATTTTTTCGCTGGCCACGGCCAGCTCGGGAAAGCCCGCCGCCACGCAGCCGGCCAGAATTCCGGCCCCCGGAACCGCCGCGCCGGAGACCGCCACCGGCGATAGTCCGCATGACGGCGAATTGCTTTTCAACACGAACCCGTCCGGCTCCATGGCCGCCAATTCCGGCAGCCGCCGGGCAAGCCAATGCCGCAGTTCGCCGGTGAAGTCGCGGCCGCTGACCACGCCCAGCATTTGCGGCGCCGCCGGATCGCCGGTCAACCGCATTGCTTCGCGCGGCACCGCCAGTCCGGCTTCGGTCTCCGGACAGACGGCAATCAGTTCAAACGCCCCGCCCAACATCTCCCGGACATAATGATCGGCCTTGGCCTTGCCGTCATAGCGCACCGGTTCGCCCAGCAGACAGGCGCTGACGATCAGTTTGATCTTGCTCATGGATGGAATTCCGCAATCGATTTGCCGTTCATGCCGGAAAATATAGTTCAAAAAAACCAACTTGCCAACCGATCCGATTGAAAAACCGGCCTTACCGTGTTATATTTCTGCCGAAATCAACGAAAGCAGTGCTTTTTTACCCCGGGGAGAAGTCGATCATGAGCGAAACGGCCCATCGCACCATTTTTGAAAATATCGGCGGCAGTTTCCAATACCGGGTCCGCGAACCCCGCGACCTGGCGCTGATTCTGGACCTCGACCCCGCACTATGGGCGGCCTTGTGTGTGCCGGTGGCCTCGCTCAATGGCGATCCGGCATTTTTCCGGGCGCTCGACGGCGACGGCAACGGCGTCATCCGGGTCGATGAGATCCGTGAAGCGATCGCCTGGCTCTTCGCCGTGCTGACCGACATTGACGTCCTGGCCGACCCGTCGCCTGAATTTGCACCGGAGTGGCTCAATGCCGATCATCCCGACGGCGGCGCACTGCGCGGTTTCATCGCCGACCATGCCGCCGAACTGCTTTCCGACAACCGGGTCGACCTTGAGCGGGTCCGGACCAAGCTCCACGCCGTAACCTCGGGACCGATCACCGGCGACGGGATTTTGAGTTTCGTCGCAGTCTCCGGGTCCGGCGGCGAAGCGCTGTTCAACGAACTGGTCAAACTGACCGGCGGAACCCCCGCCGCCGACGGCTCGGTCGGACTCGGCACGGCGCAACTGGAAAAGTTCCTGGCCGACGCCCGCAGTTTTCTGGACTGGGCCGCCACCGCCGAGCGGCCGCTCTTCCGCAATGCCGACCCGGTTCCTTATTATGATGCGTTCAAGGGTCTGAACGTCAAAATCGATGAATATTTCCGCTTTTGCGAACTGATTCGGATCGACCCGGCCAATGCGGCCCGGTTCCGGATGCAGCCCGACGCGTTGTCGCCGCTGGAACTGAGCGACGCGGCCGCAGTCAATGCGACGCTGAGCGCCGCGCCGCTGGCGTTGCCGGACGCCGAATGCCGGTTGCGGTTCGACGATCAGGTCAATCCGTTCTACCGCAAGGCGGCAGAAAAATTCGCCGCCGCTTTCGGCCTGACCGAACTGACGGTCGATACCTGGGAGGCATTGAAGAGCGACCTGGCCGGATATATCGCCTATTTGAAAAAGGCGCAGGGCGACCTGGCCGGCAGCCTGGGCCGGAGCAGGCTCGAAAGTTACCTCGGCGGCCCCGCTCCGGAAATCCTCCGGCGGCTTTTCACCGAAGACAAAGCTCTGGGAGGGGTGGTCAATGCGCTCCGACAACTGGAGCGGCTGCTGCTGCATAAAAAATATCTGATTGAATTCGTCAACAATTTCGTGAACTTCGAGGCATTTTTCGACCCCGACCGGAACTCGATGCTTCAGGCCGGGCGCCTGATCATGGACGGGCGCAGTTACCACCTCGCCGTCTGGATCGGCAACATCGCCGAACACCGCAAGATCGCAGTGCGTTCCAATTTGTGTTTGCTTTATCTCGAAGTCATGGCGGCCGGAAGCAACGCCGCACCGCGCCAGCTGGCGGTGGCGGTGACCGGCGGTTCACTGAACCGTATCTATATCGGCAAACCCGCATTTTTCATCGACAACGCCGATGTCACCTACCATGGCAAGGTGATCGATCTGATCGAGGGGCCGATCTCCTTCGGCCAGACGGTAATGGCGCCGTTTCACCGATTCTCCAGCGCCATGGGGGAAAAGATTCAGAAACTGACCGATTTCACCACGACCGAAAAGCAGCTGACCGACGTCATCAAAGCCGGCCAGCCTGCCGCGGCGGCACCGTCGGGACCGTTCAAGGCGTTGCTCGGCAACGGTTCGCTGATGCTGCTGGCCGGGGGGTTGAGCGTAGCGGCATTGGGCGCGGCAGCCAGTTTCATTCTGAAATCGGTGACCGGAGCCATCGCCACCTTGTCGGCGCTGCCGGGCTGGGTGCTGCTGTTGTGGCTGGCAATCATTCTCGGATTATTTCTGATCCCGGCGACCATTTTCGCTTTTCTCAAGATGCGCAAACGCAATCTGACGGTGTTTCTGGAAGCCGGAGGCTGGGCGGTCAACCTGCCGATGCGGTTGAATTTCCATGTTTCCGGCATTTTCACCCGGCCGGGAGTCTACCCTAAAGGAACCCGCTTTGTGATCGTCAGCGGCATCCGGCGCTACCGGGCGCTGATCGTCTGGATGGTGGTGCTGCTGGCGCTGGGCGTGCTGCTCTGGGCGGCGCTGCATTATGGGTGGTTCATCTGAGCCGGGCCGTCGCCGCGACCAGGAGGAAGCACGGCAATCAGTTCTGGCCGGAAACCAGATTGGCCGGACTGAACGCGCCGAAAATTTTATTCTCGTTGGCACGTTCGCTCCGGGCATTGCGATCCCGTACTTCACGCAGATAGGAGCGCTCGACATCATTGAGTTCGGCTTCGAGTCCGGTCGGCTTTTTTTCGGGGGCCGGACGCTTGGCGGCAGCGGTTTTTTCGGTCTTGGCGGCGGACGCGGGCGACGTCCCGGCCGGCGCTGACTGCGATGTCTGATTCAGGGGCGTCGGCTTCGGCACCGGGTCATCGAACATTCCGCATCCCGTCAAAAGCAGCGCCCCGGCCGCCAGCAGTAAAAATTTACCGGCCATTCTTCATCCTTTCCCCGAAAAAGTTCCTTTTTTTTACCATAACATGGCCGGAACGATTTGTCAATCTCCGAAGTTGGATGTAAATTCATTCCAAGGTTATTTTTTCCATATTTTTCACGGAGTTGAGCGAAATGATGAAATCGGTTCTCCGCCGCTGGCTGCCGCTGGTTGGCATTCTTCTGGTTCTGACCGGCTGTGCCTATAAAGTCAATGTGTCCGAAGTGCTGCAACAGCCGCTCGACTCCAAGGTGCATACCCGCTATCATCTCTGGTATACCGATCCGGAGCATGTATCGGCGCTGAACATCATGACCGGAAAATTTCTGCCTGCCGGGACCGAAATCGAACCGCTGGAACTCAAACGCGGCACCTATGATATTTTCGGCGCGGTCTCCGTGGTCGATGGTTCGATCCGGTTCAAAACGACTGACGGCAGCGAATTCAACATCGAATATGATGAACGGCTGAATATGATGCCGATCGAAGAATTCGTCCGGCAGCTCTTCACCACTGAAGGCGCCGAGGCGGTTTACGCCAAGGTGCCGGAAGATGAAATGCCGCAGGTCAAGGAAGGCAAGCTCGTCCCCGGCATGCACATATCCAGCGTTCTGGTGGTACTCGGTCCTCCGGCCAAAAGCCGCACCACCCTCCTGACCAATCAGAGTTGGCTCTATTGGAAGAGCCGCGATGTGGTCTTCCGGATCATCTTCAAAGGCGACAAAATCCGCCAGATCGTCTCCCTTGACCAACTGGAAATGTAATCATGTCCGATCATGCCTGTTTCACCGCCGCGGAATTGACCGCGGCCACCGGCGGCGAATGGCGTCACGGCGAACCGCAGGGCGCCGTTGCGCTCTGTACCGACAGCCGGACGCTTGAAGCCGGAGTGTGTTTCGTGCCGCTGGTCGGAGAACGTTTCGACGGCCACGATTTTCTGCCCAAAGCCGCCGCCGCGGGTGCGGCCTGTGTACTGTGCGCGTCCAACCGCCCGGTCCCGGCGGACCTTCCGGTGCTGGTGGTAAACGACACCTTGCTGGCCTATCAGGCGCTGGGAGCCTTTCATCGGCAGCGCATGACGCAGCTCAAAGTCGCCGGCGTGACCGGCAGTGTCGGCAAAACCTCGGTCAAGGAAATGCTCCGGGCGATTTTCACCCGTGAAGCGGGCGCCGACGCCGTGCTCCATACCATCGGCAACACCAACAATCAGGTCGGCGTGGCCCAGAACCTCCTGCGCCTTACTCCGCACCACCGTTATGCCATAATCGAGATGGGCACCAATCATCCCGGCGAAATCGCGCCGCTGACTGCCATGGCGCGACCCGGACTCGCGCTGGTCAACAGCATCGCGCCTTGCCATCTGGAATTTCTCGGCGACCTCAATGGCGTGGCCCGCGAAAAATCGGCCATTTTCAGCGCGGTTGCGCATGGCGGCGGCGCGGTCTATCCGGCGCAGTGCCCCGGACATGACATTCTGGCCGGAGCCGCCGCGGCGCGCGGCCTTGCAGTACGGCAATTCGCATTGGGCGAAAACGCCGCCGCCGCGGTCACGACGCGCCTGACGGACGATTCTCTCGCGGGATCAACGGTCGAGCTCCATTTTCGGGAGTCCGGTGAAATCATCAGCTTCCGGTGGAATCTTTCCGGCGAATATCAGGCGCTCAATGCAGCAGCAGCAGCAGCAGCAGCACTCCACTTCGGTCTTGCGCCGGCGGTCATCGCCGAAGGATTGAGCCAGACCGAACTTCCCGGCAAGCGAATGCGCATGGTCGAACACGGCGGCGCAATTTGGATCAATGACGCCTACAACGCCAATCCCGCCAGCATGACAAGTGCGCTGCGCCATCTGCGCAGCGCCGGCGGCGACCGGAAATACCTGCTGGTCCTCGGGGACATGCTCGAACTCGGCGCACAATGCGACGCCAGCCACCGTGAAATTCTCGAGCTGGTCCGGGAACTCTTCGCCGGATGCGATTACCGGCTGCTGCTGCTGGGGCCCCGGTTCGCCCGGAGTCTTGCGGCGCTGAATGCAGTTCCCGATTCATGGCAAAGTTTCGCCGCATTGCCGGAGCTCAAAACGGCGCTGGCGGCGGCGGTTGAACCCGGCGCAACCGTATTTCTGAAAAGTTCCAACGGCCTCGGATTGCATACGGTGGAGCCGATATAATGAAATACGCCGCCGCATTGCGCGCCATTCGCCAGCTGATCAAGGATCGCCAATATGTGCGGATCACCGGCAGCGGTCCGGAGGTCGAGGCCAAACTGGATTTGTTTTTTGAAACCATGTCGGTACTGGACTACGATACCGACTTCTTCCCCGGCGCGGAAATTCCGCTGATCACCAACGACTCGCGCGCGGTAGTTCCCGGCGCGATTTTCGCGGCGATTCGAGGTGCGAAAACCGACGGCAACCAATTCATCCCGCAGGCGGTCGCGGCGGGTGCGGCGGTGACCATCAGCGCGGTTCCGGTCGCGGAGCCGGTCCCAGGGGTGATTCACCTTCAGGTCAGTGACGATTACGATGCTTATGCGCGGCTGTGCGAAGCGTTTCATGACTTTCCGACGCGTGCCATGCCGTCCTTCGCCGTCACCGGAACCAACGGCAAAACCACCAGCGCCATGCTGTTCCGGCAGCTGCTGAACCTTTCCGGGCGGTCGTGCGGACTGATTTCGACGGTCGAATACGATACCTGCGACGGAACGCCGCTGGCTGCCGACCGGACCACGCCGGAGGCGGCCCGGCTGTTCGAACTTTTCGCATCCATGCGCGATCACGGCGCCCGGGCCATGGCCATGGAGGTTTCCAGCCACGCGCTGGCGCAGAACCGGATCGGAGCCTTGCGGTTTCAGGCGGCGATATTCACCAATCTGACCGGAGACCACCTCGATTACCACCGCACGATGGAGGCTTATTTCGCCGCCAAATGCCGTTTGTTCACCGACCATCTCGCGTCCGGCGGCGTCGCCGTCATCAATGCCGACGATGCCTGGGGACGGCAATTGTGCGCCATGCTGCCGCCGCAGCAGGCGATGGCCTTCGGGCGCAATCACGGCAACTGGCGGATTGCCGATATCGTCCTCGGCCCCCGTGGCAGCGACTTCGTCCTGCAAACCGATACGCTCCGCCAAGAGTTCCATACCAACCTGATCGGCGAGCACAATATCTACAATGTCGCCGGGGTGGTGCTGGCGCTGCACGGCAGCGGACTGATGCCGCTGGCGGAGTCCGCCGCATTGACGCGGTCTCACGCGCTGGCAGTGCCGGGCCGCCTGGAAATGCTGGCGCTGCCCAACGGCGCGACGGCATTTGTCGACTATGCCCATACCGACGATGCCTTGAGCAATGTGCTTCACAGCCTCCGTGCCCTCAACCCGCGCCGGATTCTTACGGTTTTCGGGGCCGGCGGCGACCGCGACCGTACCAAGCGCCCCCGGATGGGCAAGGTTGCGGCGGAGCTTTCGGACGAACTATTCATCACCAGCGACAACCCGCGGACCGAAGACCCCGAGGCGATCATCGCCATGATCGCCGCCGGATTGCCGCCATCAGGTCCGGTCGTCCATCGCATCACCGACCGCGCGGCAGCCATCGCCGCGGCGCTGAACGCCGCCCGGCCCGGAGACATGGTGCTGATTGCCGGCAAAGGTCATGAGCCTTATCAGGAAATCGCCGGAGTGCAGCATCACTTCGACGACCGCGAGGTAGTTCGAAGCTGGCGTCCGGCGAAGGAGTAATGGCCCGTCCTGCACGATTCCCGTCATTCGGAATTCATCCGGAGAACATCATATGTTTCAAACGATCACAGCCGGCGCGGCCGGACTGCTGCTGGCGGGGCTTGTCGGCTGCAATACCGCCGTCGACTTTACCGAGAAAGGCGATACCATGTCCGACGATCACGGTTTTTATCTCTGCGCCATGACGCCGGAGCCGGGCGGCGGTATTTTCCGCTACCGGCTCGACGAATCCAACCAGCCGCAACAACTGAGCTTCACGCCCCTTGCCGGTGCGAATTATCTGGCCTTTTCGCCCGATCGGAAAACCTTGTATTCGACCTGCATCATCGATCAAGCGGGGGGCGTCGCGGCCTTCCGGGTCGAAGCGGATCATACGCTGAACTTGCTCAACACCCTCCCCAGCCGCGGTAAAAGCACCTGTTATGTGATCGCCGCGCCATCGGGTAAATATCTCTATTGCGCCAACTATTCTTCCGGCAGCATCACCGAATTCTCCCTGAATTCCGACGGTTCGCTCAAAGCGCTGGAACGGCTGATCGAATACCACGGCTCCGGTCCCCTGCCCCGCCAGAGTACGCCGCATCCCCACTTCACCAACCTCACCCCGGACGGCCAATATCTGTGCGTAGTCGACCTCGGACTCGATGCCGTGACGCTCTATCCTTTTACCGCCGCCGGCAACATTGATCTCGACAAGGCTTATGGATTCAAAGTCGAACCGGCCGGTTCGGGTCCCCGCCATCTGGTTTTCAACTCCCGGGGCGACCGCGCCTATCTGGTCAACGAACTCGGCAATACGGTGATCGTGCTGGGTTACGCGGCAGGCCGTTTGGAATTCATGCAACTGCTGCCGACGCTCCCCGCCGACTGCCGGAAAGACAGCAAAGCCTCGGCCATCCGTCTTTCGCCCGACGGGCGCTTCCTTTACGCCTCCAATCGCGGGTACGACAGCGTGGCCATCTATGCGGTGAATCCCGGAGACGGCACTTTGGAATTCCGGGAACTGGTGGAGTCCGGCGGCTCGAGTCCGCGCGACATCAACTTTCTGCCCGGCGGCAAAACGTTCGCGGCGGCCAACGAATTTTCCGGCCGGGTGGCCTTTTTCGATTTCGATGCGGCGACCGGCAAGCTCACTCCCTCGGGAAGGATTGCGGTCATGTCGCGACCGCTCGCCATTTTCTGGTAAATCCCTCTTCAAGCATGAAGCCGCCGGGAATACTTCGACGGCTTCATGCTGCTTGCGGTCAGAGAATTCCGGCTACGGCGCCTTGAAGTATTCGACCACGCGGTTCTGGACTTCTTCGCGATAAAGGTTGCCGAGATGGCCGCCATGTTCAAACACGGTCAAGCGGTCGCCCAGCACCCGCCGCAGATATTCCCGATCTTCACGATCCAGCAGAAAATCGTCGGCGGTATGAATCACCCGGAGCCGCGGGTTATGACGCAGTGCGGGTTCGATCGCCCGGAGGCCGGCTTCGGCATTGAGCTCATCCAGCGTAACCGGTTTGCCCCGCCGTTCCGAATAATAGGGCAGCAATACTTCGGTACAATAACGCTGGAAACTCCACGCCGCCAGTTCGTCGTAAAGCGCCTGCCGGTCCCCCCATCGGTACGGTGTTGCAATCCCGTTCACCGGATGGCGGTGATGCATGCAGACCAGCATATCTTCAAGCGTGCGCTTGAAACTGTAGCCGATCAGCATCTGCGCCGCCTGGCGCTCGACCGGAACCTGATCGACGCGCAATTTCTCGTTTCCCCCTCCCGGCGTTTCCGCCGGAGGCGTCGAACCGTCTTCCCCGCGGCGATGCAACTCCGCCGGGGTCGGACTGGTATAGAGATAGTTGCCGGCATTCATCGCGACCAACGCCAACGCCTTGTCCACGCCCATATCGTCCAGCGACCGGTAATACTCATCCAGTTTCGCCAGCGCCTTCATCAAATCGACCGGCGGGTCGATCGCCAGATAGCGGTCGATGCCGAGGTAAGGATCGCGCATCTCCATATCCGCCAGAAACAGGGCATTCAGTCCGCCTTGGGAATAGCCGACGATCGCCACCCGCTCGGGATCAAGCCAGGCGCCGTGACGCTGCTGCTGCCGGATATCGTCAAGCACCGCGCCCAGAGCGTCGCGCAATTTGACCGCGTCATCCGGGGTGTATCCCGGCGGAGCTCCGGCAGTGCTTTCAAGAAATTCCCAGTTCATCGTGTTGCTGACCACAACCGCCGCCATGCCGTTGCGATGGCAAAGTTGCGCCAGCGCCGCCGCCGTCATCGCATCGTTGTTGCCGCCCAATCCCGGCAGAATGACCACCAGCGGCGCTTCGGGATGGTCCGCCACCGTCCACATCCGGTAACTCAGCAGAGGACTCCCGGGATAGACCTCGACCTCACGGATTTCGGCAGTGCCGCGGAAGTCGCGGTTGAACCACGACAGATAAACCCACCATTCGTCACGGGGAGTGCGGAACCAATCCACCCGCAACGTATCGACCGGGGCCGATTGCGGATAGAAATCCGGCAGCTTTGCGATCATTTCGCCGGGTTCCGGTTCGCGCGGAGACAGACCGACCACCTCGCCGTGCTCGTCGACCTCGACCCGGAGCGGCAGCGGCTGCCAGTCATTGAGCTGGAGATAACGCACCAAGAGCTGATAGTCCTTCAGCGCCTGATAACTGTCGAATGTACTTTTGCGCACCGCGTCATATTGCGGGAAGGTATCAAGCCCGCGATTCAGAAAAGTAAACGCCTGGCCGCCGTAAAAATAGGATTTGATATCCACGGCATAATCGAAAATCATTCCCGCCGCATCCCGGATGTTGGTCGAGGTGTTGAGCTGCAATACGCATCCCGGACCGATTCCCCACGACGCGAAGGCCTGCCCGAAGTCCTCATTCTGCTGCCGCAGGCCGAACCAGTGCCGGGCCGGGTCGAACAACCCGGCGATGCCGAGCGTGGAGTTGGTCAGGAAGCGGGTCAGCTCAATACCGCTGCCGGTGAATTTCGCCTGAAGCAGGCAACTCAGAAAGCGGCGCGGGAATTCAAGATTATCGGTCAGATTGTTGATCGAATCCACTGCCGGACGCGGCATGATGCTGCCGTAAACCGTCCCGACCGGCCGATAGATCCAGTAGAAGAAAAAATCAGCCACATAGAAAATCGAGCGGTTGAATCCCTCGATGGGATCTTCTCCCCCCATGTGGGAACTGATCGCAGTCCGGGATAAAACCGGAAGCGGCGTTTCCGGCACCGCGGCATCCGCCGCCCGGAGGGTTCCGCCCGCCAGCAGCGCAAGTCCCAGAATTCCCGGCAACGCCCGGCGCGACCATGCGCCGCATGTCAATTGCGCGGGACCCATGGCGACTCCCAGACCCATTCGCGGAAATCGGGATCGATCCGATAGATGCTGTCTCCCATAAAGCCGACGCTCAGAAAGTCCGCGGCACCCGCGAACGCCCGGACTCCGGTCATTCCCGCCCCCTCGCAAGCCCCGGCGATCACGCCGAGGACCGGCACCTGGCTGTTGCGGTAGATCAAACAGCGCGGAACCTCCAGAAAACAGGTTGCGATATTGACCAGGCCGCGACCCATTTTCGCCAGATTGTTGTTACCGGCGGCGGTTTCCTCATCCGCCACCGCATTGCCCGCGCCCAACGCCAGCAACAGGCATCCGGCCAGCAATCCGCGCTTCCACCGTTTCGCCATCACCCACTCCTTCGTCTTTGAACCATTGCCTACATCAACTTCAATCCCGGCAGGTCCTGGACGTCGATCAATCCCAACACCCTCCGGTCGTCGTCAACCACAATCACATCGCTGATCTTGCGCTCTTCCACCACCCGCATGACTTCCACCGCCAACGCATTGCCATTGACCGCCACCGGGTTCGGCGTCATCACCTCGCACATCGCACGGGTCAGAACATTGATATCTTTTTCGGCCGCGCGGCGAAAATCGCCGTCAGTGAAAATTCCCAGTAATTTTCCGTCGGGACCGGACACGATGGCGGCGCCGCAACGGGCATGGCCCATCCGGCACAAGGCATCGCGCACCGGCGTTTCCGGCGGCACCACCGCAAAGCGCTCTCCGGAACGCATGATATCCTTCACATGCAGCGTCACCATCCGACCGATCGCCCCGCCGGGATGGAGCCGCCCGTAATCCTCCTTGGTGAAACCGCGTTCCTGAAGCATCACCATCGCCCAGGCGTCGCCCAGGGTCAGCAGCGCCGTTGTCGTCGAAGTCGGCGCCAGATTGAACGGGCAAGCCTCGCGCTCCACCGGCATCGGCACCACCAGATCGCTCAGGCGGCCGAGCCGGCAATCGACCTTGCCGCAGATGGAAACCAGCTCCACCCCGAGCCGCTTGGCATGGGTAATCATCGCCAGCAGTTCATCGGTTTCACCGCTGTAGCTCAGCGCCACCATCAAATCGCCTTTGCGCACCATGCCGAAATCGCCGTGCAGCGCTTCGACCGGGTGCATGAATACCGCCGTCGAACCGATGCTCGACAAGGTCGCGGCAATTTTTTTGCCGATATAGCCGCTTTTGCCGATCCCGGTCAGGACCAGCTTTCCGCCCCGGTCCAGCGCCGCCTTGGAACGCGCAATCAACTCCAGAAACTCGTCGCCCAACTGCGCATCGACCGCCTGCAAGGCTTCGATTTCAAGCTCGAAAACCCGGTGCGCATTCGCCAATATCCGCTCGCTGTCCATATCTTTTCCTCATGTCCGGCTTATGCTTGCGCCGTCCGGACCACCCTGCGCTTTGATTATTTTTTCAAATCCGGCAGGATTTGAGCTCCGTAACGATGACGCCCTTGGCTCCGAGCTCCTGCAATTCGTCCATGATCCGGTTGGTTTCACCGCTGCGGATCATCGCCTTGACCGCCACCCATTCCGGGTTGCTCAGCGGCGAAATTGTCGGCGACTCAATGCCCGGAGTAATCCGGCAGCAGGCTTCCAGACCGGAACGCATGATATCGTATTCGATCATCACATAATTGCGCGCCACCAGAATGCCGCGCAACCGGGCCAGCATCCGCTTGACCTCGAGCTGCTCGAGAACTTCGGCGTCACGTCCGATCAGAATCGCTTCGGAATCCATCACCACATCGCCGACCACCTTCAAGCCCGCTTCGGTCAGCGTCCGCCCGGATTCCACCACATCGGCGATCGCATCGGCCACTCCGAGCTGGATGGAAATCTCCACCGCGCCGTCAAGCCGCACGATCTGGACTTCCAGCCCGCGCCGCGCCATATCCTGCCGGACGATTTCGGGATAGCTGGTGGCGATCCGCAATTCGCCGAACTGCTCCGGCGTCAGATCCGATCCCTGCGGCACCGCATAACAGAACTTCGAACGCCCGAAACTCAGCGCCATCAGCTCCGTCACTTCCATCCGGCTGTCCAGGGCCAGATCGCGGCCGGTGATCCCGACCGGCACAATACCGCGCCCGACGTAAGTTGCGATATCCCGCGGACGCAGGAACACGAATTCGATTCCGTTAGCCCGGTCGGCAATAATCAGCTCCCGGCCGTAGCGCATGCACTTGTAACCCGCCTCCTTGAGCAGCAGCACCGCGTCATCGGAAAGCGTCCCCTTGTTGGGAATGGCAAATTTCATCATCTTGATACCCGCAAATTATAGATACTTGTACACATCTTCCAATTCCAGCTCGTTGGCAATCATCATCACCTGAAGATGATACAACAGCTGGGATATTTCCTCGGCGGTTTTCTCCCGGCCTTCGTACTCCGCCGCCATCCAGACCTCGCCGGCCTCTTCAACCACTTTTTTGCCGATGAAATGCTTGCCCTTGGCCAACTCCCGGACCGTACCCGATTCGGGGTCCGCCTTGGCGACTTTGGCCTTCAGTTCGGCAAACAACGCTTCAAAACTTTTCATGCCCTGTCCTGATTCATAAAATAACGACTGCACCGATACAATCAAGGTAATATAGCACCGCGACAGCCTTCGCGCCAGTCGCTTCCCGGCTTTTTCGGCAAAACCCGGTCCGCCGCAAGACGTTTCCGGGGGAAATTCGAGTTCTAAGGCCGATTGGCCAGCGCAATCTTCAGAATGCCGCGCAACGTGAACGCCCTTCCGCCGCAACGCAAATCCGGCAGCGCCCGCGCAAAAAAATCCGCATCGCCGCCGCAGGCGATCAAAGTCACCGCACCGTGTCGGCGCGCGACATCGATCCATTCCCGAACCATGCCGACGGCACCGCGGTCGATGCCCAGCGCCAATGCGTCCAAAGTGTTTCGTCCCAGGTCTTCCGGCGGATTGCCGCGCAATTCCAGCTCCGGCAGCGCCGCCGTACCGGCCGCCAGCGCCCGGCGCCAGAGACGGCGGCCGGGGGCGATGGCGCCGCCGGCAAACTCACGGCTCGCATCGACCATTTCCAGGGTCACCGCGGTACCGCAGTCGAACGCCGCGGCCGGCAGAGGATAATCGAGCAGCGCCGCGGCATTGGCAATCCGGTCCGCCCCCAGTGTCGTCGTGTCGACTCGATGAAAATTCACACCGGCCGCCATCGCCGTAGCGGCCTCAACCCAATGCAGATCGGGATAAAAACCCGCCGCCAGTTTCCGGCGCGCCTCCGGCACCACCGAAGCCGCCCAGACCGTATCGCAAGATTCCGGCAACAACGCCGGACGGTCCAACCAGACGGCGGTTTCACACTCGCCGAGATCGGAAATATCGCCGTCGCTTCCGCCCCAACCCCATTGAGTATGAGTGTTCCCGATATTCAGCAGCAAAATCCGTTTCATCCGGAACTCCGTCACAGGAATTTCCGCAGCCCGGGATCGGCATCGAGTTTTTTGACCAACTCCTTGACCCGCTGCGCCGACTGCTCGTGACAGACCAGCGTCACATCGTCCTGACTGACGATGATCAGATCGCGAACGTCAATCGTCGCAATCAACCGCTGGGAGTCGCCTACGATAATACAATTTTCGGTATCCAGCCCGGCGAACAATCCCCGCACCACGTTATTGTGCTCCTCCGGACGGATCTGCCGCCGCAATGCCGACCAGCTGCCGATGTCGGCCCAGTCAAAACTGCATTCGGCCACCACCAGACGGGTCATTTTTTCCAGCAGCGCATAGTCGATGGAAATATTGGGAGCCTGCGCAAAACCGGCCCGCAGATACTGGGCGACCGCCGCGGCGGTTTTCAATTTGCCCACCCGGCGCGTCACCTCGAAAAGCTCCGGTGCGTATTTGCCCAGCTCCCGCTTGAACACGCCGTGCGTCCAGATGAAAATCCCGCTGTTCCAACGCCAGAAGACATCCTCGAACATTGCTTCGGCATCTTCGCTCATCGGTTTTTCACGAAATCCGTCGGCCTCGAAGAACCGTACCGGGCCATCGCCGAATTCAAGCTGTTTGCCGCAATGGATATAGCCGTATCCGGTACTGGCAAACTCCGGCTTGACTCCGATCAACACCGGCGCATCGCAGGCTTCCGCCACCTGAACCGACTGATTCAGCGTCCGGCTCAAGCCGGGAATATCGTTGATGTTGTGGTCCGCCGGCGTCGCAATCACGACCGCATCGTCCCCCACCCCGCGCGCATCGAGAATGCCGGCGGCCAGCGCCAGACAGCCGCCGGTATCGCGACCGACCGGCTCGCCGATGATATTTTCCGGCGGCAGCATCGGCAACAGCGACCGCATCGGTTCGACATAATCGTCATTCGTCACGACCAGACAATGCTCGGGCGATGTCACATTCAGCATCCGCCCGGTCGTCTGCTCGATCAGCGTCAAGTTGCCGATCAACCGCAACAGCTGCTTCGGACAGTTCTGCCGACTCTGCGGCCAAAACCGTTCTCCGCGCCCCCCGGCCATCACGACAGCATAAATTTCCGGTTTTTCGTTCATGCCCACTCCCTGCCTCCGAGCCGTCCCGTGCAATCCAACTTACGACAGCTTCTGGATAATCGTCGCCAACGGCGAGAACAATCCGATCACGATCGTCCCGACGATCACGGCCAGCACCACGATCATGATCGGTTCCAGCAGCGAAGTCAACGCGCTCACGGCGTTGTCGACTTCTTCGTCATAGGTATTGGCGACCTTCTCCAACATTTCCGGCATACGGCCGGTTTCTTCCCCGACCTCGATCATACTGATCACCATCTGCGGGAAAATCTTAGTCCCTCCCAGCGGCTTGGCGATCCCTTCCCCTTCCTTCACCGCGTCATGAACCTTCATGACGGCGGTGGCGACCAGATCGTTCCCGGAAGTATCGCGAACGATGATCAGCGCATTCAGAACCGGCACCCCGGCCGCCATCAGTGTCCCCAGCGTACGCGAAAACCGAGCAATCGCCGTCTTGGAAACGATCGGCCCGATGATCGGAACATAATATTTGACCCAGTCCAGACCATATTTGCCATACTTGGTCTTGTTGGCAATCTTGAGCAGAATCACGATGATAAACGGCGACGCCACCAGGAAATACCAGCGCGTCTTCATCCATTCGCTGACGTCGATCAGGAACTGCGTCAGCGGCGGCAGCGGGTCGCCTTCCAGCAGTTCGGTGAAAATCTTGGTGAAACTCGGCACGATGAAGATCATCAACCCGGTCGTCACCAACAAAGCAATCGAGATCACCACCGACGGATAGATCATCGCCGACTTGACCTTGCCGGCCAGTTTGGCGGTCTTTTCCATGAAGCCGGCCAGACGGCTCAAAATGGTTTCCATCGCCCCGGCGGCTTCGCCCGCGCGCACCATGTTCAGAAACAGCCGGTCGAAAGTCGCCGGATATTGCGAAAGTGCTTCGGAAAATGTCGCACCGGTCTCCACCGCGTCGGCCACTCCGCCCAGCACCTTCTGCGCCATCTTGTCCTTGCTCTGGCGCTGGAGCGTCCGCAGCGAACGGATCAGCGGCAAGCCGGCTTCCAGCAGCGTCGCCAGCTGACGGGTCACAATCAACAGTTGCTTGCGCTTGATGATCGCCGGGCCTAACTGAAAATCGAGACTGATATTGAAGGCGCCGCCTTTTTTCTTGCCGGCGACGACCTCTTTGATCTTGGTCGGGAACAGCCCCTCCTTGCGCAACTCGGCAGCGGCAATGGCTTCGCTGGCAGCCTCGACGTTGCCCTTTACCTCTTTCCCATTTTTCTCATCCACCGCGACGTAGGAATATTGCGGCATACTCTGACCTTTCTTCCCTTGCTGTTCCGTTCATTCCGAACGAAAATTCTACTTCTTTTCGGCCGCCCGCTCCGCTTCGAGATCTTTGGCTTTCTTGATGACTTCGGCCTGATCGCGGGCGAGGTTGACCAAATCATCGTATGCGATCTTCCCTTTGCGGTAAAGCTCAAATAAATGCATATCCATGGTATTCATCCCGTATTTGGCCCCGGTCTGCAATTCGGATGCGATACGGAACGTCTTGTTGTCGCGAATCAGCGCCTGAATCCCCGGCGTGGTGATCATGATCTCAAATGCCGCAACCCGCCCGGGTTTGTCGCAACGCGGCAGCAGTTCCTGCGAAATCACCGCAATCAACCCGCCGGCCAACTGAGTTCGAATCTGCTGCTGCTGCGTGGTCGGAAAAGCGTCGACGATACGGTCGACCGTCTGCGCCGCCCCGGTCGTGTGCAATGTTCCGAATACCAGGTGCCCGGTTTCCGCCGCGGTCACGGCCGCTTCGATGGTTTCCAGGTCGCGCATTTCCCCCACCAGAATGATGTCCGGGTCCTGGCGCAATGCCCGACGCAGCGCATCTTGAAAGCTTACGGTGTCGGAGCCGATTTCACGCTGAATGACGATGCTTTTCTTGTGGTTGTGATAAAATTCGATCGGGTCCTCGACCGTGATAATGTGGCAGGCCCGCTCCAGATTGATTACGTTGATCATGGATGCCAGCGTCGTCGACTTGCCCGAACCGGTCGGCCCGGTCACCAGCACCAATCCGCGCGGACGGTACAGCAGGTTTTTGACCGAATCCGGCAAACCCAGCTGCTCGAAGGTCAGCAATGTACTCGGAATCTGGCGCAATACCGTTCCGAAAAAGTTTTTCTGCTTGAACACGCTGACACGAAAACGGGCCTGATCGCCGAAGGCGAACCCGAAGTCGACCGAACCGGTCTCCTGAACCTTCTGAATATGAATTTCCGAGGCAAATGACTTGACCATCCGCTCGGTATCCGCCGGCGTCAGCGGCGGCAGATCCAACGGCGTCATATTCCCGTGCAACCGCACCACCGGCGGGGCTCCGACTTCAACATGCAGGTCGCTGGCGCCTTCATCCACCACCAACTGCAGCAAATCCGCCATCTCAACCATAATATCAACTCTCCTGAAATTAAGAAGTTAAATCCGCCGCATGATTCGCATCAGGTGTACCGCAGCACTTCGTCCACCGAAGTCTCGCCGTTGAGAATCGACAGCATCCCGTCCTCGCGCAGCGTGCGCATGCCGAGCGAGATCGCCTTGTTCTGGATTTCCAGAGTCGGGGCATTGGTATAGATCAGCTTGGACAATTCACTGTTCATAACCATGAATTCACAAATCGCCTTCCGGCCCTTGTAACCGGTATTCTTGCAGATCTGACACCCCTTCCCGTAATAGAACGGCCGGTCGCCCACCTCTTCACGGGTGAGTTCGAGTCGTTCCAGCTCTTCATCGGACGGAGTGTATGGCGTCTTGCAGGCATAGCACACCCGGCGCAGCAGACGCTGGCTCAACACCCCGACCAGACTCGAACAGATCAGGAATGGCTCCAACCCCATATCGACCAGACGCGTCACCGTACTGGCAGCGTCGTTGGTATGGAGCGTACTGAATACGAAGTGCCCCGTCAGCGACGCTTCCACCGCGATCTGGGCCGTGATGAAGTCACGGATTTCCCCGACCAGAATCCGGTCCGGGTCCTGGCGCAAAAACGCTCGCAACGCTTTTTCAAAGGTCATGCCCACCGCTTCATTGATCGGCACCTGGATGATGCCTTCAATGTCGTATTCCACCGGGTCTTCGGCGGTCAAAATCTTGTCGTCGATCACATTGATTTCGTTGATCGCCGAATACAATGTCGTCGTTTTGCCCGAACCGGTCGGACCAGTCACCAGCAGAATGCCGTTCGGCAGGTGAATAACTTCGCGGAATCTGGCCAGCAGTGCCTGGTCCATCCCCAAAGAGTCCAGGCTCAGATTCACCACCGTGCGGTCGAGTACGCGGAGCACCACCGATTCTCCATACGAAGTCGGCAAACAGGATACGCGCAAGTCCACCGGCTTGCCGTTGATTTTGGTCTGGATACGCCCGTCCTGCGGTATCCGGCGCTCGGAAATGTTCAGCCCGCTCAAAATCTTGACCCGGCTGGTGATCGGCAGCGCCAACACCTTCGGCGGCGGCGGAATTTCATACAACGCGCCGTCCACCCGGTAACGGATGCGATATTCTTTTTCAAACGGTTCGAAGTGAATATCGCTGGCCTTATCCTTGATCGCCTGCCGGATCACGAAGTCGACAAAACGGACCACCGGCGCCGAATTGGCGGCCGACTCCAGTTCTTCCTCATTGTCAAGCTGCGCCCGGTTGGCGAATTCGCCGAACATGCCGCTGACGTCATTGACATCAAGCGGATAATACTTGTCGATCGCCGGTTCGAACTGTTCGTCCGGGGCCATGACAATCTGAAAATCACGGCCGAGAATAAAGCGCAGATCGTCCACAACCGTGGTATCCAGCGGCGTCCGCATCGCCACCTGCAGCAGATCGTCGTCCACGCGAACCGCGACCACGCCGTAGGTACGGGCGGTGGAGGGGTCGATCATTTCCAGCGTCGCCGACGGGATGTCGATTTCCAACAAATCGATAACCTCAACGCCGAGATTGTCGGCGATCAAATGGAGCAGCTTGTCCGCGTTGACAAAGCCGTAATCCAACACGATATCGCGAAAGTTCTTGCCGCTGCGTTCGCGCTCTTCCAAGGCTTCGTTGAGCTGTTCTTCGGAGATTCCGGCGTCGTAGCGCAGGATATCATACAGCGCTTGGGTTTCCTGATCTATCATATTGCTCCCGAAACTTATAGCGTTAAAATCACCTTCATGCCGCGACGCGGCTCCCGATGCAACCGGAAACCATTTAATCCTCGTCCATCATCGTTACGCGAATCACTTCATCCAGGGTGGAAATCCCCGCCTCCGCCTTGCGCAACGCGTCGTCGCGCAACGAGTGCATCCCATTGCGCCGCGCCGCCTCGCGGATCACCTGCGTCGGCTCATTTTTGTAGACCAGCTCGGTGATGTCATTGTCGATCATGCAGATTTCATAAATCCCGATCCGGCCGCGATATCCGGTCTTGCCGCAGTTGGAGCACCCCTTGCCGATCTTGAACTGGTGGGTCGCCACATATTCTTCGGAAAGCCCGAGCAGATGCCGCTCCGTCTCATTGGGCGTATAGTTGACCGCGCAATGCTTGCAGATCCGGCGCAACAGCCGCTGCGCCATGATCGCCCGCACCGCCGAGGCCACCAGAAAGGACTTGACCCCCATATCGACCAGACGGGTGATCGCCCCGGGAGCGTCGTTGGTATGGAGCGTGCTGAAAACCAAGTGCCCGGTCAACGCCGCGTTGATGGCGATTTCCGCCGTTTCCACGTCGCGGATTTCCCCGATCATCACGATGTTGGGCGCCTGACGCAGAATCGCGCGGAGCGCGGCGGCGAAGGTCATATTCACATAACGGTCGACCTGAACCTGATTGATCCCGGGCAACTGGTATTCCACCGGGTCTTCCACGGTGATGATCTTGCGCGAAATCGTATTGATGGTATTCAAAAACGCATAGAGTGAAGTCGTCTTGCCGCTCCCGGTCGGGCCGGTCACCAGGAAAATGCCGTCCGGCATGGCCAGAATCCGGTTGATCAGCACCATGTCGTCGGCGTAAAACCCGAGCTTCGGCACATCGAGCTGAATGCTGGATTTGTCGAGAATACGCATGACGATGCTTTCGCCGTGAGTGGTGGGAATGCTCGATACGCGCAGGTCGATGTCTTTGTCGCCGACGTTGATTTGAATGCGGCCGTCCTGCGGAATGCGTTTTTCGGTAATATCCAGCCGCGCCATGATTTTCAGGCGGCTGGTCAGGTTGGGCTGGAGGAACTTCGGCGGAGAGTCGACCTCGCGCAGCACACCGTCGATCCGGTAGCGGACCCGATAGCGCTTCTCCATCGGCTCCATATGAATATCGCTGGCCCCGAAGCGGTAGGCATCGGTAATGATCCCGGCGACCAGCTTGATGATCGGCGCATCGTCCTTGGTCATTTCCATGTCCGGGGCGATGCTTTCGACCTTTTCCATCATCCCGGCTTCTTCGCCCAGCTGATTCATCAGGCCTTCCATGGCGCCGGCCGCAGTCCGGTAGTTGGCGTCAAGAATCTGATTGATCTGGTCCTGGGGCGCGATCACCGCCTCCACGTCGCAGCCGAGACGGTAACGGAGCGCATCGACCGTATCCATGGCGGACGGATCGGACATGGCCACAGTCAAGAGATCGTCGTGTTTCATGACCGGCACCACATTGTATGTCACGGCGAGGTCGGCCGGCAGCGCCTCCACCACCTCCGGCGGCACCACGTAATTATGGAGGTCGACCATTTCCATCCCGTAATCCTGAGCCAGCAGCGAAGTGATGTCGCTTTCGCCGATCGCCTTCATGGTGATCAGGGCGTCGACCACGGAAACCCGGGCGGGAGATTCGGCCATGATTTTCTTGGCGGCCTCGATCTGAGCCGGCGTCACCAATCCGGCGCGCTGAATCAGATCCAAAACATAGTTATTGTCTCTGGCCAAAGCAAAAGCTCCTTTCATTGAGCTTATTCTAGATTACAACGCCAACATCGACTCCGGACGCCGGGCCATTTTCCCCGGGCAATACCGGAAGAAGGCCTTTCCCCGACTCACACAGCGAACCACCGGGAAAAACCGTCCATATTTTCTGCCTGCGCCGCGCTCACCGGCGGAACACGCCGAAGCGTCCGATCAGTATTGAAAATACCCTTGCATTGAATTTTTTTCAAGTGATGAAAGCGTATTTTACCATGAATTTTCCATAAAAATAACGAAACCGACAGACAATTGTAAAAAAAACATGAATTTTCCATAAAAAAAGCTTGCATTTTGAGAAATCCAGACTATCTTATTCACCAGAGAACGGGCGATAAACGCCGCGGATGCTCTCTTGTTAGTAAGGTTCCCCGCCTCCCCAAGAGCTTCCGTTGGTGCCCGCTCTTTCAGGCACAGTGTCCCCCCACCTGTGCCTGATCTTTTTTAAACCGGCGGGAAAGGCAGATTGACACATGAAATATCAGGTGAAACGGGCGCCGGGCGCAGTGGATTTGAGCGCTGCATGGGATAGCGCCGATTGGAAGCATGTACCGGCGATGCGGATTGTCTCGGCGCGGCCGGAAAGCAGCAACCACCGCCCTCGGACGGAATTGAAGCTGCAATATAACGACCGCGGCCTTTATGGTCTTTTCCAGGTGGAAGACCGCTATGTGCGCTGCGTGGAACAGGGATTTCAGGCGTCGGTCTGCCGCGACAGTTGCGTGGAGTTCTTCCTGGAATCTCCATTCGGCGGTTACTTCAATCTCGAAATCAACTGCGGCGGTACCCCGCTCACCTACTATGTGCGCGACAACTCGCGCACCGACCATGGATTCAAAGATTACGTGGTGATCCCCGACGAGTTCATGAAAGAACTGCAAATTTTCCACACCCTGCCGGAGCGGATCGAGCCGGAACTGACCGAACCGACGACCTGGCGGGTCGGCTTCCACATTCCGTTCGCGTTTCTGCGCCACTATGGAGAATTCGCCGCGCCGCAAGCCGGAACCATCTGGCGGGCGAACGCTTACAAATGCGGAGACAAGACGAGCCACCCGCACTGGCTGTCATGGAACCCGGTCCGGGCGCTGAATTTCCACTTGCCGGAAGATTTCGGGGTTTTGGAATTTCTCTGAAAAACTTTGCTTTTGAGCTTGCATTCCCCCGAACCCGCAGTATATTAATAGAACAATGAGATAATGCGGGGTAGAGCAGTGGTAGCTTATCAGGCTCATAACCTGAAGGTCATCGGTTCGATTCCGGTCCCCGCTACCAATTATACACTCAGCCGTCCAATGGGCGGCTTTTTTATTGCCGTAACTACCCGTTGCAAGGCAATGTTTTGCGACTTTCGCCAGTGTCTCCACATCCCGCGCCCGGCGGTCAAAATCGGGATAAAACGTCTCTCCGTCTCTCTTTTCTCGACAAAGAGAAGGACGACATCCTTCTCCATAACTTGTTGATATTCTAAGATAATGATAAAAAGAGTTTAGGATGATTGTTTGGAGAGGCATTTTTCGACTTTCGCGAACCGGAGACTTATCAATTCGGCAAGAATAAACCCGGCAGAACCAATGCCTGTCGGGTTTATGCTCATTTCATGCCATGCCGAAGCGTTCGTGCTGTTCCTTCCAGCTGTCGGGAATGCCGTTAGCGAGTTTCGCCATGGTGAGAGTTTCGGGTGCGGTTCCGTTGAAAACCGCCGTTACGATGTCCGGCGCGAGATTCCCCAAGGCCAATATCCGGGCGACCGCCGAACGGTCCGTTTTCAATGCCTGAGCCAGTTCCAGAACCGTGCCGAACTTCCCTGTTTCCAGCATATGAATACACTGATAGGCTTTCATAATCGCCCGTGCCAGCGACTCGTTCTTGAAGTCTTCAAACGAGCTTTCCGGACCGATCAGCATTACCCGTTTCCCGCTTTTCCGCAAACAGCACGGAATGTTCATGAACACCGCGCCGGTCTCGTCGGTTTCAATTTTCTGCATGAGCCGCCTCCATTCCCGCTTCCGTGAGAAGCGTCATCAGTCCATCTCTGTTAAAATCGAGCCGGATGTGGTCTTTGAAAATCGTGATTTGCCGAACGATAGCGTGAACCAGTTTGTACCGTTCTGCCGGACACATCACCCCCCAGAGCGCGTTCAGGTTTTCCAGCGCCCGTACCGCCAGCGCCGAGCCGGTCCCGAATTCCTCCAGCCGGTTGTGAATCTCCGCCAGCATGGTCGGCGTTTTCAATACC
This sequence comes from Victivallaceae bacterium, assembly GCA_036677805.1. Lineage (GTDB taxonomy): Bacteria > Verrucomicrobiota > Lentisphaeria > Victivallales > Victivallaceae > SIG78. The sequence continues at coordinate 118,768 of JAVBVS010000009.1, read as the reverse complement.
GCCGCCAGCTCCTTCACCACCAGCGCTTCAAAGTCGGCGGCCGGAACGCGCGGTGTCGGGCAGATACTGAAGTTCCGTTTGCTGTCCTCGTTGCAGATGTAATATCCATAACGATGTCTGCCTTTTTTTACGGTGTGACTGAGGGTGATCGCACCGCCGCAGTGTCCGCAGGTCACCAGCCCGGCGAACGGCTGAAGTTTCGGGCTTCGCCGCTTGGCGTCGTGGGTCAGATTGCTTTTCAGCAGCTGTTGCGCTTTGTCCCACTCCTCCTGCGTAATGATGGCGCGGTGTTCTCCCGGATAGCTGGCGTTCCGGTGGGGGACGCGCCCGGCATAGAGCGGATTTTTCAGCATCCGGTAGATCATCTGATTGTTGATCGCCTGACCGTCATGTTTAACGCCGTGCCGGGTCGTCCAGACCTTGCCGCGACAGCCGCGCAGTTCCAGTTCCGTCGCCACCTCCTTTGCCGAACCGCATTCGTTGTATTTTTTAAAGGCGAATCGCACAATTTCCGCCTCCTGCTCGTTGACCTCCAGCTTGCGGGTCATCGGATCAGTGTCATAGCCGAGTACCGGATAGCCGCCGCAGTGCATTCCCTTCTTTTTGGCGGCGGTCACCTTGTCCCGCACGCGCTCGGCAATGATTTCACGCTCATATTGGGCGAAGGTCATCAGAATATTCAGCATCATGCGTCCGGCGGAGGTGCTGGTGTTGATCTCCTGCGTCACGCTCACGAAGGAGACATCATGGGCGTCGAAGAATTCCTGCAGTTCGCTGAAATCGGTCAGGCAGCGGGTCAGCCGATCGATTTTGTAGGTGACGAGAATGTCAATCTTTCCCGCTTCGATATCTTCCTTGAGACGGTTCAGCGCGGGGCGGTTCAGATTGCCGCCGGAGAACCCGCCGTCATCATAGTGCTCCGGGAGACACACCCAGCCGTTGGCTTTCTGGCTCGCAATGTAATTTTCACACGCCTCGCGCTGGGCTTCGAGGGTGTTGAAATTCTGTTCCGAATCAATCTCGTGACTCTTGCGCGTATAGCAGGCACAGCGGAATGTGCGCTTCAGTTTCGTATTTTCCATTAATCCTCCTTAAGCTGAAAGAAGCGGTTGCCGTTCCAATGTGCTCCGGTTATTTTCTGTGCGACGGCGCTCAGCGAACGGTAGAGCTGACCGTTGTACTCGTATCCGTTGGTGCGAATGGTAACCTCGTGCTTTTCGCCGTGCCACATGCGGACAATGACTGTGCCGGGGCGCGGGCCGCGCTTCTTCGCCTGTGCCGCGACGGGATCGCCGCCGTTGCGGAGCATCGCCTTCAGCAAGTCCTGCGACAGACCGCCGTAGAACAGTTCCTGCACCCGGTAGGCGAGACGCTTCCGCATGAAGACCGGTCCGTAATTTGGAGGCTCCCTGCCGAACAGGTTCTTCCATTTTTCGGCAAGTTCCGTCTTTGACATTTGCGCCAGCGCCAGCAGTTGCCGACGCACCGATTCCTGATTTTCGTTGCTTGATTCCATTTGAAATTCCTTTCGGTTAAGGTTGCCCGTCACATATAGAAAGCGTGCTATCTCCCATATAGCCAGCGCTCTATGACAAAGTTTTTCAGTTTGCGCCGATTGGAGTCCGAACCGACGCCAATCGCGTCATCGCGTCGGAGAGAATTTTGGCGATCTCCGCAATGGTCGCTTTCGGCGGCACAGACTTCTTATCTGTTTTTGGTTTTTTCTGCATAATATCCTTTGGCTGAATAAGTTTAATTAATATTTTGGATGCGATTTGCAATGTCGCGCAAGGCACGCTTTATGTATTTGCAAAGCCAAACCAATGGAGGTCAACATGGCAAACGGAAACATCACAGTCGGGACGATGGCGATCGCCAGAGCCGGACGCAACGCAATCGAAGTCGAAGTCATCGCGGAAGCGGACGGCGGCGCATACATCGTCCGCAACAAAACGGGGAAAGAATTTAAGGCGCATCACTTGGAACCGATGGAAACTTCGCCAGTCAGGCGTCTGAGCCTCATGGAAGCGGCGATCCTCGTCCTGCAAAGCCAACCGGCTGGCTCGGCGCTCAACACCCGCGAACTGGTGGCGATGGCGGTGGGCCAAGGACTTTGGATGCCGACCGGAGCGAAAACACCCGAACAAACGCTCTACGGCGCGATTTTCCGCGAAATCGCCACGAAAGAACATCCCCGAATCGTCAAGAGTGAGCAGAAGGGAAAATTCGAGCTGAACCGCGAAGTATGAAGAATTCGAGTGCCAAGTCCGTCCAAGTCGAAGCCCGGGTTGCGCTCGCATGGGCGGATGCCCGTGAGTTGCATTTTTCTGCCCTTTCTGGGGTCTGGACTTGACAATCTGTCGTTACTTGTGTATATTTAACGACAGTTAGCAAGAGGTGTTATGGGTGACTATCGACAACAGATGAAAGTTTGGCTGGAATCCAACCGTCCATTTTCGGCAGGGGAAATTCGGGCCGCCGGAATCCCGTCGCAAATACTGGCGGACTTTCACCGGCAGGGGAAAATTGAGCGACTGAGTCGCGGCGTGTATCTTTCGGCAAATGCGGAAAGCACAGAAAATCTGTCTCTGCAAATCGCTGCGCTGAAAGTGCCAAACGGAGTAGTCTGTTTGCTTTCCGCACTTCGCTTTCATAATTTCACAACGCAACTTCCTCATGAGATTTGGCTGACCATAAAACAGCACAGCCGAATACCGCGTGTGGAGTCCCCCGAACTTAGGATTATCACCATGACGGAGGGAGCATTTCAATTCGGCATTGAGGAACACGACCTTGACGGTATCAAAGTCAAAGTTTATTCAGCAGCGAAGACAGTTGCGGACTGTTTCAAATTCCGCAATAAGATCGGGGCGGACGTTGCGCTTGAAGCTCTTCGTGAAGGGCATCGCCTGAAACTGTTCTCCGTCTCCGAACTTATGGAGGCCGCTAAAATCTGCCGGGTCTCAAGAATTATTACACCATACCTGGAGAGCCTCTTTTCATGAGCAATCCGAATCCAACCAACATCGCGGCCTCCGTGGAAGCCAAGTTGAAAAACGTTACTGCCGAGCGCAAGACGGATTACCGCTTTATTTTGATCCGGTATGCGACAGAACGCTTTTTTTACCGATTGAGCGTTTCCGAATATACCAATCAATTCGTTTTGAAAGGCGGTAATCTTTTTGTCATCTGGCAGAATGGACGGGACTACCGTCCGACTGTCGATTCCGATATGATTTGCTTCGGCAATGCTTCTCCGGAACATTTGCGCCAGGTTTTTGGGGAAACCTGCCGAATGAACAATGTCCCGGACGATGGAATGGTATTTGATCCGGGCTCCATTGAGATTTCTTCCATCAGGGAGGAGACTGAATATGGCGGGACACGAATTCTTTTGCTTGCTTACTTGGGACGCTCCCGCGTGACGCTTCAGTTCGACATCGGTGTCGGTGATGCGATTACGCCGCCTCCTGAACTGACGGAATTTCCTGTTCTGTTGAACGGTCCGATTCCCCGGCTGAAAGCCTATCCGATGGCAACCGCTATTGCGGAGAAAGCCGAGGTGATGGTTACGCGCGGAATCATCAACAGCCGTTTGAAGGACTTTTACGACCTATGGCTTCTTTCAGAGTTGTTCGAACACGATTATGCCACATTGCACCAAGCGGTCAGCAATACGTTCGAGCGCCGGAAGGTTCCCATGCCCATCGAAATGCCGGAGGCGTGGACGCCGGAGTTTGCCGCCAATCCGCAGAAAGCAACGCAATGGACGGCCTTCCTCCGCAGGAACAAAACGGTAACCGCGCCTCCCAATTTTACCGTTGTCACTGCCCGGATTGCCCTGTTCCTTGTTCCTGTTTTTTTCCCACCTGCCAAAGCCCCGACAAAATGGCTGGCCGCGCAGGGATGGAGATAAACCACGCCCATAAACGCTCCGCAAAGCCCGCCGCCGCGTTTTGTGTCAGGCCATACACAACCACCGCATGTTCCGCGGCAGAACGCGGTGGCGCCACCCAGAAACGCGGTTGTGGACATAACGCCGCCACGTGCCGTCGGCTCAGCGCCGATGGGGGTGCTTCGTGTCCGACGCTGGCGCATCCCAGCGCTGTCGTTCCCGCCCTCCCTCCGTCGAGCACTTAACCGGCTCCACAGTGGGCGAAAAAGGCCATCAAAGTCCAGTCGGTTGCAAAGAAAATCCACGCAAAATACTTTCCATAAGCCATTGGTTCGCAATGGATAGTATTTTTTTATCACCTGCAAGCAAGTGTGCTTAATAGGTCGACTCCTTCCCGCGCCCTCGAGAGCGAAAAACCGTCCGGAGGACCCGTTGCGATACCCTGCGATGCCCCGTTTTCGAGCCGGACTCGGGTCGATTTTACCTGTCCATCCTATTTTGCAAAGCGTTTATAATGAGGAAATAGAGAAGTTCGGACCGCTGCGGAAACTCTGCTTATTTGCCCGACTCCTTCCGCCGCCCTCTATCTCAATCGAGGCCAAGGAGTACCTTCAGATTTTCAGCTAGGGCGATGCCCTTGTGCGGACTCTGCGTCCTCACGCCCATAAGCGGCATTCCTGCGCCCGCTGTCGCGTGATAACGCAATGCCGCTGGGCATTTACCATGCCAGTATTGTTGTGCGGTGGTGGCGGCTTACGACGCGACTAAACAATTTCACCCAACCGTTGACGGGTTGTGCTCAAGCACGATTCATCGATATCAAATCCGATGAATCGGCAGTTACATTGTCTTGCGGCAATCGCGGTTGTGCCGCCGCCGAGGAACGGATCGCAAACGGTCTGACCGGGCAGGACAAAGCGGTCGAGCAAATCGCGCATTCCGCTGACGGACTGTCCCCAGTGGTGGTGGGCTTTGTCGTTGTCATTCGGTGCGCTTTTTACCACATCACCAACCCAGTCGCCGGAATATTTTCCCTTGACGAACCAGAGCAGCGGTTTCCAAAACGTGTTGACTTTGCGTTCCCACAACTGGGTAGCCTGACCGCCCGGTGTGAGATAGGATAATACCCATTGAAAATTCAATTTGCCGAATTCATTCAGCAATCGGAATACCTCCGGCAGATACGACTGACCGGACATACAGATAAGTGAACCGCCCGGTTTCAGCGCATGAGTAGCGAAGTCAGCCAGTTTTCCGAATACGGGCAGATACTTTTCCGGGTACGGCGGATCGGTGATAATGAAATCAACACTCTCCGGTTCAATTTTTGAAGTGGCATCCGCAATGTCACAAACCTTCAGACGCATTTTTTCATCGTTGGGAATGAAGATCGGCGCGGCTTTCTGTTCTGCACGTTCAGCCTGACCGACCTCTTTTTTGAGACGATGGTATTCGGCATTGATAGTTGAATCACCAGCGCGAAGTTTCTGCTTGGTTTTTTCATCAGCATGCTGGGATATGAAGTCAGCTTTGTCTAAACTGCCATGAGAAATCCCGGCTTTTCCCGCGATCAAATCCCTCGTATCCACAGTATTGATACCCTCCGCCAACATTGGCTGAGGGTTTGCCTTTCCAGCAATCATCCTTTTCTTTGCTTCAGCCGCCAGCATGGGTTTCAACAGTAAGGCCAACTCACTCCGTTGAAATGGTGTCAGATTGCGCCGTCCGAACTGCCGTTCAATAATCCAGCTTTTCACGTCCTCGCGGGAAGCGAACGGCAAATCGGTTGTCTTGTACGGCAAACTGTATTTGTCGCAGATTTTCTTGCGATTATGACCGTCAATCAAAATGCCATGGTCAAGCCAAACTATCAACGGGTCGGTACAGCCGTCCCGAAGCACACTCGCTTTTAGTCCGGCAAATTCCGGCTCGGTTGGTGGTGAAATCAGTTTTCAAATTCCGAATCGACAACGATTGTACCACTATTCGAATCTACTACTATATTATTGCGCATAAACAAACAATGCTCCTCTTGGTTAATTACATACAAGCGGTGGTTCTATTTTCCGAACTTGCATTGCGCCTGACGGCTTCGGCCATGGACAAATACCGTAATGTCAAATCGCGTCCTCCGCAGTACTCGCATTGAAACCATGTCTCGGCTGATTTTCCGCGATCTGCTTTGGGATGCCATTTCATAGGCGTCCATTCGTGACAGTCGGCACAGAATGCCAGCGGCTCATCCTTGCTTGGCTGACGATGAGGAGGGATAGTTAGTGGTGTCGCAATCGCGACGGGAACGAAGTTATCCGGCACATTTGCCACCACCAGCTTGTCCTCGGCAACAGTCACAATGTTTGAATGCGGTTCATGGCGATGGATTCTGAACAATCCCTTGATGAATTTGATTCGTCTAATCATACTTTCTCCGTTTAGACGACGGATACGACGCTGAACTAAAACTCTTTATATATCTAATAATATATTTTATCTAATATTATCCTCGCGTGATATAATGAGTTTAAAACATCCGTCTTATCCGTCGTCTCCTTTTTTTTAACTGTTGAGCAATTCTACATTCCGATAGCCGCGAACCGTACATGCTCCGCGAACGACCATATTGGAATGTGCCGCCCCGAACTTATCCTTCATCAATGTGACAAGTCTGGTTGCAACTTCGCGCACGCCCATGGACGGAATGCCCAGTGTGTTGCAGTATGAAATATATGCGCTCTGCAATTCATTGGTGGTAACATCTCGTCCCGGTGCCGCCGTCACCCTTTCGTCCAAAAAGTTATTGAGCGAATTGGATTCGAACAACAATTCATCCGCATTGGCTTGAATCGAAGTCGGCACGATGATCTTACCGCGTTCCCGGAAGTCAGCCAATGCTTCGACCGCGCCTTGGATCATCCAGTTGAGAATACCAGAACCTTCCTCTTTCAGCAGAAGTCCGGCAAAATCGACCACCAGCTTTTCAACCGGTGGATTAGTGAACCGTACCAATATCAAGCGCCGACGCCATGCTTCCTCGTCACCGTCAAGCCGGACGCGAAGCCGGTTATTTGAGGTGATGACCGCATTGAACACGCCATGGATTGTCGCACGACGATTCGCACCTTTGAATTCAGCTTCGATCAGATCGTGGCCAGTGAGTTTTTTTAACGCCTCCGCACCGGAACGCTGAAGAAAATTCCCAGGCACGTCACTGCCGACAAGCAGGGTTTTACCGCAGAATGCCGCCATTTCAAAACGCTCATTCAAAAGACTCGTTCTGACCTCCGCCACATTCATGTCTCCGACGATGCGCCGCAGAATGCTTGTCAGTGTGCCTTTACCGCCACCCGGCGTTCCCTCCAATAGAAGGAACTGCTGGGAATAGTTGTAGCCAAGGATACACATCCCAAAGTATTTTTTCAATACAGATATGGCATCGTTATTGAGTGCGGGAGCGAGGAGTTCGTTTAGAAATCGCGGGCAGTCGGCGTTTTCGTCAAACGAAACCGGGATTTTGTTGCGGGAATAATATTCCGGAGAAAACTCATTCAGCTCCAGCGTGCGAAGATCCAGCATGCCTTCTTTGAGATGCACCACCGGCGGCTTTGCGTCATTGACAACAAACGCATTGAGGCGTTCCGCGATCCCTTTGAGTCGATTGATGGAATCCCTGAGGATCCTGTCGCTCCGGCATGGCAGCAGATATTGTGCCTCCGAGGAGTGATACTTGCGCCAGTATTCACCCAGCTCATTGCCCAACAGCGTTTTCAGCCAATCTTCGGTTTTTGTCTCCCAGAGACCGTTCTCCTCGTTGTACAGGTAGAACTGCCCTTCGTAAGGTTCAAAAAGAATGCGATGATTTTCCAGCAAAAAACGTGCGTTCCAGCCTTGAGTCAACGTGACCTTGCTGACCTCATTGGACTGTGTCCATTTGATAAGAAACGGTTCGCCTTCCTGTTTTGTGACCTCTTTGTATGGATCAAGAACCGCCAGCGCGTCCTCTTTCGGGATCAGACGTTTTGTTTCGTCGACATGCTGCCGGAAGTCATCCGCAGAATGCCGAATCAGATAATCGTCCAATCCGCATTTTTCATCGGAATCGGCTGGCACATCGACGCGGTAGAGATTGCAATTATATTCCAGCAGTTGACATGCCAGATGCAGCGTGTTGGAATCAAATCCCTTCGCCTTGTTCCGTGTATCCCTGGAATCGCTGTCATAGATAATGACAACATCACGTCCGGCATGGAGAAACGGAATCAGATCGGGATTGATCTTGTATTTTCCCGAAACGCCATTGCGCTCCTGACTTGAGGCAAGCCAGCCCCAAATTCCCGCCAGTCCAATGACAGGAAAACCTTCCTTGCTCGCCTTGGCTGCTTTCTTTTCTCCTTCAGTTAAGTACAGCGGAACGTCTGGATTATCTTGATAAAAGTCATAAACGCCATGAGGAAAGAAGCAGCGAATCCCTGCGCCATGTTCCGTTCCATATTTCATTTTCACGCCTTTGCTTTCCGGCAACGGCGGACGGTAACGCACACGGGCAAACGGATGACCATTCATCCCATGCATTTCTCCGCCGTCGCCGTCGCGATAGATGATGCCGTAGCCTCCGTTGTTTTTTGCGTTGCCATTTTGCGATTGTGGTTCAAACGGAACGAGTTCAATATCGTTCCGCGTCAAACCGGATTTTGCCAAATCCTCATCGATCCAGAGATTGATTTCTGCCAACGCGGCATTTCCGTCAACGAGTGCATTTGTCAACGGGTTATCATTCGAGATAATTCCAGACTGCTTTTTCAAAGAACATTCCTTTTCATGAGTGGTTCGTGAGTGAGCATTATGCCTAGCGAATCTTTTATCGCCAACGGCAATCGTTACAGAAGCACATGTGTTCATTGCCTTCTCCACGCTGATTTCGGGACAAAAAGATTACGCAGCAACAGTCCCGTGTGAAACTGCGCAAGTATAAAGTTGTTGAGTGTGGCTGATTTATACCGTCTCAGCCGGACGGGTTCGTTCTCGTGTTACGCTATGTCATGTCCTAAATCTCCTTGTCATTACCATTATGCACGGCGGTATTCCTATCCAGTTTCTTTGCCGAAAATTTAAAAGTGTGCGGTATATCTCAAAGAAAAATCGCATTTTTTCGTTCCCTGCGGTTTTATCCGGTTTTAGCGAACGATGTCCACACAGGGCATATCTGCAAAAAAAATGCGAGTGTAACACTTTTTTGGTACTTTTTTCAAAAAAACTTTCTATTGCTTACCCGTCACGCCTCCTGTCTATCCTATTTTCTTTGCCAAAAATCCGAAAATCCGTCGCAATCATCGAAGAAAAGCAAAAGATTGCACATCACTCCACTCCCTTATTCACCAAAATGGCATGGGGGTGGAACCTGAAAAGCACTCTTTCCACAAAGAAAAGTTATTTTTTTGTCCATTGCTCTCAAAAAGCTCTCTCGACAACAATGTCCTCCACCATTCCTATTCAGATTTTTTCGTGGGGTGGAACCTAAAGAATGAATTTTTCAGAAGTTTTTTCATTTTTTCCGACCATTCAGTCAAACCTCGCATCGGGTATATCAAATCGAATTTTGCGTTTGTTACGCCTTTTTCGAACTTTTTTCATGAAATCTTGCATGTCTCCGTTCTTTCTCTGCTTTATCTTCGATATATCTTGATTATCAAGTGGATATAACAAAAAGGCATGGCATTGTATGCTCAAACCAAACAACCATAAGGAGATACGCAAAATGACAACCCTCGAAGCACAGCCGGACTGGAAACGCATGGACATCCAGAAGCAAATCAATGAAATGCTGATCGACATCGACCAGTGGATGCAGCAGACCGCCGATGACCGCCAAGGCTACACCTCGCGGATGACAAGCGAACGCGCACGGCTCATCCGAATCGAGAATGCGCTGAAATACGCACGGGACTGCAAATAACCGCCAACCTACGCCGGAGGCGCAAGCCTCCGGCACAACCCGGAGCAAGAGATGAGAATATATACCGTGATCAATGATGAGACCGATTACCGCGAGGTTTTCCATTCTCTGTCGGCGGCAAAGCAGGCAATGCGTGAACACAATGCACAAGGCTTCATCACGAAAGTATGGAGCAACGGCGATTGGGAGCCTGCCGGAAAAATCACGCTCAAGGGATCGAATAAAACGTTCATCGCCAATACACGTCAGCAAAAGAAAAATTATTGACAGGAGCAAATCATGCGCGGAATCAAAATCAATCCGACCGACCGCACCATCGAAGAAATCGATGTGCCGAATCCCAACAAATCCCTGCAGGGGTTGTACGACATCATCGGATGCGACCTCGTCCAGCTCATCGAACTGGATCGTGAAATCATCATGGTCTGCGACGAAGAAGCAAAGCTGAAGCCGATCACCGGCGCGTTCACCTTCTTCGGCAACGATGACCTGGTCATCGCCGGAACAGCAATTGTACTTGGCGGCGATGCCAACCGCTTCGGAAAGTTGCACGAGGGTATCGCCAGCTTCGAGAAAATCGTCGAATGGGTCAATCCGGCGGACGTGCCGAAACCTAAATTCACCTTCATACCACTCCCCAACGAAAGGATTTGAAAATGCCCGATCACTTCTTCACCACGAAATTTTGCGACAGATGCCACTGCTCCCTCGACGGAAAATCACGGCAAATGTCACGGTTTAACACTGACTGTCTCTGTCCGGCATGCACGGCGGAGGAACAGCAGCATCCCGATTACCGAAAAGCCGCCGATGCCGAAATGGAAGCCGTCAGGCACGGAGACCATAACTTTCCGGGCATCGGCTGGCCGGGCAAAGACGGGAGGGTAAAATGACAGAGCAGGAAAAGCAATCCGGCATCCGTTGCCGTCTTGTCGGCGAGAATGGGAACATCTACAATCTTCTGGCCATTGCGAGGAACGCGCTCAGCAAAGGCGGCCGGGCGGATTTGCTTGAACCGATGACCAAGGCGGTGTTCGCCAGCCATTCTTACGAAGAGGCGCTCTGCCGCATTTCGGAATATGTCGAGGTGGAATAGCCATATTGGCGGTATCGCGGAAAGCAAGTCTAATTCGATTCATTCCGCGATAATTAAACTTCTCTCTTTGAGCATAAAGCATTGGCTATTAGAGCATAGCAATGGCGTTGTATGCACAGTAACCAATGACAATGCAACAACTTGATGGAGAAGAAGATGAACAACGCAAAAACGAAAATCACAGACCTCGAACAAAAAATCGACACCTTCAAAAAAGTCGCCGCAAGCGATGCCGATATTATCAAAGAACTAATCGCTAGCGGCAGACCGGGCGACATTCAGTTCGCTGCGGAAATCGCCGAAAGCATTGCCCGCCACATCGTGCAGATCCCCATGATGGAAGGTGAAATCAAAGCACTGCAAGCCGACACGAATGATGAGCGTTGAATCATGGGCACACCCTGCGCAATCGGAATGAAAATGGCGGACGGTTCGGTCAAAGCCATTAGGTGCAATTATGACGGCTACGTTGCCGGAGCTGGCGTATTTCTCGGCGGTTGGTACACAAATGCCGCCAAGGTTGAAGCTCTGCTTGCCCTCGGCGAACTGTCGCAACTGGCCGAAGAACTGGCCGACTGCGTTGCCTACCACCGCGACAGGCACGAGCCGATGTGTCCGGCAAAACGGTTCGCCAGCGTCGATGAATATCAGCGAACTGGCAAGGGGAAAAAGTCTGCCGACCACCTCTATCTGTATGACGAGGGACGCTGGTCGGTCTACGGCCTCTACCACGAGTCGGATTGGGTTCGCATCGAAGTCAGGAAAGATGCGGGAACCTTGTGATACATCACTCGCTTTAAGCTCGGATAGGAGCTTCATTATACACGCCCGCCAGACCAGCAGGACGCAAGCAGAGCCAAAGACTCCGACTGTCGCTCCCCATCCCGCGCCGACCGGGATTCAGAAATAGTCGGCTTGTTTATTCATTTTCGGCATAAACCCAACTCTTTTGGCTTGAATTTGCAAAAATAGCTGATATGTTATTAAGAATAGGATTTTTACAATCGTTCAATTTTGGGGAGCAAACCAATGGCAATCGACAAGGAAAAATGGGTTTCAGTCAATGAACTGGCTGATTATCTTGGGTTCTGCAAGGATACCATATACACATGGCTTGCCGACAAAGATATGCCAGCCCTGCGAGCTGGTCGTCAATGGAAGTTAAAAATTTCTCAAGTTGAAAAATGGCTTGCGGATGGCGGGGCATCACGCAAAAGTGACAAAACAGATGGAGCAAGTCCCAAATGATTGCTTCAGCATTTCAAAGACAAAAAGGTGCAATATCCCCAAAAAATATTCTATTTATTAGACAACGAACAACAGACGAGGTTTTACATTATTATGTCTGATAAGGTTATGTCTATTTTAGCCAAAGAAACTGGCGGGAAGAGCTATAAGGCTCACAAATATGGCTTGGATCATGCTGAACGCCCCTATATCGTGAAGAGTTAGATATTACTATATATTCATTCCCTATGAAGTTTCATCCCATTGATGATCCTCAGTTCTTCAAAAATCGCGATTTCATAGGAGAACATTGGAATAGAAAATTCATTCGTGCAATTCAGGCTGTATTAAACGCCACTAAAGGAAAAGTAGGGCGAGGAAAAGAATTTTTCGAAGAAGCATTTGGAAAAGATATTGACGAATTCACCAAAATACTGTGGATGCCTGAGACATTTATAATTTATCGTCGGAGATATGATGCATCTCTGCGTTCGCGACTTGCGGAACGGTATAAAAATCATTATCCTGATGAAAATAATTTAGTGGCAGACTGGTGGTCAAAGTTCAATGCTCTCGCTCCAAGGCACAAAGCATTAGTAAAAAATATTGTCTCAAATAACTCTTTTCCCGATGAAATATTGGAGGGGCTATGTGCGCCAGTTTTGGATGTCTTAGAGTATTACCGCATAAAACGAAACGATTGATTATGTGTTTTGTGGCTTATGTTATAAATCTTCTACATCAATGGGAATTTGTGAAAATTTCTGATAAGACACAAAACGGCGCTGGAGAATTTCTGATATTCGCCGCACAGAATGTAGCGGATGCCATTGAGAGTTGCTTCACTGGAGCAACTCTGTGGCTATTTGATAACAATGACTTGCAGGTGACACAATGAGCAAAATATCATTTCAGACATTCTGCATTGAATTTTACAGTCGGCATATTCAAAAGCCGAGTCCGGAAGTCTATGAACTTTTCAGAAAAAGCGGTTTACTGGAGATGATAAATACCGATTATGAAGATTTGCACGGAATGGGAATGGAAGCCCTCATGCAGTTCTTTGACGAATACCTTGCCAAGGAGTTGAACAAATGAAGATATATCACGGCGGAATTATTGCAATTGAAAAGCCTCGGATTATCCGCAGTGATGTCGGACGAGATTTCGGCTTTGCATTTTACACGACTGATATCAAAGAGCAGGCCGAACGGTGGGCTTGGCGCCGGATGCTGGCTGCGAAACGCAATGGCAATGCGAATGCTGCGGCTGTCGTTTCGGTGTTTAATTATGACGATACCGGCGCTCGCCAAGAACTGTCATTTTTAGACTTTCCTGACACTTCCATGGCTTGGCTTGAGTTGGTCATTGACTGCCGCTCCGAACGGAACCATTCTCATGGCTATGATGTGGTAACGGGAAAAATCGCCAATGACAATGTCGGCGAAACAGTGGCATACGTTATGGCCGGAGTCATGCGTAAAGAGGATGCTTTGGAGCGGCTTCGCTTTCAAAAGATCAATAATCAGCTTGCTTTTTGCTCTGAGCGCGCTTTGTTGTACTTGAAATACGACTCGCACTTCACGGTAACGGAGGCTCCTCATGATTGAACATAATTTGGTTCGGGCAACCGTCATCCCGGAAATTGTCAGACTGATTTGCTGTTATTACGGCATAGCTGAGGGCGAGGCGTTACAGCGTTTTTATGAATCGAAAACCGCCGCGAACTATGCAGATGAAGAAACCGGGCTTTATGGACAATCCGCCTTGCATATCGCCGGACTGTTTGTGATGGAACAGGACGGCCGGATGGATGCAGCAAAATTCACCCAAGATGATTCAAAGTCATAACTGCGTCACGACCAAGAATATCACATGGAAAAATAATGTTTACGCCTCTAAAACCAGTACAAATCGGGTCAATGATGGAGACACATTGATGAGCCAACCTTTTGACCATGAATTGGCTCAGCGTTTTTTGCTGTATTCCGCAGAGAATCACGCCAAAGGCAGTGGGACGGCTACATCCTACGTTACCGCTCTCAATAAGTTGAATGCCGCCCTTCGTGGCGCGGGTTGTTTTCTTCAGCCGGGGGAATCCGTCTGGGATATCCATGACGATGGACGGCTGGCGCAACTTTATGCCCTTGTGAAGAACGAACAGAAAAAGCCGGACGGCGGCATTTTCAGAAACGAATCCGCCAAAAGCTATTGGAAACAGGGGTTCTGTTCCGCAGCGGTAAAGGATTTCGCCCGTTTTCTGTCTCTATCGGTACGCCAGGAGCAGATGCTGAATGCTTTCGACTCCGCAACGGACGGTTCTGTCCTTGCAAGAAATTTGGAATCCATGCGGTTGTCCGCATCGCCAATGCTGTTGGACAATGACGATATTGTTCTCACGTCCGCCGAAGGTAGAACCGCAATTCGAGAGGTGGAAGTTCGGCAAAATCAGGATGTGTTCCGAAAAATGGTGTTGCAGAACTATCATTCCCGATGCTGCCTGACCGGATTGCCCATGCCGGAGGTCTTGCGCGCCAGTCATATCAGTGCGTGGGCCAATGACAAAGTTAACCGCATGAATCCGGAAAACGGGCTTTGTCTGTCCGCAACCTACGATGCCGCATTTGACCGTCATCTCATTTCCTTTGACGAGGATTATCGGCTGATTTTCGCCCCGTCATTGAAAGAATACTATACAAACGAGGCATTCCAAGAATACTTCAGCAAACTGCGCGGACATAAAATCACTATGCCAAAACGATTCCTGCCATCGCAATCCCTGCTGGAAGATCACAGGCGGCACTTGGCGTGATAATGGCGACAAAAACAATGACAGAAGTTGCAACCAACAAACGAGGGCAAAGAGTGAGCATTCATCTATTGCGAACGAAGTAACATGCATCCCATGGTGGGATCATGCTGCCGTTCAACCAATAGGAGAATGTCTCATGAAACGCACCCCGTCGGTCAATCAAAAAAAACGTTGCCGTATTTGCGGCAAGGAATTCAGTCATGCATGGAATCACCCGGAACAAAGCGTTTGCTTTGCGAAGGAATGTCGTTGCAGAGCAAATACGGAAAGGAACCGCGTCTATCTAAAGCGCAAAAAGCAACGGCAGTTGGGACGCGATGATTTTTCCGAAAAAGACCGCAGAATATATCTGCGTCAGAACGCCATGGAATTGCTTGCGGGAAAAGAAGTCAATCCGCTTGCATTTGTTCATCCTGGACAACAATATACGCTTAATATGCTTGCCGACCTATTGTTCCGATTGGAGCTTGCTGTTGACGGACTTATATGTATCCTAAACAGTCGGATGGATACCCAGCCATTCTCGCGAGCCGAATGCTACGAATACGGGAAAGCCCTTTTTCGTAGTAGCGCGCCATCAGAAAAAGAGTAGCTTTTGTTGATGTCTGCTCTGTCTAAAATGATGTTTGCTTCCCGGATTTAAGCTCAGTTTTTGCTTTGTCCGGGACATTTCTCCAGTCGATAAATCTCCGCTGACGTTTGCTTTAAATGGTGCTTGTTCTGTTGTATTTTTAGTCTGTTGAAAAAATTTTAACAGAAAAACGAAGGACAACTATGCCAAGCATTGAGGAAATTATCGAAGGCGAAATTCATCGAATCGCCAAAAAGGTTATGCGGACTATTGCAGAGGAATGGCTCGAAAAAGAAGCCGACGAAAAAGTCCGGTCATTGGCGGAAAAACATATCAAGCCGTTCATCAGCATTTTCTCCGATCAGAAACACATCATACAGGCGATGCAGGAACAAATGGAGATGCTGAAACATCCGGACGCCGTTGCGACGGTTAAACATCAGCGAAGCAAAGGTAAAGATGTTCCCATCAAAAAGGCGGATATTCTCAAAATGGCCCAAAACGATGAGCGCAATCATGATGAAATGCCTCCCGATACGGAAGAACCGGAAAATGCGAAAATAGTTCCGCAACCAGCGGCGAGTGAACTTCCAACCGATGTCAATCCGAACTATCATAGACGGCCCTGTTTCAATAAAGAACGGATACGAAATATTCGGTTGAAACGTGGCTTGACGGAAGCTCAACTGGCATTATTGCTTGGCGTTCCAGATTTTACCATCAAATTATGGGAGGATGGAATCAGAAAGCCTGAACCGTATCAGAAAACACAACTCGCTGCGTTGCGTGATATGAAACGGGCATTATACCATGCCTTATTGCGAAAATATAACATCACCCTTGAATTGCCGGAAAAGTAATTGGAGAAGTAAATGAACCCGGAAAACGAAACCTCACAAAGTAATGAAACGCCATCGCTTGAACGTGTCGGGAAAATAAAGCCGACAGAGGCCATGAAGCATCTGTGTTCTTTTATGAAGGAAATTACGGATGGAGACACGCAATCGCTTTTGCTCAATCTTGAAAATTCAATCGCATATATGGATGAGAAGTTGCATATATACGAGGAAATGCTTCAGAAAGCGACAGGGAACAAAAAGCCACAGCTGGATGATGACCAGAAGCGCCGTTTAGCACAAGCCGGAGAACGGCTCAACGAGTATATCCTTTCACAAATCGAAAATACATTCGCACCCAGTACTGTTCGAAAATGGTATCTTGATTTGGTCGGCAGCAAATACAACAGTGTCGCACCGGGTCAAAGACATCGCGGTCCGAAAGAACTGCCTCCGAATGTTGTCGATATTATCGTGTATATTTCAAAATCAAACCGCTACTGGGGTTTCAAGCGAATTGCCGCCTATCTCCAGTATCTCGGCTATGATGTCAGTGAATATTCCGTAAAACGTATTTTAAAAAATCACGGCATTGTTCCAGACCCGGACGGCAATTGCAAACACAGCTGGAAAACTTTTATTGACGCCCATCGGGAGATAACCTCGTCCTGTGATTTTGCTACAACCGAAATCCTTGCTCCCGGTGGGCTGATGAGATACCACATGCTCTTTTTTGAGGATATTTCCACCCGAGAGGTTTGTCTGGGGGGAATTGTCCATGACCCGGACGGAATGTGGGTGACCCAAGTTGCCAGAAATATGTGCGATATGTGGGAGGGAAAACTTTTGGGAAAGGAATACCTCATTCACGATGGCGATTATTTGTTTGGAACGGGATTCGATTCGGTGCTTTCGTCCATCGGCATTACATCACGGAAATTGCCTCGCAGGTCACCGGAACTGAACGGTCACATTGAATCGTTTATAAAGACATTCAAAACCGAATGCCTCAATCACGTTATTTTGACATCAGAGTCTCAGTTGCGGTATGTTGTGCATCAATGGCTGGAATACTATAATCACGAACGGCCGCATAGCGGTATCGGCTGGCAAATGATAAAACCATGGCCGCAACCGCCGGACGGAGTCGTTCATGAGTTTTCCCGTCTTGGCGGACTTCTGAAATCCTATCGGAGAATAAAGCGTAATGGCGGTGATGATGGGGCTTCTGATTTTGGCGAACAGCGTTCCGCAATGGCGTAATCACTTGCTATCATGCAGAAAAAACCGAAAAGCTATGGGATTGGGACGATGTATTACAAAAAATGCTTAACGGGATAGGAGAGAATTGTAATACATCGGTTGCTATTCGAATTGCAAAGATGTATCTTTTTATAGGAGTAAAACTGTAGACTAAATGAGAATAATCAGTGACTTTCATGATTACTATGACGGACTGAGCGACGGGGCAGACACGCAAATCTGGACTCGTCGAACCTCTGTTGTTGATATTGATAAAAATGACCCGGATTTCAAATACGACTGGAAATCCATTCCTGTCATTGGAACGGACTCTTGGTATGTCAGGCACGGAAACTACTATTCCACAGATTATGATGTCGGGTTAAACGTCCTCGTTTTTTGCGGGCGCTTAATCCCATACTGGGAAAGTCTCGATGCGCTGGGATACGAGTCCGGAAGTCTTCGCCAAAAGTTCACGGAAGTGACAGGCGAGCCGTTCTCACCAAAGAGATACGGATATCACTGGAGCAAGGTGAAACGGTTATTTGCGCTTGACCTTCCTGCCATGTACAAGACTCTGAATCTCAAATATAAGACACCCATTCTGACTCTGGTTCGAGAACGCTATGGACAATTCAGAATAACGCTGAATCCCAGCCTGAAAGAATTGGATTTCCAAAAGATTCATGATCCGTTCTGGACATTTCAGGAACTGGAGCGTTTTCTATTCAATGACATGGTCGAACCGCAAGACCCAAGCATTAACATCACTGACAAACTTAAGGCGGAATCGCACGGATTTACTGGCAAATATTCGTTTCGGAAACCGCCACAGGAGAAAAGAAAATGAAACTATTGTGTCTTTCAGACCTGCATCTGCGTCAAAATGATGTCATTCAGACCATTGATAACAATAGCCCGTCACTATTCCTGCAAGAAGTAAAATCTCTTATCGTTGACGAAAACCCCGATACGATAGCGTTAACGGGAGATACGGTTTCTCCACTGCAAATCCGTCTACTTTCATCCTTGTTGAGAATAATTGTCCCTGATGGTATCCCCATGGCACTAACGCTTGGAAATCATGAATTCTGGGGAAGCACATTCGAGAAAACTTTGGAAAAGCTAAAAGCGCAGACCGAAACAAATCGAAATCTCTATTTTCTTGACCTCATTGGAGGAGTAGAAATGTCCGGTGCCAATTTTGTTGGCGGTACCTTATTTTTTGATGGTTCCATGCGCTACCGCGACGATCAGAAAATAACCCCGTGGGAGGGCTGGAACGATGGATATATTACGGATATTGAAACGCGATATCAGGAATTCAACCGCTATTATATTGACATGATAACGGCAAAAATCAAACCCGGTATTTCGACAGTTCTCTGCACCCATCATCTGCCTCACGAATCACTGAATGGTCATGCGCCCAGCCGATACAACTTCTACAGCGGGATGAAGGATCTTGTTCATGATTTGCCTTTTGACATGCGTTTTAAGAATTATTTGGTTTGCGGACATACACATCGACGTGTCATCGGTGAAGTCGTTCCCGGCTTTATGGGCGTAAATGTCGGCAGTGATTATGGGCGATTGCAACATTATACTGTGGAATGTTAAAATGTCTACACGATGCCAAATTGCCGTTGAGGATGCAAATGGAACTGTTCGTTCCGTGTACTGCCATCATGATGGATATGTCACTGGCGTGGGAACTGTTCTTGTTCAGTCCTATTCGACATCCGAGAGAGTAGAAAAATTGCTGTCCTTGGGGGCGCTATCATCAGTCGGAGAGTTGTTAGAGCAAATACCGAACGAAATGGTTGCCGTGCTTTTACGCATCCCTCACCCAAGCGGATGTGTGGCCTATCATCGTGACCGTGGAGAGGACTACCGTCCGCCACAAAAATGGAATTCCGCCGATAAGCTGGCTGATTACGTCCAGAAAAACTTTCTTGGAGATTATGTGTATGTATTCCGTGATGGAAACTGGTATGTAAAATCATGTGCGAAGCCATCTGGATGGAACAAGGTAGTTGAAATTTTATTGGAGCTGAAAAATGAAGAAAGCTGATAAAGTACCACAACGGTCATCCGCATGTGCTATAGACGAAGCTCTTTTCTCTGAATTGCTGAATCTGCGCAAATATCTGCTGGAACAAGCCGATGCACTCATTGCCATCGGATTTGATATTAATTCGAATACCGTAAATGAGATTTTTAAATCATGTGGTGGAATCATTTCTCATATCGAGCGAATTCTTGGCTTGAAAAAGAATACTTGCGGAGAAACGACCATTGAATGGGCATTGGAATCATTGGATGCCGGGAAACCATTCGTATGGTATGTTGACGAAAAGAAGCATCAGGGGAATTCGTTCCATGATTTGTGGATACTGCTTCAAGAAGAGATTGGAACGATGGAAAAATGAAGCTGTTGTTTCTTGATATGGACGGTGTGGTCAATAAAGGTTCGGACAATGCAAAGCCAGACCGACACAAATACAGTGACCGCTGGTCAAACCCGGCTGACCGGTTCGATCTGTATTATGTCGATCCGATACTGGCTGCCAGTGTGTCAAAACTTGTGCTTGACTTTGACCTCCAGATTGTATCGACATCCACATGGAGGTGCGGAAAAACCGTTGAGGATTTCCGCGAACTGCTATCAAACCGGTTTTTGCCGGGAGAGAAACTGGTTGGGTTTACACCTAACGGGGAAGCGGATGGTATGACACGGGCGGATGAGATACGATATTATTTACTGAATTGCGGTTTTACAGTAGAGCGTTATGTAATCCTTGACGATGAGATAAAAGCAAATTACAGCACCAAGAGCGGTCGCTTCTTTCAAACCTCTTTTTATAAAGGATACACGGACGCAATAGATCGGGAAGTGCGAAGGTTTTTGGAGGAGGCAAAGTGAGAGTACTACTTATATCAGATACACATGGACATGTTGATCGAATACAGGAATACGCAGAACATGCCAAGGCCGATGTCTGTATTCACGCTGGAGATTTCGGCTTTTACGATGACGCGAGCATTGACGGCATGAATCAGCGAGAGTTGTATTTGCAGGTCAAACACTCCGATTTGCCAGAAGGCGAGAAAACACAAGTGCTGAAAGCGGGTGCATCTGTCTGGGAAAAGGTGATTAAAGAGCATAACCTGCTGGGGACTTTTCATGAGTTTCTTGATGGCGGGCGAGAATTTGGCTGGCCAGTGTATGCCATCTGGGGAAATCACGACGATGCAAATGTCGCTTTGCGGATGATAAAAAAACCGATTCCATATCTGCATATGCTCCATGACCGAACGGCTGTTGACCTCGGCGAATTCGTTCTGCTGGGTCTCGGAGGGAACTGTACTCCGGGAAAAGCGTTTACTCAAGGATACAAAACTCTTCCTGGTGCGCGTTGCCGTCCAACAAGTGTCTTGGCGCAGTATCTGTCCCTGCTGGAAACCGCACGCAATCTTGCGCCGGACAAACCAAAAGTTTTGGTGACACACGTCAGTCCGCTGGTCGAACCATTCCTTGAGTTGTTGGCATGGCAAATTGGAGCAACGATGACCATCAGTGGACACATGGGATATCCCGATGGAGAAACTGGCGAGACAAACAGTCGATGTATGTTTCGGCTTCGAGAGACCTATCGAAAACTTCTGTCGATATATCCGGCGGAAGACACCCTAAAGTTTTTTGACCCGAAGGAAAAAGAGCAGTCCATTCGGCATATCAATCTGCCGGACGCTGATAAAGGATATGCAATTTTGGACTGGTCCGGGAAAACATTCTCGTATGAGATGCGTGGAAAGACATTCTTTGAGAATCGATACAAAGGGGAAAATTACAAATTATTTGACCTGTGTAGACGAACCATGAAGTTTTGCGTAGATGAGTATACCGCTGTATTGCCGATTGCAAAGCAAATCATCTCCGGCAAGCTGACAGATACGGAAATGATCGGCGACACTTATGAGCGGATGCTGCATACATTCGGCTACCCTCGCATGCTGGAATTATTCATTTCGTGCTGTGATTGCACGAAGAAAACCTTTCCTGAGCTGACAAAGTCCTATCTTGATTTTTACCAATATTTATACTCACAGGATAAAACATCCAGCCAAGGAGAGGCAGAAAAAAATGCGTCAGAAAAAACTAACTGACTCCGAGGAATTAATCTATTTCGGAGCATTCCGATATGCATTAGGGCGTCGTTCATATATGCCGGACACAGTGAGTGAGGAAATAATGAAACATGCCAAGGAATTTACACTGCGAGCAAAAACGATTTTTGTCAAGGAAACGTCAGAATGCCTCGCCGAAGGATGGTATGGAGACGCATGCGATAAGACAACGTGGAGCAACTTCTTGAAATTTTGGCAGGATTATCAGGAGGATGATAAATGAGCTGGGGAACATGCTATAAATACGAGGGCTATCTTAATCGAATCGGAATCAATGAAATCGACGATAAAAGGGACGAATGCAAAAAATACCTTCAATGTGATTTTGATGAATTGCTTGCACTAATTGTCATGACGCCACCAACCTCAGGTGTAATTGTCATGCCGGATTCTGAGCCGGAGATGTGGAACGACTATGCGTTGCGTCGGCTTACTGAACTTCGAGAAGATATTCAGGAAAAGAATCGTATGCTGGAATGCTTGGAACAGGCGATTGAATCGCGGCACGAAAATCCGGATAATCTTTCAGAAGGATAAAAGCAGGCGTTAAAATACTAACCATTGCAAGCAAAGTATCAATAATGATGTCTTATTGGGTTATTATTCATTCTTTCAATCATTTTTGATATATTGACTTGACATTATTTCAGTTCCGTGCTATATTGATGATGCAACGAAAGGGCATTCAATGAACACGGAACAGGCATTAAAGGAAATCGGGGAGCGGGTCAAACGGTATCGGCTGAACCGGAATCTCTCCCAAAAGGAGGTCGCGGAACGCGCCGGAATCGGCTTGGCGTCCGTGGCAAGACTGGAGGACGGGCAAGGTTCCACTTTGGCAAATCTGATTCGCGTCTTGACCGCGCTTGACGCGCTGGATTCATTGGATACGTTTCTGCCCGTGCCAACGATCAGCCCGATTCAGCTGGCAAAACTTCATGGCAGGGAACGCCGGAAAGCATCGAAAAAATCATGAGCATCACAACCCTGTGCAATGTTTTTCTGTGGGGCTCACTCGTTGGAACAGTCGGGTGGGATAAGGCACTGCATGTTGCCTTTTTTGAATATGACGCCAAGTTCAAAAAACAGAATCTGGAACTTGCGCCGCTTATGATGCCGGTTGCCGGACAACAGATTTACAGTTTTCCCGGTCTTTCCGAAGAAACCTATCAAGGCATGCCGGGATTGCTGGCAGACTCATTGCCGGACTACTTCGGCAATCAGGTCATCAACACCTATTTGCTGGCGCATGGACGTGCCGAGAATTCGTTCGATCCAGTGGAAAAACTCTGCTACATTGGAAAACGGGGCATGGGCGCACTGGAATTTCAACCGGCACTGTCGCGAGTTCGAAAAGCGCAGAAAGTCGATGTCAATGCGCTTTCTCTGCTGGCAGCGGAAATTTTGCAAAAACGAGAATCGTTCAAAGGCTCCCTTGATGACAATAAATCTGCCTTTCATGATATTCTGCAAGTCGGTTCGTCGGCGGGCGGCGCACGTCCCAAAGCGGTCATTGCGTGGAATCCGGAGACAAACGAAGTATTTTCCGGTCAGGTTGATGCTCCGGCTGGATGCGATTACTGGCTTTTAAAGTTCGACGTACAGAAGGATGGAAAATCCTACGGGCGCATTGAGTATACCTATTACCTTATGGCGAAAGCCGCCGGAATCCAAATGAGTGAATGCCGCTTGCTGGAGGATTCCGATTGCGCACACTTCATGTCCAGGCGTTTTGACCGGGTGAACGGACAAAAAATCCATATGCAAACCCTCTGTGCTATGCGGCACATGGATTACAACAACCCTTTGGCTAATTCTTATGAACAGGCCTTTGACACCATGGAAAGGTTGAAACTGCTTCCTGCCGAAAAAGCCCAGATGTTTCGCCGAATGGTTTTCAATGCGGTTGTCCGCAATCACGACGATCATACCAAAAACATATCATTCCTCATGATGCCGGATGGTGTTTGGCATCTTGCCCCCGCCTATGATATGGCATGGGCATACAAGCCCGGTGCAAAATGGACAGGACAGCATCAGATGTCCATCAACGGGAAACGTGACGGCTTCACTGCTGAGGATTTTCTCGCGGTAGCGAAACATTTTGATATTGCCAAGCCGCAGGAAATTATCAATACGGTATGTGAGACTGCGCAGGCGTTCGGCGATTTTGCCAAAGAAGCCGGTGTCACTGACGATATTGTTGCCCGGATGCTGCCGGAATTTAGAATCTATCTGAAAAAATAATCGGGACCTTAAAACTACCGAATAAGGCACGACACATTATTCAAAGCAATCAAATTCAAGAAGAGCTTCGATTTCGCAGGATAGAACCATGGCAAGGGCACGAAGTGTGCCGGCGGCAGCTTTGTTGATGTCTTTGGCACGCAGCTCATATTGCTGAAGCGTCCGCAGATTCACGCCGGATTTCTCACCGAGAATTTTCTGCGTGAATCCGCAATCTTTTCTTCGTGCTTGCAGTCGGGTCGGGAGATTCTTTTTTCGGATGATGCGGTTGACCGCATCAACAAATCTCTCCTCCGATGCTTCATGCAAAGCCGGATAAAGTTGCTCCATTTCACGCATGGAAATCACATCGTGAATATTCTGAAAGGATCGCCCGGTGAACCATTGGAAATAGGCCAGCACCCAGCCACACCAATATTCCGGCGAACAGGCGTAATCGACTTGAACCTTTGTGCTGTCGATAGAAACGTGGATTCGGACGTTGAAAAAGGATCGTCCAGGCGAGTCCGACGGATCCGAATCGCTGGAACTGGTCGAAGTCGCGCCATCCATTCCGAGCGCCGGGAACGCGTCAGGAATCAAGTTGGCGGTCGGCGGCATTGAAATCGTGCTTGAAAAAGGCTTCGACGGCGCCACGCTGTCCGAAGTGTTGAATCTGATCGGGGCACGGCCATGCTCGGCTTCGGCGGTTCGGTAAGAATCTACTACTGTCCGACTCCGGTGAATCTGCGTAAATCGTTCGACGGGCTCGCCGGAGCCGTGGAGGAGTATATCAAACAGGATCCGGAATCCGGACACGTGTTCGCGTTTTTCAGCCGTAACAAAAAGCTGGTGAAGCTGCTGCAATGGGAGGATGGTGTCACCGGTCACTGAAAATGCACCACCTGCGGTCACTTCAAAATGCACCACCCCTGGAGTGATTTTTTACCTTACTCCGACTTCTTATTTTTGTCAAATGCGACTTGTGCAAAAGACTCTGATTTACGGGTGAGACGGTAACTTCGGCCTTTGAAAGGGATCATTTGTGCATGTTGAAGGAGTCGGTCGAGGATGGCGCCCGCGGTCGGGACATCGCCGATGAGTTTGCCCCAGTCCTCAATGGGGCGGTTGCTTGTCATGACCGTGGAGCGGAGTTCATAGCGGCGCATAATGATCTCGAAAAGATATTCTCCGGCCTTGTTTGGAAGCTGTTTGAGGCCCATGTCGTCGATGATGAGCAAATCGCATTTGAGAAATTTGTTGAGGCTGGAATCGGGTTTGAAGGAGATTTCGGACTGCTGAAAGTCCCTGACGACATCGAAGATGGAGCGGTAGATCACGGAAAAACCGGCCTTGATTGCGGCGTAACCGACGGCCTGGGCCAGATGCGTTTTTCCCGTTCCCGGAGGGCCAATGAGGAGGAGGTCGTGAGCATCGCGGATAAACTGACAGGAGGCCAGTTCAAGAAAGGTTTTCCGTTCGATGTTGGGGTTGAACTGCCAGTCGAAATCCTCCAAGGTTTTGAGGTTCCGGAAATCGGCTTTCTTCAAGGACCGCTGCATTTTCCGGTTCTGTCTGGCGTTGAGTTCGTCATCAATCAGCAGTTCGAAGAAGTCGTTGAAATCGAGCTGATTGGTCCGGGCTTCCTGCAATCGGAGTTCGAGGTTTGCCTGGATTCCGGGAAGGCGGAGTTCCTTGAGTTTTTCGAAAAGAGCGTTACGCATAAAATGCCTCCTTGGATTGAGTGATGTTTTCGTATTCCGTGACGGGTCTGATGAGGGGATGTTCCTTCATGAACGGGAAAGACTGCTGCTCGCAGACGGTCTGAGACTCGATGATGCGTTTCAATTCATGGAGATGAAAGGTTCCGGATTCCAGCGCCTTCCGGCAGGCCGCATTCATTGCGGAGCAGGAATGTTTCGAAGAAATCTGGAGAAGCCCGTTGAGCACGCGGACGCCTGGAATTCCACGGTTCTTCAACATCATCCGCGCCCATTCTCCGGTATCGTTCCCGATCCGGTACGCGTGTTTGAGCATCCAGACGTTTCCGCGTTCCGGATTGGATATCTTTTCCGGCGGGATATGAATATTCTGAGTTGAAAACCGGCCTTCTTCCACACGGCTGTGGAATGCAATCTGGTTCATGCGCAGATCAAAAACAGTGACTGTCCGGGCGTTGTAACGAACCCAGACTTCACGCCGGACGTATTCGGCGGGGACGGAATAATAGCTTCGTGCGACCTCAATATGCCCGTCGCGGTGAACCTTGCGCTTCGATTCGCTGAACACTTCAAACAGCATCGGCGGGAGTGTTTGAAGATGCGGCCTTTCCAGTTCAAACATGCGTCGGACCTGCTGCCGGTTCGTGCCGTGAATCCTCTGATCCGCGGTTTGCCGCTCCCACTTTCTCAGAAACTCATTCTGTTCACAAAGCGAACGGAATTTTCGCCCCTTGAGCGCATTGTTTTGAACATATTTGACCGCTCCCTCCACCTTTCCCTTGTGGCGCGGCGTCCGCACCCGGCTCGGCAGAATGCAGCATCCGTAGTGACGCGCAAAATCCCGCAGTTTCGGATTAAGTTCGGGTTCATACAAATCCGCGTGCAGAACGCCCGCTCTCAGATTGTCGATCACCACGGTTTTCGGAACACCTCCGAACGTCCGGAACGCATTCTCAATCCCACGGATGAAGCTTTCCGTATCCTGATGATAAGTCGCCTCGCTGTAGCCCTTCCGGCTGGCGCTCAGCACTACCCGCAGAACATGCGTCTTGTGTTTTTTTCCATTCGAATCCACCACCCACGCGCCGGTCCCGTAATCCACCTGCGCCTCTTCGCCGAAGTCCACCTCCATCCGACGGAACGGCTGCTCTTTTCTCTCCCGCAATTTCCTCGCATAACGCTTTACGGATTCATAGCTTCCATCATAATCCGTTTCCAGCTTAAGATCCTGGTAAATCCTCTGCGCCGACAGATTCTCTTCCTGCCACTGCTCAATCAGATGCCCATATCTTTCACATAAACTTCGACTCCCATTCCCGGCGGTCACTTCTTTCAAAGTGGTGCATCGGGGCACCTCTTCGTGAACCGGTTCCCCGGCGGTCACTTCTTTCAAAGTGGTGCATTTTGAACTGATCACTGACTGTTTTTCAACAGGAGAAGCGCCTTCGCTGTATTTCCTCACCGTCCGACGGTTTATCCCAAGTTCCCGAGATATCCGCCGAATGCTCCAGCCGCTCCTCCTCAGATTTTCGATGGTTGCCTGCATCGTTTCCCTCAAATAGTTTGCCATATCGTTTCTCCCCTTTCGATTCGGAGAGCAATATAGCATTTTTCTCTATCAGAGGTGGTGCATTTTCAAGTGACCATACCCGGTGCATTTTGACTGACCGCTAACAAGGATGGCGGCTTCGTGATCTGGATGAAACGGCTCGAATGCGGCGGCTTTCATATCCCGCAATCGGCCGACGGCCGGATCGAATTGTCTAGCCGCGAACTGTCGGCGATTCTGTCCGGAATCAAACCGCGGCGCTACTATAAAAGATACTCGAAAACAGCGAATCAAAGTTGATTTTTGAGCTGAAACATGCTACTTTAATGGCATGGAAATCTCTGAAATCAAAACTCTTGACGATGCGCTTGCCGTCATTCGGCAACTGCTTGAAATCGTCAAAAAACAAGGCGATGAGATTGCAAAACGCCGCCAGAAAAATGAAAAGCTCCGCCAGGAAAATGCGTGGCTGAAACGTCAGCTTTTCGGTTCCAAAGCCGAGCATTATATTGCGACGGATGATACTCCGTCGCTTTTTCCCGAAGAGGAATCGCCCGCACAGCCGGAAGAAAGCCCATCGACTACCGTATCCGAGCATGAACGGACGGTTCGCAAAGAAAACGTGCTGTCCGAAATCCCGGCCGATCTGCCGCGTGAAGAACGCGTGATTGATGTCCCGGAAGATCAACGTCAGGGGATGAAACTGATCGGTTATGCGGAGAGCGAACGGATCGCCTACCGTACCGGGCTGTATGTGATTCATTTCAAGCGGGCGAAATATGCCGTACCGAACGATGCGCTGTGCGGAGTCGTCACCGCGCCCGCTCCCGGCGACGTGTTCGATTCCGCCAGCGGTCGAAGCCGTTACGATGTTTCTTTCGTGGCCAAGGTGGTGGCCGACAAGGTCGAAAACGCGATTCCGCTCGAACGGCAGGCGCGGATGTTCGGCAGCGAAGGCCTGCCGGTGGCGCCATCGACGCTCGAAGACCTTTACAAACGCACCGCCGATGCTTTGTCGCCGCTGTATGACCGGATGACCTCGCTGATTATGCAGTGTGACATCCTTCATGTCGATGAAACTTTCATCAAGATGATGGTCAAAGGCGCGGGAAAATGCAAAAAAGCATATATGTGGTGCCGGTTGACCGGAATCGGACCGCCGATGATCGCTTTTCACTTTTCGCCGTCGCGGTCTCAAGACGTTGCGGAAAGTCTGTTTGGAGATTATTCCGGAACGATCATACGGGATTCTTACATCGGCTACGACAAGCTCGAATGCGATGTCGCATGCTGTTGGGCGCATGTCCGCAGATATCTGGTCGAAGCCTTTGGCAACGGCTATTTGAAGGTCGAGCCGCTTTTGAAACTCGTGCGGAATCTTTATCAGATCGAGCGCGAAGCAAAAGAATGCGCGGAGAAAAAGGGGACGGAAACCGCTCTTTTCCAAGAGCGGAAAACGGCACGTCGGGTGTCGCAAAAGCTGGTTGCGGAGTTTTTCAAACAATGCCGGGCGCTTCGGGAAAACGAGCGTCCGACTTCGCCGGTCGCCAAGGCGGTCGCCTATGCATTGAACATTGAGGCCGAACTCAAAAAGTTCCTGGAGGATTCGCGCCTCAACATCGACAACAACCCGGCGGAACGCCTCAATCGCGGCGTTGCGATCATTCGGAAAAATAGTCTCTTCGCCGGAAGCGAACCCGGCGGACAGCGGCTGGCGATCCTATATTCCTTCGCCGCCACCTGCAAAGCGAACAACATCTGTTTCCGCAAATGGATTGAAGATATTCTTCCGCGTCTTTCTTCAACTCCGGCAAATCAAGCCGAATCCCTGCTTCCGCCAAATTGGAAGCCGCTCCCCGCATAATTTTTCAAATTCTCCTGGCACTCTCGAAGATTTTGATCCCGACATGTGGCTCACCGGGCGCTTACAAATCAAATGATTTGCATATCCCTCCGGCTGTTGGATTGAAGCTTAAACCTGCTGTCATAACACTTTTTCATAAAACGGCTCCTCGTGGTTCAATTTACTGGCCGTTTTACACCGATGCAAGTTGTCCAAGATTCGGGGCGAGGCGCAGTCCTGTTCGCCGCCTTCATCGGACACACCTTCAGAGAGTGGAAACATACTTTAGCTTCTGGGGCAACTTGACAGGCAATTCGATTGCATTCACTATAGTTGTAGACCAATTGTGTTGCAGTACAGCGTCCATCTGAGGAAAATAATTCAACAACACAATGATCCAGATAAATATCAAATCGGAACCGTCCGTCTTTATCACCATACCATGGAACTTTCTGACACAAATCTTCTTCTTTCTCTGGAGCCCCTAGATTGACAAAATATGGAGAACGGGATTGCGAAACCCCCGCTCGGCTGTGATCCAACGAAAGTAAATTCTGTTCGGCATCAAGCCGTAGAAGTAACGCTTCCTTGCCTTCTGCGTCTGCCAATACCTCAAAAGTCACACTACCGGCGAGAATTGTTACATCAACTTCAATCTTACAGCTTTGGCTACGATACGGAAAAAGTACGCGCTCACCCGCTACCGGAAAATGTTCGAGCGGAGCGAATGGAGTTTCGCACAAACAAGCGAATTCTTTCGGAACGAAATGCAGTAGAGCGCTGCCGTCTTCAGCCATTTTTAGCTCATGAGGCAAACTCCATATCTGCGGCATCGATAGAACAGATTGCTTTTGAGGGAAGCGAGGGAGTAGCCAAAACCAAGCAATACGGCGTCCAGCGGCATCACAAAGCGTTTCGGGGGCAAACATATTTCCCCCGGGAAAATTCAACCAATGATGTGAGCGTGGAACAAACGTATGCTCAATATAGTCTCCCACATAATATCGCGCACCACGCGTGTGACTGATGCACAGTAACACCCAAGAGTCTCCGATCCGAAAAAAATCGGGGCAAGCACAGTCGTCGTAGCGTGCACAAAAGTGATCCGTAGCCTGATAGAATGGACGACAGTATTTCCAGTGAGTTAAATCATGGGAACGAAATAGATAAGCCGTATCGTATTCAACATAAGGCTTGGCGCGCGCCCCAAGAATCGCGTAATAGCAATCCTTTTCCAGCCAGACATGAGGATCAAAAACATGATACACCGCAAACTCAGGGTCTTGTTCTTTCGGCTCCCGGATCACCGGATTATGCTCCGACTTGCGCCAGCGAATCAAGTTATCGTCTTCGGGAAAGGCGACACAAGTCCCCTGCCCCACTGAGTGATAAACTAAAGTCGGCCTGCCGGCGCGGTCGAGCAAAGCACAACCACTGAACATCGCTTTTTCGCCTGGCATATCACATATTAACGCCGCAGGATGAAAATCCCAGTTGATAAGATCTGCTGAGCTGGCATGTCCCCAACAGCAATCTCCTGACGCGACTGATTTATCTTGAAAAAGGTAAAAGACATGATATCGTCCGTTCCAGAAAATACAACCGTTCGGGTCAAATGGGTAATGGCGCGACTCGGGCGCCCAAAAATGCCAAACAGGAATCCAATGGTTCACTTCACTCATGGTTAAGCTCGTTCATAAGTATTTGGAGAAAGTGATAATTCAGTGTTTTAAAGTTGCTTCTTCTGAAAAAAATCCAATTTTTTCCAGACCGAAATTTTTGTTTTTCGTGCAATACTTCATACGCCCGCCATGCTCAATGATTGTCTTTGATGGTTGTTTTCGAATAAAGAACCTATAACGTTAAAAAAAATTTGACTATCGGGTGGCTGTGTATTATAGCAAAAAAGCAACAAATGTCAAAAGGGCATTTTTCTCCGATCCTTTCCTTTTGGTCGGGATGACAGGTTGATTTCTTCCGTTGAGCATACTATAGTATCCCAGCTTCGAAACGGCAACTGGAAAAATCTGGCAAAAGATTGGACTTTCAACGCATGAAGGAAATTCTTTTCGACAGTTCGATGGAGCGGAAATCCTCCCGAGAGGTGTTCGAGCGCCTGACTTGGCAGCAGATCGACGGCAATGCCGGGTTCGAACTGCGTTCCGACTTCTATGTTATTCACTATAAGCCGATGGACGGTAAAATCTTCCGCCATGTCACCGAACCACCATTCAACCGACTTTTTTTCGTCTCAGGAGCCGCTATCCACCTGAAAACCGGTTCAGAATGGCGCACGGTCGAATCCGGAGGCGGGGTGCTGATCCCGGCCGGACTGCCATTCCACGTCCATTATGCCGATCACGGAAGATTGTTGTACATTCACTTCTCCTGTCGCAATCGGATCGGCGAGGATGTATTCTGGGAATGCCGCCGGGTGCTGGAACTCTCCGGCGTCGCCCTCCGACTCGGGCAAAACCTGTTCCACGAAGAACGCGAACCGGCCGATTCCGGCATCCTCTGGAGTGTGATCCGTTCGCTGATTCCGGCGGAAGCGCTGCACCGGGCGCGCGAAGTGAGCAACCTGGGGAAATTGCTGCCGCGCTTCTTCCAACTGCTCGAAACCGTGCCGCCGGCGCAATTGCGAGTCAAGGAACTGGCCGACCGACTCGGCGTATCCACCAGTACCCTGGGACGCGAATTCAGCCGGTACCTGCACCGCCCGGTCAAGGAGTACCTGACCGGTTATCTGAAAGACCGGATTCGGCTCGCCATGCAGAACGGCCGCCGGTCGCTCTCCGACACCGCGGCGCAGCTCGGCTTTGCTGACGACGCCTACTTTCACCGCACGTTCAAGCGCCTCTTCGGCCTGACGCCGGCCGCCTTCCGCGCCGGTGGACACGGGGCGGAATAACCGGAAAAAAACATCGAGGGTGCATAAATCCCTTTTGCCCTCGTAATTTGTTTGCCAAGGCTTCGGCAACGAGGAGCTGGTCATCGCCGGAAACGCCGTCATCCTCGGCGGCGACGCAGACCGCTTCAAGGCGCTCCACGAAAACAAGGCCAGCTTCGACATGATCGTCGAATGGGTCGATCCGAACGATGTGCCCGAACCAAAATTCACCTTCATACCGCTCGCCAGCGAAAGAAATTGAAAATGCCGGACCACTTCTTTGCGACAAAATTTTGTGACAGATGCCACTGTTCCCTCGCTGGAAAATCGCGGCGGATGTCCCGGTTCAACACCGATTGCCTCTGCTCCGAATGTGCGGAGTCGGAACGCCGGCATCCCGACTACAGCAAAGCCGCGGACGCCGAACTGGAAGCCGTGCGGCGCGGCGACCGGAACTTTCCCGGCATCGGCTGGCCGGACGGAAACGGGAGACTCAAATGAACGGAACCCGTTTGGCGGCTAAGTTGCCGCATGCCGTTCTCACTGAGATATTTATCTGTAATATATCGATTAACATGTTGGCTGTTAACATATTCCACGCTTAATTAACAATCAGCGGGCGGGAGCATGAGGCGACCGCCGGAACCCCCGAAACGGAGACATGAAAATGATAAAGAAGAACGAAGCCCGGACCGCCTACGACGCCGGCGCCGAAGACTGCAAAAACCTCCTCGGAATGCTGAAATGCACCATCGAGAATCACAGTTATGAAAGCCGCATGGAGGGCGTCCACTGGGGACACGTAGGCGACATGAACCACCTGCGGCAACTGCTGATGGAGGCGCAGATGAGCCTGAACCTCGATGCGGACACCGACGAGGACGGATACATGAAAGAACTCGCCGCCGAACTCAAGACGAAACGCAACGCCTGAATGGAGGATGCAATGGAAATCACCAAGGAAGCCCTGAACAGGGAAATCGAACGGCTCGACGGAAAAATCGCCGGGGAACTTGAACAGATGAAAAACTACGCTGAATGGATTCTGGAACGGGTCGGCGATCCCGAATCAGCGGTCAACTACGGCTTCAGCCGGAGCATCGCCACCATCGAAACCACGGTCAGGGAATACCTCGCCCGGCGCGAAGCATTCCGTGAAATCCTGAACAGTATAGGGGGAAAGTGATGAGCACGCGCGGAGCAATCGGGATGCGACAGCCGGACGGAACCGTCCGGGCCGTCTATGTGCATCATGACGCATATGTCGCTGGAGTAGGCGCAATCCTCGGCGGCTGGTATGAAACGCCGGAATTGGTCAAGGGACTCCTTGACCTTGGCGATCTGAGCAGTCTTGGAACCACGCTTGCGGACACGGTCGCCTACCACCGCGACGGGGGCGAGGACATGCGGGTAGCAAGACTCTACCGCAACATCGACGCCTACCGCCGCAACGGAAGACGCGACCTCGGCGTCGACTACCTGTATCTGTTCGACGGTGGCCGCTGGCTGGCATACGGCATCCCCGGCGAACGGGACTGGGTGGGAATCAAGGTCGCGAAATGATGCGAAAATCTTGTGATACCCCACTGGCTTTACGCTCGAACCGACGCCATGTTAAGCTTACCGCCAGAGCCCGACGAGACAGCAAGCGGGGCCGAGAAAGCCCGCCATGCCGCACCCGAGGGAATCCCGCCGGCCGACCGGGATGGAGAAATCCGAAATAGTCGGCCTTTTATTACAAAGAAACGTGACAATCCATCCACGCCCTGGAAATAAAAAGTTGAAGTTGTCGGGTTCCGTGTTAAATTACATTGGGTTTCAGTAATAAATGAGAAAATATAGCGGCCGCATATAGGGTCTGACGACATAAAGTTTTTAAGACGAGGGACGATATCCCACATCTTTTTTTACTGCGAAGTTTTGCCTCGGCAGGGGACATTCATGGAACGAAGCTGCAACCCGGAACTGGGATATTGAGCTGAAAATGACGATAAGAGAGATGGTATTATGCAAATACGACCGGCGACCCAAGATGACATAACCGCCTTGGCGGAATTATATGTCGAGTTCTTTGCCCACAATGCGGAGCAGCAGCCGCGATACTACAAAAAAGCATTTGAATCAGGCAGCTATCCGGCGAGCACGATTGCCAATGAAAAAGAAGATATTTTCGTTGCGGTTGAAGATGATATGCTACATGGATTTATTCATGTCGTTGAAGGCGCGACTCCGCCTTACGATTGCTTTGTCCCGCAGACATTCGCAACGATTGTGGATCTGTATGTCCGGGCGGATCACCGCCGAAAAGGCATTGGGGCATTGTTGCTTGACACCGCCGGACAGTGGGCTCAATCAAGAGAGCTGGACTATTTGGAATTGAACGTCCTCGCGGAAAATGAAGACGGAAAAAGATTTTATCGTCATCAGAAATTTAACGCCGTATCGCAAATCATGCGGTTGCGTTTATGAAGAGAAACCCTATGAAAAGCAACCTGATAAAACCCTTTGAATTCGTGCCCTTTCAAGAATCCGACATCGCCATTCTGACTCCGGTCATGAAGCGCGCTTTTGACGCGGATTTGCAATTCCACCTGGGGCATGACGGCGGGCCGCCGGGATATGGCGACGGCTCGTTTCTGCGGCAGTGGGCATTGCATCCGAAGGCGACGGCATTCCGCCTGAACCGCGGCAATCAACCGGCGGGGGCGGTGATTCTGTGGATTGATCGCGAAACACAGGTAAACATGCTGGGGTGCATTTTTATCGATCCGGTTTTCCAGCATTCCGGCATGGGAACCGCGATTTGGCGGAAGATCGAAACCATGTATCCGGAAACCAAGGAGTGGCGGACCGAAACGCCGGGATTTTCCCGGATGAATCACCATTTTTATGTCAATAAATGCGGGTTCCAGATCTTCAAGATTGAAAATCCGTTCTCGTTTGAAGAATCGTCCTATCAATTTCGGAAATCCGTTAATATGCCGACGCCGCAGGCTTCGGATACGGAGAGAATATAATATGGAAATAGAAATCGGCGAACAGAAACCGTCACATTTGAAAGAGTATTGGCCCGGACAGTATCGCTTCTTTTCTCATATGGAGTACGCCGCCGGGATTCCGCAATTGCTGTTCGCCATAAGCACTTTAAAGGAAAACGGCAAAGGCAACATCAACTTTCATGCCTGGGGATGTTTTCAGGGCGACGAAGGCGGCTATTTTGCCGTTCTGCCGGGCATTTGTCAACACACGCATACCTTCGCCAATATCAAGCGACACGGTGAATTCTGCGTCAATTTTCTGTCCATGCGCTTCTACGACAATCTTTCGGAAACCATTCGTCAGAACGAGGAAGCTGATGACGAATTCGCCGCCGCCGGACTGACTCCGGAACCGGCAAAGTGCCTCGCCGTGCCGCGCATCAAGGAAAGTTTTCTTTCACTGGAATGCCGCCTCCACAGCATCACGGATTTGTCGGAACGCGGCATTACGGCTATGATTGTCGGCAAGGTGCTGAATATGGCTGTCGACGAAGATTTCGCGCACGAGATCGACGGCAAATATACCGATGCCGGGTTCATGTTCAATATCCATTCGCCCAAAGACTTGATTACCGGCGAAGGCAACCGGACCGGAGTGGCAACGCTTCAGGTCGGCAAAATATTATAATCGGGAGCCGGTGGAATGGCCTATAAACTCAAAGAATTGAATTTTGCCGATTTGACAATTGGCCTGTTTAAAGATTTCAACCGCGACCAGGAAGTGAAAAAATGTTGGCGGCGGGAAAACGGCGAATGGATTTTAAAGGATGTTGGTTTTACCGAAAGATGGAACGCCGCGAATTACCGGTTTTTGACGGAATGCCTGCAAAACACCATTAAGTCGGGCGGCACGGTTTATGGCGCGTTCGATCAGGAAAAACTGTTCGGATTCGCTTCGCTGGAAAATGTTTTCATGGGGTCACGGAAACAGTATTTACAGCTGTCCAGCATTCATGTCTCGTGCGAATATCGCGGCGGCGGCATCGGCAAAAAACTTTTTGCCCTGATTGCGGCCAAGGCGCGTCAGGCCGGCGCGGAAAAGCTCTATATTTCTGCGCATTCCGCCGAAGAAACCCAAGCTTTTTATCAGGCGTTGGGATGCGTTGACGCCGGGGAAATTCAAGCCGGCCCGGCAGCCGGCGAACCATACGACCGCCAGTTGGAATACGATTTGAACCGACGGATCACCCGGCATGAATAGTCGGCAAAATATCGGCTCGCTACTAATGGAGAAAGGGAAAGAGTTCGCAAAAGATCAAGGTTGGCCCATGATGATGAATTGCAGAGTTACTGATTCCGTCATGCGTTCGGCATGGAAGGAATTGATGCCATACTCAGTTCAAAACCATCATCCGGACCGAAAATTTCCGGGCTGGAGATCATCCGGGCGAACCGACCCAAAGATATCGCGGCTGGGCTCCGCTGCAACGCGTATTGCTGGGCTTTCAGCGACAATGACCATTGCTGGAATAATCCCGGAACGGAGAACTCCAAAATAGCCGAAAAGTCGAATGTATCGCTTGAATAGTTGCAAGCCGTATGTTATTTTACCGTTGGATTGTGTAACGATAACGCAAAAGCAGGTGAACATGACTGTCTCATATCGAAAACTCTGGCATTTGCTGCTGGACAAAGGTATGAATAAAGCCGATCTGATCCGGGCGACCGGCATCAGTTCTTCCACCATGGGCAATATGGTTGCCGGAAAGAATGTAAGTCTGGAAGTCCTGCTGAAAATCTGCGAAGTGCTTGACTGCGATTTTGCCGATATCATAGAGGCAAGGAAGGAATCCGGCGAGGACAATGCGGGAAATCTTTGACGGGAACAATCGGGCGGACCTCTTTCACCCAAACGCCGGGACGGTCTTGTCGGCCGGCATAAAAATGGAATTTATCCGGGAGAGCTATTGAAAATATGAACAAGCAGCAGCTTGCCAATAAGATATGGGAATCCGCCAACAAATTGCGTTCCAAAATCGAAGCGAACGAATACAAAGACTATATTCTGGGCTTCATTTTCTACAAATATTTATCCGACCGGGAATTGAAATTCGCCCACGACAACGACTTTTCAGAGGCTGATATCCGGGCGTTGAGCGAGGACGACGCCGAAATGGTCCAATTCGTGCGGGAAAACATTGGTTACTTCATTGCCTACAAAGATCTTTTTTCCACCTGGATCCAGATGAAAAAGGAGTTCGACGTCGGCAATGTCCGGGATGCGCTGTCCGCGTTCAGCCGTTTGATCAACGACACGCATAAAAAGGTGTTCAGCAACATTTTCCGGACGCTGGAGACCGGGTTGAGCAAACTTGGCGAAAACTCCGCCTCGCAGACCAAGGCGATCAGTTCATTGCTTCAACTCATCAAAGATATTCCGATGAACGGCAGGCAGGACTACGATGTGCTGGGATTCATCTATGAATATCTGATCGGGATGTTTGCCGCCAACGCCGGGAAAAAGGCCGGAGAGTTCTACACTCCGCACGAGGTTTCTCTCTTCATGTCGGAAATCATCGCCGATCACCTCAAGGACCGCAGGGAAATCAAGATTTACGACCCGACCAGCGGTTCCGGTTCTTTATTGATCAACATCGGCCACGCGGTCGCCCGCCACATGGACAATGCGGACAACATCCAGTATTTTGCCCAGGAGCTGAAGGAAAACACCTACAACCTCACCCGCATGAACTTGGTGATGCGGGGAATCCTCCCCGCCAACATCATCCCGCGCAACGGCGACACATTGGAGGCGGATTGGCCGTATTTTGACGAATCCAGCCCGACGGAAACCTATCGTCCGCTCTATGTGGACGCAGTGGTGTGCAATCCTCCTTATTCGCAGCACTGGGACCCAGCGGACAAGGAGACCGATCCGCGATTTGCCAATTTCGGGCTTGCGCCGAAGTCCAAAGCCGATTACGCGTTTCTGCTCCATGACCTATATCACCTCAAGCCGAACGGCATTATGACCATCGTGCTGCCGCACGGTGTATTGTTCCGCGGCGATGCGGAAGGCGAAATTCGCAAGAATTTGATCGAGAGCAACCATATCGACGCCATTATCGGACTACCGCCCAACATCTTTTTCGGCACCGGCATTCCCACGATTGTAATGGTTTTAAAACAGCAAAGGTCGTATACGGAGACCCTCATTGTCGACGCCTCCGCCGGATTTGTCAAGGACGGAAAAAACAACCGGCTTCGTGCCTCGGACATCAAAAAGATTGTCGATACCGTGACCGGCAGGCTTACGGTTGACGGTTATTCCCGGTTGGTCACTCGCGATGAAATCCGCCGGAATGAATACAATCTCAACATCCCGCGCTACATTACCTCAAACCAGGGGGCGGAGCATTGGGATATTTACGCCACCATGTTCGGCGGCATTCCCGACCGGGAAATCGACGAACTGGCCGAATATTGGCGGGCGCTGCCGGGATTGCGGGAGGCTCTTTTGGTCCAGACCGGACACTACGCGCGGTTGGCGGAGGAGGATATCGAACAGGCGGTGAACGGCCACGCTTCCGTGCAGGCGTTCAAAACCGGTTTTTCCCATGCCTTTGCCGGATTCGGCGATTACCTGAAACGCCAATTGCTCGACCGGATGAACGAGTTGAATGTCAACCAGGAAGAAGCCGTTCTGAGCAGGGAGATTTTTTCCCGTATCCAGTCCGTCCCGCTGCTCGACAAATACGAGGCTTACCAGTTGCTTGACAACGAGTGGAGCAAGATCGCGGTCGATCTGGAAATCATCCAGACGGAAGGATTCGCGGCGGCGCGGCAGGTCGACCCCAATATGGTCCTCAAGAAAAAGGACGGCAAGGACGAGGAGGTTCAGGACGGCTGGGCGGGTCATGTGATCCCGTTTGAATTGGCGCAGCAGACGTTGTTGAAAAAGCAATATGATGCGCTCCGGCAAAAGGAGACTCGCCTGACCGAAATCGCGGGGGAGCTGGAAGCCGTCGTCGAATC
Source organism: Victivallaceae bacterium (assembly GCA_036677805.1). Classification (GTDB taxonomy): domain Bacteria; phylum Verrucomicrobiota; class Lentisphaeria; order Victivallales; family Victivallaceae; genus SIG78. Next base: position 79,706 of record JAVBVS010000009.1, on the reverse strand, counting down.
TTTGGACGAAGATGGAAAAGAGCTGCTGAATGAGAGTAATACCGCGTTCGACGGTAAACGTTTGACGGATTACGTCAAGGATTTGCGGGGACAGTCCGGTTTCGACGAGGAGGGCTTGGAGGCAAAGGCGCTTGCGGCGCAGAGTCTCCTGACGGAAGAAAAAGAACTGAAACGACAGCTCAAGCTGGAATCCGCGGCATTGCACCGGGAAACCAAGGCGACCATTGAAGCCCTTTCCGACGATCAGGTTTACAATTTGCTTGAGAAAAAATGGATTCTCCCCCTGGTCGCCGATCTGGACCGTATGCCGGTCGTCGTGCTGAACGATCTGACGGCAAAAATCAAGGCGCTCTCCGTCAAATACGCAGTCACCCTCTCGGACGTGGAAACGCAGATCCGGGAAACGGAACATTCACTTGCCGCCATGCTGGACGAACTCACCGGCGGCGAAGACGACATGGAAGGCATCGCCGAATTCAAACGGTTGCTGGGGGGAGAATGATCATGACGGAAGGCGAATACGTGCCCAGCGTCCGCTTCGTCGGATTCTGCGGTTCATGGGTACGACGAAAGTTAAAAAAAATAATTGAACGCGTCACGAGAAAAAATACACACCTTGAATCAACGCGCCCTTTAACGATTTCATCGCTTTATGGATTGGTTGATCAAACTACGTATTTTAATAATCGCGTGGCAAGCCAGAATGTAAGTCATTATTATCTTTTAAAGAGGGGCGAATTCGCATACAACAAAAGCTATTCCGATGGGTTCCCTTTCGGCACCGTAAGGCGGTTAGATCGATATGAAGCTGGCGTATTATCTACCCTCTATATTTTGTTTGCAATCAAAGCAGGAATGATCGACTCGAATTTTTTAGTGTCATATTACAAGACAGACACTTGGTATGATGAAGTCTCCAAACGGGCTGCAGAGGGCGCAAGAAACCATGGGCTGCTCAATATTTCTGCCGATGACTTTTTTGATACAGAATTGATTTATCCGGGTGATATCTTTGAACAAGCAAAGGTCGGTACATTTTCTGAGCTGATTGATTCTCTCATCACCCTCCGCCAGCGCAAATACGAAAAACTGGTGGCGCTGAAAAAAGCCATGCTGGAGAAAATGTTTCCGAAAGCCGGGGCGGATGTGCCGGAAATCCGGTTTCATGGATTTACTGACGCTTGGAAACTGCGTAAGCTGGGAGATATTGCAACATTTCGACGAGGGTTAACATATTCTCCCCTTGATATATCACCAACGGGTATTCGTGTTCTGCGTTCTTCAAATATAGCGGAAGATACTTTCGTAAAATCTAACGATGATGTCTTTGTAAAAGCATCTGCTGTTAATATTCCATGCGTTGAATTTGGGGATATTCTGATTACGGCAGCCAATGGCTCAAGTCGGTTGGTTGGGAAACATGCCATCATCTTTTACGCTCAAGAGAAGATGGTTCATGGTGGATTTATGTTTCTTGCACATCCCCGTGTAAATCCTTTTTTTGTAAACGCATTAATGAGTGCGCCATGGTATGCCAATTTTATCAGCACCTATATTGCTGGCGGAAATGGAGCAATCGGGAATCTCAATAAAAGTGATTTGGAAGAGCAAGATATTTTTGTTCCCTCAAAATTAGAGCAGTATAAAATTGAAGTGTTTTTCAAAGAACTTGACTCCTTTATCACCCTTCATCAGCGTGAACTTGAAAAACTGAAGAATCTCAAGCAGGCTTTTCTGCAAAAGCTGTTTGTGCAAGAGCAAGGATCGTAAATATGACCTTTTCACAGGAAAAAGAGTTTGAAACGGCCTTGATCACCGCACTGACTTCCCGCTACGGCTGGGAGACGGCGGTGCTGAACCATCCGACGGGGGAGGATTTGCTGAAAAACTGGGCGGAGATCCTGTTTGCCAACAATCGCGGAGTCGACCGGCTCGGAGACTATCCCTTGACCGACGGCGAAATGCGGCAGATCATGGAGCAGATCGCCACGCTCCGGACGCCGCTGAAACTGAACGGCTTCATCAACGGCAAGACGGTATCTATTCTGCGCGACAACCCGGACGATGCCTTGCACTTCGGCAAGGAGGTCAGCCTGAAAATCTACGACCGCCGCGAGATCGCCGCCGGGCAAAGCCGTTACCAGATCGCCCGGCAGCCGAAATTCAAAACAGCGTCTCCCCTGACCAGCGACCGCCGCGGCGACCTGATGCTGCTCATCAACGGAATGCCGGTCATCCACCTCGAACTCAAGCGCAGCGGCGTTTCAGTCACTCAAGCTTGCAATCAGATCGAAAAATACGCCCATGAAGGAATTTTCTCCGGTCTCTTTTCGCTGGTTCAGATCTTTGTCGCCATGGAGCCGGCGGAAACACTCTATTTCGCCAATCCCGGTCCTGACGGCCAGTTCAATAAGGATTTTTACTTTCATTGGGCTGACTTCAACAACGAACCGTTGAATAACTGGCAGGATATTGCGGAAAAACTGCTTTCCATTCCCATGGCCCACCAGCTTATCGGATTTTATACCGTCGCCGACAATACGGACGGCGTTCTTAAGGTGATGCGCAGCTATCAATACTATGCCGCCAACGCGATTTCGGATAAGGTTGCAAAAACAAAATGGGAAGATGCCGATCAGCTTGGCGGCTACATCTGGCATACCACCGGCTCCGGCAAAACCATGACCAGTTTCAAGTCGGCGCAATTGATCGCCGGTTCCCAGGATGCGGACAAGGTAATCTTCCTGATGGATCGAATTGAGCTCGGCACGCAATCACTGCTCGAATATCGCGGCTTCGCGGACGACGGCGAGGATGTGCAGGCGACGGAAGACACCGGCGTACTGGTGAGCAAGCTGAAAAGTTCCGACCCGGCCAACACCTTGATCGTGACCTCCATCCAGAAAATGAGCAATATCAAAGACGAGCCGGAAGGATTCAACGCCCATGACCTCGCATTGATGAAGGCGAAACGCATTGTTTTCATCGTCGACGAGGCGCACCGTTCCACATTCGGCGATATGTTGCTCACCATCAAGCACACCTTCCCGTCCGCCATCTTCTTCGGTTTTACCGGAACGCCCATTCAGGAGGAAAACCAGAAGAAAATGAACACGACCGCCACCGTCTTCGGCAGCGAATTGCACCGCTACAGCATCGCCGACGGCATTCGGGATAAGAACGTTCTCGGCTTTGACCCCTATAAGGTTTTGACCTACCGGGACAAGGATATCCGCCAACAGGTAGCCCTGATGAAGGCAAAGGCCAAGACGGAAGCGGAAGCTATCGCCGACCCGAAAAAGAGCGCGGTCTATTACCACTACATGGATTCCTCCCAGGTTGCAATGGCCGGGCATGTCGCTCCGGACGGCAGCTATGTCAGAGGCATTGAAAATGAACTTTCCCCGGCGCAGTATGAACGGGATGAACACCGAAAAATGGTGATCGAGGATATCCGGGAAAACTGGCTGCGGCTGAGCCACGGCGGAAAGTTCCACGCGATCTTCGCCACCAGCAGCATTCCGGAAGCGATCATCTATTACCGGATGTTCAAGGAATTCATGCCGGAACTGAAGACGACAGCGCTGTTTGATTCCAACATCGACAATATGGGCAACGGAGAATACAAGGAAGACGCGCTTGTGGAAATCATCGATGACTACAACCGCCGGTACGGGATGCATTTTTCCATTCCCACCCATGCGCAATTCAAAAAAGACATCGCCAAACGGCTTGCCCACAAGAAAACCTATATCGCCGTTCAAAACACTCCGGAGAAACAACTCGACCTGCTGATTGTCGTCAATCAGATGCTGACCGGATTCGACTCGAAATGGCTGAATACCCTGTATCTGGACAAAATGCTGGAGTATGAGAACATTATCCAGGCGTTCTCCCGCACCAACCGGATCTTCGGGCCGGAGAAGCCGTTCGGGACGATCCGCTACTATCGGTTCCCGCATACGATGGAACAGAACATCAACCGCGCCGTGGAACTCTACTCCGGCAACCGCCCGACTGGGTTGTTCGTGCAAAGACTCGAACACAATCTGAACAAGATGAATGCCGTTTTCGCGGACATCTCCTATCTTTTTGCCAATGCCGGGCATCCCGACTTCGACAATTTGCCGGAAGACCTGTCCGAACGCGGAAAATTCGCCTCCCTTTTCAAAAAGCTGAACGAACATCTCGAAGCGGCGGAAATCCAGGGGTTCCAATGGAAACAGTTGACGTACAAGTTTCAGGCCGAAGGCAAGCCGGACTCGACGGTCACGCTTGCCTTCGATCAGAACACCTATCTGATTCTCGCCATGCGCTATAAGGAAATGTTCACTTCGAGCGGCGGAGGCGGCGTCATAGACATTCCGTTTGAAATCGACGGGCATCTGACCGAAATCGACACCGGAAAAATCGATTCGGACTATATGAACTCCCGCTTTGAAAAATATCTGAAACTTCTCGGGCAGAAAAATGTTGACGAGGCCGAGAAACAGCAGACCATGAGCGAACTGCACAAGTCCTTCGCCGGCTTGACGCAGGAGGAGCAGAAATATGCCAACATTTTCCTGCATGACGTCGAAAGCGGAAAAGTCCAGATGCAGCCCGGCAAAACCTTCCGGGAATACATCACGGAGTATCAGACCAGGGCGAAGTACGAGCATATTCAACGTCTGGTCCAGATGTTGGGACTCGATGAGAAGCAGCTTGTCTCCATTATGAAAACCAAAGTGACGGAGGCGAATCTTGATGAATTCGGGCGCTTCACAAAGCTGAAGAAAAGCGTCGACAGAACCAAGGCCAAAGCCTATTTTGAATGGCTCGGCGACACCACCTTGCCGCCATTCAAAGTCAGCATGAGAATCGATACATTTTTACGGGAGTTCGTCCTCGCCGGCGGAACCGACGTCGCCGTGCCGGATGACTTCACTGGAGGGAAACATGAAGGGTGACGCAAAACCGCTGGTGCATTTTCTCGGAAAGAACGACCGGTTCGAAATCCCGATCTATCAACGCAATTACAGCTGGAAACAGGAACAGTGCGCACAATTGTTCCGCGACTTGGAAACGACGATACGCAATGACAAGCCGTCGCACTTTTTCGGCAGTCTTGTCTCGGTGGCGGAAAAAGACAATCTGCTGATTATTGACGGCCAGCAGCGCATCACAACCGTGTCATTGCTCATCCTGGCATTGAAAAACGCCATCGAAGACGGCGCCAAAGCCATTGACGATCCGCAAAAAGAATCGGCAAAACTTTACAAGCGCTATCTGGTCGATGAATATTCCGACGACGCCTGCAAATTGAAACTGCGCCATATTCCCGGCGATGCGGAAACATTCGAAGGCCTTTTCTCCGGCAATACATCGAACCGGCAGTCCCACATCGTGAAGAATTACCTCTTCTTCCACGATGAACTTCTGACCTCGGCGCTCTCCGCCGAAGATATCATAGAGGCCATCTCCCGGCTTCTGGTCATCGATATTTCCATTGACAAAGAGGACAATCCGCAGTTGATTTTCGAAAGCATCAACTCCACCGGAGTCGATCTTTGCGAAGGCGACAAGATCCGCAACTACGTTCTGATGGATCTGCCGCTTGTCCCTCAAACCAGGTTTTACGAAAAATATTGGAAAAAGATCGAGGAACTGACCGCCAGAAGCGGAGATCAGGATGGCGTCGGGCTTTTCATCCGCGACTTTCTGACCGCGAAAACCTCGGATATTCCGAACATGGCCTGTATTTACGCCAAATTCAAAAAATACTGTTCTGAAAACGACTCTCTGATTGAAGACCGGCAATCCGTCTTCGAACTGCTGCTGGCCTATGCCGAGGCATACCACTATCTGCTGTGTCCGGAAGACATGGAAAATCTGGAGATCGCCCGTGGCATTTGTTTCCTCAACAAGCAGGAGGTCACGCCGTCCTACCCCTATCTCGTTGAAATTCTGCTGGAATGGAAGAACGGAACGCTGACCGATGATCAAACGGTCGCGGTTTTCGATATCCTCGACTCGTATGTTTTCCGTCGCCAGATGTGTGATCTGCCGACCAGTTCGCTCAACAAAATCTTTTCCGATCTCCACAGAACAGTCATGCGCTTCGACCATTCCGCGCCATACGAGGAACGCCTGAAGCGGGTTTTGCTGGACAAGTCCGGCAAGGCGAGATTCCCGATGGACGGTGAATTCCGGCAGGCGATGAGGGAGAAAAAAGTTTATGAAATGCGGTCCAAAAACCGCAAATACATTTTCGCCCGACTGGAAAACGGATTGACCCGGGACGCGAAGGTCTTTGGCTGCAAGGATGTCGTCTACGACATGATCGAAAGCGGCAACTACACCATTGAACACATTATGCCGCAGACCATGAATTCACTCTGGAAGCGCGATCTCGGCGAGAACTTCGAAACGGTGCACGACGAATGGCTGCATCGGCTGGCAAACCTGACACTGACGGCCTACAATTCCAAACTGAGCAATAAAAGTTTTTCGGCAAAAGTTGCCAGAAGCACGTTTACGGACTTCATAACGACTTCTTTCGGTTTCGATGAGTCGGCAAAACATTTATGGTTGAACGAATTTCCCGCGCAACAGACAAAATGGACCGTCGAAGAGATGGAAAAACGTTCCGATCTGCTCGCGGATCGCGCCCTGCGGATATGGAAACCGATTTCCACCACGTTTGAAAAAAGGATCAATTCCCGCAATCTTTCAATCGCCCACGATCCGGCGGAATATTTCACCGGATCGAAGCCGCTGGAATTCACCATCGAGGAAGAGACCTTTCCCGTCAAGCAGTGGGTTGAACTGTATGTTCAGGCGACTTCCTATCTTTATCAAAAAGATCCCGAACGCATCGACACCTTCGCCAAAAGCAAAAACACCAAGGGTATCGACGGTTATTTCCGCACGATGCCGCATAAGGATTTCAAGCCGATTGCCGAAAAAGTTTATCTTTTCGCCCACACCAGCACCTGGGATAAATTGCGGATTCTGAATACACTTCTGGGTATCTATGGCATTGACGACATTTTAGTGACCATCAACGATGAACCCTCGGTAAGCCACGAGCAGAAATTCGAAAAGTATCTGCAGGATACGCTGGCGGACAAAACATCGGTCAATTATATTGCCGCCTTGCATACACTGGAAAATATGTTGCAGGAGTCCGACTGCCTTGACGGTTCGATCTTTGAGGTCGCCTCCCGCGAGAAGATACAGAAAGTACGCGACTTCCTCGCCGGAGACGCCGACTTTATCGAAAAAAACAAGACGGCTCACGATTCAGTTCTTTTGCCTCTTGCATTTTTTCCCAATCTCTCTGAGTACATTGACCATGGGCGATACCATATGCAATATACAGTAAACGGGATTGAAAAACACCTAAATTATCCATGCCGGCGCGTTCATCCCAATAATTTATAGTCAAGCCACCTTTATCATTTTGCCTTCCATATAATTCACGGGCAATGAAAAGAATTTTTGTTTTTTGATCTTCGTAATATGGGAATGGGCCATCTTTCACGAAAACAGCATTAGACCACCGTGGTTGATTATGGCAGTATTTTGACCATTTGTTCATCAATTCATCAATTTTTTTTTCCAACTCGGTCTTGCACATCGTCAAATACTCCTCATTTAGAAAATCTATGTCAACACATTTTTTGACAGAAATTCCGATTGTTTCTGTTTGAAAATATTCTCATAAGCTTTTCCAATGTCATAGTGGCATAGGCGGATGCTATTGAGTTGCATTGTCTAGGAAACGGGGTGACACTTTTTCAGATTCAATATTTTAAAAATCAACCCAAATGCACCATGCGTGAGATTGCGCCCTTCAATACTAAGGTAGTACTGATTTTCTATTATTGCAAAAAGAAGAGACTGTAAAGGAGAAATATCTTTAAAATTGATTGACGCTGTAATGCTGGCTTTCGCAGAATGATAACATGAGAGCGCCGGAACCATCCGGTAGGATGGAGGGAAGTGGGACTAAGCATCTGATTCTCTTAACGGCTTGCCATCACGATAAAGCCGGATATATTTTTTCTCTTCTAAGTACATCCATCCCTGCACACTTGAAAACCTCTGCCCGCAATTTTTGCAATAGAAATTTGCCACTGGATACCTCCTGATTTTGTTGTGATTCACGCCGCGGCTGCAGAATAAAAAGCAAATTCCATGCCAAATGATAGTTTGAGCATTGCATATTTGCAGAAGGAGATTTAACCTCGCATTTAGCGTGCAAAATTCAGCCAAAAGGTTCATTCTTTGAGCATTTTATATTGTTTCCAGCCCTCAACAAGTCCACGAAAGGCACTTGGCACGGGAGTTGCTATAAACACTGGAAAGATGAAAGGATGGAGGAAATCGTGAAACTCATCGGTCTTGATTTTGAAACTGCGAACTATCGTCAAGGAAGCATTTGCGCTGCCGGGCTTGCTTTGATCGAAAATGGCAAACTGACCGACCGGCGGGAGTGGCTGATTCGCCCGCATCGCAGTCTGGATTGGCTCTTGCCGCAATTCACCGACATTCATGGAATCGACTATTACCAGCTGCGCGGCTGTCCGGAGTTCTGCGAAGTCTGGACATTGATGGCGAACTTTATCCACTCAGGTGATCTGGTGGTGATCCATAACGCCTCTTTTGATTTGGCGCATTTGCGAGCTGTTCTCGGGCTCTACAAGTTACCCTCGTTTTCGTTTGAATACGTTTGCAGTCTGCGGCTTTGCCGGCAACTCTTTCCGGAGATGGAATCGCATTCGCTCGACAAAATGGCGGAACGATTTCAGCTCGCATTCACCCATCATGACGCACTGGAAGATGCGACTGTCTGTGCGTCAATTGTTTCCCATACCGGAATCCCGGAAAATTCGCGGAAACGGTTTGAATATTGCGCGCAGGTATGATAGGTTCTTTATTGAACACTGAGAATGGTCAAATTTTTGGAGATTTTGCTTGATGGACAAACTGATTTTAACCGGTTGGTTCTGGAATGATTATGCCTGTGCCGCCGCGCTGGCATTGCGGCATTGCAAAAAGGCCGACATCCTGGGCATGAGCACCAGGCGGCTGCCCGAATTTCTGAACGAAGTCTCCGGATATAAGGGAATCATCATTCTCGGCATCGGCTTGACCGGGAATCCCGAGCTGCTGAGCGCCGCCTTGAAGCGGCTTGCCGCCGGAAAGGTGAATGTACGCTGGATCAGCTCCATTCCATTTCCGGAGCTTGCCGATGAGAGAATTCGGGCCAATCTTGAGGTTTTTGTCGAAGGCAGCGGGATCACCGATGCGGTGAGTCATTGCTTTCATCTTCCGTATGATGACATCGCGCCCTTGACTTCCCAGGAAAATGTGTCGAAAGAGGTGCGCCATTACCATCAGTTGCTTGAAGCGGCGATGTATGTTTATCGCAATTATCAGGACGAGAAGGCGTATGGGAATGCAATCCGGCATTTTGCCAATCGTGATCCGGAAAGCCGCTGGTCCGATACGGAAAAACAGATGATTGAGCATTACAAGCGATACGGCAACCGGGAACTGGTCGGACACAGCAAAGCGATTGAAGAACTTCTGCGGAAAATCAATATCATTGCGCCGCGCACCAATGCCCGCGTGTTGATTTACGGCGAAAGCGGAACCGGCAAAGAGACGGTGGCGTTGCAGATCCACAACAAGTCGCCGCGCCGGAACGAGCCGTTTATCGCATTCAACTGTGCCAGCGTGACACCGAACTTGCTGGAGAGTCGCTTCCTGGGCCATGAAAAAGGGGCGTTTACCGGGGCAAGCGAGCTCAAGCGGGGGATTTTTGAGCAAGCCAACGGCGGCACTCTGTTTCTAGACGAGATCGGCGAACTCCCGCTGGAGGCGCAGGGCGTGCTGCTGCGGGTACTGGAGGGCGGCCGCTTCACCCGCATCGGTGAGCGGGAAGAGCTTGAAGTGGATGTCCGCTTGCTTGCCGCCACTAACCGCGACTTGGCGGCGATGGTTCGCGACGGAAAATTCCGCGAAGATCTGTTCCACCGACTGAATGTGATACAAATCCGGGTGCCGCCCTTGCGCGAACACAAGGAAGATATCGAGAAAATCGCCAACAACTACTGGTTGAAGCAGCATCACCGTCGCCTGGAAGCTCAGCAAATCGAAGCGTTGCAAATCTACGATTATCCCGGCAACGTCCGTGAACTTTTCAACCTCCTGGAGCGCGCCGGCGTGCTGGATGAAACCGATTTCACCCGCTTGATCGCCGAACACAAACGCATGACGGAAAATCTCGCTGCCAAGCCGGAATACGACTATCCGGATGACCTTGAGGCCATGACCCGGGTTCACGTTCGCCGGGTCTACGAAAAATGCGGCAACAACCTCAGCAAAACCGCCGAGGCACTGAATGCTGCCCGCAATACAGTTCGGAAATATCTGGAGGAATAAAATGCAAAACTCAATCGGGAAATTAACCATTAACGATCTCGAACAGAAAATTTTTGTTATCCCGTTTTACCAACGAGGATACCGATGGACTGAAAATGAAGCAAAAAAACTTTTTAACGATTTATTAGAATTTGCCAGTTTAGACGAAAAACAATACTGTTTGCAACCTATCGTGTTGCAAACAATCGAGTCTATTCCCGAGGAATATAAAAAAAATCCGCAATATTCTGAGAACACACAGGTTCTCCGTGTGGTGGATGGGCAGCAGCGCCTTACGACGATTGCAATTCTTTTGAATGTATTGGGCATTTCGAAAGAATGGGACATTTATTACACTGCCGAACGGAATACATTGTCTCCAATTCTCTCTTCCGGCAATACTGAAACAATCAATGCCCATTTCATAAAGGAAGTCAAAAAGGCCTTTGAAGGATATGATGAAGAAAAAAAGGAAAATATAAGAGAGCTTCTTAGAGATAGCCGAAAAACTATTTTGTTTTTGCGTTACGATATTCCGCTCGAAGGAATTGATTCCGAAGGACATCAGGCTTTTCTACGCTTGAACGACGGAAAAACCCCCTTGACGTCATCCGAATTAATCCGAGCTCTTTATATGGTCAACGCCAGCGAACTATCGATGCAGGAACGGATGGAAATTTCAAAAGAGTGGGAAATTATTGAAAACACGCTCCGCAATGAACAATTTTGGTTGATGTTCAACTCAAAAGGGCTATCCAATACGCCGACGCGTATCGATTTGCTTTTTGCATTGGTCTTGGGAGTAAGTTTAGAACATGCTAAAGCCAATCCGAGAATCGTCTTTGAAAAAATGGATGACATCGAGTTGAATTTGAGAGAGGTCTGGCTTGATGTTCTACGCTGTTTCTGGTGGATGCAATCCTGTTATGACGATGTTGAACAATTCAATTATCTCGGATGGATCAATGAATTCACCGATATTTCAGCTAAAACAATTTATGACAACTGGCGCAGCTATCCGAAGCCGGAAGATTTCAAGAAGTGCATCATTGCGATCATTCAGGAGAAGTATCGAGATAAGACTTTTGATGATTTCAACTATACCTGTGAAAAGGGAGAACTGCGAGCACTGTTTGTACTGCTGAACGTCTTAGACTGCAATCGCAGCAAAGAGCGATTCCGATTCGATTTATACCAAAACGAAAGCTGGGATATTGAGCATATTGATTCACAGACTCCTAATGAGCTCGAGGATGATTCTTCCCGCACAGAGTGGTTATTGTCTGTTTGGAAGGAGTTCTCTGACCTCGCGGAGTTGAATAAAATTGATATATTCAAGAATTTTAATGAAAAGAATATTTCCTTGGATAATTTCGAATCTCAATTTTACGAAATAAGAAAACAGCTGAATTTAAATGACGATTTTGATGGCAATGCACTTGGTAATCTCGCATTGCTTAACACTTCCATCAACCGCTCCTACAAAAATGCAATTTTCCCTGCCAAGCGCAAAACAATTAAAAACTTTGTTGTATCGGGCGAATGTTATATTCCGCCATGCACCGCAAAAGTCTTCATGAAGTTTTATACCGAATCCCCCAGTAAAATCACCTATTGGCTGAAAGACGATTTCATTGGATATTCTCAGGCAATGGAAGAAATTTTCACTAAGTTCATGAAAGATCTCGTGAAAATTGAATCTAACAAAATGCAAAATCCGAAAGATTACAAAGGTGAAAAAGTTGCAACTAAAAACCAGGATAGGACCCAATGCTACCCCGCACCAGTCAACGATGCCATGCATAAAGAGCAGGTCGGGGATCAAGGGAAGATCTCAGATGCAATAGCCTTTTCTGATTTCATGAATAAATATGGCGTTGTAATTCCGAAAATTCAGCGCCTCTATGTTCAAGGGCGAATGGATTCCTATGGGAAAAAATGCTTGTTCTCTTTTGCCAACCATCTCGTCCGCAGTGTTGCAGAGCAAGAAAGTGCGCCATTGGATTTTATCTATGGTATTGAGAGCAAGAGCGGGGAAAGGGAGGACTTTTATCCTCTCGACGGACAACAGCGCTTGACGACGTTGCTCCTGCATGCGTGGCTTTGCGGTGAAGCAAGGGGAAACTGGTCGTTCCGATATGATTCACGTCGAGCGACCGAGTGCTTTATTAAGGCATTATTAGGTCATGCACCGCCGCCATTGATGAAACCGAACGATTACGAAAAGGACAAAGAAAGCAAGTCCACCAAGGGGTATCTTCCGCTTTGCAGTAACTATATCAAAAATTCAGATTGGTTCTTGTCCGCATGGGAAGAAGACGCAGGAATTGCCGGTATGCTGGAAATGCTGGACTCTCTGTATTGCAAACTGCTCGATTCTGGGAATCGGCAGTTCGATTTCAGTAGAATAACATTTTTTGTGAATTATCTTGATGCAAGCAAGGAATCATATGACCAGATATTCTTGAAAATGAACTCGCGAGGTAAGGCACTTACACCATGGGAAAACATTAAAGCCATACTGGACAAATATGTCCCGGATGATTTTCGTGCACAATGGCAGGAAAACTTAAACAATACTTGGCAGGAATTATTGTGGAACAGACTTGATGATGACCAAGACAAAATCGCCAAACTTGATTCAAAAATGTTATCCATAATCGAATTGGCCCTGCCCTGCGTCGGATATACAGAAAGGGCTAAAGATAATATCTTCTCACTCGCTCAATGGTTGGAGCAGAAAGACAATAAGACAAAATGCGAATTCTATAAAATTTGCTCGATTTTCTTCTCTGCGTTAGAGTACACACCAGATAACGACGGAATGACTAAAGCACTCACCCCCGCATGGGAAGAATCTCCAAAACATCCGAATTTCAAAAAAGATAGTGCCGATTTATTTTATAAACCGCTTCTGGCATATTATGCTGCCAAGCAATCCACTGATGGTGATTGGATGCGCATTGTTTGGAATATCGTTGAAAATTCCGGAATAGAGAAAAATAACTTTCCGTCAGCCTACGCACTCGTTAAGGAGCTTGCTACGCATAAAGATTCCATTCTTGATTTCATGGCAGGAACAGAAAGAATCGAATCCAAATTTGCTTCAGACCAAGTTAACGAAGAACGCTTAAAAGCAAAACAAATTGTTGATCCGCCAAAGGACTGCAAATGGAATTGCCATGGTCCCAATCGCTGGGAAATTCAATGTGCCGAAAAGACAGCATTCTTTAATGGCGCTATCCGTTTTTTGTATCTTGATGCAAATGGAAATGTTGACTGGTCGCAATTTAAAACTAAATTTGAAAACGCAAGAAAATATTTTGCTGACACTGGCGTTATAGACGATTGCAAACTTTCATTGACAAAGGCGCTCCTTAGCCAATGCAAAAGCTGGGATCAGGTTTATGATAAGCAAATTTTTGATCCGTGTGCCGCCAATTGGAAGCACATATTACTGTCCAAAAAATACGCATTTCAAATACATATGTGTCTTTCAACAAATGACTTGAATGAAATTAATCATCTGTGTATGGATAATGATCCGAATATGAAAAGCGTTGTTGAAACGCTTATCAACAACGAAAACTTTCTCGAAAAGATCATTAAAAATCATTGTGATTTTAGATTTAGATGGAATTACAACTATTTGGCGCTCTATGCTCCATATGGACGAGATGCCATTGCATTTGATTGGGGGAACAATAAGAGGAATATAACCTTGACTTCGTTATCGGATCATCTAAAAATAACAAATAAGCAAGTAGTTGATAAAGTAAATCTTTTTTGGGGCTGGGACATAAACTTCTCCTATAAAAATAATTCTTTCCAGTGGAATACGGATGGGCAAATTTATCTTATGCGCGGGAGAAATGATTATGCGAGGCGTACAAATCCTACTGGAAACAATAAACAGGAAAAGTTCTTTTGCTTTGACTCAAAAGACATTGAGGCGAATTGTTTTATTGATCAACTGGATCGTATAACTAAAAGTTTTGATGAATGCAAGGAAGCTGCTAAAGTGGGAAATGCTTGAAAGAAAACGTCTAACAGGATTAATTTGAATCGCCGAATGATATGAACAAACCGCCGCGCAATGGCATGCAAAGTCTCAATATAATGCGGGAATTCAATCCGTAACGGGGCTTGGCATCAATCAAGATTATGAGAGGATGTTGGGTTGCCTAGTTGATGCGGATTGCCAGAGAGATGCCGATGCTGTTTCGGTATTCCCCAATTTGATCGTTATTCGGTCGACTTGATGCGAATGCGAACAAGTTCAATCCCGATCCGCACCATATTGAGCGAGGAGTTGGATCATCTCGTTATTTTGGAGAATCCCTGCCACGTCCAGTGGTCGCAATTCTTTTCGGTTGTCATCATCTCTGAATGGAATGGTACAATCTGCTCCGGCACGCAAAAGCAGCTCCGCCGCCAAAAGATTGTTGTCACAAACCGCCTGATGCAACAAGGTAAAGTGAAAATGGAAAAAGAGTATTATTGGTATTCCGGCTGGGGGGATGTGGCATTCTGTTGCATTTGCGCTTTTGCCGGCCTTATGGCTTGGGTCTGGATTTCTAATGGAGCTTGTCAGCAAATGGCATGGCTATGGGCAACTGGGGGACTTCCGGTCGCCGGGATCCACTACCTAATGCTTTGCCGAATCAATCCCGGGCGATACGTCATCAATACCCTGGTCGTGCCATTCAGGCTCTTGCTGGCGTTATCGGCACCGCTCCTGGCGTTATCCGCCATCAATTCGGCTTCTCATGTCGTGACCAAAAAAGAAGATAAACTTGAAAATGCCGTCACCGCCGGGTTTGCCGCCGCTCTTGCGTATTTTGTTCTTCACGCCATACGCAGGAGAATGAAGCCGCGGTAAGTCAGTTGCGCCTTGTTCCATATCGGGCGAGGAGCTGGATGATTTCGGCGTTTTTGTTGCGAGTAGCCACGTCCATCGGCAACAATTCTTCTTTGCTATCTTCGGCTTTGAACGCAATGGTACAATCCGCTCCGGCGCGCAAAAGCAGCTCCGCCACCACCACATTGTTGTCGCAAACCGCCTGATACAACAAGGTCTTTTTGCCATCCATCAGGTTAGGATCGGCATCGTGGTCCAAAAGCAACTTGAGCATGGTTTCATTGTGATTTGCAAACGCAAAGTGGATTGACGCCCGTCGGTCGTCTCCAATGTGATTGACCCGCACCGGATAACGCAGCAGGAGCTCGGCCATTTCGGTCCAATTGCTTTTCGCTGACAGGAGTAATGGCGTTTCATTGAGGTGATTGCAGATATCCGGAGCCGCGCCGCGTGCCAGTAAATCGGCGATAAACGCCAAGGTGTCGGCGTCATGCGCAAGATATTTCATCGCGGCTACGAGCGGGTGGAAATGCCGGAGATCGGCCAAGTCAAAGTCGCAGCCGTGGTGCAACAGCAGACCGGCAATCTTCAAGTCGCCGCCTTTGAGCGCCTTCAGGAATGCGCTTTCTCCATCGGCATTCCGCGCGTCGGGGTCGAGCTTCGTATGGGTCAGGCAAATTTTGACCGCATGAAAATGATGCCAGGAGACGGCCAGATGCATAATGGTATCGCCCCAGCGATTGACTGCTAGGATTGCCACCTCCGGCGAGCCATGAACCAGCTCGTGAAACAAGCGCAAGTCGCCGCGCATGGCCGTCAGGTGTAACGCATTGTGCCCCAGATAATTTTGGATTGTCATGTCGGCATGATTTTGTTTCAACAGCTTGATTTTCCGCCGATCTTTCGACTCGACTGCGATGAGCCACGGGCTCTGGCCCTGCCAGTTCGTGTAATTGACCTCTGCTCCCGCCTCCAAAAGTAAACGCACCATTTCAACATTGCCGAAACGGATGGCGTGGAACAAGGGAACGACCCCATTTTGATCCGGCGCATTGGCATCCTCGCCGGCCAGCAATAGATTGGACAACTTCTCTGTCACCGGTCACGTTTCATTCCCCTCGACAACGCTTTCCCATACGTTATCACTGCATGGCGCCCCGTCTCCGAACGCCCGCCCATCAATCTTAGCGCCCTCCCCATCCCGCCGTTTCCGGCGAGAAAATCATGGGATGATTTCAAGAAGTGGCCGCGAAAAACACCCGATGAGCGAACTGGTGCGACTGCCTCGAATTTGTTGGATTGGATTTCTCAAACGATTGAGAAACTTGATGATCTCGTTCGATACGGACGCCTTTCGGGAGATATTCACGAATGGATTGACAAAGGCAATGACAATGTATTCTGTTTCATTGCAGATACCCTAATTCACAAATCTGATTTCTCTGAAAACGCAGCATTGCCGGAAAGAGGGACTGTAATTGAGTTTTATAAGATTCAGAAAGCACCAAATAAATTTAAAGCTTTGGATATTTCAGTCAATGGCAACTTCCCAAATCCCTGTTTTATGTCAAAAATCAGATTCCCTGTTCTGACCGTTTGGCAACACGGGCACTCATTGTCGGAAGAGCAATGCCCTCGGGAATTCCGTCAAGCCATCCAGTCCGGCATTGAAAACGCCATCTCTCTCATGAACAACGATGCCATGCCGGAATCATTGAAGGAAGAGTTGTTTTTCTTCCTGTGTTGTCTGCACAAGGATTCGCCGCAAAGCATCCATGAAGAACTTCTGCAGATTGTGAATGACGATGCGGCACTTGCAAAGTATGATCGACATGTCGCGTTCGCTATTGGCGACTGCTCGCAGGAGTGGCAACAGCAACTATTCAATGCAGTTGTGTGCAAAAGAGGAATCCCATTGTGCAAACTCGAAATTCTACCCATTGCGTTGTGGCGAAGCAAAGAACCCGTTGGATATTTATCAGTGGATACGGTTGCTGGGCTATTGAAAGAAGTCGAAGAAATGTTGATTGAACGCCTTGAACAAATAGAACGATCAGGAGATAAGTTTTTTGACGGGGAAACAAAATGGAAGGATTTGACACCACAACAATTCAGCTTGCAAAGATGTATCATGAACGCATGCCAACTTCTTGAACTTCTGCTTGCGCTGCTGCGTACCCGTGAATCTTCGGATGTGGCGATGAAAAAATTGCTGTCTCCAGACAGCGAGTACGGAAAGAAGTTCACTATCCTTGTGGACAAAATCACTAAGGTTTTCGTTGAAAGAAACTTTTCCGTTCGTTCGCGTGTCGAACTGCGACTTGCCAAACCCCCGGACTTCGCCCGTGTTTCCGACCTTCTCTATGCTCTGCGACTCTATCTGACCGGCGATGACGGTGCCTCCGCCATTCGCATCGCCGGAGTCTCCGATGAAACGTAAAAAATAACCGTGGGGCAGATAACACGAACCTGAGTGCGACATTCAGCGAGAATGCCTTACCTAAAGAAGAAGTGGAAATATGAAAATCGCCATTCTGGTCGGAAGCT
This sequence comes from Victivallaceae bacterium, assembly GCA_036677805.1. Lineage (GTDB taxonomy): Bacteria > Verrucomicrobiota > Lentisphaeria > Victivallales > Victivallaceae > SIG78. The sequence continues at coordinate 61,885 of JAVBVS010000009.1, read as the reverse complement.
CGCGAAAAGGCGGCAACACCGATCTACTCGCCCATGCCTTTGTCGCCGGAGCCGCGGAACACAACGAGGTTGAACTCATTTCGGTGAGCGACGTGCATGTCAATCCCTGCATCGGCTGTAGTGCCTGCCGCAAACGCCCGAATCATGACTGCTTTCAGCAGGACGATATGCGCGTCATCCATGAAAAGCTCAAGACGGCGGACTTGATCGTCTTCGCCTCTCCGGTCTATTTCTACGGTCTGCCCGCCCAGCTCAAAGCCATCGTCGACCGGCTCCACGCCCCCATCCGCAACGAATTCCAAGTTAAAAAATTGGCGTTGCTGCTCGTGGCGGCCGACACCATACCGGAGGTGTTCGACAGTATCCTCGTCCAGTACAAGTCGGTGTTGAGCTACTTCCATCTGGCCGACGCCGGAAAAGTTCTGGTGCGCGGTGTGGAGGCGAAAGGCGCGATTCAAGGCCATCCGGCGCTGGACGAGGCCCACGCATTGGGGCGAGGCATTTTGTAGAGGTAAAGTCACTTGACAAAATCTCTGTTTGACAGTAGTTTATATTACTGCGTATTCTGAACATGAGAGACAAAGTTTAGATGAATCGCAATTCCGCTACCAATTACATTTCAGCCGTCCAATTGGACGGCTTTTTTATTGCCCGTCTTTGTGACGGACAACAGGCTGATCATCCGCTATGCCCTATGGCGCACGATATGGTGATTCCATGATAATGAAATCGTTCCGAAAGTTTTCCGTTACCAGAAAAATCGTTCAGCGTCGCAATTTTGATTTGAAAATCGATCATTCGGTGATAAATTCGGTAGAAGTTATAGCGGATTTAACACAATGCTTCATTGAATCAAATTTTTTGCAACGGGGGATGAGCTCAATATGATAGCGATATTTGTTTTTCTGGGATGTCTGCTGTTGATTGCATGGATATTCAAACAGCCGACGGTCAAAGGGAAATTCGGGGAATGGATTGTGGCTCTCTGCTTGAAGTTCGGTTTGGATAAAAATACCTACCGGATTTTGAACAACGTCATGATTCCGGATCATGCCGACGGAACCACCCAAATCGACCATGTGGTGCTTTCGCCATTTGGCATCTTTGTCATCGAGACCAAGAACATGAAGGGCTGGATATTCGGCGACCGGAGGTCAGAAAACTGGACACAGCAGATATTCAAATGCAAAAATCAATTTCAGAATCCGTTCCGGCAAAACTATAAACATATTATGTGCCTGGCAAACTTGACCGGATTGCCGAAAGAGAGTTTTACCCACATTATCGTATTCGTCGGAGATTGCGAGATCAAAACGCGCGACAAATTACCGGAATCACTGATTACCGGTGGGGTCAGCTTGGTCAACTTCATCAAGTCCTTTTCTGAAGAACAGTTGACGCAGGATGACCTTAAGGCCATTCAAGAGGGCATCCTTTCCGGTCGAATCGGGAATACATTCCAGAATAAAAAAGCTCATGTGATTCACGTCAAAGAGATCATCGAGGCGAAAGACCAGCCGCCCGAACCAACCTGTCCTCAATGCGGAGCAGGCATGATTCGGCGGCAAGCCAAGAGTGGAGCCAATGCCGGAAATTACTTCTGGGGTTGTTCCCGGTATCCCCGGTGCCGCGGGATTGTGAATGAATGAATTATCGGAAAGGATTGTTGAAGGATATGGACAGGACGAGACTTGAGAATTACGCCCGGCTGATTGTGGCCAAGGGGCTGAATCCCGATCGGAGACAGGACGTCGTGGTGACGGCGGGCCTCGATCAGGTGGAATTCATCCGCATGGTCGTCGAGGAGTGCTACCGGCACGGCGCCGGCAAAGTGACGGTCAACTGGTCCGACATGCCGCTGGCCAGACTGGCCCAGCTTTATCAATCCGAGGAGAACCTTTCTTCGCTCGAACCGTGGGAACGCGCCCGCTGGCAGTGGATGACGGAGCGTTTTCCCGCCCGTTTGTGGATCGATTCGGACGATCCCGACGGCATGAGCGGGGTCGACCCGGACAACCATTCCCGTTCGCTCGCCGCCCGGCTCAAGCAGGTCAAGCCGTTCCGCGACCGGATCGAAAACAAGCACCAGTGGTGCATCGCCGCCGTCCCCGGCCGGGAATGGGCGCGGAAGGTTTTTCCAGGCCTGCCCGATGAGGACGCGGTGGAAAAACTCTGGGAGGCCATTCTGAGCGCCTCGCGCGCCAACGGCAACGCCATGGCGAACTGGGACGCGCACAACGCCGCCGTCCGCGGCCGTTGCGAAAAGCTCAATTCGCTCCGGCTGACCGCGCTCGAATACCGTTCCGCCAACGGCACGGACTTCCGGGTCGGGCTGATTCCGAACGGGATTTTCGCGGGCGCCGCCGAAACCGACCTGAACGGCCGCGTTTTCAATCCCAACATTCCTTCCGAAGAAATTTTCACCTCGCCGAAGCGCGGTGAGGCGGAGGGTCTGCTGGTGGCGACCAAGCCGCTCTCCTGGCAGGGCACGCTGATCGAAAACTTCGCCATCCGGTTCGAGGGCGGCAAGGCGGTGGCGGTCCGGGCCGAAAAAGGCCAGGAGACGCTGGAAAAGCTGATCGCCATGGACGACGGCGCACCGTACCTTGGGGAATGCGCCCTGATCGCCGACGATTCGCCGATCAATCATACCGGGATTCTGTTCTACAATACGCTGTTCGACGAAAATGCCAGCTGCCATGTCGCGCTGGGCCGGGGCTTCGACAACTGCGTCGCCGATTACGGCCGCTACACGCAGGACGAACTTCGCGCCATGGGGGTCAATGACAGCACGATTCACGTTGATTTCATGATCGGATGTCCGGATCTGGCGATCACCGGCGTAACCGCGGACGGGGCCCGGATTCCGATCTTCCGCGACGGCAACTGGTGTTTCTGAGATAAACGACGGCGCACGGGGGGCGCGAAGAATGGCGGAAGCAGTACGAATCGCGGGAGCGGCTGGCATCGATCCGCTGGCGGTGACCGCATATTTTTACCCGGAGGATACGCCGCTGCGGCGGATGCTCTGGCGGCACAGTCTTCTGGTGCGCGACAAGGCGCTGGCGATTCTGGCCAATCCGGTTTGTGCGCCACTGGCACTTGACGTGGAGGTGGTCGCCGCCGGCGCGCTGCTCCACGATCTCGGAATCGGCCGCTGCCATGCGCCGAAAATCGGCTGCGACGGCCCGGAGCCGTATATTGTCCACGGCATCCTCGGGGCGGAGATGCTGCGCGAATACGGACGGCGGCGCGGGCTTGATCTGGAGTGTTACGCGCGGATTTGCGAACGCCACACCGGAAGCGGCATCGCGGCGGCGGAGGTGCTCCGGCAGAATCTCCCCCTCCCCGTCCGGGATTATCTCCCGGAAACGCTTGAGGAAAAACTCATCTGCCTGGCCGACAAATTTTTCTCAAAATCCGGCGACATGCAGGAAAAGCCGCTCTCCCGCGTGCACCATGCGCTGTTGAAGTTCGGCCCGGAATCCCTCGCCCGCTTCGATGCCCTGTGCAAAATTTTCGGGGTTTGACCTGATCAATATCGTAATCGGATCAATTAAATGGGGAACATGAAAACACTGGGTAAATACCTTGTCGGATGGGGAACTTTTGTTTTGTTGACAGCTGACATTTTCTGGGGAATAGCGATAACGCTTTCTTATTTCCCTTGGTCTCCATTTGGCTATGAGCAATGTGGAATGCAGGTCATCGCCTGGTTTTTGATCTACCCAATACTGCTTGGCTGCCTGATCGTTCGAGCGATTTTGAAATATCGCTGCCGCTTGCACTGGAGCTATTTACTTATGCCGATCCTTATCGGAATTTTATGGATCCCGGTAATCGGAGATTCCTGCGATGAATTTTGGGCAATAGTAGTTTGTATGCTGGAATTTCTCACGATACTGCTTACATTATGGATTGACGGCTGGTGCTGGAAACTTTGGGGGGAAAATAAAAATGCAGAAACCGGCGACGATTGAGGAAGCCCGGGAGCGGAAATACCCCGAACAGGTGGTATTGGCGATCACCAAGAATGCCGAAGGCAGAGTCAATCTGATGGCGATCGGCTGGGTCTGCATCGTTTCGGACGAGCCGCCGATGTTTCTGGTCGGGATCGACGACCACGCCTATACGCTGGAATTGATCCGGCAGAACAAAGAATTTGTGATCGCGTATCCGTCCAGCTCTATGGCGAAAGAGACGCTTTACGTCGGCACCACCCACGGACACAACGAGGATAAAGGAACCATTTCCGGCTTAGAATTTGAAGCTGCCGAAAAGATCAATGTTCCAATTCTCGCCGATGCAGTCGCCAACTTTGAGTGTCGTTTCGTCACCGAATACCGTCCCGGCAACTGCCCCCTGATCGTCGGCGAAGTCGTAGTTACGCATGTCAACGCTGATGAATCCGTCAAGCGCCTTGTAAATCTTGGTAAAGGGTATCAATTTAACGGAGGTAAATAATGAGAGATATTGATAATTCCCTAGGCAGTATTCCTCCTGAACACAGAATAAATATGGGGAATTTAATTAATGATTTTTTAGGTAACATAGCAAAAGAAAAGATGCTCGAGCAGTTACCAAAAGATGATATTTGCGATTTGTTTAATATACTTAGAATAATATCTTTAGTGCCTCCGTCATATTTAGAGAATGCAAGTAAATCAGATGAGTTTAAGCATATCTATAGATTGCTTCAACAATCAATAACAACGAATTCAATAAGTAATGAATTGAACTCAATTTATGACACAAAAATTCAGGGAACATTAAAAATATTACGTTATAAGCAGTTGAAGACAATTCGTCCTATTATGGGTAATCAATATGAAAACTTTAAAAATATAAGAAAAAATAATAAAGCAAAAGCAAAAGAATTTTTTAAAAAAAGGTTATCTGAGGCCCCTGAGGAAATAGCGAAAAAGTATAAATTCTTAGACCCAAATGATCATCATTTATTGTTTGTTAAATTAAGTATGAGTTTGCTGCAGACAAAAATAAAAGACGATGATTTTCTAAAATATATAGCATTTTTGATTCAGTTTCCTGAGCATCAAATTATTAATTTCGATATTTATTTTGATGAATGGGACGAGTTTCCATTAAAATGGTATTTCCAATTTCTTCCTATAAATATTGGGAAAGATATTTTTTTACATTATAGAGAAGATAAAAGTTGTCTTGATGATTTCTTTAGTCAAATATATGAGGTTAACAAATTTGAGAAAATAAAATCTTTTTTTGATAGTGCATATCTGAAGCCACCGATAATGCATATATTATGCGGGAGAACAGCTGTTATAGAAGAAGTTCTCGCATGTTATGAGTTGAAATATTATTCCGCGGTTGTCTGTGTTGCTTTAACGATTATTGAAGGACTCCTATGGGACTTTTCCTTATTTATACATCAAAAAGAAAAAAATATATATACTGATATTGAAGAAGGCAATATTAATTTAAATTTTCTCTGCAAGAGATATACAATTGGTCATATTATTAAAAATACAGATTTTAAGAACAAATTGTATGTACCTTTTATTGACTATTTTTGTGACGAATTATATAATGAGAGAAACCCTATATTGCATGGTAATAATACAAATTGTTTTACTCAGGTAAATGCCGCAAAAAAAATTGCAACTATAGAGCATATTCTAAATATGATTGACAATTATAGCAAACAGGCTATTAAGAATTACCTTGAAAAAAATATTCCAATAGAAGCTCAAGAGCACCTAAAAGAACAAGCTTTCAATATACTATATAAGAAAAATATTGATGATTCAAAGGGCGGATAGAGAGAGATGATGGTGGCACGAAGTTGGGGATTTTGGCGCAATGGTGGCGGATTGGCGGCGTGATTTGGTGGGCGGCTGATTGTCAAGGAGTTAGGTCTTGCTTGGTCAAAAATATGTCAGGGCGACTTTCAGAATTTTAGAGTTGTAAGTTTGTATTTTTACGCTCAAAACAGCATTTCCGAGAGTTGTTGCCGGAAGGGAAATTGCGCTGCGGGAAGATTCATGGAGGCGGGGCGAAGGGGAACGGTGTGAGCGGGGAGACGGGACGGGGAAGGCTTTGCTGGGGGAAAAAGTTTGCAATCGGGGCGATGGCGGAGTATATTAAGGCACAGTTCTGATCGGGAACTGCCGGTCCGCGGGAAGAGTCGTACTCGCCGATGATCTTTGGTAAGGCGTATTTTTTACTGCTTTAGTTGTCAATTGCCATGCGTTGCGGACGGCGTGGAGGAACTGAAGGAGTAAAGTATCATGTCGTCCACTCTCTATCCCGCGTTTCGCCTCCCCAACGTCGAATTTCTGCGCAAACAGGCCAAAGACCGCCGCAAACTGCTGCTTGCCGGCGATCCCGAAACCCTCGACTGGTACCGCCGCCCCGGTTCCGCCGACGCCGCGCCGTCGCTCCAGAAGGTGCAGCACCTCATCGCCGTCGACGATGGCTTTCAATCCTGGTCGGAATTGCTCCGGCACACCGCGCCGGTAAGCTGGCCGCCGGAACTCCACAGCTTCGTCGGCGCCGACGGCCGCCTCAAGGCCTGGCCGGTCAAGCGCAGCCGCCAGCTGATGTTTCTGGAACTCGTCGCCGGACGGATCAAGCCGGAGATGGTTTATACCGAATCCCGGTTCAACACCGTATTGAACTGCTACCACAGTTTCAACGATCCCGCCCTGCTGCGCCGCGAGCTGCTGGAGCTGGGCCTGATCGCCAGAAACGCCGACGGTTCCGACTACCGGCGGCACTGAGGCTCAAGCCGCCGCAAGTCCGTCCGCCATGATCGCCATGGCGGACGGACTTGAGCATTCGAAATCGCGGCGCGGGGTTGCGTCCGAACCCCGCGCGACGGCCTTCCTTCCGTAAAAAATTATCCGTTTTTTGAAATAAATCGTTTTTTTTGTTAAAAGACGCTTGTATTTAATGTACTTGCAACTATATTAACTTTGAGCAAAGGGAATGTTCAGCCGTTTCGGTCATGGGGCCGGAGCCGGATAAACGGAACAACCCGGATGGATACGCTGCTCGGTTATTAATTGCGAAAGCAATTCAGTTTGAATTATTTTCTTGATAGTTCTGGGGGGGCGCTTCGCTCCACACTCTTTTCCGGTAAATCTCAAACCGCAATCCGAAAACGTTCGTCCCGCTTGAATCATGCGGTTATGCCGCGAAAGGAACACCACTATGAAATTGTACGTGGGTAATCTGTCGTTCTCCACCACCGAATCCGAACTCAAGACCGCGTTCTCCGAATTCGGCACCGTCGACTCCGTCAGCGTCGTCAATGACCGCGACACCGGCCGCTCCAAGGGCTTCGGCTTCGTGGAAATGAGCAACAACGACGAAGCCAAGGCCGCCATCGAAGGCCTCGACGGCAAGCAGCTGGGCTCGCGCGCGCTTCGCGTCAACGAAGCCCGTCCGAAAGAAGACCGTCCGGCTCGCGGCGGCTTCGGCGGCGGCAGCAAGCGCTGGTAATCGCCCGAGTTTCACGACTCTGAAAAGCACGGGAGTGGCGACATTCCCGTGCTTTTTTGTATCTTCCCAATTCAGTACGGCGCGGACGCCGGGGCACAGCGCATCGCGTTGAAATCATGCAGCAGCGCCATGTCATAGTCATATAATACCAATTCGCAATCACAGCGATTGTTTCCCCCACGCTCCGATCCTGAAATCTTATCCGTCTGAGATTATTTCCCCGGAAAATCGGCATTGCCCGGTATTGATCTGTTGACAAACGGCTTCCCTCGGATTATATTAACTAAGGTATCTATAGATCAGGTCATAAGACCGGGCCTTGACTGGCAGCGGGAATCGAAACTTTCCGTGGGACTAACTACGAATATTAAAAGTATCCGCGTATCCCACAGAAAGGATGTATTATGTCCATGATCAATGGATTTTCGGGTGATTATACTGGACTTACGGAAGTCGAAGCAAAAAAATTACTCCTTAAGTTCGGTCCCAACGAACTGAAGTCCGAAAAAAAATTCAGCCTTCTTCTCAGTCTTTTCTCCGTTCTTAAAGAACCGATGTTTTTGTTGCTTTTCGGCACCGCTACGTGTTATTTCATTCTCGGAGAACCCGGCGACGGTTCGATCATGCTTGTATTTGTCGTCTTTATTGCAGGAATAAGTTTTTATCAGGAATACAAAACAGACAAAACGCTTCAAGCCTTGAAGAAACTCACAGCTCCCTATGTCCATGTCATACGCAACAGCAAACTCAGGCGGATCAGCAGTTGCGAACTTGTTCCGGGCGATCTTATGGTTGTCAATGAAGGGGAGAAAATCTCTGCCGATGGCAGAATAATCGAGTTGTTCGACCTCGGAATTGATGAATCCATTTTGACCGGTGAAGCTGAAACGGTTTGGAAAAAAATCCATGCTCCGGATGCTGGAAATCACTGGCGTCTTGATTACATCTATGCCGGAACGACAGTTATTTACGGTACCGCTGTCGTTGAAGTGATTGCGACAGCATTTGATACGGAATACGGCCAAATCAGCCGTTCGGTGCAAGAAGTTCAAACTCCGAAAACGCCGCTTGAAAACGATATCGGAAAGCTGGTTCGCTACTGTGCGTTTATTGGCCTTGGATGTTGTCTGTTATGCTTTATGATATTTTACATATCCAGAAGAGAATTGATCGGCGCAATACTCGCCGGCATCACGCTCGGCATGTCGATCATACCGGAGGAATTGCCGGTTATCCTCACCGTATTCATGGCCATCGGCGCATGGAAACTTGCACGGATCAATGCGCTCATGAGGCGCATTCCCGCCGTCGAAACCCTTGGTTCGGTTTCCGTCCTCTGCGCCGACAAAACCGGAACACTCACCGAAAATAACATGCACCTTGAACACGTCCGCCCCTCTTCCGGGCAAACCCCGGATGAACTTCTTGAACTCAGTGTGCTGGCCAGCGAAAATGTCCCGTTCGATCCGATGGAACAAGCGGTGCAAAGACGCGCCGCTGACGCCGGGTTGAATATCAGCGGATTGCTTTCTCACAAACTGCGCTACGAATACCCATTCAACAGCGAGACCAGGATGATGGGACACGTTTGGGATATTGATGGAGAGTTATGGCGCTGCATCAAAGGTTCCCCGGAGAATATCGTTGCATTGTGCGGCATGAATGATGTCCAGCAAAAAGAGACCTTGGCGATTCAACAGGAACTGATGCGGCAAGGATGCCGTGTGATTGCGGTTGCAGTCTGCAAAGGCGGCAAAATTATTGAAAATGACATAAAAAATCATATCTATTCATTTGCCGGGCTGCTCGGATTCGCCGATCCGCCGCGCCAGCAGACCCCGGCCGCGATTCAGGCCGCAACTCAAGCCGGCATTCGCGTAATGATCATTACCGGCGATCATGCGTTGACGGCTCAGGCCATTGCCGGCAGGATCGGTGTCATGATGAATGGCGACACCATAACCGGTACCGAACTCAATAAATTTTCCGACGCCCAGCTTTGCGGAAAAATCCAAAATACAACCATTTTCGCAAGAGTCATGCCCAAACATAAATTGCGCATCGTCAAAGCCCTCCAGGCCAACGGCGAGATTGTGGCCATGACCGGAGACGGCGTAAATGACGCCCCCGCGCTCAAGGCCGCCGATATCGGCATCGCCATGGGCAAGCGAGGAACCGAAGTGGCACGAGAAGCCGCTGACATGATCCTGCTTGATGATAATTTCAGCACAATCGTCCATTCCATCAAGGACGGACGGCGCATCTATGACAATATCCGCAAAGCCATCGGATATGTTCTTGTCATTCATATCCCGATTGCTCTTCTTGCGCTGATGAATCCGCTGGTATTCCCCGGACTTCTCCTGCTTCTGCCGATCCACGTTGTTTTGCTTGAACTGGTTATTGATCCGACTTGTTCAATCATTTTTGAACGCTTGCCGCCGGAGCCCAATACCATGACGCGGCCGCCGCGCAAACGCACGGATTCGATTTTGAATTGCGCAACACTTTTTAAATCGCTGAGTCAGGGATCGGTAATTTTTGCATTGGCCGCAGCTGGAATTTTTTATTTAAAAAATACCGGCACTGATGCCGCCGAGATACGCTCATTCATGCTTTTTTATCTTGTTATTGCAAACTTTTTCCTGGTATACGTCAATGCGTCTGAGTTCAAATCGTGCTTCAGAATCATTTGGGAATGGCGTGACAAGGTAGTATGGATCATCAATATGCTTATCATTCTGCTCCCATTCCTTTTAATCTATATTCCTATCAGCAACAGGATTGCAAAAACAGCGCCATTTTGTTTCATGCATCTCTGCATCGCGCTCGGACTGGCCGTTGTTGCCTCGCTTTGGTATGAAATATTCAAACTCAAAAAAAATGCAGCAATTTCTGCTGCCGCCAAGGTTACAAACCATGCTTGATAATGCAAGTTCCATAACGGTCAGCGGGGGCGGGAGGCGGCGGCCTTGACGGCGGAGAAGAGACGATCCAGAGACATGGCGCAACGGGAATTGTAGCGGAGATAATTTTCGAGCGCGTCGCGCAACTCGGCGTCGGACAGCTCGAGGTCGTGAAAGAAATTGGCGAAATCCCGTACGATATAACGTGCGAAAAGGAATTTCGGCAGCCGGAGGAAACGGCAACTCGCCACGTCGATCCAGACAATGTCGATCCCTCCGTCCGCCAACGGCTTCCAGAGAAAATTAAAAACCCGCAATCCGCCGTGAAAGCAGTGCAGCCGGTGAAGCTGCGCCACATAAGCCAGATTGCGGTCGATGAATGCTTTCTGTTCCGGCGCGCCGCGCAATCTGCCCCCCGGCAGAAAATCGCGCCCGTCCACATAGCCTGCGGCAAAGCGGGTGGCCAGAAACGCGCGTTGCAGCCGGAAATTCCGCCGCCATTCGCCGACGAAAATCAACTGCGCCATCGGAATGCCGAGCGCGGCGAACACCCGGTAATTGGCCGCTTCCACCGTGGTTTTGGAGCAGCACAACGCATAACGCAAGGGGCGGCCGCCGCGCTGATCCTTGAACACCAACGTCTCGCCGCCGTACTCGGGCGGCAGCACAACTTTGCGCACCTTCTTGGTCCGGGTTTTCCAGATCACTTCGGCCTCGTCGAAGCACTGCGGTATGGCAGAAAAGGCCTCCCGGACTTTTTCCAGGCCCGGCTCCACATGAAACCAGTCGGAACGGAAGCGAATCCCCAGCATGGCAAGCGCCCGGCGTACCAGCCGCCGCGGATGAATGTTGGACACGGTATCGATTTGCGGACCGCCTTTTTCGAGATGCGAATTTATTTCATCGCCTCTTAGTTTAGTCAGAATTCGGTAAAAATCAAGTCAGGAAACGGTTAATCGACAAGAAAACGGCGAAAAAATCCCATCCGGATCGCCGGCAAAGCCGATTTGACTTTTCACCGCGACGCGGTTATAGTAGGGAACATCTCATATCAGGGACATTCACCAAAGGAAGTGCGATGACCTCGGAAGACCAGAATTGCAACGGCGGCCAGGACAAGCCGCGGGATATCGTTTCACTGATCCTCGGAATTTTGAGTCTGATTTTCTGGCTGGTTCCGCTCTTCGGATTCCCGGTGGCGATCACGGGGCTGGTGTTCGGCATCACCCGGCGTTGTATTCCGGGCATCGTACTCAACATCATCGGACTGTGCCTGACCGTCGCCAATTCCGCGGTCGGCATCTTCTACCTCGGCTTTACCGGCCAGCTCTGACGTTCTATTTGAGCATGGGCCGCGACACCTGGTGCAAACCGCTCAAAGTCATGAATTTTACGGTTTTTCCGCATGCCGGGGTTGTATTTTGCCCAAAAAAACGGTATATTTTAAGATTATGGAAGATCGAACTTACAATCGCGGCATCCGTATCCCGGCCGGGGAATGCACTCCGGCGCGGATGATTGCCGCCTTCGATTCTGCCCGACTTCTGCGACTTACTTGCGCCAGCCGGCCCGAGTAAGGACGCTTCGCGACGATTTTTCCTGCTTGATCATCGGACCCGGGACGGACTGGCGTAATCTTTTTTCATGCCGTGATTCCGCGGGGAGCATTCATCCGTCTTTTTGCGCTCCTCCGGAACCGGAGTCATCCCAATTTCACCAGTTTTTTCCGGAGATTTTAAAATCATGAATGCGTATCCAAAGTATCGTCCCGCCCGAAGTTATAATATCGCCGACCGGGTCTGGCCGTCGCGCCGGATTGCGGTCGCGCCGCGGTTCGTGCCGGTAGACCTGCGCGACGGCAATCAAGCCTTCGCCCGGCCGATGAATGTCGAAACCAAAATTCGCTATTTCAAAATGCTGTGCGCAATCGGTTTCAAGGAGATCGAGGTCGCCTACCCCGCCGCGTCGAGCGAAGAATTCGAATTCGTCCGGCGGCTGATCGGAGAAAATCTGATTCCCGCGGATGTCCGCATCGCGGTATTCACCGCCGCCCGCGCCGATCTGATCGACCGGACCGTGGCGGCGATTGCCGAAGCGGACAAAGTCTTGATTCATTGTTATATCGCCGCCAGCGATCTGCACCGAAAATTCGTTTTCGGCAAAACCCGCGAGGAGCTGACCGCCATCGCGGTCGAAAGCACCCGGCGAATTGCCGACGCGGTCGGACAGGCCAGATTCCGCGACTGCCATTATGAATTCACCCCGGAGGAGTTTTCCGACAGTGATGTCGATTACATCGTCGACCTAGCCGAACAGGTTCGCGCGGAGTGGCGGCCAGAACATCGCAACTTCACGTTCAATCTGCCCCAGACCGTCGAACGCCGGGGACCTTATGAATACGCCGACATGGTCGAGCTCTTCCGCCGCAACTATTCGGGGACGCGCGACACCGTCATCTCCGTCCACACCCACAACGATCAGGGCTGCGCCGTCGCCGCCGTCGAAATGGCGGTGATGGCCGGAGCCGACCGGGTCGAAGGCACCCTCTGCGGCCATGGCGAACGCACCGGCAATATGGACATCGTGACCTTCGCACTGAACCTGAAGTCGCGCGGAGTCGAACCGGGATTGGATTTTTCGCGGCTGCCGGAAATCACGGCGTTCGTCGAAGAGGTTTCGGAAATCAAGGTCCATCCCCGGATGCCTTACTCCGGCGCGCTGGTTTTTACCGCATTTTCCGGTACGCATCAGGATGCCATCCGCAAAGGCATGGCGCAGCGCGGCGCCATCAGCGACTATTTCCAGCAAGGTTGGAAAATGCCCTACATTCACCTCGACCCGACCGACATCGGGCGCAATTATGACGGCTTGATCCGGATCAACAGCCAGTCCGGCAAGGGCGGCGTCGCCTATGTGCTGGAAAGCGTCCACGGCATCCATGTGCCGGGGCCGATGCAGCGCATGGTCGCACAGGCAGTTCAGGCGGAGGCGGAGGCAAGCGGCGACGAAATCACGTCAGAAGGCGTCTATCGCATTTTTCGCGAAAAGATCGTCGACCGGCCCGGTCCGGCGGCAATCCGGGAATTCCGCATCCGCCGCCCCGCCAACGGCAAACCCGACCGCACCGCCGTGGAGTTGACCGTAGCGGTTGATGGCGCAATCCACGCATTGCAGGGCGAAGGCGCCGGACCGATCGAAGCGGCGGCGGCGGCATTCCGCCAGTGTCCGGAGATCCCGCCGTTTCAGGTCGAAGATTACAGCGAACACGCCCTGTCGCGAGGGGCTGACGCGCAGGCAATCGCCTTCGTCGGCTTGCAATTCGTCGACAGCAGCGCTATTGTCTACGGCGCAGGCATCGACGTCAACATCAATCTGGCGGCGATCCGGGCCATGGTCAACGCCGTGAACCGCCGGCGGCAACCGTAAAACCGCCGCGGCCGGAGGAAACAACCGGCCTCCGGCCGCGGATATCAACGAAAGCATAAAGTCATGATGGATTCTCAACAACTGTTTCAGTGCCTTCAACATCCGCGGCTTTTTGAAACCGGCCCATGGCCGTTCTGGAACGATCCGCACATTTCCGCGCAAATGCTGCAATTTCACCTCGCCCCGGACACCGACGGCGCCAGTCGCAAACATGCGTTCATTCGCCGCTCGGCGGAGTGGATCGCCGCGCTGGCGTCCGGTCCGCATGGCAAAAACCTGCTGGATCTCGGCTGCGGACCCGGTCTTTACACTCGGATTTTTCAGAAACAGGGATTCCGGGTCCGCGGCATTGATTATTCCACGCGGTCAATCGACTACGCCCGAACTCACTCCGCACCGGAAATCGACTATGTTTGCGGCAATTATCTGGAGTGGAATTTCCCCGGCAATCAGGACGTGATTACCATGATCTACTGCGATTTCGGAGTGCTTTCTCCGGCCAACCGGCAGCTGCTGCTGGCGAAAGCATTCGCCGCGCTGAAGCCAGGCGGCATGCTGGTTTTCGATGTAGCGACGGAAGCCGCCTATCCCGATAAGCGCGACCGGGGCGAGCTCGAACATCATCCCGAAGGCGGCTTCTGGTCGCCGCGCAACCATTTTTGTTTGACCATGCACCGCTATTACCAGAAGGATTCCACCTTTTTGCGGCAATATGCGATCGTGAGTGAAGACGATTTCCGATATTATTATCTCTGGGACCATCTGTTCACCGCCGCCGAACTGCAAAATGATCTGGCCGCGGCCGGCTTCCGTCGGGTGTCGCTCGCCGGCGACATCGCCGGAACGCCTCTCGGTGAAACCGACGGCGCCACGCTTGCGGCGGCGGCCTGGAAATAACCTCGGTTCCGTTAAAAATCGGCGCGAAGGAAATTGCGGGAGTCTTCGAGCACGGCCGAGGTTTCGATCTGCCGCTCCGGGACATGCCGGAAGCGCCGGAGCAGTTTGCTTTTACGCTCCGGGTCGGCAATCAGCCGGAATCCGTGTTTTTCGTAAAAACGGATCGCCCAGACCGCATCCGCCCAGGCTCCGACCAGAATCGGACGGGCGCAATCGGCGCAAAGCCGGTCAAGCAGCCGGCCGCCGATGCCGCCGTTGCGGCGATGGGTGCGGACACAGGCACGGCGGATCGGCTTGACCTCGCCCCGGTCCTGAATGCCCATCCCGCCGATCAGTCCGCCGTTCTGATTGATCCAAACATCGTTAATATATCACTTCAATCGGACCCGAGCAAGGTTTTTTGCGATTTTCCCGCGATTTATCCGAATCCGGACCGATCATCGATTGCATAATGCTTCAAGACGGCATATATTACTTCCGCAACCCGCAACCGGGGGGAATCATGAAAGTAATCGGAGTCAACGGCAGCGCCAGAGCCGACGGCAACACCACGATCATCATGCGCATGGTCCTGGCTGAGCTGGAAGCGGACGGCATTGAAACGGAACTGATCCAGCTTGCGGAAAAAGAAATCATCCCCTGCCGGGGCTGTTTCGCCTGCAAAGGCCAGCCCAACTGCGTGATCGCCGGCGACGATTTCACTGCCATTTTTGCGGCCATCTGCCATGCCGACGGGTTGCTGCTGGGTTCGCCGGTTTATTCCGCCGACGTCTCGGCCAAAATGAAAGCCTTTCTGGAACGGGCGGCCGTGGTCGTCGCCGGTTCGCCCGGACTGCTCCGGTATAAGGTCGCGGCAGGCGTCACGGCGGTTCGCCGGGGCGGCGGCCTGAGCGCGGTCGATACGCTCAACCACTTTTTCCTCAACAAAGAGATGATCGTTGCCGGTTCAACCTACTGGAACATGGTTTACGGACGCAATATCGGCGAGGTCAATGACGACGCCGAAGGCGTGAACAATATGCGCAATCTGGGCCGCAACATGGCCTGGCTGCTGCGCAAACTCGGCTGATCAGGGTCTCCCCTGCCCTGCGCCGCGACCGGGCGGCGGGGCGAATGTCACTTCGAGCAGCCGGATTTCGCCCTGAAACAACCCGGTGTCACGATAATAAGTCACATACTCCACAGCGCCATTCTGCCGCGCCAGTTCGCCGTGTCCTAATCCGGCATAACAGCCGCAGGCCCCGGTGGAAGCAAGACAATCGGCGATGAAAACCGGGTCCGACCACGGTCCCTCCGGACAGTCGGCGGTACGGCATACCACGCGATTGGCCAGCGGGACAGTATAAAACGCCAGATATTTCCCGAGGTATCCATTCCAGTGGACGCTCAGCATCGGCGCACCGTCAAAAAGCGGAACCGCATCCTGCGCCAGCTTCGACCAGCGGCCGTCCCCGGCGTAGAATTCCCATTGCGAGCGGTCTCCGGCCGCGGCGAAGGGCACCCGCCCCAACCGAATTGGTTTACGGAGCGAATGATTGTCGCAACCGTACAGATAAAGCCGACCATCGAGCGCCAATCCGGCGTCGCCCAGTTCGATATCTCCCTCCGGAAAAAGCATCGGCAACCGCCGCGGCGGCTCATCCTCACGCTCCCACACGGCCAGCGATCGACCGATGCCATGAAAATCCCACGCACCGTTGCCGCCACACCTCAGCAATCCGAAAAACAGCAGCATGCAGGAATCATCCGGCGCAGTGACTGCCGCCCCCGGCCAGACCGCATAGCGCGATCGATCCTTTTCCGAAACCCCGGAATTGAAATGCTGACGGTTGTAAGCAGCTTCCTCAGGCAACCATGGAAAAAATTCCACCGGCACCGCAATCGCGGCGGAATGTTCGCGCATCAACCACTCGCCGCGATCGATCCGGCTCCAATCGGACACCATCATCATGCTGTTGCTCAGCCAGCAGAAGCCGCTCGCCGCCGGACGGTCGGTGACGGTATCGCCGAAAAACCACCACGAGCGGCCGCGCCACAAGGCGCTGTAGCCGCCGTCTCGGCAGCGAATCCCCGAATCGCGGGGCAGCGGGCCCAGATCGCGGACCCGGATGATAGCGACCTCCCCGGCGGAATGGCATCCGACCAGGAGCAGCAACAGCAAACCCGAAAAGAACAATCGCACCATGACCGCTTACTCCTGTTGCAGCCGAACCGGATTCAGCACCGCCACGGCGGAGGTGGCACCTTCGCCGGTCTCCGGATTTTTGGGCGAATGAATGTTGAACATGAATCCGTCGGGTCCGCAGATGCGGTCGATCCGGTAATGCTCCGCTTCGACCGCGGCATGGACGACCCGGCCGATCACCAGCGCGGTCAGTCCCTCTCCGGAAAGATCGCTGATCGAATGCAGACGGCACTCCAGACAGAGAAACGCTTCCTTCAGGCGCGGCACGCCGATCGACCGGCAGGGTTCGGCGGTAAAGCCGCCGGCGGCGATCTCATCATCCTCGTCCCGATTGTGCCGGATGGTTTCCCCGGCGGCGTCATAATAGTCCGGACGGACGAAATTGACGCAGAACTCCCGGTCGCGCTGAATATTGCGAAAGGTATGGGTGTGAGTACAGAGTCCCGGCATCACCGCGAAAAACCCGCCGCGGTCGCCTGAAAACGAGCTCCACGCATGAAAATTGACGTTGGGCAACCCATTTTCCTTGACCGTCGTAATCAGAAAAAGTGCACTGGGAATGCCGCAGACATATTCGAAATGAGAAAAAATATCATATTGGCCCGGCCACAACTCGCGATAAGCGACCGGTTTTTCCGCCGTGATCTCCACTTTCATAACGCCTCCTTCGCGGAACCGGAATCGGTCTTCCTCATATAAAGTACCGCCGTCCGGCTCCGATGCAAATTTCCCAGACGATTTTTCCGTCTGAATTTCACCGGACAAAAAAATATCCGTCCGGAGTTGCATAATCGGCATTTCCGCAATATAGTATTCAAGTTTCCGACAATCCGGGGAGGATCATGCGATGGCTTTGCGGCGGTCTCTGCGCTTTTTCGATGTATTCAGCATTGCCACCGGAGCCATGATCAGCTCCGGAATTTTTATTTTGCCGGGGGTGGTTTTCCCGCATGTCGGACCGGCGTTGTTCATCTCCTATTTTCTGGCCGGCGTGGTATCGCTGGTCGGCATTTTGAACGTAATCGAACTCTCGACCGCCATGCCGAAAGCCGGCGGCGATTATTATTTCGTCACCCGCAGCATGGGGCCGCTGGTCGGAACGGTATCGGGAGTTTTGAGCTGGCTGGCGCTGGTGATGAAAAGCGCGTTTGCGATCTTCGGGATGTCGGAAGTCCTGCATGTCTTTTTCCCTCAGATTCCAGTCTGGAGCAGCAGCGCGGCGTTCACCCTGATCTTCGTCGCCTGCAATCTTCTGGGTGTGAGAGCGGCGGCATTTCTGGAAAATCTGATGGTGCTCATCCTGCTGGGTGCAATCATGTTCTTCCTGGTGCTGGGGCTGCCGCAGATCAACCTCGGCGCATTCAAGCCGATGCTGCTGCCGGGCAAAAATTTCAATGACGTGCTGATCACCGCGTCGATGGTCTACATCTCCTACGGCGGTTTGCTCCATGCCATCAGCATTTCCGAAGAGGTGGTGAAGCCGGCGCGCAACATTCCGCTGGGGATCGTGGTTTCGATTCTGGTCACCACGGCGCTTTATGTTCTGATCCTGATTGTGGTCATCGGCATCATCCCGGCTGAAAAATTCGCCGGAGATACGACTTCCGTCGCCGATGCGGCGAAGATTTTCGCCGGGATTCCGGGATATGTGATCATGACCATCGGCGCGGTCATGGCGTTCACCACCACCGCCCACGCCGGGGTGATGGCGGCTTCGCGCTATCCCTTCGCGCTGAGCCGGGACGGGTTGATGCCGGGATTCATCGCCATCGAATCGCGGAAAAACAAAACCCCGTGGGTGGCAATCCTGATTACCGGCACGCTGATGGGAATCGCGGCCCAGATTCCCCTGGATGCGCTGGTCAAGGCGGCCTCGGCGGTGATTCTGGCGTCTTATGTGCTGGCGTCGTTCGCAGTCATCATCCTGCGTGAAAGCCGGGTGCTGAACTATCGTCCAACCTTCCGGGTGCCGCTTTATCCGTTTTTACAGATTTTCTGCATTGTGACATTCAGCATGATGATTCTGGTGCTGGGCTGGCACGCTTTGCGCATCAACCTGATCGTCATCGGATTCAGTCTGTTGGTTTTTTTCATTTACGGCCGCCGGACCAGCCGGGAATTCGCCCTGATGCATCTTCTGGAACGCATCACCAACCGCAAACTCACCAGTCACGGACTGGAACAGGAATTGCTGGACGTCGTCCGCAACCGCGATGAAATGGTCAAGGACGAGTTCGATCTGGAGGTGGAAAACAGCGAGGTGATCGATTTACCGGATGCCATGTGCACCACCACACTGTTTCGGGCGATCGCCGAAAAACTCGCGCCGGAAACCGGGCTCTCCCGCGACCGCTTCTACGACCTTCTGCTGGAACGGGAAAAGAGCAGCAGCACGGCGATCAACCATTTCGTCGCCATCCCCCATCTGATTCTGGAAGGCGAAGGCCATTTTCAAATCGCGCTGGTCCGCTGCCGGGAGGGCGCGGCGCTGGAAGGGGCCGAAGGACTGGTCAAAGCCGTATTCGTCATCCTCGGCACCCGCGACCGCCGCAATCATCATTTGAAGGCGCTGGCGGCAATTGCCCAGATCGTGCAGGGGCCGAATTTCGAGAGCCGCTGGATGGCGGCGCGCCACAGCGACCAGCTCCGCGACATTCTGCTGCTGGGCAAGCGCAAGCGTACTTCCGGAAAAAACTAGAAACCGCAATATCCCGGTTTTTTCGCCCGAAAAAAAGAAAATTCAAGCGAGACCAAGGAACCATCGTCGATTTTCGGTGTCTTTTTCTTGCACCGGGAAAACCGCGGCATCCCCCGCCCTGGCTCACCGGAAAAAACGTCAACCCGATGAGGTCAGAAATGAATCTTCGCCGGAAATCGCCGGTATGGGCCGGTTTGTTCCTGCTGCTGCTGTCCGGAGCACGGGTCGATGCCTGCACCGGAATCACGCTCAAAGCCGAAAATGACGATATCGTCTACGGGCGTACGCTCGAATGGGGCAGCTTCGATTTCAAATCGCGGCTGCTCATATTTCCGCGCGACTACCAGTATTCCGCGAGAGTTCCGGAAGGCATGCGCGGCATGAGCTGGAAAGGCGTTTACGGCGTGGCCGGGATTGAAATGCTTGAATCGGGCCGTTTCGCCGACGCGATGAATGAAAAAGGACTGGCGGCGGGACTCTTCTATCATCCCGGCTTTGCCGATTATCCGAAATACGATCCCGCACGCTGGGAACGGGAAATCGCTCCGACCGACGTGGTCAACTATCTGCTCTCCACCTGCGCCGACATCGAAGCCGTGCGCCAGGCGCTGGACAAGATCGGAGTGGCCGCCATTCCCGACCAGACTCTGGGCTTTGCCGCTCCGGTCCACTTCATGGTTACGGAACCCTCCGGCAAACAGATCATCATTGAATGGGCCAATGGCAAGCCGAAAATTTTCAACAGCGAAATCGGCGTCATCACCAACGCTCCGACCTATGACTGGCATCTGATCAATTTGCGCAACTACATCGGCATGTCCCTCGACCCCAAGCCGGATATCGATCTTGACGGCATCCAATTCGCGCCGC
Organism: Victivallaceae bacterium; assembly: GCA_036677805.1. GTDB lineage: Bacteria > Verrucomicrobiota > Lentisphaeria > Victivallales > Victivallaceae > SIG78. The sequence continues at coordinate 41,421 of JAVBVS010000009.1, read as the reverse complement.
TCGGCGGCGGCAGCGGTTTCCTCGGACTGCCCGGCGACTTCACGCCGCCGTCGCGCTTCATCCGCGCGGTCTGCTTCACTCAGACGGCGCGCAAAACCCCGGACGGACCGGAAACGCTTTATGAAGCTTTCCGGATTCTGGATAATTTCAACGTCCCGCTCGGTGCGTCCGAGGGCGATGCCGCCAAACAAATCGCCAAACTGCGCAGTTCCACCTGCTGGACCATCGCCTATGACATGTCGCGCAAATCCTTTTACTATCACACCCAGAATGACCGGCGGGTCCAGAAGGTCGACCTTGCCGCCATCGACTTTGCCAATTTGAAACAACCGGTCGTGCTGCCCCTCGATCAAGGCCGTCAGACCATACTGGACCGGACCGGCGAGATCGGAACGGAGAATGCTCGTGACGGGAAGTTATAATATCCGGCGGATGCGCCGGGACGAGGTCGCGCTCGCCGTCGATTGGGCCGAAAATGAAGGCTGGAATCCCGGCCGGTTCGATGCGGAAAGTTTTTTTGCCGCCGATCCGGAGGGATTCCTCATCGGCGAACTGGACGGCCGGATCATCGCCATGATTTCAGCAGTACGTTACGGATCCGCTTTCGCCTTCCTCGGCTTCTACATCGTCCACCCCGAATTTCGGGGCCACGGGTTCGGCATCACTATCTGGCACGCCGCCTGCCGCTTTGCGGGCGAACGGATTACCGGACTCGACGGCGTGCTGGCCCAGGAGGAAAATTACCGGAAAAGCGGTTTCGTCCGGCATTACCATCATATCCGCTGCCGCGGCGTTGCCCGCAACGCTCCGTCGGCCACGCCGGGCAAAATTATCGTGCCCGCGACGGAAATCGCCTTCGATGCATTGGCCGGCTATGACGCCGCGCACTTCGGCGCGCACCGGGAGGCGTTTCTCCGTGCCTGGCTTCGGCAGACCGGATCGACCGGACTGACCGTCCGCAACGCCGCGGGTGATGTAGCCGGCTACGGCGTCCTGCGTCCAGCGACGCAAGGCTGGCGCATCGGCCCGCTCTTTGCGAATACGCCGGAAACCGCGGAAAAGCTGTTTGAGACTCTCGTTCGCCATGTTCCGATGGGCAACGAATATTTCATCGATATCCCGGAAATCAATCCCGAAGCGCTGGCGCTGGCCCGGCGCCAGCGGCTGGAACCGTGCTTTCAGACCGTCCGGATGTATGCCAACGGCACACCGGCGCTGCCGACAGCGGAAATCTACGGCGCCACGACCCTTGAACTGGGCTGACCGCCCATCCGCGATTACGCCAGCGACTTCTGCATCAAAACCAGATCGAAGGATTCGCCGTGTTTCCTGCCGATGCCGCGCAACGTCCCCCGGACCTCGAAGCCGTGCTTGCGGTGAAACGCCAGACTGACCTCGTTTTTCGATGAAATCTCGGCCACGATATGCCGCAAACCCATCTTGCGCGCATCGGTCAGGAGTCTTTCCAATGCCCGGCTGCCGATGCCGCCCGAAGTATGCTTCGGAGCAATGAAATAGGTGACGGTCGCGGTTTCCCGGAAAGTGTCCATCGGCGAATAGGGGCTCAGAAAACAGAACCCGATCACCGTCGGTCCATCGGTTACCGCATAAGCAGGGTAGCCATAGGATTTTTCCAGAATTTTTTCAAAAAACGGCTCCGGCAACGGCCGCGACGGAAACGCGGCGAAGGTATTGATCACATAATCGTTGAAAATCGCCATTACCGGCTGCCGATGCCGCAGCTCCAGCACTTCAAATGCAATCATCGCATCCCCCCTGTTCTTCAACAATAGAACTGTTTCCCCTCAGGTTTCCGCCCTTTTCCGAATGCATTCGCCATCGCTCCAAGCCAGGGCGCCGATATTGTTCAAGGCATTGCAATACTGTAGCCGTATTTTCCGGTTTATCAAATCCCGAAATCGAAAAACCGCCCCGCATATCCCGAGAAAATATAAAAAAAGTCCAACAACCTATAAAAATCGAAAAAGGATGAATTGGAAATTTGTCAAAATAAAAAATCCTTATATATTTACTTTCATTGAAGTTATCGCTCTTGATCGGCAAAGTTAAAATTCCGATTCACCGCGCAATCAAAGAATGAAACCTATAAAAAATCAGGCAGGTCATGGCGCTGAAAAATCTCCGCGATGTGCGGAAATACCTGAATGAGTTTTATTGCGGCGAATATGTCGTGGCCTTCGCCGATATGCCGGAGGCTTCCGATCCGCCGTCGTACTTCGATTGTCACGTGCACAAAGCCTGGGAACTCAAATTGCGAGCCCCGGAAAAGCCGGGCGGACATTTCCGGGTCAATATTCTGGCGCCGGGAGTGCCCCATTACGGCACCCGGCGCGATATCGCAGTCGAAGTTTCTCACCACCGGATCGTGATTTCAGTCGGAGCCGACGATTCGCTGCGCTGCATCCGGTTGGATGACGCCGCGGACCGCGCCAATCTGATTCCGGAATTGCTTCAGATCATCGTCCAGTATCCCCCCGACGCCCGGTTCGACCGTGTGCGTCACGATCTCGTTTCCGGAGTGCTGGCCAATCTGCTGCTCCTGATCGAGTCCGGCGGCACCGCCGCGCCCGACGCAGGCAATCGTCCGCCGGTCGAAATCGCCCGCGATTATATGGAAACTTACTATTATAAAACCGAACTCGGCGTCGCCGATATCGCCCGGTTCGCCGGCATCTCGCCGCAATCGCTGAATTCGGCATTCCGCAACGCCACCGGACAGACCACCCGGCAAACGCTGATCGCCATCCGGCTTGAGCGCGCCCGGGAACTGTTGACCGAAACCAATTACCGGGTCAAGGATGTCGCCGCCCTCACCGGCTGGCATTCGCCATTTTATTTCAGCAACTGTTACCGCCGCCGTTTCGGCATTCCGCCGGGACGCCGGTCCCAACTTACCGCCACGAAAGCACCGCGATCATGAATCCACTCCGTCCCCTGGTCCCCGATCCCGACCATATCAGGCTCGGCATCATCGGCCTTACCGAAGGCAACGGTCACCCCTACAGCTGGAGTGCCATCTTCAACGGTTACAATCCGGAAAATATGGCGCGGCGCTGTCCGTTTCCCGGCATTTTGGATTATCTTGCCAAAGAAGACCTCAATACCATGAACATCCCGGGAGCCCGGATCACCCACATCTGCTGCGACGATCTTTGCGATGCGGAAAAAGTCGCCTCCTGTTCCCGGATTGACCATATCTGCGCCACCCCGGAAGAGCTCATCGGCCGGGTCGACGCGGTGATCATCGCCACCGACATCGGCGGCGAACATGTCCGCCGAGCCCGGCCCTTCGTTGCGGCCGGAGTCCCGGTCTTCCTCGACAAACCGCTCTGCGACAACGCCGCCGATCTGGCGGTTTTCGAGGAATGGGTCGGACGCGGCGCGGCGATTCTCTCCTCCAGCTGCATGCGTTACGCCAAGGAATATGCCATTTATCACCGCCAGCCCCGCGAGTTCGGCGAACTGCGCCATATTTATGTGCCGATGGCGAAAAAATGGGAAACCTACGCCATCCATGCGCTTGAAGCGGCATATCCGATCCTGGGTCCCGGTTTCCTCAACGCGGTCCATGCCGGCGACGACGAGCGGCATTTCGTCACCTACGCCCACCGTTGCGGCTGCCATCTCACCATCGCCTGCGTCAAGGACATGCAGTACGGCGGCGCCATGCATCTGGGCGGCACCCGGGGCCATGCGACAGTCAGAGCCAATGATACCTATCAGGCGTTCCGGGCGCAGCTCGTGGCCTGGGTCGAATATCTGCGTACCGGAATGCGCCCTTTCCCATGGGCCGAAACCCGGGAACTGATGCAGATGGTGATCGCCGGGATCGCCGGATGCGAACGTCCGGGCGTCGTCATTCCGCTGAATTGAAATTTACCGGGGCCGTCCCATGCCGCAATCCCGCAACATCTACTATCTCGAACGCTACAATATCTTTCTCTCACTGGCGCTGGCGCTGGTAGCCAATCTCCAGCTGCTCGATCTGCTGCTGCTCAAGATCGGCTTCGCCATCGACCGGTTCGGATTGATCAAAAGCATCATGTTCCTCCTGCCGGCGCTGAGCTATCAGCTGGCGATGCCGTGGATCCGCCGCAAGCATGAACTGTCGCTCTGTGTTTATGCCTACAGCATCCGGATTGCGCTGCCCTGCCTGCTGCCTTTTCTGGCGCTGCTGGTGGACGACAAAACCATTCTCGCCGCGGCGACCATGGCGGTGCTCGGCATCGGTGCGACCCTGGCGGCTCTGGCCAACAATACCTTGTCGGTGATCTACCGTCGGGCGCTGCCGGAACGGAACTTCAACCGTCTGCTTACCCGGATGATGTTTCTGTTCAACTTGCCGGCATTGCTGATCACACTGCCGGCAGCAGGCGTCCTGAGCTGGTGCAATCAGCTTCCGACCGGGATTTTTCTGTCGATCTTCGGATTATTGGAAATCGCCAGCGCGCTGTTCGAAATTCCGGCGGTACGCGCCCTGCGCCGCGTCCGGCTCGAAGAGACTTCACAACCCGAGGCCGCGGCCATCCGGCGGCGGGACCTGCTGCGACCATGGTTCGAACCGGAATATCGCAACCTCCTGGTCTGGGTGGGATTGCGCGGCATGGTCAGCGGATTGTGGTCGGTCTACTTCGTGGTCTATCTTTATGAAGCGCGGCACTGGAGCACCTTCAGCGTCCTCCTGACCGGCACCGTGCTGGGCATCGCCGGGCTCGGAACGGCGCTGGGCGCCGGACGGCTGGCCGACAGGATCAATTATCCGGCGGCATTTCTGTGGCTGAGTTTGCTGTGGGTTGCCGGAGGAATCGCCGCCGGACTGGCGCTGGATACCGGTTGGGGCATGGCGCTGGCGCTGCTGCTGATCTGGGACGGAACGGGGTCGTTGCCGGGCATGGCGACGGTGATTCTGGAAGCGGCCGCCGCCGCCCGGCTGGCGGCGGTTGAAAAAACCGCCTGTTATATTGCCGGATTCAACCTGGTGTCGATGCTGAGCCGGGCGCTGGGCGTACTGGCGGCAGACCCGATTCTGCGCAGTCTGTCGACGCCGGAACAACCCTACGACTTCATCGGTTTTTTCCGGATCAGCCTGCTGGCAACATTGCTGCTGCCGCTCTGGGCCTGGCGCTGGAGACGTGCCGCGAACGAATGCCGGCTTGTGGAATAAGCCCGGCGGCAGCGTTCGCGGGAAGCCGGTTCCGGGCAAAAAAATGCCCGGCGAAACTCTCCGCCGGGCATCGGAATAACGTATCGTCAGCGTTTGAAGTTCACGAACGGCAGCATCGGAACCGCCGCATCCTTGATATAGTTGATCAATCCGAACTGGAGGCCGCGCGTTTCCGAAACGTTCACGAGGCCCAGCTGAACCCCGTCGACATCCTCGGCCTGATTGTACAAACCGGCCTGAACGCCGCCGACTTTCTTGGCCACGTTGACCACCAGCGAAGCCTGAAGTCCGCCGGCGTCGTCAGCCACGTTGGTCACGACCGCGGCCTGGAGACCGCCATAATTTACGGCGGTATTGACCACCGCGGCCTGAACACCGAGGAAATTGTCCGAATAGTTGTAGCCCATCGACGACTGCAAACCGAGGAATCCGGCCTTGCTGATGCTGCTGCCGACCGCCGCCTGAATTCCCTGCAACTGATTGCTCTGAGTATAGAACAACGCCGCCTGGAGGCCGCGCACATAGTCGGTCGCGGCCACAAACCACGACAATTCCAGACCACAGACGCGACCGACCCCGGCCGTGATCGGCCAGCCGGTTTTCAGCCCGTATACATTGGAGTTGTAAGTTGAAGTCGGAAAAGACTTGGTGAATCCGAATTGAATCGGAGTCCACGAATCCATCGGCTTCTGATCGGCCGACGGCACCGGAGGCGCTCCCTTGACCGGGGCCGCCGCCGCTTCATCCGCCATGACCGCCACGCCGGAAAGCCCGGCAACCAACATCGTCAACCAAATTTTTTTCATTTTCCGGCCTCCTTGGAACCGAAGTAAACATTGCACAAAATCATCCACGGCAGCGGCGAATCGGCGATGTAATTGACCAGACCGATCTGGACCGCGCCGGTTTTGGCCACATTGACCACCCCGAACTGAAGTCCTTCACAGCGGTCCGCCACCGTCACCGGCGCCAGCTGCAATCCCTTGACCCGCTCGGCCCAGGTCGCCGCCGAACTGATCTGGGCTCCGGCCACCCGGCTCGCGCCGGAACCGAAAAACGACGCATCCACTCCGAGCACGATCGCCTTGCCGTCCGAGAGCGGCAGTCCGGCTTTCACCCCCGCCACGCCAACTGTCTGATCCACAGTCGGAATGCCCGGCAGGAATCCGACCTGAAAGACCGTCCACTCCTTGACCGGACAACAGCACATCGCCGGAGCCGCCTGCGGCGCGGCTTTGACCTGAGCGGCCGGAGCCGCCGCCGGTTTCGCGGCCGCAGCAGTCGCCGCCGGTTCCGCCGCCATCAGTACACCGGAAAGCGCCGCCATAAATCCAAGCATCACTTTCAGCTTCATTTCCTCGTCTCCCTCATTGATGGTAAGGATTCTTCCTGAAAAATTTTTCAGGTAAAATAATGTAGCCTTCTTTTTAGAAAAGTAAAGCGGGGAATTTGTTTTCCGAAGATCAAATTTTTTCGGTATTTTGCCATTCGCAATAGGGATGGATGGCCAGATTGCCGTTGCGATAACGGCTGTCGAAAGAAACTTCCTGCGTGACCCACACCGGAACGGCGAAACTCTCATCCTCGGCAATCAGCTCGATTTCGGCCACGATCAATCCGGCATTCGCCCCCTCGAACACATCGACCTCCCAGAGATGCCCCCGGTGGCGGCAACAGTAACGGGTTTTCCGGACCAGCGCATTTTCGGCAAATTCCCGGAGCAGCGCCTCGGCGTCGGGAACCGGAATCGGGTATTCGAATTCGCTGCGCGAAAGACTGCTGGCCGCGCCCTTGAGCGTCAGGAAGGCGCGGCTCCCGGCAATCCGGACCCGGACCGTCAGCCCGTCCTGACGCGCCAAGTACCCCTGAACCATCGGGGTTCCACGAACCGGCTTCCGCCACAATGCCGGATCGATCAGAAACTTGCGCTCGATTTCACAGCCCATGAAGCCACATCCTGCATTGCCATACGGAAATATTTTTCAATAAATATACCATTTGTCTCCGGCAATGTCAAATTCCGCAGTGTATATTATGCGCCGAGGACCCAACATGAATTCAGCCGATATTCTTTCAACCATAGATGGCCCGCCGGATCTCGCGCCGTTGACGGAGGAACAACTTGTTCAGCTGTCTGCCGAGCTTCGCGCCGCGCTGCTCCGGGTGGTCGCCGCCAACGGCGGCCATCTGGGCCCCAACCTTGGCGTGGTCGAACTGACCATAGCGCTGCTGCGCGCTTTCCGGCCGCCCGATGACCGGATCGTCTGGGATGTCGGCCATCAGTGCTACTGCTACAAGATTCTGACCGGCCGCCGGGACGCATTCACCACGTTGCGCCGGTTCGGCGGCTGTTGCGGATTCCCGGTCCGTCACGAAAGCGACTTCGACTGCTACGGTGCGGGCCATGCCGGAATCGCGCTTTCGGCGGCGTTGGGCATGTGCGCGGCGCAACCGCCGGATTCCCGGCGCAAGATCGTCGCCGTGATCGGCGACGGCGCGCTCAATTCCGGCGTGGCGCTGGAAGGACTCAACCATGTGCGCGATCAGGGCCGCAATCTGGTGATCGTGCTCAACGACAACAAAATGGCCATCGCGCCCAACGTCGGCGCCATCGCTTCCTATCTGAACCGGGTGATCGTCGGCCGCCGGTACCGCTATTTCAAGAACCTGACCAAAACCGTCATCAACGCCCTGCCCCGTTCCGAAAGCATCACCCGGCATGTGCGCAAAATCGAAGAGGCGACCAAGGCACTGCTGTTGCCCGGCGGAATTTTCGAGGACCTCGGCATCCGTTACCTGGGGCCGATCAACGGCCACTCCATCGCCGATCTGGAACGCACCTTCGCCGCCGTGCGTGAGGACAGCCGCCCGGTTCTGATCCACGTCATTACCGAAAAAGGCCGCGGCTACGCCCCGGCGCTGGCCGCGCCCGAACAGTTCCACGGCATCTGCCGCTTCGAGCCCGATTCGGGCAAGCCGCTCGAGCCCGGCCAGGCCGGTTTTTCGGCGGCTTTCGGCGATGCGATGGTGGAAGCCGCCGAACATCATCCGGAGCTTTGCGCCGTCGTGGCGGCCATGGCCGCCGGAACCGGTCTCAACGGCTTTGCCCGGCGTTTTTCCGAACGGTTTTACGACGTCGGCATCGCCGAAGCGCATGCCGTAACCTTCGCCTCCGGTCTCGCCGCCGAGGGCAGGCATCCGGTGGTCGCCATCTACGCCACTTTCATCCAGCGGGCGCTGGATCACGCCTTTCACGATGTCTGTTTGATGAACCTGCCGGTGATTTTTGCGCTCGACCGCGCCGGCGTGGTCGAAGACGGACCGACCCACCACGGCATTTACGACCTGGGCTTCTGGCTCGGCATGCCCCACCTGACGGTCATGGCTCCGGCCGATGAATCCGAGATGGCCCCGATGCTTGAATATGCCGTCTCTTTGCATTCTCCGGCAGTGATCCGCTATCCGCGCGGCGCGACCGGACTGCCCGTGCGCTCCCCGGCGCCCCTGCTGCCGGGCCGGGCCGAAATCCGGCGTGAAGGAACTGATCTGGCGATCTGGGCCATGGGCGGCGAAGTAACCCGCGCACTGACGGTGGCCGAACTGCTGAAGCAGCAATATCAATTGTCGGCCCGGGTGGTCAACGTGCGCTTCCTGAAGCCTTTCGACGGCGATGCGTTGCGCCGCGACGCCGCCGCCATGCCGGTTTTCACGCTGGAAGATCATGTCAGCGCCACCGGACTCGGCGCGCTCGTCGCCGGCATTCTGGCCGAAGCGCGCCTGGTTCATTCCGGCAGGAGTTTCGGTTGGCCCGTGGATACACCCATCCCGCATGGCGCGGTCGACGAATTGCGCCGCATGTTCCAGCTCGACGAGGCCGCCCTGGCCCGGGCAATCGCCGAAACAGTGCGCTGAGTCCCCCGGCTTTCCGGCGGCGGAATTCAAATTTCGCCGCCGCTTTTTTTTATGACACGTTGACAAACTCCCTCCTTGCCTGCATGGGAATCGCCCGCGGCCATCCGGCGCGGGATTGCGGTTCCGGAATTTTTTTCCCATTCATGGAAAGGAGTGTGCCTCGTGGAGAATCCCGTTTTCTCCCAACCCGCGACGCCGGCGCCTGCCGTGCCGCCCGACGCCGGGCCCCGCGCTCCGGATGCCGACGAAACCGTCCGCGTCCGCAGCGAACTCGAACAGCTTAAAACTAAATTGAGCGAGTTCGAAAAACAGCAGCTGCCGGAAGCCGAACGCGTCCGGCGCGAACTCTCCGAGTTGACCGCCCAGCGCGACGCCGCCGCGGAAGAACTCAAACAACGCAAGCGCGACGATGCGGTGAAGGCGCTGGCCACCGGTCAGCGGTTCAATGATCCGGAATATCTGGATTTCCTGCTGGCGCGGCGCAACATCGATCCCGGCGACGCCGATCGCACGGAGCCATTCCTGCGGGAGTTCCGCGCGACCAATCCGCGTTTCTTCAATGTCGAATTGAAGTCCGGCTCCGGCAGCCGTCCCGATGTGCGCGCCAATCATCCTCTGGCATCCGGCGGCGGCGCATCCGCCATCGCCGCCATGCTGGCCGATGCACCCGAAATTCTCTGAATGTTTCCCTCCATTATCAAAAAGGATTTGAATCATGGCTCTTTACAGTTACAATTTCGCCAACAAAAAACGCGATCTTTCCGACATTCTTTCGACCGTCATCAAGGATGAACCGCGCTTCATCTCGAATTTCAAAACCGTCGAAAGCGCCACCCAGCAGAAACACGAGTGGCTCGAGGACCAGATCACCGGCCGCAGCGTGACCGTGACCGCGGTCAGCGATTCGACCGCCACTGTCTCCGCCGGCGACCTGGCCAAACTCAAAATCGGAGCACTGCTGGTGGTGCGCAATGATTCGGCGCTGTTCCGGGTGACCGCATTGACCGAAACCGGCTTCACCTTCGAGCTGGCCGGCGCCAACGGCTCTCAAACCACTGTGCCCCAGGCTGATGCCGTGCTCAACATCGTGAGCCTGCCAATGGCCGAGGGCTCGGTCAACGGCGACGGCGAGGAAACCGCGCACCACAGCGGCGTCGGCTTCAACTACACCCAGATTTTCCGCAAGGATATCGTACTGACCGGATCGGCGCTGGCCATCAATGTCTACGGCAATATCGACAACCAGCTCAACCGGCAGACCGCTTTCGCGCTGAGCGAACTGGCGCGCGACCTCAATCGGGTGGCGCTGTTCGGCTCCCGCCGCGAACCCGGCGCTTCGGCCCGCGGCGAAGCGGGCGGACTCTATTATTTCGGTACCCGGACCGGAGCGTTGAGCATCGACGGCAACGGGCTGGCGCTGGACGGCTTCATGATCAACGATGCGGCTCAGGCGATCCTCTCCGAAGGCGGCGATCCGGTCCAGATTCTCTGCCATCCCGGCCAGGCCCGGGTGCTGAGCAACGAGTACAAGCAGAATCTTCAGATTCTGCGGTCCGACGACCGGCGCGGCGCCTACGTGGCTACCATCATCAACGAAATCAACGGCCGCGGCATGACCGTGATGGCCGACCCCGACATGCCCGACGGCGAAGTCTGGGTCCTCGATACCGCCGGATTCGGGCTTTCCAGCCTCAAAGGGCGCGCCATCAGCGATGAAGACGCGACGCCGAAAGGATTTGACGGAGTGAAGCGAATGGCGCTCGGCGAACTGACTTTCGAATTCAAAAACGCCGGACAGCGGCTCTGCCGCATCCGCAACATTCAGTCCAGCCTCCAGGCTTTGCAGGCTTTGCGCGGCCTCGGCGGCGATTCGGAATCGGCCGAATAAACCATCCGTTCGCAAGCGGCCGGCCGTTTCGGTCGGCCGCTTTTTTATAATATTTTGACCTCCCCAACGCTGGAGCACTGTATCATGACTTTTTCGATGAACCGGATCCATGAATATTTCGTCTGCCACCTCGACCGTCGCCGCTGGCAGGGCTTTTCCGCACTCGACCAGACGGCGGCCGCCACCATGGCCGAACAGGATATCGGCGCCGCCCTCGGAGTGGATGAACTCAATCCAGACGACCTGCTGCTGCTCTGCGCGGTCTGTGAACAGGCGCTGTTCCTGGCCGACAGCCACGCCCGGACCGGCCGCCGTCGGGAGAGCTCGACCGGAGGCCTCAAATCCGAAACCGTTGAGGGTCTCGGAAGCCGCAGTTATTACCCGGCCCCGGATCAATCCGACGCTTCCGACCGATCGCGCCGGCTGGCGCCGCGCACCGAATACTTTCTCGCCCGCTATCCCGGATACCATTCCTCCCGCCTGACCCGCGGCTGATGCGCCCCCGACGCCGGGAATGCAATGTTCCCGACGCCGGTTTTGATAAAATATGAGAAAATGCGGAAAACCGATTTGCAACATCTCCAAGGGCTGATTATCTTTTTAAAATAACCGCAACCCGGGAGATTGTTCAAACTATGAAATATGCCATCAATACCAATTATTTCCGTAAAGAATGCACCAACCGGGAAATCATCCGGATGGCGCTGGATTCCGGCGTCGACGGCATCGAATGGGGACTCGGTGCGCTCGAAGACGCCGCCAAGGACGCCGCGCTGATGGGTCGGATGACCCATGACGCCGGACTGGAAATCTGCGGCTTTCTCAATGCCGGAGTGCTCTGGAAATATGATGAAATCCGCCGCTGGAGCGATGCGGTCGCCGCCGCTGGAGGCCAAATGCTGCGAGTGGCCCATCCCTGGTATGCCTGGGATTACCGGGAGGCGATCCATCAGCGCGACAGCTATCTCGAATTGCTGGAACGCACTCGAAAAGGTCTTGAAGGCCTGCAACAACTCGGCCGCGACTACTCGTTGCGCTATGTGCTCGAAACCCACTCCGGCGCGGTCGCGGCCTCGGCTTACAGCATCTACCTCCTGATGCGCGACCTCGACCCCGCGACGGTCGGCGCGATCTACGATCCGGCCAACATGGTGCTCGAAGGCTTTGTCCGTCCGAGCGGCGCGGTGGAGCTGTTCGGTCCCTATCTGGCCTACCTCCATGCCAAAAATCTCGAAATCTGCCGCAAGGAATCCGCCGACGCATCCGCCCGGCCGGAATGGGCCTTCCAGCGCCGCACCCTTCAGTCGGGCATGGTCGATTATGAAGAAATCGCCTATGCACTGAAGCTGGCGCGTTTCGACGGCTGGATTTCCTTTGAAGAACCCACCACCAAAGATCCGAATGAAGCCATTCTCGAATTCCGGGCCGACATCGAGCATCTGAAGCAGTGTTTCGACAAGGCGCCGGACAAACCGCAGGAACCGTTCCTGACCTTCAACGATTGAGGCCGATTATGAAAATCTTTTTGATGACCGACATGGAGGGCGTCGCCGGAGTCCTCAACTTCAAGGACTGGGTCTTTCCCGAAGGGCGCTATTACAATCAGGGCAAGCGGCTCCTGACGCAGGAAGTCAATGCCGTGATCGACGGCTTCTGCGCCGCCGGAGCGACGGAAGTGCTGGTGTGCGACGGGCACGGCTACGGCGGCATCGACCCCGAGCTGCTCGATGAACGCGCCGAGCTGTTGCGCGGAGCCCCCGACCCGGTCTGGCCTTTCGGCCTCGACCGTTCTTGCGCCGCCCTCGCCTGCGTCGGACAACACGCCAAGGCGGGAACGCCTTTCAGCCACATGACCCATACCGGAAGCTGCAATGTAATTGATCGTTCCGTCAACGGGCTCTCCATCGGCGAATACGGCAACATGGCGCTGTGCGCGATGGAGCTCGGCATTCCCGCGATTTTCGCCGCCGGCGAGGACGCTTTCGCCCGCGAAGCCGAAGCCTTGACTCCCGGCGTGATCACGGTCGGCGTCAAACGCGGTCTCCTGGCCGACGGACTGGATTCGCTTTCCGCCGAGGAATACGAGGAGGCCAAGCTTTCCGCCATCCACCTGGCGCCCGCCAAGGTCCGGAAACTGCTCCGGGCCGGAGCGTTCGCCGCGGTGCGAAAATTACAGGAAAATCCGAAAAGTTTCCATCATCCCGCATTGCCCCCGCCCTACGAGGTCGAACTGCGTCTGCGTCGCGATGCCCGCCACGAGATGCCCCGGGTTCTCCGGCAACAGCATCCGTCAAGCTTCATCGGCGCGCTGAATGCGCCGTATGACCCTCAACCGTAATCGACCGGAACTGTCGGTCCCCGCTTGTCTTCAGCTCCCGGAAAATGAATATTTTTCCGGGAGTTTTTCATTTTCCTCCGCAGAACTTCCGGAATTGCGCCTCGAAACAACACCGCTTCGACCGCTTCGCGCCACCGCCGGAAATATTAGCAAACGATCAGGCGAAAATGCAGAAACCGTTAACCATGGAAACGTCTAAGATATTGGTTTACAAATCATTAAAAAATAATTAGTTATCACTTCCGCAAGTTGCAAAGTTCCTTCCCGCCGGCTATACTATAGGCAGGAAGCAGGGAAACCGGCCATTCTCCCGATGCTTCCCCTGAAATCGCAGAACCCCCAAAAGAAGGAGGACATTCCATGACTCACAAACGACAATTCACACTCATCGAACTTCTGGTGGTAATCGCCATCATCGCCATCCTGGCCGCCATGCTGCTGCCCGCCTTGTCGGGAGCGCGCGCCGCGGCCAAGAGCGCCAGTTGCACCAACAACCTGAAAAATCAGGCGGTGCATGTGCTCATCTACACCAACGACAACACCGGGTTTTTCCCGAGCTCCTACGTCTATAAAAACGGCACCGGGTCCGGCAACGGATACATCCACTGGAGCGGCATGGTCATGAATCAGAATCCCGAAGACGGCTGGTTCGATGACAAATCATTCAGCTGCCCGTCCCTGGTACCCGACAACTGGGGCGGCAGCGGCGGCTACTGGCCGACCAAGAAAGAGCTCGACTGTCAGGCGATGTACACGGCTTATACCGCCAATGCCATCTTCATGCCGCGCTTCAAATATACCACCGGCGGCGGACTCACCGACCAGCTGACCAAAATTCACCTGGTCCCGATCACTCAGGCCATGGCTCCGTCCAATGAAATCCTGATCGCCGAATACACCGAAAAGGCCGCGCTGATCCAGGGCAGCTCCGTCGGCGGCGGCGATGCCATCAAGACCCACCGTCCGACCCACGGCCTGGCCGCCTGGGATACCGATTCCTCCGGCGCGGCGCTGCTGAATCCCAACGGCGTGAATGGCATCAGTTACGATCAGGCCATGGCGGAAATCAATTCGACCTCGCCGTCGGAAAATGGCGTTCACATCCGCTATGTCGGCCATGACCGTCACAACAAGCGTGCCAACTACGCCTTCGTCGATGGTCACGTCGAAACCCTGACACTGCAGCAGACGCTTGACCCGGAAAATTACCTCTGGGGCAAGAAAGCCTACAGCGCCACCGGGTCGCCGGTGATCAATCCCCAATAAGCGCCGTACGGAAGAGACTCATCGCACCCGATCCGGATTTTCCCTCCGCTCCGGCGGAGGAAAATCCGGCGGGGCTACTGAAACGGAGATTGCAATATGACACTTTTAATCGCCATCCTGTCGCTGCTCGGCGCCTGCGCCGGGCTTGCCGTCTTGAGCCGCAAAGGCAGCGAAAACATGATTCTGCTCTATGGATTCATCGGCGCCATCGGATTGCTGGCCGGATGGATCGTGCTGCTGCTGTGCAGTTCCTCCGACGGAATTTCGGACCGGGACAAGGAACGACTGGCCGCCTCGCCATACTACGTGGTCGGCCAATTCCTCGGTGAACGCGCCAACGACCAGACCGTCGCGCTGCTGCTCAGCCGCGAAGAATTCGAATCGTCGCACCGGGAAAATGCCATCGCGGCACTGCGTGCGGGATTGGACGGCAAAGCCGCCATCAAGGCCATTCCGATCGATGCCGCCCAGGCGGATAAAGTCGTGCTCAACGACGATGAAAGCCTGCCGGCGCTGAAATTCCTGATCCGGGCCGACGATTACAATCAAAAATTCGAGGCTTACCGGAATGCAAAAATTGTCATCGTCGCTACCCCCTTGCCGCAGGACAGCCGGAACATGATGCTCTGGAAGCTCTCCGGAAAATCCGAAATCTACATCCTCAACACTCCCGCCCGGCTGGATCTGGCGCTCAATTCGCGTTACATCAACGGGTACACCACCTATAATCCGGAAGCGCAATATGACAGCGGCGTTCCCCGCTCGCTGGCCCGCGCTTTCGACTCCCGCTACCGCTTCGTCCACCGCTGAATATCTTCCACCGCCCGGGCCGTGCCGGAACCCCGTTTCCCGGCGCGGCTTCGGCATATTTTCCCGGCAGTTCCCGAGCGGATGCGCAATCATCGGAAAAGATTCAGGCCGTCTGTATCTCTTCGCCTGGATTTTCTTATTATTTCACCAAAGTGACAAAATATGACAAAAAAATATGAGAAAACAGACTGTGAACTTGACATTTTCCAGAAATTCCGATATAATGTCTAAACAAACTTGAACGACGAATTTTCGCCACAGGCGCAGTATGAGCAACCGTTCCGAGCAAACCCGGCACATGTCGCTTGAAGAGATTGCCCAGGCGGCCGGAGTGTCGCTTTCCACCGCCTATCGGGTCTTGCGCGGCAGCGTCAAGACCCGCCACCCCCGGCATGACCGGCTCCGGATGCTCTTGTCCAATGCCGGCTACATGGCGTCGAACTGTGCCTTGAACGGGCCCGTGCTGCTGGTAACCAGCCTTCATCAGAGTTCCCACGGCTTTTCGCTGCTCAACCTCACCCGCGAACTCTGCGAAGGCGCGGGAATCGAAACCATCATCGTACTCGACAATACCGTCGAAACCGAAATACGCCGCCGTCGGGTTGGCGGCATCATTTCCCTAGAACCCGTGCTCATTCCCGCAGACATTCCCGCCGTCTATCTGAATTTGCGCGATCCTTCCGGAACGCATGTGTCCATTTGTACCGAAACTTTCATCTCCATGCTGGATTTGCTGAGGTATCTGGCAAAACTCCATTGCCGCCGAATCGGGATATTTTATCCGCAACGCGTCAGCGCGGCGCTGGAGTACTGGAAATGCGGCGCATGGGATGCGGAGCTGCTTTATGCCATGGCGGGGCTGCCGTACGAGCCCGAACTGATCCGGCGCGAGGTTATCAACTCCGACATACACTTTGAGGTCTGCCGCCGCGCGGCAGCGCATTTCTCCGGTCTGGCCCAACCGCCGGACGCCATCGTCGCCAGCGGCGATGTCTATTTGCTGACCATGGCCGACGAATGGCGCAACGGCGGCTTTTCGGGCCTCAATAAAATCATCATGGCCGCCGGAGACGATACGCTGTGCTGGCCGCTGTCCCCCTCCAACAACATCCCGGCCGATCATCTGACCTGGAAACGATTCGGCCATATCTGCAATCGCCGCCTGCTGCGGATGCGCTTTCCCTTGCAGGAAATGGCGCATGCCGCAGTCGATTTTCTGCGCCAGCAATGCCGCGAACCGGAGGCTATCCCCCGCACTCTGGTTCTGCATATGCAGATCGAAGACAATCTCAAAAGCAATCCCCAACCATAACGATTTCATCATTCCATATTCAAGGAGGAAACAGCATGACATCAAACATCCGCATATCCCGACAGACATGTCCCGGGCGGTCGCGCCGGAATTCCCGCTTCACACTGATAGAACTTCTGGTGGTAATTGCCATCATCGCGATTCTGGCGGCGATGCTGCTGCCCGCGCTTTCCGCGGCCCGGGCGCGCGCCCGCAGCGCCAGCTGCATCAACAATCTCAAAACCATCGGTCTGTCCATGGCGCTCTACGCCGGAGAAAACAATGACTCACTGCCCAATTATGCTTACAAGGATCCGACGCTTTCCGGTTCGAGCAACGTCACCTGGGTCAGCCTTCTGATTGCCTACGCCGATATTCCCTGGTCGCCCTTCCTGTGCCCGGAACAATCGGAATGGGGTGATCCGAGCTGGAAGGAAACCGTCACCGCCGACTATGTCCGCGATCATATGAATCTGACCCAGTTGTCCTATCCCGGCTACGGCATGAACCGGTTGATTTTCCATGCCACTTTGGGGGTGAATTACAAACTGGGCAAAATCGCCCGTCCCAGCGGTACGCTGTTGCTGGTCGACAACTACTACATCGATCTGAGCATCAATCGCGGTTATTGCGTGGTAACGGAATATTTTCCGACCTCCGGTTATTGGGGCAGTGTGCATGGACGGCATGCCGGCGCGGCCAATCTGCTCTTCCCTGACGGTCACGCCGAAAGCCAGTCAACCGGAGTCGGTCCCGACCGGGCCGATTATACCTCCGGTTCAAACCCCTATACCAAAGGCTACTTTGCCGGCGGCAGCACGGCGGATTTGTGGAAAGTCAAAGATTAACTCCAATCGACGGAGACTGTTTTCATGAAATTTCATTTCCTTCTGCTCCCGCTTCTGGCCGGAGCCGTCTTGTCGACCGTGCTGAAGGCGACGGAAACGCTGAATGTCAAATTCGACCGTCCGCAGACCATCGCGGTCGCTGGCAAAACCGTTGAGTTGACCGGAGAATTCACCCCGGACGGCTTCTGGCGCTATGGTGAAAAAGGCATTTCCATTCCGGCCGACAAACTCGTCGGACCGGCCGGGACCATCATCTTCACCGGAAAATTCGATGAATTCAAACCGCCGTTCGGTCCGGCGCGTTATCTCCTGACGCTGCGTACCAATTCGCGGCTGAAAATCGGATTTTATACCTTCGACAATCGGCCGATGCTCCATGGCTCGATCAGCAATGTGGCCAACACCTTCACTTATACCGGCAAGGAAAAAGTCGTATCGGGGACCAGCTACAGCATGGCCGTCACCTGGGACGGCGCCATTGTGCGCTTCTTCCGCGACGGTCTGATGGTCGCCGAAGGCAAACAGGAAGTTCCGGTTGAAAAAGTGACCATGCTCAACCTCGGCCCCTACCGCGACAACTGGATCGCGACCAAACCCTGGGGCAATGACAGCCTCGCCGGCAGCCTCCGGGTCTTCAATACGGCGCTCTCTCCGGCTGAAATCGCCAAACTTTGCGGTGTCAAGCTTTCCGGCGCGGATCAGACCTTCCCTCCGGCATTGAACATTCCCCGCACCGCCGCCGAACCGAAAATCGATGGTGTACTTGATGAAGAAATGTGGAGCTATGCCGGCAGCCTGCCGGGATTGATCCACGGCAAAAAACCGGCGGAAAGTTTCACGTTCCCTCCCGCCGATTTCAAACTCAGTTATGACGACCGCAATCTCTACCTCGGGTTCACCACGTTGTTTCCCGGTCACCAGCCGATTCTTGCCGGCGCGGCGCGCACGTCCGACAAGGAGCCCGAAGTCTGGGGCAGTGAATCCTTTGAGCTTTATCTGGAAATCGATGGCAAACTTTACCGCTTTGCGGGCAATGTGGCCGGCGGCTCTTCCGAATTCTGCAACAGCAATACCGGATGGGACGGCGAATGGCGCTATCAAAGCACGCTCAAGATGCGAATCGACGACCGCCAGCTCTGGCAGGGCGAAGCGGCGATCCCGTGGCGGACGCTGGGGTTGAACGCGCCGCCCTCAAAGCCGGTCAAATTCAATTTCTGCCGCACCTGGTGCCTGCCGGAAACCGCCACGCACAGCAGCCTGACCACTTCGGGCGGCTATGGCAAGCTGGAAACCGCGCCGGAACTCCGGACCGTCCCCGAAATGGCGGTCATGAATGTCCTCGAAAGCGGCAATCCGTGCCATGGCAAATTCACCCAGAAAGTGCGTTTCGCCTCTCCCCGCGATACCCGGGTCGGCTACCGGATCGAGGCCGCCAGCGCCGACGGCACCGCCGCGCCGCTGCTCCTGACCGAAAAAGAGCTGTCGCTCAAGAAGAATACGCCGGTAACGGAAGATTTTGTCGTTTCCATCACCAGTCCGCGCTATGATCGGCTGATCTTCACGCTCACGGACAATGGCAAACTTGCCGCCCGGCAGGTGCTGCCGTTCCAGCTTCAGGAAAATTATCTGATCATCACGCCCCATTTCATGCAGGAAAAGCTACAGACCGAAATCAACCTCGATATGCTCAAAGATCAATTCGGCGCCGGTTTTCAACCGCGGCTGAGGCTGCTCGCTCCGGATGGCAAAATCGTCCGCGAGGAGGCGGTTTCCGCATCGATTCCCTTCGAGCGCCGTCTGGCCAGCGGCAATTACAAATTGGAATTGGTCAACGCCGCCGATAACACCGTGGCCGACACGGTCGAATTCTTCTATCCGGGCATCGGCGAATGGGAAAATCACCGGTTCGATCTGACCAAAGTCCTGCCGCCCTTTACCCCGATCGAAGCGGTAAACCGCGACAACGGTCTGAGCGCCTCGGTTTACGGCCGGACCTACAGCTGGTCGCAAAGCCTGTTGGTGAGCCAGATCGAGTCTCAGGGGGAAGCGCTGTTGAAAATGCCGATCGCGTTTTCGGTCGACGGCAAGACCGTCGCTTGCAGCCAATTCACCCATACCATGACCGAACCCTACCGCAGCGCCTTTACCGCCAAAGCAGCCAATCCGAACCTCGATATTACCGAAAATTCGTGGATCGAGTATGACGGGTTGCAATACAACCAGCTCGACCTGACCGCCAAAACCGACCTCAAGAACGTGAATATCGTGATCACGCTTCCGGCCGCGGCGGCCAAATACCTGCATGTTTCCGGCATCCGCACCTGGGGTGAAAAAATCACCGCGGCCATCACCGAGGGCGAACGCCAGATCGCCTTCAGCCACACCCTCTGGCTGGGGAACGAAGAAAAAGGACTCTGCTTCTTCACCGAAAGCCGCGCCGATTGGAATTCCGATCCCAAAAGCACTTATCTGGTGAACAAAACCGGCGATACGGTCACGCTGACGGTCCGGCTGGCCCAAAGCGTCAGCAAGGGTCAATCCATCCGCTATGAATTCGGGTTCCTGGCCACCCCGGTACGGCCGCTGGCCAGGAATTATCCGCTCGACACCTTCAGCTGGGGCTACATCGCGCCGCTGAACCGTCCCGGCAAGGCGCCCTTCTCCGATGTCATGATCATGCACATCGGTACCGGCTTCTACGGCTTCGACGACCCCTTCGGCGACCTTTACGATCAGGTCGACGGCGAAATCACTCGCCAGCTCAAGGCCATCCACGAATTCGGCGGACGCGCGGTGCCGTACAATTTCGCCCGTTTCATGAGCGACGATTACCCCGAAGTGGCCGCGTTCAAGGAAGATTGGAAAATCGTGCCCGAAACCGCGGTCGATTACCAGCATGACGGCAAAAAACACTTCATTTACGATCTGTGTCCGACCACGCCGGCAGCGGATTTCTACATGGAAGAACTGCGGCGGCAACTCAAGCGCCATCAGGTCGACGGCTGCTATTTCGACTTCAGTCACATGCCGCAGTGCAACAACGCCGCGCATGGCTGCCGCGAACGCAAGCCGCTGCTGGCAATGCGCGATTTCTATCGCAAAATCGTGCTCACCGAACTCGAAAACGGGATCAAGGATCCGATTCTGGTGATGCACAATACCGATTATGTCGAAATGCCGATCTACACCTTCGCCACCCACTTTTTCAACGGCGAACAGGTCCGCCAGTCCAGCAGTTCAATGTTGCATGACAACAAGGACATTCTGGACACCTACGGCATCGACATGTTCGCCTCGGAATTGTCGAGCCTGCCTTTCGGTGTGAACAACGCCGTCTACATCCCCGCCGACAAGCTGGCGGCGCGTTACGGCGGCGACGGGAGCGACTTCGAGCTTTACAACTTCCGCATGACTCAGGCGGCCATGGCCGGAACGCTCCCTCACAACACGTTGCCCGCACTGAACCGCACCCATGCCGGACTGGCGGACAAGATCAACCGCATCTTTACCGCGTTCGGTGTGCCGCAGGCGCAATTCATCGGCTATTGGAAGCATCCGGCCAGGGTGTTGCAGGGCGAAGACATCTATGTCAGCGTTTACCGCAGCGCCAAAGCCAACAAGATGCTCGCGGTCATCAGCCATATCGGCAAGGTTCACCGCGATCAGGAAATCGCCGTCACCTTCGATTGGCCGATACTCAAACTGCCGGTGCTGACCAAGGCTGAGGAACTCCTGACCGCACCGGACCCGGATTACGACCAACTTTTCAAGGCGGCCAAGGAATACAAGGTTCCGGAAAATCGCGGTCCGCTGAAGCTCGGCGATTTCGGCTGCGAAATCACCGGGTTTCAGGACGGCATCCTGAAACTCAAGCTCAAAAACCATTGTTTCGCACTGGTTGAACTGAGCGAATAACCGCTCCCAAAACCAACCTTATGATGAAGACGGCGCTGAAGCGCCGCCTTCATTTTTTGCGCTGATAATGGCTGGGCAGAATATGATAACGCTTTTTGAACTGGCGGGAAAAGTAATTCACATCGCTGAACCCGCATTCGCGGGCAACTTCATACAGCGGCCGGCCCGGCGCATTGAGCAGCATCGCGGCCTTTTCCAGCCGCAGATTCAGCAGGTATTCGATCGGCGGCGCTCCGGTCAGCTTGCGGAATTCCTGCCGGAACGCGGAAATCGACATATGGACGCGACCGGCCATCTTTTCCAGCGTCCATTCCGCGGTCAGATTTTTTTCCAGCTCGGTCAAAAGCCGCGTCAGCTGACCGATATGCAGCAGCTGGCGCGGCGGCCCCGACCAGTGTGAATAACGCGCCAGCAACAGCATCACCCGCACGAAATCGCTCAACAGCAATGTCTTGTCTCCGGGCAAACTGTCGCTGTTGAGCCGGTCCATCTCTTCCAGCACCCGGACGATCTCGGGAAAATATTCCTCCCGGATACGGATGCCGTCGTCGTCGGAACGCGCCGCCTGATGGGTTTTCAGATTGAAGATCAGCTGAAATCCGTCGAGCTGAGTCAGGTCGGGCAGAAAATACCGGATGAATTTGCGGCTGAACAAAAGATTGTAAATTTCGAGATTGTCATATTGGACGTATTCATGCATCTGGCGCGGCTCGATCAGCAGCACGTTGCCCGGCGCGATCCGCTGACTGCGACCGAGCATGCGGTGAATTCCGGAACCGCCGGAAACCACCACCAGCTCATAGAAATCGCGGTGACTGTGTTCGCTCGGCGTATTGATGATATTGGTATGCAACACCTTGCGGCACACCAACTCAAAATCGCTCCAGTTGAGATAATTGCGGATCAGAGCGCCCGCCGGTTTCGCCGTTTCTTTCATCATTTTCCCTATCGTTTTCGGATGATCCGTTCATAACATAGCATCCGGAGACAAAAATGTCAAATCGTGCGATTTTTCCAGTCAGAATGTCCTTGAAAAGAGCCGCAAATCAAGTATACTTTACTCCGGACAAAAATAAAACGCCAAAACAGCCATACCATAAAAACCAAAAGGGTCAAGATGATGAAAAAGAAAATGGCATTCACCCTCATAGAACTCCTCGTCGTGATCGCGATCATCGCAATTCTCGCCGCGATGCTGCTGCCGGCGCTCTCCGCAGCCCGGGAACGAGCCCGCAACGCAAACTGCATCAGCAATCTCAAGCAGATTGGCCTTGCCAATCAGTTGTATTCAACCGATAACCACGACTGGGTTCCCTATGCCATTCACGGCACTGGCAAGGTACACATGACCCGTGGCGCTGCCATTTATGCAAGTCCGATTACGGTGAGTCCGGATGGAGCAACGCCTCCCGGATTGTTGGTCTATGGCGGTTATTTCGGCAGCGACCTGAATGACGCTGCGGCGCAGGAAAATGCAGCGCAGAAATATCTGCGCTGCCCCAGCGATACTTTGAACTTCGCGGTTCCATTCACGGCAGCGGCTTTGAACAATACCAGCTACCTTTATTGGAACTATACCCCCACCGAATATGATAATCCGACCATGAGTGGCGGCGATAAGACGCTCTGGAAGGCGAATGCGTCGCGTTCTTTGGTGGGCCGCGACGATCCGGGAGCGATCATCTATGCGGACTTCACCGGCGCGTCCGGCACATTCGCCATCGGCAAGGGGCGCAACCATCCCAAGGTTTGCAATGGCCTTCGTTTGGGCGGTCATGTGAACACCGACCAGGTGGATGATACGACCAGCAACGCCATGATGAACGCCAGCTGGGCCAATCTGCCCTACACACTTGACGATTTCATGCGTTAAACGGTTGCTCTCCTGACTGCAAACTTGTCCCTGCCGCGCTGTTCCCATGCGGGGACAAGTTGCCCATTCCCCCGCTATGGAATGACCTTTCCCGAGCCCGGCTTCACCAATGGTGAAGCCGGAAGAAGGGGGTTTTTGCCTTAAAACCGGAAAACAGCCGGTATATTATTTAACCGATGGAGCGCCGTGAACGATGAAATATCGCCAAAACATTCTCTGCTTGCTGTGCGTGGCGGCTCTTGGGCTAGGCGCAGAAGCCAGTGCTGCCGGACATGTCCGGTGGAATTTTTCCGATCCTTTGATCGACTGGGGCGAGCCCAAGGGCATGATGCTCATTCAGGAAGATGACAGTCTTTTGCTTGATGTGGTTGATCCGGACAGCCGGATGGTGGCGCGCGAACTGGCCATTCCCGGCGATAAATTTGCACGTCTTTGCATAACTTACCGTGCGGAAGGATTTGTGGGCGCAACCAATGGTGAACTTTTTTACGGAACGGAAAAGTTTCCGGGAATTGACGGTTCCCGATTTTTTCCGATCGGCTCTTTGATTGCCGATGGCAGAACGCACGAACTTTTAATCGATGTCCGCGGCTGGAAAGGAAAAGGCACGATTAATATTCTCCGTCTTGACCTGGTCAATCAAGCCCCAGGACAAATCTATCTTGAAAAAATTGAATTTCAGCCTTATACCGGAAATTGAATTTACTGGAAAGCAAAAGATGCATAAAAAAAGATTTCAAATGCTTTTGATTGGCGCGGCTCTGCTGATCGCCATGGATACGATTGCGGCGCCGACCAGCTGGACGTTTTCCCAGCCGACCTCCAACTGGCGGGATCCTTTCGGCATGACGCTCAAACAGGGAAAAACGGCTCTATTGCTGGAAGTTACCGAAAAAGACAGCCGGATTGTCGGACGCGACCTCGCGATCTCCTGTTTCGAGTATGGCCTCATGCGCATCACCTATCGCGCGGAAGGTTTTGCGGGCGCCACCAACGGGGAGCTTTTTTACGGGACGGAAAAGTTTCCCGGAATTGATGGAAACCGCTATTTTTCAATCGGTTCGCTGATTTCAGACGGCAAAACCCATGAGCTGGTACTCAATGTGGGCGCCTGGCGCGAGCATGGTACCGTGAATCTGCTCCGGCTTGATTTGGTCAATCAGGCGCCCGGACGCATCTGGCTGGAAAAAATCGAGTTTCTGCCCCATGGAACCCAACTTGCGGCAGTCAAGGACAGCACGCTTCCGGCGGATTGGCCGCAGCGGCTCAAGCCGGAGTTTCGGCCCATGCCCGCCAAGCCTCCGGTCAAAGTCGAAGGGGCTTATTTCACCGCGGCTATGTGCAACTATCCGGAGCGCGGCGAAGTTGTGGAGTCGGGTTTTATCCGCCACAGCTTCGAGCTGGCTTTCGAGCCGGAAAAAGCCATGTTGCAAATTGCCGCGGACGACTTTGTGGAAGAGGTCTATCTGAACGGAAAACAGATCCGCGGATACTGGACCAAAAGCTGGCGCGATCTCAACATCTTCAGCGTGAAACGTTACCTCCGGAAAGGACGCAACGTGCTGGCGGTCCGCTATGCCAATACCGGCGCTCTCGGCGGCGTAGTCTATGAACTTTCCGCCAGCAGCGCCCAGGGCGACTACCTGTCGGTAAATTCCGGCAAAGACGCCAAGATGGCATTTCAAGCGCCGGAAGGCTGGTATCAACCCGACTTTGCGGATGGCGGCTGGAAGGCTCCGGAGACACGCGGCTGTCCGCCGGCGGCGCCCTGGACCGGCAACAAACTGGCATATCACGATTTCCGCCCGGAATGCGGTACTGTTTCGTTTCACAACTTTACAGTAAGCAATGCCGATTCCCCCCAGGCGATGCAGGTCGAAGTCAAAGTTTCCGCTGAACCCGCTTTGCAAGATGACGAAATTCTGACGGTGAAAACGCTGTCGCAATACGGACGTGTGCTGAACTCGCATCGAGCCCCGGTCAAAGAATTTGCACCGACGCGCCACGAAGACGGTTCGCTGACTTTCATTTTCAAGGATTTTGATTTTACTCCCTATGGCGCGGCAATTGACGGAACTTTGGATGTGAGCGTGGAGCTGCGCAAAAATACCAATGTTGGAAGCACGAAATTTTCGATTCCCTCCCGTCCGCTGCCCGGCGCGGAAACGCCGCTTAAGGTGACTTTGGAACAGAAAACGGCCGCGCCGATTATGAAGATTGACGGCGAAGTCTTCTTCCCGGTCATGATGACCAGTTATGACTATAATTCCGCCAGCAACGGCAAGGGCAAGGCATCCGGTTATGAGGGTGCAAACAGCCCCGTGAATGTTTGCGCAATGCGTTTCGGCGGCCAGCGTGATCTCTGGTGGGTGGGCGACGATCAGTATGACTTTGAAGCCGCCGATCGCGTCTTCCGCTTCGCGTTGGAAGAGTACCCCGATGCCAAGATCATGGTGTGGCTCTGGTGTCAACCGGGCTCGTGGTATGCGCAAAAATACCCTGAACGCATGGCGCGGAACAACCAAGGCGGTATTTTCGACTATTACGCTGCGGCCGTCACTTTTTCCGGCGAAGCCTATCGGCGCGATGCGGAACGGGCGGCGAAGAAATTCGTAGAGTACGCCGAAAAACATTACGGCAATAAGATCATTGCATACGCGCTCTGCGGCGGCGTCTCCTGCGAGTGGCAGGCGTGGGATGCGCACAATGCTCACAACAAGGGCACCATGTTCGATTATGGAAAAACTGCCCAAGCCGACTTCAAGACATTTGTACAGCAGAAGTTCGGGGCGAATGAACCAACCGAGATCCCCACTCTTGATGAGCGCCTTGCGCCCAAAGATGCGACTTTCCGTGATCCGCTGAAAAACCGCGCCGCGATCCGGTATGATGAATATTATTCCAATGCGATTGCCGAATGCATCGACGGTATTGCCCACGCCATCAAAGCACAGCTCGGTTCCAGCCGGAAACTGGTGGGAGCCTATTACGGCTACATCATGGAGTATGGTATTTACAACTGGTGTGTGAATCTCGCCGGACACAATGCGGCTTACCGGTTGATGACCAGCAATGCGATTGATATGCTCTTTTCGCCGCCATCGTATACCATTCGCGACATCGGAGCCCCGTCGGCGGAAATGAAACTTTTCGGGTCACTCGCCCAGCACGGGAAATTCTCGATTCTGGAAGACGATACCCGGACCAGTTTCACCGCCTTTTACGGTCCTGCCGGTCATCACCCCGTGACCGATGAGCATACCTTCGCGATATTGCGGCGCAACTGGGGAATGGCGTTGGCATACCGCATGCCCATCTGCATGTTTCCGATCCAAGAGGGGTCCGATTACGATTCGCCCACCATCAAGACGGATATGCGTAAAGCCGGGCAAGCCGGGCAATGGCTCTTTGGACAAAATCATGAATCCGGTGTCGAAGCGGCATTTGTCATGGACGAACAGTCGATCAAGTACCTTTCGACGACCACACAGCGTGATCTTGAAACGGATCCGGTCTTCTTCTATGAAGGTAATGGTCAGTTGGTTCGCCGCAATCGCAATTCGCAGCGGCTTTCCGGCCCCTTGTACAGTTATCAACGCATTCAGCTTTCGCAGTTCGGAGCCGGAATCGACTATTTGGCGCTCGAAGATGTTCCGGCATTGGCCGGCAAATACAAGCTCTGGGTTTTTGGCGCGGCATTTTTGAATGATGCGCGCATGGAAAAAGCGCTGGCGGAACTGTCCAAGCACGACGCCGTTGTCGTAATTCTTTATGGCGCAGGTTTTGTGACCGATACAGCCAACTGCGACACCGCGGCGATGAGCAAACTTCTCGGGATGAAGATTGAACGCATTCCAGCCGGTGCCACCCGGATGAAAAGCGCGGACGGCAAGCTCGAAATGGGGGTCCTTTCCGTTGCCGATCCACGCTTTGCGGTAACCGATCCGCAGGCGAAGGAGTTGGCGCGTTATCTTGACAATGGCGCTGTCGCGTTGGCAAGTGCGAAACTCGGCCGCGCGACTTTAGTCTTTTCCGGCTCGCCGGCCGTCACCGAAATGTTTCTTGCAAACATGCTTGAACAGGCAGGTGGACATCTTTATACCGCTCCGGGAGACGTTTTGTTTGCCGGTTACGGAGTGGTCGCGCTGCACAGCCGTTCGGCGGGCGAAAAGGTTATCCGCTTCCCGAAGACAGTGGATGTTTACGATCTTTTCGGGAAAAAATTGGTGGCCCAAAACGTAACCAGCTATCGCTTTAAAATGTCGGCTCTGGAAACGCGGGTTTTCCTGACTGGCACGCCAGATGAAATTGCCAAATTGAAATAAAAACATGAAGAATAGAATGATCCACGGTGCGACTGCCGCGCCTGCAACCGCAAAAAGTCTTTACAAGATCGGGACATTGGAATACACGTCCCGGCAGTTGTTGGCCGTCTTCTTTTGGATGCTCTTCGGCGCAGCGGTAATGATGCTGCAAAGTACGGTATTCAATGTGGCAATGCCATACATCTTGAAAGATTATGGATTGGAAGATTCGCTCATCATTGCGGCATTGAGTACCATGATTTCTTTGATGAATACCGTGATGTGCCCGGTTTTGAGCTTCCGTTCCGACCGCTGTCGCAACAAACTCGGCCGACGCCGTCCGTTCATCCTTTATACGGCAGTGCCTTTGGGGATTTCTATGGCATTACTGCCATTCCTCGGAAAAATAACCGGCGGGCTGCAGATGGCGGTTCCGGGCATTGTGGCCCTGTTGCCGGATGGAATGCCGCTTATTGTGCCGGTAGCTTTTCTGGGGGTCGGGCTATACTTCTTTTTCTTCCTGTTTGTCGGGGCGATTTACTACTATTACATTCCGGATGTGATTCCGGTGGAGATGATGGGACGCTACTATGGACTTTTCCGCGTGGCGGGAGCGGGAAGCGCAGTTTTTTTCAACTTCTTCCTGATGAAATCGTCGGTGGAACAACCCGAAATTGTCTTCCCCATCATCGGTCTTATCTATATGACCGTTGCCTCGCTGATGTGTATCATCGTCAAGGAAGGCAGTTATCCGCCGCCGGAAAACAACGCCGTCGCGCCTTGGTATATCCGTCTTTATGGCGCGTGCAAAAGTTATGTCACGGACTGTTTCAGCAAACCCTACTATATGCTCTACTTTATGTTTACGACCATGATCAGCATCTCCTACTGCGTGGGGAGTTTTGGCAACTTCTTTTTCCAGGAAGGGTGTGGTATGAGCGTAGCCGAGATTGGACAGGTCAATGGCATTATCAGCCTGGTGACGTTGATCTGCTGTCTTATCTGCGGCATGGCGGTTGACCGGGTCGGGGGGATCGTCTGTGCGCTCATCGGCGTTGGCGGCATGGGGCTTATGAACCTTCTGGGCGGAGTGTTCATGATGGACTACTGGAGTGCGTTGAGTTGGAAATGTTTGCTGGCCGTTTTCATGGCGCTGTTGTCGGTGGCTTCGGGCAAGGTGTTGGTCGAGGTCTTTCCCAAGAGTAAATTCGGGCAGTTTGCTTCGGCGCAGGCGATGATTTCTTCGTTGCTTGTGGTAATCTTGAACTATCCGATTGGAATTTTTGCCGACTTTATCCAAAACACCCAGAAGGCGGTCGCGGCCAATAAGATTATGCAACCGTGGTTTATGACCGTTCTCGGCGATTATCGTTTCATCAATTATCACAGCGCGCTGTTCATATTTCTTGCGTTCGTGCTGTTGTGCGTTTTTTGGCGGATTCATCGCCGCCGGACCACTAAGGCTTCTGAGCTTTAAGATCATCAGGGTTAAGGATTACAGTAGATTATGGATTGGAATTTCAGAGAAAAGGCCGGTGCCGAATTTCGTTCTGCGCCTTTCTGGGCGTGGAACGGAAAACTTGATCCGGAGGAAGTGCGTCGCCAAGTCCGAGTGATGCATGATATGGGCATGGGCGGTTTTTTCATGCATTCGCGCGTGGGGCTTGAAACGCCCTATCTCGGCGAAGAGTGGTTCCGCTGTATTGATGCGGCGATCGACGAAGCTGAAAAACTCGGTATGAACCCGGGATTGTATGATGAGGATCGCTGGCCATCCGGCGCGGCCGGCGGGTTGGTGACCACCGACGTAAAGTATCGTATGCGCTATTTGGAACACGAATTTGTTGATGCGGATCATCCGGCATCAAGCGAAAGCAATACCCTTGGTTGGTTTGCAACAACCCGTGACGGCGATGAGGTTCGCGCCTACCGCGCCATCAGCGGTCCGGAGGAAGCCCCTGGAAAGACCGCGCTTCGCATCTACCGGAAAATCGAAGATTCCAATCTCAATTACAACGGCGGCGCCTATCTTGACACCATGAATCCCGAGGCGGTGGACGCATTCATCGAATCGACCTATGAATGCTACTTTCGGCATTTCGGCGAAAAGTTCGGGTCCGTTGTCCCCTATATCTTTACCGACGAGCCGAACTATCTCGATCTTGTTGACCATAAGCGTCGTCCGTGGACCGACCGGCTTCCGGAGTTGTATGAAAAAGAATACGGAGAATCGCTGCTGCCGCATTTACCGGAACTTTTCTATCATTGCGGCAAAGACTTTTCCACAACGCGTTACCGCTACTATCAGCTGGCGACAAAACTTTTTCAGGAAAACTTTGGCAAAAAGATCGGCAGCTGGTGCGAAAAACACCACATTGCGTGGACGGGACATCTTCTCCGGGAAGAGAATTTATCATCGCAGATCTGTTCCATCGGCGATGCCATGCCGTTTTATTTATGGATGCAATTGCCTGGCATGGACCTGCTGACGGAACGCTGGCTCGCACTCAATACCGCCAAACAACTTTCGAGCGTGGGACACCAGTTCGGGAAAAAACGCCTGCTCACGGAAAGCTACGGCTGTACCGGATGGGACTTTCCGCTGGAAGGGCATCGGGTGTTGGGCGATTGGCAATATGCGCTGGGGGTCAATTTCCGTTGTCAACACCTTTACTGGTACACCATGACCGGCGCCGCCAAGCGCGATTATCCGGCGAGCATCGGCGAACAATCGCCGTGGTACAAAGCCTATCCGACGGTCGAGGATTACTTCGAGCGCTTGGGGCGCCTGCTGGCGGACGGCGAAGTCGTTGCGCCGCTTCTGGTGGTGCACCCGGTCGAAAGCATGTGGGGGCGCGCAGGGCGCTACAACAACCAAATGAGTTTTGCCCCCATGCTCGACAAAGCGTTTGGGGATCTGACCGCCGAACTGCTTGGTGAACATTTGGACTTTGAGTTCGGCAATGAAACTTTGATGGCAGAACATGGCCGCGTTGAGGACGGAGTTTTCTACGTTGGCAAAGCCGCCTACCGCGAAGTGCTGATTCCGGCGGTGGAAACCCTGCGCGGCTCGACGCTGGCACTCCTGGAAGCGTTTGCGCAAGCCGGCGGCAAAGTGAGTTATCTGGGCTCAATCCCCCGCTATTGCAGCGGCAGGGTTGATACGGAAGGGCGGAATATCCGGGCGTATGAAAAGTTTGCGCCGTGGAATCTTGACGCGGCGGCAAAGCGCCTGCGTCCAATTTCAGTGCGCGACGAATCCGGCGAATGCAAATCGATTCTGGCGCGGGTGAGCCGCCATGCGGACAACAAAACCAGCGTGTTTCTGGTGAACCTCGGCTGCGTGCCGACGGCGGATGACGTAATGCTGGCGCCCTGGCTGGATGAACGCAAACTGACTGTGGAAAACGCGCAAATTCATTGGGCGGAAAAGCCCGGAATGGTCGTTGCGGAACTCGACCTGTTAAGCGGGATTTTTACTGCGCAGGATGCGTACTATGAAAACGGCGAATACGTTTTTAGCGCTTCGTTTCCGACGCGATCATCTCGTCTTTTTGTACTTGCAGCGCCGGGCGCGCTGGACGCGCGTCCGGCGGAATCGCCCGTGTCTGCCGTACCACTGAACTCTGAATTGATCGAAGTTCAATGCTCTGAACCGAATGTGCTGGTGCTTGATCATGCCCGTTTGCGTGCGGATGGGGAAGATATGGGTGACGGCTATGTTCTGGCACTGGACGATCTTTTGCGACAGAAACTCGGTGGTACGCTGCGCAGCGGTGCCATGCTCCAACCCTGGAAACGAAAAGCCGATCCCTCTGCTCCGGCTGTAACGGTGGAACTCACCTACGAATTCTGCTGTGAAAAGTGCCCCCAAGGTATGCTCGAATTGGTGGGCGAGAATGCGGAAGGAATGGAAATTAGCTGCAACGGGATTCCCGGTTCCCATTATTCCGAACGCTATTGGGTCGATCCGGCGTTGCGTTGCGTCGCGCTTCCGGCAAACCTCCTGAAGTGTGGCAAAAACGAAATCACGTTGCGTTTTAAGTTCGGGTTGTCAAGTCATGGGCTGGAGGCCATCTACCTTCGCGGCAATTTCGGAGTCCGGCCGGAGGCGACTTTGACCGCGCCGGAAAAACAACTGAATATCGGTTCGGTAACGACACAGAGGATGCCCTATTACTCGGGCAATCTGGAATACGAACTGAGATTTGAGCTGAATGCGCCTTTACGGGTGCATTGCCATGTTCCAGCTTGGGCGGGAACACATCTGGAGGCGGCGTTTGACGACGGCGCATGGCTTCCGCGCCTCGGAGAACCATGGGACTTCGCCAGCAATACGGTGCTGGCTCCGGGAACGCATACGGTCAGGATCAAGGTATATGGATCGCGACGCAATGCCTTTGGACCGTTCTACTGCAAAACGAGACCTCCCTGGATTGGTCCATTTGAATTTACCGAAGATATCCCCGGGACAAAGCAGGTTGTGGAACTGGGACTTCTGGCGAAGCCGGAACTTTCAGTCGAGTGTGAATAGCGAAACCCCAAATCATCCATATTACCCAGGAGTAAATGATGAAACTATGGAAATGCAGCTGGGCAATGCTTCTTTTGCTTGCGCTGAACGTAATGTCGACCGAGTTGTCGGTCTATCCCGAGGGCGGTCTTCGCTCCCGCTGGCTTTGGATACTGAAAGATGGCGGCAAACAGGGGCAACACCAGCAGACCGAACGTTGGGCAAACGTGGACTTTGAAAAAAATTCCACCCGGTATTTCCGCAAGGTGCTGATTCTGGATGACGAGCCCACGGGCGGCGAATTCAAAATCATCACGGACGACTCGGGCGAACTGAACATCAACGGCAAATCCCCGAAACGCATCAAGCTCGCACAATCGGCCGTGACGATTCCCACCCGCGCCTATTCTTTGGATGGCATGCTGCACAAGGGTAAAAATATACTCTCTATCGCCGTCGGCAATGGTCTTTCCGAGGCGGGGTTCATCATCACCGGCACGATCAATTTCGCCAATGGCAAAACCATGGATCTGGTGACCGACACTTCGTGGAAGTGCCATAAAACATCTTCTCCGGGCTGGCAGGACGCCGACTTTGACGATTCCGCATGGCAGACGGCTTACGATCTTGGCGATGCAACGATCTCGCCGTGGACGTCTCTTTCCAACGTCGAAAGCCACTTTATGACGCCCGGCGAGCGGGCCCATTTGGAGGCTGCGATGGCGGCGGCCACCGATGTCGGGTTTCTCAACGATCAACCCAAATGGCGTGCCAAGCTGGTGCATAGTGACACGCAGGTCGGACTTGCGATAAACGGCAAACTTACGCCGCCTCAGCTTTGTGTACTGATTGCCGCGCCTTGGAATCCCAACGCGGCCAGAATGGTGATGAATTTCCGCGAAGCGGGCGTAAACTGGGTGGAGTGGGGGGTCGGTTTTCTCGGGATGATGAACCCTGACGGGAGCTATGACTTCTCCAAATTCGACCTCAATATCCGCCGTATTCTCACCTTAAATCCCGATGCCTTCATAAACCTCAGACTGCGTTTTGAACGGTCTCCGGAGTGGTGGGAAAAGGCATATCCCGATGAACTCATCGAATACGCCTCCGGCAGCGGAGAGTACGAAGCGGAGCAGGCGCATCGTTTTCGCAGTGCCTCGATGGCCAGCATGCCGTGGCGCGAAAAGATGCGGGACACTTTGTCGCGCTTCATGGAATATATGAAAGCGCAGCCGTGGAGCAAACGTATTGTCGGCATTCGCGTCAGTTACGGCGTTTACAGCGAGTGGCACACCTACGGACTGGAACACGACATGCCCGATACCGGCAAGGCGATGACCAAGGCGTTCCGCCGTTATCTTGCTAAAAAATATACCACCGATGAAGCGTTGCAGAAGGCTTGGAATGACTCCTCCGTAACACTTGAAACCGCAAAAGTTCCCGGCGCCGAGGCGCGTTTGGGACGCAACCTTTATCTTCGCGATGGCGCGTTCGACCAAGCGGTACTCGACTATTATGACTGCCACGGCAACGAAGTTTCCGATACCTTGCTGAATGCCGCCCAAACGGTAAAGGCGGCCGATCCCGATCTTTTGGTGGGCGCTTATTACGGCTACACTTTCGGCATGCCTTACGGTCCGGAAGGACAGACGGTCGGGCTTGAAAAAGTGCTCGCGTCCAAGTCGATCGACTTTCTTTCCCAGCCCTATATCTATCTCGATCAGCGGCGCGCCGGCGGCGACGGGTTGCCGCGGACTATTCCATCGCTTTTCCGCCGTTATGGAAAGCTCTTTTTGATGGAAGATGATACCCGCACACACCTTGCCCAAAAACCGAATTATCGTGATGCGGAGAATCTTACTGAATCCGTGGCGCTGTTACGCCGCAATATCGCAACGGCGTTTCTCGAAGGCGGCGGTATTCAGTATTTGGAATTCGGTTCGGGGGCCAACAGCCGTTCGTGGCTGGATGATCCGGTACTGATGTCGCAAGTCAAGCGCGGCCAGGAGATTTGGTTTGATTTCTATAAGCATCCGCAGCCGAATGACAAAAAGATTGCGGTCATTTTTGATCCATCGGAATTGATGAGAAGCGGGTATCCGGTGGCGCCTGGCACCTTTACCGACGCCATCGGCAATCTTTCAATGTTGGCGCTGCATCGCTCGGGATTTGTTTTCGACCTCCTGACGCCGCAGGACTTTGTTTCGTCCGATCATCCCTACGAACTGGCCGTCTTCCTGAATCTCTTTTCGGCCTCTCCGGAAGTAATCGCAAGCGTGGAAAAACGACTGACAGCACCTGCAATGAAACGCATCTATTGGATTTATGCGCCGGGGCTCGCATCAGAGCGGTCGTTTTCCGACGCGCTCATGCAGCGTTTGACGGGAATCAACCTCAAGCATGATCTGGCGAGCGGCGCGGCACAGATATTCGTCGGCAACAACTTCTACGGCATCCGCTCCGGGAATGAGTATTTGCCGGTCGCCCCCAGAATATACGCCGATGATCCTGCGGCAAACACGATGGGTAAATACGAAAATGGCCGTTCCGCCTGGGTGCGAAAGACACTTCCGAACGGCAAGATCGCCTATTTTTCGGGGGTGCCGATTGCTGACGAAACCATATGGAAAGCACTTTTTGCGGATGCGCGTATTCATGGATACACTAATCCGGGGACCGTGGTTCAGGCCAACCATAATACGATTCTTTATCACAGCAAAAGCGGTTCCATCACAGCGGCGCTGCCGCGTTCGGCGGAACGCGTGGTAGACCTTTTTGAAAACAAAGAGATCGGGCGCAGTCTTTCAGTCTTCAAGCTCAATGAAGACGGGCCGCATACCTGGCTGTTGCGCATGGAGTAATAAAGGTGTTTAATACTTGGCGTTTCGTGTAAAGAAGCCGGAATTCCTTATTTCCGAAGCTGGGAATATCCGCAACTGAGTATCGTCAGCGATGGTAACAATTTCCAATTGGTCAATATTGAATATCCGGAAATAACCCGATAACCAGGCAATAAGCCATTGGCAATCGGTCATTTCATAATCAATCAAAAAGCCGTCAAGGCAATAGCATTTCTCCGGCAGGAGCAGCATCAGTGGTTCCTGCCGGTTATCGCAAAATTCATGGACAACGTATGAAGCAAGAACTAATACAGCAGATCGCACAGCCGGGAGCAGGTTTTCGGGGCGCGCCTTTCTGGGCGTGGAACGGTCGGCTCGAACCGGCGGAAATCCGGCGGCAGGTCCGCATCATGAAACAGATGGGCATGGGGGGATTTTTCATGCACTCCCGCGTCGGCTTGGCCACGCCCTATCTCGAAAAAGAGTGGTTCGACTGTGTCAAAGCAGCCATCGATGAAGCCGGAAAACTCGGCATGGAGGCCCATTTGTACGACGAGGACCGCTGGCCCTCCGGCGCGGCGGGCGGACTGGTGACCGGTGACGGCCGCTTCAAGGCCTGCTCGCTGCGCTGCGAATTCGTCACCGATCCCGGCCGAACCG
This sequence comes from Victivallaceae bacterium, assembly GCA_036677805.1. Lineage (GTDB taxonomy): Bacteria > Verrucomicrobiota > Lentisphaeria > Victivallales > Victivallaceae > SIG78. The sequence goes on along the minus strand of JAVBVS010000009.1, from coordinate 5,778 downwards.
CCGCTTCCGGAGAAACACTTGGGTACTTCGCGCTCGAACGCCGCAACGGTCAATTGTCATCCTATCGGAAGCTCGCGGCCGCACCGGAAAAGCCGGGCGATTACCTTCGCGTATTCGTGCTGACCGATCCGCCTTCCAGCTGGTTCAATGATGCCACCTATCTTGATACCATGAATCCAGAGGCGGTCGAACAATTCATCACCGCAACCCACGAAACCTACGCCCGCGAAGTCGGCGGCCAATTCGGAAAATCGGTGCCGGCCATCTTCACCGACGAACCCAATTATCTGCATACCCTCGGTCATCAGATCAAGCCGTGGACCCGGAAACTTCCGGAACGCTATCAGGCGCAATACGGTGAAAATCTGCTCGACCGGCTGCCGGAACTCTTCTTCACTTTCGGGGAAGATTTTTCCGCTCCGCGTTACCGCTATTACCGCCTCGCCACCGAATTGTTCGTAACTTCGTTCGCCAGGGCCATCGGCGACTGGTGCGAACGGCATCATCTTGCGCTGACCGGCCATGTGCTGCGCGAAGATACCTTGTCGCAACAAGTTCACTCCGTCGGCGCGGCGATGCCCTTCTATGAATTCATGCAGATGCCCGGCATCGATTTGCTGACCGAGCATTGGATGATCTTCAATACCGTCAAGCAGATGGTTTCGGTCGCGCGCCAGCTCGGCAAAAAGCGTACCTTGACCGAAACTTACGGCTGCACCGGCTGGGATTTCCCGTTCGCCGGACACAAGGCGCTCGGCGACTGGCAGTACCTCCTGGGGATTAACTTCCACTGTCAGCACCTCTACTGGTATTCCATGAGCGGCGAAGCCAAGCGCGATTATCCGGCCAGCATCGGCGAACAGTCGCCGTGGTTCCGGCAATATCCGCTGGTCGAGGATTACCTGTCGCGTCTCGGCACGGTGCTGGCCAATGCCGCCGCCCGGTGCGAACTGCTGGTGCTCCACCCGATCGAATCACTGTGGGGCATGGCCGCCGACTTCGGCGAAGGCGACAGTTTCGTACCGGAATTCGACCGCGTTTTCGCCCGCAATACAACGGAACTCCTGAAGGCCCATGTCGAATTCGATTTCGGCGACGAATCGCTGCTGGCCCGTTACGGCAGCGTCGCCGACGGCAACCTCCGGGTCGGGCAGTCCGCCTATTCCGCCGTACTGCTGCCCGAACTTCGGACCCTGCGTCGCTCCACCGTCAACTTGCTGCGGCAATTCCGGTCCGCCGGAGGCAAAATCTTCTATCTCGGTGCGATCCCGGACCGCTGCGAAGGCGAACCGGCTTCGGACATGCTTTGCGAACTTTACCGGGGATTCACCCGACTGGAAGCGGAAACCTTTGCCAGTCGACTGGGCGAATCGCTGCGCGAGTTTTCGCTGGGCGACGCTTCCGGCGAAATCCCGGCACTGCTCGCCGCCGCCGGGACCGGAGACGATTTTCTTACCCTCTTCGCGGTCAATCTCGGCTGTGTGCCGGGCGATCGGCCCTTTCAAGCGCCCGCGGTGGCGGATCGGACCCTGTCTTTCGCCGGAGTCGAAATGCGCTTCCGCCATCCCGAAGCCGGAACTTTGTACGAACTCGACCCGGCAACCGGTCGTTATATGCTGACGCCGTATGCTTATCGCAATGGATGCTATTGCTGGCGGACCGACTTCGCGCCGCTGGAGTCGCATCTCTATCTGATTACCCGCCAGAAGATCATGCAGGCGACCCGTCCGGACAACCGGGTGACAACGGCCCAATCCCGCTTCAACCTGACCGGATTCACCGCCAGTGAAGACAATCTTTTTATCCTCGACCATGCCGAAGCCCGGATTGCAGACGAACCGCCGCTGGCTTCGAGCTACATCCTTCAGATCGACAGCGAATTGCGCCGAAAACTCGGCGTCCCGGTGCGCGGCGATGCGATGGTTCAACCCTGGAAACGTCCCCCCTGCCCGCAACGGCAGACGCTGCCGTTGACGTTGCGTTACGAATTCGACTGCCGGGTCCGACCTGAGGCTGGAATTGAGCTGGTACTGGAAAATCCGGAGTTCTACCGCATCGAACTCAATGGCGCCGCCACAGGAAAGACCATTCGAGGCTGGTGGTGCGACCCGGCATTGAAATGTCTGCCGCTGAATCCGGCTGATTTCCACATCGGGCGCAATACTTTGCTCCTGCACTGCGATTATCATGCCGGCATGCCGGGGCTGGAAAGTCTGTTCCTCCTCGGCCGCTTCGGCGTCCGGGACCATGCCCTGACTTCGTGGCCGAAGCAGCTTCAGTTCGGCGACTGGTGTATTCAGGGCCTGCCGCATTATGCGGGCAATCTCACCTATGGCGGCGAATGTGAAGTGCCGGAGAGTTGCGCCGGAACCCGGGCGCGAATCAGTTTCCCCGACTGGCACGGCGCCTGCCTCGGCGTCGCCGTCAACGGCGGCTCCGAAACCTTCCTCGGCTGGCCGCCTTATGTCTGTACCCTGCCGGAATTGCTGCATCCGGGGCGCAACCGGATTGCGGTCACGGTCTACGGCAATCGCCGTAATGCCTTGGGGCCGTTTTATTTTCGTGGAGAAGCTCCGGCCTGGGTCGGCGCTCACGAATTCAACCGCCACGAACAGACCGGTCGTCGCCTGATACCGATGGGACTGCTGGCGGAACCGGTGATCGAACTGGTTCGCTGATCCGGTTGCCATGGCAAAAAAAATCCGGGAGCGCTGATGCGTTCCCGGATTTTTTATCGTCGCAGACCAATTCCGCTTCAGGAGAGAATGCCTTCGTGATGCTTGCGGATATAGGCGTCCTCCCAATCCAGACCGAAATGAAGCCATTCCTTGTCCGCGGCGATGCTGCGTTCGATCTGATCGAAATACATATCCACCTTGGAGAGCACCAGCACCTGACGGCCTTCGCATTTGTCATGCATCCAGCGCCGGAAAGCCTGCGCCTCCCGCAATCCGGCCTTGCCCGCATGATAGTCGTCGAAGAAACGCTTGAACCGCACCAGATACTCGGTCCAGAGCACCAGGTCCTGACGGAATTCGTCACGCGACAGTTTTTTGGCCAAAGCCTTGGCCAGATCGCGCATTTTTTCGTAGTCGGCAAGTCTGGTCCGGCTGAAAAGCGAATACGGATACGGGATGTGGCAATCGCCCGCCGAGAGCACCAGCTTGCGCATTTTCGCATAGAAGCGTTCGCCTTCGGCGGCATCGTCGCCAAACAATCCGCGCATCAGGCGCTTCATCGACGGCGCATATTTTTTGCCGTAGAGCGCCTGCGCCATCATATAATAGTTGACGCCGTAGACGCTCCAATGCGGCAGATGGAACTGGGTGAAGAAGCCGTCGACGCCGACGCTCCGGTAATATTTCACCTCGTCGAAAATCTGTTTCATATGGATCATCGGCAGCGAAATGTAAAAGTTCACGCCCATCAGGTACTCGTAAATATTGACCTCGCCGCCGGCCTTGACTTTGCACCACGCCTCGATGTCGCGCGCGTAATGCGAGTTGACCGGACAGCCGGCGTCGTTGATTTCATGGTTGATGCAGCGCCAGTAAGGCGCCATGCTCACCGCCAGCTGCGGCGGCAGCTCCATGCCCGGACTCGGCGCGCAGTAGTTGACGTAGGCGCAGAACACCAGCGTGAGCTTGCACCCTTCCTCGCGCAGCCGGCGATTGACGTAACGCACCAGATCGTGGTAAATCCGGTCCGCCTTGTAGACATGTTCGGAGAGGCTGTAGAGCTCGCCTTTGATGTTTTTGTCGTAAAATTTCGAACACTCGGGGCATTCGCACCAACCGAAACCGTCGTTGGGCAACAATCCGACCGAACGCAGTTCCGGATGTTTCCGGGCATAGGCCAACAGATTCTTGACCAATTCTTCACGCAATCCCGGATTGGTGGTGCAAAGCTGTTCACTGAGCAGAAGCGCACTTTTACTGGAAGAAGGCTCAATCCGCCGACCGCTGATTTCGGCGAAGAATTCCGGATGCGTATGATGGTATTTCTCCGCCGGAATCAGATAACTGAAGTTATGATGGCCGCTTTCGATTTCAATGCCCCGTACCCGGTAGAAATCAATCAGATCGGCATCGATCGAATCGTAAAACTTCATCCAGGTCTGAACGTAATTGAGCTTGTTTTTGACCATCCAGTCGCCAATTACGAAATTATCCTCGCCAAACGGAAACTCCTGCACGAAACCGCGCCGTTTCAACGCCGGCCGGCGGTTGCGGATCAGTTTGCCTGCGGGCAATTCCAGTTTGCCGCCGAATTCTTCGAGCGAATCGATTCCGGGTTCGAAGAAACAGTATCCGAGATACTCTTCGGCGAAATCATAGACCGCATAGAGAATTTCCACCGCTCCGGGCGCAGTGAAAAGCAATCCCCCGTCGCGGACTTCCACCGTAAAGCCCTTCGCTTCCGGACGCACCCGGAAATCGACCGGCAGTTCGATCTCGCCGCCGCGTTTGCGCTCCCCGAATCGGGCGTAAAGCAGCCGGTCGAGCTCATTGGCCGCCAGCTCCAGCGTCTCATCGCTCAAATCCGTGCGGTAGACAGCCGCCGAACGGGCGGAGAGAATCAGTTTGTCATCATTTTTCATAACCGGGACGATCCTTTACTGTTGTTCAAAAACAAGCGACGGTTCCGCCGCGAAATCCACAATATATCTGCCGCCCGTGACCGGAAATTCGACTTTGTGTTTCAATTCAAAATCGGAAGGACCGCGCAACCGCAAGGCATATTTGCCGTTTTCGGCGATGGTTTCGCCGCCATATTTGATGATCACCGCGAGCCGGTCGCCGACGCCATGCCCGATGTTGGTGACCGCAACGCCGTCGATGTCGGTGGCGGCGAGAAAATAACCCGACGGCTCGAATCCGGCCCGGATCATGTTGTTGAAAATCTCAATCTTGGGAGAGACCGGGCAATAGTCGTCCTTCTGACCATGGATGATGATCACTTTATTGTCCGGATGAACCTTTTTCTGATTGGTCAGATGAACCGGATTGCCCGGATCGCGGATCTCTTTGTGCGCCGGCGAAAGATAATATGGCGAGGCCGGATCGGAGCTGTACCGGGCATTGAGCTTGCCGCGGCCGAAAGCGATGTCATCGGTCAGGCCCGGCATGCCGCAGATGTCGACGATGCAGTTGAAACTTTGCGGCGCCAGCTTGTTGACCATCTGCGAAACATTGCCGCCGCCGGAACCGCCGGCGGCAAAAAGCCGCCGCTGGTCGAAGGGTACGCCCGCTGCCTTGAGTTTCTCGCGCACCTCATAGACCGCGCGCAGGCAATCCATAGCCTGGAAGAGGCCGTGGTCATAGGGCGTCTTGCCGCCGTCGCTGCCGCTCTGGAGATAATCGACGCTGACGGTGATCAAATTGTACTTGTCGCTCAGGACATCGCACCACGGCGCGGTCATCTTCCAGGTGCCGCCCCAATTGTGCAGCAGCAGCATGATGCCGGTATTGGCATTGACGCCCCCGGACGGCTGGCGGACGTACATGACGACCTCGCGCGGACTCGGATCGAATTCGGACGGCTGCCCGGCGAAAGCATGCATGCCGTTGAGCGAAAAATTCGTCGCCGACGGAACGGCCGTCGCCGACGGCGTCACCGGAGCATGGGCCGCGGCAATGTCCTCATCGACGGCGAGGAGAATACCGCCGGATTTGGTCGCCGAACAGTCGAGCTCCGGCTTGGGGTTGGGCCAGAGATAGAGGTCGTAACGCAGCTTGGCGACCTGAAAGCTCTTGCCCAGCGGAGTCATGTTTTCAC
>JAVBVS010000008.1:0-101398 GCA_036677805.1 Victivallaceae bacterium | reverse complement strand
GCTGCCGGAAACGGTTGCGGCGCGAAGGGCCGTGGAGCTTGCTGGAATGGGAATTCACCAACACCGGGACAACCCCGGTTACGCTCGGCAGCTGCCACCTGGCCGAACTCGACGGCCTGCCGGGGAGCGGTCCTGACGATGTGATTTTCCTCGATTCCGGCGGCGGCTGGTTCGCCGGCGTCGTGCGGGTGACGGAGCAGTTGCCCAACTGCGATTACGAGTATTGGAAAACCCTGTTCGTCGCCGCAGAGGATATCGCGTGGGCCAATGCCATCCAGCAGAGTTCGCTCGCCAGGGCCAGCCACTACAGTTTCGGCGGCATGAGCGTCTACTGCCGCCCCGGCCATCCGGCGCTGTTCTTCGGCTTTGTGGTGCCGGAATTGCGCTCGACGGCGATGCCGTTTGCACTCAACGATCCGGCGACGGGCAAAGTGCGCCAGCTGGCGCTGGTCGACAATTTCGCCGGATATCAATTGCAACCCGGCGAAACCCTGCGCACCGAGACGGCATTGTGGCGCGAAGACCGCAATCCGCACCGGCTGCTGGAGGAATACGCCGATTACTGCGCGCAGGTCCGCCAGATTGAATTGCGCCATGCCGAACCGCCGGTCGGCTGGCTGTCGTGGTACGGCTACCGGCTCGAAATCACCGCAGCCGAATGTGAGCGCGTCGCCGATTTCATCAACCGGGAATATCCGGGGTTCGGCTTCCAGTATATGCAGATCGACCTCGGCTACAACACCCAAAATCTGCCCGGCGAATGGTTCGGCACCAACGCTCACTTCCCGGACGGGCTGGCCGTTTACTGCCGGGAAATGCGCAAGCGGGGATTCGTGCCGGGGGTCTGGTGCGGCGCTTTCTGCATTGCGGAATCGAGCCGGTTTTATCAAGAACATCCCGACGCCGTAACCCGTTACCCGGCCGACCCGAAGGAATGGTTCTGGGAACCGCACGACACCATCTATTACCTCGATCCGACCCATCCGGCGGCGCGGGAATTCATCGCACAAGTCATGAAGCACTTCAAGGAGGCCGGGTTCGAATACTTCAAGATCGACTTCATGAACCGCCTGTCGCGGGTGGACAAGGATTTCACGCCGTACGATGCCAAGAAAATCAAGGGCCCGGAAGTCTACCGTGAAGCATGCAAAGCATTGACGGCGGGCATGGCGCAAAGCGATTACTTTTACAGTTGCAGCAATACCGTCTTCCAATCGGCCGGCTTCGTCAGTACCTCGATGACCGCGTGCGACATCGCCAATACCGGCATCCGCGCCGCGCTGGCCGCAGGCGACGACGCCAAACTGAAATTCTACCGGATGCAGTTCGGCACGACCATGGCGCGTTATTACATTCACCGCAAACTGCTGCTGCTCAACCCGGACGGCGTGTGCATCGCGCCGCCGGCGGACTGCGAGGAGGCGTGGTTCCGCACGCTGTTCGTAGGCATGTCGGGCGGACAGGTGTTCCTCGGCGACCGCTTCGATCTGGCCACACCGGAAATCCGCGATCTGGTGAAACGGATTCTGCCGATTTACGGCGAAGCGGCGGTACCGGTGGATTTGTTCCGCAAGCCCTATCCGGAGGGCCGTCCGGAAATCCTGCATCTCCATACGCCGCAACGCGAAATCGTCGGACTCTTCAACTTCGACCGCGAGCAGGCAATCGCCGTCGACTGGGCGGAACTGGGTTTGACGGGACGTTACGAAGCGTGGGAATTCTTTGAAAAACAATATCTCGGCGTGATCGACACCGCCAAACCGTTCGCCTTTCCAATACCGTTTCCGGCGGCGCGGCTGTTGCTGCTGACGCCGGTCTCGGAACTGCCGCAGGTGATTGCAACCAGTTTTCACATCACCGGCGGCGCGGTGGAGCTGACCGACGTGCGTTACGATGCTTCGGCGCGGCAACTGGCGGGCGAGCTCGTCCGCCCGGCGGGCGACGCGGGACAAATCTTCATCCGGGTGCCGGATGGATTGCGCTGCATGCTGCCCGAAGTCGCGCCCGGAGTGCATGCGCTCGCTCTGACCGGCGCCGGTTCGCCGCTGCCGTGGCAGGTCGAGTTTCGGCCGGAAAACGGTTCGCGGCAATAGGTTGCAATAATCCGCCCGTCAGTCCACTGTCGGCCGTCCCGGCGGAAAATTCCGCCGGGACGGTTTTTCTTTCCGAAAAAATCTTGAATCCAAACCCCGGACGGATCGCAATGCCGTTGCCATTACCATAAGGATCGAAACATATTTATGCTGTTTGGAATTGTCGCAATGATTCTGGTGGGAGTGAGCTGGACTGCCCTGGGCTATGTCATGGGAGAAGCGCCGAAACGGAAAATCGATCCGGGAATTCTGCTTTTCCTGAGCGCGGTACTGGCGTTGACGGTCAGCCTGATCGTCGGGTTGCTTCAGGGATTGCCGCGAACTTCAGCCGCCGGACTGTGGCTTGCAATCGGCTCGCTGCTGCTCGGCGGCATCCTGAATTACTTCCAGCTGGACCTGATGTCCCGGGCCATGCAGCGGGGTCCGAACGGAATCATCTGGAGCATTATCCAGATGGGCTTTGTATTTCCGTTTTTCATGGGCATCCTCTTTTTCGGAGTTCCGCTGGGCGTCTGGAGGATGGCCGGGTTCTGGGCGATCATGGTCTCGCTGCTGTTGTTCGGCGCCGGCCCAAACGCGCATGAAAGCGGAAAGAGGAAAGGCTTGACCCTGAGCGCATTCCTTATGACCGGCGCCAATCAGAGCCTGAGCAACCTGCCCTCCTATTTCCCGGCGGCGGACACGGTCTCAAGCGTCTGGCGCACGGCGGCCTTCGCCGGAGGACTCATGCTGGCGGCGCTGGCCATGAAATGCCTTGACCGAAAGAATTTCTTTCCGGATCTGAAACGTCAGGCCCGGCGGCGGGAGCTCTGGCGGTATTGCCTGCTGCTGGAAGGGTTTGAGCTGATCTTTTCCTTTTTTCTGTTCTATCCCGGCATGGATTGCCTGTCGCACGCCGGAGCGGGCGCGATCGCCTATCCGGTGATGGTTTCCTCATGTCTCATCGGTTTTGAGCTTTTCGCCGTCCTGATTCTGCGGGAGAAACGCACCCCGATGCAAAGGGCCGCACTGCTGCTGTCCCTGATCGGCATCATCGGAGTCTGTTCGTAAGCAACGGTTCCCCATTACGCAAAAACCATCGCGCCGATTGATTTTGCCCGCCATCGCGAAATTCAATCGCTGCAATCGTCGCAACCTGACTTGACTTTTCCGCATTCCGGCGGTATGGTACTCAGTTTGAATATCGCCCCCATGAACCGCAACCCGGCAACAGCGGCGGCCCCTTCTGAACCGCAACACCATGTCTTTCCAGCACGAAAATCCGTCTCTTCTCCGGCGTTTCGTCGGCTACTACCGGCCCTACCGCGCGCTGTTCCTGTGGGACATGCTCTGCGCGTTGCTGGTTTCGGCGGTCGACCTCGCATTCCCCCAGCTGCTCAATATCCTGAACCGCGGACTGTTCCGGCAGCCGCCGGCCGAAATCGTCAGGGCGATCGGCTTCATCGGCCTCGGGCTGCTCGGGATGTATCTGCTGCGTTATTGCTGCCAGTATTTCATCACCTCCTGGGGCCACATCATGGGCGCCCGCATGGAAAGCGACATGCGTCAGGACCTTTTCGTCCACTACCAGAAGCTCGGCTTCTCCTATTTCGACCGCAACAATACCGGGGAAATGATGTCCAAGCTGGTTTCCGACCTCTTCGACATCAGCGAACTCGCCCATCACGGGCCGGAAATCCTGCTGATCTCGACCCTGAAAATCGTCGGCGCGTTCGTGATTCTGCTCACCGTCAACATCCCGATGACCCTGCTCCTGCTGGCGGTCACGCTGCTGATGGTGCTCTTCAGCTTCATCCAGAACCGTCGGATGCGCCGTATCTTCACCGACAACCGGCAGAAGATCGCCAAGGTCAACGCCCGGGTGCAGGATTCGCTCGCCGGCATCCGCGTGGTCCAGTCCTTCGCCAATGAAGAAATCGAATGCGGCAAGTTCGACCGCAGCAATCAGGCCTTCCTCGATTCCAAGGTCAGCAGCTACAAGATCATGGGCGTCTTCCACGCCGGCAACTCCTTCTTTCAGGGGCTGCTCTATGTCGCCGTCCTGACCGCCGGGGGATTTTTCATCGCCCGGGGCGCCCTGACGCCGACGGAGCTGGCGATTTACGCGCTCTACATCGGGATTTTCATCCAGCCGGTGGAAATGCTGGTCAACTTCACCGAACAGTTCCAGCGCGGCTGGTCCGGCTTCCGCCGCTTCGCCGAGGTGCTCGGCACCATGCCCGAAATCACCGACCGCAAAAACGCCGTCCCCGCCGGCAGTCTTCAGGGGGAAGTCCGCTACGAGCATGTCGCGTTCGGCTATGAAGCGGACCGCGAGGTGCTGCATGAAATCGACTTCCGCATCGCTCCCGGCGAAACGGTGGCGCTGGTCGGCCCCTCGGGCGGCGGCAAAAGCACCATCTGCTCGCTCCTGCCCCGCTTTTACGACGTCCGGTCCGGCGCGATCCGGATCGACGGCGTCGACGTGCGCGACTACAAGGTCAAATCACTGCGCGGCAAGATCGGCATCGTGCAACAGGATGTCCACCTGTTCACCGGCACCATCCGCGACAACATCATTTACGGCAAGCCCGACGCCACCGAGGCCGAAATCGCCGCCGCCGCGCGCCGCGCCAACATCCACGACTACATCGCCACCCTGCCCGACGGCTATGACACCGAAGTCGGCGAACGCGGCATCCGGCTCTCCGGCGGGCAGAAACAGCGCATCGCCATCGCCCGGGTTTTCCTGAAAAATCCGCCGATTCTGATCCTCGACGAAGCCACCAGCGCCCTCGACAATGAAAGCGAACGCCACATTCAGACCGCGCTGGCCGAACTTTCCCGCGGACGCACCACGCTGGTGATCGCGCACCGGCTGTCGACCATCCGCCACGCCCGGCGGATCATCGCCGTGGCGGAAGGGCGCATCGTCGAAACCGGCACCCACCAGGAGTTGCTGGAGCGGAACGGCATCTACGCCCGTTATTACCGGATGCAGTTCGAATCCTGAACCTGTACCGGGACGCCATAACGCTGACGCCACGCCCGCACCCGTTCGGACATATTCCGCCGGATATATTCTCCGAAAAAGAACACATCGTTGCCGTGCATCACGCCCGGTCCGAACATGCGTCCTTCCCCGTCATAGACGCTTTGCTCCGGCAAGCAGACCGCCAGTGCGCCGCGCCCGGCATCGACTTGCACCGTAAACGCCTCCGCCACCGGCTGCAAAGCGAGATTCCGATCGAGATAAAATGCGCCTTCAACCATGCAGGGCGGGCCGTCGCAGCGCCACGAAACCGGATTGATCGCGTAGGCTCCGGGAACGGTGAAAACGCTTTTCGGAGTATTTTTACCCTGGGTGTTCCACCCGATGACCACGCCGATATCGTCCGTACCGCGCGCGGTCCTGATGCCGCGCGGCGCCAGCTCCCGCTCGATTTCCGCCGCGCTCAACCGGGGCAACCCGAGCAGATAGGCCGCGACGAAGCCGCGCTCCCCGGTGATTTCCGGGCAATGCGCCAGCAGCCGGAACAGATCGACCGCCCCCTGGCTGTGTCCGATCAGGATATAGGGGCGGCCATGATTGTAATGCTCGAGATAATAACGGAAAGCCCGAACGGTATCGTCGATGCCGGTCCGCACGGGCTGACGATCCCAATCGCAGTCACCCATCTCCAGATATTTCAGGCAGCGCGAAAGCTCCAGCTGGCGAACGAAGGGCGCATACACTCCGGAGCCCTCCGGCCGGAAGCTCCTCAACTGCATCGACACGAAACCATGAGCCTTCTCCGCCTGTTTCGGAAACTTCCGCCAATCCATCAAGGCATGATCCTTGCTCACCACCAGCGTCGGATAGAGATAAAACAGATCGAATTCCGCGGCCTGGCCCTCACTGTTCACCACCCAGTTGTCGCCGCGACCGTAATCGTACTCGTCCCCGCACGCTTCCGGCTGCGGCGAATGCCCCGCGCACCCGGAAAGCAGCAATGCCAACCCCAACCCCACTCCGAACAGCCGATGATGTTTCATCCCGTCGAACCTCTTTCCAAAATTTTGAATCATGAAAAAAAACTGTCTAAAGAATAGCACTTTTTTCAAAAAGGTCAAACCCCGGATTGCCGAAAAAGCATTCCGGTGGTATAGTAATGTTCTGAAACATTCCGGGAAGTCCGCTTATGCTCAACAATATCGTCATCCGGGGCGCAAGCCAGCACAACCTCAAACACATCGACGTCGAAATCCCGCGCAACCAACTGGTGGTCATCACCGGGTTGTCCGGTTCCGGCAAGTCTTCGCTCGCCTTCGATACGCTTTACGCCGAAGGCCAGCGCCGCTATGTCGAGAGCCTTTCGGCCTACGCCCGGCAATTTCTCGACCGGCTCCAGAAGCCCAAGGTCGATCACATCGAAGGATTGTCGCCGGCGATTGCCATCGAGCAGCGCTCCGCGGGCAGCAACCCGCGCTCCACCGTCGCCACGGTGACCGAAATCTACGATTACCTGCGGCTGCTTTACGCCCATGTCGGCATTCCGCACTGTCCCGAGTGCGGCCGCGAACTCAAAAGCCAGTCCGCTCAGGCGATCACCGGACAGATTCTCGCCCTGGAGCCGGGAAGGCGGCTGATGCTGCTGGCGCCGGTCGTCGACGGACGCAAGGGCGAACACCGCGACATCCTTGACAAAATCCGCGCCGACGGCTTCCTCCGCGCCCGCATCGACGGCCAGATCGTTTCGCTCGACAGCGACACCCCGCCGGTACTGGGCAAAACCCTGCGCCACCACATCGACATCGTGGTGGACCGCCTGACCACCGACGCCATGGACGGCGCCCGGGTCAACGATTCGGTGGAAACCGCGCTCAAGCACGGCGACGGCGTCGTGATCGTCCTGCTGGAAAATCCCGCCACCGGCGAATGGGAGGAAAGCCGTCACTGCGAACATCTGGCCTGCGTCGAATGCAATGTGAGCTTCGGCCAGCTGCTGCCGCGCAACTTCTCCTTCAACAGTCCTTACGGCGCCTGTCCCGAATGCAACGGCCTCGGCGTCCAGATGGTGATGGACCCCAAGCTGGTGATCCCCGACGACACTCTTTCGATCCGCAAGGGCGCGATTCCGGCCTGGCGCAAAGGACCACAGCACCTGATCATCTATTATAACATGCTGCTGCGCAAGCTTGCCGAAGCCAAAAACTGCCCGGACATGCTGACCACTCCGTTCCGCGACCTGCCGGAGGAGCTCCGGCAGATCATCCTCTACGGCAGCGGCAAGGAGCCGCTGGAGTTCGATTACTACATCAAAGGGCGCAAATTCCACTGGTCCAAGCCGTTTGAAGGCATCCTCGACAATCTCAGGCGACGCATGGTCGAAACCGAAAGCGACGCAGTGCGCGAACGGCTCCGGACCTATCTCGCCCCCCGGCCCTGCCCTGTCTGCCACGGCGCGCGGCTCAATCCGGTGAGCCTCGCGGTCACCGTGGGCGGCCTCGCCATCAACCGCTTCAATGCGCTGAGCGTCCATGATGCGCTGGGGTTTCTCTCCGGCCTGACGCTGAACGCAGAACAGAATAAAATCGCCGGCGAGGTGCTGCACGAGGTTCAATCGCGGCTGAAATTCCTGAACGATGTGGGGCTGTCCTACCTTTCGCTCGAGCGCAATTCCGGGACGCTTTCCGGCGGCGAGGCGCAGCGCATCCGCCTGGCGACCCAGCTCGGTTCGGCGCTGGTCGGCGTGCTGTACATTCTCGACGAGCCGAGCATCGGGCTGCATCAGCGCGACAATGACCGGCTGCTGGCCACGCTGAAGAAACTGCGCGATCTCGGCAATACCGTGATCGTGGTCGAACACGACCTCGACACCATCCGCGCCGCCGATTATGTGCTCGACCTCGGCCCCGGCGCGGGGCGGCACGGCGGCAAACTGGTGGCCGCCGGCACCCCCGATGAAGTCGCGCAAGTCGAAAATTCGCCGACCGGAGCGTTTCTTTCCGGGCGCCGCGCGATCGCCGTGCCCGCCCGGCGTTTGCCCGGCAGCGGCGAGCAGCTCGAAATCCTCGGCGCCAGCCACAACAATCTCAAAAACGTCGATGTCGCCATTCCGCTCGGCACCTTCACCTGCGTCACCGGGGTTTCCGGTTCGGGCAAGAGTTCGCTGGTCAATGAAATTCTGGTGCGCGCGCTGAACCGGCAGCAGAAAATCATGGACCTCGCTCCCGGCGCCCACCGTGAAATCCGGGGTCTCGACCATATCGACAAGGCCATCGTGATCGACCAGAGCCCGATCGGGCGGACGCCGCGCTCCAACGCCGCGACCTACATCGGCGCATTCGATCTGATCCGCAAACTCTTTTCCCAGACCCCGGAGGCCAAAGTGCGCGGCTACGGTCCCGGCCGTTTCAGCTTCAATGTCAAGGGCGGGCGCTGCGAAGAGTGCAAGGGCGACGGCATCCGGAAAATCGAGATGCAGTTCCTGTCCGACGTCTATGTCGAATGCGCCGCCTGCGGCGGCTCCCGTTTCAACACCGAAACGCTGAACGTGCGTTACAAGAAGCAGAGCATCGCCGACGTGCTGGATATGACGGTCAATCAGGCGGTGGAATTTTTTGACGCCGTGCGTCCGTTGCAGCGCAAGCTGGCGACGCTGCAGGAGGTCGGATTGGGCTACATCAAGCTCGGCCAGCCGGCGACCACGCTTTCGGGCGGAGAAGCGCAGCGGGTCAAGCTCGCCGCGGAGCTCTCGCGGATTCCGCGCGGCCACACCCTCTATGTCCTCGACGAACCCACCACCGGACTGCACCTGGCCGATGTGGAGCAGCTGCTGAAAGTGCTGACCCGGCTGCGCGACCTCGGCAACACGGTGCTGGTGATCGAACACAATCTCGACGTGATCAAAACCGCCGATTACCTGATCGACATCGGGCCGGAAGGCGGCGACGCCGGCGGGCGGATCGTCGCCGTCGGCACGCCGGAGGCGGTCGCCCGCTGCCGCCAATCCTACACCGGACAATACCTGAAGGACTATCTGCAATAAGATGAATGTGATGCACCATACGTTCCTGGCCATTCTGGAAACCTTTATCGTCTTCGGCGTCGGCGCCTGGCTGATGCACCGCAAGTATCTCGACAACAACGGCATCGTTCAGCTCTCCAGACTGACGCTCGACGTGCTTTTCCCCTTGCTCACGATTTCGGCGATCACGCGCAATTTCAATACCGCGCAACTGCTGGAGATGTGGCAACTGCCGGTGTTCGGCTTTCTGGTCATGCTTTTCGGCGGCTTGCTGGGATTGTTCTTCAAACGGTTCATGCGCCACAAAAGTCCGACGCGCAGCGCGATGTTTCAGCATTTCTGCGCCGCCAACAACTATCTGTTCCTGCCGCTGATCGTGCTCGACAATCTCTGGGGCGAAAAATACGTCGGCATGCTGCTGGTGATGAACATCGGTTCGACCATCGGCTTCTGGACCGTCGGCGTCGCGGCCTTCGGCGGCGCCTCGGTGCGCGATACCGTGCGCAGCATCTTCTCGGTCAACCTTTACGCGGTGCTGCTCGCGCTCGCGCTGGTGCTCTTCCATATCCCGCTGCCCGGAGCCGTGGCCAAAGTCTGCGCCAATCTCGGCGGTGCGGCGGTGCCGCTGGTGCTGATCGGCATCGGCGCGGCCATCTACAACAGCGCGGGACGGCTGGCGCACCATCTTTACGATGTCTTCTATCTGGCGCTGGTGCGGCTGGTCCTGCTTCCGGCAATCATCATTTTCCTGCTCAAGCTGCTGCCGATTCCGGAAGACAGCTTCCGGGTGCTGGCGGTGGTGGCGCTGATGCCGGTGTCGTCGAGTTCGGTGCTGATCGCGCGGCGCTACGGCGGCGATCTCGACCTGGCGGGCCAGGCGATCGTAGTCACCACGCTGCTGTCGATCGTCTCGGCCCCGCTGCTCCTGACGTTGCTGGTCTGAATCCGTTATCCCGCCAAAAAAGGCCGAGTCCACCCGGATCCGGCCTTTTTCATGGAGGGCGGCCCGCAAATCCTGCGGACCCCGACTCAAGCTCAGTTTTCGAAATAAGGCGCAACCTTCACGAAGTTGAAGCCGGTTTCATCGCCAATGCCCCGCGTCGGCGCCTGGGCGTCGTCATTCCAGTCGCTCACGGTCAATTGCACCGTGTCGGCCCTGGGCGTGAAAACCATATATTCGCAATTGTTCTGGGTCGGCGTCGCATAGCGGTAGGCCTTCAGAATGTCCGCGCCTTCGAGCGCAACCCGGAACTGCGCTTCCGCCGGTTTTTCGCCCTTCGCCAGATCAACCTTCGGCTGCGCCTGCTGCGCCTTCAGATCGACGGCGAAAATCTGGAACGAATATGGTTTGCCCGGAGTCAGCCCGGTGATCGTCTGCGCGATCCGGTTCGGCGCCTTGGCGCTGCGCTTCATCACGCACAGATCGGAACCGCTCCAGTCGTCCTCCTGAGCCCAGCGCATCTGGACCTCTTTGCCGAATTTCCTGATCCGGCGGCATTCGATGCCGCCCTCGGGCGCGACCTGGACAGTCCAGTCTTTCAACCCTTCGATAAAATCGGGGTTCTTCACATAGGTCAGATCGTAGGTGTAGCCGTATTGCGCGGACAACATGTCCTTGCGCCCCTCCACCGCGTAATGACGCAGCAAGGCAAACGACCAGCGCAGGTTTTCATCGTCCGAATAGTAGTTGCCCCAATAACCGATGCCCGGCAGCAGCTTGTAGCACGATTCGTTGGAGATCAGATTCAGCTGCATATCCAGAAAATATTTGTAATCCATCGCCGGATTGGTGTCGATGCGGTAGTTCGGTCCCTGGGCGAAATTGCCGAGGATCAGCGCCAGATACTGGGTCGCCTGCGGGTAGGAGCGATCGAACGCCAGCGGAATGTCGATCAGCGACCGTTTCAGCTTGGCTTCGGTGGCTTGCCGGTCGGGCAGCGGCGCATTGTAGACTTCCAGCAGCATCATGCCGCGGCCTTCGGAGGCGTTGATCATGGCCGCGATCGCCTCGCTGTAGATGCCGCGACCTTTGGGATCGCCGACAATCCAGGTATTGATCGGATTGTTGCCGGGAGTCTTCAAATCGTGCAGCAGAATGGCCAGATTTTTCAACGCCTTGCTCTGATGATCGGTCATAAACAGTTCATCAATGGTCAAACCGGTGTAGAACGGATCCTGCAACTGCTTCGCGGACAGAATATGATCGCGCAGTTTGTCGCGGTCGTCGCCCATGAATTTGCTGATCAATGCGCCCACGTTCCAATAGACCATCCGGCCCGAATCCCGGAACGCCGCGCGTTCCGAATCCGGCAGACCGCCTCCGGTAAACACCGCGCAGGCGGGAAAGATATAACGGCGATGGTATTCCATATCATAGGCCGGGTTGCCCGCGATGCGGGAATTGGCGCCCAGCGGATAGCTGAAAAGCATCGGCACATTGCGCACGATCAAGACGCCTTCCATCGCCTGTCCGGTCAGCTTCAGGGCATATTTACCCGCCGGCAGCCGACGGAACGTTTCGGCGCTCCGGGCATTGGCATTGACCTCCAGCGTATAGGGCGTGCCATTGAGTTCCAGCTTCAGGCTCTTCAAAACCGCCGGATCGGCATGGCGAAACGCAAGATAGACCCAGCCTTCGCGGAAATTCACAAACTCCGCGGTGGCATCGCCCGGCGTGAATTTCCGGTTGAGCACTTCGCCGACCATGGAGTTGAGTTCCTTGCCCTGAAACTGAAAGACCGCGGCCGGATTCACGATCCGGTAACGGTATTCGCTGGTGCAAAGCACCTTGTCCGGCTCGGCCGCGGCCAGAATTTCCAGCTTCAGATCGCCTTCGCCCGCCGGCTGTCCGCCCAAGTCCACCCAGGCGCGGTCGGTTCGGTCGAGCGTAAACCATTTCTGCTGCGCGGTCCCGTCAGCAGCGCGCATCGTCGCCCGGCAACGCAGATCGGACGGATTGCGACCGTTCGCAAAAGGATACTCCACCAACACCACCGGATCGTTGGCCGGAATATGAAAAAGCCGGGGCCGCAAAGGATAGATCGCGGCATACTTCATCGCACACCCCGGTTCGGCCTGAGCCGGGACGCCCGCCGTCGGCTCCGCGGCGGCCGCCATGCCCGTCATCCCCCACACCAAAACCGCACTCCACGTCAGTGTCCTGCACACTGATTGCTTGCTCATGGCTTCCTCCGTCCTTACTGTTTATGACCTGCGTCCCGATGGCGAAAAGCGGAATCGCCGGACTTCAATCCGGACAATCTCCATCATACTAAATATAATCCCCGCCGCAATTTGTCAAACACGAGTCAGGCCGGAAATATTTTTTTCTCCGGAAAAGTTTCCGCCATGCCATACAACATCGATTCATAATCACCGCTTCTCTCGGGATGCCGCGTTCGCATTGCCCGCGCCGCCATCATCGGTGAACCGCACGATCATGTGCAATGCGGCCATGCCATCGCCGATGTTGCGAATCCGGTGCGGCACATCGCAATCGAACCGCACCACGTCGCCGGCATTCAACTCGGTCTCCCGTTCGCCGGCGCAAACCAGAACCTTGCCTGCAATCACCGTCACCAGCTCTTCCGTCCCCGGATAATGCGCCGCCGAAACCAACTCGGCCCCGTGCTCGAATTTGAGGTCATAGAATTCCAGCTTGTCCGCCAGCGCAATGCCCGACAGCACCCGCAGCTCGACCCCCGGCGCCGTGCTTTCCAAAAGCGGCAGATCGGCGCGCCGCCCGACCTCGAAACAACGGACCTTGCGGTGTTTGCCCCGAAGCAGCAGATTGAAGTCGACCTCCAATGCGTGGGCGATCTTCCACAGGGTGCCGATGGTCGGATTGACCTTACCCGATTCGATCTGCGAAAGCATCGCCTTCGACACGCCGCTCGCCGTCGCCAATTCATCCTGCGACCAATGCCGCGCCAGCCGTTCACGCTTCACATTGCCGCCCAGCTCCGGCAATTCCGAAAATTTTTCTCGTTCCACCATCGGTTTCCTCTTATTTTGTTCAATATATTAATTTTTGTTTATTTTATCGAATAAAACCGTTTGACTTTTTGGATTTGTATAATATAGTAAACAATATTCAAGATAGCAAATTATTTTATCAACGCCACGGAGGTTTCCATGAATATTCCCGCCCAGCAACTGGCCAGCGACAATTATTCCGGCGCCTGTCCCGCCGCCTGCGACGCCCTGCTCTCAGCCAACGCCGGTTATGCGCCCGGCTATGGCGAAGACCACTGGACGCGCGAAGCCTGCGACCGGCTCCGCGAAGTCTTCGAATGCGACTGCGAAGTGTTCTTCGTCTTCAACGGCACGGCAGCCAATGCCCTGAGCCTGGCCCAGATCTGCCATCCCTTCCACAGCGTCATCGCCGCCGACATCGCGCACATCGAAACCGACGAGTGCGGCGCGCCCGAGTTCTTTTCCGGCGGCAGCAAACTGCTGACCACCCCGACGGTCAACGGCAAACTCGCGCCGGAGGCCGTCGATTACTGGGTCGACAAGCGTTCGGATATCCATTACCCCAAACCCCATGTCCTGACTCTGACCCAGGCTACCGAATGCGGCACGGTCTACACGCCGGATGAAATCGCGGCGCTCGCCGCTGCGGCTGGCCGCCGCAAACTTGTCGTGCATATGGACGGCGCCCGGTTCGCCAATGCCCTGGCCGGACTCGGTGTGTCGCCGGCCGATCTCTCCTGGCGCGCCGGAGTCGATGTGCTGGCACTCGGCGGTACTAAAAACGGCGGGTTCTTCGGCGAAGCACTGCTGTTTTTCCGTAAAGAGCTGGCCGCAGATTTCAACTACCGCTGCAAACAGGGCGGCCAACTCGCCTCAAAAATGCGTTTCGTCGCCGCGCAGTGGCTCGGCATGCTGCAAAATGGAACCTGGCTGGCGAATGCCGCTCATGCCAACGCCATGGCCCGGCGGCTGGCGGAGCGATTGCAGGCCATCCCCGGCGTCGCCCTCAAATTCCCGGTCGAGGCCAATGCGCTGTTTGTGGAACTGGCTCCGGAAGCGCAGCGTAAATTGCAGGCGCTCGGTTGGCGCTTCTACAATTTCATCGGCAACGGCGGGATCCGGCTCATGACTTCGTGGGACACCCTGCCCGAAACCGTCGACCGCTTCGCCGCCGACTGCCGGCATGCCGTCGAAAGCTGCTGAACCAGGTAAAATCGCCGAAAACCCCCGGCACCGCCGGGGCCGGGCCTGGCCGCCTCTGCGGCCATCGGCCGGAAGTGATTCCACACCCGTTTAAAATTATGTAAGAATTTAATTACAAAATAGTTATATCATATACAAGCCGGTTTTTTTCATCTGCCCCCGCGATATAAATTCAAAATTCGCGGGGGTTTTTGTATTTTTTTTACTTTTTTTTATCGCCGCCCTTGACAAACGAACATTTCTTGAGTATACTTATTCCAGAGCAACTTATCCGGGTAAGATAAATGCCCGGAAAACAGTCAACAACAAGGCTTCCGAGCGCTTTTTTTTGATATTTAACCTTACGCGAGTAAGGAAGCATAAACGGTCAGGATTTATGGATAACCACGTCAAATTGAACCGTGCCGACATCGCCAAGCTCGCCAACGTCAGTGTGGCGGCGGTATCCTATGCGTTGTCCGGCAACCGCAACAAACAGATCAGCGCCGAAACCCAGGAACGCATCTGCCGGATTGCCCGGGAACGCGGTTATATTCCGAACTTTGCGGCGCGGGTGCTGTCCACCGGCAAGAGCTACAATATCGGGTTCGCCTGCCTGGCGGCGGAATGGCTGCTCGACCCGATGTTCCAGTATGTCCAATACGGGCTGGTATCCAGCATCAATCAGACCAATTACAACATCACCAGCTTTTACAACCTCAACGACAAGTTCTTCCAGAAGCTCCGCGAGTCCCGGCTGGATGGGCTGATCATCTTCTCCAACCATCTGACGCCGGAGATTTCGCGGGCACTGGAGCTTCAGCTGCCGACCGTCCTGATCGACCTGGATTCGCCCGAAACCGCCCCCGCGGGCGACATCGCCGGCGTCAGCAGCGACTACGCCGGAGTGATCCGGCAGGTCTTTCAGGAATTCGCAGCCCGGAACTGCCGCACCGTGATCGGTCTGATCCCGCTTTCCGAAGCGTGCAAACCCAACGACATCATGGCGGAAAGTTTTCTCCATGAAGCCGGCCACGGGGCGGATTACAACCTTCAGGCCACCATGCTCAACCCGATGGTCAGCGAATTCGAGCGGAGCGAAGGGGAATACACCAACGCCATCGACCGGATTTTGAATTCAAAAATCAAATTCGACGGCATCTATCTGGACGTATTCGCCGATTTCGGCACCCTGTTCGTCGAACGCGCCCGGGAGTGCGGGCTTCAGCCGGAACGCGATTATCATCTGGTGATGACCGATACCGCCGTCAAAAAATATCCCGGCAGCGTACTTTTCGTCCAAGACAGCGAACGGCTCGGCCGAACCGCCTGGCAGGTGATGACCGAACTGCTCGAAGGCGATTGTCCATGCCGCAATATCAAAGTACCGTTTCGTAAAATTTCGGAGTGATCATGCAACCCGTTAACGCAAGGAGGGCTTCGAGCTGCTGCAATCTTTCCCGGGTAAGCAAAAACTTGAGTTTCAATTCCCCCAACCATATCAAAAGGTAAAAAAATGAAAAAGAACTTCACCTTGATCGAACTTCTGGTCGTAATCGCTATCATCGCCATCCTCGCGGCCATGCTGCTGCCCGCGCTGTCGGCCGCCCGCGAACGCGCCCGCAGCACCACCTGTTTGAACAAGCTCAAGCAGATCGGAATCGCCAATTTCATGTATTCGACCAGCAACAAGGACTGGATCGCCGCCGCCAACAACAGTACCGGCGCAGCCTTCTTCCAGGGCAACTACTGCAGCAGCAGCACTCCGCAGCAGTGGCTGATCCAGGGCGGCTACTTCTCCACCCAGACCGAATACGAAGGCGATTACCGGCTGGCCTTCCAGTGCCCGTCGGATGTCGCCAACTTCGACGGCACCCATGCGTCGTACTATCTGCTCATCTTCGACAACCCCGGTGCTGTCGCCAACTTCGGCGGCGCGATCCCGACAAGCGACGTCAACAACTACACCCGCGCCATCATGGGCAAGGATAACCCCGGCAACTTCATCTATGCCGACTGCAATCCCGGCAATTTCAACTACGCCGGGATGCCGACCCCGAAC
Source organism: Victivallaceae bacterium (assembly GCA_036677805.1). GTDB lineage: Bacteria > Verrucomicrobiota > Lentisphaeria > Victivallales > Victivallaceae > SIG78. The sequence goes on along the minus strand of JAVBVS010000008.1, from coordinate 85,097 downwards.
CACCCGACCACGACCAATTTTCTCTACATCGGCGGCCATGTTCTGGGCAAAGTCACCAAATCGCTGGGCGGCCATATCACCGGCACCGCGGCGCTGGACAAGCTTGACGACCGCAACTGAGCGACCTCCCCTCCGGCGGGGGCAAGAGACGGCAACCGTCCTTGCCCCCGTTTTTCCTGAATGTCCGGATTTTTCCATTCCCGGCTTCGGAACCACTGGCAATCCGGCCCGATGTGCGTCATATTATCGGCGTTGCGGTTTTCGTCCGTTTTTCTCCATTCAAGATTCCATACGCAGCAAGGACAAACTCCTATGAATATTCCCGGATTCAATCACCGTGCCGCGCTCCTGCCGTTGCTGGGGCTGGCGCTCGCCCTGCCCGCGGCCGCGGTGGACAATGATCGCTACTACCATCAGCGCGGCGGTCTCAAAAGCTATCCGGCCTATGCCGTCGATGTCACCGGTGCAGCGCTGCCCGCCGATGCCGCGGACCAGCGTCAGGTCTACCGCATGGCGCGCTATATCTACGATGATGTGACTCCGGAAGAAGCCCGGGCGATCGCCCGCAATTTCAAGCGTCAGGGCATCAATCTGGTGATTTCCGAAAAAAACCGTTATCTGCTCCATGAATACGGCGCCACCCCCGGCGGCAACCAGACGCTGCGTTCCGAAAAAAGCCTCGACTCAATCATCGCCAATACCAACCGCATGGTCGAAGCCTGCCACGCTGAAGGCATTCTCTTCATCCACCACATCACCGCGACCATGGTCGACAGCGCGATTTTTCAGGCGCATCCCAAATGGCAGGCGATCCAGCTCGACACCGGCAAAACCATCGAAAATCATTACGGCACCGGCAACAGCTGCATCAATAACGCCGACTATATGAAGGCCTTTTATCAGGCGCTGGAAAAATTGCTTTCGCAATGCAAAGACGCCGACGGCATCATGGTCGATGAAATCCAGTTCTTCGGCGACAATCTCTGCGCCTGCAAAGATTGCCGCAAGCTCTTCCGGGCCGACACCGGCCTGAAGCTGCCGACGCCCGAGGAGTATCGCGATGAATTCGGCAAGGGACAGGCCAGCCCGATCTATTACCGCTGGCTGGACTGGCGGGCCGAAAAAATCGCCGCGCATCACCAGAAAATCCGCGAACTCATCAAGAAAAATAATCCGAACGCCAACTACTTTCTTTATCTTTGCAACAATTCCAGCAACTGGTCGTTCCTCCACACCGGGCTGGAAATCAGCAAGTTTCTGCCCTATGGCGACGCGCTCGGACTGGAATGCGAACCGCCGCGCTTCGACTATCAGGCCTACTGGCCGCTGGTGATCTACGAGCTCAAATACCTGCGCGCCATCGCCGAACGCAATGACGACACGCCGTGGGTGCTGTACTACAGCGTCAAGCCCTTCGACCAGAGTTTCGGCTGGCTGCTGAGCTTCGCCGAAGGCTGCAAAACCTGGTTCACCTGGAATGCCGACAGTGAAGTCCAGCCGCTGGCCACCTGGGAAGCGGTCCATCAGAACGTGCTGGGCAAACTGCGTTCGGCGGCCGATATCGCGCTGCTGTTCTCCTCCGACAGCCGCGACCACAACCCGGTCTACTCCGTGGAATGGAAGAAAACCAACATCGGCGTGGCCAATGCCCTGAGCGCGGGCCAGACGCCGTACAAACTCGTGTCGCCGCTGGATTTCACCACCGGCGCCGAGCTGCGCCGGCACGTCGATACGCTGCTGCTTTTCGATGAAACCGTGATCACCCCGAAACAGGCCGATGTGCTGCGCGATTTCGTGCGCCGGGGCGGCACCCTGGTGACCGGCGGCATGGTCGGGACCGCGGATTTGAACTGGAAACAGCGAGGCAACTTCATCCTGAGCGATCTTTTCGGCTTCGATCTCGATTCCGACGGCTGGCCGACGGAATATCTGGAAGTCAACCTCGATGATTTCCGGGCCGACGGCAACTCCACCCGGCTCGCCTACAGCGGCCAGTTCGTCAATGTCAAGAATATCGCCGCCGATGTCAAAAGCTATGGCCGTTTCACGAACAAGGGCAACACCCTGCCCGCGATCCTGACCCGCAAGGTCGGCGACGGGGAAGTGATCTACTTCGCCGGACACTTCGGCGATCAGTACTTCTACGACACCCACAGCGGCGAGAATCCGCTGAAGCCGGATGCCGCGTGGACCGACTTGCGCAAACCGCACTATCGGCAGTTCATCAATTTGCTGGCCAATGCCAACAATCCGCAGCCCGCGGTCAGGACCGCCAATCTCCCGGAAGGCATTCTGCTGGAAGTTTTCGACCACGACTTCGCCGGCCTCAAGGGCAAGGCGGTGACGCTGCTCAATCTCCGGGGCATGCAGTTCCATGACGGCGTCCAGAAGCCGTGGCAGTACAACTTCCCGGAAGTCGCGCCGGACCGGCCCATGACCATCGCCGTTCCGCAACCGGAAGTCAAGAAAGTCTATTTGCTTTCGCCGGATTACGATGCCGCGGTCGAATTGCCGCTGCGTTATGAAAACGGCTACGCCGTGACCGAAATCACCCGACTGGACCGCGCCGCGATGATCTACTTCTGCGCGGAAGGGCAGGATTATTTCACCCGGCTGCCCGGCGGCGTGACCGCTGCGATCCCGGCGGCCAAAGAACTGCTGACCGACTATCATCCGGCGCTGGCCGCACCCGAGGATCGGCGCGCTTTCACCCTCTTTGCCGACAGTCCGGCGATGAATGGCGGAATCAAGGTCGCCGCCGGCATCAAGGAAGAGCCGGCTCAGGTGATCTATGGCGCCGGAAGCGACTGCGCCGCCATCACGGCGAAATTCACCACCGATCGGGAATTGACCGATCCGATGCTGGAGCTTGGCGGCATGGACGACAATCTGCCCGCCACCCGCGCGGCTTACCGGATCACTTTTGACGGCAGCGAGGTTTTCAACGGCGCCAGCACCTTCCCGGACGATGCCTGGATGGTGGAGCGCTATCCGCTGCCGCAGAAGAAACTTGCTCCGGGCGAACATGAACTGAAAATCACCATGACCGCGCCGGGCGTGCGCGGCGGCAAGCCGTGGCTGGCGGTTGCGTTTGCCCGGCTCAAGGAAAATCATTAACTTATGAAACCATCCACTGTATTGATCTGGGATCCGGCGGCAACGCCGGAAGCGCTCCATCCGGCGCTCGACGCGGTCTCCGAATTCTACCCGGTTTTCCGGACCGCTTCGACAGGCTCGGCCAATCTTTTCTGGACCATCGGCGGCGCGCGGGACATGGCGTACCGTACCGAACGCACGGCCTCCGGCCATTGGCATATCGTTTGCAACGGCGAAACCGCTACCGCGCTGCGGGCTTTGGGCGCGGCGCTGGGCGGAATCGCCGAAACGGTCGCCCCGACCGGATTCAAACGGCGTTCGGTGATGTTCGACTGTTCCCGCAATCAGGTCTTTACAGTGGATTCTTTGCAACGCAGACTGGTCCAGCTGGCGCTGCTGGGTTACAACGAAGCATGGCTCTATTGCGAAGACACTTATCAGCTGGCAGGCGAACCATTTTTCGGCCATATGCGAGGAGGCTACAGCGCCGCGGAGCTGCATGCGATCGACGCGCAGGCGGCGCGCCTCGGCATCGAACTTTCCGGCTGCATCCAGACCCTCGGCCACATGGAACAGGCGCTCAAATGGCGCGAAGTCTATGGCGACATCACCGATTGCCCCGGTGTGCTGCTGCCTGACGAGCCCCGGACCTACGAACTGATCGGCAAAATGCTGCATTTCTGGTCGGAGAATCTCCGCAGCCGGCGGCTGCATATCGGCTTCGACGAGGCGCATAATCTCGGGCGCGGACAATTTTTCGACCGCTTCGGCCATGAGGACGGCTTTGCAATTTTCACCCGCCATCTCCAGAAAGTCGCCGCGATGTGCCGCGACTGCAATCTGAAGCCGATGATCTGGTCGGACATGTATTTCCGGTTGGCCAATCCGAAACGGGAATATTACAATCTCGATTATCCGGTGCCGGATGCAGTCAAACGTGAAATCCCGCCGGAAGTCGGCATTGTCTACTGGGATTATTATCACCGCGACCGGCGTTTCTACCGCGAATATTTTGCCGCCCACCGCCAGTTCGGCAATCCGATCGCGGCGGCGGCCGGAATCTGGACCTTCAACAAACTGTGGTATGACCGCGAGCTGACGCTGGGCACCATCACTCCGATGATCGCCGAAGCGCGCGCAGCCGGCATCGACGACTTCACTTTCACGCTGTGGGGCGACGACGGCAGCTACTGCCATATCGACTCGGCCATGCTCGGACTGGCCGAGGGCGCCGAACTGCTGTGGGGCGGAGACGCCGCCGGCGCGCCGCTGAAGCACCGCTTCCGGAGTTTGAACATCATGGATTACGATCTCGCGGTCAATACCGCGCGATTGGTGGAGCGCCACTACGACAACGGCAGCGGCCTGTTCTGGGAAAACAACCTCAACAGCTACTCCAGCGCCATTTTCTGGGACGATATCCTGCTCAATCTCGGCTTCCGCAATATGATCGTGAATTCGCCGGAAAATGCCGTGCTGCTGACCGCCGACTACGCCTGGGTCGCGGAATTTCTGAATACGAACAAGCCTTCCGGCGAGGCCGGAAAATACGCCGCCGCGCTGGCCGACCTGCTGACCCGGAAACTCGCATTGCAGCGCCGGTTGCGCACCCTCGGCGCCGGAAGCCGGGCCGACGGCATTAAAACCCTGGCCGACAAAGAGCTGCCGCGCCTGATCGCAGCTTATGAAACCTTCGCCGAACTCTTCCGCCGCCAATGGCTGGCCGCGGCCAAGCCGTTCGGACTGGAGGTGATCCAGCAACGGCTCGGCGGCATTATTTTCCGCCTCGGCGAAGCGCGCCGCCGATTGCACGAATACGCCGACGGCGACGTGCTTGCCATCCCCGAACTCGCCGAGCCGCTGCCGCCGCGCGCCTGTGCGCTGGATTGGTACAAAGAGCTGGCCGGCGCCAGCGTCATCAAATGAGGAACCCCATGTTGAAATCATTGTCCTTTCTGCCGCTGCTGCTCTGTCTGCTGTGCTCCTGCCGGACCGCAACGGTCACGGTAACGCCACCGGAACGCGAAAACAACCTGGTCGAAGCGCTGCCGCTCGAACCGGCCGCCGCCAATGAATTCGTCTTTGAACTGAAGCACCCGGGCTGGGTTTATCTGAATTTCACACCCGCGTCCGGAACGGCGCCCGGAGAACGGACCGTCGCCCGGCTCGATGGCGAAGCGGTGCGCCTCGAAACCATGCGTCGGCTTGAAACCGGCCGCCATCGGCTGGCATTGCCCGCCGCCGCTTCAGGGCTTCTGACGGTCAAAAGCGTGCCGGAAATCTATCTTTTCGCGGCCGGCATCTCGTTCATGCCCGAAGTCAACGGCTATTATGACTACCGGACGCTGGGAGACGCCTATCTGGCCTCGACCAATCTGCTCCATCCGGGCAATCTGCCCACCGACGCAATCCTTGCCTATCGCGCCGAAGGCCGGCAGCTGCTGGACAATGTGCTGGCCAAGCCGGCGGTCGCAGGCGACGCCGACGGCTTCCTGTCCATGCTGGCGCAATCCCGCGCCATGCGCCACCCGGAATATTCCGGCTTTACGGTGGACGAATTCAATTTCACCAATGACGACGAGTTGCGGGCTTATCCCGACATCCTTGCCCGGCTCGGCGAATTGAAAGGGAAAAAAGTCTATACCTGGATTTACGGCGATCCGAAAACGATTTCCGAGGCCCAGCGCCGCTTCGTAAAGGCGGCCCTGGAAACCCCCGCCGGCGGCGGGGAGATTCTGTTCGAAGCCTACTGTCCGAGCTTCCCGACCCAGCCGGAGGCCGCGGCGTTTCTGGAACGGAAACTCGACGGCAGCATGCATATCCTCGACACGATCCGTCCCGACATCGCACCGCAATGCGGCTTCATTCTCGGCAATTTCAATCTGATGCCCTACATTTCGCTCGATCACTATCCCTTCGTCGACTACAAATACTATCTGGACATGCAGATGAACCGGCTCGCCAACGCGCCGGATTTCCGCGGGCTCGCCATGGTCGGCTACTGGGGCGGCAGCCTGGTTGACGAAGACCTTCAGTACTGGAGTCTGGCGCTGCTTCGGCACTACTGCGTGGAGGGACAGCGCACCATGCTTTCGGAACGCTACGGCTACACCTATATTCTGCCCTATCTGACCAACAACGATTTTCATGCCGGGCTGGAAGACTGGACGGCGGAGGCCGCGCCGGACGGAGCCGTGTTTCCGGCCTCGAACCGGGATTTTTCCGATATGAGCATGGGCTTGTGGCAGCGCGGCGATTCCGATGCCGGCGAACACTTCATCGTCTTCCGGCGCGGCAGCACGCCCAATTATCTGCGCCAGACCGCGCACAAGCTCAAGGTCGGCGAAATCTACATGCTGGAATATGTGACCGCCGATTATCAGGACATCCTGACCGGCGCCGTGAAACCAATGGATCATGTGCTTCATGCCGAGCTGCCCGCGGCCAACGCGGAGATTCTGAGCGTCCGCGAAGCCATCGACCGGCGGCCGCAGCACTTTTACGGCAAAACCGACTTTGCCCGGATCAACCTCAAGCAGACGGTGTTCAGAGCGCTGACGCCGGAGCTGCCGCTGACCTTCACCGACCATATCTCGACCATCGTGCCGGGCGTCGGCAAGATTGGGCAGGAAAAGGTACTCGGCTTTGTCCGGATCAAGCCATTTTTTCCGCCGGTGAGACGATAATCCGGCCCCGACGCGGTTTGAATCCGCCAATGCCGATATAAAAAAACGGCCCGCCGCAAGGACGGGCCGTTTTACGTTCCGATGGGCTGAAGATGCTATGCCAGCATTCCGCTGTTCAATTTCTTCAACTGTTCGTCACTGCTCAGGGCATCGGCGGCATTGCCGGAAGCAGCCGCCGATGCATAGTTGCCCGCATAGAGACTGACTTCATCGATCAATCCGCTGTCCGGAGCCGCCGTCGCGCCGGCCCAACGCACAATCGCGGTTTGAGTTCCGCCGATGGCGATGGTATAATCCGTATTCAGCGCCGCGGCCGGCTTCAACGCCTCGATTTTGAGATAATATTCGCGGCCGGCATCGAGCAGGAGATCATTGACGAATCCGTAATCGCCATTTTTGACCATCACCTGCCCCAACTTGGAAAGTTTGCCGTCATTGGCCGAATAAACCGTCAGCCTGGCGCCATTTCGGAGGTTGTCGATCAACAGATCGTAGACGCCGCCGACTCCCACATCGAGTCGGATATAGTCCACCGCGTCGCCGAAACCGACCCATCCGTCCGCCACAATCGTGGTCAGGCGGTGCGCCGCCAGCGTACCGATCGCAATCGCATTCGATCCGACGTAACCGCTGTCCCAGAGATCATCGCCATTGTTGCCCTGAATGAACCGGGTGGCTTCGACCGCCAGCGTATAATCGCCGGAATTCCGGCCGGTGCGCTCGACCACCAGCGAGTAATCGCCGGCGGCAAGGAGCACGGAGTTGAACTTCAACGCCCCGTTTTTGACCGAACCCGAAGCCACCTTTTTGCCGTCGGCGTTGTAAAGCGAAATCTTCGCGCTCAGATCGCCGAAGTCGCCGGTCAGGGCATAGCGGCCCGCGGTCAGCTGCCGCAGGGCATACCCGTCGACCATATTCGCCGGAGTCAATGTGTCGCCGAATTCCGCCAGAATCCCCCTCCAACCGTCGAGCGAATCCACTTCATACGCGGTGACGTCACCGATATTGCCGGAGGCGTCGAGACTGCGGAACAGCCACTCGCCGTTGGCATTGACCTCCACCGGTCCGGTATACGTTTCCCAGTTCAAACCGCCGTCGCGTGAAAATTCCTGCCGCGCCGCATCGGCGGCGCCGCGGGCGGTCAGCAACAGCGAGCCCGAAGATGTCAATTGCTGCGACACCGTGGGTGCAGTCGGCGGCGCCCAATCCTGCCACGAGAACTGGAGCAGATTGCCGTCCACCGTAAATACGCACTCGGCGTTGCCGTTCTGAAACCAGCCGGACTCGTTCAGGCCGACGACAACGGTTTCCGCGCCGCAAACCACCGTGAACTGATACCCGGTCAGTTCGGCCGCCGTAATACCGTCGATCAGAATGCTCACCCCGGCGGCGGCGGTGGTGGCATCGACCGTAAATGTGGTGTCCGCCGCCAGAATCGGAGCAGAATCGGTCACCGACAGCATCGCCTCGACCGCCACATCTTTCATGACGAATTTGAAGGCGAGATTGTCGCCGGTTACATTGCCGTAGACCTGTGCGCCGCTTTCAATGACCAGCTGATTCGCTCCGCCGGCCAGGACCAGATCGCCGAAAATCAACGCCCCGGCGGCGGCATAAACGGTATTGTCGTTCGCCCCGAGGCGGAGCGTTCCGTCCGCATTCAGCGAACCGTCGATGAACGCCGATCCGGTGGAAAGATCGACCAGCGCCGCATAGTCCTGCCGGTCGGCGATCACCTGCGCCACATCGACGCCCAGCGTCGGCGCATAATTGCCCGCCGCAACGATTCCCTTGACCGTCAGCGTCGCCGCGCCGCCGGCCATCACGCCGACCGCGCCGATCCGCGCATCCGCCACCAGAGTGCCTTCGATGCCGAGCACCGCGGCCCCCTCGGTCAACAGACCGATGGCACTTTCCGCGCCGCTGACTTCCAGCGCGCCCTTCCATACCATCGTCAGCTTGCTCGCGTCGTTATGAATGCCGACCGCGTCGCCGTCGGTATTGGTGATATCGACCCGACTGTCTTCGTCGCCGATCAGTTTCACCGGTTGCAGGCCGCCGGCCAGGCCGAGGCCATACACCGGAGCCGGCGCGGAAGCCTCATTGCGCACATAGTTCCAGCCGTTCATGGTGAGGTCGCCCTCGGCGATGATCCGGTTGCCCGCCACCGTCGTCGCGCCCGCAATGGTCAGGTCGACGTCAATGATCAAATCTTCGGTCAGCACAATCGACGCCGACGCCAGATTGTCGGCGAAGATGACTTCATTGTAGGCGCCGTCATTGGCCCGCGCCACCGCCCAGCGCAGCGTACCCGCCATCTCGGCGTCATCCGCGGTTTCCGTGACCAGATTGGAAATGGTCCACTCCTTCTGGTGAAGATTGGCCGTCGCCACCTTGCTTTCGTTGCCGGCGGCGTCGATGCTGCGGAAACTGACCCGGGTGTCCATGTAGATATGAAGCGGCCCGGTGTAGCGCTGCCAGGTATAGCCGCCGTCCAGCGAATATTCATTGAGCGCGGCGCTCGCATCGAAACGGGCGGTCACCACTGCCGTGGTGGTCGGTTCGCTGAGCCACTGAGTCGAAATCTTCGGTTTCGACGGCGGTGTGCGGTCGATGTTGGAAATCACCGTCTTGACCGTCGCCACCTCATAATCGTCGTCCACCGAACGGAAATAAACCGTCCCGTTTCTGGTCATGACCAGCGGTTCGACATAAGGCCGCCACAATTTGCCGTCAAACGAATAGTAGTTGGCGATCGAATAACGGTCGAAGGTCGCGCTGACGATCACGTCATTGCGGGTCGGGCCGTCTTCCGACAGCGTAACCACCGGGAAGGACGGCCCGGCCAGGTCGATATTGTTGACCGTATAGTTGCTCGACGACATGTTGCCGGCGGCGTCGAAACTGCGGAAATAGATGGTGGAGTTTTCGTTGACCGTCACCTTCCCGTTGCACGACACCCATTCCACGCCGTCGCGCGAGAATTCGTTGCGCACCGCGCCGGGATCGAAAATCGCAGTCAGAATCACATCTTCCTTGGTCAGCGCCGTCGTGCTGGCCGAAATTTGCGGCACCGTCGGCGGCGTCTTGTCGATGTTGGCAATACTGTATTCGGCATAGCCGATCGAACCGTCCGCGGCCAACATCCGGAAGTAGACCGGACCGTTCTGTGCGACCGTCACGCTGCCGGCATAAATGTTCCAGGTGGCATTGTCGAACGAATATTGGATCTGGGTGTAATGTTCGCTCGGATTGAGCGTCAAAATCACGTCCTGATTGGTGATTTCGGTGGTCGACGGCGTAACCTTCAGCCCGCCGGTCTGGTTGGCGACGTTCTGGAGCACCACCGCCAGCTGGTTGGAACCGACCACGTTGATGTCGATGAAATCGTAGGTGTCGAAATTGTCGCTGATTTTGACCGCGTAGGTCACCCCGCCGTAAACCACGGTGAACGTCTTGTCCGCGGTATACAATCCCGCCAGCGATCCCGAGGTGCTGATCAGCGTATAGGTCCCGTCGGTCGCCCCGGAAAGGTTGATCGTGTAATCGGTGGCGCCGGCGGTCAGCGCGGACGGATTGTCGCAGGTGATCATCGCATTGGCCGCAATCCGGCCCAGGTTGAAAACGACATCCAGGCTGCCCGCGGTGATGTTGCCGTAAATACGCGATTCGCTGCCCATGACCAGGGCGTCGTTGCCGGTGGTGCCGAGGTAAATATTGCCCAGCAGCAGGGCCCGGCCGGTCAGGGTCAGGATGTCGTCGCCGGTGCCGCTGCGGATGGCGTAGCCGCTGGCGGAAGCGATGATGTCCGCCGCCACCGCGCCGCCGGAACTCATATATCCGGCCAGCGTCGTTTCCAGCTGCCGCGCCGATCGGGCGTAGGTCGAACCCGAAGCCAGATAACTGCCGCCGTAAAGAATGCCGTTGGTCACGGTCAAAGCGACGGCGTCATTGCTGTACAGGGCATAAGCGGTATTGACCGAATCGGCGACAATGACCCCGGAAATCGTGCCCATGGACAGACTGGAAACGGTATAAATGCCGGCGGCGTTGCTCTGCTCGCTCGACGCGACGATCGAACCGGAGAAGGCATCGAACGCGATATCGCCCGTCGCCGTAAAACCGCGGCCGGCGCCGCTGCCGGCGGCGGCCTGCACCCGTCCGCTGAAGGTGGTATTCACCGCAATCGAACGGGCGGTAACCCCGGCGGCGGCGACGCCGGCGCTGATGGTCATCGTACCGCTGCAACTGTTGCCGAAGACAAAATCGGCAGTGGCGTTGTCGTTGTGAAAGACATAGCCGGACGCGCCGCCGGACGCCGTCACGTTGACCGTGCTCCGGAAGTCCAGAACCGTCAGGCTGTATTCGATGTCGAAAGTCGACTGGGTCAGCGCGATCGTCGAACCGACCAGCGAACTGTTGAATACGATCGAAGCGCTCCCGGCCATCCCGTTGGCCTGCTCGATGACCCGGTTGAGCGTCCCCACGCCATAGACGCCGGAGGCTTTGACCGCAATCGAACCGCCGGTGTAGACCCCGATCAGGTCGACCAGGAAATAGCTCGGCTGAAGCGCTTCGAATTCCGCCTTGGTATACCAGCCGGTGCCGGACCAGAGACCGGTATCCACGTCGTATTCCTTGACGCTGTCGGGCCCCCAGCCGAAGTTGACGTGAACGGAATTGGTGGTGCTGTCATAACCGTCGATCGCCACGGCATGATGAGTGATCTCGCTGCTGTAAATCATCACGCCGAGCACATAGCCGCTGGACAGGTTGTCCTTGATCACGCCCCAGCCTTCATTGGTGATGTTATAACGAATCCCGGTGCTGTCGGACTGAAAATTCCAGAAGTAGTCGTGATTGACCGTGTTGGCGCTGGCAAAGCCGATCTCCCGCAGCACCGGGGCGATCAGCATGGAGGTGCCGGTGCCGTCGGCATAGCCGTATTCGGCCTGGCTCTTGACCCCCATGGCGAAACTCAACGCGCCGATGTCGTCATTGCCGCCGTTGGGATCGGGCCCGATGTAGAAATCGGCCAGCATCGAGTTGACGCTGGAGAAGCTCAGATAGCCGTAATAAGTCGCATTGGCTTCGCTGGCATTGATGACAATGCCGGTTTCGGTGGTGTAATTGTCGGCGCTGGTCAGCGTCAGGTCAAGAGCGAACCCCTTCTTCTGAATCCAGTAATAGACGATCTGGGCCGACATGGTGTTGGTGCAGCCGACATAGGAGTGGGTGGTCGTGCCGACAATATAGGGACAATACTTGTTGAATGCGTACTCGGCGTCGTTGTAGCTGGCCTGATCCCACAGCGTGTCCATCAGATAAGCGGCTCCGGCGGCGGCGGCGACCGGAGAGCCGGTTTGTCCGCCCGCGCCCGCATTCACCGTCTGCGCCGCGTCCCATTCTTCGAAAAGCTTCAGCTTGCCCATGAATTTCCCCTCTCTGTATCTATCCCAGCGCGATTTGTCAGTAATATATCATCGATAAAGTAAGTCCGGCTTGTTGTTTTTGCAACCGTCAAACCCGACTTTACCCTGTTTTTTTTCATTTTTTTTGAACCGCGGACCTTCCGGCGCGAAGGGGAGATGGCCGTCCGGACCGATATTCCGGCACGACTTCGGCGCGGAAATATCGATCCAAGGTTTCCAGCCCGACGCCGTTGCCGTTTTCGCGGATTTTTCCGGGCGGCGGCTGGCAATCGCGGCGGGAAGTGTTATATTCTCTTATTCCATAGATTTGAGGATTGTTTTGACCGTGTCCGTCCCATCCAGCCTGAATGAAGCACTGCGCCGGCACTTCGGCTTCGAAGATTTTCTGGACTACCAGCGTGAAGTGGTCGAGGCGCTGCTTTCCGGTCTGGATTACTGCGTGATCATGCCGACCGGGGCGGGCAAGTCGCTCTGCTACCAGCTGCCGCTTTTGCTGAAGCCCGGTTATGGCATCGTGGTATCGCCGCTGATCGCGCTGATGAAGGATCAGGTCGACGCGCTGCGCGCCAGAGGCATCGCCGCCGGACTGATCAACAGCATGGTCGATTACGGCGAACAGCGCGAAACCCTGCGCGCGGTCGCGGCGGGCGCAATCAAATTGCTCTATGTGGCCCCGGAGCGCTTCGACACCGACCATTTCAGCCGCTTTCTCGAACATTGTCCGCCTTCGACCCTGATTGTCGACGAGGCGCACTGCATCAGCCAGTGGGGACACGATTTCCGACCGGCCTACACCCGTTTGGGCGCCATGGCGGAGCGGTTCCATATCCCGCAGGTCTGCGCTTTCACCGCGACGGCGACGCCGCAGGTGCGCGACGACATCAAAATCCAGCTCCGTCGGCCCGCCATGGAGTTTCATGTCGCGGGCTTCAAACGGCCCAATCTCGCCTTCAAGGTGATCGACTGCCGCGGCGGCGGAGCCAAAGAAGCCGCCTTGGCCAAGCTGCTGGAAGCTCCGGCGGGACCGACCATCATCTACGCCGCCACCCGCAAACAGGTCGACGAATTGACCGCCCGCTTCGGCTGCCTCGGCTACCACGCCGGACTCAGCGACGACCGTCGCAACCAGGTGCAGGATGAGTTCATGGAAGCGCCCGCGCCGGTGCTGGCGGCGACCAACGCCTTCGGCATGGGTATCGACCGGCCGGACGTGCGGCGGGTGATCCATTACAACCTCACCGGTTCGCTGGAGGCTTATTATCAGGAAGCCGGACGCGCGGGGCGCGACGGCGAACCGGCCGAATGCATCCTGCTCTTCAGCTACGCCGACCGCTATATTCAGGAGTTTCTGGTCGAGATGAGCAATCCCGAGCCGGAATTGCTCAAGCGGCTCTATCGCGAACTTTATCGACGCAGCCGGAATGCGGCGCTGCCGGAAATCGAAGTTTCGCCGCGCGAACTTTCGCTGCTGCTCGACGCCAGAAACGATGCCCAGATGTACAGCGCGCTGCGGGTGCTGGAGCACTACGGCTGGATCGCCCGCGGCGGTCGTTCCGACAGCGCCGGAGAGCTCCGGCTGCATGGCGACCCGGTGCTGCTCAAAGTCGGAAACGAGCTGGAAAAAACCCAGCGCTCCCGCTTTATCCACCGTTTCGTCAAAACCTACGGGACAAATTCCGTCCGGCCGACTTTTTCCGAATTGGCCGCAGTTACCGGCCTGACCGTCGACCAGCTCCGACGGGTGATCCGGTTTCTGGCCGATGACGCGGCGGGCTCCCTCCAATGGACGCCGCCCGCCGGCGGCAGCACGCTTACGCTGCTGCATCCGGAGTCCGCGGAGCTGGCAATCGACTTCACCGAACTCGAGCGCAAACGCGCTTTTGAAATCGGCCGGCTCGATGACGTGGTCGCCTATGCCGGCAGCAAGGGCTGTCGCCAGGCGGTTCTGATCGACTATTTCGGCGAAAGCCACGACCGCTGGCAATGCGGCAGCTGCGACAATTGCGACCGGGAAGCCCGCCTTCAAGCCCGCCCGCGCCGGGCGCTCAACGCCGCCGAAAACGCCGCGGCCCGAACCATGCTCGAATGCATCGGCGCGTTCAACGGCCGTTTCGGGCGGGGCAAGCTCAGTCTGCTGCTGACCGGAGCGCGCCGCGCGGAACTGCTCTCGCTGCATGTGGAGCACAGCGTCTTTTTCGGCGCGCTCCGCCGCTGGCGTCAGAATGAGGTCATGGAGTATCTGCGCGCCCTCGAAAGCGACGGTCTGATCGCAGTCACCGGCGGCGATTATCCCTGCCTGCGCCTGACCGGCGCGGGCGAGAGCCTGCTTGAAGACGTCGAACCGCTGACGCTGGCTTTGCCTCAGGAAGTCCATGCTGCCCCCCCTTCCCGCCGGACGCCGCCGGAAGACCAGGCCGGACAGCGCAAGATGCGCCGCCATCCGGAGCCGGACCAACCGATGACGGCGGCGACCGCCGACCGCCGGCTGCTGGAACGTGCCGAACTGCTGGAAGAACTGCGCGAATACCGCAGCCGCCGCGCCCGGGAGGGACGGCTGATCGCCTATCAGGTCTTCACCGACGACACCTTGCATCGGCTGGCGCTGGAGTTGCCCATGACTTCGGAAGAATGCGCGCAGATCAAAGGCATCGGCCCGGCCAAACTCCGGCGCTATATGCCCGAAGTGCTCACCATCATCCGCCGTTACCGCGATGAGAATCTGATCAGCGGCAACCGCTTCTGACGCCGCGCCCGGCGGCGGCGCTGCCCCTCGGATTCCGCAAGATAACCAAAAAGTGTATTTTCCGACTATCTTCCGGTAATATTGCCGGACTATATTATAGCCGCGAATAAACATTTCTGTACTTTACGCGTCTGGAACTTTACGCATTCGGAGATCGTATGAAAGCACATATTTCGAAAGACTCGTTGACCGCAATTCTGTTGTGGGTCCTCTTCTCCGCGGTGATCCTGGCCGCACCGCTGCTGGGTGACGACGCCCAGTTCCTCAGCAACGTCTATCCCGGCATGGCCTGGGGCTTCCTCACCGTGTCGTTCCTGATCCTGCTGTACATGCTCTATGTCGTGGCGTATGCGTTCTGCTACAAGCCGGCTCCGGCGCTGTCCAACGACCGGCTCCCGGGCTGTACGGTCATCGTCCCGGCCTATAATGAAGGCAAGCATGTTGCGGAAACGCTCTACAGTTTGCTGAACTCCGATTATCCGATGGAAAAGTTGGAGATCATCGCCATCAACGACGGTTCCCAGGACGACACCGGCGACTGGATCCGCCGCGCCGCCACCGACGCCGCGGGCAAAATCATCGCCGTCGATCTGCCCCGCAACCAGGGCAAGAAGCACGCGCTCTATCAGGGCATTCTGATGGCGAAATTCGATATCGTGGTCACCGTGGACAGCGACTCCATCGTGAACCGCGAAGGCTTGCGCAACATCGTTTCGGCCTTCGCCGATCAGCATGTCGCCGGCGTCGCCGGCAATATCCGGATCAAGAATCTCGGCGACGGCTTCCTGCCGAAGATGATGGACGTCGGGTTCATGTTCGGGTTCGAGATCATCCGTTCGGCGCAGAGCGTGATCGGCTTCGTGATGTGCACCCCGGGCGCCCTGAGCGCCTACCGCAAAAGCGCGGTGATGCCGTTCCTGACCGAATGGCTGAATCAGACTTTCATGGGAACCCCGGCCAAGATCGGCGAAGACCGCGCCATCGCGACCATGATCCTTCAGCACGGATACAAGGTGGTTTTCCAGAGCAACGCGATCGCCTGGACCTGCATCCCGTATACTTACGGTAAGTTCTGCCGGATGCTGATCCGGTGGACGCGCAGTGATATCCGCGAAAACTGGATCATGCTCAAGCATGTCATCCTCCACCGGATGGCGCCGGTCGACCAGGAACGCATCGGCCTGCAGATCCATCTGGCAATTCAGATCATGAATACGGTGCTGCCGGCGCTGTGCCTGCCGCTGTTCGTCCTGCTGCTGCTGCTGGGCGCGGAGGGCATGTTCCTGAGCTTCTGCTTCGGCATCGTCTACGGGCTGGTGGGCGCGATGATTCCGGCGTTGATCTATGCCCGGCGGGTTTCGTTCCTGCAATCGGTCTGGGCGCTGGCTTTTTCGGTGTACGCCGTTTTCGCGCTGTCGTGGCTCTATCTCTACTCGTTCCTTACCGTCCGCAACAGCCAGTGGCTGACCCGCGATCTGCCGCAGCGGCGGCATGCCCGGGCGGTCCAACCGGCGGTGGCGGGCGGCCCCGCAACGGCCGGTGCGGCCGGAAAATATCCGAAGAGCCGCCGTCAGAAGGGCATTTACGCGGTCGGACAGCGTTAATCCGAATTCCAGACTCAAGCAAAAGCCTGAAAATACCGATCGTATTTTCAGGCTTTTTTTTCGATTTCATTCCGCCTGACGGCCATCGACCAGGCCCTGGAACGCCGTGACCAGGCGCCCAACAGCCCATCGGCACATTGGGGTTTATGGCCTGGTAAGCGCTTCATTTCGGATCGGGGTTTCCGGTGTCCCCGCGATCCGCTTCTCCGGCTCCGGAATCGATATTGTGAAGCAGGTTCCCTCGCCGGGTACGCTGTCGAGCGCAATCCGCCAGCCATGCGCCTTGGCCACCGCCTGAACCAGCGCCAGCCCGAGACCGTTGCCCTGGAGATTGCGGCTGGCGTCGCACCGGAAGAAGCGTTCGAAAACCCGCGGCTGATCGCTTTCACTGATGCCGCAGCCGCTGTCGGCGATCTGCATTTCGATCGCGCCCGGAACCTGCTTCGCAGTCACCTTGATCCAGCCCCGCTCGGTGAATTTCAGTGCATTTTCGAGCAGATTCGACACCACCCGCTGGAGTTTGGTCTTGTCCGCCATGATCCACAAGGGGCCTTCCGCCAGTTCCAGCCGCAGCTCCAGATGTTTCTCTTCAATCACCGGCTGCATGATCTCGCAGAAATCCCGCAGCATTTCGCCGAGATCGACCTCGGTTTTGCGGATTTCCTCCGGATTGGAATTGGTCCGGGTGATATCCATCATCAGATCGATCAGCTGGCGCATCCGCGCAATCTCTTCGGCCACCGAAGCACAGGCGGTACGGATATGCTCGTTCAGCCCCCGGTCGCGCAGCAGCAGTTCGACAGTCCCCGAAATCCGGGTCAGCGGCGTCCGCAAATCATGAGCCACATCATCGGAGATCACCTTGAGTTCCCGCAGCAGCGCCTCGGTCCGGGCGTTCATGGCATTGAATGTCTCCATCAGTTCGCGGATTTCGCGGTCGCCGTCGGCCGCGTCGGCGATGCGGTAGCTGTAGTCGCCGGACGATATCCGGTTCATGGCCAACGTCGTCCGCCGGATGCCCCGGATGAAGCGCAGCGAAATCAGCCAGCCGACGCAAATGCCCGCCGCCGTCACGATCGTCAGCAACCCGAAAAAGCCGAGGGTGTATTGCGTCCGCAGCCGTTCCAGCGCTTTCGCGCTCCGCCCGACCCGCAGCGTCCGGCCGTCCGGCAAGGTGAAATCAACGCAGTAAAACTCCGGCTCGGCCGCTTCCGGAGCCGGCTGGACCGAGACGTCATCCGAGGCATCGGACGCATCCGCATCGCCGGCTTTCGCCGCCTTTTCGGTCCATTCGTTGAGCATGTCCGTGGTCAGGAACGGCGAACCGTCGGCGTTGAAGATTCCGAGATAGCAGTTTTCCTGCCCGCGGGCGTAAAGCTGCTGCATGAAATAACGGCGCAGCCGGGCCATGTGATTGGCGACGTTGATCTTTCTGGAATAAACCAGACTCCCGTCCTGAACCCGCATTTCGTAAAAAGCGCCGCGCCAGGCGGCGAAGGCCGTATTGTAGATTCTGCGGGACTGGGCGTCATCCGGCAGGTCATGCAGCATCGACCGATAGATATAGCAGACTTCAATGCCCGGAAATCTCCGTTCGAGCACGACCCTGTCCGCCGCCGGATATTCCGAACCGGGAAGAATTTCGCCGAAACGGTCGAATCGCGGCCCCAGAATGTAGATGATTTCGATTTCCGTGGCGATCAGCCGGGTGCTGGCATCGTCCGCCCGGTTCAACATGCGGGAAATCAGATAGACCATCAGACAGAAAATAATGGCGCAGGAAATGAAAAAAAGCAATGCGTAGCTCAACGCCATCCGGGTCTTGAGAGTGATGCGCCGGTGATTGCCCTTATTCCAGAACATAGCCGATGCCGCGTACCGTGTGGATGAGTTCCCGGTCGAACGACCGGTCGATCTTTTCCCGCAATTTATACATGCGCGTTTCCACGATATTGGTCTGCGGGTCGAAGTTGTATTCCCAGACATGCTCCATGATCATGCTTTTGGTGACCACGCGCCCGGTGTTGCGCACCAGATATTCCAGCAGGTCGTACTCCCGGGGCGGCAAGTCGATGCGCCGCCCGGCGCGGGTCACTTTGCGGGTCAGCAGATCGACGCTCAGGTCGGCTACCGCCAGCACGGTCGGCTCGCTGCTGCGCGACGAACGGCGCAGCTGCGCCTGGATGTTGGCCAGAAGTTCGGTGATGGAGAACGGCTTGGCCAGATAAAGATCGCCGCCGGCATGGAGTCCGCGCACCTTGTCCTCCAGCGAATTCTTGGCGCTGAGGATGATCAGCGGCGCATTGATTCTGGCCTCGCGGATTTTCTCGATCACGGTGAAGCCGTCGACCAGCGGCAGCATGATGTCGATGATGCCGAGATCGAAGGACTCGGTATGCGCCAGATTCAGCCCGGTCATGCCGTCGGCGGCGTAGATCGTGGTGTATCCGGCTTCCTTGAGCGCCTTCAACAGAAAATCCGCTGTCTTTTTATCGTCTTCGATTACCAGTATCTTCATAAATCTGAGCCGTCGCTCCGGTTGCCGATACGATCGGGGCCGAATTCTCCCAACCTTCGAAGAATTCCGCCCTGCCGCTCCGCTCTGCCGCTTTTTCCCGCTTCCGGGATGCCGTGAACGGAACCCTGCCATAATAATACATCCATTTGGACGCTTTTTCCACTGCGAATGTTTTTCCCGCGATGAATTTATCATGAATTTCCCGCGCGCCGGAAGCCGTTTTGTCGCTCAGGAGCAAATTTCGCATCCGGCTTGCCGGAATTCAGAATTTTTCCTGAAATCCGACTCTCACACCTTGACATATCAATAAATCATGATATATTAATAATAACTCAAGGAGGTCCATCATGGAAAATTGCACCGTCTGTCCCTTTGTCAAGTATTGGTATGTGGCTTTGGCCGCGATCGTCGTGATTTGGGCCGCCTACAAGTTGCTCCAGACGCGCACCGCTCCGCCGCCGCGGGAAATCGCCGGAGTGCAGAACCTGACCGCCGCCGATTTCGACGCCGCGATCGCCTCCGGCGTGACGCTGGTGGATTTCTGGGCGCCGTGGTGCGGTCCCTGCCGGATGCAGATGCCGATCATCGAAGAAACGATTGCAGTCCTGCCGGCCGGAGTCAGAATCGCCAAAGTCAACGTCGACGAAGCCGCCGATCTGGCCCGGAAATTTGAAGTCCGCGGCGTCCCGACCTGGATCGTTTTCAAGGACGGCAGGGAACTTCGGCGCGCCGGCGGGGTCCAAAACAGGGAAAATCTTCTGAACCTGGCGAAAACGGAATAGCAAGGAGAGCACATCGTGAAAGTTGTGATTGTCGGCGGCGTAGCCGCCGGAGCCAGCGCCGCGGCACGGCTGCGCCGTCTGGACGAAGAGGCGGAAATCATCCTGCTGGAGCGGGGGCCGTACATCTCCTATGCCAACTGTGGCCTGCCCTATCATTTGGGCGGCATGATCCCGGAACGCAGTACCTTGCTGGTGATGCCCGCCCGTCGCTTCGCCGACCGGTTCCGGGTCGACGTCCGCGTGGACAGCGAAGCGGTCGCCGTCGATCCGGCCGCTCGAACCGTGACCGTCCGTCACGGCGGAGAAACCTACGTCGAACGTTATGACAAACTGCTGCTGGCGACCGGTTCGCAGCCGGTGCTGCCGGCGCTGCCGGGAAGCGATTCCGGCCGCATTTTCCCCTTCTGGACCATTCCGGATATGGACAAGGTCATGGCGCAGATTGATTCCGGGGCCCGGACGGCGGTAGTGGTCGGGGCGGGATTCATCGGCCTCGAAGTCGCGGAAAATCTCCGCCAGCGCGGACTGGAAGTCACCATTGTCGAGCTGGCGTCCCAGGTGCTGCCGACCATCGACCCGGAGATGAGCTCCTATCTGGCCTACGAATTGATGGATGACGGCATTACCATCCGGCTCGGCTGCAAGGTGACGGCCTTCGACCGGACCGACGGCCATGTCGTGATCCTCGATGACGGCGGCAGAATTCCCGCCGATCTGGTGATGATGTGCGTCGGCGTCCGGCCCAACAGCGAACTCGCCCGAAATGCCGGTTTGCAGCTGGGCCCCCTCGGTCATATTGTCGTCGACCGCAACCTGCGCACTTCCGATCCCGACATTTTCGCCGCGGGCGACGTCATTGAGGTGATCGATCCGGTCACCGGCATGCCGACGGCGGTGCCGCTGGCGGGCCCTGCCAACAAGCAGGGCCGGATCGTAGCCGACAATATCGCCGGCGGCGATTCGGCCTACGCCGGAACCTACGGCGCCACTGTGATCAAGGTCGGCCGGCTGGCCGCGGCCGCGGTCGGACTGACTGAGCGGCGGTTGCAGCAGCTGCATGTCGATTACCGCAAAATCTACACCCATCCGGGCAGCAACGCCTCCTATTACCCCGGCGGCAGCCTGCTGCATATGAAACTGTTGTTCGCCCCGGACGGCAAAATCCTCGGCGCCCAGGCCGTCGGCAAAAGCGCCGACAAACGCATCGACGTGATTGCCGTGGCCATGCGTTGCGGCAAAACCGCGCCCGAACTTGCGGAACTCGAACTGGCCTATGCGCCGCCCTACAATTCGGCCAAAGACCCGGTCAATTTTCTCGGCATGATCGCCGAAAATATCCTGAACCGACGGACCGTTCCGGTTTATGCCGACGCCTTGCCGGAGGACGCGCTGCTGCTCGACGTGCGCGAACCCGAGGAATTCGCCGCCGGCACCATCCCCGGTGCGGTCAACATCCCGCTGGGGGAATTGCGCAACCGCCTCGGCGAATTGGACCGGGGCCGCAAAATCGCCGCGTTCTGCCGGGTCGGAATGCGGGGTTATGTGGCCGAATCCATCCTCCGGCAGAAAGGATTCGACTGCGTCAATCTGTCGGGCGGATTCCTGACCTGGCAGGCGTTTCAGCCGCTCCGGGCGCCGACTGCCGCGGCTTCGGGCAGCCCCGCCGCGTTTCGCCCCGCCCGGACGGACGATTGCCGGACGCTTGATGTCCGCGCCCTCTCCTGCCCGGGGCCGGTGGTCCGGCTCAAGCAGGAAATCGATGCCATGGAGCCGGGAGCGGAATTGAAAATCCGCGCCGCAGCCGGCTTTTCCTCCGATTTGAGCAACTGGGCCAGGAACTGCGGTCATGAATTGGTCGACATGACCATGAAAGGCGATGAAATGGAAGCAATCATCCGCAAGAGCGCGGACCAGAACAGCCGCACCGCGGCCCCGTCGCAGAGCAACGATGCCGCGATCATCCTCTTCAGCAACGATCTCGACAAGGCGCTGGCGGCCCTGATCGTCGCCTGCGGCATGGCCGCGGCCGGCAGCAAGGTGTCGATTTTCTTCACCTTCTGGGGCTTGAGCGTGTTGCGCCGGAACCCGGCCCCGGCGGTGAAGAAGTCGCCGATCAGCCGGATGTTCGGCATGATGCTGCCCAGGGGCACGAAAAAACTCGCCCTGTCCAAAATGAATATGGCCGGCATGGGCACCGCCATGATGAAGCAGGTGATGGCGCGCGAAAACGTGCCGACGCTGGAAGAACTGCTCCGGCAGGCCCGCGAACTCGGCATCCGTTTCATCGCCTGCGAAATGGCGATGAACGTGATGGGGCTGCAGCGCGAAGAACTGATCGCGGTCGATGACGTGGCCGGAGTCGCCAGCTTCGCCGCGCTGGCGCGCCAGGCCGGAACCACGCTCTTTATCTAGGAGGATCGCTTCATGATCATGCGCATCGTCCGGTTCTTTCTGGACGGCCCCTTTTCGGTGATGCTGATCGTCGCCGCCATGCTGCTCGGCGCGGCGGCGCTGTGGCTGACGCCGCGCGAGGAAGACCCTCAGATCATCGTGCCGATGGCCGATGTCGAAGTGGCCTTCCCCGGCCATTCGCCGGAGGAGGTGGCGGAATTGGTCACGCGCCCTCTGGAGCGGATTCTGTGGCAGCTTGACGGCGTGGAGCATGTCTATTCGTCGAGCATGCGCGACGGCGCGATGGTGACGGTGCGGTTTTACGTCGGCACCGACCGCGACCGGGCCATGGTCAAGCTGCGCGACAAAATCGATGAAAACCGGAACCTGATTCCCGACGGCGTGACCGCATGGCGGGTGGTTCCGGTTTCCATCAATGATGTGCCGATCGTCACGCTGACGCTCTCCGGCGGCAACTATACGCCGCACCAGCTGCGCCGCTTCGCCGAGGAGCTGACCGCGCGGCTGGATTCGATTCCCGATCTCTCCCGCGCCGAGATTTTCGGCGGCTACGCCCGTACCGTCAAGGTCGAACCGATCATCGAAAACCTGGCGGCGCGAAAACTTTCGTTTGAGGATTTGTACAACGCGATCCGCCGCGCCAACACTGCCGGCAACGTCGGCACGCTGATTCACAACGGCACCCAGACGGTGGTCCTGACCGATCCGTCGCTGGCAAGCGCCGAAGCCGTCGGCAATATCGTGGTTTCCGCGCGCGACAACCGGATCGTCCGGGTCGATGACGTGGCTCAGGTAGCCGATGCTCCGGAAACGCCCGAAGCCTATGTCAGCTGCAACGGCCGTCCCGCGGTGACCATCGCTTTCAGCAAAAAAGCCGGGGTGAACGCAGTGACCATGGCCCGTGAAATCATCCGCGCCGCCGATAACGCGAAACGTTCGGTCATTCCCGCCGATGTCGAACTGACCGCGACCCGCGATCAAGGTCATTCGGCCAACCTGCGGGTCGACGATCTGGTCACCGGCATGGCCTTCGCCATCCTGACGGTGGTGCTCCTGATCGCGCTGACCATGGGCTGGCGCGAGAGCCTGGTGGTAGGGGTTTCGGTGCCGGTCAGCTTCGCACTGGCCCTGTTCACCAACTACGCCTTCGGCTTTACGCTGAACCGGGTGACGCTCTTCGCGCTGATCCTGAGCCTCGGGCTGGTGGTGGACGACCCTATCACCAATGTCGACAACATCCAGCGCCATATCCGACTCGGCAAAAAATCGCCCTTCGAGGCCACTCTCGACGGCGTCCATGAAGTACTGCCGCCAGTGATTCTGTCGACCATCGCGATCATCGTCTCCTTTGCCCCGCTGTTCTTCATCTCCGGTATGATGGGGCCATATATGGCGCCGATGGCGATCAACGTGCCGCTGACCGTCTCTTTTTCCACGGTCTGCGCGTTGACCTTCGTGCCGTTCATGGCCTACCGGCTGCTGCGCCGGCGCGCCGGAGAGCTGGGGCCGGAAACCGAAGGCGGCGCACCGATCTGGGTGCAGAAAACCTATGGCGCGCTGATCACCCCATTTTTCCGCCGCCGCAACGCCGTGCTGCTGCTGGTCGCGGTCGTGGTCATGGTGGCCGCCTCGGCGGGATTGATGCTGATCAAAGTGCCGCTGAAGATGTTGCCTTACGACAACCGCGACGAGTTGCAGTTCGTGGTCAAACTGCCGCCGGGAAGCACCATTGAAAATACCTCGCGGCTGGTCGCCGAACTGGAAAAATTCCTCGCCCGGCAAAATGAGGTGGTCAATTATCAGAGTTACGTCGGCCTCGCCTCCCCGATCGATTTCAACGGTCTGGTCCGCCATTACCGGATGCGCAATCAGGATCATCAGGCCGACATCCGGATCAATCTGCTGCCCAAAAGCGAACGCCGGATGTCTTCCCACGACATCGCGCTCCGCTTCCGGCCCGAGGTGGAAAAAATTGCCGCGCAGCACGAAGCCCAGGTCAATATCGTGGAGGTTCCGCCGGGCCCCCCGGTGCTGGCGACCATGACCGCCGAAGTTTACGGCACACCGGATATGAGCTACGACCGGCTGCTCGCCGGAGCCGAGGAACTCAAAAAACGGCTGCGCGAAACCGACGACCGGCATTTCGCCGAAATCGACAATCTTCAGGAACCGACGCCGGAACGCTGGATTTTCCGGATCGATCCCGAAAAAGCCGCCGCCAACGGCATCACCTCGTATGAGATCACCCATTGCCTGTCCACCGCGCTTTCCGGACTTTCGGCCGGCAATCTCCGGGTTCCGGGCGAGCGTTATCCGCTGGCGATCCGGCTGCGGCTGCCCTATGCCGACCGCAACGATCTGGAGCGGCTGAAGATGCTGACCGTGCGCGGAGCTTCCGGCGCGGCGGTCCAGCTGGCCGAGCTCGGCCGGTTTGAAAAAGCGTCCGCCGAAATCCCGATCATGCACAAAAACCTCAAACCGGTGGTTTTCGTCAGCGCCGAAGCGGTCGGAAGGGCGCCGGGGGAAATGATTCTGCAGACGATTTTCCGCACCCTGCCGGGGAATCCGCTGCCGCCGGGCATCACGGTGAACTGGGCGGGCGAAGGCGAGTGGGAAATCACCCTGCGGGTATTCCGCGACCTCGGTCTGGCCTTCGGCGCGGCCCTGACCGGCATCCTGCTGCTGCTGATCGTCCAGACCCGGAGTTTCCGGCTGTCGCTGATTATCATGTGTGCGATTCCGCTGACCATCATCGGCATTGCCCCGGGCTTCTATCTGCTGAACCTGCTGGGTTCGGAGTCGGTCGGCGGGTATGCTTCGCCGGTATTTTTCACCGCCACCGGCATGATCGGCATGATCGCGCTGGGCGGCATCGTGATCCGCAACAGCATCGTGCTGCTGGAGTTCATTCAGGAGAGCCGGGACCGCGGCATCCCGCTCAAGAAGGCGGTGCTGCAATCCGGCGCGGTGCGGTTCCGCCCGATCATGCTGACCGCGATCACCACGTTGATGGGCGCATGGCCGATCACCCTCGACCCGATCTTTTCGGGCCTCGCCTGGGCGTTGATTTTCGGACTGATCGCGAGCACGCTCTTCACCATGGTGGTAATTCCGGTTATCTATATGTTGCTCGACAAGGAAAAGGTGTTGTCATGAGGAAAAAGATCATTTATACCATCTGCGTGCTGCTGGGCGCCGGATTCATCATCTGGTCCATGCTTTATCAATCCGGAACCGTCGGCGGACCGGTGAAAACCGCGCCCGGCGCCAAAGCGCCGGCGACGGAAAATATGGTCTGGACCGAGCTCAAGGCTACCACTGCGCCATTGCTTTACTCCGCCGTCGGCACGGTCCGGAGCCGGGAAACGGTGGATATCATCTCACGTCTTCCCGCCGCCCGGATTCAGGAGATCAAAGTGCGTTCGGGCGATGCGGTCAAGGCCGGAGAACTCCTGGTCAAGCTGGAGGATTCCGATCTCAAGGCCGCGCTGGACAGCGCTCAGGAAAACCTGAAAGCCGCCGAGAGCCGCCTCGAATTCGCCGAGAACGAGTTCAACCGCAACCGCAAGCTGGTCGAAAGCAACGCCATCGCCCGGCGGGCCTATGAAGAGTCGCAGAGCAATTACAACGCTTCGCGCGCCGAGGTGTCGATGCTCCGCCACATGCTCGAAAATGCGCGGGCCAATCTCTCCTATTCGGAATTGCGCGCACCGTTCGACGGCATCGTGGCCGAGCGCTTCAACGATCCGGGCGATCTGGCGACGCCGCAGAAGCCGGTGCTGACCTTCTTCGATCCGACCAAGCTGCAATTGCGCATCCCGATCCGCGAAGGGCTGATCGCCAAACTCAAAATCGGCGAAAAGTTTCCGGTCGAAATCGAAGCGCTCGAGCGCAAATTGACCGCTGAAATCACCGAGATCATTCCGGCGGTCGACCCCGGCAGCCGCACCTTTTCGATCGATGCCACGCTTTCCGGCGACACCGCCGGCGTGATGCCGGGCATGTTCGCGCTGTGCCGGGTGGAAATCGGTTCCGAAACCATTCTTGCGGTACCCGCCACGGCAGTGCGCCGGGTCGGCCAGCTCGAATACCTCACGGTCAAAACGCCTTCCGGCGCGGTCGAACAATACATTGCCACCACGCCGTATCGGGATGGCTTGCTGAAGATCGTATCGGGGGTCAGCGCAGGAGCTTTCTACGATGGAAAACCGTAACCTGCCGCCGGAATTTCTCGCGGCGACGGCGGAAATGATCCGCATTCTCGGCCATGGCCAGCGGCTCCAGATTCTGGAATACCTCGATCTGCATGGCGAGAGCAATGTCGGCGACATCGTGACCGCGCTGGCCGCTCCGCAGGGTGCAATCTCCCAGCATCTCAACAAGATGCGGCTGGCCGGAGTGCTGGAGTGCCGCCGCGATCGCCGCGAGGTCTATTACCGGATCGCCGAAGAACGGGCGGTGACCATTTTGAATTGTCTGCGCAAAAAATTTGCAGAACTGCAAAACATCAAGGGTTGAAATCATGTCGAAAGAGAAAGCACTGACAATCTTCACCGCGGTCCCGAGGACCCACAACTGCGCTCAGGCGGTGGCCGCCGGATTCGCCCGCGAAGCCCTGGTCGATACCCTGCATGACTGCGGCGGCGGACGGGCTCCCGAAGGGCTTTGCGGCGCACTTCACGCGGCGCTGCTGATGGCGCCGGAAGATCGTCGGGAAGAGCTCAGGAAACGATTCGCCGCCGGGGCCGGATCGGTCTATTGCCGGGCGCTCAAGCAGGAGCTGAAGTTTCCCTGCGCCGAGTGCGTGCGGCTGGGTGCGGCGCTGGCCGAAGAGTTCGCCGATAAACCCGAAATCAGGTAACGCGGAAAATTTCAGGGGAGGCAGCCATGAGCACAGCAGGTTATGAACTCGTCCGGGAATACCGGAAGGACGACTCCAGAACGGCGCAATTCAATCTGGCCGTTCTGTCGCACTATTCCTACGTTTTCAGCAATGCCGGAGAGGCTCTGCTGATCGATCCCGGCCGGGAAACCGATCATTATGCGCGTTATCTCAAGCAACACCGGCTGAAGTTGAAAGCCATCTTTCTGACCCACTCCCACGCCGATTTCATCGCCGGGCACATCGAGGCGGAAAAACGGTTCGGCGCGCCGATCTACATCAGCCGGGAAGCCGGTGCGAACTATCGGCATATCCCGCTGGAGGATGGCGATCTGCTGCCCGTCGGCACCATCGCGGTGCGTTTTCTGGCGACGCCGGGCCACACCTTGGACGGCATGTGCGCGCTGGCTGAAAAAAACAACCGTCCGCAATGGCTGTTTACCGGCGACACTCTGTTCGCCGGCAGCGTCGGGCGCCCGGACCTGATGGGCGGAGTCATCTCCGCCGCCGAGCTGGCCGGTCATGGCTTCTCCTCCTGGCGGGAAAAACTTGCGGTGCTGCCCGACGATCTTGAATTTTTCCCGGCCCACGGCGCCGGTTCGCTGTGCGGAGCCAATTTGAAAACGGATCCTTTCTCCACCATCGGTGCGGAAAAACGCGACAACGCCTTTCTCCAGGCCAGGACCCGCAACGAATTCATTGCCGCAGTGCTGAATTCGCTGCCGGAAGCGCCGCAATACTTCAGTTACGATGCCGCCATGAACCGCCGGGGGCCCGAGCCGGTGAATTGGAATGCGCCGGTCGTGCCCGCCGCGCCGAACGAACTCGTTACGGCTCTGGCGATCGACCTCCGGGACGGCGCCGCCTATGCCGCCGGACATCTGTTCCAGGCGGTCAATATCGCGCTTGACGGCCGTTTCGAAAACTGGGTCGGTATCATCGCCTCGCCGGAAGCGCGGCTGGTTCTGGTCGGCGACACGGCGGCGGAGCTTCGGGAAGGAGTACGGAGGCTTCACCGCATTGGCTATACCGCTTGCGGCATTCTCTGCGGCGAAATTGCCCGGACCCAAATTCCCCTGCGGCAAAGCGGCCTGCTGAGTCCATCCGAATTATATGCCGCCATGAACCGGGATGATGCGCCGATGATCGTCGACGTCCGCAACCCGGCGGAATTCGCACAGTTCCGCCTCGGAACCGCCGTGAATCTTCCGCTGCTTCATCTGGCCGACTCCTGTTCGCGGCTGGCGCCCCGGGAACCGGTGGTCACGGTCTGTCATTCGGCCTACCGCTCGAGCCTGGCCATCGGCCTTCTTGAACGCGCCGGATTCACCGATATCGCGACGCTGGCCGGCGGCATGGAGGCGTGGATCGAGGCCGGATTGCCGACCATTCATAATGACGTCCACCAACCCGGCGGGTGCAAAATCCGCTGACCATCATGCGCAACTGATTGCGCGGCAGCGCCGGCGCGGACGCGGTTTTTCGGTTCAGCGCAGTTCCCCGCAATGGGTTCCGCAGCCATTTTTCCGGCAGGAATTCTTGCAGAACTCGACCAGCAGAGCGTGGTATTCCTGATATATCGCCACCTCCGCGGGCAGCGCCGCCATGAAGACCTGCTGGAGCCGCGCATAAGGCATCGTGCCGTCGAGGGCCAGATGCCGTTGCGCCACCCGCCGGGTATAGGCGTCGATCACAAACAGCGGCTTGCCGAAAGCATAAAGCAGAATCGCATCCGCCGTCTCTTCCCCTACGCCGCATACTGCCAGCAGCCTCCGGCGCAGTATCCACGTCTCTTCCGAGACGATGAATTCCGCTTCGTACCGCCGAAAGAAATCGGCCGCTTCCCGGAGCGCACGGGTTTTCTGACGAAAGAATCCGGCCGGACGCACCAAAGGCTCCAACGTCTCCGGCGGCGTCGCCAACATCGCGTCCGGGGTATTCACGCCAGCCTGTTCGAGATTGCGCAAAGCTTGTTCGACATTGCGCCAGGCGCAATTCTGGGTCAGCAGCGCGCCCGCAATGATTTCCCAGCGCCGTCCGCTCCGACAAGGCCACCAATGCTGAGGACCGTAATGCCGGTAGAGTTGCTCATACAATGCGGTAATGGCGTTCATTTTCACGCTCCGGCGGAGAGAGAGGCGCGGTCACTGCCAATGCGCCTCCAGATCGCTGGAAGCCCCTTCCCGAATCTGAAGCGGCATGTCGTGCGATTTGAACGGCAGCAGAAAAATCGTCCAGTTGGTATAGTAAGTCGAGGCCTCGATGCCGCGAATCGCCTGAATCGGCTTTCGGGTTTTGGCCTCCAGAATGTTGAATGCAAACCGGCCGTACCCGCTTCGGGTCAATTTTTGAAAGATCGGAATTTCGGGAATGGCGAAGCTGATGGAGGTGTCCGGCACCGGAATCGGAATTGACGGCGTACCGATGGTGAA
This sequence comes from Victivallaceae bacterium, assembly GCA_036677805.1. Lineage (GTDB taxonomy): Bacteria > Verrucomicrobiota > Lentisphaeria > Victivallales > Victivallaceae > SIG78. Next base: position 55,510 of record JAVBVS010000008.1, on the reverse strand, counting down.
TTTGTTGGTGTCGGTCGCCAGTACGCCGCAAATCACCTGAATCAGGATATCCGCGTCCTCCTGTTTGCGCACCACGATAATGCCGGTCTCCGCCAGATGCAGCTCCAACATCCCCTGAACGTATTGTTTGTCGACCTGCGGCGCCAGATAATCATAGTCAAGATAAACCTTCTTGCCGGTGAAATCACTGAAATCGGCGCTCAGAATGCCGCGGTCGACCACCGTCGAAATCAGGAATTGCTCCACCGCCGTCCGCCCCGTTTCGGTGATTCGCGGAGTGGAGCAGCCGGTCGCCAGCAACGCCAGCGCCAGCAATCCCGCACTCAACCGGCCAATATTCTTCATCCCGTTCATCCTCAGCTGGGTCACGACCATGATACAAGGCAGTAATATAATACCGTCGAGCCGCTTTTACAATAGCGTAAAGGATAAAAAAATCCATCCCGCCCGATGCTGCCGCCGGCCGCCGTTTCAGCCGGGTCGAAACAAAAAATTCTCCGCATGATCAAGGTCGTGCGGAGAATTTCAATTCCCTTTCGGCAACTTCCGAAAAGGGTCTAGGCCAGCGTGCCGCCGAAACTGCGCCGCTCGATTGCGGGTTCAAAATCGACGGCGATGCCGTACTCCGTATTCTTTTTGCCCTTGCCCTGATCCGCCGAGACGACTTCCACGAAATAGCGTCCGGCGGCCAGATCGAGATCGCTCCAGTCGGAGCCGCTCCGCAGCTTGCGCAGCCCCTGTCGGGTTTCGTCGTACACATAGAGCGTCATTCCGGCCGCTTTGGCGACCTCCGGCCGCAACGCCAGGTCCAGCGCTCCCGCGCCCGCCAGTTCGAAGCGGAACCAATCCCGCGCATCGCCCAAGCCCACATATTCCCCGGCGATGCCATTGTCCAGATCAAGCGCCACGGCATTCTCCCACTGATTGTTGTCCAGCGCATTGTAACGGTTGTCGAACAATATGCCGGAGAGCGTCACGGTATAGGCGCTGTTGACCCCGGCTGCCGCCTTCGGCGCCTCGACGGCCAGCACGTATTCCTTGGCATCATCCAGCTTCAGGCCGCCGGTTCCCGCGGCGGAACCGGCCTTGACCGTCACCGACTTGACTTTTCGCAACGCATCGCCGGCAACCTCGTAAACAGTCATCTTCAGCGTGTTGCTGTTGCCGGAAAGCGCCAGTTCCAGAATCCCGGAGGAATCCAGCGTCAGACGGCGGTAATCCACCGCATCGCCGAACCCCACCCATTCGTCCGCCACGCTGCCGCCCGGAGCCGCCGACAACGCCGGAGCGGTCCGCCAATCGTCGTCCAACTGCTGGTCGGCCAGCGTGAAATATGCCGTCGCCGCCAGCCGTGTGGCATAATACCCGGCGCTCGCGCCGCCGTCGGTATTTTCGACCGTCAGATAATAGCGGCCGCTGTCAAGCAGCATTTCCCCAAAGGAAAGCATCCCGTTTCTGACCGTCCCGGAAGCAATCCGGCGGCCATTTTCATCGGTCACGGAAAGCCGGGCGTTGAGATTGCCGAACTCAATGTTTTCCAGCGTGTAACGTCCCGGCAGCGCAACCTCGAGCGTCTGCCGGTCAAACCGCGAATAAATTCCGACCAACCCGCTGCTGACCGTCGCGTCGATATTGTCCACCGTGTAGACGGCACTCTTCCCGGCGTTGCCCGCGGCGTCAAAACTCCGGAAATAGACCGGACCATTTTCCGTCACCACCACCGGTCCGGTGTAGGCCTGCCAAGTACGGCCGTCGAAGGAGTATTGGTTGCGGACCGCGTCGGCGGCAAAGGCGGCTGCCAGTTTTACATTGTAACTGGTCGTACTTTCGACATTGGCGAAAACTTCCGGCTTTTCCGGGCCCACCAGGTCGATATTGGTCACCGCGAATTGTTCGATTCCGCTGGCATTGCCCGCTTCGTCGAAACAGCGGAAGTAAACCGTGCCGTTCTGCCGCAGCGTCACGCCGTCGCTGTAGGCGTGCCAGATCCAGCCGTTCAACGAATATTCCTTCCGGCAGGCGTCGTCCGCAAACGCCGCCGTCACCCGGACCGGCTGATTGGTGATTTCAGTCACATCGGCCGCAGCCACCGGTTTTTCCGGCGGCAGCCTGTCGATGTTGCCCACCACGAGCTCGGTGATTTCGCTCACATTGCCCACCGCGTCGATCGCCCGGAACAGAATCGCCTGATTTTCCTCGAACACCAGCGCACCGGTGTAGCTTTCCCAATTTTCCCCGCCGTCCAGCGAATACTGCTGCAGGGCGGCATCGTCCGGAAAGACCGCGCTCACCGTCACCTTGCCATTGGTCGGAGCGGTGACGTCGGCCGTCGCCACCGGTTTCTCCGGCGCCACCTTGTCGATGTTGCTCACCGTAAAATCGCTGGTATCGACATTGCCGAGCGCATCGGCGAAACGGAAGTAAACCGTACCGTTTTCCGTGATCGTCAGCGGCGCGGTGTAATTCAGCCAGGTTGCGCCGTCGAACGAGTACTGCCGCGTCGCCGCGTCGGCGGCGAAGGTCACGGTCATCACCACATCCTGATTGGTCATCTCCGCGGGACTCAGGGTGACGACCGGCGCATCGGGCGCGCTGTGGTCGATGTTGGTGACTTCATAATAAAAGGCGCGCTCGATATCGGTCGAGTTGCTGTAGAAGTAAATCCGCTGATTCTGATCCACCGTGATCGGCCCGGTGTAGTCGATCCAGTTTTTGCCGCCATCGAGCGAATAACGCTTGATGGCGGCATCGCCGAAATCGACCGTAACGGTGACGTTGCCGATGGTCGGCGCAGTCACATCCTGAGTCACGCCGTCATCGGAATAGATCCAGGTGCCGGCACCGTAGCTGACCGTATAGACGTTCTTGAGCACCACGCCAAGATTATCGGTCCCGCCGGTCCCCGGCGTCCCCGCGACTTTGACATAGAGCGCTTCGCCGCCGAAACCGAGCACCGTCAGCGCCTGATGATAGCTTGCCGCATCGCTTTCCGCCAGCACATTGCCGGAAGCATCGTAAACCGTCAGGGTGAACTGCCCGCGCCCCACATCGTCGCTGAAGATATCGGCATTGACGGAGATCAACGCATCGGAGTTCAGGTTGATCACATAGTAGTCCACGTCGATGCGCTGGCGGCCGTCGTCGTCGAGCCGGCCGTAGCGGATTCTGGTCTGGCCGTCGATCGCCTTGGCCTCGGCCATGATCTCATCGACCCCGATATAGTTCGAATCGTAACTCGCCAGGGCGCTGTAATAGCTCAGGTAATACCAGTTCTCGTAAGTTTTGAGCATGCCGACCGACGCATCGTAGTAGATTTCGTACTTGGTCAGCACATTGGCATTGGCGGCGGGATCGTCGGTCGGAACCTGAATGTTGTCGCTGTCGGAACAATACAAATACATATTGCCGTCGGCGTCTTCCTCATACCCCCAGGCGGTGATGGCATGCCCCGCGCCGTCGTAGCCGGGAATCAGAATATTCAAATTGATGCTGTAGCCGGCAATGAAGTAGGCCTTCAGCAAATCAAGATAAGCCGCGGTATAATCGTCGATGCGGTTGAAATTGCCGACCGACTCATCCCCCCACACCACCGAAGTGCTGATGTTGTCGGTCGGAATCAAATGGGGAGTCGCGTCGACCGTGGCGAAAAATCCGCCGCCCGATTCCGGAGCAGTGCTGGCGTAATCCGGGTTGACCGAATCAATCGCATCATAAGCCGCCTCCGGTCCATTGAAAAACCACGAATAGCCGGCGAACGACCAGCCGCCTTCGTCCGACCAGTAGGCCCGGAAATAATCGAACACCTGATCTTCGGTTGCAAAATTTTCGCCCTCGGCGTGCGCCGCCCAGCCGGTCCAGGCCAACTGATTGCTGGCGGCGGCCGCCCAACACAGCAAAGTATCGCCGCTCCAGCCTTTGTCGGCATCGAGAAAATAGCTTCCGGTATATGCGTCGTAGCGCGACGGGCCGTCGGTCGACACATAATCATGCCCCCATCCGATATTCAACAGGAACTGCGACGGCAGGTCTTCCGGCAATCCGGCGGACACGGATACGGCGGCGGTGGGATCGACGACATCTTTGGACAGTTGATAATACATGGCGAAAATGACCCTTTCCCCGAAATTAATCAATTATTTTTCAACTATATGATAGCACCCCCCGCAAAAAAAGTCAAATGCCCCGTTCCGGTTCCCGGAAAAAAATCCTGCTATTTTACGGCAAGTCAGTTTCCGGCAACAGGAAAATAAGGTTCCGCCTCCGCCGCAGAAAAAAAACGCTTTTCCGCTTCGGCTGCTTGAACTTTGGCTGAAGAGACAGTATTTTATGCGTGGCGTCAGACAACGTTTCAACCTGAACCATCCGGAATATGAGCCAGACCACTGAAATTCAACTTAAAATCGCCGCGCTTACCGCACGCAACGGACGCTATCCGTCCGCGGCCTATGAGTTTGTCGGCGACGCCGTCCGCGAAGCGGTGCGGCGGCTCGACCGGCCGCGCCACGTGACCGCGGCGGAGCTTCTGGCCGTGTTCAAGGCCTATGCTTACGAATGTTTCGGCCCGATGACGCCGGTTGTGCTGGAGGAGTGGCAGGTTCGCCGGCCGATTGATGTCGGACGGATGGTTTACGAGCTGATCGACATCCAGCTTCTGAGCGCGGCCCCGGAGGACCGGGAAAGCGACTTCGACATCGAATTCAATCTGACCGATCCGCCCGCCGCGGCGGCGCCGTCAAGTGTATGGAAGGCTCCGAAAATTGATTGATTTTTCTTCGCTGCTGTCGGTAGCCGTCCGTCCGCTGACGGGCGGTTCCGTGCTTTATGTACTGCACAACGAAACGCTGCCGCTGGCCTTGATCCAGGCGGTCGTCCGCACCGGCAGCATCCATGAAGGCGAATATGCCGGCTGCGGCGTATCGCACTTTCTCGAACATATGCTGTTCCAGGGTTGTGCGCGCTATCCGGGCAACAGCGCCTCCGACCGGGTGCATGAACTCGGCGGCGAGTGCAACGCCTACACCGCCTTCGACCACACCGCCTATTATGTCGAACTCCCGGCCGAGAAATTGATCGACGGCATCGACATCCTGAGCTCGATGCTTTCCGAACCGGCGTTTCCGGAAGAAAAATTCGTCTCCGAAAAAGCGGTGATCGCACGGGAAGCCGAAATGATTTTCGACCGTCCCGAACAGGTTTTGATCCAGAACCTCTGGCAGCAGGTTTTCACCGTCCATCCGGCCCGTTTTCCGATCGTCGGCTTCCCCGATAAGATCGCCGACGTCAGCCGCGCGGTAATGACCGATTACTATGGCAAGCGCTACGGCGGCATGCGGGTGCACTGGCTGATCGCGGGGGCGGTCGATCCCGACGCGGCGGCGACGCTGCTCAATGAACGTCTGGCGAATTTTTCCCGCGGCAATCTGGCCGAGCCGGTGATGATGCCGGAGCCGGAGCAGCAGTTCGAACGCATTCTGCGGGCCGAATTCGCCGACCCGATGGCCCGGATCGCGCTCGGCGTCAAGACGCCGCCGGCCGCGCACCGCGATATTCCGGCGCTCGACGCACTGACCGGAATCATCGGCCAGAACAGCAGTTCGCGGCTGGTGCGGAAGCTGTGGCAGGAGGAAGAACTGGCCATCGCCATGAGCGCCTCGGGTTACGCCGGCGCCTTCGCCGGAGTCTTCGGCGTCAATGCCTCCTGCGAGCCGGCCAAACTGGCCGCGCTGGAAACGGGCATCCGCCGGATTCTCGAAGATGTGCGCCAGAATGGCGTGACCGCAGCCGAGCTCGAACGCGAAAAACTCCAGCAGCGCACTCATTTCTACCGGACGCTGGAGTCTTCGCGCGAAACCATCGCGGTGATCAATGACGGGGTGCTCAATTACGGTACGCCCGATCATGCCGGCCATTATCTGGCGCGGCTGGAGGCATTGACCCTGGACGAAGTCAATCAGGCCGCGGCGGAATACCTGAAGCCGGAAACGTTTTCATGGTCGGTGCTGGCGCCGGCCAAAGCCGCCGTCCGCCGCACCAGAACCGCCGCGGCGCCGCTGGCCGATCCGATCCAAAGCGCCGCCAGGCTTGCTTCCGGCGCGGAAACGGCGGTTATGACCCGCGGCGCGCTGCCGTTGAACGATTACATACTGCTGCTGCCCGCCGGTTCGGTCTGGGAAGGCGAAACCCACAACGGCATCAGCGCGCTGCTGGCCGAAGTGCTTTCGAGCGGTCCGGCCGACTGGAGCGAAAGCGAATTCTACGACCTGCTCGACAACAACGGCATCGAGCTGTCGGTCAACGGCGGCAACAATACCTTCTCGGTTGCTCTGAACTATCCGGTCAACGTCCAGCCGCTGGCCGAGAAAATCTTCCTCCGGCTGCTCTGCAACCCGCGCTGGGACGCCAATGTCTTCGCCCGCGAAAAAGGCAATCTGATCGAACAGTTGTGCAGCCGGATGATGAACCCGCGTTTTGCCGCGCTTCAGGCCGCGCGCCAGGCCATGTACGGCAACCATCCGGCCGGTTTGAGCCGCCTCGGCACGCCGGAAAGCCTTCAGGCGATCACGCTCGATGAATTGCGCGATTTTTATTTCGCGCGTTTCGATCCCGCCTGGGTCAAACTCGGCGCGACGACGGCGGACAAAGGTTCCGCCATCGCCCGTTGCGAAAAATTTCTGGAGAAGCTCGACGCCCGTTTGCCGTGGGCCGTAAAAAAGATCGCCCGTCCGCTCAAGATCAAATTCGAGCATGACTCCGCCGAACGTCCGCCGCTTTGGCTTGAACTGCCGCGCGAACAGAGCGCGGTGATTTATGCGGTGCCGGGCTGCACGGCGGATTCGCCCGATCACCTGGCCATGGAAATTCTCGACGTCGCACTCAACGGCTTGAGTTCGCGGCTGTTCAAGGAAATCCGCGAAAACAATTCGCTGGCCTACTCGACCGGCGCTTCGATCAATTTCGGGCTGGTTCCGGGCATGATTGCACTCCATGCCGGCACCCAGCCGGCGCGGGCCGAAGAGGCGCTCGGACGCCTGACCGCCGAAGCCGTCAAACTGGCCGACGGCGGCTTGACCCGGGCGGAATTTGAAGCCGCCCGTCTCGGCGCGGTGGCCAACTATGCGCGGCGGCTCGAACAAGCCGATGCGCAACTGGTCAGCGTGCTGCTGGCATTATTTTACCACGAAAAGGCCGAAAACGGCCTGAACGCGACCACCCGGCTGCGCAAATTGCGCTACGGCGACTTCAATCGCGCCGTCCGGCGCTGTTTCGCCGGAGAGCCGCAGATCGCAGTCATCGCCGGACCGTCGGCGCGGCCGGTGCAACCGGCCGCCAAACGGTCCCGAGGCAAACGCACTCCGGAACAGCCGGAGCTGCCGCTCTATAAGGCCGGGGAAGCCCGCAAAAACAGTCAGATCAAGGCTAAAATATGACAGAAACTCTTTATTTGCTCGGCATCGATGTCGGAGGCACCAAAATCGGCATCGGACTCGGTGACAGCACCGGGAAAATCATCGCCCAGAACCGGATCGACAACCGCAACACCCGTCCCGAAGACATTCTGCCGCTGCTGGCGGCCGATGCGCGCCGCTTTATGGCGGAGGCGAAGCTGAAGCCGGCGGATATCGCCGCGTTCGGCATTTCGTCGCCCTCCCCGGCCGACATTCCCAACGGCATCATCACCACGCCGCCGAACAATCCTTACTGGCGCAACGTGCCGATCAAAGCTTATCTCGAAAAGGAGCTTGGCATCCGGGGATTTTTCGAAAACGACGCCAACTGCGGCGCGCTGGCCGAATGGCTGTTCGGCGCCGGACGCGGTTGCAGCGACATGATCTATCTGACCATGAGCACCGGCATCGGCGCAGGCGTGATCGCCGCCGGCAAACTGGTTCAGGGCAAAAGTTTCCTGGCCGGAGAAATCGGCCACACCGTACAGGTTCCCGGCGGACGGCTCTGCAACTGCGGACTCCGGGGCTGCTATGAAGCCTATGCCGGAGGCCGGGCCATCGCCCAGCGCATGCATGAAGAATTGCACGGGCTGTCCGGACATCCCATGCTGCGTTACGCGGTCGACGGCAAGGTGGAAAATCTCGACCTCGTGGCATTGGAAAAAGCGGCCCGCGACGGTGTGGACTACGCCGTCAAGCTGTGGGATGAAATGTGCCTCCACAATGCGCAGGCCTACGGCGCGCTGATGAATATTTTCAATCCGGAAAAAATCGTGCTGGGCACCATCGCCTGGGCGGCGGGCGATTTCTTCTTCGACCCGGTCCGAAAGTACCTGCCGCAGTTCGCCTGGCCCGAAACCATCCGCGACTGCGAACTGGCGGCGAGCGAACTCAAGCGCGATATTTCCTCCTATGCGGGCATCGCGGGCGCGCTCTACGCGCTCCGCCAGCGCTGACCGCAGAAGGATTGAACCCTCTGGTCCCGTATCGAGCCTAAAAAAACCCCGGCGCCGATTTCGACGCCGGGGTTTGCTTGTTCCGACTGCTTCCGGCGGCTTACGCGCCGATCACCGCCTTGATCCGGCGAATGCCGCGACTGGAGCTTTCTTCCTTCAGAATCTTGAAACTCTTGAGCTCGCCGGTGTTGGCGGCATGAGGTCCGCCGCAGATTTCCTTGCTGAAATCGCCCATGGCGTAGACCTTGACCCGTTCACCGTAGCGGTCGCCGAAGAGTCCGATGGCCCCGGCGGCGCGGGCGTCGTCGACGCTCATTTCCGTCATATTGATCGGCAGCGCCCGCCGGATGGCGTCGTTGACCAGCTGCTCCACCTCGGCAATCTGTTCCGGGGTCATCTTTTCCTCATGCGAGAAGTCGAACCGCAGCCGTTCGGCGGTGATGTTGGAACCCTTCTGGGCGACATGGTCGCCAAGCACCCGGCGCAGCGCGGCATGGAGCAGATGGGTCGCGGTATGGAGCTTGGCGGTAGCTTCGGAATGATCGGCCAGCCCGCCCTTGAACTTCTGTTCCGCTCCCTGCCGCGACAGCTCCTGGTGCTTGGCATAGGCTTCGCGGAAGCCCGCCTCGTCGACTTCGAAATTCTTTTCCCGCGCCATTTCGACCGTCAATTCGAGCGGGAAACCGTAAGTTTCATAGAGGTAAAAAGCGTTCTTGCCGCTGACCACCTTGCGCTGAATGTGTTCGGGCACCCGGGCGATCAGCTTTTCAAACTCGTGGGTGCCTTTTTCCAGCGTCGTCGCAAACTGCTTTTCCTCGCGTTCGAGTTCTTCGACAATCCGGTCGCGGTTGGCGATCAGTTCGGGGTAGGCCCCGCCGAATTCGGCGATCACCACATTGGCGATGGCGACGGCGAAGGAGGCTTCGATGCCGAGCTTGCGGCCTTCGCGGATGGCGCGGCGGATCAGGCGGCGGAGCACATAACCCTGATCGACATTGCCGGGAGCGATCCCATCGGCGATGATGAAGGTCGCCGCGCGCAGATGGTCGGCGATGATGCGTTCGGAAGCGGAACGCTCGGCCGCCGGCAGCGCCGCGACCCGGCGAATCCGGTCGAGTTCGGCGAAAAATGGCAGGAAAAGCTCGGTTTCATAGCAGCTTTTCTTACCCTGAAGCACCGCGGTCACGCGCTCGAGGCCCATGCCGGTATCGACATTGCGCTGGGCCAGCGGCTCGAAAGTGCCGTCGGCCTTCTTGTTGTACTGCATGAAAACGTTGTTCCAGATTTCGACCCAGCGCCGGTCGGACGGCTCGAAAACCTTCGGCGCCGGACCGTCGCCGGTCCAGTAGAACATTTCGGTATCGGGACCGCAGGGGCCGGTCTGACCGGCAGGCCCCCACCAATTGTCTTTCTTGGGCAGTTTGGCGATGCGCTCGGCCGGGACGCCGTGGTCGCGCCACATCTGGAAAGCTTCGGCGTCGAACGGCGCATCCTGATCGCCGGCGAACACGGTAAAGGCAAGCATATCAAGCGGGATGCCGAGATAATTTCTCCCGGTCAGGAATTCGAAACTGAAATCGATCGCTTCCTGCTTGAAATAATCGCCCAGGCTCCAATTGCCGAGCATTTCGAAAAAGGTCAGATGGACCGCATCGCCGACCTCATCGATGTCGCCGGTGCGCACGCATTTCTGGACGTCGGTCAGACGTTTGCCGGCGGGATGCTGAGCGCCCTGAAGATAAGGCACCAGCGGATGCATCCCGGCGGTGGTAAAAAGACAAGTCGGATCGTTTTCCGGAATCACCGGAGCGCTTTTGATTTCGCTGTGGCCGTGCTGTACGAAAAAGTCGATAAATTTCCGACGGATATCATTGGCTTTCATAATCGATTCTGTTCCTTGAAACTGGTGATCTTGCCGCAAAAAACAAACATTTTATAATATGCCACGCCAAAGCCTTTTTTACAAGCGGACGGCTCCGTACCGGCGGTTTTTTCCCAAAGAATCCCGGATGCGGGATTTGCAAAAATCGAAACCGGTGGCATGTTATAGGGCATTGCCGAACGGAGAGATGGTCGAGTGGTTTAAGGCGGCGGTCTTGAAAACCGCAGAGGCTTCGGTCTCCGGGGGTTCGAATCCCCCTCTCTCCGCCATTTCAAGTTCAAAAAGTCGCGAAAGGTACCATTTGGTACCGTTTGCGGCTTTCTTTTTGCCCTGACGGAAGGTTATTGAGCCGGAACCGTACCGTTCGACTTTTCCAGATAGTGTCGTCAAAAGATTTACATCCAAGTCGCAATACATCTGATTTGTACTGCGGCGAGAAATGATGCCGTATTCTTTGCGTATCCGGTAATGATTTCACGCCAGAACTTTAAGCGTTTCCATGTCCGAGCTAATTCAGCATCATCGGTTGCGTAAAAAGCTTTTCGCCGCTCTCCTTGTCCATGGCGGTCACACGCAGGAAAACGTGCTTGTCGCGTTCGTTATCTTTGACTGTATAAACGAGTTCAATTCCGGTCCAAAGCTCGACTTCGACCCCTTGATGGGTAATGAGCAGCATGATCGCCTCTTTGTCGCAGCGGACCCGGAGCGTGCGCCCGTCGAATTCGATGCTTTCAAACTTCAGTCCATGGCCCTTGATCGCACCGTAGAAGCGCCCCTGCCGATAAGCACGAAGACAGCTTTCCGCGGTCCGTTCTTCCGGGAGCAGGATCGAACGCCCCTGGAGTTCCGATGTGCAGAGATGATCCTGCACGCAGAATCCATAGCACTGACGGCCGGTGCCGAGCACTTCGTCCCACTGGCTCTCGCTTGCAGCGCAGTAGGAAGACAGGCAGTCAACGTTGATCGCTTCAAGTCCCAGCACGCGGTCATCAAAGTCCAGCATTTCGCAGAGAAACTTGTGCGGAAGGTGCGACCAGTGCGGGTGGTTGATGACCACGCCGCCACCGTCAGGGATCATGAGATTGTCAATCATCGCCCGGAAAGCGTCTCGCCACGGCATGGATGCGCCCATGTGGATGCCGTGTTTGTCCAGCACCGTGCCGCGGTCGCGATAGAAATTGCCGCTGGCGAAGAAACTGCCCGGCGAAGTAATGTGCAAGTAGACGTTGTAGTCCGCAAAACAGTGATGTTCGGCGTTTGGGGCTTCCATGAAGCCCGGCGGCGGATCGGAGAAAATCCGTTCTCCCTCATCGGCGGGGAAAATTGAAGTGTCTTCGCCCCATTCGGCGAACTTTTTCCGATAGTCGATGCGTTCGCGGATGAACTTGCCATCCTGAACATAGCCGTCCTGATAAAGCTTGAAGCTGTTTTCGCGAATCGATGCGAGCGGATAGTAAGGTACTGATGGGTAATAATTGGACAAGGTGGCAAATTCCAATCCGCTCCGGATGGCGGTTTCAAATGCCGCACGGGTAGGACAATGAAAATGCGTGCACCCGGTCACCCGCGGCTGTTTTGTCCAATCAATACCCTGATACGGATTGCGATTCCGTCCATGATTTGCCATGATGCACTCCTTGGCCTTGAACCAGTCATATTATTTTTAATGTAATCAAGAAGCGTAATAAAATGCAATCGGGGAGCGACCATATTCGCCCCGGATGCGCGAGGGCGGTGGCGTCGCGCGCCCCTGTACAATGCATGGAGGCATTCTACCGTTCCAGATTGCAGAAGTCACGACATTGTCTGAATGATTCGTCATATTTTCTATCGTTCTGAAAATCGGTTACTATACTGCAACATCTTCTTTTTTGCAAGCGGCAATGAGTCATGGAATGTTTGCATTGGAGTTTTTCCGTAACAATATTTACCGCCATGAGGGCGATTCTGGTTGTAATTCCGCATCCACGGGTCGAGATACCGCTGAAGCATTTCGATGGCGTCATAGATTTTCTTGCGCAATGCAATCTGATAAAGCTCATTGAGAATCGTTTCATGGAATCGTTCGCAAAATACTTGACCATCCGACTCAACCCTCTTGTCGAAGTGCGTTCCTGAACCGCCCATGCGGCCGGAGTCAGTTCAACTTCGGCCAACAGCATCCCATTACGATGAGATTCTGCTCATAAGCCTCAATTTTATCAGCAAAAACCGGCGGCTTCATGAAACTAAAATGGCGATTTTATGCTCTATTATAAGCCGGGGCGATTTCAAAACGATAAAGCCATTTTGAAATCGCCCCGACCAAGGAGAGCCTTGTCCATGAAGCTGAAGAAAATCTGTCTTCCGGCCGTGTTCCTGCTGCTGGTCGCCGCGGCGGTGCTGGGCTGGAGATTTCGCGCCGAACTTTTCCCGCAGAAGAAAACCGAAATCGTTTTATACGGCAATATCGATGACCGCCAGGTCAAAGCCGCTTTCCAGATCGCCGAGCGCATCGCTTCGGTCAAAGTCGAGGAAGGCGATGTCGTGAAACAGGGCGAACTGCTGGCGACGCTCGAAACCGTCCGCATCGCCAACACCCTGCGCGCCGCCGAAAGCGCCCGCGACAACGCCCGCGCCAATCTTGAAAAACTGGTCAACGGCACCCGCGAAGAGGACATCTCCATCGCCCGCGCCCAGGTCGACGTGGTCAAGGCCAAATTGAAGGCGGCCGAAAGCGATTTTGCCCGTCAGACCGAACTGGTCAAGGTCGCGGCGGTGTCGCACCGTGATTCCGATGTCGCCGAAGCCGAGTGCATGACCTATCGCGCGCTGTTGAAAGCGGCCGAGGAGAACCTGCGCAAATTGATCAACGGCAGCCGGGCCGAGGACATTGCTTCGGCCCGCGCCCAGCTTGCCCAGGCCGAAGCCCAGGTTCTGATCGAGCAGCAGAAGCTCAAGGATTGCGAACTTTTCGCGCCCTGCGACGCGATCGTCCGCAACCGGCTGCTGGAACCGGGCGAAATGGCGACGCCGCAGATTCCAGTGCTGGTGCTGGCAGTGATCACCCCCAAATGGGTCCGCACCTATCTGCCGGAAAATTACCTGACCCGGATTCGCAATGGCGACAAGGCCGTCGTCCGCTTCGACGGCGCGCCGGGCGAGGATTTCGCCGGCTGGGTCGGCTTCGTTTCACCCAACGCCGAATTCACGCCCAAAAACGTCGAAACCCCGGAAATCCGTTCTTCGCTGGTCTATGAAATGCGGGTTTTCGTGCGCGATCCGGAAAACCGCCTGAAGCTCGGCGGACCGGCCACGGTCGTATTTCCGGAGAATCCGCGGCCATGAATGTGATCGAATGCCGCGGCGTGTCAAAGGTTTTCGCCGGGCGTGAGCGCCGGACCGAGGCGTTGAGCGAGGTGTCGTTCACGCTGCCGGAAGGCATCATCGCCGGAATTCTGGGACCGGATGCCGCCGGCAAGACCACGCTGCTGCGCATTCTCACCGGGCTGCTTCAGCCCACCTCCGGAACCGCGCAAGTGCTGAGTTGCGACACGGTCCGGGATGCCGGACGGATCCAGAGCCAGATCGGCTATCTGCCGCAGAAATTCGGCCTCTATGAAAATCTCAGCGTACGCGAAAATCTGACTCTTTACGCCGATCTGCACCATGTCCCCCGCAAGGAACAGCCTGCGCTTTTCGCCCGGCTGCTGGCGCTGGCCGATCTGGAACGTTTTCAGCCACGCATGGCCGGCGCGCTTTCCGGCGGCATGAAGCAGAAGCTGGCGCTGGCCTGCGCGCTGGTTTCGATGCCGCCCTTGCTGATTCTCGATGAGGCCACGGTGGGCGTCGACGTGCTTTCACGCCGGGAGCTGTGGCGGATTCTGCGTGAACTCGTGAATGAAAATCATACCACGGTGCTGGCCAGCACCGCCTATATGGATGAAGCCGATTTCTGCGACCGAACGCTGATCCTTTTTCAGGGCAAGGTGCTGGCCGACGACACCCCGGAAGGCATTCGCCGCCGGGCGGCCGGCAAAATTCGGAATCCGACCTTCGAGCAGGCGTTTCAGGTGCTCCTGACCGGGGATATCCTGCCGGAACTCCATCGCCGTCACCCGGTGGAGGCAACTGCGCCGGTGGTGGTCAAAGCGGACAAACTGGTCAAGCGCTTCGGTTCCTTCGTCGCCGTCGATCAAGTGAGCTTCGAGGTGCGCCGGGGCGAAATCTTCGGTCTGCTCGGCGCCAACGGCGCGGGCAAAACCACCACCTTCCGCATGCTCTGCGGCTTGAGTTCGGCCAACAGCGGTGCGATTGAAATCGGCGGCGTCAATCTGCGCAATGCGCCGGGGCCGGCCCGGGCCAAAGTCGGATTCGTCGCCCAGAAATTCTCGCTTTATTCAGATTTGAGCGTCGAAGAAAACATGCGCTTCTTCGGCAGCGCCTACGGTCTCGCCGGAACCCGTCTGGAGCAACGTCTGAGCTGGGGATTCGCGCACTTCGATCTGGAGGAATTCCGGGCCGTCCCGGCGGGCAAGCTGCCGCTGGGCTACAAACAGCGGCTGAGCATGGCCTGCGCCCTGCTGCACGAGCCGGAAATCCTGTTCCTCGACGAAGCCACTTCCGGCGCGGACCCGGTGGCGCGCCACGAATTCTGGCAGCGGATCATGGACCTCGCCGACGCCGGAGTGGCGGTGATCATCACTACCCATTTCCTCGACGAGGCGGAGTATTGCGACCATATGGCGATCATGCAGAACGGCGTCGCCGTCGCCGCCGGTACCGTGGCGGAAATCCGCGCCCTGGGCGTCGAACCCGGCGGTGAACCGCCGACGCTGGAGGAAGCCTTCGTCCGCATCATCCGGAAATTCCGCGCGGAGCATGACGCCTTATGAACCTCCATCGACTCCATACCTTGATCGTCAAGGAGCGCAAACAGCTCTTCCGGGACCCGTCGAGCATGGTGTTCGGCATCGTGCTGCCGCTCATTCTGCTGCTGGTGTTCGGCTATGCACTCTCGATGGACATTCGCAACATCAGGCTGGTAATCGTCGCGCCACAGCCGTCGCCCCTCGGCAATATCATCGCCGCCCGCTTCGCCGCCTCGGAATACTTCATTGCGCATACCGTCCGCGCGACCGAAGAAGGCACCGCCGCAGTGCGCGATCACCGGGCCGACGCCTGCCTTTACCTGCCGGACAATCTCGAACGGCAGTACAATCTCGGCGACATGTCGTTTCTGGTCGTGGTCAACGCCACCAACGCCATGCGGGCGCGGCTGATGGAAAACTACATCAAAGGCGTTCTGGTCTCCGGGCTGGCCCGCGGCGACAGTCCCGCTTCGCCCCGCATCGAACTCAACAGCCGGATGTGGTACAACACCGCCAACGACAGCCGCTTGTACATGCTGCCGGGAGTCATCGTGCTGATCATGACCATCATCGGCACCAAGCTGACCGCGATGATCATGGCCAAGGAGTACGAACACGGCAATCTCGAAAGCATGTTCGTAACGCCGATGACCAGCGGTGAAATCCTGGTGGCCAAGGCGCTGAACAATTTCCTGCTCGGGATGATCGGCCTCGGCTTGTCATTGCTGCTGGCCCGCTTTCTGTTCCATGTCCCGGTAAGAGGCAGCCTGATAATTCTGGTGCTGGGGTCGGCGATCTATCTGAACATGGCGCTGGCGCTGGGACTGGTGATTTCGAGCATCACCAAAAACCAGTTCCTGGCCAGCGAGCTCTCCATGATCGTCTCGTTCATGCCGGTGTTGCTGCTTTCCGGCTTCATTTATGAAATTTCCAATATGCCGCGCTGGGTGCAGATGATCACCTACATCGTCCCGGCGCGCTACTACGTCGACTTTCTCCAGACCATCTTTCTGGTCGGCAACGTCTGGAGCAACATCGTCAAGAACTTCCTGATCATCATCTTGT
The DNA here is from genome assembly GCA_036677805.1 of Victivallaceae bacterium. Taxonomy (GTDB): domain Bacteria; phylum Verrucomicrobiota; class Lentisphaeria; order Victivallales; family Victivallaceae; genus SIG78. Next base: position 39,312 of record JAVBVS010000008.1, on the reverse strand, counting down.
TCACCATCGTCCTCATGCTGGTCGCCAAAGCCAAAAACCCGAAAAGCCTGGAGCAATAGCCGTGATCGGATTGTTTCACCGTTTCCTCGCCCTGCTGCGCAAGGAGCTGAGCCAGCTGCTCAAGAATCCCAAGACGCGGATTACGCTGATGGCGCCGCCGATCATCCAGCTCTTTGTGCTGGGTTATGCCGCCACGCTGGATTTGAATGAAATCCGGTTCGCGGTGCTCGATTACGCCGGCAGTGCCAACTCCCGTGAGCTGATCGCCCGCTTCCGCGGTTCAGGTATTTTCAAAGAGCAGCAGCCGCTCGAATCCTACCAGAGCATGCGCGACCGCATCGACCACCGCGATATCCGCATGGCGCTGGTCATTCCGGCCGATTTCGAGCGCAAGCTCTCCAATCGGGAACATCCTCAGCTCCAGGTGGTCCTCGACGGCCGCAATTCCACCACCGCCGGACTGGCCATCGGCTATGCCCAGAGTGTGGTCGACAACTTCAACCGCGACCGTTACGGCGATCGGCCCGCGGTGGTCATGGAGTCGCGGGCGTGGTTCAACGAAAATTACCAGACCCGTTATTTCATGATCCCGGCGCTGCTGGCGATGATTGCACTGCTCGACCTGATGCTGTTGACCGCGCTCTCCATCGCCCGCGAACGCGAGGACGGCACCTTCGACCAGCTGCTGATGACGCCTTACTCCTCAGCCGAATTATTGATCGGCAAAGGCATCGCCACCATGATCATGGGGTTGATGCAGCTTACCTTCGGACTGCTGATGGCGCGGCTGTGGTTCGAGATTCCATTCCACAGCTCCTACTGGCTGCTGTACGGCATGTTTCTGTCGTTTCTCTACGCCTCGGTGGGGATCGGACTGTTGATTTCGGTGCATTGCAACGATCTCCAACAGGCGATGCTGGGCGCCTTTCTGGTGGTGATTCCTTTCGCCATGCTGTCGGGCCTGGCGACGCCGATCGACAGCATGCCGATGATTTTTCAGAAAATCACCCTGCTCAATCCGATCCGCTACGGCATCGAATCGCTGCACCGGCTTTTTCTTGAAGGGGTTCGGTTTCGCGACCTGCTGCCGACCTTCCTGATTCTGTGGGGAATCGGCTTCGGCACCAGTCTGACGGCCTATTTTTCCTTCCGCCGCCAACGGGAAAGTTGAAATCCGGAAACGGAGATTTGGATGGCAGGCGCTGAAGTTATGCGTCCTGTTGCGGCAAACCGGCTCCGGCATCCGCCGCCGGACGCTTTTCCTTGAGCAGACGATTGACCAGACCGGCCACCTGCGCCTGCTCGGCGCCGTCAAGCATTTCCCAGTGCGCAATGATCGCGCTCAGCAGCATGTCTTTCGTTTCTCCGGACGCGACAAAGCAGGGATCGCCGGGCTCCGGCTGGATATCGGAAATGTCATAGACCGAACATCGCATCAGCCGGGCGATTTCACGGACGCGTTTGATATGGGGCCTGACCTTGCCTTTGTCCCACTTCTGCACCGTCTGTTTCGCCACCTGAAGCGCGTCGCCGATTTCCGCCAGCGTCAAACCGCGTCCTTCGCGCAGCCGTTGAAAATTTTTGTGGTAAAATTCCATCGGTCCCACTCTGTGGTGTTGATTCCCCCCTCCCGCCCGACCAATCCCCCGTCGCCCCATATTCCTGCCCCCCGCAAAAATTTCACTCGATATAATATACTATAAAACTGGTTGAAAATCAATTTTTTCCGTCATTTTTGTCAATAAATCTTAATTTTTCACTTGCAACGAGACTTTTTATGACTATATTAGTCCCCATCAATCAGAGGGGAGGTTGATCATGAGAATATTCATGGAATATCCCGACGAACTCGACGAAGAAGTTCTGAAAGCGGCGCGGGAAGATGGCCATGCCAGCCGAAGTGCGGTCGCGCGGAAGGCTCTGGGGGACTTTTTGCATCGAAAGTCGCAAAAAGTAGCCGGAATTCAACCTCACAACGACGTGCCGGATTGTCCGCCGAATCAGTCGGAATGTTGTTGAATTTCCTCGAATTCCGGATTTTGAGCCCTCCCGACCGGAGCAGTCTCCGCAAGATTTCCGCTGAAAACAACCGATCAGCCGGAGCGACGGCTTGTCGGACGGCAGCGGACGGGCTGGATTTTATCGCAATCGAAGCGCCCGCACCGCGCCCTCATGAATGCGTGGCCGCCAACGGCGTGGATGCCGCAACCTGGTTTTCAACCACGGCGATTTCAGCCGAATTCAATCCGTAAAGATCATAGACCGCCCGGTTCATCCCCGAATCGTCCCCGTCGCCGGACGCCATCCGGTCATACCAAGATTCCAGTTCTCCGGACGCCGCCGGCAGTTTGACCGGCAGTTCGGCCACCATGTCGAGATCAAGTTGCGCCAGCGCCCGGCCCCGTTCCAGCGTGACTGCCCGATAATACCAGGTCAACAGCCGTGAATTCAGCAATACCGCCAGCGCCTTCAGGCTCACCCCCTGACGCCGGGCGTTGCCGACATGGACGTTGTTCAACGCCAGCAGCCCGGCATCATCCCAGGCGCACACCGGGCGGTCTCCGGTCTGGCGCAGAAAAAGCTTCGGCGCAGCGTAATCCACCTTGCCGAATCCGCTTTTCAATACCGCTTCATCGTCATGCAGACAGCAAAACGGCCCCACCACCCGGAAGGGGCGAATCGCGCTTCCCGAGGCAATACCGCGCCGCCATCGTTCCGACAACGGAACCGGAGAACAAATGGCGTTCTGTCCATATTTGCCGATCAGACCGCTGGCCCACCGGACCATTTCGCCGAGAGGATGAGACCCGGCTTCGATTTTTGCCGCCAACGCCGCTTCCCGGGCGGAAAAAAACAGCCGGAAACGCTGCCGGGGAAGTTTCAGCCAGACGGCTTGCTCCAGCCGCACCGCCGGAATCGGCTCCCGCATCGCCGCCGGATCGGGAAAACATCGTATGGCGGCGGCCGTCCCCGCCGTCGGCGGACGATTGCGCCATAGATAAATCAACGAGCGGCCCACCGTGGCCGGAAATACCCGGCCTTCGACCAGCGTCAACGCTGCGATGCGCTGGGTGGTCAGAATCCGGCGGCGAATCCGGGAAAAGTAGCGTCCGGACAAAACGCTGTCGGGAACAATCAGACTTTGCCGTCCGCCGGGCCGGCAGAGACGCATCGCCAGCTCCATGAACAACGCATAAAGGCTGATTTTGTATTCCGCCGAATCCGGAAAACGACGTTTCAACTCCGCCGCCGCGGTTCCGGTCATGGCTGCCAGCCCGCGCAGCCCGTAGCTCACATAGGGCGGATTGCCGATGACCAGATCGAAGCCGCCCGAAACGAAGACTTCCGGAAACCAATGCTCCCAGTCATCCGAACCGTCCGGCCCGGCGGCCTCCCCCGGCAATCGGGCCGCCAGGGAATCGCCGACGACCAGATGACCGCACCACTGCGTTTCCGGCGCGCCCGGAGCCGTCCACAATCCCAGCCGCCGCCGGGCCGCCGACACGGCGGCGGCATCGCGGTCGACACCGTACAACTGTCCGGCCACCTTGCGCCGCAGCGCGGCCGCCTTCTTCCCCTGCCCCGCCGCCGGATCGATCAGAATCCGACAGCGCCACAGCTCTTCAGCCATGCCGATCAGAAATGCGCCCGCGCCGACGGCGGGATCGAGTATCCGCAGCACCGCCAGCCGCCGCAGCAAGGTTTTGCGTTCCCGTTCGGAAAGCTCCGCCGCGTCGGAATGCCAGACCAGACGCCGCACCCCGTCGGCGTCACCCAGCGCCGCACACAAGATGCTCCGACACATGTAACGCACCACCGTCGCCGCGGTATAGAAAACGCCGTGACGCTTGTCGCGCGAAACGATATTTTCCGCAATCCGGCCCAGCATTTCCGGAGTAATCGCCACTTCCGCCACCTCGGGCAGCGCTTCACACTCGAAGAATGGAAAGCCGCCGAAATCCGGCGCCGCCGGCGCCCTGTGCGGCCGCATTCCGCCGGCAGTACGCCGCAAACACCGGAAAAGTTCATCGCCAAGTTCCCGCCTGCCCGCCTCAACCGCGGACCGGCTTCCGAGCCACCGGCCGCACACGGCCATGAACTCGGCACGGATGGATTCGGTATCGAACGCCCGCTTCACCGCCGGCCAATCCCGCCAGACCGGACGCATCCGGCGGCGGAAATATTCCCGGATGGCCGGATCCGGCGACACGGCGAAACTCCGCCGCCGCCAGCCGTCCCGCTCGCAATCGGATTCGGCCAGGGTGAACCGGAAATCGCCAGAGCCATCCGTCAGAAGCAAGAGAAAACACGGCGCCATGAAAACCTTGGCCAACACCCCCAGCAACGCTTCCTCAGTCCGGCGCAGCACCGCCCCCGCCATCGGGGGGATGACTTCCGCCCGCCAGACCGGCAGTTGCCACGGGATGAATTCGCCGACCGGCTCCAAGCGCGCAACACCGTCCGGCAGCCCCACGGCCGGCACCCGTCCGGCGGCGGGCCGGAAATTTTCGGATTGCCGCGCACAAAATGCCGCCAGCTCCGTCCGGGAAACAGCAAGGCGACCGATCCGGTCCAGATTGTCGCGGGCATCGATCTCAGCCATGGCGCTCCGTTAAAGTGGTTGAAAAACCGCGTTCAATGCGAAGATAAAGATAAAGCAACGCCACCAGCACGGCATTGACCATCATCTGATAAAACCACATCCAGCCCGAACCCGTCCCGTCTTCCGGCACGGCGGTCATCCATGATTGATAAACCGTACAGGCGAAAAGCAGCAGATGGGTCGCCGCAAAAATCATCAGCAGCCCATGATGCGGCAACCCGTTTTTCGGCGGTTCGCCGCGGCGGACGCGCCGGATGTCGCGCCGGATCCCCATCCGCACGAGCCCCCAGAAAACCAGTACGCCAACGGCCGCCGGCAGCGCCAGATGCGCAAACACCTCCGCGGTCGCCGGCATTCCGCCACGCCGGCAGTACCAGACCATGAATCCGGCGCCCGCCAACGGCAGAATCAGCACCGCATCCAGCAACGGCAAAGCGACATTCAACAATTTCCGACTGGGACCGTGCACCGGAGTCGCCGGCATCGGTTCGAATCCGGTTTCGCTCCATGTCGCCGGAGCCTGATAGGCGGCAAAGCCGCCGAGCTTGAAATATTGCCGGTACATCAGCACGAAAAAAATGCTTGCCACAATGGTCCAGAATAAATTCCACACCCAGAGAAACCGGTAAGCAAAATCGCCGAGATGATAATTGTATTTAAGGATGTCGATCACTGCGCCGAGCACCAGACTGGCGGTCAGAACCATGCCGCTGCGCAGCATCGACTGAGCCGAGCAGAATTGGCCGAACCGCGATTTGGGGTAAATCCGCATCAGCATCGGCATATTGGCGATGGTCCGGAAATTGATGGCGAAGCTGAAGCAGATGTTCGTAGCCACGAATACCATCCAGAAAATCCGCGGCGGCGGCGTGAAGAACAGCCATTGGCAATAGAGCAGCGGCAGCAACACCGAAAACAGCATCCCGATCACAAAAACCCGCACCGGATGCCAGCGGTCGATCAACACCGCGCCCGCCGATGCCACCAACATGGAAATGATCATCCCCGCGAGACCGGCCACACCGTTGAGTCGCCCGATATCCCCCATCTGCAATCCCATGTCACGATAGAAAAATACCGTGAAAGTCCCAATGCAGGAAGCCACCGCCGAGGCGCCCACGCCGAAAAAGCTGTACCAGTAGAACTTATGGGAAAAGCTTTCCCGGAAAAAGGTGACGATGCCAGCGGTCCGGTGACTTTGCCGTACTTCGGCGACGCCCGGTTCCGGAAAGCGCGGCTCCCGCAGCAGCAGGCACATCGCGCCCACCCCCAATCCATAGATCAACACGGTCCCGATCAGAATCGGCCGGAAAAACTCCACTCCGTAGGGGAAAATAAAGAATGCGAAAAGCGTTCCCGCCAGCGTCGTCACCACCTGAATCATCCCCACGAACCGCGCCAGGAACTGCGCCGGAATGGTATCGTTGTAAATATAGTAGATCACCGAACCGACATACATCAGGAAAAATTGATAGAGCAGCATGATCAGACCGATCAGGATCACCGCCAGAGTCGCCGGCGCCACCGTCACGAAGCGCGCGATCGCGGGACTGAGCCAGGCCGCTTCACTGTCGACGAAAGCAAAGAGCAGCCAGGCCGCGCACATCATCGGCATCGTGAACAGGATGAACGGGATCCGCCGCCCCCAGCGCCGGCTCCGAAAGCGGTCGCTCTGGAAACTGACCATCGGACAGACGGTGATATTGAACACCTGACCGATGGTCAGCATGATGAAGGCGATTTCCTTGTTGTTGGCGCCGAGCACCTCGAGTTTGAGCGGCATGATCTGAGGCACGAAGGCCATGCTCAACGTATAGGTGAAAAAACCCAGCAGAATCAGCCCCATCGCCGCCAGCAGCGAAGGCATGGTATAAGTCAGATTCTCGCAGGTATAAGTCCGCTTCCACCGAGGAATGGGTAATGGACTTTCCGGGACCGTGCCGCCGTGTTCTGGATTCATGGGAATGACCTCGATTGGGTAGGACGTGACTGGGATGCTGGAATCAATGCCGAATCAGGGATATTAAAGCTAATATACAGCGCTGAAAGCAAATGTCAAGCCGGAAACCAATGACGGAGTTTGATGCCCGGGCCCGGTTTTGCCACTCTTTATCCAACTTGTTCTTTCGAGAGAGCATAAATCAGAAAATCAAAAAAATCTTCTGTTCTCTCCTTGACAAAATGCATTTTATTTGGTATACTATGAATGGAACAAAATGGCATGTATTGGTTCATGTTGATGGAACCAAGAAAAATATGGACAAAATTGAATGGGTATGGAAACACATGTGCAACTAGACCGGGCGGATGCAAGACCGCTCTATCGGCAGCTGATTGACGGACTGACCGCTTTCTGCCGGGAGCAGCCTGCCGGGACAAAACTGCCGACGGAGCGCGAATTGTGCGTCAAGCTCGGTTGCAGCCGCAATATTCTCCGGCAGGCGCTGGAGCACATGGTCGAGCAAGGCTATCTGGAACGCCGCCGGGCCAACGGCACCTTCGTCGCCCCCCGCAGCCGCGGACGCAAACTGCTGGTCGTCCAACCCGACGCCAACGACATCACTCAGGCCTGGCAATATATCATGCCCGGCATTGAAACCCGGGCCATGGAGCTGGAAATCGAACTGGTGAAAATCTCCCTGAGCTTTCTGCGCAGCGGCAATCTTGAAGAAAAACAGCGTTTCCTCCACGAACAAAAATTGAGCGGAGCGATCCTGCTGGCCGCCCTCTATCTCGGCGACGAACCGGAAATTCAGCTCTTCCGGCAAGCCGAAATACCGGCCGTATTGCCGATGGGGCGTGACGTCGATACCCTGATGACGCCATTTTTCGTGATGACCGATGTGGTCCGCCCGGCATTTCTGGCCGCAATCTGCCATCTGGTCCGGCTCGGACACTCCCGAATCGCCGCCATCGGCGTCGCCAGCGACGGCGACGGCATCCGCGGCTTCACCCGGCATGAGTTCGCCCAATATCTCCGTTGTCCGGAAAACGAACTGCTGCTTTATCATCCCGAATGGTCCGACGCCGGAATCGATGAGACCATCCGGACCATTCTGGCGCTGCCGCAAATTCCCAGCGCACTGATCTGTTATTCCGATTTCATCGCCATCAAAGTGCTCGAAGCGCTCAAACGGCACGGCCGCCGGGTGCCGGAAGATATCTCGGTGATGGGGTTCTGCGGTTATCCGGGCGGGGCGTTCCTGACCCCGGCCCTGACCACCGTATCGTTGTGTTACGAACAGCGCGGACGAGCCGCGGTCGACTTTTTCGCCGACAACGATCTGCGGGTCGAAGCCCTGCCGCAAATCGGTTTCGAACTGGTGGAACGCGCCAGTGTGCGTCCCCGGTCCCATTCGCCCCGGCAAACCAAACAATGAATCGCCGGAAAATTGAATATTCTATATAATGAATCACTCGATCATACATCACACTCCAAGAAAGGATGTCGTTGCCATGAAGAAATCTTTCACACTTATTGAGCTTTTGGTCGTAATTGCCATCATCGCCATTCTGGCGGCCATGCTGCTCCCGGCATTGTCGGCGGCGCGGGAACGCGCCCGCAATGCCAACTGCATCAACAAACTCAAACAAATCTGTCTGGCGCAATTCATCTACTCCGGCCAGAGCAAGGATTACATCGCGGCCATGCCCACTCAGGCCAACGGCAAACTGGATTACGGATACACCGACAACAATTACCCCGCGGGGATTCTGGCCGCCAGCGGCGCCTTCGGCGAAGGCATCACCACGCCGCTGACCGACGACCAGCGGGAACGGATCTACCACTGTCCGAGCGATACCCAGAATTACAAGCCCGGCCGCTATGAGGAAGGCTCCTATTACTTCATTTACTTCAATAAAAACTACAGCGGCTACGCCGGCTGGACCACGCCCGCCCAACCTGCGGAACGCCAGATCATGGGCCGCGACAATCCCGGCGCAACCATCCATTTCGACAAGCGCACCGGCTGGGATAATAAATTCACCAACCACCCGGCGGCCATCAACGTCGGCTATATGGGCGGTCATGCCAGAAGCCTTCCGGCCACCGACAAACAGGTGACCGATGCCGACACCTGGCCGAAGCGGTTCTGCAATTTGCTCGACGATATCACTTATTGACGCAGTCCGGCACAGGAAAACGAAAGAACGCAATCGTCATGAAATTGCACTTACAGTTGCCGGGATTATTGCTGCTGCTCTTCGCTCTGTCCGGCTACAGCGGCGAATCCCGGGAAAATTTGGCCCGGCTGGCGAGAACGCTCGGCTCCTCGTTTCAGGGGAGTGCGACCCGGACGGTAGCGACCGATTGCTATCACACCAACGTCAACGACGGCAAACCCGAAACGGTTTGGCGGCCGATGGCGTTCGACCGGGAACCGTTTTTGGAATTCGAATGGCGCTGGCCGCTGAATTTCGCCGCGGTCGCCATTCACGGCAGCGGCAGCTCCGCGGTAAAAATCCTGAGCTGGAACGGCCTTGCTTATCAGCCGCTGGCCACCGTGCCGGGCGACGGCAAGCCGCAAGCCCTGCCACCGGTACATACCAGCCGGCTGCGGTTGGAATTTCAGCGCGGAGGGGCGGATTTGAGTGTGGCCGAAGTCGAATTTTTCGGTCCGGCTCAACCGCTGACGCCGCTTCAGCTGCCGGTGCTGGAAAGCGCCGTGCCCCCGACATTGCAACCGGCGCAGCTTAAGATCACGCCGGAAACGGTCAGGCCCGGAGACAAAGTACGTGTAGACTGTGAAGTTGAGCTGCCCGGACCCGGCGTCGTCATGCTGGACTGGAAGACGCCGGCCGGTCTGGGCAGCTGGCTTGGCGACTACGAAATCGCCGGGGCGCTGGCGGCCGGAAAAAGCGGGCGTAACACCCTGAATTTTGAATTGACAACACCATTCTTCGCTCCGGAAGGGAAATCGCCGCTGTATTTGTACTTTCTCCCCGACGGCGGCAAAACGCTGCTGCATGGCGGTGCCGTCGGCACCCTGACCGTGGAGCGTCCGGCGACGGCCGCAATCGGCCCGGATCATCCGGCCGCCGGAGTCGGCAACTGCAACGGACAGCTCGGATTTCAAATCGGGGAACGTTTTGAATTTCCGTTCTTTCTGCGCTATACCCGGACCACCGGGTATGAAAAGTTTGATCTTTCCCGCGCCACTGGATTGGATATCCAATATTTCATCCTCTACAACCGGGTGCTCGGCTTGCCGTCACAGTGGCAGGAATATTTCGAGCGCTGCGAACAGAACATCCGCGCCGCACTGGCGGTACGGCCGGAAAGCTATTTCATCATCGGCATCGACTTGCGGCCCAACCCGGCCTGGCTGCGCGCTCACCCCGAAGCGCTGATGCTCGACGGCTTCGGCCGCCATCCGCAGGAAGTTCAAGGCGAACCGGGCATCGTCAGCATGGCGGCGCAAACCTATCGTCAGGATTGCCTGAAATTCCTGGATGCGTTCTTCAGTTTCCTCAAAAACAAGGAATACGCCGGTCGAATCGTCGGCTATCATCCCTGGGCCTGTTCACAGCTCGACAGCCATATGGGGGGAATCGCCGCCAACAACATGATCGATGACCGCTCAAAACTGGCATTCGGCGACTTCCATCCCGACGCCATCGCCCTGTACCGGCAATGGCTGCGCCAAAAATATCACGATGACGAAACTCTGCTGCGCCGGACGTGGAACAAGCCGGACGCCACCTTCGCCACGGCAGCGCCGACCTTGGCGGAGCTGTGGGCGCCCGATGCCTCCGGCGGCGTTTTCCGCGATCCGAGACAACACCAAAGCGCCATCGATTACATCGAATTTTTCCCCACTCTGCTCGGCGGCTGGCAGGCGGAGCTGGCCGGCTGCATCAAGCGAAAAACCGACCGCAACGCCCTGGTGCTGATCCATTACGGCGCCGTTTTCGCCACCTTGCGCAACGGCCAGCCCTCGGGCAGCCGGCTGCATGTGCAGAATTACGATCTGGCCGATTTGCTGAACAATCCCGACATCGACGGCTATATCTATGCGCCCAAATATGAAATGCGCCACGCCGGAGACCCCTATGTGCTCTATCTGCCGCTCGATTCGATCGCCCTGCACGGACGGCTGGGACTGGCCGACAATGACGAACGGACCTTTTCCGCGTCCGGGCTTTATCATGGCAAGCATCGCGGCGTGGCCGAAAGTCAGGCGGTGATGCGACGGGACATCGGGTTTCATTTGATCAAAAACGGTGGCGCATGGCTGGCCGACATGGGCCAGCGCAACAATCGCGAGTGGCATGACGGCGACGCCCCGTGGTACGCCCGCAAAGAGGTGGCCGAAGCCATTCATGCGACTTGCGAGGTGTTCCGGCGCGAACTCGACCGGCCGCGGCAAAGCGGCGCGGAAATCGCGGTATTTACCAGTCTGAGTTCACCGCGCTTCGAAGACCCGCTGCTGGCGGTTCCAGTTTACTACAATCTGATCGAACGCATGTACCAGAATGATCTGCACCGCCTGGGCGCGCCCTTCGACACCTATCTGATGAGCGATCTGGCCAATCCCGGACTGAAGCAGGACTACAAGCTTTATATCTTTCTGAACGCCTTTTATCTGACGTCCGCCGAGCGGCGGGCTGTCGAGGCGCTGAAAAGCAACGGCCATACGCTGTTGTGGTTTTACGCCCCCGGTTATGTAACGGACAATGGTTTGAATGCCGACGCCTCCGGAACCCTGACCGGCATCGGACTGATCGCGGATATCCAGGCGAAGCAAATACCGACGATGAAATTCGTGACCGCGCCGCCGAAGAATTTTGCACCGCTGGCCCAACGCGAATACCGGGCCGAAACCTATGGCGACAACAGCTGGAGCCGGCTCCATCCGGCCGCAATTTCACCCAATTTCCACGCCGTCGAAGAACCCGGGGTCCGGGTATTGGCGCGGGACCCGGCGGGACAGCCGGCGCTGGTATGGAAGAAATTCAAGGACTGGAACTCGGTTTACTGCGCGGTCCCCTATCTTGACAGCATGGCCTTGCGGGCGCTGGCGCAAGAGGCGAACTGCAATATTTATAGCGAGGACGATGTCTTCATGACCGGCGACAGCCGCATCCTGCTCTTCGGCAACGGCTGCGACGCTCCCCGCGAAATCCGGGTCACGCTTCCCCGCCCGACCCGGATCACCGACGCTGAAACCGGAGAGGTATTGTGCGACGGCCAACGCCGGTTCATCCTGCCGCTGGCGGCGCCGCAAACCCGTTTGCTGCGCATCGCCCCTTAAGCGCGACCAACCCCGTCCCTCCTCTCATAACCATTCCGCCGAAATTTTTTTCGGCGGGATGGTCTTCTATATGTACAATGCAGTCATGCCCTGGCTCACCGGATGAAGCCGCTCGCCGCGCTCCCGCCGGAAAGATCAATAATTGTTTGATTCATTTCGGCACGGCTGGATGCTCATACTGCATAAATCAAATATTTTTGCCTGATTGATATTGCAGACATGGAACCCATCGGGGCTCCGGCGGCTCTAAAATGAAAATGTCTTGCGAACGTATTTTCTCAGTGCACGGAATCTGTCGCCTCATGCCAATCAACCGCCCGAAATCCATGCCGGAACGTTTTACGCTCGTCGAACTCCTGGTCGTCGTCGCCATCATCAGTCTGCTCGCCGCCATATTGATTCCGGCCCTGTCGGCAGCACAGGAACGCGCCCGCGAAGCCAGCTGCATCAACAATCTGAAAAATATCGGCCAGGGGATCGCCATCTACGGCGGTGAGAACCGGAATTATCTGCCGGTGTACAACAATCCGATCGCCGCCGAGTATCCCGCCCGCGGCCATTACATCAATGGGACCGACTCCTGTTATAAACCGGAGGACGGCATCGCCGGTCCGGTTCAGCTGCTGATTACGGGCAATTGCATCGGTCAGAGCGACGCTGCGCCAGACGGCCGGACGTCGACGATTGAGGTTGCGAGAAAATACCTTACCTGCCCGGGCGACATGGAATACGCCACCAGCGCCTATGCCACCAGCGCGGAGTACAATACGTCCTACCACTTCTATATCCACCCGAAACTGAGTTTCTGGGCCGACAACTATCAGGAAGGGCGCGAGGATTACGCGCGGGATATGCTTTCCGGAGGCGACACCAATCCCAACAACTTCATCGTCGGCGATCATTACCCGACCGCATACAATCCGACGCCTTCAGTCGGCAGCTGGTCGCGGTTCCACCTCAACGGCGTCAATTTGCTGCATCTCGGCGGGCACGTCAACTTCAAGCCCTATTCCGTCTTCCCCGCCGGTTTCGGCATCGGCGTCAAGACGACTCCGATTCTAGACGAGTGAACCCGAATCCCGCAATCTCCCGCAATCAGCGATTGGGGGTGAAGTTCCAGTCCTCCATCAATCCGAGCGCCAGATGCGCGCCGATGCGCGAGGTCCACTTGAGCGCCTCGAACAAAGCCAGAATCGGTTCTTCGCCGGGATGCTGTCGCTGGTGATCCACGAAGGCCCCCCCGAGCACGGCGGCGGCGGGCGTATTTTTGAGAAAATTCATCAGCCGGTCGTCGACATAGAGCGCGACCCGCGGCTGAAACATGCCGGCAATGTCGAATTCCGGTTTCTGTCCGCTCAAGTAATTATAGGCCTGTTCCGCCCCCTTGCCGAAGGCGAAATTGAACAGCGCGGCGATTTCGTCCTCGGCAAGCTCCATGCGTCCGGCTTCGCGCAGATGACGCTTGAGCTCCGCGAACATCTTCACAAACAGGATTTTTTCCGCTTCCGCCAATTCCGGCGAAGAAAGCATCGGTTCGCCTTCGACCAGATAGCCCTCACGCCGGGCGGCGCCGACCATGGCGCGCGCCACCAGCAAAGCCCCGGTGCTGCCGTCATCACTCATAAAATCAGCCTTTCTTTCCGGCCGGATCGCTGCGGCGTCGGAAATCCGATGGCGCAACCCGGCGGCATTTTTGATCGATCCATGATTTCAGGAAACCAGTCCCCGGCCCCAGTCGACCGGCGCTTCCCCCGCGGCGGCCAGCAGCGCATTGGTCCGCGAAAAAACCCTGCTGCCGAAAAAGCCGCGATAGGCCGACAGCGGCGACGGATGGGCCGACTCCAGCACCGCGTGGCGGCTTTCATCGATCAATGTCCGCTTGCGCTGCGCCGGAGCGCCCCACAGGATAAAAACCACTCTATGGTCCAGCCGGTTCACCGCGTCGATCACCGCGTCGGTGAATGCTTCCCAGCCGAAATTACGGTGGGAATTCGCGGCATGAGCCCGCACCGTAAGCACTGCGTTCAGCAGCAGCACGCCCTGCCGCGCCCATCCGCTCAAATCGCCGCCCTGCGGCTGCCACAGCCAGCCGAGATCGTCGGCCAGCTCCTTATAGATATTGCGCAGGCTCGGCGGCAACTTCACGCCGTCCGGCACCGAAAACGCCAGCCCGTGCGCCTGACCGTCGTCATGATAGGGGTCCTGCCCCAGAATCACCACCCGCACCGCATCCGGCGGCGTCAGCTCCAGCGCCTGAAAGGTCAGCGCTTCGGGCGGGAAGACCGTTTCGGCCTCCCGCTCCGCCGCGACTTTCGCCGCCAGCGTCTGCCAGCATCCGCCGCCGGTGAAATCCGCCAGACGGGATTGCCACGCTTGCGGCAACCTCAGCAATTCAACCGCCCCCCGGCCCGGATGATCGCAATATCCTCGTCCGACAACTGGTGGGTAAACGCCACCGGCAGCACCTTGCCGTCGGCTTTGCGCAATTCGCCCGCCACCGGCTTGCCCGGCGCCAGCTGTCCCGGAGCGTCGGCGATGACCAGGGTGTCGCCTTCCTCGATCCGGTCATAATCGTCCGGATTCGCGAAAATCAGCGGCAGGATGCCGAAATTGACCAGATTGGCGCGGTGAATCCGTTCGATCGCCAGCGCCGCCACCACCTTGATCCCAAGATACATCGGACAGATCGCCGCATGTTCGCGCGACGATCCCTGGCCGTAGCTGTCGCGGCCCACGATCACGCCGTGCAGCCCGGCGTCGCGGACCGCCGCGGCGCGTTCGGCGAAGGAGGGCTTGCCATCCACGGTGAAACACTCGAAGACCACTTTGGAATAAGCCGGAATATTGCTCCGCAGCTTGAGATGAACCCCCGCAGGCATGATATGATCGGTGGTGATCTTGTCGCCCACCTTGATCACCACGCGCCCGTCGATCTTCTCCGGCAGCGGCGCATTCACCGGCGGCTGGCCGATGGTCGGCTTGCGGACGATCTCCACTCCGGCACCGGCGGCGGGCGGTTCGGCGATCATATTGTCGTTGATCAGGAAATGTTCGACCTCCGGAATTTCCGGATAGGCGATATCCAGCGTCCGCGGATCGGTGAAACAGCCCTTGAGCGCGGTCGCCACCGCGGTTTCCGGACTGACCAGATAGGCCCGATCGTCCTTGGTCCCGGTCCGTCCGGCAAAATTGCGGTTGAAGGTGCGCACGCTGACGGTTTCCTGCGCCGGACTCTGGCCCTGCCCGATGCAGGGGCCGCAGCCGGTTTCGAGAATGCGCGCGCCGGCCGCGATCAGATCGGCCAGCATGCCGTTGCGCGAAAGCATTTCCAGCACCTGGCGGCTGCCGGGCGCGATGGCGAACGTAACCCGGTCGGAAACCCGGCGGCCCTTGAGCGCCGTCGCCACCATGGCAAGATCGCGGTAGCTGCTGTTGGTGCAACTGCCGATGATCACCTGCCCGACCGCCATGCCGCTCAATTCGCGGACCGGCTTGATGTTGTCGGGACTGGAGGGACAGGCGGCCAATGGCTCCAGCGCGCCGAGGTCGATTTCAATCACCTGATCGTATTCGGCATCGGCATCGGCGGCCAGTGCGGCGAAGGCCGTCTCGCGGCCCTGCGCTTTCAGAAATTCGCGGGTGCGTTCGTCCGACGGAAACACCGAGGTGGTCACACCGAGCTCCGCGCCCATGTTGGTGATGGTCGCGCGCGCCGGGACGCTCAGGGTTTTGACGCCGGGGCCGAAATATTCGACCATGCAGCCCACGTTGCCCTTGGTGGTCATGATGCTCAGCAGCTTCAGGATCACGTCCTTGGCCGCGCACCACGGCGCGAGTTTGCCGGTGAGCTTCACGCCGACCACTTTGGGATAAGGCATGGAAAAGGGCTGTCCGGCCATCGCCAGCGCCACGTCGAGGCCGCCCGCGCCGATGGCCATCATGCCGATGCCGCCGCCGGTCGGCGTGTGGGAGTCAGAGCCGAGCAGCGTTTTGCCCGGCGCGCCGAAGCGTTCGAGGTGGACCTGATGGCAGATGCCGTTGCCCGGCGGTGAAAATTTGACGCCCTTGGCCGCCGCCACCGACTGGAGATAGAGGTGGTCGTTGCGGTTTTCCGGTCCGCTCTGGAGCATGTTGTGGTCGACATAGGAGAGCGACAGCTCGGTTTTGACCCGGGGAATGCCCATCGCTTCAAGCTCGAGATAGGCCATCGTGCCGGTGGCGTCCTGAGTCAATGTCTGGTCGATGCGGATCGCCACCGGCGCACCCGGAGCCTGGGCCCCGGAAACATAATGCCGCTCAATGATTTTCTGAACTACGGTACCTTTGGCCATGAATGCCGCCTTTCGTCATAATTCGATATGGATATTGCGGAATATTTTGTCATCGTCGTCTTGTCAAAATGAATTTTCCGGTCCCGGAAACGCCTGCGTCTTGACCTCATTGACATAATCGCCGTAGGCTTTGAGCATCACGGCGTGCAAATCGGCATAGCGTTTGGCATGCTTGGGCACGAAACGGTCGAACAGCCCCAGGACATCGTTGCACACCTGAACCTGCCCGTCGGTATGGACGCCCGCCCCGATGCCGATGGTCGGCACCGCGACCGCCCGGGTGATTTCGTCCGCCACATTGGCGGGCATGCACTCCAGCACCACCGCAAACGCGCCCGCGGCCTCGAACGCGCGCACTTCCTCCAGCAAGCGGGCGGCGTCTTTTTCGTTCTTGCCCGCAATCCGGTAGCCGCCGGAGGTCATGATATGCTGCGGCATCAGTCCGACATGGGCCATCACCGGAATTCCGGCGCGCACCATTTTTTCGACCACCGGCACCACTTCGGAACCGCCTTCGAGCTTGACCGCATCGCAGCCGGCCTCCTTGATGTAGCGCCCGGCGTTGCGCAGCGCTTCGTTAAGATCGAGCTGGTAGCTCAGGAAGGGCATGTCGCCGACGATGAAGGCCTCCGGCGCGCCGCGCCGCACCGCCCGGGCGTGATGGAGCGACTCTTCGAGCGTCAGCGGCAGGGTGTTTTCATAACCGAGCGCGGTCATGGCCAGCGAATCGCCGACCAGCAGGATTTCCACCCCGGCGGCCGCCGCCAGCGCCGCGCCCGGAGCGTCATACGCGGTCAGCATCACGATTTTTTCACCGCCGGTTTTCATCTTGCGAAAGCTTGCCACCGTCAGTTTGCGCTTTTCCATAACAGCCCTCTCCCGTTTTTATCCGAAACTTCACCCGGATCGCCCATTTTTCGGATTGCAAAGTCGCGCATCCGGGGTTATCTTGTAGGCAAAGCGCCGGAAACCCGGCCGATTCCCGGCCGTATTTGGCATAATATACCACCATTTCCGCGCTTCGGAAAGTAAAGAATCATGAGAAAAGAGAAAAAGAAGCGTCTGCAGCGGATTTTCAACCGCCAGGTCGAGGCTCGCGCCCGGCGGGTTCCGCATCGCAGCGAATCCGTCGGCCCGCTGACCACCGGCACGATCTCGATCGCCCCCGGCGGATTCGGCTTTGTGAACTGTCCGCCGGAACATCCCGAAATGGCCGACGCGCCGTGCCGGGATATCTTTATTCCCGCCAAATACCTCAACGGCGCCATGCACGGCGATACCGTCCATGTGGCCGAGCTGCCGCCCGATCCGCGTTTCCCGCGCGACCCCGAAAAAGGTCCCGCCGGCCGGGTGGTGGAGGTCGTCAAGCGCGCCCGCGCCACCTTCGTCGGCGAATTGATCACCTCCGACCGGGTGCGGCCGCTCGACCGCCGCATCTCCGGCGATATACTGCTTTCCGGCAACATTCACGGCGCGCGCAAAGGCGACTGGGTCGAAGTCAAGCTCGACTACGACAGCGACGCCCCGATCCGGCCGCGCCGGCGCAACGCCGAACGCTCCGGCCCCGTCGGCGGCACCGTGCTGCGCCGCATCGGCCGCGCCGGCGTGATTCAGGCCGATCTGGACGCGGTCTGCGCCGAATACCATTTGCCGCGGCCCTACACCGCCGAGGAAGAAGCCGAGGCCGACGCCCTGACGCCGCGTGAAATCGCCCGGGTCGACCTGCGCGACCGCTTCACCGTGACCATCGACCCCTTCGACGCCAAGGATTACGACGACGCGATTTCGGTCGCCCCCGGAAGCAGCCCGGAGACGGTCGAGGTCGGTTCGCACATCGCCGAGGTCGCGGCCTGGATCGCGCCCGGAAGCTATTTTGACCGAACCGCCGGTTCGCGCGGCTTCACCGCCTATCTGCCGGGCCGGACGCTGCCGATGCTGCCTAAGGGACTGACCGCGCAGATCAGCATGCGCCAGGGCGTCGACGCCCCGTCGCACAGCGTGCTGCTCGAAGTCGAACGCGCCACCGGCAAGGTGGTTTCGTTCAAACGGGTCCATGGTTTGCTCCATGTCGACCACCGGCTCAACTATGATGAGGTTCAGGATTTCTTCGACCATCAGCGTCGCGGCGACGACTGGAGCGACCGGCTGGCCGAAAATCTTGAGGCGCTGCGCGACATTACCCTGAAAATGCGTCACTGGCGCAAGGTCAATGAAGTTTTCCTCGACCTTGAAATTCCGGAAATCCGGGTCATCGTCGATGAGGCGAACAATCAGATCGTCGGATTGGACAACCATCAGCAGCGCGAATCCGAACAGCTGGTCGAAGAGTGCATGCTCGCCGCCAACAGCGCGGTGGCCGCCGAACTCACCTCCAAACATATTCCCGGGTTGTTCCGGGTCCATCCCGAACCCGAATCGGAAAAGCTCGAGGAATTTTCCGCGCTGTCGGAAACCGCGTTCGGCATTCCGACCGGCGACCTCTCCACCCGCAAAGGCTGCCGCCACTATCTGGACAAACTGCCCGATGACGCGCGCAAACAGCCATTGCTCAACGCCTTTCTGCGCTCGCTGCCGCGCGCCTATTATCAGGAAAAACCCGCGATCCACTTCGGTCTGGGCAAAGGCCTTTACAGCCACTTCACCAGCCCGATCCGGCGTTATCCGGACTTGCTGGTGCATCAGCAGCTCTGGGCCCGCGACCTCGGCCAGAATCTGAAGTCAAACGAGGAGATGGCCCATTGGGGCGCGGAAACTTCCGAACTCGAAAGCAACAACGACGAAGCCTATTACGCCGCCAGCGACCGCATGAAGCTGCGCTATCTTGATGAAATGCTTGAGTCGGGGCATGAAAACATCCATCACGCGCTGGTGGTCAAAACCATTTCCGCCGGAGTGGTGGTTGAATTGCCCGAACTGGGCTTGCAGGGCTTCATCGACGCCTCCGATTTGCCCGGAGCGTTCCGCGACCGCGACAAGGCTTTGCGCGAATGCACCGTCGGCAAGGCGCTGCTGGTGACGCTCGATTCCATCGACTTCACCAAGGGACGCGCCCAGTTCCGCATCGCTCCGGCCTCGGCCGGGCGGCGCGACAGCGCCCGCGAAATCTGAATTCAGTCCCTGTCCAAAAGAACGGCCGCCGGAATCAATCCGGCGGCCGATTTTTATCCATCCGTCAAACCCGACGGCGGGCTCCGGTTATTCGAGCGGCACCGTGTACTTCCAGCAGCAGAGCTTGCGTGAAGTCGGCTTCTCGAAGTACGGAATGAACCCTTCCGACCGCCAGGGCGCAGCGACATCGAGCGCCGGAATTTCAGTCTTCAGCCGGTCCATGATTTTCGGGCGGTTTTCGGTGATGATATAGATTTCCTGCCCCTTGAGCTCGGCCAGATTCTGCCGCAACGCCTCTTCGGTGCGGGCACAGCGGACGGGCCGCTCCAGCCCCATATAGAAGACCATCTTGGGCGCGTCCTTGACGAAAAAGATCATCCGGTTCGGCGGCACCCCGGCAAGCTCCCGCTTCAACTCCAGCACAAACGGCTTTTCGGTCCGAAGAGCGCTCACCACCGGGATCAGTACGCAGAAAGCCGCCGCCACGCCGAGCGTCCCGCCCAGCAGCACACCGGTCCAGTCCCGGCGCCGCCGGAGCACCATCACCGCCGCCGCAATCAACACGATAATCGTCAGCACCGACCAGGCGTCGACCCATGACAGCAGCAGCGCCATCCGGCCGGTCATGCCGAACCAGAGCAGCCCGGCCACGGCAACCGTCAGCGCCAGCAGCCCCAGCGCCAGAAATCCCCACCAGTAGATCCGGCGGATCAATTCGCTCCAGCGTTCTTTGCCGGCCATCCATCCGGCGGTGGCGATCGCCAGAAACGGCATGATCGGCAGAATGTAGTACCAGCGCCGCGAACCCGACGCCGAAAACAGCAGGAAAATCAGCAGCGAACCCACCCAGAGCCAGCGCCGTTCGCGCGACAGCTTTTTCCAGCCCATGATCGCCGCAACCAAAGCGGCCAGCATCCCCAGCACCCACGGCGCCATGATCCGCGGCACATGAATCAGGTAGGTCCAGCAGCCTTCGTCGTCGTGGTCGAATGGCTGGAATACGCGCACCACATTTTCCCGCCAGACCAGTCCCAGCCCGGAAAGTCCGTGCTCGGGCAGATGATACCACTCCGGCATCGGCAGCACCGCCGCGCAATAAAACGGCACCAGCGCCGCCAGCAGCGCCAGCGGCGCGGCCAGAAAGTTGCCCCAGACCAGATGTTTTTTCCACGAACCGTCGCCGACCACCCAGGCGAAGACCACCACCGGCGGCAGAATCACCGCCGGCAGCCCTTTGGCCAGCGCCCCGGCGAAACAGATCAGATAAAACAGCAGATAACTCCAGAAGCCCGCCTTGTCCCGCCGCCGGAAAAACCAGTCGACGGCCAGAATCACCACCGCCAGATTGAGCATATCCGCCGCCGCGGTGCGCCCCCAGAAGAGGAAGCCGTAGGCCGACAGCAGCAGCCAACCGGAATACGCCGCCGCGGTTTTGCCGACGGTGCGCTGCGCAAGGTCGCGCGTCGCCCACAACGCCAGCAACGCCGCCAGCGCGCTCGGCAGCCGCACGATGAATTCATTGATCGCACCGGTCAACAGCGCCAGCAGCGCAATCGGCCAGTAGCTCAGCAGCGGCTTGTCGAAATAGACCAGCCCGTTGATGGCAGGATGAAACCAATCGCCGGTCAGCCACATTTCGCGGGCGATTTCCGCCCAGCGGTCCTCGGACGCCCAGAGGTGGTTGACTCCCAGATTCCACAGCAGCATCAGCACCGCCGCCAGATAAAAGCCCGACGCCTCGCCGTGCCGTTTCAGCCATTCGCGCATACCACATCCCCGCGATTGAAGGTTAAAATTGATATAATTTACTCCCGGACGACGTACTTTGCAAATTGCAACATCAGGAAATCAACGTCGACTCCGAATTCCGGCCATGGGCGGCGTTGCTTGCATTTGCACCGTTCCGGTGCTATGGTATGGCTTACATTCTCGGGAAAATAACCATGCAGGTCAATCCATCCATCGCCAGCGTCGTCACGCCGGAATCGCTGGCGGCCAGAACCGCGTTTGCGGTGCGGCGGAAAATTTATGCGGCTCTGGCGCGCGAAATCGATCTCGAAGCGCTGGAGTCGGTGCTCGACGTCGGCGCGACGGCGGATGCCGAAGCCGCCTATTCCAATTTTTTTGAATGCAGTTACCCCCATCCGGAACGGATCACCGCGCTCAGCGATCAGGATGCCGGCAGCCTCGAAACCCTCTTCCCCGGTGTGCGTTTCGTGCGCGGCGACGGCTGCAGGCTGCCCTTTCCCGACGCGAGTTTCGATCTGGTGTTTTCCTCCGCGGTGCTGGAGCATGTCGGCCACGAAACGCGGCAGAAGCAATTCATCGCCGAGGCGGTGCGGGTAAGCCGGAATTATGTATTTCTGACCACGCCCAACCGCTTCCACCCGCTGGAGTTCCACACCAAACTGCCGCTGCTCCACTGGCTGCCGAAACCCTGGCACCGCCGGATTCTGCGGCGGCTCAAACTCGACTACCTGAGCGAGGAAGCGCACCTCAATCTATTAAGCCAAAAAGATTTGCGCCGCATGTGCCGCGAGCTCGGCCTGACCGCCGAGCTGCATCAGGTCCGCTTCCTCGGGCTTCCCTCCAACTGGCTGCTCAAGATCGTCAAGGCTCGAACTTGAAGAATTCCGCGTCCGCGCTGTCGGCCGCCTTCGGCGGCGGGAACGGTTCGCCGGGCGCGTGATGCAGTGACAACTTTCCGAAACCCTCCTGAAATCCCCTGGAATTTCCGGCCTCGCCACCCATCGCATCCAGAATAAAACGCTGCATCAGGGCAAGGCCTTCGGGCGTAGCGCTGTGCTTGTCGTCAGCCTTGACCGGCAACGGCTCGCCATGCCAGACCTTCCATGGCGTTCCGGCGGCGGCGCGAGCGCCCCGGCGGTTCTCGCCATTGGTGCCGTCGCCGAGATTGCTCAGCAGCAGCAGCGGCGGCAGGGTTTCACCGGCCGATCGCCATTCCTCCAGCGCCCCCGCCCCATTGCAGGCCCCGGCGGCGATGCGTTCCGGGCAGGCGACCGCCATGCGCTGAATCAGCGAACCGCCGGAGGATTGCCCGATCATATAGAGCTTGCGTGGCGGCAATTGAAAGCGTTCGGTCAAAAATTCCTGAATCCGGAAAATGCCCGGATACCAGCCGGCTTCGGCATAAATGTAGTATAAAGTCGGCTCACTGGTCGAAATGGTGTCGGCGCGAATCCGGAGCGAGTAAACCGAACAGCCGTGTTCTTCGGCCAAAGCGCGCAGCCACGGGTAACGATCGTAAGCCTTGCTGCCATCCTCGCCGTTGAACGGGGCGTAAAAAACGATATTGGCGGCGCTGTCCAGAGGCTTGCCCTGTGCATCGACCGGCACCACATAAACCGCTTCGGTATCGTCGTTGAGATAACAGCTCGCCCGCATTTTGAAGCTTCCGCGGCGGAAATGCCGCTCGACTCCGGCAATGGTTTTGGTCACGGTTTTCTCTTCGACCGCATATGGAGCGAACCGCGCCGGGCGCAGAATATAATAGCCCGCCGCCGCCAGCGCCGCCGCCAACAGCAGAATGCCCGCAATCATCACCCCTGCCCGCAACTTTCTACTTCTGATCATCATCACGCTCCCTGAACCATTCCAGAATCGCCAGCCAATCGCCGTCATCCCCCTTTTCGGAATAACGGCACACGATTACATTTTTACCGTTTTCACGCGCAACCGCGGCCAGCTGCAACGCCGACTCCTCCCCGGAAGCGCGGTAAAACAATCCCAGCGGCACGGCCAGTTTCCCGACGAAACCCGTCGCCGAAAGTTCCGGAAACGGCCACTCCGCCGCCGCATCAAGCACCGCCACCCGGCGCAGATTCTCCGGTTCCGGCAGTTTCGCCGCCGCAATCAGTGCATTGGCGGCGGCCAGCCCCGAACCTAAAACAACCACCGGCTCCGGCCCGGCCTTGAGCGCGCTCCGCAATTCCGTTTCGGCGTCACGCAGACCGTCAAGCCCCGAATCGATGCCGCGCAGCGTCACTCGAAATCCCCGTTCCGCCCAGCGCCGGACGTCGGGAAATTCCGGCAGTCCCCAGACCGAATCGGAATCGGCGGCGAAAAACCGGACGACATGAGTGTGTGCCCCGCCGCGAGGCGTCAATTCGAGCCGCGTCCCGCCGTCCGCCAGGGTCACGCGGTAAGGCAAAACGGCGTTGGCCGTCCATCCCGCCGCCATGATTCCAGCGGACAGAACACCCGCCAGCAATCCCGGAACCGCGATATCCCGCCATCGGGGCCGCCACCGTGCGGCGACGACGGCATGGATGATGAATCCGAGCAGCGCCGCCAGCAATATGACGTCGCTGTATAAAATCCAATCGGTCGAGTAGAAGGTTGAAAACATTCCCGAAATCAGGGTGGCGGCGAGCGCCGCCAGCAACCCGGCGAGACACGGACTGCGCCGCATTTTCCAGACCGCGTACCCCCACCGGAGCAATCCGGCTCCGACCAGCCAGAAGAGGAAAAAAGCCCAGACGCCGTAATCGGCCCCGAGACTCAGGCTGTCATTGAGAAAACTGTTGTAATGTTCACTCAGGTAGCTTGGCATGTATTGCAGTTGGTACCAGCGCCCGAGTTCAACCGGACAGCCGTTCAGCGGATACCGTGCGATTACGCCCGCCCCGCCTTTCCAGAGCAGCAGCCGGTGGAGAATGCTCCCTTCCCCGGTCTGAAGGCTGCTGGCGATGCGGACCGCGCCCGCGGGCATCAGCAGAAGCGTCAGGAGAAAACCGCCGAGCATCACCAGCACGGCCTTCCGCCGCGTCAGCGCCCACAATACGCCGAGTCCGGCCAGATAAGCCAGTCCGCCGCCGCGCGAATAGGTGGCCCCCAGCACCAGACCCAATCCCAGCTGCGCCGCGACGCCGGCGAAAAGCAGCCCTTTCCGCCGGAAGCCCAGCACGATCCCGGCGAAAACCAGCAGCCAGAGCGCCAGAAACGCCGCGAACATATTGGGCGTGGCGAAAAACCACTGCAACCGCATATTGCCCAGATAGTGATACATACTTCAAATTACCCGCCGGTTGGCCGAATGCAACCGTTGAACCCGTAAAAACGGCGATTTTCCGGATAAGTTCAACTCAACAGCCAGAGCAATCCGGCCAGCAGCACGAAAAACACGCCCAGCAGCGACTTGCTCAGGATCACGCTGCGCTGGCTGAGTTTGATCAATCCGCCGGCGGTCGCCCCCCGCCAGGTCAGGTAAAAAACCAGAATCAGCGGCAGAATGAACATCACGTTGTAAAGCAACAGATAAAGCACATGAAGTCCGAACCCGTTGGTCCGGGTCAGGAGGATCAAGGTCGGCACATAGAGCTGCCCGGTGCAGACGCTCTCAATCGCGGTCACCGCCACGCTCAGCAGAAAAATCCCCGCCAGCAATTGTCCCGGACGGCTCACGGTCCGCTTCATCAGCCGGTGCATCCGGTCCTTGAGGCGGCGCGGCAGTTGGAGCTTCACATCCTCGCCGCGGCGGCTGCGGGCATAGCGCACGGCATCCCCCCAGGAGAGCAAAGCCAGAATCAGCAGCAATCCGATCATCGCCAGATTCAAAGCCAGCTTGAGCCAGGCGACGCCGGAGAGCAGATTCAGGAATTGAAACAAACCGAATCCGAGCGCGAGATAGGTCAGGAAACAGCCCAGACAGTAGACCGCGCCCACCATGAGCAGCCGCCGGTCGCGCACCCGCGCCGCGATCAGCAGACTCATGAAGAACACCAGTCCGGCGAAAACGCAGGGGTTGATGCCGTCGAGCAGCCCGGCAATGGCCACCGCCATCGGCGTAAAGCGCGCCGCGCGCCGCGCGAGCAACGTTCTGCTCTCCGCCAATTCCGGTGGCGGGGCAGGAGCGCGGTTCAGCGCGCCCCGGACGGCATCGACAATGCGAAGATTGATTTCATCAGCCCCGGCCAACAGCGTATCGCGGTTGACCACCACGAAAACCGGGTCATTCCCCCGGTATTCAAACGCCTCCTGATAAGCCGCCAGTTTGAGATAATTCTCCGTTGCTTCGAGATCGCATTCGCTCAGCTGATATTGCCCCTCACATTCCTCCGCCAGTTGCGGCAATCCCAGCCGCCGCACCTTCTCGCACTCCCGACACCCCTGATGAAAGAAAAACTCCACCGGCACCGAACCGGCGGATAAAATCATCCCATACAGCATGAATACAAGGAATAGGCTATTTCTCAGCATGAATACTCATCCGTCAATTCATTGATGGTTTGGCAATTTTATATTTGAATATGCTACATGCCAACGTCAGCAAAGCCATGCCGACCGCGCCCCAGCTGTAATTTTCCCATGTCATATTTTTAACCGCAATGCAATTGCACGACATCAAACCCGGACCGATGGTCAGAAATACCTGCAATGCCAGAAATAACAATGCAAAAGCGATTAAAACGCAATGGATGAATCTCGTCGCTGCCGAGAACGACGCAAACGAGCATATAAGCTCAAAACATATTCCGGCCAGAACAATTACTATGCAATAAATCAAAAAATGAGGAATATGAATATCGGAGAATAATTTAACCATCCGGCTCATGCCGAACAAAAACTGCAAAAGTTGATAAAGCAACAGCGCCGCAATGATCAAAGCCATGATCTTTTCCCTCGCCGCAATCATTGCTCCAATTGCTTTTGTACCGGCAAGCCGCAGGTTTTCCATTCCATCCATCCATTTTGATAAAAACTGATTTTCGCAGTCACTCCGGCCCTGCGAAGTTTTTGCGCATAAAGTTCAAGGGACGAATTCCCCCGCCCCGCGTGATACAGGATCACTTCACTGTATTGATTGAGCCCCAGCAATTGCTCCTTTGGCTCCCGCGTCAGAGCGGCAGTCGGAAGATTGATCGCACCGGCAATATGTCCATAGTCAAAAGCATCGCGCTCCCGGATGTCAACGACAACACACTGAGCCAGTTTCCGCACCCGTAAAAACACCACAAGGTTATAAGCGTCATGGGTTATTGCAGTTTGCTGGTAGCTGTCGCTCGATTTAATCCGAAGAGAGTCGGGCATCGAAAAAACAATCAGACATCCCCACAGCAACGACTTGGTTAAGAATAATACTTTCATACTGCAGCTTAATGTAATGAAAAAAGCGCAATCACATCCTACCTATATGATCGCGCTTTTTTTCATTAATGATTAATGTTCATGAGTATTGCATTGAGCCAGCAGTGTATCTCTGGTATCTCTACAAGCCGCACGCCCCACCGCTGCCGCAGTCACTGCTGCAAGGTAATTTTCATAAGCAGCATTCGCCGCTATGCCATTCTGAACACACTCATCAACCAGTGTGGAATTTCCACACATCACCCATAATTGCTCTTCTGTCATGCCGTAACCGGGAGGGGGCTGCTGTTCCGGAGGATCAGCATAAAATGCCACACAAGCATCGTAGTTTACGCCTACGCTTACCCGACACTCTTCAGGTGAATGGGCTTGCACCAGAAACCCCAGAGTCATAAGGCTTCCAACCAGTACACCGATTCTTTTTCTACACATCAGTTTTTCCCTTTCTGTTGGACAAAATGCCGACCGATTAATAGGGCAATTGCCAATGCCCCGATGGAACCAAATATTTTGCCGCCATGCCGAAGTAAAAAATTCCCTATCTCCGGTAATATACGGCTTCGTTTTTGAGCTGCTTGAATCCGTGCAAGCTTTTCCTTATGCGCGGCATCAATCTTCGCATCAATAGCCTCTGCAGCCAAACGATTATGATGATCGACATCCTGAGCGATTGCCACATGAGTGTCTTTTGGCAATTCAAACATGGAAGCCTTGAAAGATGGATTGAAATCAACTTTCAGGCATTGAATTTCCCATTGCAACCGCCCTTCCCGGGTATAATGTCTCTGAACATATGGAAAATATCGTTCCTGATTGATGATATAATCACTGTAACTCCGGGTTGAGGTGTTATACCGCCGGATCAGGTAGCATGGCTGCCCCAGATAAGTTATAATCTTATATTGATAATTGGGATCTTTGCTCCCTTCCGGAATGCCGTTCTTGAATTTTTCATAGATCATCTCTGCCAATGCGAAGCGTTTGGGATCTTCGGCGCGGCGAATGATCTCATCGCCAAAGGAATAGGTGTCGGCATCAATTTTTTTATGACGTACAATCGGACGAGGCGGGGGAACTGCCTGCAAGTACCCCTCCATGGATGGATTTGACACGGCATTGTTGCCAAAAAGGTTAAAAACACCGTCATCGTTGCCAAGAACAATACTAAGCAATGTGCCTTGCCGGCGAACTTCTACTCGCCGCAATGGCCGGCTACCCGTTTGTGCCTTCTGCCAAATTGTTTCTTCCGTCACAAGAGTGTCGAATGTATTTCTGGTTTCAGCGTAAAATGTGCTGTGCTCCCAAACCGCCCGTGCCCGAATAACTACAAATTGCGCACCGACATATTCGATTTCCGGAAGTTCCTGATCCGTTTTCTGTTGGGGCGCTCCGATTGCGGGAAACGTTAAAACGCCGGCTGCAGCCAAGCCGATCAGCAATAATTTCATTGCTCATCATCCTATCATTTTTATGATTTCATTGCATAGCAATTGATACAAAATAGCAGATATGCCAGCCGACTTGGTGAAATTACCCCCATAACAGTATACAATATCAATCTAGCCGTTTCAACCCCCAATCCGAAAGTAACTGCAAAAAAATTCACCTAAAACTTAATTATAAAACAATTCCGTATTATAAATTGATCGCTTCATTTTGAAGTCATGTCCTGTGTCTCAGCTTGATCATCCCCAAAACCATCAGGCTCAATATTGCCACGCTCAACAAACTATAACTTATCAACATAGAATGACGCCAAAAGAAATTGTTTATGGAACTCATCAGCGCAGTTATCCACCGGGGACCGCCGGCTTTGGCCCTCGCAGCCCCGGGCGGTGGTGTTGCTTTATCCAATGCTGCCTTACTTTTCTGAATTCCGTCATCCAAGGTCTTGGCAACCGTGATTTTCACGCCCCGCGGTAATTCGAACAGCCCTTCTTCAAAAACAGGATTGATTATGATATTACTATACATTGTCCATGAAAGTACATTCCCTCTGGTGTCCAACTGTCGAATCTGATATGGCAAAAAATTTCTGGTATCAAAGATTTTCTCATTCCAGAGAAATCCATCAGCTGTTTCGTATTTATATTTGATCAGATAACATGAAATGCCGTGGTAATTGATTTTTTCCATGGTAATATCACGAAATGCTGGACTTGGTTCCGGTGACTTTCCACCATTTTTCGCCATTTGCTCCAACCGGGCAAAATTTTTATCCCCGATCACGGCTCGCTTCAATTCGCTGCCGTTAAGAATCAGGGTGTCCTTGTCTTTGAGTACCGGAACGATGGGGGAAAGCAATTTAGGTTCTTCAATATAATCGGTTCGAATGGCGGTATCGCCAATAATTTCGAATCGACCTTTCGCATTCGCCAGAAACGAAATCGCCCCCTTGCGCTTTTCCAGCGACTTCATCAACGAATCCACCGTCCCGTCCGGATTTACCCGCTGATAATACATGAAAGAATGGTTCTGATCGCGTCCAATGGTCGTCATGACGGCTTGCCAAGAAGTCTCCTTGGATGCCTTTGTGGATTGCGCCAAGATCTGCCCTGGTCCCAATTCAGCCCGGCCAGTGGTGGCAAGACAACTTAAAAATATTCCAATGAGAACGATCGCAAGCCTTTTCATTTCCACCTTTCCCCGACGTCCAGCCCAATGTGGTTCGTGATGATACTTCAGCAAAATCGAGTTTCTATATCACAATCTTCCGCTCTTGGCAAAAGCAAATCTTCATGAATTATCTATACAAAATAGCCAAATATGCAGCCAAACGACGATTTGTTGAAATTACCCCCATAACAAGTATACAATATCAATCTAGCCGCTTCAACCCTCAATCTGAAAACAACCGCAAAAAAATTAACCTGAAATTCAATCTCAGAACAATCCCGCATTATAAATTGATCGCTTCATTTTAAAGTATCCCGCCTTTCATGACCTTAAAGCGATGCCATATCAATATGGCAATCGCCAATACCGCGATAGAGCCGAAAATTTTGCCGCCATGTCGAAGTAAAAAACTGCCGAAATCTGTGAACGCCCGCTGCCATCGGTTGCGCCAGACAGTACGTTGAACTTGTGCTTTGTATTCCGCCTGTCGTCTGGCATCAATATCAGCAGCGACAGCATTCATGTTTAAATAAACCTGTTGTTGGGGATTCGTAGCAATATAAACTTTGCTTTTATCCGGAAATTGAAACAATGATGGCTTAAAATCCGGATTAAAATCAACGTCCTGATAGATGCTCTCACTTTCCAGTTTTCCACGACAATCATATTGTCTGGTCACATACGGGAAATAGCGTTCCCGATCAATAATATATTCGCAAGCGCCTCCAGTACGGGGATTGTATTCCCGAATTTTGTAACAGGGCCGCCCTTGATAGGTCGTTTCGGAATATTGATAATTGGGATCTCTGAATGCCCCTTTTTTACAAGCTTCATAAAAGTTGTCCCACATCCGAAATTTCTCCGGATTTCCGGAACGGGTGATGATTTCTCCGTCACGCTTAAATGTGTTTTTATCAATCTTTTTCAGAGTTTTTACTGGTTGTGGCGGGGGAACAGCATTCAAAGATGCCATGGGAACTGGATCGGAGATCACATTAGAGCCAAGAATATCAAAAGCGCCGTCATCATTAATAATGATGATTTTAAATAATTTTCCATCCTGATATACTTCATTCCGCCGCCAAGGCATACCATCGGGTCGGGTCTGCTGATAAATGATTTCAGTATGTTTTTCCCCTTGGCTCATTCCTTCTTTTTTCGCCCCAAATGTTCCATATTGTTCAATCGCGTGGGAGTACTGCACAAAGAACGGAACACCGAGAATCTCAATCTCAGGAACTTCATCGCTTGCCATCAGTGAGTAACCGGTACTCCAAAGCAAACTAAAATAAAACGCCTTAACTAAAAATTTCCCCATAAAGAAATCACCTGGAAAATATTTTTTAATTACAAGTTCTGAATTAGATTATAGCTTCAATTAATTTTTATGATTTCATTGCATAGCAATTGATACAAAATAGCCAATATGCCAGCCAGCCGACTTTGGTGAAATTACCCCCATAACAAGTATACAATATCGATCGATCCGTTTCAACCGCCAAGCAGAAAATAACCACAAAAAAATTCACTTAAAACTTAATCCATGGAATAATTCCGCATTATAAATTAATCGCGTCATTGGGTATCGTCATCTTATAGATTTTTAAAATAACCATGTTGATGCGCATATGACTTTTTTTGTTTTATCACCCTGGGAACGGAGCCGCAACATGTGACATATGTCAATTATTTTTAAAAAAATTAACTTATGGCACTTGAAATCATTCTAATTTTATATTATACTATTGCCAAACCCGAGGATTGGATTGCCATGATGACTTTGAACGATCTGCCCAATGCCGCGCCGGAAACGCCGGGAATTCCCAAATACCGGCAAATCGCCGCCGTGTTGGAAGAATACCTGAAGCGCACCGCTCCGCCATGCGGTGAAAAATTCTTCAACGACCGGATTCTGGCCGGCCATTTCGAAACCACGCCGGTTACCGTGGCCCGGAGCTTGAACTATCTGGTTTCGCGCGGATTGCTGGAGCGGCGTGTCGGCGCCGGTACCTTCATCGGCAACTGCATCCATACTCCCGTCGGTAAACGGCGCATCGGGATCATCTGCCATGAAGAAATCAAAGCGGAAGAAGTCTACGTATCCCCGGTCCTGAACCGTTTCGGCGGCTTCTGGGAAGAACACCGCTACAGCGTGGTCACATTGCGCGGCGAACCCGCCGATTACCGTCGATTGATCGCAGAATACGAGCTTTCCGGAATTATGGTTTTCGTGCCGCGTGAAGAGTTCGCCCCCACGATCCAAGATTTGCGCGATGACAATATTCCGGTGGTTTCCATCGGCTACGCCCTGCCCGGATTGGCCGATGTCTCTTTCGGGACCGATCACCAGGCGGCGGCAATCGCAGCGGTGGATTATCTCCACAAGCTCGGACACCGCAAAATCGCTCTTCTGACCAATGATTATGAATCGGGCTCCAATGCCGTCCACCGCCGCGGCTACCGTCAGGCAATGTGGGAACGGCAATTACCCCAGCATCCGGACTGGGAAATGTACGATGACACTCAGCCGCTGGATCGAAACATTCTGGTGCCTCAATTTGAACGGCTCTGTGCCGCAGGCGAGCTTCCAACCGCAATACTGGTGTGCAATCTGTTCAACATACTGCATTTATACCATATCGCAGCCTGCCGCGGACTGCGTATTCCCGATGATCTTTCGCTGATCGGGTTCGATGATGCCGAATTTGTCCGTCACCTGTCGCCGCCGCTTACGGTGATGGCGCAGGAGCTCGACCGCTTTACCCTCCATGCAGCGGAAGAGCTGCTGCATATGATCGAACATGGTTGTCCTTCCGGACGCCGTCCGGATTTTCACCCCGTATTGATCGAACGCGGTTCGTGTACAAAAATTCAATGAAAGGAGCGTTTTCATGAAAAGCAAGGGTCTTCACCATGTCCGGTTCCGGTCGAAAACATTCACACTGATCGAGCTTCTGGTCGTAATTGCCATCATCGCCATTCTGGCCGCCATCCTGCTGCCCGCGCTGTCGGCGGCGCGGGAACGTGCCCGGGCATCGACTTGCACAGCCAACCTCAAACAAATCGGCCATGGCATGTTGATGTATGCGCACG
Organism: Victivallaceae bacterium; assembly: GCA_036677805.1. GTDB lineage: Bacteria > Verrucomicrobiota > Lentisphaeria > Victivallales > Victivallaceae > SIG78. Next base: position 7,198 of record JAVBVS010000008.1, on the reverse strand, counting down.
ACAATGCCGACTGGGGACCGCGTTACTGCAATAACTATCCCGGCGGCTATCAGATCGGGTCGGTTACCTATGCGCCATTCGCCTTCTGGTACATGGGACTGGTGTTCGGCGAATATGTCGGCGCACCGGCCGCACCGGTGGTTTCGTACATGAACAGTTCCGGCACTTATTCCCCGGCCGGGTCCGACCAATATCCCGATTCGGTGGCCAGCGTCTTCTGCTGTCCGAGCGCTCCGGAGCTGGGCCACAAACAACTGTACGGTTATGCCATCAATGAGTTCCTCGGCCATTTCGAAGCCACCATTTACCGCAATGAATCGGTCAAACAGGGGCGCACCTATCGCAATCTCTCGCAGGTGCGCCAGCCGTCAACCACCGGCTGGGTCGGCGACAAAGATCCGGCGCAATGGAAGCTCCCCTGCTTCGGCGGAAATAACGCCGGCCGTTATCCGGGCTTCCGTCATGGTCTTCTGGCCAACGCCGTGTTTGTCGACGGCCATGTGGAAACCATCAGCAAAGATGACGCCAATCTGTCCGGTTCTCCTTTCTACGGCGGCGGCGGCATCGGCAGCGAATATTACGAAGGATACGTCTGGAGCCGGACCGGTACCAATTAATGCGCCATACTTACGTCAAAGGAGTCAGCATAATGCATCAGTGGCCTCTTCGCCTTCTGACCGTCGGAATACTGGCGGCAAGCAGCATATCATCCGCCCCGGCGGCATTGCCGCCGGTACCGGGCGGGCAAATTGTGGAACTGCAAAATGACCGGCAAGGCGCGGTCTATACGGTCCTGCCGACACGCAAGGTCTTCCCCGGAGAAGCACTGAACCAGGCCGACCTGGACCGGAGCTGCCGTCGGATTTATCTGGCCGGCGCACCCGGCGAAAGCGAACAACTGCTGCTGGTATTCCATCCAGCCCAACCGGCCAAAGAGCTGCGACCCGAATTCGCCAATCTGCAATCCGGCGAAAGTTCCATCGATGCGGAAAATTTCCGCCTGGCCAAAGTCAGCAATGTGACTATGCCGCAAATCAGCAACTGGTACGGTTTCAACGGCAATGAAACCGGACCGGTACCCGATCCGGTCGACTGGCTCGCCCGTTTCGACCTCGAAGCCGGAATCAACAATGTGCTGCTGCTTGAAGTGAAAATTCCGCGCGGCACGGCGCCCGGCAGCTATACCGGAGAGTTCGGCTTGAAATCGGCTGAGGCGGCGTTTACCCTGCCGGTCGAAGTGGTGGTCTGGCCCTTCGCCATGCCGGAAAAGAATACCCTCGCCACCATGGCCTGCGGCGTAGATATTGACACCGATCCCGGCGTTTTCGATCGCTTCGAAGGCGTCGTCACCCACGTCAAATACGGCAGCAACCGGCTCAAGGTTTCCGTAGCGCCCGATAAAACCACGATCAAGCTCAACAGCTCCGATTACTTCTCCGATCTCAAAAAATTGCACCGTCAGTACGGCATCGAATATTTCACCCTGCCGCCGTCGCTGCTGGGCGGCAGTACCGGGCCAAGTCAAAATTATCTCGGCGCCGGAATTCCGGTCGGCAGCGAAGCCTTTGAGCCGCTCCACCGCAATTTCCTCAAACCCATGCGCGAAGCGTTCTCCGCCGCCGATCTCGGAAACCATGCCTTCTACTATCCAATGGATGAATTCCCGGCTCAATCGGCCGCCGTATTCGCCCGCATCGCCGCCGATGCCAAACAGGAATATCCCGCCATGCCGGTGATGGCCCTGACCGACCGCTGGCACCCGGAACTCGCGGCCAGCAAAAACATTGACATCTGGTGTGTGCCATGGCATTTTTTCGTGACCAGAGAAAGCGATCCGGCGGAATGGACCGGATTGCGCCGGCAGGGACTGCAACTCTGGAGTTACATGAATTCGCTCTACTGCATCAATGCCGCCTGGAATCCGAAAGCGATGCGGTTCTTCCCGGTGATGCTGGCGCGATACGATTATACCGGCGCCCTCTGGTGGCATATGACGGCCTTCGAAAACAAGGATGTCCGCCATGAACCGGCGGGGCTGATGAACCGCAGCCGACAGAAGTATATGTACGGGTCCGGCTATCTGTTCTATCCGCCGGAAACCGCCGGCGGCGCCTGGGGGTCGAGTCTGCGCTGGGAAAACTATGTCCAAGGCGTGGAGGATTACAATCTGATGCAGTTGTTGAAAACCCGCTGGCAGGCGGCGGAAAAAGTACTCGGCAACAGTGACGAGGCCTTCAGTGCCGATACCGCCCTGGCCATGTACGCCACGCGGCTGAGCAACAGCTTCCGAGCCCAGAACTATTACGGCGATGCGCTCTACATGAACCGTTTCCGCCAACTGCTCGCCCACGATATCGCCACTTTGCCGGAGCGGCCCTATGCCCTGGTGGACTTCGAACCCGCCGACACCCGCGATGCCGAGACAATCCATCTGCGCGGCATCGTCGAGCCGGGCAGCACGGTCACGGTCAACGGCAAAACGCCCGAAATCTGGAGCGGAGGCAAAACCTTCACCATTGAATTTCCGCTCCGGTCCGGCGCCAACGATTTCGACATCGCCGTCACCAAGGATGGCAAAACCAAACACATTTACCGCGAAGTCTGCCGTCGTTGACCCGCACCGCCGGAACATGAACATTGCCATGTTCCGGCGGAATCGCATCCATCGGAAAATATTATGAAAACGCCACCCTCATCGTCAGCACCGCACTTTCACCTCCGGAGCGGCTCGGGCGCCGAACTCGGAACGCTCGCGCCCGGGCAAACAGTGGACCGCGAACTTCTCGACCGGGCAGGCAATATCCTGACGATCAAAGGCTTTGCACCGTTCGTTGATGCCGCCGGATGCTGGCATCCGGACATGAAACGGCTGCCGCCGCTGGAACTGCCGTGGACGGTGGAATTCACCTGCGGAGCCAACCGGAGTTTCCCTTTCTGGGCGCTCCACGGTCAGGATTACCGCAACTGTCTTGCGGTCGGTTTGACCGATTGCCTCGACGATTGCCGGGTACAGGCGAAGATGAATCAGGAGGCCGGCGGCTATGAACTGACGTTTACGCTTGCCATCGATCCGGCGACCGAACCCTTCCAATTGTGGCTGGATGAATGCCGGCGGCCGTTGTCGGAGACGATAGCGGCCTTCCGACGGTTGCTGCTTCCCGTCCCCCCTGTCTACCCGGATCAGGCGTGGCAGCCGGTCTACTGCACCTGGTACGCGGTCCACACGGCGCTCTCGGCCGACTATCTTGATGAAAACGCCCGCCTTGCCCGGCAGCTCGGCTGCGGCACCTTCATCGTCGACGACGGATGGTGCCTGAACGAGAACAAACGGGTTACGCCGGAAACGCTGCGCTGCTGGTATCGGGATATCGGCGACTGGGAGCCCGCGGAACGCAAACTGCCGCAACTGGCGCAGTCGGTCAGCCGGGCGCAAGCCGAGGGCTGGAATTATCTGTTTTGGGTCGCGCCCTTTTTTGTCGGCGACCGCAGTCGACTGGGACGGCAGACGAATTCCTATCTGGATCAATCCTTCGAAGGCCGCCGCCTGTTCGATCCCGCCGATGCCGTCACGGCCCAGCTGACAATGGAAAAAATCACCGATTTCTTTCGCCGGATCAGGCCGGACGGATTGAAAATCGATTTCCTCGACAGCATTACCCCGGATGAAAAACGGCCCCGGAGCCGGGCCGCCTTCGCCTATATTCAGGAACTGGTACATCGTATCCGAACCCTCCGGCCTGATGCCCTGATCGAATTCCGCCAGCATTATGCCACTCCGGTTACCGCAGGACTGGCGACCGCGTTCCGGGCCGGAGACGTACCGTTCGACTATATCGAGAACTTCCAGCGCTGCGTACAACTGCGACTGTTGCTGGGCGACGGCGTTCCGGTTCAGGCCGATCCGGTCTATTTCCGCCGCGATGAAACTCCGGTCAATGTCGCGCGCCACATGATGGCGGCCATGGCCGGAGTGCCGATGCTGTCGCTGGAATTGCGCACCCTCTCCGCAATGCACCGGAGGATTGTCGCCAATTATCTGGCGCTTTATCATCGGCGGCGGTCGATTCTGAACTTCGGCCGCTGGGAATTCCATTTTCGATTCGGCCACGCGGTATGGGCCCGCTGCTGCGGCGAACACGGTATGGTACTCTTTCTCTGGGCGGTGGAATATCTGACCGGGGCTCTGACCGGGGCTCCCGCGGCCGTCACGGTATTGAACCTGAGTTCAGACCCGCTTGCCTGCCCGGGAATGGCGGCATTCGATCCGGCGGGCGAGCCGGCCGGATCAACCGCGCCCCCCGGCGGCCGCCTGGAAACGACCGCCCGGGAAATCATTTCCGGCACCCCGGTTCGAAACTGAAATTATCCGGCGGCGTCCCCTCCGGCAGTATCCGGCACCGTCTTCCGGCTGGCCGCAGATTCGCCGGCGGCAAGTTCAGGTGCCGGAAATTCACGGCCGCAATCGCTGCGGCATCCCCCCGCGGATTTCCGGCATATTCCGATGCCGACCGCCGCCGTTCCAGAGGGTTGTCAATTTGATCGTTTAGACAACTTGTACTACTTTTACTCTTGATTTCAAACGCCGTTTCCGTTATACTATTTGGCAGGAAACCTTATCGGAAACGGGAACGGGTCATGATTCAGCACAAATACGACGGATCGCTGTATCAGAGCATTCTGGACGAAATGCGTTCGGACGTGCGGAATCTGCGCCCGGGCGTCCGGCTGCCCAGTGAGAACGCCATGTGCCGCAAATACAACATCGCCCGCATGACCGCAGGCAAGGTTCTGAATCAACTGGCCGAAGAAGATATGATCGAGCGCCATCGCGGCCGCGGCAGTTTCGTCAAGGGTGAACGGGTAGTGACCTTTCTGCTGCCAATGCTGGAATTCGTCGCCAACACCAACTATCAAAGCGGGATTTCCACCCAGCTGCGGATGCGGGGCGCCATGCGCGCGGCCCGGGAACGCGGCATCCGGTTCGAACCGCTGGCCGTCGCGCCGGAAAATAACCGCGACGATCTGCGCTATTCGCTGCTGAGTCATCTCCATGCCGGGTCCATGGTCATTCTGACCTACTGGTTCTGCCGGCTGTTCAAGCAGCTGCATGACAAAAACGCCGGCGTGGCGCTGCTCGACGAACAGGAAATCCGTTACGGTTACGAACAGTACACCCGCAATTGGACCCGGCAAATCGTCGACCGGAAAAATGGAACGATCAAAGCGCTGAACTACCTTTATGCCCACGGCTGCCGGCGCATTCTCCTGGCCGGGCAGTATGTCCGGAACCCGCTCCATCCGGTAGCCCTGGGATACCGGCAATGGATCAAGGAGCACCCGCAGCCCGAACTTACCATTCCGCTGCCTCAAACCGTGGAAGCCATGCATCGCGAAGGCACCGGTCTGGCGGAGTATCACCGTCGAAATCACTTCGACGGCATTCTGCTCTGCACCGATCCCCTGAACCCCGGCCGGACCATCCAGGAGGCTCTGGGCGTACCGGAATCGGTGCAGGCGCTCGGGTTCAATTTCAATCCGGAACAGTTTCCGCTGCTGGCGCCCTTCCCCTGTTTCATCCTGCCGCATGAGCAAATCGGCTACGATGCCGTGTCCATTCTCGCCGATGCTCCGGCTTGCCGGGTCCGGCGCTATTACGACTATACCTTGATCAATTCGAATTGAGATTTCCCAACCAAATCATAAAAGAAAGGGGCCATGATCATGAAAAGACAACCAGCATCGACGCCTTGCCGGAGAATCCGCCGGCGCACTTCCTTCACCTTGATAGAACTTCTGGTGGTAATTGCGATCATTGCCATTCTGGCGGCGATGCTGCTGCCGGCGTTGTCGGCGGCCCGGGCCCGGGCGAGATCCACGAACTGCATCAATAACATCAAACAGATCGGCACCGCCATCATGGTCTACGCCAGCCAGCATGAAGACCATGCGCCGCGTTACAACATGCCGTATACCGGCGGCACCACCGCTACGGCATACTGGCCGGGGCTGCTGGTGGTCTACGCCGAAATGCCCAATACCGCGATCGTCTGTCCGGAAATGCGCGACCATCAAGGCGCCGCAGACACCAAGGTCAAGCCCAATGATCCGACCGACGGCTATTATGCCTATCCGCACTACGGGCTCAACGCCTATCTGGAAGGCCGGGCCAAGTCCGTCCTGTCGAAGATCAACGAGCCGAGCAATTTTCTGCTCTCCGCCGACACCTGCTACGCCGCGGTCCGGACGCGCGGTTATTATCTCATCGCCAACGCCTGGAGCACGGCTTCCGGCCTGCTCGACGGCCGTCACGGCGGCTTCTGCAACGTGCTTTTCGGCGACGGCCACGTGGAATCGGTCAACACCGGAATGAACGGCATCCCCAGCAGTGAATATGACGCGAGCAAAAATCCTTATAAAACTGCGCCGTTCAACAATTCCAGTTCCACCCTGTGGCTGCCGTGCCCGTAATCTGAGTCAGGGATGGTGAACATGAAATCGATTCTCGGATTATGCCTGATTCTGTTCTCGGGGGCGCTGCTGTCGGCGGCGCCTGCCGATGCCGCATTGCATGTGAAGTTCGACCGGCCGCAGGAAATTGCCGCCGCCAACGGCGCCCGGGTGGCGCTGGACGGTGATTTTGCCCCGGACGGATACTGGCGATACGGCCCAAGCGGTCTGGCGCTTCCGGCGCAGGGGCTCCTGGGTGCGGAAGGCACACTGGTTTACCGGTTCAAACAGGGGAATTTCACCGAACCGAAAATGACGGTGCGGTATCTTCTGACGGCGCGCAATCAAGGGCCGTTCGCCCTGTCGATTTATACCTATGCGGCGGCCAAAGGCAAGCTTTTCGTCGCCTTTGCCGACAATTCGGCCAAAGGCGCAAAATATTATTTCGGCTCCGCGCAACCGATTCAATTCGATACGCCGGTCACCGCGGCGGTGAGCTGGGACGGGTATGTCATACGCATCTATATCGACGGCGTCCTGCGGGAAGAGGCCAAGCAGCCGCTGCCGTTTCCGGCCGACACGCTGCAATATGTCCATATCGGCCCTTATGCCGACCGCTGGGCTCGGCCCGCGGTATGGGGCGACGACTCTTACGCGGGGGAACTGTGGTTGTACAACCGGCCGCTGGACGCGGCGGAAATCGCCGCGCTGTCGGGGCGGAAGCCGGAGCCTCCGGCGGTGGCGACGCCGT
>JAVBVS010000007.1:0-117151 GCA_036677805.1 Victivallaceae bacterium | reverse complement strand
GAGCATGCCAAAGATCATATGGAAAGCGTAACCCAGGATTCAGAGCGCGTAATCCAACTCTTCCATGCAGAGACAGTCAAATATGCAAGTTAATTAATTGCCGAAACAATAATATCAAGCCAATTGGTTTTTATTCCATAATGCTGTAACAATGGCCACAACCGTTCTTCTTCCATATCGCAGAGCGCTGTATCCTCAGTGGCAAGTCTGCCAATTTGGTGTTTAATTTGATTGACAGCTCTGTGAACAGAAGAATATTCTCTTCTGAATGCGCTTGGAGTCAATTTGCTATTTAATAGTCTCACCTTCAATGTGCCATAGAGGTCAGTAATTTTATCCTCATATAATGAGTTTTGACCGCGTAGATAAACGTTCCCATTTTGCCGATTGATATATTTTGCATAACCAACAAATTGTGTTAATGAATGAAATGAATTAATTCTATAAATAGGGATTGCAGTCTTATCATAAAAATAGTAATCATATGGTTCATCGCCGCCGGAAAAATCGGATATAATTTTTCTATTCAAAATATTTCTCCTTTTCTAAGTTGATTCAATATTGATAGAAATCATATTACTTTACTATAAATAAATAATAAATTCAATACAAATAAGGAAGAAACAGCATACTCAAGGATATAGCGCTCACAAAACAAGGTGATTTTTTTGATTGATAGTTTCCGGTCTTCGTGTATAGTAGAGCAAAGGAATCTGCGATATGGCGAAGAAGAAAACGGAAAAACCGGTGTTGATGGCGGTTTCGGTGGCGGCGGGGTTCCCCTCGCCCGCCGAACAGTATCTGGAGGCTCCGCTCGACCGCAATGAACTGCTGGTGCGGAAGCCTGCCGCTACTTTCTTTGTCCGCGCGGCGGGGGATTCCATGGTCGGAGCTGGAACTTGTTCCGGCGACATTCTGGTGGTTGACCGCAGCCAGGAAGCCGTCGACGGTTCCATCGTCATCGCCGCCGTGGACAATGAATTCACCGTCAAGTTCCTGCGCAAGGATTCCTCCGGTGTCCGGCTCGAGGCCGCCAACCGTCGTTACAAGCCGATCCTCTTCGATGAAGGCATGGAGCTTTGCATCTTCGGCGTCGTCACCGCCGTCATTCACCAATTCGTCAAACCGTAAGAGGCGAAAATAAAACGAAAATAGAATACATCCTCGTAATTCTGATCGCCTGCGCCCTTTCCGAATTCGCTTTGTTCACCGCCTGGGTTTGGTTCTGGTCGGGATTCACGTGGTCTCCCTTCGGATATGAAACCTGCGGTCTGATCTCTCTGGTCTTCCCGTTTTTCGTCTAGCCGGGACTGATCCTTTCGGAGCTGATCCGCTTGGGATTGCTTTATCGTTGGCGTTTCCCCAAATACGTCTGGTTGTTACACTTTGCAACGATTCTGGTGGCAATTCCCATTGCCAAAGGGTTCATCGGGGGAATTCTGGCCGCCTCGCTGATGGTGCTGATTCTGGCCGGAGATTTATACAGCATCGTCAAGGTGAAACGCAAATTATGATCGGCCTCATCGGCGGCAACAATTTCTATGTTTCCTGCGAACGGATTTTCGACCTTTCGCTCGCCGGAAACCCCGTGAACGTCATGTCGACCGAAGTCCCCACTCAATGACAGCCGAAAAGTTTTCTCTGCTCATCCCAGGCGTCCGGGAACCCTTTGCGCAAACGCGACAGCGTGAGAGTCGGAGGTTCGGTGCCATTCAGGATCGCCTCGATCAGGTCGGGCGCGAGGTTCACCAGTGACAACGCCCGAAAGAGAAAGGCCCGCTCCTGGTTCTCCTTGCGGGCCAACTCCGAAACGGAATCCGCGTGGCCGTTTTCCAGCGCGTCACGGTATTGGAACCCCCGCACCAATGCCTTTTGCAGCGGCGACATGGTTTCAGGCGTGAACGCAACTTCCGCGTCCGGCTGAATCAAGACGGTTTTATGACCGTCGTATTTCAAGCGGACCGGAATGGTGACTTCAATATTTCCGTTGACCAATTTTCCAGTCCGCTGCGTCATTCCCTGCCCTCCGTTTCCGCAAGGACCGATTCCAGCCCTTGAGTGTTGTATTCGATTACGACCTTGTCGGGCCAGATCGTGATTCCGGCGACGATCGCACGGATGAATTGGTACCGCTCGACCGGAAACATCACCTCCCAGACCTTCTTCAGATCGGCCAACGCCGCCTGTACCTGTTTCAGTTTGAGATGCCTGCCGTTCTCGTTCAGCTCCGCCGCCGAATGCATGACACCCGCGAAGATTTCCAGCTTCGCCAGCATCGTCCCGATTTCTTTCAGAAGTAGCGATTCCAGCTCCACCACGGGAATCCGCTTCAGCGGACACGTCGAGCGCAGACGCTTCGCGTCGTGTTCGCAGAGGAAGTAGCGGTACTGCCTCCCCCGCGCTTTTTGGGTGAAGTTCTCGATCATCGGGCCGCCGCAACAGCCACACTTCACCAGCCCCCGCAACGGCGTCAGCCGTTTGCATTGGCGCCCGTCATGAACCAGATTCTCTTTCGGCAACGCCTGCGCGGCATCCCATGTCTTCAGTTCGATGATGGCCTCATGTTCGCCGGGATAGGTCTTGTCGTAATGTTTGACGAGGCCGATGTAGACCGGATTCGCCAGCGTCTGATAGATGTACGCGCCGGTGAACGGCGTGCCGCCGTGACCCCTGCCCTTCCGACTGACCATGGTACGGATTTTCAGCCCGGCGGCGTCCAGTTCCGCCGCCACGTCCCGCGCCGAACCAAGGCGGAGATATGACTCGAATATCCGCTTGACGATCTCCGCTTCTTCCGGCACGATCTCCAGTTTCTTGGTGACCGGATTGGAGGCATAGCCTATCGGCGGCGGTCCGCCGCAGCGCATGCCTTTTTTCTTGGCGGCGGCGATCTTGTCCTTGATGCGTTCGGTGATAACCTCGCGCTCGAATTGGGCGAACGTCATGAGGATGTTCAGCATCATGCGTCCGGAACTGCTCGACGTGTTAATGTCCTGCGTCACGCTCACGAAGGCGATGTTATGCTTGTCGAAGAGCGTCAACAGACCAGCGAAGTCCAGCAGAGAACGGGACAGCCGGTCCAGTTTGTAGATGATCACCGCGTCGACTTTTCCAGCCCTGATGTCGTCCAGTAAGCGTTTTAACGCGGGCCGCTCCAGATTGCCGCCGCTGAAGCCGCCATCGTCATAACGGTCTGGAAGGCATTGCCAGTTTCGATGTTTTTGGCTGACGATGAACGCCTCCCCGGCCTCGCGCTGCGCGTCCAGCGAATTGAACTCCATATTCAGCCTTTCGTCGGTGCTTTTGCGCGTATAAATGGCGCACCGGACCGGAGTGGTGATTTCAGTCATGTTTGCTTTTCTCCCGAATGCCGAAAAATTCGTAGCCGTTGCGGTTGACTTCCGTGATGGCCCGCGCCGTCGCCGAAAGCGACCCGTAAATCTGCCCTTTCCATTCGAACCCCTCCTTGCAGACCCGTACCTCATATTTCGCGTCGCGCCATGTCCGTACGATCACCGTGCCGAGGCGAAGACCAGAATGCGCCCGCCGGATCTTGCCGTTGACGCTGTTGAGTTTTCGTTGCGCCGTTTCACTCAATCCACCGTAGGCGAGTTCCTGAATGTGGTAGGCCAGTCGGCGGCGCATGAAGATTCCTCCGTATTGGGGCGGCTCCTTGTGAAAGAGCAGTTGCCATTTTTCAACAAGTTCCGGCAGTGTCATGCGCTGCAGATGGAGCAGATGGAGCAGCTGGGCGCGGACTTCGTTCGGTTGCGTTTGCGCATCCATTTTCGTTCCTTTTCGAGGCTGAACAGGGGTGGATTCGGTCGCGTATACAGAAAGCGCTCATGTCCATGAATAGCAAGTGCTTCCCGACACAATTACGCCTCTTTTACAACCACCGGAACGTTCGCTCCGGCCAGCCGTAAAATCGCGGCGGCCAGAAGCTCGCAAATGGTCTGAATCTTGATCTTTTCTGCCATAAAAAAATCCTTTCATTGAATCAGTTCGTGAATATGAGAAGTAATCTATTCTTAATTTTAAAATTGAATTTATCACAATGCTATTTTCCAAATTAAATTTGAATATTGCACGGGGCTGTGCTATTGTAAAATAGCAGTGAATGGAGGTTGCGCATGATTGAAAGAAAAATCACCCCCAAATTGATGCAGATGGCACGATATTTTCCGGTCGTAACCATCCTTGGACCGCGCCAGTCCGGTAAGACCACGTTAGCAAAAAATGTATTCAAAGAGCATGCCTATGTTAACTTGGAAGACGTGACCGCGAGAAGAATTGCAACAGATGATCCGAAGGCGTTCTTTGAAATCCATAAGCCGCCGGTCATTATTGACGAGGTACAACGAGTCCCGGAGCTTTTGAGCACCATCCAGGTCATGGCCGACGAGATCAAGGAAAATGGACGTTTTATCCTGACCGGTTCGCATCAGCCGAAACTCCATGCCGGAATAGCCCAGTCGCTTGCCGGGCGTACAGGGATTTTGAAACTGCTTCCTCTCTCCATAGAAGAACTTGCCTCTGCCGGAATCACACTTACCCGTGATGAATACATTTTCAATGGTTTCATGCCGAGACTGTATGATGAGAAGATCCCTCCGGAAATCCTCTATCCGTCATACTATCAGACCTACGTGGAACGAGATGTCCGCCAATTGATCAATGTTGCCGACCAGCATACTTTTGAAACATTCATCAAACTTCTTGCCGGGCGTGTTGGTCAGGTCATCAGTCTGAACAGCCTTGCCGGTGATGTCGGCGTCTCCTCCACAACGCTTGCCGCCTGGTTGTCCGTATTGGAGGCCAGCTACATCATATTTCGTCTTCCGTGCTTCTTCGATAACTTCGGCAAACGCCAAATCAAGTCTCCGAAAATTTTCTTCACCGATGTCGGATTGGTATGTTCCCTGCTTGAGATTGACAGCGCCGCCAAAGTTGCCCGTGACCCACTGCTCGGCGGTCTTTTCGAAAACATGGTGGTGCTCGAAGCGCTTAAAGCAAGATACAATGCCGGCAAGCAAGCCGAATTGTATTTCTTCCGTGTGCAAAACAGGCTTGAAGTTGATTTGATCCTGAATGAAGGCCGTACCTTGACGCCGATTGAGATTAAAGCCGGAATGACTTATGATCCATCTTTCGCTAACAATCTGCGGGAATTTATGAAAACCGCCAAGGACTATGTCAACCCGACAGTTCTCTATGGTGGAGAACCCAGTACCGTTATCAATGGCATTGCATTCGATAACTTCAAAAACACAGCAAAAGTCATTTGTCAGGAAAACACATGATACGTGCTGTTTCAAAATTGGAGTTCGAAGCGGCATCGATTCAGCCTCGCCCATAAACGCTCCGCAATGCCCGCCGCCGCGTTTGCGCAGGCTATACAACCACGCATGTTCTGCCGCAGAACACGGCGGCGCCCCCCCAGGAACGCGGTTGTGGACATAACGCGGCCACGTGCCGTCGGCTCAGCGCCGATGGGGTGTTTCGCGTCCGACGGAGTTGACGATCTTTTTCGCCACCGGAGGATTGGTGAAACGGATCAGGATCAACCGCCTGCGCCACGCCTCCGCATCGCCGTCCAGCCGCACTCGCAGGCGGTTGTTCGAGGTGATGACCGCATTGAACACGCCTTTCATCCGACCGCGCTTGTTCGCCCCTTGAACTCCGCTTCGATGAGGTCGTGACCGGTCGGTTTCTTCAGCGTTTCCGCTCCGGCACGTTGCACGGCTTTTACAAGTCAAGAGTATCATCGCCATGTAATTTAATTCCATTTGCTTGACTTCCTTCGGGATGACTGTTATCTTAAGAAAAACAGCTCAACCGAAGGAAGTCAATTGATGGGGAAATTACCACCGTTGTTGCTGTCGTGCGCTGCCGGAATCCTGCTTTGGAGTACCGGCTGCCAAAGAGCGGTCGATCAGAAAACCGAGCAGGCCGCCATTCCACCGTTGCCCGTCTGGCAGGATGCTCCGGCCGACTTCCAGGGCAAATTCATCTGGGGGATCACGGCCGATAATGTGAAAAGCTCCACGTTGCCGGAGCTGCGCGCCCTGCCCAATATATTGGAAGGCGATCCGACGGTTATGAAAATTGGGTTCATCACGCCGGGCGGCACCGGCGAAGCCGAAGGACTGCGCTCCGGCGACATCATTCTGCAAATCGACGGCCGGCCGGCCGGGGATTTCATCGTCAACAATGCGATTTCCCAGGTAAGCGGCAGCCGTAGCGGCCAAGCCGCTCCCGGCGATCAAGTTTCTATGAAGGTCTACCGCCAACGCGACGGCCAACCCAAAGTCGAAACCCTGACCGTTACCTATCGCCGTTACCATCAGACGGAACGCATCCCCTATGTGGAATCGGCCACAGCGGCCGAATTTGCCGGGATCGTCCCGGAATTCTGGCAGCAGACCGCTCCACTGCTTTACCGGAAGCTCCCGGAAGCCGACTTGAACGATCTCTTGCAGCGCCTGGTCAATATGGATGTTTACAGCGATCCCTACCGCTTGCCCCTGTTCCGTTACCTCGCGCGCAATCCCTTCCAGACCGAAACGGTGGCGCGGCATTTTGCCGAACGACTCGAACAGGCCGCCGCCACTCCGGCGGCGTTGATTACAGAAGCGCAATATCTGTTGAACTTCGCCCAAATCTTCCCCGCTGAAACACCCGCCGCCTTTCCCGGCGGCGATCTCACTGCGCATCTGGATGAAATCGAAAAAACACTGAAGCGTTGCGCTGAACTTAATCAAAAGGCATTTGCCAACATCACCCTGACCGACCGTGATTTTGTTCTGAGCCATCAGGATGGCTTATTGAACTCCCTCCTGCGCTATCATATGCTCAGCTATGAACCCATTACTTCGATCACGACCGACAATCTAAAATTGCTGGCCATCATGAATAAAATCGACTACGTTCCGCTGTTCGAACAGGCGCGCCTCGCCGCCCGCCTCACCGAGCCGGAATTCGTCGCCTCGCTGGTACAGGCGACTCAGCCGCAAGCCAACCAGGCCATCGTTGCCATCCGCGATACACCTTACGGCAAAATTGTCATCGCCGGAACCGGCAACAACATTCATATCGAAGATTGCGCCGTCCTGATCGATCTGGGCGGCGACGATCTCTATTTGAACAATCAGGGTGCTTCCATCCCGGGCAAAATTTCGACCTCAGTTTTCATCGATCATGCCGGCAACGACTCCTATGAATCCACCGACCGACTGACCCAGGGAGCCGGAAATTTCGGCGTAGGCATTCTGGCCGACCTGGCCGGCGACGACCAATATATCGGCATCGACTCGGTTCAGGGCGCCGCCTTTGGCGGCATGGGGCTTTTGATTGATTCCTCCGGCAACGACACCTACCGCGCCATGTACTTCGCCCAAGGCAGCAGCTTTTTCGGCGCCGGAACTCTGCTCGACCGTTCCGGCAACGACCGTTACGAAGGCCATCAGTACACCCAGGCTGTCGGCTTCACCAAAGGTGCCGGCCTTTTGCTCGATCTGGCCGGCAATGATCAATATTACTGCAAGGGCAGCCGACAAACCTCTTACAAAACCCGCGGCCACTTCGAAGGCTGGGGTCAGGGCTGCGGCTCCGGTTTGCGTCCCTACGCCTCGGGCGGCATCGGCATTCTCTGCGATTATCTGGGAAACGACCGCTTCGAGGGCGGCACCTTCACTCAGGGCGGCGGCTACTATTACGCCTTCGGCATGCTCTATAATGGAGGAAACGACAACGATCTTTATGTCGGCACACGCTACGCGCAAGGCTTTGCCGCACATCAGGCTATCGGCGTTTTCATCGAAGCCGGCGGCGACGACCATTACCTGAGCCGCCACTGTGTGGCCCAGGGCTTGTCGTGGGATGAAACCATCGTCGTATTCAGCGACGATTCCGGCAACGACATCTATGATGCCGGTTTCGGCGGCTTCAGCCAGAGCGCTGCCGCCCAGAACGGCCTCTGCCTCTTCCGCGACCGCAGCGGGCGCGACATCTATCGCCCCGCTCAAGCGGCGACAGCGGGCGGCAACAACTATCACGGCGGCACCTCGTTGGCGATCTTCCTTGATGACGGCGGCGAAGATGATCAATATGTCAAACGCGGCAACAATACCGTGGAGTCGGGTCCGGCCAACTATCTCTTCATCGACCGGTAAAATAAAAAAAGCCGGACAACATTTCAGGGTGCGCTCGAAAGTTGCCCGGCCTTTTTCTGCCGTATTTTTTACCAGACGCCGGTTTCCCACTCCAAGTTGCTGCGGAAAACATTGCCTTGGATCGAAACATTCAACACCGGCTTATTGTTGGCCAGCATGTGCCAGAAACAACGCATCAGCGGGAAGTAACTCTGCCACTGCTGGTAGTTGACGGCGCGGCGGTCCCGGTTTTTAATCTGGTGCCAGGTTAAAGGCGCGCCTTTCCATGAACACGGCGAACCGGTGAACTCATAGAAATAACTGATTTCCTCGACCCGTTCGTACCCTTCCGTACCATTGGTGCTGTAGGTATTACCAGGGCGGTCGTAGGCTTCGCTGTAGTTGCCCATCGGGTGCATGATCCATGTTTCGGGCGTTTTTCCGACATTGCCGTCGGCCCGGCATTGCAGTGCGTTGGCGCCGGGAAAATAATCCGGCACTAGGGCGGAAAGCCAAAGCGGATATTCTTCTTTATTGGAGTCTGCGTAGAGCTGGATCATCAAGCCCTGCTGCCGCAGATTGTTGACGCAATTGATTTCGATCGCCTGATGCCGCGCCTTACTCAGCGCCGGAAGCAGCATCGCGGCCAGAATCGCAATGATGGCGATCACCACCAGGAGTTCGATCAAAGTGAAGCAAGGAAACCGCCCGGGGCCGGGTCGCCCGTGCGCTGATTGTTTCATTTCCAATTCTCCTTCAAGTAGCCCAAAGGGTTACGTTATCTACGATTGCGTATGTTCCGAATCAAGTCCGTGCCGGGTCTTTTCCCAGTAATAAGGTTTGTAAAGCAGCTGGACCGCCCCCTTCCACGCCGCCAGCGAAATCAAAACCCAGTACAGCGGCAGCAAGAGCGCCGTCGGCAATAAATCGTAATAACGCCGCCGCACCGCCGCCGCCATGCCCACCATCATCAACATAACATTGCTCGACAGCAAAATCAAACTTAAAACCGCAAAAATCACGGAAAGAGTCGAAAGAACCACATTCTCCCCCGGCCCGAGATAGATCAAAGGCCAGGCATGCCAACCGATCAAAGGCGCCGCGCCGGAATGGTAAAAAATCTGATCGCTCAGAGTATAACCATTGCTCCGGCCGGAGAACAGCAAAGCGACATAAAGCAGCAGGACCGGCCAGCAGATCAGGTTGGTCAGCATCATGACCACGCTGCCGCCGACCGTCCACCAGGCGTTGAGCATGCCCGAAGCACCCAGGTTGCGCCACAGCCGGAGCGGATCGCGCGCATGCACCAGATGGGTCTGCATGAAGCCCTTCACCCAGCGTGAACGCTGTCGGATGAAGTTGCCGACTTGCGAATTGGCCTCCTCGCAGGTGGTCGAATCCAGCACCAGCGTCCGGTAGGCCCCGCGCCCGATGCGCAATCCGAGATCGCAATCCTCGGTTACATTAAAGGGGTCCCAGCCATGCAGCTCCCGGAGCACGGCGGTGCGGAAATGGTTGGAGGTGCCGCCCAACGGCAACGGCGCGCCCAGAATGCTCAGCCCGGGCAGAGTCCAGTCGAAATTGGTGCTGTATTCGATGGTGAACAGACGGGTGAGAAGATTCTGCCTGGGATTGTAGTAGTTCAATTTAGCCTGCAAACAAGCGACATTGTCCGCGCCATGACGGCGAAAGACTGCCACCGCCTTGAGCAATTGGTCGCATTCCGGACGATCCTCGGCATCATAAATCACGCAATACTCGCCCAGTGCGCGTTCCAGTCCGTAGTTGCAGGCGCGCGGCTTGGTTTTGGGCAAGCCGGGCGGAGCAATGATGATTTCGAAATTTTCCGGCAAAACTTCCCGGCGCAGCGCTTGCAAGGTTTCGCTGTCATCGGCTTCAAGCAGCAATTTGACATCCAACAGCTCGGGGGGATAGTCCAGATTACGAATATGTCGAATGATTTTGGCCGCCACCGCCACCTCGTGATAGAGCGGGAGCAAGATGGTATAAACGGGCAATTCGCTTTGACGGCATGCGTCCAGCTCTGCCGACGTGACTATCTCCTGACCGCCCTTCCCGGCCGCCGCCAGCGCGGCGGCGACTTTCTGAACCGCCGCCGCCAGATAGAGCGTCATCAGCAGCAAGCTGACGACAAACACCCAATAATCCCAACGGTATTTCAGCAGCAACAACAGCAGAAGCGCCACCGCAACATAATAGAGTTTCTGCCACGGACGGAACGTTTGCACCGCGCAATTGCCCCGGCTGTGCCGGATAAAATCCTCGCTCAATCGATCATAAGCCATGGTATTTTAAAATGCCTTCCGGTTCAAAATATCCGCCAGTTCATCCACCGCCTGAACCGGCAAAGCGTTGCGCCAACTTTCCTCGCCGGGCATCTCCCGGAAACATTCCTCACGGTTCGGCGGGTTCCACAGCAGATCCAATTCCAGAATTACCGTGTCGCTGTTGCGCCCCAAACGGCGCACGCCGCTTAAAAACTCCTCCGATTCTGGCATGTTCGGCTCCGCTGGCAGCAGCGCCAGCGTCACCTTGCGCACCGTCGCCGAGCTCCGGGCAACCTCATCCAGCAACGCCAGATAGTTGAGCCACTCCCGATCGCCGCCCAGACGAATACTCCGGGGCGGCACCAGAATCGTCACCGCTTGGGTCGGCTGACAACCCAGAATATTGACCGCTTCGGCCACTTCGGCGATGCCGGCCGCAGCGGAATTCCACGGAAGGAACTGCAATCCGGTGCGCTTGCGCCGCAACTGCCCGGCCAAGGTATGTTCCCCGGTCCCGAAATTGCAGCCGATCACCGTGGCGGAATGCACCGGCAGATTGTCGTTCCACAAGCGGCGCGGCAACTCCCAGGTGCGTTGCGCCGCCAAAGTGCGCTCCGCCAGTACTGGCACCACCAGATTACCCGCCTCATCGACCAGCTGGCCGTTGGGGGCCACGCTCAATACCGGCAACTCATGTACCGGGATGAAGCGAACCTTACGCTGCAAAAAATCCATTCCGGGCAAAGCCAGCGTAAAAATGCATTCCCAGTTTGCATCTGGCAGCGCGGCGCTGTTGAAAATAATTTTTTCCCGGTGGAATTCACCTGGTGTAAAGCGCATTTCCCGGTCACTTTTCCGGGGATCCAGCAACAGCAATTCCCGCTGGTCCACCACTCCCGGCAGTGGTGTTGAAACCGTTCTCGTCCAGATAAAACGCATCGGCAGCTCCCAGCGGCTCCAGCATTCGGCAAAAATATCGGCCGGATCGCCGCGCCGCACCAGAAACGGTGCAAACAGATTTATGCCCTGATCCAGCGTGAAGAAACGCGCATGAGTCTTGGGCGCGGTCACCGTCAGCATCCCGGTGTTATCGCCGATGCGATATGGGATCTCCACCTTGGCCTCCGGCGCCGCCGGCACGATCAATTCCGTACTTTTCCACAGTGCATCCGGCTCCAGCCAAACTGTTTCCGGCGCAGCGGGCTCGGTATAAACACGCATCAGGATCAAACGGTCGTCCTTGGTGGTATGAAACGCGCCCACCGCTTCCGCTTTGACGGCGTTCGCGCCCTGCAACGCCATCGGCATGACGCAAAAGCAGATTGCCGACAGGGACAGTAGCTGTTTCCACCTCATTTCGCCCCCCCCTTCGGAGCGGCCGGGCGCATTTTCAACGCCATGTCGATTTGCATTTCCGGCAAATCCAGCTCCAGCGCACCTCCCGCGTAATCGATTTCTGCGCTGCCCATACTTTCGTTGGTCACCGTATTGTAAAAATCGACCCGGTATCGCCCCGCCTTGAGCACCTTCAAATCCGGCGCGGCCAGCCGCAAACCCGAACGTTTGGCCGCCTGATCGGGCTTATCCGGGTAGTTGCGCATCGCTCCACACTCGACAATCCAGGCGTAAAACTGCTCCGGCGCCGCCAGCGCCAAAGCCTGCGCCTCCTTGGCCGACACCGTGACCGGCACCGGATTCAACGCCGGATCGGCCCGATCGATATCCCTGATGAATTCCGCCAGCCCGCGATAGTGACCGTAAAGTTGATGCACATGGATGAAATCATGCCACCAGAGCAATGGTGTGCCCGCGTATTCAAGGAAAAAAGCGCTCCAGATCCCGCCATGAATGTCGGCCCGGATGTTACCGAAAGCCCCGGCGCCCGGTGTGCCGCCATATTCGGTGACGATATAGGGGTTGCCGGGAAACGTTTTCTTAATCGCCTGGCTGCCTCCCTGCAAAAAATCGACGATCTGATGCTTGGCGTCGCGGTAGCCATCGCCGACCACATAATCAAGCTCGGGCAGCTTCCACAGCTCCTGATAATGAATATTGCGATGATAGGTGCCGCAGACGTGGGTGGTCATCAGATGCCGGGCACTAGCCAGCGACTTCCACTCTCGGGCGGCGCGTTCATGCCAGCGCAGCGCGCTTTTGTCGTCGTAGTGCGCCCGGAAATCATCGGTAAGATCGACTTCGCTCCACAGCTCTACGCCCCAGATCGTCGGATCCGCGCCGTAACGCGCGGCCAGATAACGGTTGCGGCGGCTGTAGCACTTCCAGGCCTCCTCATTGCTGTAAAATTGAGTGGCATGCTCCAGGAAGCCGCCGTTGGCCGCGACATAATCGCTTTTAAGATTCATCGGATTCAAGGCCCATTCGGGATCGGTGCGGGAGGAAATTTTGCCGTGATTGTCAAGCGTCAGATGGACATAAATACCATTTTCCCGTGCCAATTCCAGCAGCAGATCCAGCTTGGCGGCATTCATCAGATTGTAGCGCCCGACACCGTACATGCCGAAATTGAGCATGTTCCACTCGATGGCCAGCGACCAGCTCGCCAGCCAAATTTCCACCGAATTCACCCCGTTTGAGCCCGCGGCCTCGAAGTAATCCTGATAGTCCGCGATGCCGCGATCGGGGCGATGGCCGAATTGAAAGGTCTGCTCGCTGCGCAAATCGATATTAGTGTGCATGTTGATCCCGATCGGCCAGAAGGGGGTACCGTCGGCAAAGCGCAGATATCGCGGGTTTTCGGGATGGATTCCGACCGGCCCCGGCAGCTTGGAATCCATCACCGTGAAATTCCGCCACGGGGTCGTGATGCTCGACTTGCGATCCCGGACATGAAGCCGGATGAAGTGCGCGCCGGTGGTTTGCGGCAAATAGCGTAAACTCCAGTAAGGCGCGCCCGTCGGATACCAGGTTTCGCGCGTAAAACTGAGTTCATTCCTGTAGTCAAGCGTATAGAAGGCCGGAAAGCGCCGTCCGGTTTCCTCAAAAGAACGCCGTACCTCGAAGTCAACCTGAATCTCTTCGGGATCGAATGCGTTGAAATATTCCCGGCTCAAACGGAAACGGCTGTCGAAGCGCCGGTTTTTCTCGATTTTCGACGGCAGCGTCCATTGCTCGACAGTCAACGTCGTTTCCGGTCGTTCGCCCTCAAAACGCGGCGCTTTCCAGAGTAGCCGTCCTCGGCGCGGCGTGTCGCTGTAACACTTGACTCCGGCATTGAAAACGGTCGCAGCCGTCAGATCGCACCATTGCCAGTCGTGTCCGACCGGTTCGAGCGTCCGGGCCGGAGCGGTCAAATCGATCCGTAGCGTCTGCCAGACATTGGGCGTCAGTTGAAATTCTGCCGCGCTTTGAAAAAAGTAACCCTCCTTGGTCTTGAAGAAAAGCTTTACCGCCAGCGGCTGCTTTTCCACGCTCGCATATTGCAACTCGACGGTATAATATCGCCGGAATGCCGACTCCTGCGGACGGAAGCTCCGGCGGTCCGGCTCGCTGTAGACCAGCAGAGACTCCGGCAGCTCGACTTCAACGGCGAAAATCCCCTCCCCGTCGGCGGCGACTGCCTGACGGCTGCCGGTCTTCGCCTCGACAAACCATTGTTCCGCCCGGGCAACCGGCAGCAACAGCAATAAACACAAAAAAAGTACGCGATGCAGCATTCCCGGTCCCGGCTTCACAACCCGATATCACGTTCCCAATGACAAAAAAATGACTCTTAATGTTATATAGCACGGCTTTCCCTCGCTTGCCAGTCGCAAATCTCAAAAAACTCGAAAATATAGCCGAGCCTGAAATCTTCCGAACCTTGGAAGCCGGCAGGTTATTCAACCTCATAAGCCGATGAATCCGCTTTTTAGCGGGTACTCTTTTCCTGATGTTCGATCCCCTGCTCGGTAAATTTTTCCAACTGTATGATCTGCTCCTTTTCCCTTGCCGTGACTCTTTTGGCAAATTTCTTCTGTCGATTCTTATTTCATGTATGCTTTGGCGACCTTATTGAATGCAGCCACATATTTTTCCAGATGGCTGATTTCATAGATCGGATGCGCAAAGAATGAAATGGTTCTTTCCGCCAGCCATTTTGCGTTGGCGCACTCCATGTTGGCATAGTCCATCCTCGCTGCTGCCGGGGTATTGAACGGGTAATTGTCCGGGCCGCAGCCGCGTTTCGCCCGCAGAACTTCCTCCTTGTACAATTCCGGCCACAAGGGACCGTATACAGGAACACCTTCAGCAACCATGGCCGCGAGAAATTGCTTCAAGGAAACTTGCAATTTATCGAGATCAAGAACAAAGGGCGCCCACCAGAACGAATTTTGCCGTTCCTCACTGTCAAATGGGATGTGCAGAACAAGCGGGTGATCTTTCAGGGCATCAATCAGATATTGACCGTTTCTTCTGCGTATCGGCAGATTCCATGAATCCATCCGTTCGAGTTCGCAGGAACCGATCAGAGATTGAATTTCTGTCATCCGGTAGTTGCTGCCGATGCGGTTGTGAATATATAAATGTTGCTGTTCCTCTTTGATCATATCCAGACCGTTGCTGGTGTCAAAACCGTAATCCCGCAAGGAAAAACAGGCCTGGTAGATGTCCGGATTGTCGGTGATGATCGCGCCACCTTCCCCGCCGGTGACCAGATGCTTCGTATGACACAGATTGAAACAGCCCACATCCCCAATCGTGCCTGTTTTTTGGCCTTTGTAAAGCCCGCCAAAACATTCCGTGCAGTCTTCAAGAACATACAGACCATGCTTCCGGGCAATGGTCATGATGGCCCCCATATCCGCCACAATCCCGTACATGTGGGCCACGATAATCACTTTCGTCCGATCCGTAATTTTCTCCTCGATGACTTTCGGATCAAGAGTATGAGAACAGTCAACATCGGAAAATACCGGTATGGCTCCCAGCTGCAAAATCGAAAAGATCGGAGGGAAATAGATATATGAAGGACAGATCACTTCATCACCCGAATTTACCCCCAGCGATGACAGCGCCAAATGAAATGCGCCATGCTCATTGACCGTGGTTACACAATGGTTTGCCTGATGCCAATCGGCAAGATCCTTCTCAAATTTCTTCCCGTAAGGCCCGCTCCAGTAATTCAGTTTCGCCGTCCGCAAAGGCTCCGACAGCATCCGATACGTCTTCTCCGAAAACGAAGGCCACAACGGAAAAGACTCAACATTCAACGCAATTCCACCATCGATCGCCAACTTGCCGGAAACATTCCCTGATGCGTTCATCTCAACTCCTGTTCGTTATTATTCGTTCGAAAAATTGGGGGAAACTTATTTTCACTTAATTATTATATAAGCAATTTTGCTCTTGTCAAGTTGTTTTTCTTGAAAAATAAAAAATTTATTATAGATTAATGATTGATCAGTCTTTTGTATTGCGGGTTTAAGAAGCGATGCAAGTTGGCCATTTGCGCTGTTCATCCGGGTTGTTTTTCGGCCAATTTATTATCAAGAGAAAAGAAAAGAGTTATATTGGCATGTGCGCGCGAGGGCTTTTGCAGTTAAAGAACATCCGTTTGCGCAACACGCTTTCCGCCCTGAATGTGCTCCGAACCCGTGATCTGCTTTCGCGCGTGGAGTTGGCCCGGGAGCTGAATTGTCCGGGCACGGCGATCACCCGGATTACCCGTGAACTGATTGAAAAAGGGATATTGAAACCGGCCGGGCTACTCGAATCCAACGGGGGGCGTCCGCGGGAGCGGATTGAATTGATCGCGGATTGGAAGAAGGCGATCGGGATTGAACTGTCTCCCCATCGGATCACCGGCATACTGACCGATTTGAAAGGACACATTCTCGTCCGGGAAGAAATTTTTCTCAGTGAGCAGCTTGGCATTGAAGAATTCGTTCATTCCCTCGAACTGGTCGCCAGACGGCTTCTGGGCGTATGTGAAGAAGAAAAGCTTCTTGGGGTTGGCATTGCGACATTCGGCCCCTTTTCCGGCGAAAGCAGAGTTTTGGGCAATGTCGCAGCCTGTCCCGCTCTGGATTATTTCGATATCCGCAAATTTTTCGCGGAAAACTTTGCTTTGACTGTTCAGATTACGGATGCCACCTATGCCCGCGCACTCCACGAGATCTGGTTCAACCATGCGCCGACACGCGGCAGCTTTCTCCTGTTCGATGCCGGTGCCGGAATTGGTTGCGCCACCGTATTTGATGGACAAATCGTCTTTGGCAAATACTCCAATGTCGGCGAACTGGGACATACGGTTTACAAGATCGACGGAGAAGTTTGCGTATGCGGAAAAAGAGGATGCCTCGAAACACTCTGCTCCATCGGAGTCATTGAACAAAAAGCACGCACACTGAAAAAATCCCCAAAACTGAAATTTGTTGAAGTCGTAAAAAGTTATTCCTCCGGCAAGGATGATTTCAAAGAAATCATCGAAGACTGTGCACGCTGGCTGGGACTGGCCATCGCCAACCAGATCAACTTCCTGATCCCCGACAAAGTCATCCTGACCGGAGAAATGCTTCAGCTCGGAGAACACTTCTTCAAAACGGTCAATGAAAGCATTGACCAATATGTATTCCCCGCTTTTCGCGAGGAAATGAGCATCAGCAAATCCGATTTCTGGAGGGAAAGCGCGGCTCTCGGCGCCGCGTCACTCCTCGTCCGGAAAGTCTTTGAAGATACGAAATACCTTTAAGGACTTGGGGTCGAGCTGGCGCCCACAACCCAATTTTAACCACGAAAGACTCGAAAAGACACGAAAATTTTTAAAGGTTGAGGGGGGCATATTGACGACAGTACTTGATAGATCACGTTTCCAATCTCATACCGCTTCGCCGCGGCGGAAATCGCCCGGCGTCATTTTCATCCGGCCGCGGAATTGCAGCGAAAAATAGCTGTGGTCGCAAAAGCCGCAGCGCGCCGCGATTTTGCCGATCGGCAATTCGCTTTGCAGCAGCAGATTACAACGTATTGCTATGGGCGGGTTGTATCTCTCACGAAAAATCTTAAGAGATTTTACGTTCAGGCTCAATCCTGACTTGGCTTCCACAGGGATTACGATATCGTTATCTTGAATGAGAAAGCCCACCTCGGCTCGACCGGCGGGATTGAACCAATAGCAAATCGGTGAAATCCCCATGGCGCACAATTGTTCCAAGACGAAGTTTTCCGCCAGTTTTCCTTTGAAGTCCGAGAATATATCCTGACTGTTCAAAATCACCGATGGCGACAATTTGGCCAGCTTTCGCAATACTCCGACATCGGTGGGATACAGTTTGAAAGTCTTGCGATCGGCAACAGCAGTCAATGGCGGTTCCGGAACTTCCGCAAGATCAACTTTGCGAACCATGGACGCATTTAACAGCCACTGCAACGTGTCCTCCAAGTCTTTCGCCCTGGCTCCCTTGCGAACTTCGCCATAGATAAATTTCCGGTTCTCTTTGGCAAACTGCGAGGGGATGGCATTCCAAATCATGAAAAGTTTTGGAATGTCTTTCGCGGGAATGTGTTTGGAAAAATCAGATTCATACGCTTGCAGAACGGAATCAAGGACTTTCTCCGTCGTCCCAATGTCATGCGTCTCCATGAAGGCGGTCAAAACAGCCGGCATTCCGCCCACGGCAAGATATTCTCGTAAATATCCGCTCAACTTTATCGCGAATGCTTCCGGCAAAGGTTCCAAAGGAATCTTCTTAATGTATTCTGTCAGTATGGGGTCGATGGTTTGGAGATACTCTTTGAATGAGCATGGCGTCAGTTCCATTATATCAACTTTGCCAACCGGAAACCCTTCTTTGGCGGCAAGGGCAATTCCGATCAGTGATCCAGCCGAGGCTATGGCATATTCCGGCGCTTCTTCGCAAAAGTATTTCAACGAGTTCAGCGCCCGCGGACACGTTTGGATTTCGTCCAAGATCACCAGTGTCTCTTGTGCAAGAATCCGCTGACCTTGGTACCCATCGTTGATCCCTTTCTGTGACTCTCTTAATTTATCACATTTTTAGCTGAAGCCGAAACTGGCAGACTGCGTCGCCTACCACCGCGACCGGGGCGAGGACATGCGGATAGCGAGGCCCTACCGGAACATCGACGCAACCGCCGCAACGGCGGACACGACCTCAGCGCTGATTACCTGTATCTTTATGACGGCAGCCGCTGGCAGGTATGCGGCATCCCCAACGAGCCCAACAGGGAGGAACTGAAGGTGACCGTCAACATGGAGAAATAAAGTCGACATCTTTTTTGCGCCATCGAAAATACGCCCAGCGCCACGCCCCACTTGACGGCGCACGGACGATATCCCGCTTCACCATCTCATGCCTTGGCATGAAAATATGCCGAGGCCAAGCGCTGTCATCCCGACTGCCGCAAAGCCGCCGGGCCGGGCAGAATGCCATCCGCAACGGTGAAAGGAATTTTCCCGGTATCGGCCAAGATGGATGATTGATTGGACGATACAGCAATCTGAAACAGTTGCTTTTCTTGTTGAAAATCGGCATAAACCAATATCTTACAAAAAAGACAATACTCCCATGATGTTACGCTCGCGCTGTTTTTCGGACACACCATTTACTTTTTCAAATCACATCCGTCACAAAATTCAAAACATTTTTTGATTTCAGCTTGCAATTCGTCGAAAACACGGGTATATTCCGGTTACGCTACCGGTAGCGCAAAAAGAATAATTCCATGGGAAACATCCGTTGGCGAGTGCCTCGACACGTTCCGCAACCGATGCCGACATTGATGGACAATCGGTATTTATCTTGGAATTTGCAAGCGAAAAAGGCAGATGAAATTCAAAGAAACTGTTCAGCGGCAGGTCGCGCCGGCGTCTTTTCCAAAGGGAGAACACTCTCATACCCGTGAAGAACGGTGAATCCGAAATCATTTTTTTCTGATGGTCGAATCTGCAGCCGATGAAAAATCGTGAAACGGGAATGATTGATTTCCGAAGGAGGAGAGTATGTTTCAATTTGGCGGCGGGTACGAAATTCTGCCGGTGGTGGGCGGCTGCCCGGCGCAAGACACCGCCGGTCGTTTGGCGGACGCAACCTTGAGCAATCTGAAATTGCCGAAAAAAAGCAAAATTGCCGGAGCGCATCCGCGAACCAGAGGAAATCATTGAAGTGAATATCAATCAGATCGCAGAATTGGCCGGAGTTTCAAAGCGTTCCGTAACCCGGGCACTCAATGGACAGGACGGGTTAAGCGAAAAAACCCGACAGAAAATACTGGACGTGGCGGAAAAACATCATTACCATCCGAGTACCATCGCGCGGGCGCTGACCACCAAACGGACCAACACCCTGGCGCTGATCATACCGGAAAATGACAACATGTTTTTTGCGGCGCTGACCCGAGCCGTGGAAGAAACGGCCTGGGAACATGGATTCAATATCATTCTGATCAACACCTGTTCGAATGTGGAAAAGGAAGTCCGCGGTCTCAATCTCTGCCGGGAAAAACTGATGGACGGAATTCTGATCACACCGACCTCCACGGAAAGTAATGCGACGCTGGCGGAACTGAAAAAAATGGAGATTCCGTTTGTCCTGCTCAACCGGCGGTATCAGACGGAGGACAACTTCGATTATGTCGTGAATGACAACCGGCATGGAGCAATCCTGGCCATGACGCATCTGCTGGAACACGGCTATCGGGATATCGTCATGGTCAATTCCGATATTCATGCGTCTAGTTCATTGGAACGGCTGGCGGGATACCGGGAGGCGTTGAGCCGATATCATCTGGAGGGACATCGGGTCGTCAATACGGTTGCCTCCATTGCGGGTGGGGAAGCTGCCGCCGGGAAATTTTCCGCCGCCAGGATGCCGGAGGCGATATTTACCTTCAACGACCTGATCGCCGCCGGAATTTACCGGAATTTCAAACAGCGGGGAATACGGATCGGCGCCGATGTCGCATTGGTCGGTTACGATAATATCGAACTGGCTTCTTTTCTGGAACCACAGCTGACAACGGTATTTCAGCCTACTCACGAAATCGGCCGGGCCGCCGCGGAAATCCTTTTGCATAAAATCAAAAACGGCGACGCCGAACCGCAACGACGTGTCTATCCTCCATCGCTGGTGGTTCGCGCCTCCTGCGGATGCGGATGCGCGTCCCGGTAACCGCGACGGGCAGAAGGGTCTATTCGGTATCATATGAGCGTCGGAATCCTCTGTGGCCTGGCTTCGGCACTGTGCCAATGCATCGCCTATCTTTATTCGAAAATCTACATCCATAAAAACGGCAATCCGTTTCAACTGCTGCTGGCGTCCCATCTGCTGATCGGCCTGGGCGCAGGCGTATGTCTGGGCGGGTTGTTGTTGGAACAGGACTTGCCGCCATTCGCAGATTATTGGCGGCCATTGGCGGAGGTTTGTCTCACCAACATCGTGGGACAATTGAGCTTTTTCCTGGCCGTAAGCCGGACGGAAGCTTCACGACTCGCGCCGTTGCTGGGCTTGAAAATCATTTTCATCGCCGCGTTCGGCATTCTCTTTATGAGACAGCATTTACTCCCGCTGCAATGGATTGCCATTGTTCTGTGTTTCGGCGGCGCCATGCTGTCCAACTGGTCCGGCAAACGCATTCCGTCTTCCGGATTGTGGTGGCTGCTGTCGGCCGTGGTAATGTATTCCCTGACTGATATCGGCATCAAGATACTGATCGACAGCATGAAACATGCCGTCGGGGAAAACATTGCGGCGGTTTTCATTGCCATCAGCCTGGTGTATTTCTGTCTGGGAGTGTTTTCTCTGCTGCTGATTTTGATTACCCGGACGGTAAAACTGTCGCAATTGAAGCCGGCATTGCCTTTCGCAGGCTGGTGGTTCGGTACGATGTTGTTGCTGTTCACCTGTTTCAGCCTGATCGGACCGTTGCTGGGAAATATCGTTCAGTCAGGGCGCGGCATCATTGCCGTCATCCTCGGTGCGGTATTGGCCGGATTGGGATGGACGAAGTATGAAGAAAAATTGTCGCGCCGCGTTCTGTTCTGGCGTCTGGCGGCGGCATTCATGATCACAGGGGCGATCATCATGTTCATTCTGGCAAAAGAGTAGTATCGGTCCGAAACCCAAATGCTTGCCGTCATGGTTGCTTTGGGCGGTATCTCCCGGCTTGGCGCGACAACCCTTTAGCAGTCGATTATGTAAAAGCCGGGTGCGAGAAGAAAAAACCTGTTTTGGGAATTACGAGACCAAGACATGCTAGAACATATCCCCAACACTAATTCCAGTAAATATGCTTGGCGACTTACAGAAAAAGGAAAAGTCTATTTAAAGAAAAAATAACCTATAAAATTGTTAGAGTAAAGTGAGTATGCGAAAGTTTCTGACTCTGATTTTCGGGATGGCGATGGGGGGACTGGGGGCCGATCCGGGACCGTTCGGGGGGATCGCCAACGGGGTGATCGACAGCGACGGACCTTACAGTCGGGGGGCAAAGTGGACGATTTTGCAAATGCAGTTGCTGCCGGTCTGCCCGTTCCGGTTGTTCAATGAACAAACTCCTACTTACGGGCTCGCTCTTAATCTGTGGGGCAATCTCTGGGATTCCTACGGCGACAATTACGGGTTCGTCCTCAACGGCTACGCCGAAGGAGGCCATAATTACGGAATGGGAATCGGAGTTTATCAGAAATTCAAACAGAATTCAGGGCTGGCCATGGGCGTTTTCAACGGCGTCAGCTTCCGCAATCGCGGCCTTCAAATCGGAGCCGTCAATTTCTGCCGCAACCATTATTCGAACTCCCGCTTCCCCAACGGCAATACCGGCGTTCAACTCGGGTTCGTCAACCTCTGCGATCAGATCCGGAAACTGATCCCGCAACCGGCCCCGCCCGAGGAAGCCCCGGTGGAAAATAATCTCCAGATCGGCGTGTGGAATCAGGCGAATGCCGGTTGGCAACTGGGCCTGATCAATTACAACCGCCAAAGCAACTTCCCGTGGATGGTCTTCTGCAACTACGCCCAACCGGTCCAACCCTGACTCGGGCAACCGGCGGCACATACGGTTCCGCCGCTTTGGACAAGGCGGTAAAGCCGGGTCCATCGCTCGCGCTCGCTTGGAAACACCGGTTGATTTCGCGCGACCGACAGGGATAAGCCGCTGCAATCACGGCGGAAGCGATATTCGGTCCCCGGCCGATTCATCCCCGCTTTTCGGGCAGCTGCCGATCAGCAGGTTTCTGCGATGATCTCCCTCGCCAGCCGGACCCATTTCCGGATGCGTTCAGGATCATGCTCAACAGTTTCGACATCCTTGAGCGTGATGTCGAAATAAGTTCCTTTGAGATATTCCAGGTCGCGCCTGAGTATCTTGCGGATGCGGTCCTCGTCGAAGCCGTATGACACCATGTCCGCAGGGCTGGGCCGGTAGCTTATGACGTAATCGGCGCCGATCTGCTCCGCACACTTCCTGACATTCGCAAACGGACTGACGGCAATCCGCCTCAGATTCGGAATTTTTCTCAATATGGTTATCTTGTTCGTAAGATCTTCGCAGCATCCGTAGGCCACCAGGCCGAACCGGCTCATGATCGGCAGCTGGTACCGGAGCAGAAACTCCTCATGCATTTCCGGCGATACCAGGGCATATTCCTGAGCGGCGGTGAAACACCATAGCTGTTTCCGATTGACGCCGAATGTATTCGGGGCCGGGTCCTGAAGCTCCCTCGCATAAGGCATCGCCTGATTGTAGGTCGAAGTAAGTCCGATATCTCCGGCCGCCTCGGCTTCGTCCTGATTGCGCATGACGCCCTCGGACATGAATTTCAGCAGGCTGTGCAGCCATTCGGGATTTTCATACATATCCAACATGAAATTCTCCATCCCCCGCAGTTTCCCGAGGTCGTACGAGATATCCGCGGTCCAGTTGCGGCAGAACGGCCCGCGCACAAGATCGACCGTAATGATATCTCCGATAAGCTCCCGCACCCGCGCCAATTTTTCTGCTGTCGCCGCTTCGTCGACAAGGTGGCGCGGAGCCCGCATTTTTGCAATATCCTCAAGGTTTTTTATCGGATAATCGCATTTGTAGGCGCCTTTCACCCCCTCCCCGCCGTCTTCGGCGTAATGCACCGCGGGTTCGACACCCCAGCCCGAGCCGCCGGGTTCATATATGCCCCTGACCGAATACCACGGTTCAAAAATATAATCATCCTCGAAGGTGGCCCGGAACAGCTCAGCCTTGAAAAAAGCCTCCAGTTCCCGACATATTTCATCGCCGGTTTCGAGTCTGGACTGCGGCATTTCATCCCACGCATAAGCCCGGACATAGATCAGCGGATCAGTCAACATGAAGCTGTTCTTGTCTTTCCAATTCGTGCGCTTCCTGTTTTCCGCCGGCGAATTGGCGAGTTCCGCATACCTCAAGGCAAGTTCACGGACCATATCCCGGTCTTTGGCAT
Organism: Victivallaceae bacterium; assembly: GCA_036677805.1. Classification (GTDB taxonomy): domain Bacteria; phylum Verrucomicrobiota; class Lentisphaeria; order Victivallales; family Victivallaceae; genus SIG78. The sequence goes on along the minus strand of JAVBVS010000007.1, from coordinate 93,296 downwards.
TCATATTTTATTGTCTCCATGATTTGTTGTTTTTTAATATTGCTATATATTATACTATGATGATGCTTGTTTGAAAATGGCTTGAGCAGGGAATATATTTGTACTTTTATGACATTCCATGAAAAAGACAGCGTCCATATCAATTCGCTGGGCAAGCATTTCTGCAAGAGCGACTGGGTGTGGGATCTGCGGAACTGCCCGTTCAAGGATTTCGACCTGTGGTTTATCCTTGGCGGCAAGGGACACCTGTCCCTTGCCGACCATGGCGAACATGAATTGCGGGGCGGAGACTGCTTCCTGTTTGAGCCGGGCATGACTCTCCATGCGGATAACGACGGCGATGAGCCGCTGACCGTGATATATACCCATTTCGACCTCCTTGACCGGTATGGCGACAATATTTCGGACCATGCATCCGGACTTCCGGAACCATACTGCAAAATCCCGGACCCCGTGTTTTTCACCCACCTGCTGCACCGTATGCTGGACTGCTTTTACCGCAATGACCGGCAGACCGCCGAACGTTGGCTGATCGCGGCGCTCATGGAACTCAGCCGCGCCGCCGATTCCGGCTCTCCGCTCGGCGCCTTCAGCCGGATATCCGAATACATCCGGAATCTGTATACCAAAATCAATGAGCACCCGGAAATAAGTTACTCGCTTCGGAAACAAGCCGTGAAAGCCGGATATTCTTCGGAACATTTCTCAAGGCTGTTCCGGGAGCACACCGGCATGTCCTTCCGGGCCAGCATCATGAAGTCGCGGATGAATCAGGCGCAAGCCATGCTGTCCGCAACGCAATATTCCATCGGGCAGATCGCCGGGATCGTGGGCTGCCGCGATATTTTTCTGTTCAGCAGGCTGTTTCGGAAACACGTCGGAGTGTCGCCGTCCAAATACCGCGCAAGAACAAGAGAGCGGAACCATACGTAAAGCCGGCAGCCGCCGCAATATCATTGCCATTGCCCGCCTGTAAGGATGTCCGCGTGCATGTCTCTTCGCCGGGAAATATATCTGTCGTCAATTTTTATTTTCTGATTTTTTCCATTAAAAACAAACCCAAGGACTTGATTTCGCGCCAATCTTGATATATAATAATATACGCATATCATAGCATATCATAAAAATGGAGGCTCCCATGCCCGAATTTGATTTGGGAAATTTTTATAAAAAAATGGAAGAGGCCTGTAAAAATCGGGATTTTCCGGACATTCCGCTGTATGAAAATATCCGCCGCACATTGCAGGCGATGATTATCCGCGGCGAGTTTCCCGACGGCTGCCAACTGCCGTCCGACCGGGTTCTGGCGCGGGAACTGAACATCAATCATATTACCCTGGGCAAAGCATTCAACGAACTCCGCAAATGCGGCCTGCTGGTGCGCAGTCCCGCCAAAGGAACATTCGTCCGACTGCCTGAGGAAACGGGCGGCGGCCCGGCGGAACCGTTCGGCAGGAATCTGGTTTCCGTGATCTTTGATGATGTCAACACCAATACCTTTCAATCGGAACTGTTCGTGTCCATTCACAACAATCTGAATGAATACGGCATGGAAATGCTGTTTGCCAGTTTCGGCGGCGATTCGGAAAAACAATACAACGGCATCCGTTCGGTATTGGTCGATCCCGATTGCCGGGGCTGTATCGCATGGTCGATCATGAGCCGCGATCAGGTGGCGGACCTTTTGCGGATAAAACCGAAAAATTTTCCCCTGATTATTCTCAACGGGGAGTTCTCCGGCCTGGAATTTGATGGCGTCTCCTATGACACCGCAGGCGCACTGCGGCAAATGGCGGAATATTATCTGCGGAAAAAATTCGCCAGGATGGCCTATCTGGTCCCGCATAAATACCTTGACCTGGCAAAAGCCAGGCTTGAACAGTTGGACGCCCTGCTGCCGAGCCGGGATGCGATGCAGGTGATTCCCTACTCGGAAAAAAGTGAAGTCGACTTTGCCGGCTATATGGATGTTCCGCTGATTGCTTTCAACACTTCCGTGTTGTGGCACCTGTATCAGAATTTGTGTCAATCCGGCATCGCCTCCAAATGGTGTATCCCGATTGCGGTTCCCTGCAACCGCAGCGATTTAATGCCGCCATTGCCGCTTTTGAAAATGATTTTCCCCGCTGAAGAACTGGGCGTACTTGCAGTCGAAGCCCTGACCGCGCGGCTCAATGGCAATCGCGGCGGGTACCAGAAACAACTGGTCAAGGGCGTAATCCACGAACCCGTCGGCAGACAAAATATCATACAACTTACCCCATAATCATCAGGAGTTGAAATGAGCGTAAAACAATTTTCGGTGATCTCGGCGATGCTCTGGGCCATCATTGCCAGCGGCGCGCTGCAATTCCCCAATCCGAGTCTGGATGAAGACGTCGCCAATATCGGAGTTCCGGACGGGTGGAAAATTCCGAAGACCACAGCGGTAAAACTGGTCACCGACAAGGTGACCCATGGCGGCAAGGCCGCGCGGTTCGATGACGGCTATGTTTTGATGTTCTGCGATCTGGAGGAAAAAAATCTGCCAGGCCTGAACTTGCAGATATCGTTTGACGCCGCCGGATCGGACGGTGCGGAACTCGGGGTTATTGTCGGCTACAATCGCGAGATCAACGGCAAAATAACCTGGGTCAACTCCACCATCGTATGGGGTCGCAAGCTGCAAAAAGATTACGAAAAAATCAATTTGTCCTTGCGTCTGCCGGATAATGCGGCCAAAGAGCGTATCTATTTCGGCGTATACCGTTCGAATAAAACCGGGGTGGTCTGGCTGGACAATTTTAATCTGGTGGCGGGCCGGGGAAAAGCGTTGTCGGCGGATGAGCAGAAGGCACAGACGATTATGGTGCGCGACTGGGGATACCTGCAATCCCAGGCCGAGCAGGCATTGCGCATTCGCAACGATCATCCCGAGCTGGTCGCGGTCAAGCAGGAGGCCGGGGCCATGATGCAAAAAATCGCGTCCGGCGAAGTTGTCCCCGGCAGTCAGGAAATCCATGCGGCATTGCGGTCAAACCAGAGCCGGCTCAACCGGGTGTTGCTGGACGGCGTTCCGTATGCCGCCTGGCTCGGAGACGCCTACAAGCGCGCGGAACCCGATGAGATCGTTCCGCAACATCGCATTGAACAGATGAGGCTCGTTACGCTTGGCGCCGAATATCAGGCTTTCGGGTTGTCGCTCGCCAACGCGCTAAACGAGCCACAAACCGTCACAATTGCGATCGACGGCAGCGAACCGCTGTGCGATGAAATCAACATCAGACGTCAGGTATTCATGACCCACTGGTACCAGAAAGAGAAAGCCTTGATCGCGGATCCGCTGACCTTGCTGCCCCAAGACAATCGCCATTGGTCGCTGACGCTGGCTCCCGGCGCCATTGAAAAGCTGTATCTGTCGTTCAAGGTGAAAAGCGGCATTTCCGGCCAATTTCCATTGCAGATAAAAATCGGTGATGTCAATTTGCAGGTGACGGTCGAGGCGGTGGCGGCAAATCTGCCGAATGAGCCATTTTTCGCCAACTTTCAATGCATGTATCCGAACTTGCCTCCCGCCGGACGGCACCCGGAACTGACGGCGAAGGATCTGGCGGAACATTATACCACCGGCATTGAGTTTCCCTGGATTCCCAGAGTTAAATTCAATGCGGACGGTTCGATCGCGGAAGAAGATTTTAAAGGGAGCAACCAGAACGGCTGGCTGCGCGCCTATGCCAGGGAAAAAATCCAACTCGGATTGTTCTGGGAAGGCGGATATCAGAAATTTCCGACCGTCCCCGGCAAGCAGTTGCCATTCGTCGCTCAGGACAAGCTCATGCCGGAATGGCAAAACGCTTACGGCAATCTGCTTGCAGCATGGCTGAAGTTTGCGGCCGAGGAGGGATTCGGCGAAGAAAATTTTCTGGTTTGGTGCATGGATGAGCTGGGTTCCAAAGAAGAATTCGCCAATCCGCCGGGCAGCAAGGTCAGAATCGGCATCGAAGTTTATAAATTGGCGCAAAAGACCGCGCCGAAGGTACCGCGCATGATCACCGCCGGATTTTATACCATGCCGGAAGATGTTGCGGCATTCATACCGTACGTCGATATCATTCTGCCGCATTGGCCGATGCCGGAAAACTTGGCGCGGTGGGCGCCAAAGGATTACAACCCCCGCAAACTTTTCTTTGAAAAAACGCTGCCGCTGTTGAAAGCGGAACGCGAAAAACGCGGGTTGGCCATCTGGAGCTACAAGGTCGACGCCGGCAAGAAAGAACCGGAACTCAACGCCCGGGTATACCCGATCTGCGCGGTTGGCTTAGGCTTCACCGGCGTCGGCTCATGGGCCTATAATTGCAGCAGCGGCGCGACCTGGGATGATACCGACGGCGGCATTCTGGATTATATTTTCGTCTACAACGGCGAAGAAAAACATCCGTTGAACCTGCAGTACAACACTACCGGAGAAATCATCGTACCGTCAATCCGCTGGGAAGCTTTCCGCATGGGCATTCAGGATGCGAAGATTCTGTTATACCTGAAAGGCAGGGCGGAAAGCAATGAATGCGACCCCGCAACCGCGGAGGAGATTAAAAAGCTGTTGCAGGAAGCGGAAGCATATGGCATGAAGATGGACTACTCCCGGGATGCCATAAACCGGATTTCGACCCGGTTGCGGGAATTGATGGGAAAAATCAAATAATCCGCGAGGACAGAGACAAATTTCAAGCTGCATCCAAATTTGGGGGCGTAAACAAACATCAGGAATCAAGAGAAAGGTGGGAATCATGAAATTGCCCAAGGCTGATAGAATGCTCCGCGGAAAAGACTTTACATTGATCGAACTTCTGGTTGTAATTGCGATCATCGCAATTCTGGCGGCGATCTTGCTGCCCGCGCTGTCGGCGGCGCGGTTCCGGGCCCAGAAGACAAACTGCCAGAACCTTTTCAAGCAATACGGCACCGCCCTGGCGATGTATACTTCCGACAACAATGAATATCTGGGAGCTGTTTTTGCCCATGGAGGAAGTATTTATTTCGGCGGTCCGGCGACCTTTGAGTCGCTGTATTTCAAGTATCTGCAAAGCGACAAGGCGTCCTCGCAGCTGATGCTGTGTCCCATTATAGCAGCCGAATACGGCAGCACCAATTTTTATGTGGCACGTTATTGTACCGTCGCCTGGAATTGCTGTAAAATGGGTTGCACGACCACGGCCGTCAGCCCGACCCGGGGAACATTGGGCATGGCGCGCACGCTGGCCAAAATCAATGATCCGACGCTGGCCAAGGTGTTCTGGGATAGCTACCTCCATCGTTCCGAAGCCGGCCAGAGCCGCACGTTCACATTTGTCGACGGACATGTCGCATCAATCGATACTTATCCGGCGAAACCATGGAGCGATCACCTCAATGAGTATGGCTTTGACGACGCGCCCGTATGGCAATGGGGCAATCTTTAATCATTGCTTTGCGCTGCGAATATACCAATGCAACAACCAAGGTAGCTATAAATGTCCAACTTGTTGACTGTTAAAGATGAAGCCAATGCGCTTGTATTCAGTGCCGACCGGTTTGAATTGATCTTCAGCAAATCCGCGGGAAAATTCACCGACGCCGCCATACTGGAAGGAAAGTGCCGGCGATCAATGATCTCTGCGAACGGTTATCTCGGCGATAATATTGAACTGGACGCAATGGAATGCCCGGCCGTACGGATGGTGGCCCCGGACGCGGCGGAACTGAAGGTGGTCAGGGGAAACGCCGACTTGCGGATCATCGATACTTATGAGATTTATGCCTCGGGCTGGGTTATCTGTACGTTCTGCTGGGAAGTTACCGGGGAACGTTTCAAGTTCGAAGATGCGGCGGTGGGCATAACGCTTGATGAAAAAACCGTTTTCAGCCATGCCTATCGCTGGAAATTCATCAACAACGATCAGGACGAACGCGAAAGCATTCGCGGCATGGCCCTGGATTTCAGTATTGACGAGCGCCCGATCACCAACAGTATCAACTTTCTGCTGGAAAAAGTCACTTCCGATCTTGACGGACGCGCCTGCCGCAAAGTCGTGGAAGAATTTGAATCGCACCGTTTTGCGGGGTGGAAACTCACATCCGGCTGGCGTTATCCGCGACCGGGCGGATTCGAGTATCGCAATCGCTGGGGGTTCACCGTGTCGGGACTGTCCCGGGAACCGAATCCGGTCCGGGGACAACGCATCTATCACTATTACGGAAGCGTCCCTTCGTACCCGGACGACGGTATGCTCAATGAGATGGCGGAGTACGGCGCTTCGATTCTTGTGCTGCACAATGCCTGGAAATATATCGGCACCGGGATGACACTTGATGAGCAGGAGATGGCGCGTGTGACCGGCCGCTGCCGGGAATTGGGCATCAAGCTTCTGCCTTATTGCACGCCATATATGATTGCGCATCGCGATCCGTCGTTTCCACAGCTTGAAAAGTACCGCACAGACTGTCTGAATGTTTGGATTTCCAGTAAAAACGACCAGATGCACAGCTATACGCCTTTCTTCGAAAACTGGGACTGCGATGAACTTTGCCTGCGCTGTCCCGAGGCGTTTGACTTTGCCTCCGATGCGATCATCAAATGTGTCCGAAAATACGATTTGGACGGACTCTATGTCGACTTTGCCTGGCCGACGCAGGGTTTGTGCAATCATCCGGCCCATCATCACGAGCCCGGACTATTCAATTTCTATGATTATTTCCGGCTGATGCGTTACTGGCGACAGGCTTTGGGGGAAACAAAAATCATGATCGGTCACGGCGGCGGATTCATCATTGCCTCGGACATGCTCGAGGGATTCGATGCCTGCTTAACCGGCGAAGCGCAACTCAAATTGTCGCCTGAAACCATAGGACAACAGTTTGGCAAAGCTCCGACACTATGGACCATTCAACGCACCAAGGGTGCTGTGTTCCGCTCCGCGCAGACGATTGAGGAATCCATTCACGAGGGCGTCACCATCCATTACGGCGTCGGTATCGGCGGTCAGGCGGTCATTGCCAGCCTTGATCCGGCGCATCATCGGGAACTGATTGCGCTATGGCAGATTTACCGGGCATTCCCGGTAGAGCACGCCCGGTTTTATAACTATCTTTTCCCCGGTGTGATTGAACTGGACAACCCCGAAATATTGTACAGTCTTTATGTAACTCCGGCCGGTCAGGCGTTGCTGATTCTGGTGAATGGCGGCGGCGAGCGGACCGCCGCTTATCCATGCGTGGGAGTGAATATCGCACTGGCGCTCGAAAAGCTGGGACTGGAGAAAAAACTCCATTGTGTCCCGTTGCGAGGAAACGATTATTTAACCTTCCGTATCGGAGAAACAATGTGCGTGGAGAACGGGCTGCTCCGCGTTGCGGAAATAGCCCACCACGAATTCATGGGCTTTGTACTGTTTCCTGACGGAGGGAAACCGAGAGAACTCACCGCCCTGGAACAACATTTGCAAGGACGTCCGGAACGTTACGGTGAAATTATCCGCGCCAAACAGGAGCGGTTGCAGTTTCAAGATCGGAAATTGCATGAATTCAGCCTGCAACCACTGGCTCAAGCCCGGGTTGCTTATCATGAATTCACCCGCGGCCGTTCTGCTGAATAATAACATTCCGCAATTAATTTCAATAACTTATAACTTTCGGCACCGCATACTGCCAGGTTGGCAGCAGCGATGTCGAAGCGGTGAAGTCAACGCCGTTGCGAAGCATCATGCCGCAGACGAAAAATCGTGCCTTCGATCAAAGTTGCGAGTACGCTGCCGTCGGGCAGCGCGGTGAACCGGTTGACCTCGGAACGGCCGCAGCGGACGGTCTCCACGGCGTGAGGCGAAGCCGCGGCGACCGCGGCGATTTCGCCCTGCCGCGATCCGGCGTAAATCAGGCCGCCGACCTCCAGTTCGGGACAGGGATTGTGTTCGTCGCTCCACCCCAGCGGCACGATCCAGGCGGCCTTGCCGTCCGGAGAGTCCGCCGGAATCGCGGCGAGATCGCCCTTCATGGTTTTGGCGTAAATCATTTTGCCGTCGGCGGAAAGTCCGATCGACTCCCGGTAAAGGCATTCCTTGGACCGGAATACGGTCGCCCCGGTCGCCGCATCGATCGCGTTCAGATACCGGTCCGGCGTCGCGACGAAAACCCGGTTGGCGGCCCACACCGGAGCTGAATTGGCCGGCGAATAGAGCAGGTTGCTTTTGCCGTGAGTCCAGCGCCACAGGACTTCGCCGTCAGCGGCGCGAAGCGCATAGAGATGGTTGTCCCACGCGGGAGCGTAAATTACGCCGTCACGAATCAGGGGCCGGGCCTGAAAGCGCGCATCGGCGATTTTTTTCCGGAACAGCACCTTGCCGGTCTGAAGTTCGATTTTGTAGAAAACCCCGGCCGAATCCCCGATATAGAACGCGCCGTCCGCCGCCGCGCCGTCGCCGGAAACCGGCGCGGAAGTCCTGACCTCCCAGCGTATTTTGCCGGTCGCGGCGTCAAGTCCGAGAATGCGGTTGTCGACGGCCCCTGCCGCCACCACGCCGTCGGCGCAAACCGGCGTCGAATAGACCGGCCCGCCTGTGGCGGCGTTCCAGAGCAGCTGCTTCGTTTTCCAATTCACCGCCTTGACCGAACCGTCGGAAGTGCCGAAATAACAGCGGTCGCCGGCCACTGCCGCGCCGGTGTAAATCGTCGCCGGATCGCGCCAGACCAGTTCAACGCCGTCGGACGGAGGCGGCAGGGCGGCGGCTTCCGGCAACGGCGCGGCATTCTGCCAGCCTGCCGGGTTGCCGCGTTTCAGCCGCATGCGTTCCTGCGCCGGCTGGCCAAGGACCTTTTCCGCATAAACGATCTCATCCGGCGTGATCTCCACGATGCCGTAACCGAAGTTTTTGTCCATGACCAGCGACCGGCTCAGAATGCCGGGAGTGCCGTCATAGTTGAAAAGCCGGATCCGGTGCCAATGCCCCCCGATCACCACCGCAACCGGATTCGCCTTGAGGATATTCTGGACCTCGCGCCAGTTGCCGACGCCGTCGGTCAGCGGGTAGTGGGCGAGCAGCACGACCGTTTGGTCTTTTGAACCCGCGCCCAATGTTTGCGCCAGCCAGGTCAGATCGTCGGAACGAACGAACCCGTCGCCCATTTTCAGGTAAGGCCCGGTGCTGAACCCGATGATGCGGGTCGATCCGACCGTACCGTCCACCCGTTCCCCGCCCCAGCGACGAATCCATCCCTGCCCCGCCGTCGGCGACCAGTTGGTTTCGTGGTTGCCGGGAATTGCGAAGGTCGGGGCCGTGAGGCGGTCGAGACATCGCTTCACCGCGTCGAGCTCCGCTTCCGAACCCTGATTGGTGAGGTCGCCGGGCACCACTACGAAATCGAACTTCCCGGCGTTGATTTCGTCGACCGCTTTTTCCAGCTGGGTTTCGTTGTCATTGCCCGGAGAAACATGCAAATCGGCCAGCACGGCGAAGCGGGCGGCCCACGCCGCCGGCAAAAACACCAGAATGCACACCCAGATTTGAATCGTCCGCCACACCGCCGCCATATCATCCTCCGATTTTCCGAATTGAACCGCAAACCAAGTTATTATAGCGCCGGACGGAACCGATTGCAAACGGGCTGCACCCGGTTCACGAAAGAATCGCTGTCGTGTTCCACAATCGTACAAACTTTGCCCGGGTGCTGCTGGAAAAAACCGGAAAAACGATTATATTGGGAGCAGATTGGAAAATTGCCGGTAATTTTTGGAACAGAACCATCATGAATTCGCCCACCGCTCCCCATTCATCCGCCCCGCTGATCTGGAATCCGGCCGCAACCCCGGCGGAACTGCACTCCATGCTGACCGCTCTGGCCGAGGAATACCCCATCCGATCCGGCCGGGAAGCCAATGTGGTTTTTCTGCCCGACGCCGCTTCCGATTGTCTGCGGGTGACGCGTGAGGATGGGCGGTACCGGATTCATTACTGCAAACCCAACCTCGCAGCACGCGGCGTCGCCCATGCGCTAGCCGGCGAAGAAGCGGAGGAAATGCTGAATTTCGACACCTTCGGCATTTTGCTTGACGCCTCGCGCAACGCGGTGATCACGGTGGCGGCGTTCCGGCACTGGCTCCGCCGCCTCGCGTTGTTCGGCTACAACTGCGCCATGATTTATACCAAAAGCGCCTACACGCTGCCCGGCGAACCCTACTTCGGCTACATGCAGGGCGCTTACACCGCGGCGGAACTCAAAGCCATCGACGCCTATGCCAAAGAGCTCAACATCACCATGATCGCCAGCATTCAGGCGCTGGGGCACCTCGAACCGATCCTGCGCTGGGAGAGCTATGCGGCCTACCGCGACACCGAATCGGTGATGCTGGCCGATTACGAACCGGGCTACCGGCTGATCGCCAAAATGCTCGATTTCTGGAGCTCGGTCTTTTCCGCGCGGCGCATCCATCTGGGTATGGACGAAACCTGGGGGCTCGGCACCGGGCGATATCTGCGGCTTCACGGCTATGAACGCGCATTCGACATCTACAACCGCCATCTGGCCAGGGTGGTCGGACTGTGCCGGGAGCGGCAGCTTCAGCCGATGATCTGGAGCGACATGTATTTCCGGCTCGGCAGTGTCGACGACAACTATTACGACCCGGCCTCCGTCGTCCCGGAAGACGTTAAAAATGCCATTCCCGGCGAAGTCGATCTGGCCTACTGGGATTACTACCACACCACGCCCGAATTTTACGAAAATTTTATCGCCCGCCACCGCGCCCTCGGCAAAAACCCGGTCATGGCCTCGGGCATCTGGACCTGGAGCCGGCTCTGGTACGACCACCGCCAGACCGTCCAGACCGCCGGACCGTGCATGACCGGCTGCCGGCAGGCCAGGGTCCGCGAACTGATCTTCACCATGTGGGGCGACGACGGCAATTATTGCGAATTCGATTCGGCCTTCGCCGGGCTGGCCTGGTGCGCTGATTTCGCCTGCCGTCCCGAAACCATCGCCGAATCCGAACGCGCGCCCCGGCTGGAAGCGATCATGGCGGCGGTCTGCGGCGCTTCGTTCCAGCGCCAGCTGGTCCCGTCGACGCTCTCGGAAATCCGTTGCGACGAAACCGGGCGCGAACGCTACCGGATTCACGGCGGCGCGCTGCTGTGGGACGATCCGCTGATGGCAATCGTCCAGCGGGAAATCGAATTTTACGGCGGCCATGAGATTCCGGATTACATCACCCGGCTCAAGACCATGCGCGACACGCTCGCGCCGTGGCGCGGCGACGAAGCGGCCGGACACCTTGGCCACGCCTGGAATCTGGCCGACGCGCTGATCCGGAAACTGGAGTTCCGGGCGCGGCTCCATGGCGCTTACCGCAACCGCGACACGGTGATGCTCGCCCGGCTGGCGGCGGAAGAGGTTCCCGCCGTGATCGCGGCCATCGACGCGGTCAACGAATCGTTTCGCCAACAGTGGCTCCGGAACTACAAGCCGCAAGGCCTCGAACTGATGCAGATTCGTCTGGCGGGCCTATGCGAGCGTTACCGCGAAACCGCGCGGCGGATCGCCGAACTCAACGGCGGCCGGATCGGCTGCATCGAGGAGCTCGAACCCCAGCCGCCCGCGGCCGGGCACCTGCCGAGCCAGTACCACCGGATCGCCACCGGCAACTGGCAGCTGTAATCCGCCCGCGGCTCATCCTTGTCGACCAACAATTGCCCGCCATCCATACAAAAAAGCCGCCCGGATTCACAACTGGATGATTCCGAGCAGCTTTGAATTTAACTGGTGGAGCTGAAGGGAGTCGAACCCTCGACCTATACGTTGCGAACGTATCGCTCTAGCCATCTGAGCTACAGCCCCGCATGTTTGACCCTATTAAAATACTCTGATTTTCGGGAAATGCAAGCTCGACTTCGGTTTTTTTCCCGATTTTCCGGCCGGGCATTCCCCCCTCATCCCGGATTGGCTTGAATTTTTCCGCCGCAACATTTCTCTATAAGAAATATAGCGGTTTCTTTGCCGGACGACTTGACTTTAGATTAAATTCTTTTATCTTTAATAGGAACAAGATTCATTTCAAATCAAAGATTTCTTCATAAGAAATAAAACCGTCAAATACCGCATGAAAGTACTGCCCAAAATCATTCATACGCTGGAGCTTTTCGGCAACGACGCCACGCTGGAATTCGCCGAAATCGTCCGGCTCACCGGACTGTCGCGCAGCAACACCGCCCATATCGTCAGCGCCTTGTGCGCCAATCGCCTGCTGGAGAAATCCGCCTACGGCCAATACCGCCTCGGGCCCCGGCTTTTCGAACTCACCGGCGGCAACCGGCAGCATTCACAGCTGCTCATGCTGGCCGAACGCAGCGCTTCCGGCATCGCCGGAATGCTCCACGAACTCGGCGTCGTGGTCGGTTTCTGGCGTAATCGCCGCATCACACTGGCCAAGGTTCAGCCGGAAAGCATGGTGCGGCTGAACATCGCCGACCGCTGGTTCGACAAGTCCGGCTGGTACTGCCACAGCGGCGGACGCCTGCTGCTGGCGCTCCAACCCGACGCCATCGTCAACGCCATCGTCAGCGAGGTCGGGCCGCCCGCGCCCGAAGCCTGGCCGGAAGCGGTCTCCGAGGCCGGGCTGCGTTGCGAAATCGCCCGAATCCGGCAGCAGCGTCAGGTGGTCATGCAGCGCGAAAACGGCCGAATCACCAGTCTGGCCGTGCCGGTTCAGGATGCCGGAGGTTATGACAGTCTATGCGTTTCGACCGTCTACATCACCGGCCATCGCCAGCCCGGCGACGCCGATACCATTGCCCGCTTGCAGGAGGTCGCCGCCGATTTCAATGCCCAGTTGATTTTTCACCAGATCGTCGTAAACCGCATCATCCCCTCCGAACCAACCCCGGGAGCCACCGAATCATGACCAGAATGATGGAAGAGTACAACCAGATCGTCACCGCCGCCATGAGTGAAATCATCCGCGACGAGGAAAGCGCCATCCTCGCCGCCGCCGAACTGCTTTCGGACAAAGTACTGGAAGACCGGCTGATCAATATTTACGGCGCGGGCGGCCACTCCGCCATCGCCGCCATGGAAATTTTCTGGCGTGCCGGCGGCATCGCCCAGATCAATGCGATGTTTCCCGCCGGGACCAACATCGTTTCGGCCAATCCGACCACCGCCAAGCTTGAGGGCTATGCGCCCTATATCCTGAATTTCTACGATGTCAACCCCGGCGACGTGCTGCTTCTGGTCAATTTCTACGGACTGAACATCACCGCGGTCGACGTGGCGATCGAAGCCCGGAAGCGCGGCGTGAAGCTGATTACGGTCAACGCCCACAAATTCGCCGAAAAGGTGCCGAAGAATTTCATCTGGCGCCATTCGAGCAAACAGAACATCAACGATTTCGCTGACATCGCGATCGACAACCATGTGCCCTACCCCGACGCCGTGCTCGACTGCGAGGGCATTGCCGAAAAAATCACGCCGACCGCCACCATCCTGACCTGCTTTACCCTGAACTGCCTGATGTCCGAAACCATCCGGCTGATCAGGGCCAAGGGCGGTACGCCGGAAATCTGGGTCAGCAACAACATCCCCGGCTGCGACGAGCACAACAAGCCGATCCACGACAAATACCGCAAACGCATTCATCATCTCTATCCGGTCTGGTAGCAGGAAGGAGCCGATTTACCGTGAAAAGTTTCATCATCCGGAGCCGCTTCGCCGAGCCGGAAACCGTCCGGCAGCTGGTCGCCGGCTACCGGTCCGTCGATTTCCGCGATCCGGAACAGCGCGAAGCGGCGGTAACCGCCTGGGCGGTCAGCGAACTCGCCGGGGAATTGGCCAAAGTTCCGGGAGTGACGGTAAATGCCGCCGCCCCTGAGGGCGCCACCCTCCTGGTGCTCGAAGTCCAGCCGGAAGCCGGATTGCAGGAACAGGAATACCGTATCACCACCGAAGACGCCGGTTCGCACTTCCGCATCGTCGGCGGCAATGCCGCAGGACTGCTCTACGGGGTTTACGAATTGCTGTACCGCTGGGGCTTCCGCTATTTCAGCCCGGACTCCGGCGATGCCGAATATCCGGCCGCGCTGGATGAGCCGCCGGCCATCAGCTGTGTCGGCAAGCCCGCCTTCCAACTCCGCGGGTTCATCGGCAACCGGCGCGACACGCCGGAATTCCTGATCTGGATGGCGCGCAACAAATTCAACTTCTGGACCGCGGAAGCCCGCGACGTCGCCCGCTGCCGGCTGCTCGGCATGACGCTGCTCGGCGGTTCGCACCGGCTCTTCGAAGCGCTGCTGCCCCCGGAGACCTACTTCGCCCGCCATCCCGAATATTACGCTCTGATCGACGGCAAGCGCAGCGACGCGCTCCACGGCGTCATCGGCGACAACATCTGCATGTCCAATTCCGAAGCCGCGCAGACCTTCGCCGACAATCTTGCCGAAGCGCTCGATCACGGTGAGCTCCGCGACTGCGACTGGGTCAATGTCTGGCCCTTCGACAACGGCCGCTACTGCCAGTGCGAGCAATGCCGCCGCCTCGGCAATCCCATGCGCCAGCTGCTTCAGGTCATCGACCGCTGCACCCGGACCATCCGGCAGAAGGTCGCCCGCCCGGTCAAACTGGTGGTGCCGGCCTATCACGAAACGCTGGCCGTGCCGGATACGCCGCTGCCGAAAGATTTCGATTACGAGCGGGTGGTGATTTCGTTCTTCCCGATCGAACGCTGTTACGCCCACGACATCGACGCGCCGGAGTGCGCCGAAATCAACCGGACGCTCCATGAATTTTATCTGCGCTGGACGCGGGAGCCGCGCTGGCAGCTGCTGATGGGCGAATATTACAATGTTTCGGCCTTTGCCGGCATCGCCGCGCCGTTCGGCGAACGGATCGCGCACGATCTGCCGGTTTACCGCAAAACCGGAACCCGATACATCCATTATATGCATGTGCCGGTGCACCATTTCGGCTTGCTGGCTCTGACCAATTACTTCTTTGCCGCTTACAGCTTCGACATTCACACCGGCAAGGCTGCGCTCTACCGCGATTTCTTCACCCGCCGCTACCATGACGCAGCCGTTCCGATGCAGGAATTTTATGATATCCTCCGGCAGGCGATGGCCAATGTCAAACCGCTCAAGCACTATGTCGGCGCCACCGTCAAGCCCGACGCGCCGATTCAAATTCACGCGCTTTACCACCGCAATTTGAATGAGCCCGGACATCCCGATATTTTCCGGACCCGTCACTTCACCTATAGCGATGACTACGATGAAAACACCCCTTCGCTGCTGACGACACTGGAGTTGCTGAACAACGCCGACACTTTGCTCGACGCCATTCTGCTGGCGCCCCACGAGCCGGCGGTGGCAATGCGGTTGGAGCTGGATGCGCGCCGCTTTCGCTACACCAAACGTCTGGTCCGCTTTCTCTATACCCTGATCCGGCTGCGCCGGTTCGAGGCGATGAACCAGCCGGAACTGGCGCGGCTGGAAGCACTGGAATTGCGCAATCTCGGAGAAGCGCTACGCGGCGAACGCGACATGAGTTCCGGCATCGCCGGAGACAAGGACGTGCTGAAAAGCTATCTCGAAAACGGTCTCACCGCAACCTGGTTCGGCAAAACCTATGCCGCGATCATGGAAACCTATGGTCTGGATACGCCCGATACGCCGGGCGGCATCCGACGCGACCGCGAAACCGACCGGCCGCTGGCCTGAACTGCAAATAAGGAGTCCGCAATGGCTTTTCAAATCAGAATCTGGGATCACTGCCGCTATGTGACCGACAAGCTCCATCCTTACGACGAAATGGCCCGCTATCTGGAGCGGATGGCCGGAGCGGGAGTCTCCACGGCCAACATCTATCTGCCGGAAGTGATCTCGCTCGACGATTACTGCCAGGCCGCCGCGGCCGCCGGGGTCGCGGTCGAAACCCGGGTTTTTCCGGCCTGGGGCGTCGATGCTCCGGTCAAGCGAACTTTGCCCGAGCACGATTGGCAGGAGATGGAACGGCGTTTCGGCATCCGGCTGGCCGGAACCTGCGCCAATCATCCCCACAACCAAGAAGGCTTTCTCGCCGCAATCCGAAAGCTGGCGGCAGAGTACGCCGGGCGCATCCGGGCGATCCACCTGGATTTCATCCGCAACGACAATGCGCTGCTGCTGCTTGATTATCCCTGTCAATGCGACGCCTGTCAGGAACTTTATCGCCGCTATCTCGGCTGCGCCGTGCCCGACGCGGCGATGCGGAGCAATCCGGCGGTGCTTTACAAGATTCTCGCCCTGCGCAATGCCAACGTCACGGCAATCGTCCGCGCCGCGCGCCGATTGACCCGGGAGTTCGGCCTCGAATTGACCATGGCCGCCCGCGCCAACTACCTGAACAGCGCCGACATCACCGCGCCGCCGGTCTGGGGACTCGGACCGGCCGTGCTCGAAGGCCAGGATTGGGTCGCCTGGGCGGAGGAGGGTTTGCTGGACGGCATCTACCCGATGAATTACCACACCGACCGGACATTGTTTCAGTCGGTATTGAACGATCATCTCCGGCTGATGGTGCCGCATCGCGCGATGCTGTTTTCCGGCGTCGGCGTCTCCAGTTCCATGGGCGAAAATTCCCCGACGGCGGTGTCCGACCGCCTCGAAGCGATCCGGGAAGCCGGATTGCCCGGCGCGGTGCTGTTCAACAAAAGCAACCTTTACCGCGATGAATATCTCACCGTAATCCGCAACTTCGCCCGCTGAACGCTCCGGTCATTAAAAAGGCCGAACCCGCTGAAAACGGATGGGGCCTTTTGCCCTGTTCTTGCCTCTGCCGGAGGAGTCAGCGCCGCGGCCCTGAGGACAATTTGATCGTGACCACGCGGCTGGCGGCCAGACGGCGCACGGTCAGGCGCACCTCATTTTTGCCTTGCAACGCCTTCTCGAAATCACCCACGCCGCGAATGCCCTGATCGTCGACCGCGGTGATGATCTCAAAGGGCCGCACTCCCGCGGTGGAAGCCGCGCTCCCGGCGGTAACACCCGAAACGATCACGCCGTCATCGGTCTTGGCCATCCGGAAATAACGCCGCACTTCAAAAGTAATGTCGCTGACCGTGATGCCCAGGGCTTTGCTCTGGTACTCCGGCGCAATCTCGAAATAATCCGGCGCGGCCGCGATCCGGAACTCCAGACGCGTCGGCTTGTGGTCGCGGACGACCAGCAGACTCACCGGATTGCCGACGCCGATGTTGGTCAGCAGTTGATTCAGCGGATCCTTCACCCCCGGCCACGGCTCCGGAATTTCCTCGAAATACATTTCCGGAATATCGCTCAGCCGCTCCCACGGGAACTGCCGGTCGGCCGGATTGGCGAATTCCCGGCCTTCCAGCACGACCGGCGCACCGCCATCCGGAAAAACCTTGAGCAGGACATCGCCGGGTTTCAGTCCCAATTGAGCCGCCGGAGAATCGGGGTAGACATAGGTGATCAGCAATCCTTCGCGCCCGTTGCGGGTAAATTCCGCCACCTTTTCCGACTGCGCCAATTCCGGGTTCAGATTCTGATATTCGACCCCCAGAAAACCGATATCGTCGGGCCGGTTGGCCATCTGGGCGAAGGGCAGCATTGCCGAAGGATCGGCCAGCATCTTTTCCAGCTCCGCGGCGCTCAGCAGCGAAAACTTCCGTTCGTAATTGAAGGCGCGCACCCCGACGTCGATCGCCAGCAGACGGCCGTCCGGCGCAAACAGGAGATTGGAACCGCCGTCATCATCATGCTTGAGACCAAGCGCGAACTCCCGGTTGCGAAAACCGTTCCCCGAGCCGAACAGCACATCGGCGGCGGCGGTTACCGCCACTTTGCGCCCATAGACCCGGACTTTGGCGCCCCAGACCGTCCGCCCCATCCACTCGGACAACGGGGCCACTCCCGGCGCCACCGGCAGCGGCTGGAACCCAGCCTCGGGCTTGAGCTCAATGCCGCCAAAATGTCTCAATGCCCCGACAATCTCCGCCTTGCGGTCGCCGTCCGGAGTGCGGATCACCACCCGCTCGATCCGCGAACTCTGGGTGGGCGACAGCAGCAGCGGCAGGAAAAATTTGCCGTCGGGCAACCACACGCCCATGCTGTCGAGTTCATTGCGGTCGCCGTCCCGGCGCAATTTTTCCCGGCGGGAAAGTCTGGCCTCGCGCAAGTATAAAGTCACCGGGAAAATACTTTTTTCGAGATGCTTCCGCAGCTTGTCCAATTGCGCATCCCAGGCTGCGGCCTCGACCTCCGGCCACTTTTTCCAGCTCTGGAAAATCGGGGTATTCTCCATTATTTCATTGTTGTTCAAAAGCAGCGCCGCCGGCTTGCCCGCTTCGGTCACGATCAGCGAATTACCCGGCGCGGCGGCGCTCACCCGGTCGCCGTCCGGAAGATAGTAGTGCAGATTGTCGCCGAACGCACCGACCCGGACCGTCCATTTGCCATTTTCCATGATCCGCGAATACCCCAGGAACGGGCCTTTCGCATCGGCGACAAATTCCAGCGGCCTGGCGCCGGGAAGCGGTTTTTCGAGGATCAGCCGGACTCCGCCATATTCGGGATAGTAAGCGTCCAGCCGGGCCGGAACCAGTTCACCGCCCTGCCCGACCAGAATCTTTTCGCAGCCGCTGCGTTCGATCATCACATCCGGCGCCAGCACCGTGTCCGGCGCGACCAGAAAGCCGGTCACCTCCAGATCGCGCTTGTCCGCCAGCAGCGCCGCGGTATCCTGATCGTGAAAGGTGTCGCAAGCCGGACAATAAACCCCCGCGACTTCCGGCGCATCGCCGCCCTCGTCATAACGCAGCACATAATGCACATCGACCAATCCCGCCGCCAGCGCCCGGTTGATCGTCCGGCCCAGCGTCACCGCCGGTTCCGGCCGAACCGGTTCGGCAGCGGGGTCCGCCGCCGTCAACATCATGGCCGAAAGACCGGACGCCACTGCAAGAACACGCCGCAAGCTGTTCATTCGCATCATATTTCACCTTATTTTTGGGTTATTGCACCGAAAAATTAATCGCCAGCCGGATGGTGGCGCCGTTGCGCATGATCACCATCACCGAACGGCGGCTGTCGGAAACATTTTTCTCCGCCAGTTCATAGGCCTCGGAAAGTTCGGACAGTGAATCGATTTCGCGCCCGTTGACGCTGACGATGATGTCATTTTTCTGGAGACCGCCCCGCGCCGCGTCGCCCTGCGGCTTGACGCCATAGACGAAAACGCCCTTGTTGCGGTAAAAATAAAGATTCGGATTGTCGAAGCGGTTGATCGCCTTGGCGGTGAATCCCCAGCCGTTGAGCGGCAGTTCGGCGCCCTCGACCTTGCCTTTTTCCGCCGCCGCCATTTCGATTTCCATGTCCTTGCCGTCGCGCTTGATCGCGAATTTCACCTTCTGCCCGAACGGAATCAGCCCCAGACGGCGGCGCAATTCAGGCAGTTCCTCACCGGTGGCGACCGTGACCGGACGACCGTCGACAGCCACCAGCAGATCGTTGGGCTGAATCCCGGCCCGCCGCGCCGGACTGCCGACATCGGTTCCGGAAATCAGCACACCCCGGTCATAGGGCAGATAAATATTGCGGTCGAAATCCCGCAGCGGCTCAAACCGCAATCCGAACCATGCCCAGTTGGCTTTGCCGTATTGCCGCAGCCGCGGCAACACCACCTCCACGGTCGACGCCGGAATGGTGAACCCGACCGTACCGCCGGACATCATCGCCAGAGTGTTGATCCCGACGATCCGGCCATCGGTGTCGATCAGCGGCCCGCCGGAATTGCCGGGGGAAATCGAGGCGTCGGTCTGATACCACAAACTGTACTCGCCCTGATCCGGCAGATAACGCCCGGCGCAGGAGATGATGCCGATCGCCACCGAACGGTTGAGCCCCCAGGGCGCGCCCATCGCCATCACGAATTCGCCCTCCGTCGCCGGTTTGGAAGCGAATTGCGCAAACGGCAGCGGACCGGCCCCTTCCGGCAGTTTGAGCCGCAGCAGCGCCAGATCGGTATCCTTGTCGCTGCCGAGCAATTCCGCGTTAAACGCCCGGCCGTCGTTGAGCTGAACCCGGATATCGACGGCTTTGTCGATCACATGATTGTTGGTCACCACTTCACCGGAAGCGGAAATCAGCACACCGCTCCCGGAGACCGCCGCCGCGCTGCTGCGGCCGCTCTCCAGATCGTCACGGACCACCCGGATGTATACCAGAGCGGGAAAAACCTTGTTCCCGGCCGAACGCACCACCTGCTGAAATCCCACCTCGTAGCGAGGATCGGCCGTTTCCGGCGGCGTCGCGCATCCGGCCAGCAGCAACATCCCGAGCACCGGGAACCACATTTTATTCATCTTTCACCTGTATTGATATGGATTGACCGACATGAATCGGATGATTGGACATCGTCGTCCGGGGTCAGGGTTCCACCCGGCAGAGCCCGAAAAAGCGACATTGACGGCAATATTCGGTCCGGGAATGAAGCCAGCGTCCGACCGGCAGGGCCGCATCCTGATCCACCAGACAGTCGCGCCATAATGCCGCCTCGCCCGCCAGCGCCTGAAAAATTGCCGTAAAAGGCTCCGCCGACCCGGCATCTCCGGCCAATTTCCCCGAAACCGGATCGTAAAAACCGAAACGGACCACCTCGGGCGCCAGCGAACGCCGGGACAGTGCATAGGCGCGGAACAACTCCGCCGTCCGCTCCTTCTCCTGCTCTGTGGCGTAAGCGCCGCAGTCGAGCACCCCCAGCCGTCCGCCATCGCGCCAGACCAGGTCCGGCGCCAGCAGGAACTCGACCTTGCCCAGTTCGAACCGGAGCGGCCCATCATCCGGCCAGAAATCGAATCGCGCCACCCCGCTCAGGTACTCCGGCAGCTCGGAACCGGCGAACAGCGCCAGCATCCGCTCCAATTCCCCCCGCGCCCGGCCGCAGGCTTCGGCCAAGCGCAGATGCCCAAGTTCAACCTCGAGAATCGCCGCCGCCAGTTTGGGATCGCGACGGTGCTCGCCACGCTCCAGCGCCAGCATTTCGCGCTCCATCATGCCCGTCGCCAGGACCGGCAGCGGCAGCTTCCGCGGATTGCCGCCGGGGCGGTAAAATTCCCGCAATGCCGCCCGGAAAAAACGACGGTTCCAGGCGTCGAGCGGCAGCATGAATTTGGCGCAATAGAGCTGATAATGCCAGTCGTCACGAGTTTCGGCATAACCGTCCCGCCCCGCGACGTGGTAAAGATAGTACCCGACCGGACAGAAGCGGAACCGCTTCCGCCGGGCATTGGAACTGAACAGATTGCGCCAGTCGGGAGCCTCGAATTCCATGACCGCTCTAAAGCTCGAAAGTCAGCTCTTCGCGCATCGTTGCAACCTTTTTCAGCGCCTTTTCCACCGTGGTGTCGCGCGCCAGCAGCACCGCCATGCGGCGGTGTCCGGCGGTTTCCGGCTTGCCGAAAATCCGCATCGCGGTATCCTCGTGCGCCAGCACCCGGTTGAGGTTGCCGAACTTCAATTCGTGAGTATAGCCCTCGACGATCACCGCTTTCGACGCCGAAGGACCGTGGAATGCGATATTCGGAATCGGCAGGCCGAGAATCGCCCGCGCGTGCAGCGCGAATTCCGACAGGTCCTGCGAAATCAGCGTGACCATCCCGGTATCGTGGGGCCGCGGCGAAACCTCGCTGAAGATCACCTCATCGCCCTTCACGAACATCTCCACCCCGAAAATGCCGCGCCCCCCCAATTCCGCGGTCACCGCTCCGGCAATGCGTTCGGCCTCTTGCAGCGCCGCTTCCGACATTGCCTGCGGCTGCCACGACTCCTGATAATCGCCGTCGACCTGATGATGTCCGATCGGTTTCAGAAAAGCGGTGCCGCCGGCATGGCGCACCGTCAGCAGCGTAATTTCGTAGTCGAAGTCGATGAACCCCTCGACAATCACCCGTCCGGCTCCGGCGCGTCCCCCGGTCTGCGAACAGGACCACGCTTTGTCGATATCCGCTTCACAGCGGATCACGCTCTGGCCGTGACCGGACGAACTCATGATCGGCTTGATTACACAGGGAATCCCGATGGCCGTCACCGCCTCGCGGAATTCATTGTAACTGGAAGCGAAGCGATACGGCGAAGTCTTGAGTTTCAGCGTCTCGGCCGCCAGCTTGCGGATGCCTTCGCGGTTCATGGTCAGATTGGCCGCCCGGGCCGTCGGGATCACTGTAAAACCGGTCTTTTCGACTTCGAGCAGGACCGAAGTGGCAATCGCTTCGACCTCCGGCACGATGTAATCGGGACGTTCCCGGCGGATCACCGCGCGCAACGCGTCGGGATCGAGCATGTTGATGACGTAAAAGCGGTGCGCCACCTGCATGGCCGGAGCGTTGGCGTAACGGTCGACCGCGATCACCTCCGCGCCCAGCCGCTGCAACTCGATCGCCACTTCCTTGCCCAGTTCGCCCGAACCCAGCAGCATCACCTTGGTCGCACTCGAACTCAGGGGGGTCCCGATTACCGTCATAATATTCACGCCTTCCTTGCTTCGCGGACAGGATTTCCCGCCCGTCATTGAAAATTTGGATGCCACACGTCCTTCCCCGGCGGGGGAAGTCACGGCTGATAAATCCGGGTCACCACGATCTGGTCGTAAAACCGGCGCGCCGTCGCCGGGTCGAACGACCCACAGAGCATCGACAGACAGTTGGCCGAAGCCGCCGCCAGCCCGGCGCGAAACGCCTCTACCGGCGTCCGCCCCCGCAGATATTCGCTCCAGAAAACCGCCGACGCCGTGTCGCCCGAACCGACCGGATTCTCCACCCGTTCGAGACGCGGCACCTCCAGAATCCACACTTCGTTGCCACGCGCGAAATAAGCCGCGTCGGCGCCGCCGGTGATCGCCACATTGTCCAGCTCGTGCCGCTGGAGCAGCGAACGCATCGCCGGCACGATCGCGCTGATGCCGGTCAACGCCAGCAATTCCTCGGTATTGATTTTCAGCGTCGCATGGCGCGCGGCTTCGAGCACCGGCACGATCTTCTGCCACGAATCGATCAGGATCGGAACGTCGGACCGCGCCGCCAGCTGGGCGCAACGCACGTAAAAATCGATTTCCATGCCCGCCGGGAGCTGTCCGCACAGCGCCACTGCGGCGGCGTCCGGAAGCGCTTTTTCCAGCCACCGCAATGCGGCTTCTTCCGCTTTCCGGCCCGGCCCCCGCGAAGGCTCGATCAGCTCGGTCATCACATTGTCCGCCTCGCTCAGGCAGGTCGAACAGCAGCGCGTCGGCGCTTCCGACGCGATCGTCTCATGCTTCAGTCCCTCCCGGTCGAGATCGGCGGTCAGCAGCATGCCGTTATGACCGCCGGCAAACTGGACGAGACGGGTTTCCGCCGCATCCCAGACCCGCGCCGCCCGGCTGAAATTGATGCCCTTGCCCGAAGCGAAAGCCATCAGACTGTCGGCCCGGTTGACCTTGCCGTAAGCGAACTGGTTGAAATGCAGCACCTTTTGCCAGGCCGGATTGGCACCGACCGTCAAAATCACCGGTTTCGGGTTCGTCATGGGCGTTTCCTCTATAACAATTGTTTCAAAATCAGCCGCAAATCGTCATCGCTCAGATCGCGCGGATTGCTCTTCATGCTGCCCGACCGGGAATTGGCCACGATCCAGTCGAAATCAGCCTCACGCAGTCCCAGCGGTCCCAGCTTCGGCGGCAATCCCGCCGCCTGCCGCAGCGCATCAACCGCCGCGATCAATGCCGGAGCATCGGACAAACCCGCCGCCGCGGCCAATTCCGCATAGCGCGCTTCCGCCACCGGCAGATTCCAGCGCATGACCGTCGGCAGCAGCACACCGCAGACCAATCCGTGGCCGAGATGATACTTCGCCCCCACCGGATGGGCCAGGCCGTGCACCGCACCGAGGCCGCTGGCGCCGAAGGCCATCGCCCCCAGCAACGTGCCTTCGGCCATGGCGCTGCGCGCCGCGCAGTCGCCGCCATTGCGCACCGCCGTCAGCAATGCCCCGAAAATCAGTTTCACCCCCTCCAGCGCCAGCGGACGCGTCGCATTGGAAGCATGGCGCGCGACATAGGATTCAATCCCCTGAGTCAACGCATCCATGCCGCTTTCGGCGGTCACCCGGGCGGGACAGTCCAGCGTCAGCTCCGGATCGACCAGCGCCAGATCGGGCAAAAGATAGACACTGCGGATCGACTGTTTGATCGAACTTGCCTCATCCACGAAAACGGCGTTCGGGGTTGCCTCCGCGCCGGTTCCCGCCGTCGTCGGCAGCGCCGCGAAAGGCAGTCCGCCCGGCGGTACCGCGCGGCGCTTGAAAAAATAATCCTCCACCGGGTATGTTTCATGCGCGATCGCCGCCGCCACTTTGCCGACATCCATCACGCTGCCGCCGCCCAACGCCACCACCGCCCCGGCCCCGGCGGCGACAATCGCGTCGCGCACCGCCGCCACAGTCCCGAGATTCGGTTCCGGACGGACCGCATCGCACACCGTAAAAGAACATCCCGGAGCCGCGGCCATCACCCGACGCACGAGACCCGTACGGACCGCGCTGGGACCGCACACCAGCAAAACCCGCGCGGTTTTGCCGAGCCAGCCCGCCAATTCGGCGACCGCGCCCGGACCGAAAACGATCCGGCGCGGCAACTCCAGCTGATAAACCATATCCGCCCCTTCCCGAGCTCAATGCACGTTGATTCCGAAATCCATGATCCGGGGGTCTTTTTCCGCAATCAGCGTGATCATCGCCCCCGCCGCAATGAACTCCGCCTGCCGCCGCGACCCGCCGCGGCCGCTTGCGGCATAGCCCCCGGCCACCGCCTCCACCTCATAAACCGGATTATGTTCCGGCCCTTCCACTTTCACCACGCGGTATTCGGGCGCGAAGCCCATCACATGCTGGGTGTATTCCTGCAAAGTCCCCTTGGGATTCAGTCCCGGCAGCATGCGGTGCGGCGCGGGAAATTCGCTCCGCACCAGATCGAGCACCAGCTGTCGCACCGGTTCCAGCCCGGCGTCAAGGTAGCAGGCTCCCAGCACCGCCTCAAAAAGATCGCACAGCGTCGAATCGCGCTCCGCCCCGCCGGAACCGGCCTCTCCACGCCCGATGTACATATAAGCGCCCAACTCCATCCGCCGCGCCAGCAAAGCGATCGCATCCTGCTGCGCCAGCGCCGAACGCATCTTGGTCAGAACGCCCTCGTCGGCCTCCGGATAAAGCGCGAACAGGTAATCGGTCAAAATGATTTCGAGCACCGCGTCGCCCAGAAACTCCAGCCGCTGGTTGTCATACGGCAACTTACTCTCCACCGCATAGGAGCGATGGGTCAGCGCCTCCTTCAGCAGATGCGGATCGCGGAAGGCGATTCCCAGTTTTTTCTTCAGTCGTTCAATATCTTCCGGCATCGTCCGCTCATCTTTCTTCCCGGATATGACGCACATTCCAATCGTCCGAAGCGTATTTGTCGCGGCCGAGGCGTTCCGCCGCGGCCAGAAAATCAACCGGCGGAATCCAGTCGAGCCAGCCGATGGCGAATTCCTTCTCCAGCGACCGGCGGAGACCGGCGTCGAGCCGCTCCCAGCTGCCCTGAGCTGCTTCCAGCCGGATGCTGCCCTGGTGCAGAATTCCGAGGCGGGTCCGGCGCTGCGCCGCGCCGGCGTATTTGTTGCCGTCTGGCGCCACCAGATCGAACCGGCTCGGAGAAACAAAACAACGCATGGTCGCGCGTTCCACATGGGGCGTCCCCTCCGCCGCCAGCACCGCCGCCACCCCGGAGCGCTCCAGTTCCTCCAGCAGCGCACGGTGAAAAATCCGATAGCTCTCCATCCGGTCGAGCTTCATGATCGCATGTTCCGGCGGCACCACCACCGTATAGGTCAGATCGACATCGTGCCAGACGACGCCGCCGCCGGTCGGACGCCGCACAACCGTATAACGATCGCACAGTTCCGCCGGAAAAAGCTGCGAACTTCCGATCGACACCGCGGGCCGGTCCCAGCGATAAATCCGCACCAGCACCCGCCCGCCGAATTCCGCCGTCCGTTCCAGCAGCAACTCGTCCGCGGCCATATTGAACCCCGGTTCGTGCGCCGCATCGCGCCACAACAGCCACTCTTCACGCGCCATCGCTCAACGCCGCCCTTTCCGCCGCTGCCGCTGCAGAAATTTCAATGTCCGATTCAACAGCCGGCCGTCGCCGGAAAAATCCGGCCCGCCCGCGGCGGCGTAATGTTCGCAGCACAGCCGGTTCAATTCCGCAATATCCAGCTCCGGCAGCAAACTCCGCCGGTCGAGTTCCAGTTTGAGCGACGAAACCACCCGGGCCAGTTCCTTGCGCCGGAGCCGCGCATCGCATCCGTCCGAGCTCACCGCCGTCCCGTCGAAGTCGAACAGTCCGAGCTCGAAATCGCCGTTGCCGTCCGGCAACGCCAGCCAGTTGACCAGCTTGAGGTCGCCGTGAGCGATTCCGGCGTCATGCAGCGTAACCATGATTCGAGTCATGCGTCCGACCCAGTTTTCGAGCGGAGCCGAAGCCAGCATCGCCGCCAGATTCTCGGCGGCGTTCATCGGTTCGGGGAAATATTCGGTCACGAGATAACTCGCGCCGGGCAGACCGCACGGCGCGGTCGAAAGCGTCATCAGCACTTCGGGAGCGCGAATGCCGAGCTGGCCCAGCAGACGGGTGATTTTGAGATTGACTTCGGCGCGCGAGCGGCGGCCGATCCGGCGCAGCCGGTCGGTGAGGTTCGGCGTATTGCTGCGCTTAATGAAGAATTTACGGCTGTCGGCGGTGAAAATTCCGGCTGTGGTCGACCGGGAATTTTTCACCAGTTCGGCTTCGCGCAGCAACTGTTCGGGATTGCGGAACTTGAGTTTGAGTTCTTCCGACAGTGCGGGCGCGAAACGGTAGCGTTTCCACAGGCAGTCCCAGTCCGGATTTTCCGGACAGCAACTCCCGGTAAAATTGTACGCCGTTTCGCCCATTGCCCCGCGCCGGTAACCCGGCGCCGGAGGACGGAATGAACTCCGCCGCCGGCACCGGGATTGGTTTTGTCTGCCGCAGCGTCGATTACAGGTTATCGATCACCAGCTGGCCGACTTCCGTGGTCGAATAGCCCATCTTGCCGGCGGCCATCGACTTCATCTTGTTGCCGGTCACATAGGCCACCGATTTTTCAATCGCCTGCGCCGCTTTCTTTTCGCCGATGAAATCGAGCATCATGCCCGCCGCGCAGATCGCCGCCAGCGGATTGATCACATTCAAGCCGGTATATTTCGGAGCCGAGCCGCCGATCGGCTCGAACATGCTCACGCCGCCGGGCGTCGGATTGAGGTTGCCGCCCGCGGCGATGCCCATCCCCCCCTGGGTCATCGCGCCCAGATCGGTGATGATGTCGCCGAAAATATTGTTGGTCACGATGACGTCGAACCATTCCGGGTTCTTGACCATCCACATGGTGGTGGCGTCGACGTGGCAGTAGTCGGTCTTGACTTCCGGAAACTCCCTGGCGACTTCATAGAAGACCCGTTCCCAGAGGTCGAACACGAAGGTCAGCACGTTGGTTTTGCCGCACAGCGTGAGCTGCGCGGTTTTGCCCGCCGCGACATCCTCGGGCTTGAGCCCGCGCCACGGACTGGCGGCGCTGTGCCGCGCCTTGGCCAGTTCGAAGGCGTAACGCACACAGCGTTCGACCTGGAAATAGTTGTAGACTTCGGACTGCACCGCGACTTCGTTCTTGGTCCCCTTCATGGAGATGCCGCCGATGCCGGTATAGATGCCGCCGGTGTTTTCGCGCACCACGACGTAGTCGATGTCTTCGGGCTTCTTGTTGGCCAGCGGCGTTTCCACGCCGGGATAAAGCTTGACCGGGCGCAGATTGATGTACTGGTCGAGGTCGAAGCGCAGTTTCAGCAGGATGCCCTTTTCCAGGATGCCCGGCTTGACTTTCGGGTGTCCGATCGCGCCGAGAAACACCGCGTCGAACCGCTTCAGCGTCTGAACCGCGTCTTCCGGCAGCACTTCACCGGTTCTGAGGTAGCGTTCGCCGCCCCAGTCGAAATGCTGTTCGGTATAATCGAATCCGAACTTTCCGGACACGGCGCGCAGCACTTTCAACCCTTCTGCGACCACCTCGGGACCGGTGCCGTCGCCGGGCAGCACCGCAAACTTATAACTTTTTCTGGCCATGATATAACAGCATCTCCTTCATCGTTGCGCTGTGATACGGTATCAATTTTCTGCACCCGGCTAATTTACATCCCCGTACGGGATATTGCAAGGAATTTCAACGAAAAAGTTCGCGCAAACGCCGTACCGCCGCGGTCACGTCGGAAGCCTGGGTGATCTCGGTCACCATTGCGATCCGCCGCGCTCCGGCGGCGCGCAATTCCGCGATATGGCGCATCTTGATGCCGCCCATCACGGTAAACGGAATATGAAGCTGCGGCGCAATGCGTCCGATCGCCGCCACACCGAGCGCGCCGCAGGCGACGCTTTTGGTCCGGGTCGGGTAGATCGGGCCGATGTTGAGGTAATCCGCGCCGGATTGCTCCGCCGCCAACGCCTCCTCGAGGTTATGAGTCGAGCTGCCGACAATCAGCTCCGGCGCCAGCTGCTTCGCCGCCGTCACCGGCAGATCATCCTGCCCGAGGTGAACGCCGTCGGCTCCGGCGGCCAGCGCGATATCCGTCCGGTCATCGAGGATGAACAGCATCCCGTACTCGTCGGCAATTTCGCGTGCGGCCCGCGCCAGATCGTACAACTCCCTGTCCGAACGGTTTTTCTCCCGCAGTTGAAACAATTTCGCACCGCCCGCGCCGACCGCGCGCAGCACCGCCAGCGGATCGCGCCCGGCACAGAATTCACTGGAAATCACCGGATAGAGGTCCGCCTCGTCGCAAAAAACCCTCATCCGCTCCGCCAAAGTCCGAAAGATCATATTCCACCCAACCTTATTTCATTCAATCAATCAGCCGGATAATATAGCCGCCATCGGCCGCAATTACAAGCCCACGCCCAGCAGGCACTCCAGCAACGGCGGCGCTTTTTCAACGGTGGCGTAATCGAGTCTGTCCCGCCATATCTTCCGGGTTTCGGGCAATGCGCCGCCGGCGCCCGCCGCCGCATAGGAGCTCATGGCCACCCGGTAATGCGCTTTCTCCGCCGGAAATTCGAGACCGGTCAACTCACCCCGGCGGTTGCGGAATTCCATCCCGTCGACAGTCAGCAGTTCCTTGCGGCGATAGGCGAAAGCGCCATATTCCGCCAGAATCGTGCGAATTTCCGCCGCCGTCAGCTCGGCGGTCACCACCGCGTCGTAATAGGGATAGGCGCGGTAATAATCGAGCACCGTCGGTGCAGGGTTTCGCGCCAGCAATTTCAGCGCCTCCCGGTCGCCCGCGGAATAGATCGCTACATCGGCCCCGACGGCCCGCCGCATGGCGCGCACCGCCAGCGTCTCCGCCGGCGGCGAAGGCAACGACGCGGAACGTTCGCCGCCGGCCGAATCCTCGGTCATGGCGGCAAGCGGCTGCAACGCGGACTCGATCCGGACGATTCGCCGGGTCCGGTCGTCGAAAACGATCGTCGCCCGGGCCAGCGCTCCGCCATGGGCGGGCGGTTGAACATACCAGGAATTGGCAATTTTCCGACCGGGTTCGCCCTGATGGGTGTGCGCTCCCACCGTGAGATCGACACCCGGCACCCGGCTCAGCAGGGTATAGAGATTTTCGCCGCCGCCGTAGACGCCGCCGTGGCGGACCAGCAGTACCACCTCGGCCCCGGCGTCAAGCACCGCGCCGACGCTGCGCCGCAGCGCCGCTTCCGAATATGCGGTTTCAAAGCGGTTTTCAGACACCGGAAAACGGTTATTCATGGCCGGCAGCATCAGTCCGATCACCCCGATTTTGACCCCGCGCCGGGTGAAAATCCGCCACCGCGCCACCTTATCCGCCAGTTCCGGCGCTTCGAGATTGGCCGCCAGAACCGCGCCGGGGAACTCCCGAACCAGCGCCATGAAAGCATCGAAACCGAATTCGAGTTCGTGATTGCCCGGCACCCAGACGGCGCAACCGGCCCGATGGAGCATGGCCGGAACGCCCGCGCCGCGCGTCTGCCAGACCGCGAAGGTGCCCTGCGCGGCGTCGCCGGCATCGACGTACAGCACTCCGCCGGGATTGCGTTTCCCGGCCTCCCGCACCGCATCGGTGACGGGCCCGGCCAATACTGCCAGCCGTCCGTGGAGATCGGCCGTGGCCAGCACGGTCAATTCGATTTCCGCTCCGGAGAGCAGCAAACAGCCGCTCCAGAGGATCAGCAGCGAAGTCAAAAACCGGCGCATGGTGTCGAAAAATTCCTGAAAAAACCGCATTTAAACTTGAATATTGGCAAAAATAAGCCATATTATAAAACTATTCAAATTGAAAATCATTATTTTTCAAATTTTTAACCATACGATCGAGGTGAAACCATGTCCCAGCATGCCAGTCTGCGCGTCGGCGGCAAAATCCGCAAGAAACGCAATGTAATGAAGCGTTACGAACGCCTGAACGTGCTCCGCGCCGAAGGCCGGATCCCGGAAGAAAAGGTTCTGGGCCTGCCCAAGACCAAGCCGGTGGAATAAGTTCCGGCTGTCGCTTGATTGCTTGTTTTTTTGACGGCGGAGATTGTCTGACACTCTCCGCCGTTTTTTCATCTTCCGGGAGAACCCATCATGATGCAGGCCGTTCTGAAAGAATGGGACATCGACCGCATCGCCGCACTGTTGAAAAGCGCCGGGGAAATCGCGCTCCAATATTACGACGCGCCGCCGCTTGAGCTCAAGGACGACCGGACTCTGGTCACCGCCGCCGACAAAGCGGTGGAACGGTTCCTCGGCGGCAGTTTCGACGCCCCGGAAGAGGGCTGCTATCTGATCGGCGAGGAGACCGTCGCCTCCCGGTCGGATGATTACGTGCGTTCGGCGCTCGCCGCCGACTGGTGCTTCGTGGTCGATCCGATCGACGGCACCGCGCCCTACACCGCCAGACTGCCGGTCTGGGGTATCTCCATCGGTTTCATGCGGCGGGGAATGCTCACGGAAGGGGCGGTCTATCTGCCCGCGCTCGATGAGTGCCTGATTACCTTTCAGGGCCGGATTCTGCATTGCAAACTCCTGAAGGAGAGCCGCTGGCGAACCTTCACCCCGGTCCGGGCCGAATTGTCGGCCGCCGGACATGTCGGCGTCGGCCAGCTTCAGGCGCACTGCTACACCTTCGATTTCACCAATCAGATTTTCGCCTGGAGCAGCTGCGTCGGCGCCTTCTACTGGCTGCTGACCGGCCGACTGATGGCCTATTTCGGCGATTTCAAGCTCTGGGATGCGGCCGGGATGCTGCCGATGCTGAATCTGGCCGGATTCGGCGTCGAGCTCGACGAACCGCAATTGCGCCCCCTTTCCGGCGATCTGGCTCGCGGCGGATTCCGGCTCGACCCGGCCGGTCCCGACCGCTGGCGGGCCGCCGCCGCGGTGATCGCCGCGCCCGACATCGCCATCGTCGATTACATCCGTCAACACGCTCACGATATGAGGACCGCCACACCATGCTCAACCGCAAACTCCGTCAACTGAAACAGCAGGCGCGTGAAACCGCGCGCGGCGTCTACATGGTCAGCCTCGGCTGCCCCAAGAATCTGGTCGACAGCGAAATCATGGCCGGAACACTGGTTTCCGGCGGCATTCCGATCAATCTTGACGCCGGCAGCGCGCGCTACTACCTGATCAACACCTGCGCCTTTCTGCCGAGCGCGCGCTGCGAAAGCGCGGAAGCCATCGCCGAAGGCATCCGCTGGAAACAGCAGCGGCCGGAAGTCCGCCGCCTGATCGTCGCCGGCTGTCTCATCCAGCACAACGATTTCGCGCAATACCGGGAACGCTTCCCCGAAGTCGACCACTGGAGCGGCATCGACGGCGTCCCCGCCATTCTCCGGACCATCGCCGAGGAAGACGGGCGTGTCGCCGGGGAAGCCGCCCATCCCTGTTACCTTTATGACGAAACCACGCCGCGCCTTCAGCTGACGCTGCCCCACGTCGCCTATCTCAAGATCGCCGACGGCTGCGACAACTGCTGCGCCTATTGCAGCATTCCGCATATCCGGGGACGCCTGCGCAGCCGGAGCATCGCGTCGGCGGCGGCCGAAGCGCGCAATCTGATCGGCAACGGCGTCCGCGAAATCATCGTGATCGCCCAGGACGTGACCGCCTATGGCAGCGACCGCGACGACGGCGCCACCCTCTGCGCCCTGTTGCGGGAGCTCGATGCGCTGCCGGGCGATTTTCAGGTCCGGCTGCTCTATACCCATCCGGCGCATTATACCGGCGAGCTGATCGATTTTCTGGCCCGCGCCCGGCATGTGCTGCCCTATCTCGACATGCCTTTGCAGCACATCAATGACGCCATTCTCCGCGCCATGGGGCGCAAGACCACCCGCGAGGCGACGGAAACATTGCTCTGGCGGTTGCGCGAAGCGATCCCGAATCTCACCTTGCGCACCACCTTCATCACCGGCTTGCCCGGCGAAGGCGAAGCGGAATTCGCCGAACTGCTCGAATTCGTGCGCATTCAGAAGTTCGACCGGCTGGGAGTTTTCCCCTACGCGCCGGAACCGTCGACGCCGGCGGCGGCCATGCCCGGACGCGTCGCGCCGGAGGTCGCCGAAGCGCGGGCCCGGCGGATTCTCGAACTTCAGGAAACGATTTCGCTGGAACGCAACCGTCAACTGGAAGGCTCCGTGATCCGGGTCATCGCCGATGAAGTCGAGGGTCGCAAAGCCATCGGACGCGGCGCAGCCGACGCCCCGGAAATCGACAACAGCGTGATTTTCGGCGCCCGGACGCGGCTGGAAGCCGGAACATTTTATCAAGTCAAAATTACCCGCGCGGAAGCATTTGATTTATACGGGGAAGTATGCTAAATTATATGGCGTATCCAGCCGTGCAAAGAAGAATATGGAGTTTCCGGAGCGAAAATGCCGTACAACCTGCCTAACATTCTAACCATCACCCGGATTGTGCTGATCTTTGTGGCGCTGGTTCTGGCGACCAATTCCGGCATTCCCGGCGGCGTGAAGGTCAAATCCGACGCCATCGAAATGATTCTCCGCTACATCGCCTGCGGTCTGGCGATTCTCGCGGGCATCACCGATTACATCGACGGTCATCTGGCGCGCAAATGGAACCAGATCACCGAGTTCGGCGCCTTGATGGACCCGCTGGCCGATAAGATTTTCGTGACCACCACCATCCTGATTCTGGTCGAATTCCAGTTGATCGCCGCCTGGGTGGCGGCGGTGGTGATCGCCCGGGAATTCATGGTCACCGGTTTGCGGATGCTGGCGGTGCGACGCGGCCGGATCATCAGCGCCGACCGCTGGGGCAAGCTCAAAACCGCGCTTCAGATGCTGATGCTCTTTATCGGCGGCCTGGTCTGGATCAACGTGCTCGATCTGAACATGAAATTCGGCAATATCATCTCGCTCCGCACCATCTGGTACATCCTGCTCTGGGGTATCGTGATCGTAACCGTCGGTTCCGGCGTCAGTTACTTCGTCAAAAACAAAGAACTGGTGCTCAGCGATCGGGATTGAACTCATGAGCAGTCCCGGCCCCATCGATTTCCATACCCATCGGGATGCCGGAGGAATTTTGCCGGAAACAGCGCCGGAAATCGTCCGGATCGTATCCACTCCGCCGGAATTTTTCCTGCTGCCGATGCCGGCAAATACCCTGAAGACACTGGAACTGCACCCCTGGTCGGGAGCGGATATCCCCGAAAATTTCGAGCTCCTTGCCGCTATGGGCGATTGCAGCGGCGTCGGCGAAGTCGGCATCGACCGCCGGCGCGGCGCGCTGCCATGGCCGCGGCAGCTGGAAATTTTCGCCCGCCTCGCCCGAATCGCCGATGCGCTCGGCAAGCCTTTGACCGTCCACTGCGTCGGCGGATATGCCGATCTGCTGGCGATCGCCAAGAATCAGCCCTGGCGGGTTCCGACCATATTGCACTATTTCTGCGGCAAGCCGGAGCTGGCGGAACAGCTCCTGCGCCGGGAAAACTGGGTGCTGTCGCTGTCGCCGGCGAGCACCCGGTCGACCGGGCTCATGGCATGGTTGCGCGCCCATCCGGAGAAATTGCGGCAGATCGTGCTCGAAACCGACGATCCTCACGGGGATATCGCCGCCCATTACCAGGATATGGCCGGAATCTTCGGCCTGGCGGAGGCCGAACTCCGTGGAGTCATGCGGGCAAACTTCGAACGCATTTACCGAGGCGCCTTATGAACGATACCCCATTCCCTGTTCCCGACTGGCAGCAGCGCACCGCCATTCTGCTGAAATCCGAAGGCGTTGCCCGGCTGGCCGCGGCCCGGGTGCTGCTGGTCGGAGTCGGCGGCGTCGGCGGACATGCCGCCGAAGCCCTGGTCCGCGCCGGAGTCGGACATTTGACCCTGATCGATTTCGACCGCGTCCAGCCGAGCAACTGCAACCGCCAGCTGGCGGCGCTGCATTCGACCGTCGGCGAGAGCAAGGTCGCGGTATTGCGACAGCGCTTGCTCGACATCAATCCGGCACTCGAACTCAAGCTTCGGGAGACGATGGTGACGCCGGACAATGTGCGCGAGCTGCTGCTGGAAGAACCTTATGATTTTCTGCTTGACGCCATCGACATGCTGAGCGCCAAATGCGCTTTGCTGGCAACGGCTTTCGAGCTCGGCATCCCGACGGTTTCGGCGATGGGCGCCGGCGGCAAGCTCGACCCGGCGCAGGTCCGGCTGGCCGATATCGCCAAAACCACCAACTGCCGTCTCGCCCGCCAGGTGCGGAGCCGGTTGCGCCGACTCGGCGTCAGCCGGGGCGTTCTCACGGTTTTCTCGACCGAGCTTGCGCCGGACGAAGCGATCCAGCCACCCGACCCGGAACGCGGCGAATGCCGTTCGACCGTCGGCACGATCTCCTACATGCCGGCGCTTTTCGGACTTTACATGGCATCGGCGGCAATCCGCCGCCTGACGAAAAACATTGACTGAAAAATACAAACCCGCCTTGTATTTGCGGCAATCGCCATTACATTACCGGGATAGGAATTTGAGGAATCCATCATGGCCGAACGGCATCACAAACACAGCGAAAGCATCTGGCGGATCTATCTTGAGTACCTGCCGTTGAAACTGCTGTATCACATCATCCGGCTCCTGCCGCTGAAATGCGCTTATATCTTCGCCCGTTTCATCGGACGGCTCCTCTTCCGCGTCGATTTCATGCACCGCAAACGCACGATCGAACACCTCCTCCACGCCGGAGTCGCCGCCGATCCGAAAACGGCGCACCGGATTGCGCGCCGGGTATTCGAACACTTCGCCATGCTGCTGATCGAAATCTTCAAAGCCGACCAGGAGTTCGACCTGGCCAAGGTCAAACTGGTCGGCGATCCTGAAACCATCCGGCGCTGTTTTCCCCACGACGGCAAACCGGCGGAGCAGAACTTCATCCTGATCACCGCCCACTACGGCAACTGGGAAATGGCCGGAGGCGCCATGGCGCAGCTGACCGGCGTCACGCTGGTTTCGCTGATGCGGCCGTTTTCCAATCCCATGGTCGGCGAAATGATTCTAAAGAACCGACGCACCCCGGTGCACGAAGTGCTCGACAAAAGCGGCGGCATCCGCGGCGTCATGAAAGCGCTGCGCAGCCATAAAAACATCGCATTGCTGATCGACCAGCACGCGGCGACGAACGAAGGCGTCGAAACCATATTTTTCGGACAACCCTGCCGGACCCATACCTCGCCGGCGCTGCTTCATCTCAAAACCGGCATCCCGATCATGCCCGAACTGACCCGGCGCCTGCCGGGAGACCGCTTCGAATTTGAAATGGAGGTGGGACCGCTGATCGAATACCAGCCCACCGCCGATACCGAAAACGATATCAAAATTCTGTCCCAAAAATGCACCGCCGCTTTGGAAACCATGATCCGCAAGGATCCGGAACAGTGGCTGTGGGCGCACCGGCGCTGGCTCAACATCAATCGCAAACATTACGACGCCCAGGGAAAAAAGCAAAATAAAGCGTGAAAATCATCCCCGGGGATTGAAATTTTGCCCGGACGGGCTATATTAGCTACCCGATGGCATGACCGGAGCGGTCCGGCATTTTTTCGGCAATCGCGAATCAAATACGGTGAAATCAAATATGGCGGCTTCCAACGGGAAATATTCAACGCTCCGGGTTGCGGCGACGGCGACCGTGACGGCGGCGGCGCCTCATCGCAAGATGGAAGTGCCGGACGGCGCGTGGTTGAAATGCAAAGAATGCGGACGGACGCTTTACAGTGATCAGCTGGCGGAAAATCTGTTTGTCTGCGGATATTGCGGCTGTCATCTGTCGATGTCGGTGGAAGCCCGGATCAAACAACTGACCGACGCCGACAGTTTCCGGCAGATCGACGCCAATCTGCGTTCGGTCGACATGCTCAAATTCATCGATTCCAAGTCCTATGCCGACCGATTGCGCGAAAATGCGATCAAAACCGGCTTGAATGAAGCGGTCCAATGCGGCCACGCGACGCTGGAAAATCGTCGTTTCATGCTCGGCATCATGGATTTCAGCTATATGGGCGCCAGCATGGGATCGGTCGTGGGTGAAAAAATCACCCGCATGATCGAAACCGCCACCGCGGAAAAGGTCCCGGCGGTGATGGTAACCGCCTCGGGCGGGGCCCGGATGCAGGAAGGCATTCTGAGCCTGATGCAGATGGCCAAAACCGCCGGGGCGCTCGAACGCCACGCCGAGGCCGAGCTGCCCTATATCGTGATCATGACGCATCCGACCTATGGCGGCGTGACTGCGAGTTTCGCCACGCTCGGCGATGTGATTCTGGCCGAACCGGGGGCGATGATCGGATTCGCCGGCCCGCGGGTGATTCAGGAAACCACCAATTCGAAGTTGCCGGAAAATTTCCAGACCGCCGAATTCCTGTTGGAAAAAGGACTGATTGACCGGGTGGTCGACCGTAAAATGCTGCGCAAGGAACTGTCGCTGCTGCTGACCTTTTTCCAGGCGCCGCTGACGGAGACCGAATCGTAATTTTTGGAAGTTGATTTTTTTGCCGCCGGGTCGGAACCTGTGCGCTGCGGACGGGTGAACCGGGTCAGGTGGGGAACCAAGCAGCCCTAAGCCAAGATGCAGGTGCACAGGTTCCGCCCGACGGCAATTTTTTTTGATTTTCGGGGAAAGAAATCGAACCATGAAACGAAGTGACGGGCGGCAGCCCGATGAATTGCGCCATTTGAAAATCACGCCGGACTTTCTGAGTCATCCGCTCGGGTCGGCCCTGATCGCGGTCGGCGGCACCCGGGTGGTCTGCGCGGCAAGCGTTGAGAGCAAGGTTCCGCCATGGATGAAGCTGCAGAAGGTTTCCGGCGGCTGGCTGACCTGCGAATACGGCATGCTCCCGGCCTCCACCCATGAGCGCATGAAACGGGAAGCCAGCAGCGGCAAACAGGGTGGACGCACGGTGGAAATTCAGCGCCTGATCGGGCGTTCGCTGCGCGCCGTGGTCGACCTCGAAGCTCTGGGCGAAAACACGGTTTATCTGGATTGCGACGTGATCGACGCCGATGGCGGAACGCGTTGCGCCGGCATTACCGGCGCGGCGGTGGCGGCGGCGCTGGCGCTGAATTCGCCGTGGGCCAAGGCGAATTTGGCCAAACCGGCATTCAAGGAGCTGGTGGCGGCAATCAGCGTCGGCATCGTGAACGGCGTACCGGTGCTCGACTTGAACTACGCCGAGGATTCCACCGCCGAAGTCGATATGAACGTGGTCATGACCGAGTCGGGCAAGCTGATCGAAATTCAGGGCACCGCCGAAGGCACGCCCTTCTCCCGCAGCCAGCTCAACGAACTGATCGACCTGGCTGAAAGCGGCCTCCGACAGATTTTCGCCATGCAGCACGCGGTACTGGAAAAGGCGTTGACGCCGCCGAAACGTCCGGCGCCGCGTTCCGGCAATCTCGGCACAATCGGCAGCGCGTTCGACGCCATTTAACCAATTGGACCATACGAGGGACGCATCCATGAACGAACATCAGGTCATCGCCCGCAAATGGCGTCCGCAGACCTTCGCCGACGTCGTCGGGCAAGGTCATGTGATCCGAACCCTCCGCAACGCCATCGTCGGCAACCGGGTGGGACACGCCTATCTGCTGGTCGGCCCCCGCGGCATCGGCAAAACCACCATTGCGCGGATTTTCGCCAAAGCGATCAACTGCGAGCATCCGCACGACGGCGAACCCTGCTGCCAATGCCCGTCCTGCAAGGCGATTGCCGAAGAAAGTTCGCTCGACGTCATCGAAGTCGACGCCGCCAGCCGCAACTCGGTCGATCACATGCGCGCGCTGAGCGAAGAGGCGTTCCACATGCCGGTGTCGAGCAAATACAAGATTTACATCATCGACGAAGTGCACATGCTCTCCAAAGCGGCGTGGAATGCGCTGCTCAAAACGGTGGAAGAGCCGCCGGCGCACGTGAAATTCATTTTCGCCACCACCGAGGCGCATCAGGTGCTGCCGACGATCGTGTCGCGCTGCCAGCGCTTCGATCTGCGGCCGATCCCGGGCAATCTGATTCTGGAGCGGCTGAAACTGATCGCCGCAACCGAGGAAGTCAAGATCGCGCCGGAGGCGCTGAGCGCGATCGCGCGGGCGGCCGAAGGCGGCATGCGCGACGCCCAGTCTTCGCTGGAGCAGATGCTGGCATTTTTCGGCGGCAAGGATCAGGAAATCGCGGCGGAACAGGTGCTGGAGCTTTTCGGCTTGAGCAACGCCGCCGAACTCGACGCGCTGGTCGCGGCGCTGCTGGAAAACCGCCCCGAACCGGTGATCACCATCATCAGCCAGCTGGCGACGCGGGGCCGCAACCTCGAAACGTTGTTTGACGACATTCTCGAAATGCTGCGCGGAGCGGAGCTGGCGCTGATTTTGCGCAATCCCGAAGCGGTGCTTGAATTCGATCCCGAAAAGATGGAACGCTGCCGCAAGCTGGCGGCGCTGACCACGCCCGCGGTGCTGCGCAGTTTCATGGAAAGCCTCGCCCCGGTCGGACGGACTTTGCATGAGGCGCTGAACAAGGCGGTTTATCTTGAGTCGATTCTGCTCAAAGCGATGCATGACGCCCATGCGCCGACGGTCGGCGACGTGCTCGCCCGGCTCAATCAGTTGCGGACGGCGGGCGAATTGAAATTCATGGCCGAGGTTCCCACGCTGCGGGAAACGCCGCCGGCGCGGACGATGCCCGCGCCCGCACCTGCCCCGGCTCCTGCGCCAGAAGCGGTCCGGCCCGAACCGGTGCTCTCCAAGCCGGCGCCACAACCCGTCCCGGAAATCAAAATGCCGGAAGTGGCACCGCCGGAGCCGGCGAACGTCAATTCCGAATCACGGGAATCGGCGGCGGAAACGTTGTTGCAAAAACTGGCCGAAGGCGCACTTAATCGAGGATTGACGCTGCCGTGGGAAAATTGCCGCGCGCTTGACCTGGAACACTCGGTGCTGTCGCTCCGGGTGCCGGGCAATGCGCTGCCGGAATTCAATGCGGCCAAATTGCAGTTGCTGGAAATTCTCCAGAAAATCAGCGGCGACTGGGCCATTCTGCTTGAATTCACCCCTGATCCCCTGCCCGGCAATGCAGCTGAAGATGCCGCCGAGGACGATCCGCCGCCGGTTGCGCCGGAAGCCGCCGTCTTCGCTCCGGTCGAAACCAGCGCCGTCAAACTTGAAAACGACCTGCCCGAGCCGGAAGCCGTGGTGATGCCGCTGACGCCGGAGACGGAAGAAATCGAAGAGCCGGACGATCCCGGCGAACCCGACGCCCGCGACGAAGCGGCCGAATTTTCCGCCCCCGGTTTGAGTCCGGAGCCGGAATTGGAACTCGGTCTGGAGCCGGACACGGCGGAGCCGCCGCCGATGCCAATGCCGAATCCCGGCAAATCGGCCGCAACGCCGGAAACGGTCACGGCAATGCCGACCAAGCGCAGCGTCATCAACAAAGCCGATGAAGTGGAAGCCACCGCCAAACTCAAGCCGGTCCGGATGGTCCTGGATTTGTTTGACGGAGAAATTGTCGATATTCACGCTTGAGGAGAAATCATTCATGTTCGGAAATCTCGGAGAAATGGCCAATATGCTCAAAAAGGCCAAGGACATTCAGAAAAACATGGCGGCCATCAAAGAAGAGATGGCCCGCGCGGAATACACCGCCGCCAGCCCCGACAACGGCGTCGTCGCCGTGGTCACGGGCGATTTCCAGATCAAAAACGTCACCGTCTCCGCCGCGGCGCGTCAGGCCGTCGATCTCGGTGAAATCATCACCCGCACGGTCAATGCCGCGCTGGCCGCGGCCAAGAGCGCGATGCAGGCCAAAATGTCGGACCTGACCGGCGGCCTCAACCTCCCGGACATCTTCTGAAATCATGCCGACTCCCGCCGAATATCCCGAACCGCTGGAAGCACTGATCGGGCATTTGAAGCAACTGCCCGGCGTCGGACGGCGCAGCGCCGAACGGATGGCACTGGCGCTGCTCAAGCTCCAGCCGGAAAAATTGCGGGATTTCGGCAACGCCATCGCCAATCTGCCCATCGCCGTCAGCTGGTGTCCGCAATGCGGCAACATCACCATCGGCGATGCGCCATGCCGCATTTGCGCTTCGCCGCACCGCGACGCCGCGGTGATTTGCGTGGTCGAGGATTTCACCCGGATTGCAGGCATTGAAAAATCCGGCGGCTTCCGGGGACTTTACCATGTGCTGGGAGGCCGCCTTTCCCCGCTCGACGACGCAGGCGAGGACCAGCTTCACATTGAATCGCTTGAGCGCCGCCTCGCCGACGGCACCGTGCGGGAAGTGATCATCGCCCTCAGCGGCGATGTCGAGGGCCGCGCGACCGCGCTCTATCTGGCCCGCCGCCTGAGCGGCCAAGTGGAGAAAATCACCCAGCTGGCGCAGGGATTGCCCGCGGGCGGCGATCTTGCTTACGCCGACAGCGCCACCATTCTGGCCGCACTCTCCGGCCGCCGGGCGTTGTAAAGCCGACGTCCCGGAATCACCGCATCCGGTCTTTGGCTTTTACGGATTTTCCGGCCAGTCATGCTTGGGGTAACGCCCGCGCAATTCATGGCGCACGAGCTTGTACGAACCGCCCCAGAAGCCGGGCAAATCGGTGGTGATCTGAACCGGCCGCCCCGCCGGGCTCAGGAGCTGAACCGTCAGCGGCACTTGCCCGTGAAGCAGCGCCGGATGACTCCGAACGCCGAAAAACCACTGCAATTTCGCCGCGATCACCGGATTTTCCGCACTGTAATCGATGCGGAAACTGCGCCCGTTTGCCAGCGTCATCTGCTCAGGCGCAAGTTCGTCCAGACGTCGCCGCCGGTCATAGGTCAGCTGCGCCTTCAGCGCCGCCTGAAAATCAATCTGCTTCAGAATGTTTTTGCTGAAGCGCTCCGGCAGGAACCCGTCGAGAATGCCTTCGATCCCGGCCAGAATGCCGGATTCCGACCAGTCCGGCCAGCCGCCATCGGGCTCATGCCGGCGGACGAATTGCAGCCGGGCGCGCAACGCCTCCAGCGCGGGCGGAAATTCCAGCATGTCCAACCCGTGACGGCGCAGAAATGCCGCAATCGCGCGCAATAAAGGTTCCTTGCCCGGAGCCTCCGCCCGCTTTTCCCGCCATATCAGAGCTCCCAGCCGGCGCCGCTCCAACGCTTCCAGCGTCAAGGCGCTCCGATCGGTCTCCAGCGTGATTTCATTGGT
This sequence comes from Victivallaceae bacterium, assembly GCA_036677805.1. Classification (GTDB taxonomy): domain Bacteria; phylum Verrucomicrobiota; class Lentisphaeria; order Victivallales; family Victivallaceae; genus SIG78. Next base: position 51,453 of record JAVBVS010000007.1, on the reverse strand, counting down.
GAATTCGGCCGCGAACAAGGTTTCGATTTCGCGCTCCTCCACCGCCGCCGCCAGGCGGATGGCGGCATCCTCGGTCCGATCCTCCATCTCGACCGCCACCAGAAATTCATGCCGGACGAGGTCGTCCGCCTCACGCCAGACGCCGCCTTTGCCGCCGGTGAAGAGATAGCGCGGTTCGCCCAGCGCCCCCCGGCGGCGGCCGATCCGGTCGAAAAATGCCAATGCCAACAATGCGCCGGGAGAATATCCGCCCGCATCCGGCCCCCGGAGTCGACCGCCCAACCGCCGCTCCAGTTCGGCGGCCAGCCGCGACGCCTGACGCAAAGCCGGATCGGAATCCAGACGGCCAAGGTAATATTCGATATCGGCGTGGCGGGCGCGGCGGAAATCGAAGCCCTCCAGCAATCCCGCCAACCGGCAGCCCATGTGGCCCATGCCCAGCTCCAGCGCGCGGATAACCATATGGCCGATCCGCGCCTCAAGGCCGAGTTCGTGCATCTTCCGTCCATGGGGAGTAAGGCGGCCTTCCGCATCGAGCGCGCCCAGCCGGACCAGCAGCTGCCGCGCCGCCTGATACGCTGCATCCGGCGGCGGCTCCATCCAGCGCAATTCGCCGGGTTCGCGTATGCCCCATGCCGCCAGTTCCAGCACCAGGCCGCTCAAATCGGCAGTCGCAATCTCGCAGGAACGCATCACTTCGCGCCGCGCCTCCTCGGCGGCGCTCCACCAGCGCCAGACCGTCCCCGGCTCCGTCCGTCCCGCCCGGCCGGCGCGCTGCGCCGCCGCCGCCTGGGAAATCGGCACCGTGTCCAAGCGGGTGAGGCCGGAAGCCGGATCGAACCGCGCCACCCGGGTCAGTCCGCTGTCGACCACCACCCGGACGCCGTCGATGGTCAGGCTGCTTTCGGCAATGGCGGTCGCCAGCACGATTTTGCGCAGCGGAGCCTTGCAGGGCAGGATGGCGCGACGCTGTTCCGCCAGATCAAGCTTGCCATACAAAGGCAGAATCATCGTATCGGGATCGGCGATCTGTTGTCGCAATCGTTCCTCGACCCGGCGGATTTCGCCCTCGCCGGGCAGAAACACCAGCAGGCTCCCGGTTTCCTCGTGCCACGCGCGCATCACCAGCGAAGTCACTTCGGATACCGTCTCCCGCGCATCATGGCGGTCGAAATGGCGAATCGCCACCGGAAAGCAGCGGCCTTCGCCGCGCAGAATCGGGACGCCGCCCAACAGCGCGGCCACCGCCTCGCATTCCAGCGTCGCCGACATCGCCAGCAGTTTCAAATCGGGACGCAACGAACATCGGACATCAAGCGTCAAAGCCAGCGCCAGATCGGCCTGAAGGCTGCGTTCGTGGAATTCATCGAAAATCACCAGCCCTACCCCGGAAAGCTCCGGATCGTGCTGCAATTGCCGGGTCAGCATGCCCTCGGTCACCACTTCGAGGCGGGTTGCGGATGACACATTGCGCTCCAGCCGCATCCGGTAGCCCACGGTCCGACCAAGCTCGTCGCCATGGTTGGCCGCCAGCTGGGCCGCGACCGCATAAGCCGCAATCCGGCGCGGTTCGAGCATCCATATCCGGCGACCCGCAAGCCAAGGGGCGTCCAGCAGCGCCAGTGGCAGCACCGTACTTTTGCCAGACCCGGTCGGCGCGGTTAAAACGGCGCAACCGCTCCGCCCGAGCACCCGGACCGTCTCGGGCAACAGCGGAGCAATCGGATATTCCCGCGGGTCGAACGCCAAACTCAAAGCTCCTTGCTGATGCGCATCGAGCAGAAATCGGGACCGCACATGGTGCAGAAATGCTCGCCGTCGCCATGTTTGCCGGTCACCTTGGCCGCGTCGAGATTGCGTTCGGCGAACGCCTCCGCCCGCAATTCCCGCGCCCGTTCAGGGTCGAGCGCCAGTTCAAACTGTTTCTCCCAGTCGAAATCCGCCCGCGCCTGCGAGATCGCATTGTCACGATCCTGCGCATGAGGCAGGCCGCGCGCCACGTCGGCGGCATGGGCGGCGATCTTGTAGGCGATCACGCCATTGCGCACGTCATTGGCATTGGGCAAGCCCAGATGTTCCTTGGGCGTCACATAGCAGAGCATCGCCGCACCGCTGAAAGCGCCCATGGTCGCGCCGATGGCGCTGGTGATATGGTCGTAACCCGGCGCGCAATCAATCACCACCGGCCCCAGAATGTAGAACGGCGCGTCGTCGCACAACTCCCGCTCCTTCTGCATATTCATCGCAATCTGCTGGAAGGGGATGTGGCCGGGCCCCTCGACCATCACCTGAACATCGGCTTCACGGCAGCGCCGGACCAATTCGCCCAGCACTTCGAGTTCAGCGAACTGCGCCGCATCGCTCGCGTCGGCGAGACATCCGGGCCTCATGCCGTCGCCCAGGCTCAAGGTCACGTCATGCTGCCGGCAGATGTCCAGAATCCGGTCGAATTGCGTATAAAAAGGATTTTCCGCGTCATTCTGCTTCATCCAGCGCGCCATGATCGATCCGCCGCGGCTCACGATCCGGAGCATCCGCCGCTTGGCCAGTTCGATCTGGTTGTGGAGCAGACCGGCGTGGATGGTCATGTAGTCGACCCCCTGTTCGGCCTGCTCGCGGATGACGTCGATAATCAGCTCCGGGGTCAGGTTGTCCGCCTTGCCGCAACGCGCCAGCACTTCGTAAACCGGAACCGTCCCGATGGGAGCCGGACTGCTCTCGACGATCGCGCGGCGGATATTCACGATATTGCTGCCGGTGCTCAGGTCCATCACCGTGTCGGCGCCGTACTTGAGCGCCGCGCTCAATTTTTCCAGCTCCTGCCGGGGGCAGCTCGACATGGTGGAATTGCCGATATTGGCGTTGATCTTGGTCCGGAGCGAGCGGCCGATTCCCATCGGAACCAGGTTCCGGTGGTTGACGTTGCAGGGAATCACGATCGTGCCGCGGGCGACTTCCGCCCGGATCGATTCGACTTCCCGATATTCGCTCTCCGCGACTTTGCGCATCGCGTCGGTCACCACGTTCTGTTTCGCCAACGCCATCTGGGTTACGGCTTTCACAAACAATCCTCCAATGCTTCCAGGGTTTTCCGGGTCGCCCCGGCATGAACGGAAACCGCCGCAAACGCAGCCTCGCCCAGACTCCGCCGCGCAGCTTCGTCGGCCAGCAGTCGCGCCAGCACCGGCCGCAGCTCCGCGTCGTCATCCACGGTCGCCACCGCACCGTGTTCCTTCAAGATTTGCAGTAAAAACCGGAAATTGCGCAGACAGCCTCCGGTCACGATCGCTTTTTTCAGCAGCGCAGGCTCGATCAGGTTGTGCCCCTCATCATGCCCGGCCAGACTTTTGCCCATCACCACCACACCCGCTCCGGCCATCCATTTCAGCATTTCCCCGGTAGTGTCCGCCAACAGGCACTCAACCGGCGCAGCCGTGCGTTCGCCGCTGCTGCGCCGAAGCGTCGGAATACCGAGTTTGCGCAGCATCTCCATGACTTCGCCGCCGCGTTCGGCATGGCGCGGCACCAGAACCAGCCGCAGCGACGGCAAACTTTTTTTCAACTCCAGAAAGGTCCGGGCCAGCAATTCTTCCTCACCGGGATGAGTGCTCGCGCCCAGCAGCACCGGGCCGGCGGCAGCGCCGAAACAGTCGCTCCAGTCGGGCGCCGCCAGATCGGCCGGGACACTCTGATCGAATTTAAGATTGCCGCAACTTCGGACCTTCGCCTGCGCCGATACCGAGCGAAAGCGTTCGGCATCGGCGTCGGACTGCGCCGCAATCACGTCGAATTGCGCCAGCAGCGGCGCGAAAAAGCAACGGAACCGGCGGTAGCCGCGCGCCGAACGGTCCGACATCCGCGCATTGACCAGGGCCGTGTGCGCTCCGGAGCGATGCGCCTCGAGCACCAGATTGGGCCAGATTTCGGTTTCCAGAATCACCAGCAATTTCGGCTGAAGCAACTTCAAAGTCCGGCGCACCATCCAGCGGAAATCGAGCGGACAGAAGATCGCCGCCGTCCCCTCAGGCAATTGCTTGCGCACCAATTCCTGCCCCGTGGTCGTTCCGGTCGAGAGTACCACTTTGAGCCCGGGGTTTTCGGCCAAGAGTTTTTTGACCAGCGCCAATGCGATCACGCTTTCACCCACGCTGACCGCGTGGACCCAGATGCCGCCGCGATACGCCGCCAGCTCCCGTTGCCGCGCCGCGCTGAAATGACCGAACCGTTCGCCGAAGGTTTTTTTCCAGCCCGGGCGCCGCCATAATTTCCACAGCAATCCCGGAATGAAAAATAAGAAGCCGACCGGCATGAAAAGATTGTACAGCAACATCATCAAGCGCATAACTTTTTACCCTGTTTCACCCGTTTTTTCCCGCGGCCGGAAGCCGCCGCCAGCGCCGCCAGCACCAGCACCATGCCCAGCAGATTCATCAGCGTCAGCGATTCGTTCAGCATCAACCGCGCCAGAATGATCGTAAATACCGGCGTCAGGAACTGGATCATGGTCAGCAATCCGAGCTCCAGCCGCGCCACCGCTTCGTTCCAACAATAAAACGCCAGCGCCGTCGGGAAAATGGCCATATACAGAATCGCCAGATACCCGCCGGCGTGAGTCGGCAATTTCACCGACTGCCAGTTACAGATCAGAAGCGGCAGCACCATCAGGCCCGCCGCCGTCATCATCCACGCCGTCACCCCGAGGCTCTTGCCCGGCGGAATGATCCGCTTGGCCAGCCACGAACCGTAAACCCACGAGATCGCACCGATAAAAATCGCCAGATCGCCGAGAAATTTCCCGCTGCCGGCGTTGAACCCGTGCAAAGTGATGAAGCCCAGCACCATCAATGCCCCGACCAACCCCACCGCCACCGCCAGCCATTCCCGGCCCGGGACCGGATGCCGCCGCAGAAATTTCCAGACGATCACAATCAGCACCGGCGAAACTTCAATCAGCAGCGACGCATTGGTCGCACTGGTGTACTGCTGTCCGAAAAAAAGCAGCCAGCTCATCAGGAAGAACAGAAAAAACGCCGGCAACAGCACCTGATGCCACCGCATCCGGCCCGGCAGCCGCAGAAAGCGTTTTCCCAGCCAGCTGCCCAGCGCCACCGTCGCCAATCCGCCGATCGCAAACCGGCAGAAGACCAGCGACAAAGGGTCGATCATCGCCGGCTCGCGCAACAGATAGCGGCCGGAAATAAAGGTCGTGCTCCACAGAAAGCTCGACGCCACCCCCAGCAGCACTCCCGTTCTGTCCGGTCCCGCGGCATGTCCCAATTCAACCGGCATGATCATTCATCCTTCGCCGGGTTCAGAAACTGACCGCCACATCGCCGGAAATCCGCGTCGGCGCGGGCATCAGCACAATGCCCGTCACCGCGCTCCAGTCGCGATCGAACGAATGCAACAACAACGGATCGGTCGGTTCGCCCCACGGATTGAGGTCGATGACGCCGACTTCGCTGTCGCCGTTCAGATAGATGTCGATTACCACATTCGCCACCGGAAGCCGCCATGCGATCTCATCAAACCAGCGCACGACGCTCTTCCACAAATCCTCGCGGATGCCCTCCAGCCGCCGGAAATGGCGCTCGAGATTGTACTGACTCATCGCTTTGAGCCTGCCTTCATGGACAAAGAGCCGGAATTCCCGCGTCCGGTCGATCTTCACGAACGGAGTCACGCAAAGATATTCAATCTCTCCGGTCTGCGCCGCAGTGCGCACCTTGGCCGACGCCGCCAGAAAGTACCAGGCGCTTTCGGCCGAGTGGACCGCGCCGCGCTTGGCGGCAAAACGCTCGGTGTCGGTCGGCGCACAGACATCGGTGGCGACGAAGAAATAGCCCCCGCTCCGCATGGCGAGCCGCAGCCGCGCAATCAGTTTTTTGACCTCTTTGCCCCTGGTCACCCCGTCGGCCAGCAACGCCAGTTCCGCCGGAGAGAGCTTCAAAAAAGTCTTCATCCCGGTATATTCACCCAGGACCGGATACCAGTTCGGCATCCGGAAAAAATCCCGTTTACTATGTTCCATCATGCTGTTTTCCCGTCCAGCGGCGAATCATTCTTCGTCGCGCCATTCCCGTTGCTGCCGATCGCGGTCAAGACGGTTCATCACCACCATCAGGTATCCCGTCATGCCCACCACATAAACCAGATTGAAACTCAATACCGGCAGCGCCAGCGAAGTCGCCAGGCTGCCCAGCAGAATCGCCGGAAATCCGGCATAAACCGCCAAAACCACCAATTGCCGTACCGTCAACCGGTTGCGCCGGCCGAAACTCATCAGGGTGAAAACCGCCGCAAACATCGCGATATAGACCAGCACTTCAAAAAGCGACTGGAGAAACAGCACCGGCGGCAGAATGAACGGCAGCGCCAGCTCGAACAGCGCCCGCAGCCGCAACCGCGGAAACAACTCCGATGTCATGCCCGGCAGCGCCCAGCGAATCGGCGGCGACTTGGTCAGCTCCGGCACCAGCTCCGACGCCGAACCGAGTTCGCGCGCCCCGCTCAGGCGGCCGATATCCGACTGCATCACACTCAACGCATAAGCATTATTTTCCAGCTTGAACCACAATCCCAGCCGATCCGGCATCCAGAGCAATCCGCGTTCGGCGCCCTGCGCAAAATTTTCCGGCAGCTGCGGAACCGCCGCCACACCGCCGGATTCGGCCGCACCCGCCGGCAGATAACTGACCGCCAGCGGTCCCGGCAGCAGGAAGTTGCGCGCCCGCTCAGGCTCCCGCAGCGGCACCAGCCCGGCGGCGGAGAGCGACAATCCGCCGCAGTGTTCGCCGATCAGATTGGCCGTCATCCGGCCCACAGCCAGCACCCGCGGGTAAACTCCGCAGCTCATGATCGCGGTCCCGAGCAGCAGTATCAACAGCAGATGCCAGAGCGTACGCCCCAGCTTCTGCTCTTTCAGCTCCGCAAAAATCGCCGTTCCCCGGCAGGAACCGGACAACGCCCGCCAAAATCCGACTGTCATATCTTCATTTCCCGTTGAAAGTGCAATCGCCGTCCCCGGCGTTCCAGTCCGGCCAGCCCGTCGGCAATGCCCTGCCGCGCCTCATCGCTCAGGCGATCGACGAAAAGCACACCCTGCAAATGGTCGATTTCATGCTGAATACAACGCGCCAGCAGACCGCCGGCTTCAAATTCCAGCCAATTCCCGCTCAAATCCCGCGCCTTCACCCGAACCACCCGAGGCCGCATCACCGGCGCATACAGTTCCGGCACCGACAGGCAGCCTTCCTCGTAAGGCACGATTTCGCCGCCCGAAGCCACGATTTCGGGATTGACCAGCGCCAGCGGCATCTGCGGCAGCAATTGCAGTTCGCCCGGCGTCGGCGGATCGCCCATCGAATCCCGGGCGATATCGAGTACGATCAAATCGCAATGAATCCCGATCTGCACCGCGGCCAATCCGATGCCGTTCAAACCGTGCATCACCGTGGTCATCACCCGGGCCAATTCCACCAGTTCATGGTCGAAAACCGTCACCGGAAGCGACTTCTGCTTCAAGCTCTCCGCGCCGTAGGTCTGGAGCGCCACCCGCCCGCGTCTGCGAAACAACATCGCTTCACCTCGTTTCCGGTTATGCCGTCCGCTCGGGAAAAAGCTCCAGCGCACGGCGAATCCGCCGCACCACGCGCTCTTTCCCGATCAGCGCCAGCGTCTGATCCAATTCCGCGCCGCCGTTGGCCCCGGTCGCCGCCAGGCGGACCGGCTGGAACAACTTGCCGTGCGCAAACCCTTCGGCCGCTTCGACCGCCGTCAGAATCGCGGCCACCTCTTCCGCCGCAAACGATTTCGCCGCATCCAGCGCCGCCGCCACCGCCAGCAGCGCTTTGCGCACCTCGGGGCGGCCGAGAAATTTCGGCGCGTTTTTGGCATCGAACTCATAGTCGTCGCTGAAAAAGTAGCGGTACTCCGCCACCTGGGTAAAAAGTTTGGTCCGGCTCTGCATGAACCGCGCCACCGGCGCGAATTCGGCACGATCCACCCGAAGCTCCGCCGCCACCGGCAGGAAATATTTCCACCCCAGTTCAACGAATGTTTCCGGCGCCAGCTCCGCCACATACAGACCGTTCAGATTCAGCAATTTGTTCGCATCCAGCTGCGCCGCCGAGCTTTTGACCCGGTCGAGCGTAAACGCCGCGATCATCTCCGGCTTCGATAACTTTTCGCGGTCGTCGCCCGGCGACCAGCCCAGCAGCGCCAGATAATTGAACAACGCTTCAGCCAGAAAGCCCCGCGTCCGGAAATCGCCGACGAAAGCGTCGCCGTCGCGCTTGCTGTATGGCTTGCCCGCCGCATTCACAATCATCGGCAGATGGCCGTACTGCGGAATCGGAGCGCCGAGCGCATGAAACAACAGGATATGCCGGTAGGTATTTTCCACATGATCGTCGCCGCGGATGATATGGGTAACCTCCTGTGCGATATCGTCGACCACATTGGCCAGGTGAAACACCGGACTGCCGTCGCTCCGCACGATGATCTGATCCTTGACACCGTCGAGCGGCTTGGACAGTTCGCCTTTGATCAGGTCGCGGTAAAAAACCTCCCGTCGCAGGAAGGTCATTTTCGCGGCCCCGGCCACCGTGAAGGTTTCGCCGTTCAGCACCGCTTCGAGATTCGATTCCAGATCGAACAGTTCGGTGCCGTCGGCGGCATGCAGTTTCAGCTCCCGGACGCCGGCCAGACAGCAGGCCATCGGCATCGGCGACCCTTTGGCGCTCAACCCGGCGAAACTCACTCCGTCGGGGGCGATCTTCACCGTCTCGCGGGCGTCAAGTTCACGCTCCGCCGGACCGACGGTGCGGATGGCGCCGCCGGCGTCGCCCGCAACCGGAATCCGGAAGTAAACCGGCGCCCGGCCGCTTTCGTCGGGCTTGCCGTCATAGGCGAAACGCTTCGCCTTGAGCTCCGTCGCCGCCACGACATGATCGGCGCTGCGGCGGCTCTGGTACATCACCTCGCCATCGTAATCGAGCCCCAGCCACGCCATGCAGTCCATCAGCTTGTCGATGGCGTCCTGAGTCGAACGCTCCAGATCGGTATCCTCGATCCGAAGCAGAAACTCACCCTTTTCATGCCGCGCGAACAACCAGTTGAAAATCGCCGTGCGGATATTGCCGATATGCACCTGCCCGGTCGGCGACGGTGCAAAACGTACCCTGACTGCCATAAAAAATCCTCGTCCCTGTCATGAGTAAAACTCTCCGGCGGAAAATCATCCGTCCGGAGAGCCGGATTACGGTTGCGGGTTCGCCGGTCATGCCGGCGGTTCCCAGCTCCATGCCGTGCGCCGAAGCGCCGGCGTCAAATTATTGCTGCAAATTCGGCTGGCCCTGGGAAGCGTCGAGCTTCAATTCCTCCGCCACCGTTTCCTGTTTCGGCGGTCCGGCGATTTCCGAACCGAGCACGACCGGTTCCGCCGCTTCCTGTTTTTCGGCCGCCTCGTCCATCACCATGAACTGCCCCACATCCTCCGGATCGGCCAGCCCGTCGGGCGTCAGCTTCATGCCGTTTTCGGTCAGCACTTTGATCGTCGCCGAAGCACCATTGACCGCGTAATAGCCGCGGCCGAGGTTGTTGATATTGGCCGCGGCTTCCAACTGGGCGCGCGCCTTCTGCACGTTGGCCAGCGCCTGAACCAGCTGGCTTTCGGCCGAGACCACGTTGCGCTGCGCTTCGTTCAGACGCACGATTTCCGCCTGCCCGGCGTCGTATTCCGCCTGAACCAGATCGCGCTGTTCGAAGACCAGCTTGCGGATCGCCGAATACAGATTGGCCTGCTTGATGTTCAAATCGTAATTGGCGTACGCCGTGCGCACGTCGTTGACCACTGTCAGCCACGTTTCGGCCACGGTGAACTGGGCAATCGCCACATTGGCCTGCGCCTGCCGGGTCCGGTTGTAGCGCTGGAAGCCGTTGAACAGCACCCACTCGGCGGTGAGGCCGTAGTTGAATGCCTGACTGTTGTAGCTGGTGTCGCTGGTGGCATTGCTGCCATGATAATTGTTGGAGGTCGAGGTGAGCCCGTACGATCCCGAGGCATAAAAGGTCGGCGAAAACGCGCTGTAAGTCTGATAGAGATTGAATTCGCTGATCTTCAGTTGTTCGCGGTAGGATTTGAGGTCCGGGCGGTTGGCCAGCGCCATGTCCAGATAGGTGTCCACGCTCAGCAGCAGGGCATCGCTGTCATATTTGATTTCCGGGAACTTGACCGCGTCGGGCAAGGTGCCTTCGGGATAGCCCATCAGCGCCGCCAGCGTGAACAACGCCTTGGAATAGTTGAATTCCGCGTTCAGCCGGTCGGAGTCGGCCTGGTTGACCTGAATCTGGAAGTTGAGCACATCGCTCAGCGGCACCGCGCCGTACTGATGCTTGATTTCGGTTTCACGCAGGTTCTTGAGCTGAAAGCTCATGTCTTCCAGCGCAATCCGGCGGTTTTCCGCCGCCAGCAGAATATCATAATAGGATTGCGCCACGAGCAGCAGCAGCTTCCGGCGGGCGTCATCATTCAACGCTTCCTGGCTCATCACGCCATATTTGGCCGCCATCACGCCGAATTCCCGCGCCAGACCGTCGAACAGCAGCCAGTTGGCCCCCAGCGAGGCGCCGGCCGTCCCGGTATCGGTGCGTCCGGGCTGAACGGAATTGTGCTGATTGGTGATCTTGGTGTCGTTGCCGGACAAACTGCCGTTGAGTGAAACCGTCGGCATATAGGTGCTGAACGATTGATAGTAGCTCATCCGGGCGGCGTTGACCGCGTAATAGGCGGCGATATAGCTCGGATTGTTCAACAGCGAAATCTTCTGCGCGTCTTCCAGGCCCAGAGTATCGATCGACTTCAGAATCGTATCCGCCTTGCTCCGGTCGCGCCCCGTGAAGCTGTCCGAAGAAAAATCGCCCGCCGGAGGATTGTATTGATCCATACAGCCGGATCCGAGCAGCGTCAAAGCGCCCAGCAAAGCCGGCAGCAGCCGTTTTTTCAATTGTTCAGTCATTGCCTTCGTTAATCCTGTGTTTGAACGATGGGATATCCCTGATATCAATAACGATAATGAGATAATTTACCACCTCGGACGAGGTTTTGCAAGCGGGTTTTCTGACCGGCCGGTCAGATTTCTTGAAAAAGTTCGCCGTCAGACGTCCCGGCACGACTTGCGTTCGCGGACCCGGCGAAAAAACTCCTTCATCAGCGCGCCGCACTCTTCCGCCAGGACGCCGCCGCGGACCTCCACCTGCCACAACATCCCCGGGAAGCCGGTCACATCCAGCGCCGAACCGCAGGCGCCCGAACGCGGATCGGCCAGGCCGTATACCACCCGCTTCACCCGGGCGTTGACCATGGCTCCGGCACACATCGCGCACGGCTCTTTGGTTACGAAAATCTCCACCTCTTCCATGCGCCAGTCGCCAAGCGCCGCCGCGGCCTGGGTCAGCACCAGAATTTCCGCATGCGCGGTGGCATCCTTGAGCGCCTCGACCTGATTGCCGGCCCGGGCGACGATCACGCCGTTTTTCACCGCCACCGCGCCGACCGGCACCTCGCCGGCGTCGAACGCCGCCAGCGCTTCGCTCAGGGCGCGCGCCATGAAGTAGTCGTCGCCCAGAAGCGGTTCCATCACTTGATCCTGACTTCGGAATCGGTCACCAGCTTCTTTGCGAACCAGAAGCGGAGCCGGACATAGTGATCCTGATAATTGTAGTAAAACACCACTTCGTCGCCGTATTCCGTGGTGTAAGTCACCACTCCGTCCTCGGGCCGGAACAGCTTCGCCAGAGTGGAGACGTTGCGGGTCAGCGCAAAATCGACGCCTTCGGCCAGATGCTTCGCCGCCAGATATTTTTCCTGCGAATTGGTCGGGTATTTCGCGTTTTTCAGGATGGCGATGTCGTCGGCGAACACGGTGAGCACGTCGATATCCTCCGACAACAGCTTTTTCGGCTGCTGCGGGGCACAACCCCAGATCAGGCCGCAGAGGCCGAGCAGCAGCACATACGACAGATATCCCGGAATTTTTCGCTTCATCGTTTCCATCTCCTGTTGCGTTGTCATCTTATCAAACTAACCGCTTCCGGCTTTTTTTCAAGGCGTATTGCCAACTATTTCGCGAAAAAAAACGGCTGCGCGCTTTGACTTTTCACGCTTTGCGTCCATATTAGATAATATTCATAATTGAACAGCGGCCCCGGCCGCATGATGAAACTCTTTTTTCAATCAAAGACAGGAAACGAAAAAATGAGAGCTTTGAGCAAAGTTGCCCCCGATTGGTGGGACTACACCACGCTGGACCGCGAAATCCTCGACGCCGCCGCCAAGATCACCATCGGCAACCTGAAGAGCCTCGAGCGCCCCGGCTTCAAAATCAACATCTACGACACCCTTCAGGAATTCTACGCCGCCGAGGCGCTGGAATATGTGAGCGCCTGGAAACAGGCCACGCCGGCGAAACCCGCCGGACTCTGCGGTCCGATCGGACCGACCGAACAGCTGCCCATCGTCGCCGAAATCGTGAACGCGCTCGACATCAATCTCAAGCACTGCCATTTCTGGGGCATGGACGAATGGATCGTCAACGGCAAGGCCGCCGGACTCGATTTCGCGCTCGGCTTCGCCAAAGCCGATATGGAGCTGTGCTTCAACCGCATCCGCCCGGAATTGCGCATGCCGCTGGAAAACCTCCATTTCCCGAGTGAAAACCCGGCGGAATACGTCAAGTCGTGGGATCTGGCGCGCTGCATCCTGATGCAGGGCGGTCAGGGCGAAACCAAGCACTGGGCCTTCAACGACCCGGTCAAGCGCGAAGGCAAATACAAGGACAACCCGCCCTCGCCGGAAGAATACCGCAAGCTCTCGACCCGTCAGGTGGAACTCCACCCGATCACACTGATGCAGAACGCCCGGACCTCCGGCGGCGGCACCGTGCAGAACGTGCCGAGCGCCGCGGTCACCGTGGGCCCGGTCCAGACCTGGAAGGCGGAACGGGTCTCGATCTGGCACCCGGGCCACCACGACAACCCCTTCGGGATGCGGCTTTCGACCTACATGATCAGCCGCAAGATCGCCGACAGCGCCGTGCCGATGTCGCTTCTGAGCGACCATCCGTCGGTCACGTTCAGCTTCTTCCGCGGCGGGTTCGGCGTCTGCGACGTCGAAATGCATTGATCAAGAACCTTTGCGAGAGATGTTGAAATGACCAAGACAGCGATGGCGATCGCCTGCCATCCCGATGATATCGATTTCGGGATGTCGGGGACTCTGATGATGTTGAAACGCGCCGGCTACGAAATCCATTATATGGACGTGGCCAACGGCAGCCTCGGCACTGCCGAATACGGCTACGAGGATATCGTGCGGATCCGCCGCGAAGAGGCGATGAATTCGGCCAAAACCATCGGCGCGATTTTTCACGAAAGCCTGTGCGACGACCTGGAAGTATACTACACGCCGGAATTGCTGAGCAAGCTGGTGCCGGTGGTGCGCGAAGTCGCCCCGGAAATCATCCTGACCCACGGCCCCTACGACTACATGGAAGATCATACCAACACCGGCCGGCTGGCGGTTTCCGCCGCCTTCTGCCGCGGGATGATGAACTTCAAGTGCAAGCCGACGCCGGTGGTGACCAATGACGTGCGGGTTTATCACTCGATGCCCCACAGCCTCACCGACGCGATGCGCCGCCCGGTGATGCCGGAACTCTACGTCGACATTACCGGCGTGCTTGATCAGAAGATCGCGGGACTGGTCTGCCATGTCAGCCAGAAGCACTGGCTCGATCTCAGTCAGGGTAAGGACGCCTATGTCAAGGACCTGGTCGGCAAAGGCGAGCACTTCGGCAGATTGTCGAAGCATTTCCGCTATGCCGAGGGCTGGGTGCGCCACAGCCATGTCGGGTTCTGCGCGCCCGATTTCAATCCGCTGCTCGACGCGCTCAAGGCCGCCAACGCGGTCTACGTCGACCCGGAATACGAAATCCGGCTTCAGAACGGCACGCTGTAACCGTTGACGCCCGCGCCGTCCGGTTCCCCCCGGGAGCCGGACGGCGTTTTATTTGCAACCCGGAGCCGAACGCTCATGGACCGTATCGACCGGCTGTTTCAGGAACTCGCGGCGGCGCGTCACGCGCTGGTTTTCACCGGCGCGGGCATTTCCACCCTCTCGGGCATTCCGGACTTCCGGGGTTCGCACGGCGTTTACCGCAAACAGTGGCACGGTCTGGAAGTCGAGGAAATCCTGTCGCTCGATTGCTTCCGGGTCCATCCGGAATACTTCTACGAATGGGCCCGAACCTTCGTCTACGGACTGGAGAATTACCGGCCCAATCTCGTCCATCGCGCAGTCGCCGAATGGGAGCGCCGCGGACTGATTCATGGCGTCTATACCCAGAACATCGACATTCTGCACCAGAAGGCCGGAAGCCGGATGCTCTATGAACTCCACGGCAGTCCCGCCTCCCATCACTGCCTCGGCTGCGGCCGCAGCTTCGATTACGATACGATCGCGCCGCTGGTCCGGCGCGGCGAAGTGCCGCATTGCCCGGATTGCCGTGCGGTGATCAAGCCGGACATCGTCTTCTACGGCGAAATGCTTGACGAAACGCTGCTGGAACAGGCGTTCCGCGAATTTTCACGCGCCGATCTGGTACTGGTGCTGGGCAGCAGCCTTGTGGTCCAGCCTGCGGCCGGGCTGCCGCTGGCAACGTTGCGCGGCGGCGGCCGGATCGCCATCGTCAACCGCGGCGAAACCGTGCTCGATGGCCGCGCCGGCTTCCGTTTCGACGATCTCGAAACGGTTTTCACCCGGCTGGAACAGCTGACAGCCGCAATGCCGTAACCACTTCCGGACGAACCGGCTGGCCGAACATCCCCACGGCGGCGACCTACCCGATTTCTCCCGCACGGTCTGATGCGGCGCGGGCGACGGACTTGATTTTTTTCAATAGATATAAAAATATTAATATTTTTTTATAAATCAACTTGACTTTTAAAAATATTGCGGTATCTTATAATTATAGATATAAAAATATCTATACAAAAAGAGCAATAACCATCATCGGGAGGTGCATGATGAAAGATGATAAGAAAGTGACCGTGCCGGCGGCCGATGCCGCCGAAAAGGAAGCGCGCGACCGGGGCCAGCTCGACGCCTTGATCGCCAAGGTCAAGGCCGCGCAGGAAATCTACGCCAACTACAGCCAGGAACAGGTCGACAAGATCTTCCAGGCCGCGGCGCTGGCCGCCAACGCCCAGCGGATTCCGCTGGCTCAGATGGCCGTCGCCGAAACCGGCATGGGCGTGGTCGAGGACAAGGTGATCAAAAATCACTTCGCCTCGGAATACATCTGCAACAAGTACCTGCATGCCAAAACCGCGGGCATTATCGCCGAGGATGAGGCCTTCGGGCTGATCAAAGTCGCCGAACCGGTGGGTCTGATCGCCGGGATTGTCCCGACCACCAACCCGACCTCGACCGCGATCTTCAAAGCCCTGATCGCGCTGAAGACCCGCAACGGCATCATCTTCAGTCCCCACCCACGGGCGAAGAAGTGCACCAACCTCGCGGCCCAAATCGTGCTCGACGCGGCCGTCGCGGCCGGCGCGCCCGAAAATATCATTGCCTGGATCGATGAACCGACGGTAGCGCTCTCGGGCCATCTGATGACCCATCCCGCCATCAGCCTGATTCTGGCGACCGGCGGCCCCGGAATGGTGAAGGCGGCCTACTCGAGCGGCACCCCCGCCATCGGCGTCGGTCCGGGCAATACCCCCGTGATCATGGACGAAAGCTGCGATATTCTGATGGCCGTGAGCAGCGTCCTCCAGAGCAAAACCTTCGACAACGGGATGATCTGCGCCTCGGAACAGTCGGTTACCGCGGTGGAAGCGGTTTATGACGCGGTCAAGCGCGAATTTCTCCGGCGCGGAGCCTATATTCTGACTCCGGCCGAAGCCGAAAAAGTCGGCGCCGTGATTCAGATCGACGGCCACCTCAATGCCAGAATCGTCGGCCAGACCGCGAGCTTCATCGCCGCACTGGGCGGAGTCAAAGTGCCGGAGCAGACCAAGGTGCTGATCGCCGAAATCGACGGCGTCGGACCGGAATATCCGTTCAGCTGCGAAAAGCTGTCGCCGACCCTGGCGCTGTACAAAGTCAAGGATTACGACGCGGCCATCGCCAACGCCAAGAAGCTGCTGCGCTACGGCGGGATGGGCCATACCAGCGTGCTCTACACCAATCCGCAGAACGAAGAGCGCATCCGCCACTTCGGCCACGAAATGATGACCGCGCGGACCTTGATCAACATGCCGTCGAGCCAGGGCGCCATCGGCGACATCTACAACTTCGCGCTCGAACCCTCGCTCACCCTCGGCTGCGGCAGCTGGGGCCGCAACTCGGTCAGCGACAACGTCGCCCCGCGTCATCTCATCAACATCAAATCGATCGCCAAACGGAGAGAGAACATGCTCTGGTTCAGGGTTCCGCAGAAAGTCTACTTCAAATACGGCTGCCTCGCTACCGCCCTCGGCGATCTCGAAGGACGCAAGCGCGCCTTCATCGTGACCGACAAGTTTCTCTATCAGACCGGCATTCTGAAGCCGCTGCTGGCGAAACTGACCGCGATGAACATCGCCACCCATGTCTTCAGCGATGTCGAGCCCGACCCGACCATCCAGCTGGCGATGCGCGGGTTGGAACAGATCCGTTCGTTCCAGCCCGACACCATCATCGCCGTCGGCGGCGGCTCGCCGATCGACGCGGCCAAGATCATGTGGCTGATGTACGAACTGCCCGAAGTCAAGTTCGAGGATGTCGCGATGCGCTTCATGGACATCCGCAAGCGGATCGTGAAGCTGCCCGAACTAGGCCAGAAGGCGATCATGGTCGCGATCCCGACCACCGCGGGGACCGGTTCGGAAGTGACGCCGTTCGCGGTGATCACCGATGCCGAGACCGGCAACAAATACCCGCTGGCCGATTACGCGCTGACGCCCAATATGGCGATCATTGACGCCGAACTGGTGATGAAGATGCCGAAGCGCCTGACCGCCTACAGCGGGCTGGATGCCTTGGCCCACGCGCTGGAAGTGCGGGTGTCGGTGCTGGCGAGCGACTACACCAACTCGCTGGCCAACGAAGCGACCCGGCTGATCTTCGAAAATCTGCCGCGCTGCTACGAAAACGGCCCCATGGACGAAGAGGCCCGCGAGCACATGCTCAATGCTTCGGCCATGGCCGGGATGGCTTTCGCCAATGCTTTCCTGGGCTTGTGCCACTCGATGGCGCACAAGCTCGGCGGCATGTACCACATTCCGCACGGCCTCGCCAACGCGATGCTGATCGGCGAAATCGTGAACTACAACGCCACCGACTGCCCGGTCAAGCAGGGTACCTTCCCGCAGTACCGCTATCCCAATGCCAAGGCCGCCTACGCCAATGTGGCGCGTTACCTCGGCTTGGCCGGCAAGGATGACGATGCGTTGGTCAAGGCGCTGCTCAAGGCGGTCGCGGAACTCAAGCGCAAGCTTGATATTCCGGCGACGATGAAGGAATACCTTGATGCCAACGGCGTGACCGAAGCGACCTTCCTCGCCCAGCTCGACGAGCTCGCGGTCAAGGCGTTCGACGATCAGTGCACCGGCGCCAACCCGCGCTATCCGCTGATCGAAGAGATCAAAGCGCTTTATCTGAAGGTCTACTACGGCAAATAAGCGACTCACTCCGTCCGGTCCGAGCCATGTTCGGACCGGACGCTTTTCCGCCAACCGGAGAATTTTCCATCATGAGTGCCGGAAAACCTGAAATCGTCATCTGTCTCGGCAGCTCCTGTTTCGCCCGCGGCAATGCCCGCAATGTCGAAGCGGCCGAACGGTTTCTGGCGGAACGCAACCTGATCGACGAGGTCGATGTCAACATCTCCGGCGGCATGTGCGCCGGATGCTGCGCGGAAGGCCCCAACGTGATCATCAACGGCAAAGTTTATCACCGCGTCGACGCCGGCGTCATGTTCGATCTCTTGAAAAAACTGTTCCCTGAGCGTTGATCAAACCGGAGGGACATCGCATCATGGACCGCCAGTTTCCGGTATACACCATCGAAAACGAATGTCAGGACTGCTACAAATGCGTCCGGCACTGCCACTGCAAAGCCATCCGCATCGTGAACGCCCGTGCCGCGGTGATCCCGGAACTTTGCGTCAGCTGCGGCGAATGCGTGAAAATCTGCCCCGCCCATGCTAAGAAAATCCGTTCCGACGCCGCCCGGCTGCGCCAGTTTCTGGCCGCCGGCGATCAGCTCCACGCTTCGATCGCGCCGAGTTTCGTGGGTTATTTTCCCGGCGTTCCCTTTCCGGCGCTGGCGGCGGCGCTCCGCAAGCTGGGTTTCGCCGGCGTCAGCGAAACCGCCCACGGCGCGCAGCTGGTAAGCGCCGCCACCGGGAACTTCCTGAAAACCTGTCCCGACGGCATCCATATTTCCAGCGCCTGTCCCGCGGCGGTCGATTACATCCGCAAATACCTGCCCGAGTGGACTTCGGCGATCGTGCCTTTCGACTCGCCGGTCATGGCCCATGCCAAACTCCTGCGCCGGACTTACGGCGACGGCATCCGGGTCGTTTTCTTCGGTCCCTGCGCTGCCAAAAAAACCGAGGCCGACGCCAATCCCGGCGTGCTTGATCTCGCCATCACCTTTCCGTCGCTGGCCGCGCTGCTGGAAGAGCGCAACATCAAAATCGATCCTGCCGCCCAAGCGCCCCTCGCCCTCGGCCCGGCCGAAGAAGGCCGCATCTACTCCGTCGAAGGCGGCATGAACGACACCCTGCGCGATGTCGAAAGTCCAGTCCGTTACATTGCCATTTCCGGTCTGCCCAAGCTTGGCGCCATGCTGCCCAAACTCGCCGCCGCGCCGCTGCCGCCGGGCAAGCTTTTCATCGAAGCACTGGCCTGTCCCGGCGGCTGCGTCAATGGTCCGGCCATGGCCGAACACGCCGCCGACGCCGCCACGCTGCTCGCCACCAGCCGGATCAGCGGTCACGGCAGCAGTCTCGGCCGCGACGTGCCGGTGAATATCCGCCGGAGCTATTTCCCGACGCCGGCCGCAACGCCGGCGCCCGACGAACCGGCGCTGCTGAAAGCGCTCGCCAGCGTCGGCAAATTCGACAAAACCGACGAACTCAACTGCGGCGCCTGCGGTTACGACAGCTGCCGGGAATTCGCCCGCGCCCTGATCGCCGGCAAGGCGGAGAGCGCGATGTGCCACAACTTCCTGCGCCGGAATTTCGAACGCACCAGCAACGCCCTGATCAAGTACATTCCCGCAGGCGTGGTCATCGTCGATGAAAATCTCAATATCCTCGAATCCAACCGCCATTTCGCCGAAATGCTCGACGACAACACGCTGACCGTCTACGACAGCCTCGGCAGCCTTGCCGGCATCGAACTCGCCAGACTGGTCGATTTCACCGATCTCTTTGAAAGCGTGCTTGCCAACGGCGGCGAAATCGAAAAATTCAATCAGGTGATGAACAAGCGGATCATCAACCTCAGCGTTTTCGCCATCACGCCGGGCAAGACCGCCGGCGCGGTGATTCAGGATGTGACCCGCTCCGAACTCCGCCGCGAACAGATCGCCGAAAAAGCCAAAGAAGTGATCCGCAAAAACGTCCTGACCGTTCAGGAGGTCGCGCGCCTCTTCGGCGAACACATCGCCGAATCCGAAATTCTGCTCGAAGAGATCGCCGGAACCTACTGCGCGCCGCAGCCGCCGGAGGCCAAATCCGATGAATCCTGAACTTTTCGTGGAAATGGAGTGCCGCCAGTTCACCAAGACCGGCCAGAACGCCTGCGGCGACGATTGCCGGATGCTCACCTTGGAATCGGAGAACCGCAGCCTCGCGGTCCTGTCCGACGGCCTCGGCAGCGGGGTCAAGGCCCATCTGCTCGCCACCATGACCACCACCATGGCGCTGAGCTTCATGCGCTCCAATACCGATATTCTGCGTTCGGTCGAAACCATCATGGACTCGCTCCCGGTCTGCGAAGTGCGCAAAATCAGCTATGCGACCTTTTCAATGATCGACATGCGCCTCGGAGGTCATACCGGCATCGTCGAAATGGGCAATCCGCAGTATATCCAGCTCCGCGGCACGGTCGAAATTCCGGCCTTCGAGCATCACAAAGTGGTGTCGAAGCGCTGGCCCGACCGCGAAGTGGAGTGCTACACCACCCGGATGGAGCCGGGCGACCGCCTGATCGTCTGTTCCGACGGCGTGACCCAGGCCGGGCTGGGGCGCAAAGAGTATAAATTCGGCTGGCGGCGCAGCGGCGTGCTTGCCTTCGTCCGGGAGATGATCGGACGCTATCCGGCGATTTCGGCCAAAGAACTGGCCCACGCCATCGCTTTTCAGGCCCTGTCGCTCAACCCCGACCGATGCATCGACGATATCAGCTGTCTGGTGATTTATCCGCGCCGGCCGCGAGTGCTCCGGGTTCTGACCGGACCGCCGTTTCACAGGGAACACGACCACGAATTCGCCGAATTGGCCGTTTCGGGCGCCGACAGCGCCATCGTCGCCGGCGGCACCACCGCCAACATCATCGAACGCGAACTCGGCAAGCATGTCGAAATCGATCTCAAACTGGTCAAGGCCGCCGGCGAACTGCCGCCGCCGGGCCGGATTCCCGGCATCGGACTGGCCACCGAGGGCATCCTCACGCTCTCCCGCGTCGCCACCGTTCTCGAAGCCGGCAACCGCGGCGACGCGCCGCTGGCGGCTCAGGCGGTGATCAACCGGATGCTGGACCACGACCGGATCGAATTCATCGTCGGCACCAAGGTCAACGAAGCGCATCAGGACCCCAATCTGCCGCTGGAGCTGGAACTCCGGCGCAACATCGTCAAGCGGCTCGCCGACGCGCTCCGGACGCAATACCGCAAAAAAGTCATCATCAAATATTTCTGACCTCCGGCGAAGGCCACACCACCGTGCGAAAGGGTCCGGTCATGGACAAGATCAAATTGGAAATCTGCTGCGGCACCACCTGCTATCTGCTCGGTGCCGGCAAACTGCTGAAAATCGAGCAGCTCTTCCCCCCCGCATGGCGCGACCGCGTCGCCGTTTCCGCCACCCCCTGTCTGGAGGAATGCGTCACCGAAAAGCTCTGCGGCGCGCCTTTCGTAAAACTCGACGGCGCGCTCATGAGCCGCGCCACCGTCGAAAGCATTTTCGCCGCTCTCGCCGAACGGTTCAAAACGGAGGAACCATGCTGTGAGTAACGGTGCCGAATATGTCCGGCGGGAACTGATGATCCGCTTCGTCCGGGCCTTCGACGCCGGCATTCCGGCCGCGGAGCTGGACCGGATTCCGCTCAAACTTCGTCCCCGAGGCGGAGAATCGAGCCGCTGCTGCATTTACCACGACCGGGCGGTATTGCGCTATCGGCTGATGGCGCTGCTGGGCTTCGCGGCGGAGGAGGAAACCGACGAAACACGATCGCTGCAATCCTATTATGAGGAGGCCGCGACGCGCGCGAAACCGGTGACGGCGGCGCCGCTTTCGGTCTGCGACGCGGGTTGTTCCGGCTGTCCCGACCGGGCCTATTTCGTGACCGACAACTGCCGGGGATGCTTCGCCCGGCCCTGCATGTATAACTGCCCCCGCGATGCGGTCAAGGTAGTCAATCAGGCGGCGCGCATCGATCCCGAAAAATGCATCAAGTGCGGCAGATGTCAGGCGGTCTGCCCTTTTCATGCCATCGTCAAAACCACCGTGCCGTGCGAGGAAGCCTGCCCGGTCGGCGCCATCCGCAAAAATGCGCGCGGCCAGGCGGAAATCGATTTCGACCGTTGCATTTTCTGCGGCAAATGCTTCAATCAATGTCCCTTCAGCGCAATCATGGAGCGCTCGCAGCTGCTCGATGTGCTCCGGGCGCTGCAAGACCCTCAAGTCCAATTGGCCGCGCTGGTGGCGCCGTCGGCCTCGGCCCAGTTTCCCGGCACCATCGAACAGCTCTTCAGCGCGGTGGCGGAGCTGGGATTCGACGAAGTGATCGAGGTTGCGCTGGGGGCGGAGCTGACCGCCGCGCATGAAGCCGAAGAATTCCGCGAACGGATCGCCCATGGCGAAAAACTGATGACCAGCTCCTGCTGTCCGGCTTATGTCGAACTGGTGCGCCGCCACCTGCCCGATTTTCTGCCCCATGTGTCGGACACTCCCAGTCCGATGCGCTTCGCCGCGCAACTCGCGGCGGACAAATTTCCGGGGATGAAAACCGTTTTCATCGGCCCCTGCATCGCCAAGCGCCATGAAGCGTTCCGGAGCGGCGGAATCGATTATGTGCTGACGTTTGAAGAGCTCGGCGCGATTCTCGGCGGACGCAAGATCGATATCATCACCCGGAAGCCGTGGCCCCTGCCCCGTCCGGCGGCGGCGACGGCGCGCAACTTCGCCCGGAGCTGCGGCGTGACCGAGGCGGTGTTGGCCGGTCTGATGCCGGCAGCGTCCGACTTCAAGCTCGACGCCAAATTTCTCAACGGCATCGACAAGAAGAGCCTGAACCTGCTCAAACTTTACGCCGCCGGAAAACTGCCCGCGAATTTCCTTGAGGTCATGGCCTGTCCCGGCGGCTGCGTCAACGGGCCCTGTTCGCTGACCAAGGCATGATCCGATCCATCCGCCCTTTCCCCGCTCTCGGCGGCCGTTTCCTCCCGGCGGCCGCCGGGAGCTTTTTCAAAGAGGCCGCAGGCTAGAGCGCCAGCGCCAGAGCCATCACCAGCATGCCGCCGATCAAACCATAAATCGCATAATGGTGCTCGCCGTACTCTTCGGCCAGCGGCAGCAGTTCATCGAACGAAATATAGACCATGATCCCCGCGACCGCGGCGAAAACGAAGTTCATCAGTTCAGTCGAAAGCCACGGCGCCAGAAACAGCCACGCCGTGACCGCCCCCAGCGGTTCGGCCAGCCCGGAGAGAAATGACCACAGAAACGCCTTCCGGCGGCTGCCGGTGGCATGATAAAGCGGCACCGAAACGGTAATGCCCTCGGGAATGTTGTGAATCGCAATCGCCAGTGCGATCGCAATGCCGGTTTCCGGCGTGCTCAGACTGGCCATGAAAACCGCCATGCCTTCGGGAAAATTGTGGATCGTGACCGCCAGCGCGAAGAGGACGCCGCTGCGGAACATCCGGTCGCGGTGCACGGGGTGGTCCATCTCCTCGACCGCGCGCACCTCGTGGGGATTTTCATAGGCCGGAATCAGCCGGTCGATCAGCATGGAGAAGGCGATGCCGCCGAAAAATGCGGCCGCCGCCGCCAGCTGCCCCGCGGTTTTGCCGTAGATTCCGGACAGCGCCGCCTGCGACGAAGCCAGCAGCTCGACCAGCGAAATATAGATCATCACGCCGCCGGAAAAGCCGAGCGCCAGCGCCAGACTTTTCCGGCCGGTGCGGTTGAAGAAAAACGCAATGCAGCTGCCGAAGCCGGTCGCCAGCCCCGCCAGCAGCGTCAACAGCAGTCCGAACCATATTCTGTCGGAAAAAACAGCATTCATGGCATCCATCTTTTTTGCCTCCTCCATAACGGTAGCGCCGAATTTCAAATTTTGCAATCCCGCCGCCGAAATTCCGCTTATTTCCGCCGACATTGCTTGCAAAATCGGTTCGGTTGCGATATTTTCTCAAAAGAATGCGACATCCAGACCGCAATCGGGGGGATTTATGGAGAGTCAAACGGAGGGGGTCATCCTGATGACCTTTCTGGTGGCGATAGGCTTTTTCGCCATCTGGGGAATGCTTGGATTCCGACGCTGGTATATACGCTGGAGCCTGGCCTTGATTGCACTGGGCGGTGTCTGGTTGGCAACCACTTTTTTCGGGGCCTTTGCCGGGGCTTTCGGGCCCGAACCGGTCCATCGCTACCGCCAGTATTTTTTTGCGGTTCTGGCTCAGGAAGTGGAGCAGTCGCCCGATTTCGCCGCCGCCATCCGCCGCATGCAGGCCAATGTAGCTTCGCCGGAATTCGAGGCTTATCGCCAGTCCGTCCTGCCAAGCCCCATGTCCGACCGCTGGAGCTGGGCGCTTTTCGTACTGCTGGCCGCCGCCGGAATTGCGGAATACAAACTTCGCGGCCGGCCCTGCAAACTGACCGTATTGCTGTTCTGGAGCGCCATCATGATTCTGGTCGGAAATATCGCATGGCATCAGGCCGAACATCGGTTTGCCGGGCATCACCTGGAGCTGCTCGGCGACAGCGAAGAACTCATGCTGAAAGAATTTTTTGAACGCGCCGGTCACATCATTCTGCCGCCGGCGGAGCGCGCCGCCGCGATCCGAACGTATTTTGTCCGAAGAGCGAATGTCTGTCACAGCGAACCCTTCGGCGAACTCGCCGAAGCGCTGTTCGGACCGCTTCCGGCTCAAGCCGAGGGGATCGCCGGTCCGGCGGCGACGCCGTAGATTGATGCTTCCAGGCCGTCATATTTCCACAGCATCGTCACCCGCGCCCCTGTTCGATGACCGAAATAGCCGGAAAAACGGCATTTTTCCGGAAAAAAATTTGTAAACTTCGTGAACCCATAGTATTTTAAATTTACTAATTGTTGTGGCGGGCGCGAGGCCGCGAATGGCATCGGGGCCGCCGGTAAAAAATCAATCAACCCGACAAAAAACAGAATCAACAACAACCAAATGGCAAAAAAACTGAGAACCCAGGACGTCGAATCGAGCAATTTCGTCGATTTCGAAAACATGCCCACCATGGAAGAACTCCTCACCGGAGTCACCGCCGCCAAAAAGGAATTCGTGTCCGGCACGATTCTTGACGGCGTGGTGGCCGAAAAGCGCACCGACGGCGCTTTGATCGATATCGGCTACAAGGCCGAAGGCTTCGTCCCCGCCAACGAATTCCCGAACTGGGAAGCAATTTCGCGCGGCGACAAGGTCAAGGTCTTCCTCGAAGAGATCGAAAATGAAAACAGCATGCCGGTGCTGAGCGTCCACAAGGCCAATTCCATCATGGCCTGGGACCGGATCACCGGAGAATGCGGCGAAGGCTCCGTGGTCAAGGGCTTCATGAAGCACCGGGTCAAAGGCGGGATCATCGTCGACATTCAGGGCGTGGAAGCCTTCCTGCCGGGTTCGCAGATCGATATCGGACAGGTCCGCAACATGGACGACTACATCGGCAAGGAATATGACGTCAAGATCCTCAAGATCAATGCCGATCGCCGCAACATCGTGGTTTCGCGCCGCGAACTGCTCGAAGAAACCATGCGCGACCGCCGGAGCAAGCTGCTCAAGGAAATGGAAGTCGGTCAGCTGCGCAAAGGCGTGGTCAAAAATATCGTCGACTTCGGGGCCTTCATCGACCTCGGCGGCGTCGACGGACTGCTCCACATCACCGACATGTCCTGGGGTCGGCTCTCGCATCCGAGCGAACTGCTCGAAGTCGGCCAGGAAATCGAAGTGCTCATCCGCGACATCGACCTCACCAAGGAACGCGTTTCGCTGGGCTACAAACAGAAGACCAGCAATCCGTGGAACGATGTCGACGTCAAATACCCGGTCGGCAGCCGAATCAAGGGCGCGGTGGTCAACATCATGCCCTACGGCGCTTTCGTCGAACTCGAACGCGGCGTCGAAGGTCTGGTCCATGTGACCGAAATGTCCTGGACCAAGCGCGTCACCAAGCCGACCGAAGTGGTCAGCCAGGGTGAAATCATCGAGGCCGTGGTGCTCGACATCGACAAGGAAAACAAGAAAATCTCCCTCGGCATCCGTCAGATCGAACGCAATCCGTGGGAAATCCTGCTCGAAAAGCACCCCGTCGGCAGCCGCGTCAAGGGCAAGGTCCGCAACATGACCAGCTACGGCGCCTTCGTCGAAATCGAAAACGATATCGACGGCATGATCCATGTTTCCGATATGTCGTGGACCCGCAAGATCAACAATCCGTCCGAAATCCTGAGCGCCGGCGATGAAGTCGAAGCCGTGATTCTGGACATCAATCCCGAACAGCAGCGCGTTTCGCTGGGCCTCAAGCAGATCGAAAACGATCCCTGGGAAAACATCGAACAGCTCTACAAGATCGGCGATGTGGTAACCGGCAAAGTGACCAAAATCACCGCGTTCGGCGCCTTCGTCGAACTGTCGAACAAGATCGACGGATTGATCCATATTTCGCAGCTCTCCAAGGAGCATGTGGACAAGGTCAAGGACGTGCTCAACGTCGGCGACGGCGTGGAAGCGCGCGTGATCAAGGTCGACCACGACGAACGCCGTATCGGTCTGTCCATCAAGGCGGTGACCGAACAGTTCAATGACGAAGACCTCAAGGCCGCCGGCGAAGAATACGCCGCCGCCGCCGCGCTCAAACCCGGCGACGATATGGTCAACATGGGCGATGTCTTCAGCGAAGCCTTCGGCGAAAACAAATAAGTTTCGCCCGCTCGAACGCATCCGGCCGGAACCCCGTGCGGGGTTCCGGCCTTTTTTTATCTCAGGAAACGGAAATTGCCGTCGGACCGGGATCGCGCATTGCACCGGGCGCGACGCCGGTGGCCTGCCGAAACGCGCGATAGAAGACCGCATAGTTGCTGAACCCGGCGCGTTCGGCCACCAGCTTGACCGGCAACCTGGTCTGCTGCAGCAGCGCGGTGGCGGCGCGAATGCGCTCGCGTATAAGGTAATCGCACAGGGTCATCCCGGTCTGCTCGGCAAAACAGCGCGACAGGTGTTCGCGCGACAGCCGGAAGTGGCGGGCCAGCTGATTGACATTGATTCCATTCTCCAGCTCGGAAGCAATGAAAGCCTGGACCTCGCCGATCAGCATGCTGCGCGGCGAACGCTGCAAATCCCGTTCGGCCGCGCCGCAGAGCAGCCCCAGCACCTCATGGACCAGTTTGGCCGCTTCCAGCGGCGGCGTGACCAGCAATTCGTCACGGCGGTTCTTGTACTGCCACAGGAAATTGGACAGCGGCGATCCCGGCGGCGCCTCGAAAAGATAGCCGTAGCGCCGGTTGATTTCGGCGATCAGCGGCTCGACGCCGTTCTCGAAGGCAATCCAGATGAAGCGCCAGTCCGTTTTGCCGTCCGGCGGATAATAATAGCATATGTCGGGATCGCGATGGTTATGGAGAAACGCCCGTCCCGGAGTCAGCGCATGGTCCGTTCCCGCGATCCGGATGCCGCCGCGGCCGGCGAAAGTCAGCACCACCTGCCCGCCCGGATCATGCCGCCGCCGGCCGTCCAGACGATAAGACGGCGCGGTCTGAATCTCTTCGACGACCACAGTCGGATACGGCAGTCCGGCAAACGGCTTCCGCACCGCAAATGTCACCTGCCAGCGCCGGACCTTTCTGATATCAATACTCATTCACGCCTCCTCATTGCAACGTTAATATAATACCACGAAACGCTTTTTGGCAAGCAATCTCACCAAACATTTTTCAATATCACAAATTGCAATATCCACCCGGTTTGCAATCGCGGTCATAATGGATAAAGTAATGCATCAATGGACGATAAGTCCGAAAACAGGAGGCTTTCATGAAAAAAATCAGAGTCACAATCTGGAACGAATTCCGTCACGAACAGGAAGTCCCGGCCATCCGGGAGCTCTACCCCGAAGGCATCCACGGCGCAATCAAAGACGGCATTGCCGCCGCCGACCTCGAGATCCGCACCGCGACCCTTGACCAGCCCGATCACGGCCTGAGCGACGAGGTCATCCAATCCACCGACGTGCTGATCTGGTGGGGACATTGCGCCCATCGCGAAGTCTGCGATGAAATCGTCGCCAAAGTATTGAAGCGCATTCAGGAAGGCATGGGCCTGATCGTGCTCCATTCGGGCCATTTTTCCAAAATCTTCAAGGCGGTCACCGGTTGCAGCTGCGCGCTCAAATGGCGCGAGGCCGCCGAAAAAGAACGGCTCTGGAATATTGCCCCCACCCATCCGATCACCCGGGGCATCGGCGAATATTTCGAGCTTCCGCACGAAGAGATGTACGGCGAACGGTTCGACGTGCCGCCGGACGCCGAAATCATTTTCCTCTCCTGGTTTGAAGGCGGTGAAGTATTCCGCAGCGGGCTCACCCTCCAACGCGGTTACGGTAAGGTGTTTTACTTCCAGCCCGGCCACGAAACCTTCCCGATTTATCATGACGCCAACATCCTCAAGGTCATCGGCAATGCGGTGCGTTGGGCCAATCCGGTATTTTTCCGGGAACAGACCGCTCCGGAAACGCCCGCGCTCGAACCCATCCGCTCCATCACCCCTCATGCCGCCAAGGCCGGCATCGCGCAGCATGCCGACGGCTCCAACCGTTAACTTCAATCATCACGGAGATTCAATCATGTCCAAAAAACTGAAAGTCGGCGTCATCGGCTTGGGAATGGGCTGGGGCCACCTCTGCGGATTCGCCGAACACCCGGCGGTGGAGCTCACCGCCGCCGCCGACGCCCAGCCGGAAAAACTCGACCGGGCGCACACCGAACTCGGCGTCGGCCGCTGCTACCGCGACGGCTTTGAAATGATCAAGCAGGAGAAGCTGGATATCGTTTCGATCGCGGTGCCGAATTTTCTGCATTGTCCGCTGACGCTCGCCGCGTTGAGCGCCGGAGCGCATGTACTGTGCGAAAAACCGATGGCGCTGAACGCCGTGGAAGCCGAAAGCATGCTGGAGGCCGCCCGCCACAGCAAACGCAAGCTCGGGATCAATTTCAGCTACCGTTTCGCCCCGCAGTCGCAGGCAATGAAGTCCGTGGTCGATTCCGGAGCGCTCGGCGATATTTATTATGGCCGCAGCGTCTGGCTCCGGCGGCGCGGCGTCCCCGGGCTGCACTCCTACAAGGCCGGCGGCTGGTTCTTCAAGCGGGAAACCGCCGGCGGCGGACCGCTGATCGACCTCGGCGTCCATCGGCTCGATTTCGCCTTGTGGCTGATGGGCTATCCCGAAGTCGCCTGGGTGATGGGCAGCACTTATGCCAAAATCGCACCCGCGCTGGCCAAACAGGCCAATATGGAATATTCGGTCGAGGATTTCGCCTGCGCCATGATCCGGTTTAAAAACGGCGCCACGCTGGAACTCGACGCCTCGTGGGCGGCCAATATCGCCGAAAACGAGCAGATGTCGACCCGGCTGCTCGGCGACCAGGGCGGCATCTTCCAGCGCAACCTGGACGAAACCTACACCTTCAATCTGGAATACTACCGGGAACTCGACGGCAAACAGTTCGACTGCAAGCTCCACGATCCGGTGCCGGAAGTGCGCAGCTCCTACTACTGTTTCGCCGATGCGGTGGCGCACGACACCCCCTTCTGCGTCAAACCCGAAGAAGGAGTGGAAGTCATGAAAATCCTCGATGCGATCTATCTCTCCGCCCGAACCGGCGATCCGGTGAAATTCTGAAAAAAACAGCGGGCGGCTCCAACCGGAGCCGCCCGTCTCAAGCCGTTCTGACCAACCTTTATTTCTTTTCCTCGAAATGCCCCATCACCCATTTCAGATAGACGGGATGACGGTTGATGTTGGTCAGAGAAAGCTCCACCGTCCGGCCGACATTGGGCATCGCGGCAGCCACCAGTCCGGGCAGATAGTTGCGGAAATATTCCGGCCGTCCCGAGCAGCGGCTGTTGACCCGCCACATCGGCTTGTCGCCGACGGTCGCGGCAACGGTATACTGGGCGTAGACCCGGCGGTCGCCTTCCTGACTGAAGTTGACCTTGACCTGCAACGCCTTGTCGCTCGGTTTCTCCAACAGCGTGAGGCCCAGTCCGCGCAATCCGTTCTGAGTGTATTGAACCACTTCGCCGGCGTATTCGGATTTTTCCACCGCGGGATCGGCGGTTACGTAAAATTCTTTCGGATATTCCTTGTCGTTGCATACACTGCTCACATGGGCGATGACCATTTTGTTGCCGACGCCCGGAGCCACGGTATTTTCCATCGTTTCAGCCGACCGGCAGCCGGCCGCCGCCGCCAGCAGCCCCGCCGCCAGCGCCATCATCACCCCGCCGCAAACTTTCATCTTCGCCCTCCTCCGTTTTTCCCGAACTACATTCGGATGATATCCACTAATATACCCGGATTCATTCCAAATTCAAGCATTCGATCACCAAATATGTGACCGCCCCCAGCCTGCCGCAACACGGCAGCCGGCCGGTTTCGACCCGACACGCCGCCGGCAGATCCAGTGCTCGGACCACTCTTTCCAACTCTTCGGCCTCATAAGCCCGGAACCGCGAAATCCAACCGTCGATCCAGAGCAGCAGCGGCAGCACCGGCACCAGCCAGGTAAAGCAAAGCCGCTTCCATGAAAACGGCCAGACCAGAAACGCGGTCAACAGCATCAGCGGAATCGCAGCCAGCATCGGAAACAGTTCCCGCCAGAAGTTCCGCCGCGAATAATCGAACAATGCCAGACTCCGGTCATGCTGCGCAGCGCACTTTACCATTGACGCAATTTCTTCCGGGGTAAAGTGGTGGAGCCCGGAAAACATCACATGCAATCCCGGATAACGCGCAATCGCCGTTTCCGCCGGACAGGATTCCGGCACACAGCCGACCGCCTCCGGCGCCAGACGCCGGACCTCCGGCCAATGCGCATTGGGATACAGATCGGTCAGCCGCGCACGGACCGGACGGCCGGTCAGGGCGCGGAGCCGCCGGACGAAGCCGATTTCATAAAGACCGCCGCCGGAGCACAAATCCGTGTAGGTCTCCGGGAGGTCGGCCCGCTCCATGATCCGCGCCAGACGGTGCAGCGCCGGAGTATAAACCCCCGAATAAATCGTGAAGAAGCTCAGAAATTCCGTAAGTTCGTCCCGCCAGAGGCGCGGAAACCACGGCAATTCATGCAATTCCCGCAATGGACAGCGTTTCATTTTTGTTCCCCGACCTCCGAATCCGATCCGTCCCGACGGATTTTGCCGCTGGCGGTACGGGGCAGCGCCGCCACCGCGGTGAATTCGCCCGGCACCTGATACCTGGCCAACGTGGCGAAGCAGTGACGCCGCAGCGCCCGCTCGAACTCCGGCGACCAATCGAGACCGGACTCCAGCACCACTTCCGCCGAAGGATATTCGACGCCGTTGAGCATCCTGCCCGAAACCCGGCTTTCCCGGACGCCGGGAAAATGGTCGATGACCGCCTCGACCTCTTCCGGAAAGATTTTCATGCCCAGAAAATTGATCACATTCTTGCTCCGGCCGCAAAGAAAGAGATAGCCGTCAGCATCCACCCGCCCGATATCTCCGGTCGGAAACCAGCCGTCGGGGAACAGATCCCGCCGCCAGGCGAAAGGATGATAATAGGCGTCGAACAGTCCCGGTCCCCGGAGTTGAACCTCCCCGATGCCATCCCCGCCGGGGCGGAGAATCCGCAGCTCGTAGCCCGGCTGCAACCGGCCGACCGAAGCGGCGCGAATTTCGCTCCAGTCGTCGTTCAGGCAAGGCAGACCGACCTCGATGATGCCATAGGCCTGAGTCAGCGGCAAGCCGAATTTACTCCGAAAGGCGGCCGCTTCAGCCGGATTGAGACGCATCGCGGTCGCCACCGCCTGCCGGACTCCAGTTAGCATATCCGGCGTGAAATCCGGCGAGTTGACCATCAAACTGTAATGATAAGGCGTCGCATAAAGCAAATGCATCCGCCGGCGGCGCAAGGCTTCCGGCATCGAGCGCTCCAGCGGCGCTTCCGCCAGCACAATCGTCGCGCCGCGGCGCAGAAAGAGCAGAATGGTGACCACGAAGTGAAAGGCCATGTCAAGCACCCACAGCACATTTTCGCCCTGACCGATGCGCAGTCCGGCGCAGGCGGCCGTCCGCTCCAGCACCGCTTCGTGCGACAGCACCACGCCTTTGCTCGCTCCGGTGGTGCCGCTGGAGAAACGGATGAACGCCGCATTCCACCCCTCCGGCAACTTCATTGCCGGTCCCGGCTCGACCTTCCGGCGGCATACCGCAAATCCGGCGGCAAACCCGTCAAGCCTCAAATTACCGGATGCCGCAGCAGTTTCAATCAGAATTTCGGGTTCGATCACTGCGGCGATGCGCTCCCGCTCCGCCGCCGTCGCCGCCAGTGAAAAAGGCACCAGCACGCCGCCGGCGGCCAGCACCGCCAGCGCCAGCACGATGTATTCGGCGCTGTTGGCCACCGCCAGCCCGACCCGGCAGCCGGGAGCGACGCCATGCGCGGCGCGCAAAATCGCCGCCGTGCACTCGACGGCGGCCAGCAGCTCGGGATAGCTGATTTCAAGCCTGCCGTCGACCACAGCCGTTCCGGCATAGCCGTCGGTTTCACGGCGGATCGCCGCCCAGATATTCCGTTCAGGACAATCGGTCATACTCCGGTCAGCTCCTCCGCCACCAGCGCCAGCAACGCTTCGGCCTCACCATCATCCTCCAGTCCGCCCTCGCGCCAGCAGACGACCAGATTGAGCCGGTCGCGCCAGCAATTCAGAAAAAGCCCGCACGTCGGAGCCGGCGGCATCAGCGGCGCATGGTAAAAATTGACAATATCGACGCCATGGAATTGCTCCGGCAAATCGGCCTGCGCCAGAAAAGAGAACATCAGCGTCCCCGCGCCGCGTTGAAAACAATGCTGTCCGAGCCAGCCGATCGCCCGTTCCGGGAGAATCCGCATCGGCAGATTGGCCAGCTGGAAATCGCCCGGCACTCCCGTTGCCAGCGCCGCTGCAACCTGACGCCGGGTTGCGTCGATCCACCATGCGCGGTCATGAATCGCCAGGACATCCCACTCCAGCGGCAGAATGCCCCACTGGTTGAAAAAAATCGCCTCTTCGGCCGCCGCGCGCTGGCGCAAATCCAATGAAACCGGCATCACCAGACGGCTGCCGCCATTGAAGCGGCGATTTTCGGTCCACCGGGCGACCGCCCGCGCACTCAGCGCCATCGCATAACAGCCGAACATAAAAGGCCCGGCCTCGCGCTCGCTCAAGTTCCTGACCGGAGCCAGCGTCACGGTTTTCAACCGCATCCGCCCACCGGAACGCGCGGTTCCGGTGGCGGGACGATCCAGAATCACGCCGGCGGAACCGATCGCCCGCAACAGCCGGTTCAGCCGCTTTCCGGCCTGAAACTGGCGTGTCCAGTCATTCAGCGCCGGAGAGGGCATCCCCGGATGCGCCCAGACCGGCGGCATCGCGCCGGTCAGAATCAATCGCAACAGCCGCTCCGCCCCCGCTCCATCGAACAAACGGTGGCTGAATTTGAAAAAAACAATGCTCCGTCCATCCCGGGACGTCACCCCCCGCACCGCCAGCGCGCAATGTTCCGGCAGCGGCAGATCGGCAAACCGCCGCCAGGCGTCATCCGCCGCCGGCTGCCAGTCCAGCGGTACCGGCTGCGGCACGCCCGGCCGCCACCACGGCGCCAGATTGATGCCCCGGCAGGTACGTCCGGCCAGCAGGCGCAAAACCATTTCCGGCAACGCCTCGAGCCGTTCCCGCAGCCATGCCGGCTGAACCGCGCCGCCAAATTCCAGCGTCAGCACGAAATGGTTGCTCCGGCCCGGCGTATGCCGGCAGGCCGCGGCCAATCCGGCGGCGGCATGATCCATACCGTTGAGATAACTTTTCACGCCCTCCTCCGAGGTTACCGCGCCAGCTCCAGCACAATCCGGTGCGCCAGAGCCGCCGCCGATGCGCTGTCGGCGGCGGTCAGTCCGCCGCTGACGAAATCCAGCCGCCAGTATTTCCGGATGGCGACCAGAAGCGCGATGAAGCCCATCGAGTCGATCCGGTTGTCGCCCAGCGGCGCCTCGGGAACCACCGCCGCCGGATCCAATCCGGTGATCACCGCGATTTCATCGCACAATGTCTTCAAAATCGTTTCGTAATCCATAACTTGTCGTTCCTTTTCCGGAATTACCGCCATTCGGTCACACTGTCCGGCCCGGCCTCGGCCAGCGCCTGCCAGACCGCGGAATCGCCGCCGAAATAAAACATCTTATCCGTCACCCGGCGGTCGTTTTCAAGCATCATGACCAGTTGCCCCCGCCGATTGTCCGCGGGATCGGCGCTCAGCAGCAAAGCCAGCGCGCCTTCGTCTGCCCCGTCGCGAAAGCGTTCCGGGTAGAACCGCGGGACCTGCTCCGTCAGCAGCGCATTTTCCTCCACTCCCAGCACCAGCACCCGGCGCGCGAGGCCGCCGGACAGCATGGTTTCGGCCAGTTGCAAAGTTTCGTACAGGACGTTTTCAAAGCCGTTCAAGGCGAAAACCGCGCCTTTCAACCCCAAAACCGTGCTCACATAACTGGCCGCGGCATTGTGCACCGAGTGTGAAAATCTGGTCGGCAAAATCTGATCCTCGGGATAATCGAGGATATCGTCCAGCGTCGCAAAGGTCGTCCGGTGGGGGCCGAACGCGGTCGCCGTCAACAGCGCCGTTGCATCATTCCACGGCGGCGGCAGCGCGCACTCCTCGGCCAGTCTCAAACTGGCGGCCACCGCCAGCGCGGTATAGCGGTCGGCCCGCCGCAGCCCGCAGGAGTCGCGGAAAAATTTGTGCAACCCGGGAGTAAACACCTCCGCCCCCGGCAACGGCCGCGAAGCCAGCAGTTTGGCGCCGAGCAGATACATCAGTCGGCCCATCCTTGCGGCAGCAAACGCACCGCCAGCGCAGTGTTGGAACCGCCGAACGCCAGTGAAGTCGAAAGCGCGCCGAACCGGTCGAGCTTGCAGTCCGCACTGAGCGGCGCCAGCGGAATGTCCGCGGAGGCCAGCTCATATCCGGCGCTGGCGCAAGCCGTCCGCCGCTCCAGCATCAATGCGGTAAAAATGAATTCCAGCGCCCCCGCCGCCCCCAGCGTATGGCCGGTTTTGCCCTTGGTCGACATATAAGCCAGCTCCGGTCCGAACAAGCGCAGCAGCGTCGCCGCTTCCACCCGGTCGTTGGCCTCGGTTCCGGTGCCGTGGGCGTTGACAAACGCAATCGCTTCCGGCGGCATCCCAGCGTCATCCAGCGCCAGCCGGACCGCCTGCTCAAGCCCCGCTCCGTCCGGCGCGGGCTGGGTGATGTGAAAAGCGTCGCCCGCCTTGCCGAAGCCCGCGGCCTCCCAACGGCACGGCGCATTGCGCCGCAGGCCATGCGTTTTCGATTCGAGGATCACCACGCCGGCGCCCTCGCCCAGATTCAGTCCGGCGCGACGCACGTCGAAAGGGCGGCAGCGCTCGCTGCTGCATACGCCGAGCGCGTTGAAGCCGTCGTAGGGAACCTGATTCATCTCGTCGGCGCCGCCGGCGATGGCGATATCGCAGAGGCCGCGGCGAATCCACCACAGCGCGATGCCGATGGCGTCCGCGCCCGAAGTGCAGGCATTGGAAACCGTAAGCGCCGGACCGCGCAATCCGAGTTCGCGCCGCAGCCATTCGGCGGGCAGGCCGTCGACATAGTTGCGCAACGGCTTGGGATCGGGTCTGACGCCGGTGCGAAGTTCGGCGTAGAAGGGAATATGATTGAGCTGGCAGGCGACGGTGGTCCCGATGCAGACCCCGACCGCCTTGCCCCGCAGCGCCGCCGGATCGAGCCCGGCCTGAGCCAGCGCTTCGTCCAGCGCCAGCAGCAGCATTTGGTCGGTCAACCCGCCCGGGTGATCCGGCGTCGCCGCCAGTCCGGGCACTTCGAAGACCGGAGTCGAAAGCATAGTGGAGAACCGGCTTGGAAGCGCCGGACAGCACGGCTCGGCATAGAGTCCGGACACCGTCGCAGCCAGTCCGACGCCGAGGGCCGAAACCGCGCCCATACCGCTCACGCCGACCGGCGCACTCCGTTCCGCTTCGTTTCGCGTCATTTAATTTGCGCTCCGCGCCTCGACGAAGTCGCTGAGCGCAGCGAAGGTGGCGAAAATTTCCCGGTTGCGGTCGACCTCGCGCTGGGGAATGCCGTATTTGCGCTGCAGCATCACCACGATCTCCACCGCATCGAGCGAATCCAGCCCCAACCCTTCGCCGAACAACGGCTCCTCATCGACGATGTCGCCGGGCGTCTTGTCTTCCAGCTTCAGCCATTCGATCAGATTCTGCTTGAATTCCCGCCGAAACGCCGTTTTATCCACACCCACCGCCAGACCTCCTTGAACTCCGCCATACACTCTTCCATGGTGGAATACTATACCACGGTCATGAAAACATTGCAAGTTCAGGAAACGGCGTTTTTGGGGCCGCCGCTGCGCTTTGTCCGCATACCGGAAATCGCTTTGCGCAACGGCTCCACCGACAAAAAAACGCGACCGGTTTCCCGGCCGCGTTTTCGGCTCCGGTTCAGCGCACGAGATACAGCGCATCGACCAAAAATTTATTCTCCCGCGTATCGCCGTCGATGTAGGCCGGGCCGGTCACCTTCAGCGAAATGAAAAAATCATATTCGGCATCCGGTTGCGCCGGATCGTAACTGTCTTTGAGCAGGGCGCACATCGCCCAGCTGAAATGTCCCCAGAGCTGCATCGTCGGCGTCAGTTTGGCGGTTCCGAGCTTGTAGAGATGGAATTTGCCATCGGTTTGAAGTTCCTTCCGGAAAATTTGCCGGGTGATCGGACGCGCCCCGGTCGCCGGATCAATCAACCCGAACCCGGGCAATTGGGCGTGCATATCGGCGATTTTATCCTCGACCGGCTTGACCGCGGTGCGGTTCAAAGCACCGTCATCGGGCACCCTGGCGACGTGATAGGTGAAGTTCTCCGCCGGAATCACCTTCACTACGGCACGATTCGACAATTCCGCAGGCGCCGGCGCCGCTTCATTGCCGGTGACTTTTTCACAGACGATCCGGCCCAGCCGTGCGTCATTGGCGGCGGTCGAACCTTTGACATAGGCCGGTCCCTGCAATTTCAACTGAACGAAAATATCGTATTGGGCATTGACGTCGGCAGGATCGTATACATCCCGCAACGGCATACTGAGAAGCCAGGTCCAATGCAGCCAGATGATCGCATTCTGCGGAATCCGGCAGCGCCCGACATAATAGAAGTGATATTTTTCATCGGCGGGCACTTCCGACGGTTCGATCTGATAGCGCAATACATCCTTCGGGTCGGCATTTTCGGCATAGATTCCAAGCTCGAACGGCTTGCCATGCAATGGCTCCTTACCTGAAAAATATTGTTCGTAAACCGTACATGCTCGCTCCCCCGGCGCCTCTGAATCCGCAACCTGATTGCCCCGGAAATCGGACCAGGTGAAATCGAGCACCTTCCGTCCCGCGAACTCCGGCGGCAGCGGCGGCCGCTCAAGTTTGCTGCGGTAATAGGCAAGCGTTTTCGGAAGCGTTTCCGCCGCATAGTCGGAAGTATAATATTTTTCCGTGAATTGTTTCATATTGCGCTCAATGCGTGCCCACAACGCTTGACGCTTCACCCCGAGCGGATTGCCGGACAAACTCGAATTCATCAGATTGATGTAAGCCAGATCGACCGGCAGCCGTTCCTGATTGATATTGACAACCGCATCATGTTCGCCCGCCGCCGCAGCGGCGTTTTCGGCCGCATCAAGCAGTTCATTGGCGCGGCGAAAGAATTCGGCATCAAGGTAACGCCGCGACGGAGCGCCTTTGCGGCTCATGTAATCGGGCTCCTCAAGCATCCGTTTTTCCAGATAATTCAAATATTCCAGCATGAACGGCGCACCCTTGCCGTAAACTCCCGCCATAAAATCCCCGATCAACGCCGGATAATCGAGATCGGGATTGTCCAGCAGTTTGGCGCCGGCGTAAACCGTGAGATCGATAAAACTGTTCGGACACTGAATCCCGGGTTTGACCATCAGCGGAAATTCAACGAACACCTGTTTGATGCCGCATTCGCGATAAAGCCGAATCTGGCCGGGCAGATTCCCGACGATCGAATACGGCGTCGGGTACAAGTCGTAATAGAGCCGCCAATAATCCCACAAAGCCAGATTCGCCGCGCTTTTCCGCCACTCATCCAGCATCTTCACAAATTGACTGTTGTGCGAATGCGCCGCCGGACGCAGAATATCGCGATTTTCCGCGCCGCTGAATTCGACATCCATCAGAGCCATTTGCACCATCACATTGTCGCGGGCCCGGATGCCGCGCGGCGGCGCGGCGGCCTCCTTGTAGGCGAACATCATTACCAGCACATCCGGATATTCTTCGGCAATCGCCGCGGCCACGGCATTGGTGAAATCAATCACCATCCCGGATGGATTGTATTTTTCGGCCAGCGCACGGCATTCCGGACAGTAACAGAGCGCACCGCAATCATTGGCGTTAACCGCGTAAATTACCGGATAAGGCTTCCCGTCCTTATCGCAGGCCGCGCGATCCGCCTTGATGTAGCCGCGCAACTTTTCCGCAAAACGACGGCGCACTTCCGGATGCGAATAACAAATCTGTCCGCCGGTGGTCACGGTGACCCGGGAACGGTTGCCGTTCGGCGCCATCCAGGAAATATCTTCGGGAAAATCGGCGGCATAGGCCAGATACGTGTGCCCGCCGGACGGACTTCCGGTCATTTCGGAAAAACCGTATTTTGCCGGCGCATCGTAAGAAAACAGTTTATTCCAGGCCCTGGAATCATAATAGGCATCGCGGGGAATCCCGGTGCTCAGATAGTAAATGTCGCGGTACAGAAACGCCGGACGTCCGGCAACATCAAGACCGTCCGCAATGACAAGATCGCCGGACGTCGGCAGCCGCCGCATCTCCAGACCGTACCGACGGCAGCCGACGAAGCGTTCCAGAAATTCATACACCCCGTTCAGCACACCGCGCGGGCTGCCCCCGGCGATGACGATGGTGCCGCTTCCGGCGGTAATCCGCCACGCCTCTTTCGGCATTGTGCCGTCGGCCACCAGTCGGATCGCATGATCCGCCACGGTTTCGGCGCGGTCTGAGATTTCAAACGCCGCCGCCGGTGCTTTCAACCGCAGATTTTTCTGCAACTCGGCGGCGGCGTGCCGGACCTCGGCGGAGGAAGCGGCAGACATGACGATCCGCCACTGACTCTGACCGTCGGCGATCACTGCGGCTGCCGATGACATGGACGCGTACGACATCAGAACGACCGCCACGGACATGAATAAAACTGTTCTTTTCATGATTTTTTCCTGTCAATGATCTTTTACGGAAGCGTGGTGATGCCGTCATAGAGATAACAGGCATTCCCGTTGTAGAGCGACCCGGGACTGGTGACGTCGGCGTCGAGCTGCTTCAGCGTCCGCGGTTCGACATGCCCGTCGAGAAATGCGACATTGGTCTGCCCGGCATTGGCGCCGGTATTCATGACATTGGGGGAGTATTCGCCGCCGCCATGCCGGTAGGCCAGCCAGTACGGATCGAGGGAACCATAAGCGTTATATCCGGATTGGTCGAAAAAATGAATCGCCGCCGCGGCATTGGCCGCGCCGGAACGCCGACGGAAAAATCGAAAGGCCGACGACGATGACGCGCCATTGCCGGTCACATAAAAATTGGCTCCGTAATGCGTGTAATCAAACCGGGGATTGGCAACGTGCCTGGGATCGTACGGCACCGCCTCGCCGGGACAACTGAACAGCCGCTCCGACGCAATCTGATCGCCGGCCATATAGTCGGCCACCATAAAAAACCAGAAATCAGCAAGGCCGGAGTATGCGGCCACTGCGATATAATCGTCGTTGCTGTCGGAATACATGCTCTGCCCCAGACCGATGCTCTTCATATTGCTCATGCAGTTCGCCTGTACCGCCCGGCTGCGCGCCGCCGAGAGCGCCGGCAGCAGCATGGCCGCCAGAATCGCGATGATCGCAATGACCACCAGAAGTTCAATAAGCGTAAAAGGCGGTTCGACAAAAATCCGGCAGCGTTGGGATCTCATGGTTTCATTCCTTTCCCTGGGTTAACATTGGAGTTGTCGTTTGAAGAGGTCCGTTAATTTGTCGCATTGCAGGATTTTTTCCAGCAATTCGTTTTCATGGTACAAATAGTGATTGCTCGCTTCGAAGCCGATACGGGAATCGCACCGCTGCACCGCCAGCAGACGCCGGGCAAGTCCGCCTTCGGCTTCCGCCAGCTTCGCGCAACCGATCCGGTCGTTCGTATCGCGGCGGCGACAGAAGGCGATCTGATTGGCGCTGCTTTGAAGCATGCAGTACCCGGCCTCCGCCATGGCCGCAAGCTCGCGGCAGGCCGGGTTGTCCGTCAGCTCCGCTGACAGCCCGCGGAGAATGTCCAGGCCGTCATTCCAGTCGGCCGCCATTGCCATGAACACCGTTTCGAGCAATTCCGGCGGATAATGGCCGCCGCCGCTCCAGCTTGCCAGATCGTCATAGCAGAACCCCACCATCGTCGCCCGACAGCCGGTCGGCCGGGAATAAAGCAGATTCGCGCAGCCGAAATTCTGAGGACCGGTGTAGATCAAACTTGTCCCGTCAAATGGAAATTGTCCGAACCCCTGCGAAAACTTCCGGCATGCGGCTTCAATCGCCGCGGCATGATGCCGGCCGAACCGCCGCTCACACCATTCGCGCACCGTGCAATCAACCAGCGGCAGATTGCCTCCCGGAGCGCCGCCCAGCGTCCAGCTCAGCATGAAATCCCCGATCCCCAGTTCGGCAAGATGCTCCAGATGGCGCTTCGCCAGCTGCGGCACCGGCACATACGGCAGACTCGAAAGCTCCCAGGTCGCATTCAACTGCAACTTGGCGACTATCCGGCGCCCCTGGTTGCGCGCATATTGCCACAGCCGTGACGCCACCGGGCCCGGCCCCGGATGGGCCAGCGAATAATCGAGAATCCGGCCTCTGACGCCGCGGCAATCGGTTTCCAGCCCGGTTTCGCTCACGCACATCAGTTCGATGTCGCGCGGCAGGGCGTCAAGTATCTGCGTATCCCATTCCGGGCTCCACGCCCAGCTCCAGGCAATCAACCGGGCATGGCTTTGCGCATCGCGCATGCCGTCGCAAATCGCGCTCAGGACCGCGATCACATTCGCGGCCGGATTCTCCAAGTTCCGGCAGCGGGGACAATCGGTCACCGCGGTTTTGGAAAGGCAATGGGTCAGGTTCTCGCTCATGGTGATACTCAAGATACCGCCCAGTTCCGGTACGGCGCGACACAACGCGGCCACGCCGGAACGCAGCGCGCCGGATACCTCGGGATTGCCGATGCATACCGCCCGCGTGCCGCTGCCGTCGGGATTCGGCGTCCCCGCCCACCCCGGATGGCGTGCCGCAATCGCTTCCGGCAGCGCACGGGGTTCATTGAGATACAGAAAAAGCCCGATGCCGAATTCTCCCAGCCGGGCGGTCAGACGGCGCAATCCGGCCTGACGCCGTTCCCACCCCTGCGAATAGTCGTCGTCTCCGGTCCACGGCGTCAGGTCGGACAGCAGCACCGGCAGCCAGACGGCATTGACGCCGCTGGCGCGGTATTGCGCCAGCAATCCCGGCGGAAAAGGATCGGGCGCGCCAGGCAACAGCACGTCGCCGAAGGGCGCGCAATAGGAATAAATCAGCCGCAGCGGTTCGCCGGGCTTCGGCGGCATCGCCGCAACCGGAGACGCTTCCTCATACGCCGCCAAAAAATCGAATTCCTTCGCCCCCTGCTCCGCAATCAGCGGCGCGAGAAGCGCACGCAGCCGGGCGGTGGCGGAACGCTCTGCCGGAGTCAGTTCCCGCCACGCCACCTTCGGGCAGAACGGCTTGCGGTCGCCGAGCTTGTGCCAGAAGAAATCCTCCTCCATGAGCACCCGGTAAAGTTTTTCTTCCGGCCACTCCAGCAAATCCAGCAGTTGCGCATAGTCCAGCAGATGCCAGTTCTGGCGGATCACCGTCAAATACCCGCGCTCGCGCCAGAGCCGACATCTCGCCGGATCGTATTCCCGCAGTCCCAGCTCCCGTGCCGCCGCGTGAACATCCGCCTCCGCGGTTGCCAGCACCCGGGCCAGGCATTCTGCCGGCGCCCGATTCCAATTGCGGAAAATTACCGCCTGAAAGCGGGCCGGAAAATGTGCCATCGGCCACGGCTCTTCCGCCATTTCCGCCGACGGCAATTGCAAACGATACTCCATCTTCATTCGTCACTCTTTTGCGTTGACATCTGCACCATTAAAAAACAAAAAAAGTCGGAAAAATATGTCCATCGGCGTGATCGCCGGAACCGGCGGCAGCGCAACCGGGATCGAAACGGCGCCAGAAACCACCAAAAACCCGATAAATGTAAAAATGTTCCGCCCTGATTTGCG
Source organism: Victivallaceae bacterium (assembly GCA_036677805.1). Classification (GTDB taxonomy): domain Bacteria; phylum Verrucomicrobiota; class Lentisphaeria; order Victivallales; family Victivallaceae; genus SIG78. The sequence continues at coordinate 9,238 of JAVBVS010000007.1, read as the reverse complement.
AAACACTTCTGAAATTCCGTTCAAGATTCATCGATCGCAGGCTTCGGGTTCAATCACCTGCAAAGCCAATTCCAGATGGCGCGGCGAAGCCTGAGGGTCGGCAATCACCTCGCTCAGCATCTGCATGGCTAATTTCCCCTCGAATTCGAGGTCGGGCCACAAGGTTGCGCGCCGTTCCGACCGAACCGGATCCATCACAATCGTCCGAATGCCCGGCAGCCACGTTTCCAGATATTCCGCAATTTTGTGGTATTGACAGACCACGCCGTCCGCACCGCGCAGCGCCGCGACGATCGCGTCCCGATATTCCGGAAAACAATCGGGACGCGCAATATCGAAACTGGCCGTGCGAATCTCCGCGCCACCGGCACACATTCCGCGCTGAATGTAGGTCATGAAATTCTGGGCGTCCAGAGGCAGCAGCGACAATACGGCAGGCCGTCGGCAACCGCACCGCTGGAGGTACTCCAGCGCCATGCGGCCGCCGGCGAAGTAATCCCACTCCAGATGGTTGAACTGCCCCGTATAGTCCGGATCCAAAAGCCCGGCAAACACCAGAGGCATTCCGAGTTTCCGCAACTCCAGCACGAATTCCAGCAGCGGTCCTCCCGTCCGGAGCTTGGAGTGGACCACCAGCACTCCGGCCAGACCACTGTCCCGCAGCATCCGGCAATCGAAGTTTTCCCCCCGCGGATGCAACACCCGCATATCATAACCGCGAGCAAAGGTTTCGTGAAGCATTCCGGCCATGAAGTCATGCGGCAATTCATCCCGCAGCGTCGTCGTGGTCGAAATGCTGAACAGCGGAATTCCGATCGAACGCGGCGTCCGCACGGTCCGGTCGGCAACCACCGTACGAGCCCCGTGGCGGCGCACAATATAACCGCCGGCCGCAAGTTTCGACAACGCATTCTGAGCCGTCACCAGCGAAATATTGAATTTTCGGGCATATTCGCTGGTCGACTCCAGAGGCATTCCGGGAGCAAAACTGCCGTCGTCGATCCGGGAAGTCAAAAAGCGGATCAGAGCGCCGGCGGCGCCATATTCATGTTTGACATCAACTTCCAGAGCAACTTTTTCGACCGGGATGCGATTCATGATACTCTTTCAAAGCATGATACTCTTATATTACTATTATAGTATACAATAAAAAAAGTCCTTTGTCAAGGACTGAAATGAAAAAAAATCCGATTTCGTTGAGCCGGATAAGCCGTGAGCAACGTCAAAACGGCGCGAAACGGCTTGCGAAGTGCGGTCATGAATTCATTTTGATATCGCAGATATGGCTGCTCTCGCCACATCCCCCGAAAAATCCAAATGGTGTCATGACCGGCGCTTCCCGCTTCCGGAATTTCAACGCACGCAGACGACGCCGAGAATACCCACGATCACCTCGTTGGCCACGGCTTCGACCCGGAGTTCCCGGAGTTCCCGCTCCGGTACGACCGGAATGCGCTGGACGATGCCGTGGCAGCCGGCGCTGAAATAGAAGCATTCGTTGGCCGGTTGCAGCGCGGGCACCAGAAAATCGTCGAAATTATCCGGATGGATCAGATCGACGGCAGTTTCCGAACCGTCGGCATAAACGATCGTCAACCGTGCATTGACCACGCCATTTTGCATCGCATTGGTCGCGCCGATCAGGAACACGGCGACTTCGCGCCCCCGGCCCGTCAGCGGAATCGCCGCCACGGTTGGGAAATTGTCCCAGACCGAGACGCAAAGCGCATTGTCGCCGGTTTCAGGGGTCGGAAACCGCCAGCCCGAAGCCAGCCGGTACACTCCGCCGGATCGGCGCAAGCCGTCGTCGTCGACCATCACCGCATTGTGTCCGAAGTGGTTCCACTCCCATGCGTAACGGCCGTTGCGCCGGGCGCCGATGGAGTAGCCTTCCGGACGCGGCGCGCGATATTCCCGGTCGAAGAGATGAATGATTTCGGCATTGAATCGGCCATCGAGCGCAACCGCCTCCTGTCGCGCCGCTTCCGGCGCCGGCAAATGCGCCGCTTGGGTCCGCGGCGGCGGTTCGGCGGCGAATTCCGGCGGCGCTACCGCTTTGCCCGGACGATAGGCCAGCTCGAAACGTCCGCAAGTTTCAACCGTCGCCACGGTCAGCGGCACGCCCGCGTAATCCGTCTTTTCGGCTTTCAACGGCACTCCATTCAGGCAAAGATCGGCGATATCGCCGGTTAAAGTCACGATTTTCCGCCCCGGCAGCGAGGTTTCAATCGTCAGCCGCGCGCTTCCGGCTTCGCGCCGGAAAGCGAGTTTCAGTCCGGGGATGGCGAGCTCCGCCTGATGCCACGCTTCCGGCAGCTGCGGCGCGATTGCAATCTCGCCGCTCAGGCGCTGGAAGCGGATTCCCCAAAGCCCCTCCACCAGGAGCCGGAAATACATGCTGGTGACATCGGTGAAGTCCCAGTCGCCGTCGTCGTTGGAGGCATGGGCGCTCAACACATGCGACAACGCTCCCGGCGAATGGCTCAAGGCGAAGGCATCGAGCAATCCGTCGAGGATCTTCAGCGCTTTGTCACGCCGGAAAGTGCGGAAATACGCCAGCGCCAACGCCGCGTTTTCGGCCGGAAAGATGCCGCAGGTTGAATATTTCTTGGGCAGCCAGTTGGCTGAAAAGGCCAGCCGGCCGCGGCGATTCAGCGTAACGATGTTTTTGATCGCGCGCTCCGAAAATTCGAGCAACCGCACCGCCTGAACCGGATTCGGGACGCCGCACTCGACCGCCAGATAGAGCGTCGACAGTTCGGGCGAAGGATGAATCAGTTTGTTGCCCACGGTATCGACATATTCGGCGTAAAGGCCCTCTTTTTCCAGCCACAAATGCCGCTCCATCGCCGCTTTGATCCCGGCGGCGCGTCCGGCGAACACCGCAGTGTCGCGTCCCAGCGCCCGCCCCAGCCGGACCATGGCGCAATTGGCCGCATAGTTGTAACAGCTGGCTTGAGCGCAACCGCCGCCGTTGTAGACATGTCCGTCCGAAATCCAGGTATTCAGGAAATTCTGGTAAAGGCCGTCGCCGTCGGGATCGAGAATGCGTTCCTCCCACGCCAGCACGGCAGCCAGCGGTTCAAAGATTTCCGCCCCCAGCGCCAAGTCGCCGGTGCGCTCAAGGTAGTGGAAAATCATATCGAGCGACACTTCCTGCATGTCGTAGATGTCTTCGCGGTGAAGCAGTGCGGTGAGTTTGCCGGAAGAATTTTCCAGATGATGGTACTGCGTCCCCTCGTGGTCGAGATCGGGCCGGTCGGCGCCGTCATACCAGACCCGTTCCGGCCCCTCCACCCGGGTCAGCGTCGCCAGATGCGCCCGGATCGCCGTGCGCACCCGCTCGGACCAGCCCGCCAGCGTGGGACCGTAATAACCGCGCCAGCCGAGGAAAGGCGCGTGATAGCCGACCGCACCATGATAGAACGTCGGTTCGTGCCATGAGGCGTCCAGCGCGATCAGAGTATCGGGTACGCTCTGGTCGAGACGATCGTCGGGCGTATGAAAGGAGACCATCTCGTGCTTGGCGCGAATTTTGCGCACCAGTTCGCCGCGCACGTCGGCGGCGAGGTATTGCCGCAGAATCTCCGGCGAACCGTTGCGCAGCACCACCAGATTGCCGTTCAATTCTTCGCCGGGCAGGATGACCCGGACCAGCTTGACCGCAGCCGTCGGGCCGGAGTGTTCCGACAGGGCCAGCGACGGATATTTTTCATTCAGCGCCGCCGCCGCGTCGGTCAGGAGCTCCGCCCCGAAATCGGTGCCGACCAGAAGCTCGGTAGAGCCGGATGCATCGACGATGCGCCCCACGCCATCCGCAACCGCCGCCTGATTGCCGTCGCAATCCGACAGCGCGAAGTTGCGGTTCTCCGCCTCCGGCTGGTCGAAGCGTCCGATGAAGCCGGTGATGCCGCCCAGCGCGGCGCAGAAAATCACCCGGCCGTCGGCGGCAATCTCGTAATGGACCAGAAAGCCGTCATGATCCTGCAGGGGATAGACTTCGATATGAACTTGCGCATCCGGGAAATAGGGTGAAAAGCGGGTGAGATCGTAACTCAGATACCCGTGATGCCAGGTGGTCACGATATCGCTGGCCTGATGAAACCAGCTCGAATAGAGATCGTGCGCGCCCATTTCGGCGAACCCCGGCGTCAGCGCAAGACCGCTCTGCAGAATGCCGTTCTTGGCCTGATAGCACCAGGTGTGCTTCAGGAAGTCGCTCTGCGCGCCCATGAAAATCGGCGTGTCACCGGCAAAGGTGAAGAAACGTCCGACGGAAGCATCGCCGGCGTGACCGCCGTAAAGCACCCGGTTGAACCGCTCGTTGGAGCCGAAGCGCCGCAGCGCGTCGCCCGCGATCTGATAACAGGCGAGTTCAGACATGATCGGCCTCCGTCGCCAGCGGCAGCCGGAAAAATTGAATCGCGTTGTCGCGCACGATCTTGCGCCAGGCGGCTTCCGGCAGCTTGCCCGAATCGTGGAGCTTGTCGAGAAACTCCTTGAGCGCGAAAGAATGGCCGAAGCTGCAAATGTCGGTGCCGAAAAACAGCCGGTCCTGAAATTCGATCATGAATTGAACCGCGTAATCCTCGTCGCGCACCAATTGCACATAAGCGTCGGAAAGCTCGCCATACAGATTCGGATAGAGCCGGAACAGCTGCTGGATCACCCCTTCGCACTGAATTTTGCCCGCCGGCGGATTCCAGCCGACCTGCGTGCCGTCGGGCGCGAACGCGGTTTTGCGCAGCGCGGGACGCTCCAGCGCAGTGATTTCCGCCCAGAAAACCGGCCCGTGGCCGATCACGGCAAGCTTTGGAAAACATTGCAGCGTATGTTCGAGCAACGGCAGTCCCGGATCGTCGTAAAGTCCGAAATCGCCGCCGACCTTGTCCGAACCGTCGGTGGTCACCGGCAGCCCGACCGCCTCGGCATGGCGGAAGAGATTCTGAACCAGCGGATCGTCCATGCGGCAGTTGAGCATGATTTCGCCGATGCCGCGGCAGCCGCGTTCCTGATAATAGCGCATCACCCGGTCCAACGGCGCGTCGGCGCGATTGGTCAGCACTCGGGGATCGATGTTGCAGAAAGCGAAAAAACGGTCCGGACGGTCGGCCACCATGTCGAGAATATCCTCGTTGGCCTGCGGAAAATAAATTTCCGGGCTGACGATCGGCAGAATCGCACCCATTTCGATTCCGGCCGAATCGTAGCGTTGCAGCAGCTCGTCCGGCGTACAGAATTGCGTCACGAACGGCACCGGCCGCCGGTAGGCGTGCGCGTGAATGTCGATGTATTGAACTTTGCCCATGATTTTTCCGACCCTTGTTCTGAAGCTGTTTCCCACCACCCGGATATGGCTTTCGAAAGCCTCCGGTTTTTAATGTTAATTATAACATACACCCGGAATTGAAAAATTCAATCCCGGGTTCCGATCCTCTGCTGAAACTATGCGAGATCGAGCTCCACCACGCCCGCCATGCGGTTCAGCGTCAAGCGCAACTCACCGCGCGCGGCGTCGAAGCAATCCTCGCTTGCCGCTGCCGGAATGCCATCGACCCGAACGGCGCGCGGCGCCCGCGGCAAACAAATGACAAGCTGCCAGTTGCGCGCGGCGGGTACAAATTTCGCCTCGCCCTCCGGCGGCAGAATCGACAGCCGCAACCGGTCCGCTTCCCGATGCATGGCAATCCGGGTCAGCGCATAGCCGCCGTCACGATAGGCGAAGGACACGCCGTCGTCCTCGTAAAGCTCGCATTCGGCATGGTCCGCCGCGCCCGGGAAACACCACAGCGTCATCGCGTCGAGTTCGCGTTCGCCGCGATAAGCCATCACCGGCCCCAGCGGCACCAGCGCGCCGCGGCGCAGATAGAGCGCGCCGCCCCGGTCCGCAGGCCAGTCGACAATGCGGAATTCCCCCTGCGAAACGATGATTTCGCCGGTCCAGAAATCGCGCCACTCGCCGGCGGGAAAGTACATTTCCTTGCGGTAGATGCCGACCAGCAGATCGCGGCCGAGCAAATATTCATGCAGAATTTTCCGGCATTCGCGGTCGCCGGGAAATTCCAGCGCCAGCGGCAGCAGCAACGGCGCACCGCCTTGCGCCGCGCAACGGGCGTAACTGTACAGATAAGGCACCAGCTGCGCACGGAACTGGGCGTAAAAGCGGTGCATCGCCAGCAGCGCATCGCCCTGCACCCACGGCATCCGGAAATAGGTCCAGCTGTTGATCTGGCTCCACGGCAGCAGATAGCCGAAGTGAATGCCCTCGGCTTCGGTCGCTTCCAGATCGTTGGTGCACCAGCTGTGGCCGACGATCGCGGTATTGAGCATGGCCCCGAGGGTTTCGATGCGTCCCCCGGTATCCCCGGTCCAGGTGCCGCAGTAGTGCTGAAAGCCGACCCAGCCCGCGACCGTGAAAACCACCCCGCGCTTGCCGGTGTATTCCTCCAGCCCCTCCTTCATCTGGCGCGAATAGAGCAAGGGGTAGAGATTGTGCATTTCCTCGTCGGTCATCCGGCTGCCGCGCCAGAAGCGATCGGGATGGAAGCAGACCTGAAACGCGCCGTCCTGCTTGAAGAAATCGGCGCCCCAGTCGACGAATTGCTTGAGGTGCTCGAACCACGCTTCGCCGGGCCGGGTGATCTTGTCGAACAAGATTGGTTCGCCGAGATGGCCGTCAATATCGATATCCTTGCGCCGGGCCAGAATCTCCGCCTCGGTCAGCGGCGCGGCCACGGCATTGCGTCCCCGCCGCCGCTCCTCCTCAAAACCCAGATCATAATCGCAACAAAGCCACAGTTCGAGGTGGAAGCCCATGCGCTTGAGCGCCCGGATAAAGTGATGCTTGCCGGTTTTCTGCCATTCGTCGAGATCGAACCGCGCCTTGTTCCAATTTTTGTCGCAGCTCAGATCATAATCCTTCTGCATCCAGCCGGGTTCGAGACCGATCACGTCGCAGGGCAGCTGCTCGCGCCGGAAATCGACGGCATTGCGCATCACCTCGTCGGCATCGGCCTGCGTGCGGCAGATATACCACAATCCGAAACTCCACAAGGGCGGCAGTTCCGGATTGCCGGTCAACGCCAGATAACGCCGGAGCAGCGACTTGAAGTCCGGCGCGGCGATTACATAAAAATCGACCACGCCGGAACGGTCCAGCCAGCCGAAGCGGCCCGGTTCGGCCGACGCCATATCGAAGGTCACATGGTGTGTGGTATTGACCAGAATGCCGTAGCCGCGGGTCGACATGAACCACGGCACCGGCAGATAGGAAACCACGTCATCGACCTCGCATTCGATCCGGAAACCGCGGTGAAACAGCCGGTCGCGGGTCTGATCGCCGAAGCCCATCCAGTCTTCATCGGGATCGAAAGCCTCGAAAACCGTTTCCGCCGCCGTGTCACCGGGAGCGCATTCCAGCAGGGTGAAAAGTTTTCGGCCGTTGCCGCCAAAGGCTTCGCAGCGGCCGTTTTCTTCCCGGATTTCAAGCGTGTCGCAGGCTGCCTCCGGCGCGGCGGCAACCGCCGCGTCGAACAAAAAGCCATAATCGGTCAACGCCGAGTTCTTCTTCCGCCAGGCCGGCCGGGCCTGAATTCTGACCATGTCCGGCGCCAGCCGGGTGACCGAAATTTGCATTGCGCTTCACTCCATTCGTCATTATGCCTGCCACCGGCGGGACCGCGTTTTGCGGCATCCCGCCGGAGAAGGCGGGATCGTTACCGCAGCTCGACCAGAGCCACGGTATGGTATTTGAGTTTCATCTTCAGCGTGTCGCCCTGAACCGATTCGACCGTGCCGCCGAACTCGCCCAGCTTCAACGGCGCCCGTTCGGGGCCGAAGCCATAGGCGGTCACCTGTTCCGGTTTCAGCCAGGCATAATCCGGGTCCGGCTTGGTGAACTGTTCGACCGCGCCGGTCAACGTCGCGGGCATGTTCAGCTTTTTGAGGTCGAACTTGAGTTCGATCTCCTGCGTGTCATGACCCTTGCCGATGTGCGAAATCACGGCCAGCAGTCTGGGTTCGGTCGCATGGCGGTAGACGCTGACGAAGATGTCCTTGCCTTTGAGCACCTTGACCGGTTCGCGCCAGTAGCCGTAGAAAGTGGCCTTCGGCACGCCGAACCCGTCATAGATGCGCACCAGCTTGTCGAACAACCCGTGATGGCAATAGCTGGGCGACGGGATCACCCCGTGCGGCAGCGCTCCGGCCAGCATGGCATAGGTAGTCCGGAAGTTGTAGAGTTCGGGATCCTCCTTGCCGCCGCCGAATTCCGGCAGCAGCGTGCCTTGCGGATGGTAGTCGCTGTTGGTCAATCCGAAGGGCAGACTGCCGAGTTCGCTGGCGAACATGGTCTCGTCGTAGGTGTCGAGGATGTCCTTGCCGTCATGCAGAATGGTGCTCGAATGCTGCCGGATGTGCTCACCGTTAAAGAGATGCGTGGCGAAAGTGACCGCCGGCAACTGCACCGAGTCGGTGTTATGAATCACCAGCAGCGGTTCCTTGATCCCGGCGTCGAGCTGAGCCAGTGCGATCTTGCGGTAGAACTCGCGCTGCGCCAGCAGCGGAATGCGTTCCGAACAGCCGTGGTCGGCGTTGTTGCAGAAGGGCACGATGCCGAAGTCGAAGTAGAGTCCGCGCAATTCGGGATTGCGCTGGAGCATCTGACGGTACTTCCAGACATAGAAGTCGGCGGCCTCGGTGGCCGGACAACAGTCGTAGAGCTTGTGCTTCACGCCGTCACGACGATAGTCAAGCGAAGTTTCCGGCATGATCTTCCATTCATCCAGACAGGCGCGCACTTCGGGATACTCGTCGGAGAGATAACGCGCCTGATGGTAGGGAATCGGGCGCGAACCGTTGGCCAGCGAGCGCTGCGCCGATTTCCGGCCAGCCTGGCCCTGGATGCTGGTTTCGGGCGTCGGCAGATCCCAGAAGCATTCGCTGATTTCATATTCCGCCAGAATCTGGGAAATCACCGCATCCACCGTCGGCGCATGTCCGGGACGGTTCATGGCGGTCACATAATGATCGCCGAAAATATTCAGCGGATAATTGGCGGGCAGCGCCTTGACCGGGCTGGCGAGCAACCCGAATTCCAGCGGCAGGGTTTCTCCGGCCTTCAGCTTGTCGGCGAGGCGGACTTCCAGCATCACCGAACCGTCGGCGGCCTTGACCACCCGGTAGTTTTCCGCCGCGGCGCTCTTCCAGCCCTTGCGGGTTTCGGTGAAGAAGCAGAGGC
>JAVBVS010000006.1:0-31129 GCA_036677805.1 Victivallaceae bacterium | reverse complement strand
TCCGCATCGGCGTAGGATTGCCGCAAAGGAAATTCATTTCCTTTCGGCAATCGGCAAGGCCGAATCCTCACGGGTTCCCGGAGCTGTCAAACTGCAAACGGAATAAAAGGGAGTGAAACGACCGGTTATGCCGGATTGCTGCTTGACAGTGACGGGGTTCCGGGATATTAAATTTATCTCAAAATTAAAAAATATTTATAGCGGAACGTTTAATATGTGATGATGCTAATTGATTTTTGCCGGTAATAGATTACTCATCTTTTGTTTCTATATCCACATTAGCCGCACCATTTTTTGCATTGATATTAAAGCGTGCTTTCTTGACATGAGACACAATTTCTGTAATTGGGGACGCCTGTTGCTCTTTTGAGTAAAGTCGTATCGGATTTTCTTCCATATTACAAAGAGACATTACCAGAAGAGCCTTTTCTAATTCTTTGTCTTCCAACTCTCTTGTGGCTTTTTTATGCCCCTCATAAGCCATTGTTGCTGCAAACTTAAAAGCGTAGTCTTCTTTAATGCGACTTATGGAAAGATATTGTTTGGCAGAAAACCAGGCCAACCAGACAAGCGGAGCTGCAATTGTAAAGCGGGTTAAGATCATAGCGAAACTGATATTTTCGTTCATTCGATTAATCAGTAAAAAATAAGCTAACCCGGCCAATCCAATGACGGTTAATACAAAAACTTCTCCCCATATTTTCAGCGAAGTATTCAATTCGTCTTTCCTTTCCTTAAAAGACGCTGACATTCCAACTCGATTTGTCATTCCGAGAGTATCTTGGGCCTCGTCTAAAAGAGTTTTATTCTGCGTCTTCAAATTTGCAAGTTCTTTTTCTGTGGCGGCAGCGGCTGCTTGTGTTGCGATTAATGCGTCTTCTAGATTTTTAGCGTTATCTGATAATGTTTTGATATTTTTTTCAAGAGAAACAAAACTTTGTCGTTTTTCGTCTATCTCGACATCCCACCCTTCAATATCACCATAAATATTGCTTATAGTTTGATGCTTTTCCTTAACGTCTTTTTCTTTGATTGCAATTTCTGTTTGCGATGTTGCTATTTCTTTTTGAAAATTGGAAACTGCGTCTATGTCCTCTTGAAATTTAGAAAATGCGTTCTCATATAATACCTTACGGTTTTCTATTTCCGCGCTCAAAACCTGAAGTTTTTTTGCCTGTTCCTTCAGCTCTATTATTTCTTCATCAGCATGTAATCCGTTTTTGTTGATGACGAAAAAGGTATGCTTGACGGCCCATAATAGTTCTGCAAGTTCATTCAGAAATTCATTGAAATACTTTTCCGGTGTTTCTGAATCAAGAATCTTATTGATAGCATCATTGATAGAAGATGCTTGACGCTTCAAGTATATAACTTCAAATCGATTAGCGCCTGCATCGTTTCCTATTTCAGTAGCAATCGTATAGATTTGGTCAATGGTATCAAAGATGAGTTCTCTGCTGATACCATGATACCCCCATACGTCATTACCATCGGGAAGCTTTTCTCCAATCTTACTCTTTATTTTTGTCAAGGCCGCTTTAAAGTCTTTCATTACTCCCATTCCCCCAATAAATTAAGTACTTTGCCAATCATTGATTTATTATACTATTGAGATGTCAAAATACAAGCAGCAAAGTTAAATTTTTTAGCACTTGATAATGATGTAATGCCGAACCAATCATCCTTGTGTTATAGAAGATTACGTACTATAGGTTCGACGACGTAATGACAGGATATCTGGCATAGCTTATGAAAATTTACCAAATACAATAAAAAAATATATTTTTTACAGTTTTTCTGCTTGACAAATAGAAAAATATGGTTATATTGGCCTGTAGGGGATAAAAAGAACTATAAGGGTGCTGAAATGACAGAAACAACTCCGAAGCGTCCTGGACGCAAACGCTTGAGCAAAGACGGCGTAATCATGAGCGAACGCGTTTCCATGAGTTGCACTCCTGACGAGTTGGCGATGTTACAGGAGGCGGTGAAGCTGTCCGAGCGAGACAATGTTTCCGCATTCATGCGGTCTATTATCGTTCCCGCCGTGCGAAATCTGGTGACTAACGATAAGATGGCCAAGGTGGCGGAACAGTTGACCAATCCGACTGAATATGCAAAGATGATTGCGAATGGCTTTGATATTGCAATGACCGATGAAAAGGTCGCGGATGTTCTTTTGAGCAAAGAGGCTATTGCCGCATTGAATCGCTTTTCCTCCAATATGGAGTTGGAGCGGCTTGAGGCAATGGCAAAAAGAAGTGAACGAAGGGTCAAGCAGCGAAAGGTTGCTGCTGCAAAATAAGAAAATGCCGGGCACGTCCTGAGAAAACAAACCCGGCAAACGTCCAACAACGAAAGGAAGTTGAACATGAAAACAGTATCTCCAAAAGTTGAAAAAGTCAAGCCCGAACCGCAAAAAGACCTGTTTTTAGTCTCTTTGGGGGACGCGGCGCGATTGCTTTCCGTCAGTCCGCGAACCGTCTACCGCCTTGCCGCCGCCGGGAAATTGCCTCTTCTGAAAGTCGGGCGCTCCGTCCGCATTCGCTATGATGCGCTTGTCGATTTCCTGAACCGTGCGGAATTACGGAGGGCTTAGGGATGATCGCTTATGTCTTCAAAAAACGGCACGGAAAAGATGCCGACGGCAAGCCGCGTATCGCCAAAACCTACAGCGCCACTTTTCAGCAGGATTGGATGCCGCGCCCGCGCACGGTCAATCTCGGAGTAACGGACAAACAGGTCGCCAACCAGCGGTTGCAGGAGTTGATCCGCAATGAGGAACGGGCGCAATTCGGGGCCGTGCCTCGCAATATCAAGGAATATGCAGCGCTTCTGTTGGAACAACACCTGCAAGATTTCCTGATGGCGGTTCGCTCGCTGGACCGCTCCGAAAAGCATCTCTACTATCTGGGCTTTCATTGTCGGCAGATTATAGCGTTCTGCCATTGGCAGTATCCCAAGGATATTACCTTATGGGGCTTTGAACAGTGGCGCAATGCCTCGAACCTTTCCGCCAAGACCAAAAATCATTATCTTGGCGCCCTGCGTGAATTCTGCCGCTGGCTGGAGCTCCATAACCGCTTGCTCGGCGATCCACTGCGGGGTGTGAAAAAATTGTCGCTTTCCCGCGTAGAGCATCTGCGGCGGCAATCGCTGACCGTTCCACAAATTGAAGCACTGTTGAAAGTTCTGCCGTTCAAGCTGAAATGCATCGTTTCGCTGGCGTTGTTCACTGGATTGCGGCGCGGGGAAATTTCCCGGCTGTGCTGGGAACATTTGACGCTTGAGGGCGGCACTCCGCAACTGGTCGCGCCCGGCAGCATCACTAAGAACGGGCAGAAAGCGGTGATTCCGCTGCATCACGATCTTGCCGCCTTGCTGCTGCAATATCGCGGGAAGAATCGAACCGGACTGGTATTCGGACGCTTTCCCGAATTCGGACGCTTGCGCCAATACTGGCTGGCGGCCGGGATTCCCGCTGAAATCGGCAGCGGCTATGATTTTCATTCGTTGCGCGTAACCTTCTGCACGCTGCTGCAAAATGCCGGGGTCGCCCTGCGGCTGGTGCAGGCGGCCATGCGGCACAGTGAATCGCGCCTGACAGAAAATATCTATACTGACGTGGCCCGCATGGACCTCCGGGGCGCGATTGAAACACTTCCGGACATTCGGCTTGCCAGGGATGGGGCAGTAAATGGGGCAGTTGGGGCAGTCAAATCGGGGGTTTCAGCGTCTTTTCGTGACAAAAGCACCGTTGGCGATTCTTTGTTGCAAGTGTCTTTACGGCAACAAAAAAGACCGGTTATGTCCGGTCCTGTCAAAGTCAAAAACTGGCGGAGAGAGAGGGATTCGAACCCTCGGTAGAGTAAACCCTACAACGATTTTCGAGACCGTCGCCTTCGACCACTCAGCCATCTCTCCACAAAGCAAGCATCCGCGGCCAGTCCCGCCGCGTACTACATAATATATACCGCCTCAAAACGTTTTTCCAGTCGGGTTTTCCCCTTCCCGATAATTTTTTCCGGCTTTTTCCCACGCAATTTTTCCGAATTGTAAAGTGCAATAACCATTTTTTACAAAAATGTAAAAAACAACCTCCCGTAAAACAATCTGCAACTGATTGTTTTTCAAACAAATAACAAGAATTAAAAAAGTTGGCACGCAATCTGCTAATAAACATGTCAACCCAACTCGGAGGTTTGTTATGAAACTGATTACCGCATACATCAAGCCGGAAAAATTGAACGCCGTAAAGCAGGCGCTCTACAAAAGCGAGATTTTCAAGATTTCCGTCACCAACGCCCTCGGCTGCGGCCGCCAGAAAGGCTATGTCACCGCCTATCGCGGCGTTGCCATCGAAGTCAATCTCAACAAAAAAATCCGGCTCGAAATCGCCGTGAATGACGGTTTTGTAAAACCGACCGTCTGCGCCATCATTGCCGGAGCCCGGACCGGAGCCATCGGCGACGGTAAGATTTTCATCACCAGTCTCGAAGAATGCATCCGCATCCGCACCGGAGAAACCGGCTCGGAAGCCATCGGCTAGACCATACCCAAAGGAGCTTGAATCGCCATGAAAATGCTTTGTTACCTGCTTCTGATGGCCGCGGCAAGCGGCGCGGCACATGCCGCGGAACCAGCCGGCGCCTCCGCCGCCGACGTGCTCTTCACGGTCAACAATCTCTGGATCATGATCGGCGCGGCGCTGGTATTCATTATGCACATCGGCTTCGCGCTGCTCGAATCCGGTCTCGCCCGCGCCAAAAACTGCGTCAACATCCTGTGCAAAAATACCGTGACGCCCGCCATCGGGTTGCTCACCTATGCCCTGATCGGCTTCGGACTGATGTTTCCGCACGGCCACTGGTTGTGCGGCGGGTTCCTCGGGTTTGACCATCTGGGACTCGAATGTCCGCCCGGAACCGCAGGCATGATCGGCTGGGCTGACGGCCACTACACCTACTGGAGCGATTTTCTGTTCCAGGGAATGTTCGCCGCCACCTGCGTGACCATCGTTTCCGGCGCAGTCGCGGGGCGGATCAAGCTCAGCGCCTATATTCTGTTCGCAATTTTCTATTCGGCACTGGTCTATCCGCTGGTCGGCTCCTGGGGTTGGGGCGGCGGCTGGCTGGCCGGTCTCGGATTTCATGATCTCGCCGGATCAACCTTCGTCCACTCGGTCGGCGGTTGGGGAGCGCTCGCCGGAGTGATCATGCTCGGACCCCGGATCGGCAAATTCGTCAACGGCATTTCCTACCCCATCGTCGGCCATAACATTCCACTGGCGGTGATCGGCACCTTTCTGCTCTGGTTCGGCTGGTTCGGGTTCAACGGCGCCTCGGCCTTCAGCGCCGATCCGGCCTCGGTGTCATATATTCTGGTGGCGACTTCCCTGGCGGCCTCGGCCGGACTCATGAGTTCGCTGGGCACGTCGTGGATCATTCAGAAGAAGCCCGACCTCACCATGGTGCTCAATGGCTGTCTTGCCGGGCTGGTGGCCATCACCGCAGGGGCAGATTGCCTGTCACTCAAAGTCGCCATTTTGATCGGTGCGATCGCCGGGGTGTTGGTGGTTCTGGCAGTCATGTTCTTCGACCGCATCCGGCTCGACGACCCGGTCGGCGCACTCTCGGTCCATCTGGTCAATGGCGTATTCGGCACTTTATGCGTCGGGATTTTCAGCCCGGACTACTCGTTCGGAGTCCAGTTGATCGGCGTCGCCGCCATCGGCGCGGCGTCGTTCTGTTCAGCATTGGCGATTTTCGCGGGCGTCAAAGTCGTACTCAAGGGACTGCGGCCCTCCGAAGATGCGGAAATCCGGGGGCTTGACCTGGCCGAACACGGTATGGAAGGGTACGGCGGGTTTCAGATTTTTCAGAATCAATAACGCTCGCACGATCATCGCGCAGCGAACCAAACGGCGACCGGAGACGATTTCCGGCCGCCGTTTTCATTCAAAAATTTTATTTTCGAATGATCGCCGCCGAATAATCTTCCGGCAAACGCAATTCAGTAAAGTTTTTGCCATCGCGGACCACCGCGGGGGCCTTGAACCCGGGAACCTCACGGCCGTTTTCATCGTAGACATGAACCTCATGCCGCGAGGTGTCGTTCCAGCCGAATAAACCGGATTTTTTGGTGATGATCCGTTCCCGGCAAAGAATGTATCCTTCATGCAATTCGACCGGCGTCGCCGGGAACATGTATTCGGTCAGGGTGGGATAGGCCGCCGCCACCGTATCGTACCAGTTGTAAAGGCAGCCATAGTCGAGTGCGCCGAGCATCCAGCGGTAGCTGTCGATCTGGGTCCGTTCGCTGATATGGTCGCCCAAGGCCACCGGCGAATAGAGCACGGCATAGGCGCAGTTGCTGATGGCGGCGGTTTCGACAAAGTGCTGGACTTTGAGTGCAGCCGAAGTGCGCGTGGCCGGCGAACCGTTGATGATCAGGACGCCACGCTGCCGGATGCGTTCGGCCAATGCCATACGCCATGGTTGTGACAGGAGCGTAACCGAACTTTTCAGCCGGATCAGTCTGCCGTCGCGGTCGATGTCTCCGGAGAAACCGTCCCACGGTTCGGTATAGGTGTAGGGGTAGGCCGAATACTCGAATTCATCCCAGAAAACCCCGTCGGCGCCGCATTCGTCGAGAATCAGATCGACATTGCGGGCCACTGCCGGACCGAAACTGTTGGTTGCCGCAGGGACAAAAAGCATTGAACCCAGTCCGGCATAAGCCGCGGTGGAACCGTCCGAACGCCGCAGTACGGCATCAGGGTATTTTTTGTCGCCGTCGACCAGAGCATCGAGAAAGCAGTGGAAGTAGATTGCCGATTTCGCCTGCGGAACGTATTTCCTGATGTTGTCCATCAGTTTGCGGTAGCCGCTGCGGTCGATTTCTTGAAAACAGGTGCCATGGGCACTCTTGCCGCGGTATTGCGGGTAGAGATTTTTGCGCACCATCAGATTGGCCGATGTGGTATAAGCCAGTTTTTTCAGATATTCGGGATTGGTTTCGCCGGTGGTCTGAACAAAGGTGAAAAGCCAGGGCAGCGTAAAGTTGGCGTCGGTCGCCCGGCGCGTCGCATTCACAAAATCCCAGTAATCGCCGCCCGGAACCGGCACGATCATCCATTCCGCGGTATATTCCGCACCCGGAGCCAACACCAGCTGATTGTCGCGGATTGCCGCCACGCCGTCGCGGGCGTAGTTGGAAATATGCACCTGAAACACATCATTGCGCGGCAGCAGTCCGATGCCGTCATGAACGCCGGAAGCGTAGGTGCTCGGATTGCCCGGCTGGGTGGTCACACCGCTCTTTGAAGCGGGTGCAAGGCCGGCAAGATAAACTTTCCGGAGATCGTTCCCGAAATCGACCGCATATTCCAGACGCAGCGGCAGCGGTTTGTCGGTCAGGTTCCGGAAGGTGTCGAAAACAGTCAGGGTTTCCACACCCGGCTCTATCCGGCGCTGATGCGTGAAATATCCCGGCGCATTACCGGAGTGCCAATGCCCGTCCGGTGTCGAAAAACGCGACCGAACGGTGAAATCGCTGCGCCCGGTCCGGATTGTCAGAATGCCGTCCTTGTCCTCCAGGGTCCGGAAAACCGGCGCTTCCGGCGCCGCTTTCGGCGCGATCAGCGGCAATTCTCCGGTCGGAGCCGGACGGCGCACACGCACCGCCGGAGGCATCCGGAAGGAGAGCAGCGGCGGCGCGAAAACCACCGTTTTATCCTTCAGTTCGGGACGGCCGGAACCGCTCAGCAGCAGAGTATTCTTGCCGGACACGAGCAGATCGCCGATGTCGAACTCGAAGGTGCACAATTCAGAACAATCGACCAAACCGTACTGACCGTCTTTGTTGACGGTCGAAAAATCCGGCGCATAGGCCAGCGCCAGCACTCCCGGGCGCGGCATGAAATTGTAGCTTTGTCCGCTGCGCCGGATACCGGCGGGCTTGCGATTGAAGAGTTTTTCCGGCGGTAACAATTTATCGTTGAGCTTGACCGCGGCCCCCAGTTGATACCCGCCGATTTTTGACGAATCCAGCCGTCCGGTAAGCCGGAGAACTGCGACTCTGCCCTCCGGAATCGGGGGCGCTTCGAAAGTGACCGCAGCCTCTCCGCCGATGGCGGAAAAGCGCAGCTCATCGCTCAATTTCAACTCCGTCGCCGGTTTTTCGCCGCGACCGGCAGCATCGCCCAATACCGTCGGCGGCAGCCGGGGCCGAACCCGCCGCCAAGGTTGAGGTTCGCCGGTCATGAAGTGCTCCTGCGCCGGAATTTCACTGTCGCAGTCACTGAGCACCGCTTCGCTGCGACAGTAAAAGTTTTGTTGCATCGCCGGAATGCCGAGCAGCTCTTTGGGTATGAAAGCCTCCAGCACATAGCCCCGGTCGGTCAATGCCGCCGCCACAGTACACTTTTCCGTCGATGCTCCGGCAGGATGGACCGCGACGAGTTGCGGCTTCGGGAATCCGGTCTTCAGATCGCCCGGCGACAGCAGCAATGCGAATTGCCCCGTGCCGAATTCCCGACGTCCGGGATCACTTTCCGGTTCCGCGTCCAGATAGAGCTCCACATGATCGCCCTGCCAGACGTCTTTATCCTGTTTGAGCTGGAAAAAGCGATCGTCGACAACCTCCGCCAGCAAATAGAGTCCATCCCCGCGCCACGCCAGTTTGACCCGGCCCGAGAGATCGTCCGGACCGCGCCAGCTTGAGCGGCCGATGGTAAGCTGTTCGACGCGGTCGAAAACCAGCGCAGTCGGCACATCGCTCCATTCTCCCGGATTGCCGTCCACCGCAATGCCCGGATCGG
The DNA here is from genome assembly GCA_036677805.1 of Victivallaceae bacterium. Lineage (GTDB taxonomy): Bacteria > Verrucomicrobiota > Lentisphaeria > Victivallales > Victivallaceae > SIG78. The sequence goes on along the minus strand of JAVBVS010000006.1, from coordinate 22,308 downwards.
GCTTGTAGGGGATCACCCGGAGATCGGCTTCCGCCGCGCCAAGAGCCAGGACATGCGCCGCCAGCAACGCGGCCAAAATCATTTTTCCGAACATTTCGTCATTCCTTATCGGGTTGAGGGGAAAGATTCAGCGGTCGTCAACCTTGCCGGTAGTCACGGAATAAGCCCAATGGGTCATGGTTTCCAGATGCCGGGTCGTCATGCTGCGGACATAGCCGCCGAGGTGCAGTATATTGGCCGAACCGGGATGATTGGCGCTCGGCACGGTCACCAGATCGGCTTTGAGAATCCCGACATCGCAGAAAATCATGCTTCCGGGACTGCAGATGCCGCCGAGCAGATCGCGGGCATAGGTCATATCTCCGCCCATCTGCCAGTTGGCGGTCACCCCCGCGGGTTTCAGATAAAGGTTGTAGTAACTGTTTTTCTTCCCCGCGCCGCCGGCGGTAAAGTTTTCCGAATCCGAGGGGCAACGGAAAAAACGCTCCCGCATTTCACTCTCTTCCGGCGTGGAATTGGGTTTTTCCCCGCCGAAATACCCGCCCCAGAGCAACGCGTACAATCCGCTGTTGGCACCATCATACAAAGCGCCGAAACCGGCGGTACGGGCCTGATGGGTCACCGGGGGGACCAGATTGTCGTCATTGCTTCCGGCATACATGAACTCGGCGGTGCCGAGCTGTTTCAATTTGTTGATGCAGCTGGCGCTCCGCGCCCGTTCGCGCGCCGACGACAGCGCGGGCAAAAGCATGGCCGCCAGAATCGCAATAATGGCAATCACCACCAAAAGCTCTATCAGAGTGAATACATTCCCGATGCGAAGCCGATTCGGGTTCCGAACGCAATTCATTGCGTCGAATAAATTGATTGATGTGATCATCCGCCTCTTTTTCATCATCATGCCTCCTGTTGTGGGTTATGCTTATTTCGAATCGGAACCATTTCGACATTCAAACGGCAGAATCAACTCTTTGCCATCCCGTCCTTCGAGCATCTGCGCCATCAAGCCCCAGGCGGCCCGCCCGATTTCCACCAGCGGCTGAGTGAACAGACAGACCCGATCCGGCGCCGGATGATCGTTGGCGGTGTCCGATTGAACCAACACATAATCCCGCCCCGCCATTCGACCATGCCCGGCCATGATTTCCGCAATCCGGCATCGGGCCTTGCGGTTGATATCCTCGTAGATGCCGTCGAACCGCCGCCCGGACCGCCAGTGCATCTCCAGCTCCGCCGGAAGTTCCTCATCGGGCGCCTCCAGCATGGTGAAGCCGATTCCGCGGCGGCGGTATTCCGGCAGCAGCTCATCCAGCGCCGCGTACATCAGATCGTTGGGTGCGCAGACCGGCGAGCGGACCATCCGCAACCCGACCTCGCGGCAACCCGCCTCAGCCAGCGCGGCCAGCACCCGGTGCATCAGCCCGGCATAATCGGCCCGGACCGTATGGCAGAACTTCCGCGCAATGCCGACCTGATTCACATCCAGATTCACGAAAATCAGCGGCAGCGTATAATCCAGCGCCAGCCGCCGCAATTCCGGGGTCAGATGACTGGAAAAGACCACGATGCCGTCGAACCGTTCCTGTTCCAGCTTCTGGAAAAACTTCCGATTGGCTTCATAAAAGCAAAGCATGGTGTACTCGGTGCGATTGATCTCCGTAGCCAGCCCGTATTGGACCGCATGAAACATCGGGTCGATCAGCCAGGCCGTCGCCACGCTCAGAAATGCGATATTCATACTGCGGCCGGTCGACAGCGAGCGCGCGGAAAATTTTGGCACATAACCGTATTCACGCGCAATCCGACATACCCGCTGCCGGGTTTCCGGCCGGATTTTTTCACAATGATCACCGGACAGCGCATACGAAACCGTCGCCACGCTGACTCCGGCCAGCCGTGCAATATCCGCCCGGGTGATCCGATTGTCGCCGCTTCCGCCCATGCTATTTTCCTGTCTTTTCAATTTACCCGCGTAACCGTGCAATTAAAAAATTTACCCGCGTAACTTCGGGATGGTTATAGTATATATCAAACCCGGCGATTTGTCAAGGGCGGACGGTGGAAAAATCGGTTTTTATTCCCGAGAACAGCGAAAAATGAATATTTTCCCTTGCCGGAAAACCCTGTCCGCGAAGGCTTCGGCGAATGGCAATGATCCTCGGACCATCCACCGAATCAGTGTTCGGTGCCGCCGTTGTCGATGTAGCCTGCCGCCGTTCCGTCCCAGGTGGTGTCATCAATAGATGTATACCATATTATGCAGCCGTCGAACAGGAAACCTTGAAAATCAGATGTATTGCGGCTTGGAGGTGAATCTTTTGACAACACGACCCAGATGCCAGACACGGCATGGAAGGTTACAAAGGCTTCCATGTTTTCCAGAACCAATAAATTCCTTCATACAAAAACCGGCTCCGTTCAAGCCATCATTTATCATGAACCGGAACGGAGGGTTTTCTGCCGTTCCGATTACCAGGTAATCGGCGCACTCCAGGCCCAACGCCCATGAGCATCGCGAATCCGGCAACGCAACACGCCGCCGAAAAGCGGACTCACTTCCACCCGCAAATGCGTGGCGACAGGGCGATTGCCGGGGAATGGATAATCGGGCATGCAGACGACCTTTCCGCTGCTGTTGCGGCCGACGACGCTGACCTCGACCGCCTCCGAAAACTCCGCTTCAAACACACCGTTTTCAAAACTCAACCGGTGGAATTCCGGTCCCTGCGTCGCATAATAACGACGGTTACGGAGAGCGTCGAGCAAAGCTTCGGGAGAACGATCGGGTGCCGCGATCATGGTCCAGCCGCCAAACGCTTCGCCCAGCCCATGGATGTCGTCGACCGCCAACGCGCCGCAGGCAAACCCGGCGCTGATCAGTTCATCCCAACACTCTTCGCTGAAGGCCTTGCCGATATAGCGGGTGGATGAGTTGTAAACCTCGATGCCGACAATATTTTTGAGCTTCAGAATATCGGAAGAGGTGATGCCGCACCAGTGCGGATGCGCGACAAATACGATGCCGCCCACGGCATGGACCGCGTCGATGGCCCGTTGGGCGCTGGAATATTTGCCCGGAAAATTTTCCGGAACTCCGAGCGCCAGCAGATGCCAGGTCAAACCGCGGGGGCCCTTCGGATGCAGTTCCATGCCCGGCAGCAGGGTCATATGCCGGGGCCGGTATTGCGACACGGGATTGGTCAGGCGATGATCGGAAAATGCCAGCACCTCATAACCGGCCGAATCATAACAATCAATCACCTGCTGCGGAGTCAGCCAGCCGTCGGAAACCGTACTGTGCGTATGCAGATTGGCCCGGAAAATCGGTAATTCGCGTCCGTAGAAATTCATGATTCACTCCTTCGCAAAAACGGGTTCAAACAAATAATAATGGACCAGCATCACCACCGGTTCAGGACCCGGATTTTCCGGAACATGAGCAAGAGTGCTGTCAAAAAATAAGGTATCGCCCGGAATCAACTCCACCGTGTCGGCGCCCAGATGATAGCGACAGCGGCCGCGCAGCACATAGAGGCTTTCCACCCCTTCGCCCGTAACTTTACGCCGGGTCGCGCCGGGCTGGATCACCACCATCATCGCCTGTACCCGTCCGGTATTCAGCCGGGATTCGAAGATCAGCCGGTAATCGTAGCCGGAACTGTTTTCCCGGTCGATGCTCCGCCAATCGGAGGAATGCACCAGAAACCAGCGGCGGCGTACCTGTTCCGGCCGGTCCGGCACGCTTCCGGCGTCGGCCCCCAGCAATTCGCCGGGAGCGCATTCCAGAGCTCCCGCAATCGCGCACAAAACCGGCAGTGACGGAATGGTCCGCGCATTTTCGATCTTGGACAGCAATCCCGCAGTCAATCCGGTCGCCTGCGCCAGCCGCGCCAGCGTAAGGCCGCGCAGCTTCCGAAGGTCCTTCATCCGCCCGCCCAGCTCAATCAGGTTATCATTCACGATCCGTTCCTCCGGTTACCAGGACAACAATAAGATCGCCGCGACGCCGCTAGTCAGCGCGCCCAACTTAAGCAAAGTCCATTTTTCCTTGAGCAGCCATACACTCAATCCGCTGGTCAACAGAAAACTCATCTGCGCAATCGGCAATACCACCGATGCCGCGCCCGCCGCCAGCGACGCCGCCATGCTGAGTACAATTCCCGCCACCAGCACTCCGGAAAGCAGACCGTATTGCCAAAGTTTTCGCCGCGCCGTCCGGGCCTCCTCCCCGGTGTCCGCGGCATGGTTCATCGATGGGTCGCGCCTCAGCGCATAGAGCGCGCCGCCGCCGATCCAGAACCAGCTGTTGACGATCACCACCCAGGCGCAGTCGGCTCCATGCAGAAATCCGTAGCGGTAACTCAAGCCCATTCCGGCGCGCATCAGCGACGCCGCCAGCATCATGACAAATCCCCCCCATGCCAATTTGCGTTCCGCTTCATTCCAGGGCACAAATGCCGCCACCGCCAAGCAGGCACAGCCGATGCCGATCCACTGCAACGGCGACAAGACCTCATGCAGCAACAGCGCTGCGCCGATCACCACCGGTACCAGATTGAGCCGGTAAATCGTTGCGCAAACTCCGGCCTCCAGCGAACGCATCGCCGCCAGCATCAACAAATTGCCGCCCACCGAAAAACCCCCTGAAACCGCCCCCCAAAACAGAGTGGCGCCCCAGTGCGCCGGCCAACCGCGCGGAAACCACACCGCCGCCGCCAGCCACGCCATGCCCACAATCGCCACAAACCAGCCGGGTGAGCGCGGTTTACGCGCATAGAACTTGAACACCAGATCATTGACCGCCGCCAGTACCAGGCAGACGAGCGCCCAGAAAATCGCCATAAAAAACCATCCTTATTTGATATATATTTAATATATGTCAAAAAAGGATGGTTTTCAAACTTTAATTTTACTATTTGTCAACAAAAAAATCATTCATGAGCCCGGTCAGCACCGTTCTATACTCACCGGGCGGCGCGTTCCGGCAGACTCAGGGGCGGCGGCACTTCGCCGGTCAGAAGAATGTACGCCTCGTAAATCCGGCCCATCTTCGGATACAACGCATACGCTTCGCGGATCAATCGGGCGGCCCGTTTCGGCCGCCGGGCATAATGATTCTCCAATGCTTCGGTGTAGCGTTTCTCGGCCGCTTCGCGCTTTTCGGGGGCGAGAAACCGGAAAATCCGGTAGGTCTGCGCCGCCGGACTGCCCGCCGGCAATTCCACCAGGGCGAAATCGCCTAAGCGCCGCGGCAGATTGAGCATCAGCGCCGCCGCCGAATCGGGCCGTAGGCGGCGCGTCGCCGTCATGTAGCGGTAACTGTAGCGCGTCTCCATCGGCGTCGTGATCATCGGCAGATGGACGATCACCCAATCGACCTTGTTGTCCGCGCAGAAGCGGGAGAATTCGGACAACGAGCCGTTGAAAAAAGTCTCCAGATAGCACTGCATCAGTCGTCGGACCTCCGGCAGTTCGTATTTGGGCTGAATCAGGATTGCGGCCCCGGCGTAGCACTTCAAAAGCGGCGAATTCTGCATGTCGCTCAGCACCGTCTGACCGCGCAAATCGTACCGCCGGAGATACCGGATCAAGTCCGCAGTCGCATTCATGCCGTCCGGATACCCCCGCCGGAGATGCAGCGAGCGGTTGCACTCCACCCCCGCCGCCAGCAACAGCAGCAGCAGCGGAATCCACCGCCGCCACCGCTTGAATTCACGCATCCACAGCACCGCCGTCAGCGGCAGCGCCACCGCCATGAACAATGCCGTCAGGTCCCGGAACCGCGCCAGCAGACAGTAAACCATGAAAAATCCCGCGGTCAGGAGCCCATATTGCCACGCCGTCCCCCGGAACGGCCAGCCGTAAGCCGGATGCCGGAGCCGGAAAATGCGCCGGGCCAGGCGCCACAAGCCGTAGCCGCCGCCCAGCAGCGCCAGCAACCCCAGCGCCGCCGGAAAGATCATGCCGGTCAGGCGCCAGTCGGCCGAATGCAGCTCCGGCGTCCACAGAAACCGCTGATCGAAGGTCAGCAGTGTCGGATCCGCCGGCAATCGATTGAGGAAACGAATTTTTGCGCTCAGCAGTTCGCCGAAATGGCTGTAGTTGCCGCCGAAAGGAGAAAGCCGCATCGCCAGCAATGCCGTCACCGCCAGAGCGGCCAGAACCGCCAAACGCTTGAGCGCGGAATGCCGGTCAAACCGCAGCCAGTTGAGCAGCCAGCACCCCGGCAGCACGAATTGGATCACCGGCGAAAAGAATGCGCCGTGGACCCGGTTGTACGGCAGCAGCACCGCGGCCAGGGCCAGCGCCAGATAGGTCAGAAGCCAGACATCGCGCCGCTTGCGCGAAGCCATGCCGCCACCGGCAAGGCGGATGATTTCCAGCAACCCCAGCGCACCGATCAGCAGCTGCGACGCATCCCAGCTCGCCACCGCCAGAAACGCCGCGCAGAACATCCCGGCCAACATCCAGCCCCGCCGCCGCCGTTCCGCACTGGCCTTGGCCGTCAGATAAGCCATCAGAAATGGGAATGCAAATGCCCCCTTGATCAGATCCTGCCCGGTATACCGTCCCAGCGCCGCCGCCGAAAAGGTCTCGATCAAAGCTCCGCCCACCGCCAGCGGCCACGGCACCCCCAGCACCAGAAGCAGCACGAAAACCAGCGCCGGCACCAACGCCAGATGCCAGGTCAACGCCAGCCGGACCAAGCGGCTTTCCGCCGCCGAATCCTCATAAGCTCCGCGCTCCGGCGTCCCGCAGAGCCAGCGCCGCAATTGCAGCAGCCCGCCCCCGGCGTACTCCAGCCCCAGCGACATCTGTTCGGACACCGTATAGCCGGCCATCGCCGGAAGCTCCGGATCGACGCCGCCGATGGCTTCGCCCGCGGCCGCCTTCTGAATATAGCCGTACATGATGGCGCTTTCGACCAGAAACGGCGCAAAATCGCTCTGGGTCGCCTTTTGCAGCGAACGCATGTCGCGCTCGGCAATGGCGTTGCGGAAACAGAAGGCCGTCAGCCAGACGGCCAGAAACCCGTAGATACCGATATGGCGGCGAAGATGGGCCAGGATTGCCATCGTCACGCCTCCGCCTCTTCGCCGCCGCATTCTTTGCCCGCCGGAGCAACCGCGATCACGAATTCGCCCTTCCAGACCCGGCCGGCGGCGGCCGCCAGCAGTTCGCCCGCGGCGCCGCGCAGAATTTCTTCATGAAGCTTGGTCGCCTCGCGCACCAACGCCACCGGACGCTCCGCGCCGCAATATTCCACGATATACTCCAGCGCCGCCGTGATCCGGTAAGGCGACTCATAAAAGAAGACCGTCTTGTCCTCGGCCGCCAGCCGCTCGAAAAACTTGCCCTTGCGACCCGCCTTGACCGGCGGAAAACCGTAAAAAGCGAATTTGTCCACCGGCAGCCCCGCCGCCGTCGCCGCGAAGGTCACCGCCGATACGCCGGGAATCACCTCAACCGGAAGGGCGCGCCGCGCCGCCTCGCGCACGATCAGAAAACCGGGATCGGCAATGGCGGGAGTTCCGGCGTCGCTGACCAGCGCCACCTTGCGGCCCGCCGCCACCTGATCGAGCAGCCCGGCGCATTTTTCATGCTCGTTGTAGGCATGAAAACTGGTCAGGGGAGTATGAATATCGAAATGCGCCAGAAGTCCGCGCGTATGGCGGGTATCCTCGGCCGCGATCAGATCGGCCTCCTTGAGCACCCGGAGCGCCCGCAGCGTCATGTCCTCAAGGTTGCCGATGGGCGTCGTCACCACCCACAATTTTCCATCCATAAATCCCCCTGTCGTGACCGGCGTCACCCGCCCGCCGGTTAATCCTTGCGAGCCTTGAGCCAGAAGGTGAGCGTATGCGATTTGCCGTCGAACGGCGCTTTGACCTTGTACAGATCGGCCAGCAGCGAAGCGACCGATTCATCCATCGCCAACACACCGCTTTTGGTTACAATATGTTTGGACGTAACTCTTCCGGCGGGATCGACTTCGAGTTCGATCAGAACCCGCGGCTCACGTCCGCCGAGGCGGACCGATTCCGGCGTGATCCACATGCTTTCGATCATCATCGCCACCTGAATTTCGTAGCCGCTGTTGCCGAGCTGGCCACCGGGACCGACATGACCGGGTTCGGAATTGGACCCCAGCGGCCCTCCGGAACGACCGCGTCCGGTAGCGCCGGAAGCGGAATCGCTGCTCTGACGATTGGGATCGTACGGCTTCACGTCATCGGCAGTCCGCCGCGGATCGGGTTTGGCAGCAGACTTGTCCGGCGCAGGCTTCGCCTTGGCGGCGGGTTTTTCCGGTTGCCGGACGATGTTCTTGATCTTGGGCTGGGCAACCTTGGTTTTCGGCTGCGGCATAATCGCCTTCGGCAGTTGATAATTGATCGGCGACGGATCGGTCACCGCAACCGGCTCCGGATCGGCCGGCGCGGGTTCGGGAGGAGCCGCCCCCCCGCCATCGGGAGTTCCGCTCGGCGGGATCGGATTGTCCGGCGAAGGAATGGGCGACGGATTATCGACGATTTTATCCAGCTTCGGGTCGTAGAATGCCACCGTGATGGTCGGCGGCGGCTTGGTCACGATCCAGGACAGAATCGTCACCACCGCCAGCGGCACGATGATAAAGGCGACATGTCCGATCACCACCCCGCAACGGATCTTGCGCACGGTCGTTTTCGGCACCAATGCCACTTCTTCGATTTTTTCCCTGATTTCTTCCACCCGCTGCCCGCACCAATTTCATCGACGCTCGCAAAACACGCCGCAAAGTTGTTATTCAGTCCCCTTATAATGTAGCACATCTGCGGCGGCTTGAAAGTCGAAATACAAAAAAAATCGACCGAAACCCCATCGGGAATTCCGGTCGACTTCAATCCGTTCCGAAGCGCGGTTATTCCGCCTTGGCCTCAACGACCTCCGCCGCCGCGACTTCACCGGCGGCGACGAACTTCAGAATGCACATTTCGCAGGCATCGCCCTGACGCTTGCCCAGCTTGATGATGCTGGTATAGCCGCCGTTGCGTTCGGCATAGCCGGGAGCGATTTCTTCGAAGAGCTTCTTGACCATGTCACGATTGCGGATCGCGGAGACCGCGAGCCGGCGGCGATGCAGATCGCCCTTCTTGCCGAGAGTGACCATCTTTTCGGCCAGCCGGCGGGCTTCCTTGGCTTTGACCAGAGACGTGGTGATCTGGCCATGCTCGATCAGGCTGCTGACCATGTTGGCCAGCATGGCGCGGCGGTGCGAACCGGACCGGCCGATTTTGAAGGTATGAACACGATGACGCATATTACTTTTCCTCCTGCTCTTCCTCCGGCTCCAGACGAACCTTGGCGGATTCGAGTTCCAGAGCGGCCAGCAGCGTGTCGCTGAAAGACATGCCGAGGCTCAGACCGAGCTTTTCGATTTTTTCCTTGATTTCATCCAGCGACTTCTTGCCGAAATTGCGATATTTGAGCATCCGGCTTTCGGACTTGGTGCAGAGCTCGCCGATCAACTTGATGTTGGCGTTGTTCAGGCAGTTCATGGCGCGCACCGACAGGTCGAGCGTATCGACATCCTGCGCCAGAAGCTTGAAGATCTTGAGATCCTCTTCGCTCATCAGTTCACGGGCGTCCTTTTCGACCGGCTGGCCGCCGAGGAACACCTGCAGATGGTCCTTCAGAATCTGGGCGGCGTTTTCGAGCGCGGCTTCGGGCCGGATGCTGCCGTCGGTCCAGATTTCGATTTCGAGGCTGTCCATTTCGGTTTCTTCGCCGACGCGGGCGGCCCCGACATGATAGTTGACGCGGATCACCGGACTGAACAAACAGTCGATCGGGATCGTGCCGATCGACCGGCTGGCGCTGGCTTTTTCAACCGGCAGATAGCCCTTGCCCTTGACCACGTCGATTTCGGCGCGGAACGGCATGTTCTTGTCGAGCGTGCAGATCACCTGTTCGGGATTGAGCACTTCGACCGTGCCGTCGGTAATGATGTCGCCGGCGGTCACTTTGCCGGCTTTGTCCTTACGGATTTCAAGGGTTTTTTCCACATCGCCATGCAGACTAAGCCGGACGTTCTTCAAATTGAGGACGATATCCGTCACGTCCTCGACCACATTGGGCAGCGAAGCAAATTCATGCGACGCCCCGTCAATCCGGAGCGCGGAAATCGCCGCCCCCTCCATCGAGGAGAGCAGTACCCGGCGCAACGAATTGCCCAGCGTTTGTCCGAAACCGCTCTGGAACGGCGCCGCGGTAAATTTCGCATAACGCGCCGTCGCAGTGCTTTCATCCATTACCACAGACTGCGGCATCGGAAATGAAGCTGCTAAGGTCATGATTTTCCTCCAGCGTTTGATATTGACAACGAATAGCTAACCTTTTTACAAATTGCTCAACCCCACAAGGCTGACGCACCGCAACCTCATCAGATGCGGCGGCGCTTCGGGGGACGGCAGCCGTTGTGCGGCACCGGAGTGATGTCTTTGATCACGCTGATTTCAATCCCGGCGGCGACGATGCCGCGGATGGCGGATTCGCGCCCCGCGCCGGAGCCCTTCAACCGGACTTCGACTTCCTTCATGCCCAGAAGCTGAGCCTTTTTGGCGGCGTCGCCGGCGATCACCTGAGCGGCGTACGCGGTGCTCTTGCGCGAGCCCTTGAAACCGTTCTTGCCGCCGGTCGACCAGCAGAGCACGTTGCCGTGGAGGTCGGTGATGGTGACTTTGGTGTTGTTGAACGTCGCGAGCACGTAAACAATCCCGGAGGGGATGTAACGGCCGGACTTGGCGCGCTGCTTCACTTCCTTGGCCGACGCTTCGGAGCTTGCGGGCTCCTGCACGGCTTCCACCTGAGTATTCAATTCTTCAGCCATAACTTGACTAATTCCTTATAATGCTGGACTCAACATTGTTTCACGACCGCTCCGGAACCCGGAAAAACCAACCCTGCTTCCGGCGGCCGTCCGCACGATGCCAACGTGGGTGCGGTTACTTCGCGAGACGACGTTCGGTTTTGTCGCGAATGGCGCCGACGGTCAGGCGCTTGCCCTTGCGGGTACGCGCATTGGTCTTGGTGCGCTGGCCGCGGACGGGCAGTTTCCGGCGGTGCCGGACGCCGCGGTAGCAGTTGATCTGCTGGAGCCGGCGGATGTCGGCCATGATCATGCGGCGCAGATCGCCTTCGACGATGACTTCGGTCTGCAGCATCACCGTAATCGCGGCGATGTTTTCGTCGGTCAGGTCTTTGGCGCGAAGGTCGGGAGAAATATTGAGCTTGGTGATGATCTGCTTGGCGATCGCCGGCCCGATCCCATAGAGATAGCGCAAGGCGAACTCGATCTTTTTATTACCCGGGATGTCAACCCCAATGATGCGTGGCATATTGCTTGAATCCTTCAAATTGCTCGTGGTTGAGAGTTACCCCTGACGCTGCTTATGGCGGGGGTTGCGGGAACAGATGACAAAGATCACGCCTTTGCGCTTGACGATCTGACAGTTTTCGCATCTGCGCTTGACTGACGCTCTGACTTTCATGAAAAATTCTCCGATTTTACCGAAAATTACGCGACAACAAAACTCCGAGTCCGCGGTCTTCCGTCCGCTGGACCGGCTTCCGGCGGCAATTCCGGCAATCCGATCCAGCTCCGACGACCGACCCCGGTCGGCGTCATCCAGCTCCCGGGAGGCCACGAGCGGTGGAAAATGCGATATGGTCCCGGAACAAGTTATATAATATAGTCGCCCGCCGGCGATTCCGCAAATTTTTTTTGGGATTTTTTTTAAAATTCCGCAATATTGCTTTTTTCGCTTCCGTCATCACCGCAGAACCGCCCGCTCCGCGACCGCAATTCATGGCAACGGCCGCCGCGGGGGCCGTTCGTTTTTCCGGTGTCGCGCCGGTTATTCCCGGCCCGGGGCATCGCCGGCGACACGGACGTGCCGTCGCGCCGCCATCATCGTCCGGTCACTTCTTCTGCGGCGAGAGCATCCAGCGGCCCAATTGCGGATCGTCGCCGGCATCCAGCGCCAGCAATTCGCGGTAATGTTCCGCCACCTTGCGATAGGCCGCGACATAGCGGTCGATCGTTTCCGGCCGGAAGCGCTTGAACCAGGGGATGTACATCGTCCGTCGCTGAATCATTTCCGCCGCCGGATAAGGCCCGGAATTGGCCGGGTATCCGGCGAACAGCGGATGCCGGTGCAGCAGATCGGTCAGCCCCGGCGTGGCGATGGCGACGCCCTCGGCGTTCAAGGCTTTGCAGAAGGTCGTGACCGAGAGTCCTTCCAGCTCTTCCGGCCGATAAAGCGCATGGGGGCAATACCACCCGCCCATGGTGGAGCCGCTGCCCTGCGGCGGCCGATGCGCCCGGATGCCGGGAACGCCTTCGAGCCGGTCATAGAAATAGTTCATCGCCCGGTCGATCTCCGCAATCTGCGCCGGATAGAGCGGCAGTTCGGCCAGACCGACCGCGCTCGAGAGCTGATGCATCCGGCATTTCCAGCCGCCGTTCGGAATCCCCGACCGCGCAATCAGCGCCGGATCGGTCAACTCGCCATGCCGTTCGGCATGGCCCCACAAAATCACGCGTTCGTAAATCGCCCGGTCGGAAGTCAGCAGAATCCCGGCCTCGCCGATGGCGAAACTTTTGGCGCTCATCAGCGACATCGCCGCCACATCGGCCAGCGCCCCCGCCGGACGCCCCTTGTACCGGGAACCCTGCGCATGGCTGACATCTTCGATGACTTTGATCTTGTGCTTGCGGGCAAGCGCATTGATCCGGTCCATGTCGGCCGGATAGCCGAGATGGTGAACCGCCATGATCGCTCTGGTCCGGGGCGTAATCCGATGTTCGATGTCGGCCGGATCGATGCAGAGCGTTTCGGGATCGATATCGGCGAAGACGACCTTCGCGCCCAGGGCCAGCGCCTGAGTGCAGCTGGCCCAGAACGTCGCCGTCGGCGCAATCAGTTCGTCGCCGGGCCCGAGGCCGGCGCCGACCATGGCTCCGGCGAGCGCGGCGGTCCCGGTATTGTGTCCGAGCGCCAAAGGCACGCCGATCCAGTCGGCATAGGCGCGCTCGAATTTGCGGGTGACGTCGGTTCCCGACATGGTTCCGGCATCAAGCACGGCCAGTACATTCGCGCGCATTTCCGTGGTAATCACCGGCCAGCGGAAAAGTTCGCTTCCGGTGGTGAACTCATTGCCGCAATCCAGAGCTTCGGCGCGGGTTCCGGCAGTCAGGTGGAGGGTCTTCATCATCAATCGGTTCCTTTCATGATCTCATCATTCCCGACCGGGCTCGACCGGAAAGATTCGAGGTTTGCAATCGGATGGCCATTCTCATCAAAGAGCGTGTCCTCGTAAACGCGGTACAAACGGCGATGCGCGGCATCGGAAGCCAGCAGCACGGCGGCGTCACAGCCGATCTGCCGCCAGTCGAACTGGCTGTAAATGAAATTGTTGCGATCGCCGTCGAACCAGGTGCTGCCGTCGAGGATACCGACCGGAATTTTTTCGTCGATATGCAGCTGCCACCGCAGCCCGCCATGTTCGATTTGAAAAAACGGCAGCCGAAGAATCACCGCGTCATAGCGATAATCGGCCTGCCACGTGCTCGAAAGCACTGCCGGAGCCGCCATTCTGCCCGCCGGAACTTCCGCCATGCACTCCGCCAGTTGATAGCGCCGGCAATATTCCCGATAAGCCAGCGTCAGCGCATGATCCTTCTCGCTCAGGATGAAACCGCTGACCAGCAGGATCCGGCGGCAGCCCTTGACTTCATGCAGATAGGCCATCATCCGGCTCAGACTCTGATACCGGGCGACCTCCAAGAGCAGCCAGTGATGGGTATACTGGCGGTAGCCGTAAGCGATGTCCTGCTGATGCACATAGGCCACCCGGGCGCCGCGCTGTTGCAGGAATTCAAACAATCCCAGAAACCAGGTCATGACCACCACCCGCGACGAAGCGTTGATCCGGTTCAGCCGCGAATAGTCGATATCGTAGGGGTCGCAGGTATGTTTCGGCGCAATCGACAACAATTCCATCCCCAGATTCAGCTCCCTTGCCGCCCGCAGCAGACCGTCCAGCAACAGCGGAATGCTCTTGTTGTTCCAAAACTGGTCGCTGTCGAGAAAACCGTCGAAGGGCAGCAGCAGCGTGATCGTTTTGGTACAGGCGGTAAAACTGCCGCTGCCGCGGCGGCGTTCGATCAGGCCCTCGGCTGCAAGCCGGTTCAGAACCGCCCCCGAAGTTTTGCGCGAAACGTGATATTTCCGGCAGAGTTCGTTCTCGCTGGGCAGCTTCACACCCGGCGCGGCTGCGGCGATCCAGCGCCTGAGCGCCGCCAGAATCGGGTCCCGGAGATTGCCGGAAGTTGTATCCATGTCCGCCATCCGTTCTTCTTCGAATCATTGCCACCAACTTGATTTCGAGAAAAAAATAGCATCCGAAAGATCAGCCGTCAAATTTTCATTCTGGGAAAGTTGTCACTCACCCCGCGACTGCGGCGGCCGCGGCATAACCGGCCTTCAGCGCCGGCATCGCCCGGCCCGATGCCGCGGGTCGCCGCGGCCGCCGTCGGGATGCGCGAACCGGGAACGCTGATTCCATGCTCTACATCGTGCTCGACACTTTTTTCTGTTTTTTTCGTGCTCTACCCTTGACACCACCCGTTAAATATGGTATAATTTGCTCAACAGATATCATTCACCTTATAGAACACGATCATGTACGACACCAAACATACTGCGATCACCGCGACACTGGAAGAAGCCATCCGCAGCGGCCGCTATCGGGACAAATTGCCGCCGTTGCGCGCGTTGATGCAGGAGTTCAGCGTTTCCATGCGCACCATCGACAAAGCCGTCAAGCCGCTGGTCCGTTCGGGCTTGATCACCACCGGCAATCAGGGCTCCTTCATCAATTTCATCGCCGGCGGGCGCGAACGTTATCAGACCTGGGGGCTGCTCACTCCGCATCAGGTTTCCCAGGACGAATGGGTGGGCTACGCCAATGTCCAGCGCTATCTGGCCGCCGACAACCATTTCAACACCATGCTCATCAACTGTGCCAACCCCCAGCTTGCCGCCATGGAGAACTGGGCCAGACTGCCGGTCGACGGCATCGTTTTCGGCTTCGACACCGTCAGCGCCTTCCGCACCGAAGCGGTGCGCCGGGCCGGAATTCCGGCGGTGGCGCTGCATTATGTCGAACCGGAGTACGGTATTCATTCGGTCAGCGCGGACCACTTCGGCGCCATCGAAAAGGTGGTCCAGCGGCTGACCGCCGTCGGCTACCGCCGGATCGCGCTCCAGCTCATCCATCCGATCACCGGGTTGCGTCACGCGACGGCCAAGTGGACGGCGATTCAGGAGAAATACGGCATTGCCTTTTCCGAATACCGCTATCCGGTGCTGAAAGAATTCCCGGAGACCGCCACGCACCTGCGGGCGCACAACGATTATCTCTGCCAGGTAACGCCCCCCGAAGCGGTCATCTGCTGGCACTGTCATGCCGACTGGACGCTGGATTATCTGAAGACCCGAACCGGAAACCACTCCATTCTGGCGATTTCCTACCTGAGTACCGACCAGGCGCCGGGCAATTTCCTGCCGCTGTCCTGCGGCGATCTGGTTCATCGCCAATGGCTGCGGATCGCCGAAGTGCTGAATGCGGCGCTGCGCGACAACAGCCGCCTGACGATCGAGCTGCTGCCGTTCGACCCGGAATTTCTCGATGTGCCGCCGCCGCCCGGAGTGTCCTACCACCCCAGCACCGTCCGGTTTCAAGCCGTGGACGCATGAACTTGCGGATAAGGCCAAGCAGCGACAGAATCGTTTGAATCAAATTGCGATAACCTATTTACAGTCCCGAAACCAATCAATGATCAGGGAGAAAATCATATGAAGCAGAAAAAATCATTTGCATCGATGAAATTGTTGACCGCAATCATGGCCGGACGGACGCCATACCGGAAGAAAAAAGGAGAACCGGCTTTCACACTGATTGAACTTCTTGTCGTTATCGCCATCATCGCGATCCTCGCGGCGATCCTGCTGCCGGCGCTCTCGTCGGCGCGGGAACGGGCAAAACAGACCAGCTGTCTTTCCAACCTGAAAAATCTGGGTACGACCTTCCAGCTTTATCTGGACGGCAACGCCGGATATCTGCCTTACAGCTCGTGGGACTGGAATACCTACAACAAAGCAGGCCGGGAAATCTGGTTCCGGGCCATCGGTCCCTACACCGGAGCCACCGAAACCGGCACCGACTGGTGGAGCGCCTCCGGCGACGGCTACGCCAACAAAATGCTCTGCTGTCCTTCGAGCGAAAACTCCGGCGAAATTTACCTGACCGCCAGCATCACCGTCGGCATGAGCTATTATGCCAGTTTCATGCACATCGGCAAAGCCGACACCCCGGCCAATATTCTTCTGGTCAGCGATACCCACCGCGGCAAAAACATGCTCTGGACCGCCCATGGCAACAATCTCAACCGCACCGATTACGGCATCAGCTCCCAGCGCCATGCCAAACGCAGCAACATCGTCGCGCTCGACGGTCATACCGACAGCCTGACCAAGGAATTCGGTCCGTGGGACGCCAGCAACGTCGACGGCTACTGGATGCGCTTCCAGGGCCAGTGGTAACCGCCGTTTCACCGTCATCAATCCTCTAACCTCAGGATATAACTCCCCATGATCGAGAAAGTCATCCCCTTGCTGTTCTGCGGTCTGGCCGCCATGCTGGCGCCGGGCGCCGAAGAGACGCACGCCATGCTCATCGCCGACTTCGACACCCCCGCCGACGCCGCACGGTTCGTCCCGATGAAGGACAATGCCAACCGCATGACCTTCAACGACCAACCCGAATTCATCGTTTCCGGTACCGGCTCCGGCCGTTTTTACGTGCCGAAAGCCGGAACCGGCGAACACCGCTGGCCCCGGGTGACCCTCAACCTGCCGGCCGACCGTCAAGACTGGAGCGCCTACGATACCCTGGAGATGGACATCGTCAACCCGCTCGCCACCGAGGGCCGCCTCGGCCTCAATCTGTATGACAGCGACGGCAAGAGCTATCCCTATTACACCCAGCCGGTCCCCCCGGGACGCAGTCAATTCGTCTGGAAATTTCCCGATGCCGTCCGCGATCACCGCATCACCCGGCTGATGCTTACCGTAAGCGATCCGGTAACCGAATACACCCTCTACCTTGACAATATCCGGGCCACGGTCAGCCGTTCTTCGCTCAATGCCCGGATCGAATGGCAGCGGAAGCGTCTCCGGGCCGACTGGCCGGAAAGCGAATGGCGCCGGGGCGGCATGGCGGATGATTTCGCCGCCCTGGACCGGCGGCTGAAACAGTTGCAGACCGGGGACCGGCCGTTGCCGGAAAGCCTCGCCGAATACGCCGCCATCCGCGCCGATTATCTGAAAAAGAAACAGGAGCTCATCGCCCGGCTCTGCCGGAGCGCCGCGGAAGAGTTCGACCGCGTCTGGCCCGCGCCCGCGGTCTGGGGCTACGGTTGGACCGGCGGCACGCAAAAGGTCTACCGCGCCGATTTGCCCTACCAGGGCAAGATCGGCGGCACACCGGAAGTGGCGCTGGCCCGGCGCGAACGCGAAGGCGTCCAGATCGTACTGCGGAGCCGGCGCAAGCTCGCCGATGTCCGGGTTCAGGTCGGCAATCTGACCAATCCCGCCACCGGCGCGATCCTGCCGGCACAACAGATTGCGGTGCTCCCGGTCGGACATGTGAAAACTTCGACTCCGCCTTATCCGGCCGACCCCGCGACCTGGCGGCCCGATCCGCTGCTCGGATTTCTGAAGAGTTTCGAACTCGATTCCGATGTCTGGCAAGCGGTCTGGCTCGATGTTTCGGCCACCGCCGCCACCCCGCCCGGCGATTATCGCGGCACCGTGACCATCACCGCCGACGGCGCGCCGGAGCTCAGGATTCCGCTGACGGTGAAGGTGTGGAGTTTCGCGCTGCCCGAAGCGATGACTCAACCCCAGCTTTTCAACTATTGCAGCAATCGTCAGCGGCGAGAGGCCGGAACGGTCGCGCAGATTCACATCGGCGCCGGCGGCGATCAATTCCCGCAGACACTCCGGCGACGCATTGAACAACAGCGCGATATGCAATGCCGAGGAGCCGGAGCCATTGGTCAGATTGACCTTGACCTTCGGCTGGGTCAGGAATTCATGATAAACCGAGGCCGGGGCGTTGATCTGGGGCAGGAAAATCAGCACCGTATCGCCATCCTGGTCCTGCGCATTGATGTCGGCGCCCCGTTGCAGCAGCATGGCCGCCGCCGCCCATTTCTTTTCCGCCGTCGCCAGATGCAGCGGCGTATGCTTATGATCATCGACGGCATCGATCGGCACTCCCAGATCCAGCAGGCGGCCGATCATCGGCAGATTGGCCGCGGCTGCGGCATTATGCAGCGGCGTCCGCTGATGATTGTATGCTTCCGGCGTCGTCAGCGGATCGCCGGCTTCCTTCAGCAGATTGAGCGCATCCGGATTTTTCCCGACATCGGCGACAAGAATCGCGGTTTCCCCGGGGAAATTCTCATATTCCCGATACCGGAAATGCCGCCCGAGCATTTCCCGCATGACCGCAATATCACCGCTCTCGTCCTTGCCGGCGACCTGAAACGCATTCCAGGAGCGTTCCCGTCCGCAACCCTCGCAATAATGCTGCGGCCCGAGATCAAGTTGCCAGCGCCCGGCCAGATTGAGTAAATAGTCCCGGTCCTCGGGCGAAAAATCGGCTTTATCCACCAGCGCCAGAAGCCGGTCGTGAGCCTCCCGCCGCGACTGGTCCAGTGCGATCTTTTCGATTTCCCGCAATTCCGCACCATGCTGCCCGGTAAAAAGCGTCAGATGCCGCAGTGGATCGTCGTAATAGGGAACCCCCGGATTGCGGTCGAGGCACATGTCGCGAATCGTATCCGGATGCCGACGCATTTTTTCCGCGCCGCCGGACTCGGCAAGGGTTTGCGTTGCCGCTTCATATTGCAGCGTAACCAATTCGAAAATCATCCGGCGCCGGAGCAGAAAATCGCGCCGATCCGATGAACCGGCGCCGCCCACATATTCCCGGAAAATTTCCGTCGCGCGGCGCTGCACTTCGGGATCGCGATAAAGATTGGGCCAGGTCGCATCGGGATAATCCCAGGCGATTTCCCCCAGAAACCCCAGCCCCATCGCCGGAACCGAGGTCCGGCGATTCGGGCAGTCCATCGCCGCCAGCGCCAGCTGCCGGATCTGCCGGTGCGAACCGCCCCAACGCGGCAGCAACGCCCAGACGAACTGGCTGTACAGCCGATCATGATCGGGAATGGCCGCGGCCGCGGCCATGAAGTGCCCGAGCATCTCATCCCGGTCGCCGTCGCCCATTTCGATCGCAATCAGCGGAATATGGGCTTCCGCCCGGTCCGGTTCCAGCGCCAGCGCCCGGAGCAGATGCGTCCGCCCCGATTCCAGCCCGGCCTGAAATCCCTTCCAGCCCTCATCCGTCACTTTATAGCCCCAATCCCCGCCCCGGCTCTTCCATGCCCGGGCGATCCCGGCCCGTCCCTGAATCATCTCCCACAGCCAGGGATCCGCCTGCGCGGCATTCGGTTTGACATCCGCTTCGAGTTGCAGCCATTCGTCATGATTGCAAATCCGATCGAGGCGATTGTACCAGAAACGATTGATCGCCATCCCCTGCCAGCGGCCGGAAGCGATGGCCGCCGCCATGGCCTGAAACAGCATGGATTGCCGCTTGTTCCGTTCCGGACCGGAAGCCATGTCGCAGTACCAGGCAATCAATTCCACCTGCGACGCGGTGCCCTTGGGCGCGCGCCGCAGCAAAACGAACAACGCTCCCGGATCACCCCCTCGCCCGCCCGCCGCCAGGCGCCAGGCTTCGTCGAACAACTCCGGATTTTCGGTTGCGGCCATACCGTCCGAAGAATCCGGCTTGCCCCGATCATAACGGAACAGGAGGAACGCTCTCAATTTTTGAGGGTCGGTCCGGGGATTTTCCCGAAGCAGCGCCGCCATGGTGCAGCTGATGAGCTTCGCCTGATATTCCCGATTGGTCTCGGCCCTGCTCCAATCCCGGAAAAGCCCCTCGAAACGATTGGGCGCAAGAGCCTCTCCCGCCCCGCAACAGCCCGTTTCCCACGCCTGGGGCGCAACCCGGACTTTCGCGGCCAGCTCCTTGCCGAGGATGCGTTCGCGTTCGTCCGTCGGAACCATTTTGAAAAAGTCATCCAGCTCATCCGGGGAAGCGGCCTGAAAAAACTCCCGCGTGACGGCGAGCAGTTCGGCATCCGTGCCGGTCCGGTCGACCACCATCCGGCGCAACACCATCCGGCGGACCAAGGCCGCTTCGTCACTTGCCGGAGCAAGCGATTGCCGCAGCAGCGCCCGGGCGTATGCCGGATTGCCCGAAGCAGACCACCCGCCCCACGGACCTTCGGCGCCTCCGGCCAAGGTTTGCTCCAGCTGCTTCGCCTCGAGCGCCTTCAACGGAGGCGGCACGCCCAATTCCGGATGCGCCGCCGCAATGGGTTCGAAAATCATCCGTCCCAAGGCCCCGCCGGCAGCAGGATAAAGCGTCAAAACCAGGTTTTTCAGCCGCGGCGACCGGAGTTTGACCGTTTCACCGGCCCACGCAGCCATCCGGTCGGGATGGCGTTTCAGCAATTCGTAGAAGAATCCGGTCAGGACCGTGGACATCTCCGGATCGTCCTCCGCCATCTGCCGCTCGTCCAGCGCCGCCAGCAGGGCCGGAATACGCTCCGGTTCCGGGTTGCGATGATAATCCGCCAGAAATGGCCCGATTTCGCGAACTTCCATTGCATCGGCGGCGACCGCGGCGACGGCCCACGACAATACCGCCGCGACCGCCATGGACAAGACCACTCTCATGATTCCCCCCTTGAATGAAATCGTTCCGGTCATGGTTGACGAAAGAAATATAGCATGACGAACGCCGAAGGCAAATTCCGCAACGATTTTTCAGCCCATTCCACGACGCTCGAACTCAGCGGTAATTGCGCGGAGTCTTGCCGAAATGCTCGCGGAAAACGCGGATGAAGTAGCTGCTGTCGGCAAAGCCGCAGCGCGATGCCACTTCCGCCACCTGAAGCTTGCCGTCGCGCAGCAGCTTGGCCGCGGCGGCGAGACGGGTTTCGGTCAGATATTCGGAAAAGGTGAAGCCGTATTCGTTTTTGAAGAGTTGCGACAAATACTTGCCGCTGATACCAAGATGTCTGGCCGTCGCCGCCAGTGACGGAGCAAAGGCGTAGTTGCGCTCAATGTAGCCCTTGGCTTGGGCGGCCAGTTCGGATTGCGACAGCCGTCGGGGCGCGCCCGGCGCCGGAGCGCCGTCGGCGAGATCGCGGTAAAAAAGCAGCAGCACCGCCAGCAGCTGAATATTGGCCTGATAATGCGCCAGCGGCGAATCGCCCCGGTTCGCCCGCATGTATTCGAGCTGGCGGCGCGCCTCGGTCCGGGCGGCGAAGGAGAGCTCGCACAGCCGCCGATTGGTGACCCGGAGAAAAAATTCCTCCGCATGATCCCAGGAAAACTGGATCATCAGCACCCGCAATCCCTTCAGCGGCTCAAACGCGTCGCGATGGGAAACATGAGCCGGAATCAGCAGGAAATCCCCGGCCAGCGCCGGAAAGCGCAATCCGCCTTCCAGCATCATGGTCACTTTGCCGTCGAGAACGTAAAGCAATTCGTGCCGGTTCGGGACATGGAACCGGTCCGACCATTGATTTTCGAATTCCCGAATCTGAAATACGTCGATCTCAGGCAATGTTTCCAGTAAACCGCCCAGTCCATCGCTCATAAAAAACCTCCCGCTGATTGCGATTCAATGTATCACAATGACCGCCATCCGGCAAACCGTTTTCCGGAAAAATTCATATTATTCGGGAATTTTTCATATTCCAACGGCTTGTCCGGAGGAATTTTTTTTGATATACTATAAGTGCGGAACCAAGATTGCCACATCCAACATGGAGTTTTGAAGTTATCATGTCCGAAGTTCTCGCCATCTACGGCGGCACGCCCGCCATCGCTCCCGGAACCGTGAAAAATTGGCCTCCCGTCGACAAAGTCGACGAGGAGCTGGTGCTTGATGCGCTGCATGCCGACTGCCACACCCGGGGCAAACACAACCTTGCTTTTGAAAAGGAGTTCTGCGCCTGGAACGGCAACAACTTCGCGCTCTTCACCAACTCGGGGACCGCGGCCTTGCACATGTGTCTGGTGGGCTGCGGCATCGGCGCGGGCGACCAGGTGC
>JAVBVS010000005.1:0-93439 GCA_036677805.1 Victivallaceae bacterium | reverse complement strand
TACTCGAAGGCATGAGTACGGCGTTTCGCCGGACGGAATGCCGCCGAGCGGGGCCCCCGGAAAGTACCCGAAGCTTCCGGGCGGGGCCCGGAAGTCCCGAGTCCCGTGGACGAAGGGAGGCAACTTTTCGGGGAAAGGATGCTGTATGTCCGGCAAATTTCTTGATTTCGTTTCCGGGGACAATGTCATCTGTCACAGCGAAGCCGCTTCGGGCAAAGCGATCATCCACGAGTTGATCCGCCTGCTGGCAATGCAGAATCCCGGGCTGGATGCGACGGTGGCGGAGCGCGAGGTTTTCGACCGGGAAGCGTTGTTTCCGACGGTGATTGCGCCGGGATTGGCGATGCCGCATGCGCGGGTCGCGGGACTGAATGAACCGCTGGTGGCGCTCGCCACCAGTGAAGACGGGGTGGAATTCGGCGGGGCGAATTCAGCGGAAACGGTTCACGTCGTGGTGCTGGTGCTGTCGCCGGCGGAGAATCCGGGACTTCATCTTCAGGTGGTATCGGCGCTGGCGCGGGAGTTCGGTGACACCGAACGGATCGCCCGGCTGGCCGGCCTGCACCGGATTTCCGAAATCATGGCTTTTTTCCAGGATATTCCGCTGCGGCTGCCGGACTACCTCAAAGTCGGCGACCTGACCGGCAGCAAGGTTCATGTATTGCTTGAGCAGGATACGCTGGCTCTGGCCATCCGCCGGTTCGCCGAAACCCGGGCCGAGCAGATGGCGGTGCTCGACGACGAGGGCGATTTGCGCGGCATTATCGCGCTGGAGGATATCCTGCGCTACAGTCTGCCCGAACACATGCTCTGGCTGGATGATCTGACCCCGATTTATAATTTCGAACCGTTTGCCGACATGCTGGCCAATGCCGGAGAGACCAAGGTCGCCGATGTGATGCGCGAGGACTTCATCAAGGTTTCCGAGGATGTGCCCGCGGTGCAGCTGGCCAAATTGTTTCTGACCCACCACGCCGCCGAATTGCTGGTCGTCGACCGCAACGGCAATTTGCGCGGCGCGGTCGCCATGCGCGACTTCTGTGCCAAACTTTTCTGGGAATAGGCGGTGATTCCATGGATGAAGCGGATGATTTCAAACCATTGCCGCTCCGGCAGATGATCACGCGGTTCGCGGTGATGGTGACGGCGGCGGCGGCGCTCGGGGTGACCGGCGAGACGGTGTTCGGCCTCAATCTGCAGCAGTCGACCGCTTGTGCCGTCTTCGTGGCGATCATTCTGGGGACGCTGATGTTCTGGGGCTTCCGGCTGGCGATCGCCTTTCTGGGGCTGGCGGTGCTGGTGATGACCAACTCGCTGTCGATCCCGGAATTCGTGCAGTCTTCAGCCCTTGATGTGATCCTTTTTCTGGTCGGGATGATGATTGTGGTCGGAGCGCTGCGCGACCTCGGCTTCTTCACCTGGATCGTCCAGCTGATTGTGGCCATGCCCAATATCTCGGGGCGCAAATTCATCGCGGCCACCGCGGCGGCGAGCGCGCTGCTGGCCTGTGCGGTCGACGAAGTGACCTCGATCATCTTCGTTTCGGCGTTGATCTTTCAGGTTTGCGACCGGCTCAAGCTCAACCCGACGCCTTATATCATGATTGCGGTGCTGGCGACCAACGTCGGCAGCGCGGGTACGATGATGGGCAACCCGGTGGGCATTTTCATCGGTACACGGGCCGGACTGAGTTTCAGCGATTTCATGACCTGGAGTTTCCCGATCATGCTGGCGGCATTGGCGCTGACCATTGCGGTGACGCTGCTTTATTTCCGCCGCGAACTGCGCCAGTTCGACGTCAATCTCAAAGAGCGTCTGGCGCGCAACCTTTCGCTGGCGCCCCGGGTCGAGGTGCCGTTTCTGCCGGGGCTGGTCCTGCTGCTGGCGGCGGTGGGGGCGATCGCGGCGCATCACCAGCTGGAGACATGGCTCAATTTGCGGCCCAACAGCATGCTGATCGTGGCGCCGCTGATCTGCGCCGGGGTGGTGATGATCATCCGCTCGCAACGGGCGCGCCACTATGTGGAGCGTGAAGTCGACTGGTGGACGCTGGTCTTTTTCATGCTGCTGTTTGCGATTGCGGGCACCCTCGAGCACACCGGCGTCGCCCACAAAATGGCGGCGGGATTCATCGGTCTTTGCGGCTCGACCCCGACGGTGCTGATTCCGACGATCATGGGCGTGGCGGCGCTGGGGTCGGCCTTTGTCGACAATGTGATTTTCGTGGCCGCCTTCGCGCCGGTGATCGATGAGCTCGGCCGGACCATCAACGGCATGCCGTTGTGGTGGGCGCTGCTTTTCGGCGCCTGTTTCGGGGGCAATATCACCATGATCGGCTCGACCGCCAACATTGTGGCGCTGGGAATGCTGGAAAAAAGAGCGGCCGGGGGCATGAGCTTTTTTCGCTGGCTCAAAGTCGGCCTGATGGCGTCGCTGGCGGCGTTGGGCATGGCCTGGTTCGGGCTGTGGCTGTTGAGCCCGTTGATGCCGGACCGGCCGACCGCGTTGGAATTTTCTCAGCTCAACCGCGAATTCACCGGGAAAAATGTGATTCTGCGCGGCGTCGCCGAACCGGCGGCCTCGCTGCCCGAGCCCGCGGTGGCGTGGCCTTCGGAAAAGCGGGTGATGTACGATTACTGGGTGTTGCGGCTGCCCACCGACATGAGGGTGCCGTCGGTCGTGGTGGCGGCGCCGAAGGGGATGATGCCCGCGCCGGGAATGGGCACGTTTCGCGGCGCGCTTTACCGGGGGGCGGAAGGCGTGCCGATGCTGATGCTGGACCGGGCCGATTGGCCGCCGCCGCAATCGGGCAACGATTTGGACTGATCAAAATACTACCATTATGGCGCTGGATCTGTTAAAAGAGGAGTGATTCATGTTCAAACGATGGTTTGCGGCCGTGATCGCGGCTGCGCTGGTTTCGCTTTCGGCGGCTCCGCCGGAAGGGGTGTTCGACTGGTCTCGGACGAAAGCGGTCTCGCGGGACATCCGCCATGCGGAATTGACGGTGAGCGATCCGCGGCCGATGAAAATCCATGCGGTCAAGATCGATCTGCGCAATCCGCATCTGCGTTTCGTGACCGCCGGCCGGCCGGGAAACTGGGGCGAGCCCATGCCCGATTATCCGGGTCTGACCATTTCGACTTGCCGCCAGACCACGCTGGATTTTGTGAAGGAGATGCGCCGGAAAGGGTTGAATGTGGTGCTGGCGGTCAATGCCGCGCCGTGGAAGCCCTGGGAAAAGCCGTTCACCCAGCCCTACGCCACCGGGATCGGGCTGGCGGTCGCCGATCACGAGATGGTCAGTCCGCCCGACGGACGTCCGTCGCTGATTTGGAAGAACGACGGCAAGATGGAAATGCGCATCGTCAATGCCGGCGAAGAGCTTAAGGACATCCAGCTGGCGGTGTCGGGTTTTCAGTTCATTCTGCGCGACGGCAAAGCGACGGTCGACGACAACCCCCGGCTGGAGCCGCGCACCTTTTACGGCTTGTCCAGGGACCGGCATTCGCTCTATCTGGTCACCGTGGACGGCCGTCAGAAGGATTACAGCGAAGGCATGGCGTTGAACGAAGGCGCGCAATATCTGAAGCACTTCGGCGCCGCGGATGCGATCAATATGGATGGCGGCGGATCGACCTCGCTGGTGATCTTCAATCCGGCCAAGGGCGCCCCCGAACTGGTGAATCTGCCGCCGGGAACCGGCTTGCCGCGGGCCTCGCGCGCCGTCGCCAACAGCCTCGGCGTTTATTACGCCGGTCCGCCGACGATCAAACCCGTGCCGGGCAAGCGGGCGGTTTCCGAATCGCCAGCTCCGCCGGTTCAGTAAGCCCCGCAGTCCGGAGCAGATCAGAACGGGAGTTCGCCCGCTTCGGCTGCCGGCGCCTGTTCCGGTGTCTTGAGCGCGGCGGCGCTGCGCTCCGAGGCGGGGTCGAAGTCGCGCCATTCGCCGCTTTGGCCGTCATCTTTGACCAGCAGTTCGATTTTGTGGCTCATGGCGTCGAGCTTGGCGCGGCAGAGGGCGACGAGACGGCTGCCGGATTCGAATTTGCCGATCATGCTTTCAAGCGGCAATTTGCCCGACTCCATTTCGCGCACCAGCTGTTCGAGCTCGGCGAGCGCTTCTTCGAAACTTTTTTCTTTTTCCGCCATCGTTTTCTCCCGCGGCAATAAAAATTCCCGGATTACGAACATTTCCTGCTCAACCACCCCTCTAATATTCCACCGATTCCCCCGAAAATCAAATAATGGAGGTGTAATTATGCCGGATTTTGGCAATCCTTTTGCCGGACTCAAACAGAAACAGCTGCTGACCAAGGCCGAGCTCATCCGGGCGATCCGGTTCATGGTCGCCGCGGAGTACGAGGCTATTCAACTCTATACCCAGCTGGCCGAATCGACCGACAACGAGCTCGCCATTGACGTGCTCAAGGACATCGCCGACGAAGAGGTGGTCCATGCCGGGGAATTCCTGCGTCTGCTGCACGAACTCGAACCCTCCGAGCAGCGCCTTTACGATGA
Organism: Victivallaceae bacterium; assembly: GCA_036677805.1. Classification (GTDB taxonomy): domain Bacteria; phylum Verrucomicrobiota; class Lentisphaeria; order Victivallales; family Victivallaceae; genus SIG78. Next base: position 88,918 of record JAVBVS010000005.1, on the reverse strand, counting down.
AGGCGCCGAAGAGGTCGAGGAGATGATCGGCAAGCAGCTGACCCGGCATCAGCAGTCGTAAGCCGCCGGGCATTCCCCCCAAAAAATCCGGTCCGAACAGACCGGATTTTTTTTGCCCTGATTGGGGCCGGACTCAGTCGGCCCGGAAAATGCAGGCCCGGACGCCGAACGGCGGGAAGGCGATCGCAGCTTGATTCCCTTCCGGCCGGATCCTGTCGCCATGAATGCTGTCGACCATTTCTCCCGGCGCGCCGGACAGTGCGAAGGTGAAATTGGCGGTGACCGGCGTCCGCAGGTTGTTGACCGCCAGCAGCAGATAGCGGCCGTCGGGATGGCGGCGCAGGCAGTAGCTTACGTCCGGCACCGCATCCTTGACCTTGACCGTCCCGGCGTCCTCGAGCCCGTCCAGGAGCCGGATGCGCTCCTGGAACTGCCGGAGGTAGTCGACGCTGGGGCGGTCGCGGTCGCTGGCGACCTTTTCATCGTGCCATTCGCCAAGGAAAAATTCACGGAGCGTGGAAATTTCCTTCATCACCGGATAAATCACCTGCCGGCGGTGCTCCGCCGAGGCGCGCTGGAGCCGCCAGCCATGAAGGCCCATCACGCCGCGGGTGATCGGGGCGAACATCACATAGCGCTGTTCGTCGAGCGTCAGCGGGATCGTGCCCGGCAGCCGGTCGAAGATCGGCGGCATGAAAATCGCGCTCCGTCCGCCGCCGGCGGCGCGCGCCGCGCGCACCTGACAGGCGGCATCGTAGTTGACTTCGTAGAGGGGCGCTTCAAACTCCTTCATTCCCGGCTTTTTGGCCGGGTAGGTGTCGGCGATCAGGACGTCGTAGAGCGGCGCGGCCTGCTCATAGGTATTCCACCAGGCGATGATCGGCATCAGCAGCGCGCCGGGATGATTTTCGCGCACGATCGGGACGTGCCAGCCGATCCATTCGATCATTTGGCGCGCCAGCCCGGCGTCCTTCGATTGCTTCCATTCCTGTTTGAAGTGCTTGTCGTAATACTGCCAGACGAAATTTTCCGGCTCGTCCATGGTATAACCGATCACATTCGGGTAGCGCGAGAGCTTTTTGACCGCGTCGGCCAGCAACACCTTGCGCCGGGCGAGACCGGCTCCGGTCGCGGGTTCCCAGAAGCTCTGGAGGCCGAAGGCGGCGGGGTCGGCATTGTCCATGAGGATGCTTACGTCAATGCAGACCAGCAGTGCCACATCGGCGAAACCGGGATCGTTTTTGATCTTCTCCAGCGCCGCCAGCACTGCTTCCTGACCGGATTTTTCATAAAATTTGTACCCCGGCAGCGCAATCAGGCCGAAGTCGGCGAAATTGCCGCCCGCGGCCAGAAAATCAGGGTCCATCGACCCGAGTTTGCCGGCTTCGCCGACACGGCTGGTGTCGTAGGTGCCCAGCGGGAAAAACGGCTTGCCCTTGAACCGGATGGCCGGTAGCGGTTCCGGTTTCGGCCGGAGCGGCGCGGGGGCTCCCATGAGCAGCGAAGGCAGAACCGCGGCGGTCAACAGCAGCACGGCCGGGAACGGATGGAGGTGAAACGGCATGGACACGGTCTCCTGTAACTTATGGTCTGGCGGCGGAGAAATCGGCCGGATAGAAGGCGTTCCAGAGTTCCAGGCTCCGCTGGTCGCGGAGTTTGGCAGTCTGTTTGTAGCGTCCGCTCCGAAGCCGGCCGTATTCGTCGAAAAATTCATCCAGCGCCGGGACGAAACGGAGCAGCAGCCCGTCGTCATAAAGATCGGCCATCAGGTATCCGGCGGGGAATTGGGTAAGCTGCGGCGCATTCAGCTGGGTCATGCGGCCGAGCCTGGCGGTGGTGGCGACGTTCTTGTGGCCGACGAATACGAAGCCGTTCATGGCCTTGAGCTTGTCCAGCAGGGCGGCGCTTTCGGCGGCGTCCGAAATGGCTTTGTCGTCATCCTTGATCTGGTCGTCCGGCGCCAGCTGATAGTGGGTGAATACGATCACCGGCAGCGCCGGGTCGAGCGCTTCGATCGCGGCGCGATTGGCCGGCTGGTTCAACTTGCCGTCGCCGGTGTCGAGCGCCAGCAATTGAACGCCCGCGTGTTTTTCCAGCCGGGCGGGCGCGCCGAAGTACTGCTGCCAGAGCGCCGCCAGTTTGGGGTCCTGAAGCCGGTCGTGATTGCCGGGCACGGCGTAATCGGGCAGTTTGACCGTTTGCAGCGCCTTGGCCGCCGCTTTCAGCTCCTCGGACCGGCTGGCGTCGGTCACGTCGCCGGGTAGGAGGATGAATTCTGCGCCACTCCGGGCAAGCTCTTGCGCCGCCAGCGCCAGAGCGGTTGCACTCTGCGAGTGGAGCCGCCCATAACGGACATCCGGTTTGAGCGAGATATGCGGATCGGCGATGACGCCGAAGCGGCAGAGTTTTTTTCCGGCGGGTGCGTCCGGCGTCCGGGCCTTGACCTTTGCCGTCGGCCGGTCCCCGGTCAGGATTTCAAGTTGATATTCCGTTCCCGGCTTGAGGTTGGCGAAGACCACCCGTCCGGCGCGGTCGGCACGGGTTTCGGATGCGGTCGGCTTGCCCTCGGCATCGGTCAGCTTCAGCACCAGCGGCGCGCTTGCATCGGCGCGGCCGTAACGGAAGGTCAACGCATCGGGTGCGGCGGCGATGAAGTTATAATAATCTTCGACTCCCGGCGCCGGCGGCAAGGGCCGGTCCGTTGCGGATTGCGCCATCAGGTCTTCGCCGAAAGCGCTGCGGGTGATGGCAGGCGCGATTTCCGTGTTTTCCCGGATCGCGGCGAAATTGGCCTGGCCGACGCCGGCGGCATTGGTGATGACCGGTCGCTCCGAATGGCTGAAGGTATTCCAGTGGATGCCGTGACGGGCGTCGCGGATGCGCATGGCGGCGACGATCAGAGGGTGATAACTGCCGTACATGCTCCGGTACTCGGGCGGTTTGGTGTTGCCGGCCTGGCGCAGGGCGGTCAGTGCGTCACTCAGGCTTTGCCGCTCTTCCGCGGTCAGAACATCCAGTCCGAATTTTTGCGCCAGCCACTCCGGAATTTCCGCATCGGGGCCGCCCTGCTTCAATTTGGCGCTCAATTCGCGGGCCAGCAGAATCTGGGATTGGCCTTGGCGCGCCCAGAAAGCGGGGCGGCCGGGCGTTGTCAGGTCCAGTCCGCCGGTATCGTGATCGCTGGTCACCACGACCAGCGTGTCCTCGGGGTGCTGTTTCATGAATTCCAGCCCGACGCCGACCGCCAGGTCGAATTCCTTCATTTCCCGCATGACTCCGGCCAGATCGTTGGCGTGGGCGTCATGGTCGATCGCGCCGCCTTCGACCATCAGAAAAAAGCCTTCGGGGTTCTGGCTCAGGGTTTCGGCGGCAAACTTCGTGACCTCGCCGAGCAGGTGCCGCGGCTGCGGCGCATCCGGCCAATCCGGCGCCATGGAAGCGAGATAGATCACCTTCTTCTGCGGCGCCTGCGCATCGAATTTGAGTTCCCGGACGACGGTGTAGCCGGCCGGTTTCATCAGTTTGTCGAACTCTTTGTCGCTCAATCCCTCCGGCAGCAAAAGCGCACCGCCGGCAAAGAAATCGAAATCGCTGGCCTGCAAATCGGAGAGCAGCCCGGCGTAATCCTTGCGGGTGGGGCGGTTGCCGTAAAAGCCGCCGGGCGTCGCGTCGTTCAGTCCGACCGAAGTCACGATGCCGACGGCGTAATTGCGGTCGCGGAAGAGTTTGGCGACGCTGGTCAGCGGCCGGTTGTCGGGATTCAGCCCGACTTCGCCGTTGCCGGTTTTGACGCCGCAGGCGATGGCGGTGCCGGCGGCCGCGGAGTCGGTGATCTTGCCTTCGTAATTCAGGGTCGACGTCGGGACGGAAATCGCGAACCGCGCCAGATTGTTGTCCGGAACTTCCTGATTGTAGTAAGCACGGATGCCGGGGCCCATGCCGTCGCCGATGAACAGGAACACATATTTGGCTCTGGCTTCCGCCGCCGCGATCGCAGTACAGAAGACGATGCCCAGCAGCAGCATCGCTCCCCATTGGAATCTTTTCATTTCACGTTTCCGATTGAATTTGAAGGGTTGACATTGGATAACGATAATTTACACGAAACGGCCGGATTTGCCAGGGACCTCCGCTTAGAAATCATCCATAATCCGGATGGCGGCGCCCTTGCTGGTCACGGTGGCGAGGGTGTTGGCCGCGCCGCTGTCAAAAGTGGAGGAGTTGTTGGTGAATTTGACGTGTCCGCCCAGATAGAGCGCATTGCAGCCATCGGGATGGTTGGCGCTGCCGCCGCTGTTGCTGCCGGCGGAGAGGTCGTGCCAGATGGTCGCGCCGGGTTCGTGCCGCCCGGTCAGACGCCGCGCCGACCGCAGATCGGATTTGACGCTGCCGGCGGGATCGGGCCGGAAGGTCGCGCTGTCGCTGGTGAACCATGCCCAGTAGGAAATATAACGCAGGGTGCCGCCGTAATTCACGGTGTCGCTCGGGCACCGGAAGAAGGTTTCGGTCTGTTCCATGGTCGACGAGGAGTTGCCGGTCGAGGGCGTCGCGAAATAGTTGCCGACAATCAGCTTGCAGGCCGGATCGAAAAGATCGTTCTGGCGGCCCCAGCCGCTCAGATTGCGGTCCTGAGTGCCGGTATAGAGCGCGATGACGCCCTCATGGTCGTTGGCATACATGAGATCGGCGGTCCCGATCTGTTTCAGTTTGTTGATGCAATTCGTTCCCCGGGCGCGTTCGCGGGCGGCGGACAGCGCCGGCAGCAGCATTGCGGCCAGAATCGCGATGATCGCGATTACCACCAGAAGTTCTATCAGGGTGAATTTTTGTTTCTGCGGCATGATTCGGTTATCCTTCTTTTAAGAGGGTTGTGCATCGCTTCCGGATGGCGTCCGTCCGGGAGGCATTCGCCGCCGGCGGGGGACATTCTGGTTTGGGCGGGAGATTCACCTTGCCGTAACGCCCGATCAGGTTGCGCCGGCTGATCCGGCCCTTGCCGGTATAGACCGCGGCGAAGGTGTGCGCCAGCGCTTCGGCCAGCCGGAGATAATCCTCGCGGTTCTCGCCGAGATTGTAGGTGACCACCTCACGGCCGTAGCGCCGCATGTCGCGCTCCACGGTTTCCGGCATGATCTGAGCGCAAAGCACGAATTCCGGCGGCGTTTTCAATCCGGCCCAGTGGCGCACGGTTCTTTCCGAATAAAAGAAATCTTCGATTGCGCTGTTGTAGTTGAAGAGGTTGTGGCGGCGCATCATCTTGCGCCAGCTGGCGTGGTAGGGGTCGGCGCTGTTGCCCAGCACGTCGCTGGTGGCCAGTGCGATGTTGCGGTAGCCCAGCGCCAGAATTTGAAGTACGACTTCCTCCAGTCCGGCCTCGTCGCTGAAATCGACGAAATATTCTTCGATTTCGTCCGGCAGCCAGTTGCCGACCACCCGGGGCTTGGCGCAGAAGGTGATATGTTCGAGCAGGAGCTTGTAATAGCTGCTGTAGACGAAAATATAACCGTCGAAATCAAGCCGCCGCCAGAAATCGGGATTGCGCCAGTTTTCGTCGCTCACCTCGATCAGCGCGCTGGCGAACCGGAGCTTGCGCAATTCGTCCTGCAAATGACGGATGAACAATCCGTCGTCCTCCTGCCGGAGGATGCCGGAAATCACCGCCACCACGCCGCCGGGCGCCCCGGCGGCCGGGGCGCCGCAGAGAAAGGTGCCGCGCCGCGTCGGCTGAATCACCCCGGCGTCGGCCAGCCGGGCGAATGCCTTGCTCATGGTCGACTTGCAGACGCCGAATTCGGCGCACAAGGCGCGGATCGACGGCATCTTTTCGCCGTATGCGCCGGATTCGATCCGGCCGCGCAGCTGATTCAGCACTTCCTGGTAGCGGGTTGCGAACATGATCTTGTTTTTTCCTTCGGCAATGGACGGTCGTCATTCACAAAGATACTCAATCCGATGGGACATTTCAAGGGCTGCGGCGTGGTTTTCACCGCCAAAAAATCGCAAAAGTGCAGGACACGGCGAAACACCGGCAAGGTTCCGGCAGGACACCGCCGGAGATGGCGGCGGAGGCTGTCCGACTGTTTTCCCAAGACCGCCCGGACCGGTTTCGCCGGGCCGGAAGGCGGCGAAAATGAAAATTCCGCGAACTCCGGAGAAAAAAATTGAAAAACCGACAAATCATGTTATATTAATCAATTCAATATATCGGCATAATCTGAACGTAAAAATTCTTGAATTCATAGTTGGAAAGAGAGTTGCACAGCATGGCCAAACAAACCTTGTCCCAGAGCCTCGTGCTTGCGGTGCGCGATGAAAGCGCAAACTGCAAGAATTTTGATTTTACCGTGAGCGCCGAGTTGCTCAAGAAGGAAACCGCGCAGGCGGCGAAGGCCTTTGCCTCCTATGTCGCAGTGCCCGGCTTCCGCCGCGGCAAGGCCCCGGAAGCGATGATCGTGAAACGCTTTGAAGGCGACCTCAAGGAAGAGCTCAAGCGCCGGATCATGGGCGCCGCTTTCGAGCGCCTGACCGACGGCGAAAAGTATGAAATCGTCTATTGCCGCATGCCCGAGGAAGCCAAGCTCGAACTCGGCGGCGAATACAAGTTCACCCTGCGCGCCGACCTGGCCCCGGAAATCAAGGATTTCGAGTACAAGAATCTGGCCGTAACCGTGCCCGCGGCCCACATTGATGAAAAAGAACTCGACGAGCGCGTCGCGCAGTATCGCAAAATGTACTCCGAATTCGCCGAAGTGAGCGGTCCGGCCGCGGCCGAAGACATGCTCAAGGTCGATTATACCTCTGATTTTGAACTGCCCGAGGGCGCCGACAAGAATCTCGAGCGCCAGGTCAAGGCCGAAGGCAACTACCTCTGGCTGGCCGAGCCCGAATACATCCCCGGCTGCGTCAAGGCGCTGACCGGCGCCGAAGCGGGCAGGGAGTACAAGCTGACCGCCGTTTATCCGGCCGATTACCGGGAAGCCGCGCTGGCCGGCAAAACCGTGAAATATGCGCTCAAGGTCGTCGGCGTGCAGCGCCGTAAAGAGCTGACCGATGCCGAGCTGGCGGAAAAGCTCCGGCTGGACAGTGTCGAAAAGCTGCGCGAAATGCTTGCCGGCGGCATGAAGGCCGAAGCCGAGGCTAAGCGCCGCGAAGCGGTGCGCGAAGCGGTTTATGCCAAGATCGACGTTGAGGCCGGGAAGTTCGAACTGCCGGCGACGCTGCTGGAAGCGGAAACCGAAGAGGCGCTGCAGCGTCTGGCGCAGAGCACGGTCAAGAGCGAAGCCGATGCCGAGGAGTTCAAGAAGAGTCTCGACGCCCATCGCGCCGAAGCCCGGATCGAAGCGGGCAAGAAGCTCCGCCGCAACCTGATTTTCCGGAAGATCGCCAAGATCGAAAACATTTCGGTTTCGGCGCAGGAAGTCGATGCTGAAATCGAAGCGATGAGCCGCTATTACCGCAAGAAACCGGCGGAACTGCGCGCGATGATGGAAAAGAACGGTGCGATCGAAGAATTGCACAACGAAATCCAGAACAATAAAGTCTGGAATTTCGTGGCCGACGCGGCCCGGGTGGAAACCAAATAGGCGTGTTGACGCTCTTTTCATAAGTAGAGAACCATTGGCGGCGGTTCCCGGAAGCAATGATCCGGGATCGCCGCGTTTTATGCGGAGGCAAAGATCATTCCGCACCGGGGGCGCGGAACCCGAGATCTCCGCAACGTTCAACCGCCGTCCGACGGGCGGCACAAGGAAAGGACGATGATTTCATGAACAGGACAGCCAAAGCGCAGCTGGTGCCGATGGTGGTGGAGCAGACCGGTCACGGCGAACGCGGGTATGACATCTATTCGCGGCTGCTCAAGGACCGGATCATTCTGCTGGGAACGCCGATTGACGATGATGTGGCCAATCTGGTGGTGGCGCAGCTGCTGTTTTTGCAGGCCGAGGATCCCAAGAAGGACATCGATCTGTATATCAACAGTCCCGGCGGTTCGGTCACGGCCGGACTGGCCATCTACGATACGATCCAGGCGTTGAGCTGCGACGTCAAAACCTACTGCATCGGACAGTGCGCCTCGATGGGCGCGGTGTTGCTGGCGGCGGGCGCGGCGGGCAAGCGTTTCGCGCTGCCGAACGCGCGGATCATGATCCATCAGCCGTGGGGCGGCGCGCAGGGCACGGCTTCGGATATGGAAATTCAGGCGCGGGAAATCCTGCGGTTGCGCGCCATGCTCAACCAGATTCTGGCGACCCACACCAAACAGACTCTGCGCAAGATCGAACGCGACACCGAACGCGATTTCTTCATGTCCGCCGACGAAGCGGTCCAGTACGGACTGGTCGACAGCGTGGTGAACAAAAAGTAAATTGAGGATGCGGAATGGCGAATAACAAGGAACCCCGGAACGGCGGCAAGGCCATCTGTTCTTTTTGCGGCCGTCCGGTCGAGGACGGCGGCGCGGGCAAGGTGATTGCCGGCATGCGCGACACGCTGATCTGCCAGCGGTGCGTCGACGCCTGCCATGAGATGCTTTACGGCAAGGGCGCGCCGCGCGCCGCGGGCGAACCCGGCAAGGCGGTCGACACCGCAGCCGAGCTGATCAAAAATCTGACGGTGCCGGATCCGGTGGCGATCAAGGCGGAACTCGATAAGTATGTGATCGGGCAGGAGCAGGCCAAGAAGGTGCTGGCCGTCGCCGTGCACAACCACTACCGGCGGCTCCAGTCCAGACAGGAAGTCGAAAGCGATCCGGAATTCGCCGACATCGAGCTTGAAAAAAGCAATGTGATGCTGCTCGGCCCTACCGGCAGCGGCAAAACGCTGCTGGCGCGGACGCTGGCGCGCATGCTTCAGGTGCCGTTCTGCATCTGCGACGCGACCACGCTGACCGAGGCCGGCTACGTCGGGGAGGATGTGGAAAATATCATCCTGCGGCTGATTCAGAATGCCGACTATGACATTGCCCGCGCCCAGATCGGGATCATCTATATCGACGAAATCGACAAGATCGCGCGCAAGACCGAAAACGTCTCCATCACCCGCGACGTTTCCGGCGAAGGCGTGCAGCAGGCGCTGCTCAAGATTCTTGAAGGCACCATCGCCAACGTGCCGCCCAAGGGCGGGCGCAAGCATCCGCAGCAGGAATATCTTCAGGTCGATACCTCGAATATTCTTTTCATTGCCGGCGGTGCTTTCATCGGACTGGACAAAATCATCCAGCGCCGCGTCGGCAAGCAGGTGCTGGGATTCAAGCGCCTGACCGATCAGGAAGAAATCAAGAAGCAGGCCGCCGTGCAATCCGGCAGCAACCCGCTTGCGCCGGAGCCCGAGGATCTGATCCGGTTCGGGTTGATTCCGGAACTGATCGGCCGGATGCCGGTGATGGTGGATCTGAGCAAGCTCACCCACGAAGACCTCAAGCGGATTCTGACCGAACCCAGGAATTCGCTGATTCGCCAGTATCAGAAGCTGTTGCGCATGAATCAGGTCAAGCTTGAATTCACGCCCGAGGCGATCGACGAGCTGGCGACCCTGGCCGAACAGAAGGGCACCGGCGCGCGCGGCTTGCGGGCGATCATGGAAGAGCTGATGCTGGATGTGATGTATGCGCTGCCCGCGCCCGGCGTGACCGGCTGCGTGATCGACGACAAGGCGGTGCGCCGCGAACGTCCGCCGCAACTCAGGAAAAGCAAAAAGTAATCCGTTCTTCCGGGCGGAAGAAAAAATGGCCGCGTGAAAAGCGGACAGGAGTGGCGATGCGCTTGCCGGAATGGCTGAAAATCGGCGGCATGCTGCTGGCGCTGGCGCTGGCGGTTTCCGGCTGCGGCCGGGCGGCCGGCGAAAAAGCCGGGCGGGAGATCCATATCGCCACCGCCACCCAGGTCAAGACTCTGGATCCGGCGCTGGCCGGGGATCTGGCCAGCCGCAATATGGCCGGAGCGCTCTTCGATACGCTGCTCCAGTACAACTATACCAGACGGCCCTATGTGCTGGAGCCGTCCATGCTGGCGCGGATGCCGGAAATGCGCGAGGGCGGCGCCAGTTATTATTTCGAACTGCGCGACGATCTTTTCTTCGTTTCAGACCCGGCCTTCGGCCCGAAGGGCGGCAGCGCAGAGGCGCGCAAAGTCCGGAGTTCCGATGTCGTTTTTTCCTTTCTGCGCATTGCCGACGCGCGCATGCACAGTCCGGTTTTCTGGCTCTGGCGGGGACGGGTCAAGGGTATCGATGAATTTTACGCGGCGACGGCCGCAGCGCCGGCCGAATCGGATTATTTTGCGGAATACGACCGGGGCGCGGCGGGTTTTGAAGTCATCGACGAACGCCATTTTGCCATTCACCTGACCCGGCCCGATCCGCGATTTCTCTACAATCTGGCCATTCCTTATACCGGCATCGTGCCGCAACGGGCGGTCCGCCATTACGGCAACGACCGCTTCGCCGAACACCCGGTCGGGTCGGGCCCGTTCTATCTGAGTGCTTACCGGCGCGATTACGAAGCGGTGCTGACCCGCAATGCGGAATTCCGCACCGAAACCTTTCCGGAGGCGCAGAATCCCGCCGACCGCGCCCGCAAACTGCCGCTGGCCGACCGGATCGTCTGTTCCAACATCCGTCAGAGTCTTTCGGCGTGGCTCCTGTTCCTTCAGGGCGAACTGGAAGTGAGCGTGCTCAACAAGGACAACGCCGACCTGATCGCGGGCGGCCGCGAGCTGGCGCCCGCATTGCGCCGCCGCCGGATCGAACTCGTGACCCATGTGGAATTTGAAATCCAGTATGTCGGGTTCAGTTTCACCGATCCCAAACTCGCCGGCAATCTCAAATTGCGCCAGGCGCTGACTTGCGCTTACAACATTCCCCGGCGCATCGCGCTGTTCAACGATCTTGCGGTGCCGGCGGCCGGACCGATTCCGCCGGGCGTGCCCGGCTATGCGCCGGAGCTGGAAAAGGCGACCAATTGCTACGACCTCGAGCGGGCCAGATTGCTGTTGCGCGAAGCCGGATACCCCGACGGCATCGATCCGGCGACGGGCAAGCCGCTGGTGCTCAATTTCGATCAGGCGGGGAATACTTCGCTCCACCGTCAACTGGGGGAAATGGCGGCGGCGGACTGGAGCAGGCTCGGCCTTGAGATCAAGGTCAATCTGAACAACGGCCCGCGCTTTTACCAGAAGCTCCGACAGGGCGAAATGCAGCTTTTCCGGCTTTCCTGGGTGGGCGATTATCCGGACGCAGAAAACTTCCTTCAGCTTTTTTACGGCAAAAACGCCGGCGGCTGCAACCGGGTGTTCTACCACGATGCGGAATTCGACCGGCAGTTCGAGGCGATCTTGCCGATGGCCGATTCACCGGAGCGCACCGCGCGTTATCAGGCGATGGCGCGCTATCTGGTCGGGCAGATGCCGTGGATTTTCGAAAGCCAGCCGGTCAGCTATCAGCTGAAGCATGTCTGGATGGAAAATTTCATTCCCCACGATTTCGCCTGCAACCGCTGGAAATACTGGAGCATCGATCCGGATTTGAAAGCCGCGACCATCCGTTCCTTCCGGCCGCTGTCGCTGAGTGAGCTTCAGACGGCGGAGTAGACGCCGTTGTTCAGGCGTCGCGGCCGTTGACCTCGCGGTCGAGCGCGGCCAGCCGGACGATGCCCAGAAGTTCGCGCAACCGGGTTGCGGGCGGCTTTTTTTCCGAAAGGGTCGGAATTTTGCCGTTCACCCGATAGCTGTCGCTGGCCTTGTTGCGCATGTAAACCCGGTTTTCGGTCACGGTCAGGCTGCGGAAGCCGGCCCGCGCGGTGAAAATCCGGATCAGCGTCACCCACAGCAGATTTTCCGCCGCCTCCGGCAGCTTGCCGTAACGGTCGCGCAGTTCGTTGCGGAAATCTTCCAGCGCCGCCTCGCTGCCGAGCCGGCCGAGCCGGCGGTAGGCTTCGATCCGGAGCCGGTCGGCTTCGATGTAATCCGGCGGCAGCGCCGCAGCCAGGAATTCCGCCGGCGCCTCGAATGCGTAACGCACGAATTCAATCGCCAGTTCGACCTCCGGCAGCCATTCGTGCTGCTCATGTTTCAGCGCCGCGATTTCGTGGCTCAGGAGCTGGCAGTAGAGCTCGAAGCCGACGGTGTTGATGTGGCCGGACTGCTCGGCTCCGAGCAGATTGCCCGCGCCGCGGATTTCGAGGTCGCGCAACGCCAGGCGCAACCCTGCGCCCAATTGAGTGTAGCGGCGGATGGCGGCGATGCGCTTGCGGCCGTCGGAGGTGATGATTTCGTGCTCCGGCACCACCAGATAGGCATAGGCCTGATGCTTCCAGCGCCCGACCCGGCCGCGGAGCTGATAGAGCTCGGCCAGCCCGAAACGGTCGGCGCGTTCGATGACGATGGTGTTGGCATTGGGCATGTCAAGGCCGGATTCGATGATCGTGGTGCAGACCAGCACCTGGATTTCGCCTTCGATGAAGCGGCGCATCACCGTCTCCAGCTCTTCTTCCGGCATCTGGCCGTGGGCGATGCCGAAGCGCACTCCGGGCAGCAGCGCGGCCAGCCGGTCGCGGCGTTCGACGATGGTTTTGACCCGGTTGTGCAGAAAATAAACCTGTCCGCCGCGCGCCAGTTCGTCGTTGATGGCCGCGGCCAGCGCATTGTCGTCCTCGCGCATGACGATGGTTTTGACCGGCAGCCGCTGGCTCGGGGCGGTCATGATGGTACTCAAGGAACGCGCTCCGGCCATCGACAGATAGAGCGTCCGGGGAATCGGCGTCGCCGACATGGTCAGCATGTTCACGTCGGCGCGCAGCCGGAGCAGCCGGTCCTTGACCTTCACCCCGAACCGCTGCTCCTCGTCGACGATCACCAGTCCGAGATTCTTGAATTTCAGATCGCTCTGCGCCAGCCGGTGGGTGCCGATGACGATGTCGACGCCGCCGGATTCGAGCTGTTCGAGAATGCGCTTCTGTTCGCTCACGGAACGGAAGCGCGAGAGCATTTCGATGGTGAAGGGATAGCCGGAGAAGCGCTCCAGAAAACTGTAGTAATGCTGCTGCGCCAGCACCGTCGTCGGCGCCATCAGCGCCACCTGGTAGCCGGCGTGGACCAGTTTGAAGGCCGCCCGCATCGCAATCTCGGTTTTGCCGTAGCCGACATCGCCGCAGAGCAGCCGGTCCATCGGCTTGCCCGAACCGAGGTCCGCGTCGATTTCCGCGATCGAACGCAGCTGGTCCGGGGTTTCGGTGAAGCGGAACATCGCGGCAAAGCCGTGTTCGGCGACCTCGCCGTGGGGCAGATTCAGTCCCCTGGAAGCCGCGCGCACCGCCCGCAGCCGGAGCATTTCGGCGGCGTACTGATGGACCGCCTCGGTGGTGGCCTGCTTGTCGTTGCCCCACTTGACGCCGCCGAGGCGATGGAGCTTGACCAGGCTGCCCTTGCCGCCGCCGAGGTAGCGGCTGACGCTGCCGGCCTGATAGAGCGGCACATGGAGCAGCGCGCCGTCGGCGTATTCCAGCACCATCACTTCCTTGGTCTCGCCGGTTCGCGCCGTCACCGTCTGGAGGCCCCGGAAGATGCCGATGCCGTGGGCCAGATGCACGGCGTGGTCGCCCACGTCGAGGTCGGCGATCACGGTATTTTCGAGCTTGAGTTCTTCGGAACCGGCACCATCTTCGCGGCGCGGAGTCTTGAGCTCGCGCCGGGCGCCCGGCAGGCCGGAAAAAATTTCCGATTCGCTCAGCAGCACATAGCGGCCCGCGAAGTCCAGCAGTCCGCCGGGAATCTGCACGGTTTCGATCTCTTCGGGCGCGACCGGCAGCTGGTGTTCTTCGAAATATTGCCGCAGCCGCGCCGGGCTTTCCGGGTCGCCGCCGGCGAAAATCACCCGGTAGCCGGTGTCGCGCCATTGCCGGATTTGCTGAAGCATCTGTTCGGCGGCCAGCTCGCGGCCGGATTCGAGCACTTCTTCGGGGAGCCGGGCGGTCAGATGGGAGAGCGCCGGATAGATGCCGCAGGGCGCCGCCGCCTCCGGCGCCGCCTCGCCGGATCCGTAGATCATGCCGACGGTCCGGCGCGGGAGCGTTTCGGTGAAGGCATGGAAGCGGGCGGCCTCGCGGTCGCCGCCGAACCGTCGGAAATATTCCGGGGACTGCCCCGGCTGAAATTGCCAGAAGAGCATGGCGCCGGGCTGGAAAAAATCGAGCACGTCGCCGGGCGCCGCTTCCTCGCCGCCATCTTCCTCGGCAGCCTCCAGGCTCTGCGCGGTGCAGCGGTTGATGATCCGGTAGCCGGGCAGCTCCCCGGGCAGCGAGCGCTGAGTCTCGGGATCGAAGGCGCGGATGGACTCGATTTCGTCGCCGAAAAATTCGATGCGTCCGGGCCGCTCTTCCGCCGGAGAATAGACATCGACGATGCCCCCGCGCCGGGCGAATTCGCCCGGACTGCCGACTTCGAATTCATCGTCGTAGTCGAGCCTGACCAGCGCCGCCAGCAGCTTGCCAAAGGGATATTTGAGGCCGGGCTTCAGGATGATTTCGGTCGCCTGGAGGGTTTCGGGGCGCGGCGCCGGCGCGAGCAGCCCGGGCAGGGTCGCCAGCAGCAGATCGAACTCGCCGCGCTGGATGACGCCGAGCACCCGGGCGCGATCGGCCTCGCCGCCGGCGACATAGAACTTGCCGCGCTGGATTTCCGGCATCAGTTCAATCCTCCAATGGAGGTCGAGCACCCGGTTCCAGATGGCGAACTGGCGCATCAGTTCCTCGGCGGAATCCAGCCGGGGCATCGTCAGCCACGGCTTCCGGCCGTCGGCGAGCGCCTGCCGAATCGCGTTCAGCAAGGCGGCGGCGGCGACGCTTTCATCGACGTTGGACAAGCACAAACCGGCGGGCGGCGGAAAAATTTCCGCATTTTGCGCTCCGTGTGCCAACAAATTTCGCCAATTCACGATCTCTACTCTTGACATTTTGCTGTTTTGGAGTTATATTAACAGCTTAAGCTGTGATGTCGTCGCTTTTCGGCCATTTAAAACAAATGTCGCTGCCGGGACGGAGTTGAGGCAAATCCGTGCGGCAGAATTCGATATTCCGACCAGCGGCATAGCGATTTGTTCTATGGGGGTTAATATATCGCGGCGGATTTGTTTTTCACAGCCGGGAAACGATGATTTTGGCATTTTTTTTATGATTTTTTTTACAGCTTCCGGCAATCGTGCCGCAAATCATTGAGCAAGCAGGTATTATGGCTACAAGCGCGAAGAAAAGCAACAGTCCTGAGCTTTCCGGAACCGGTGTCCGGGAGGCGGTTGCCGGTGACGCGTCCGAGCGTGTCGTCCGCCGGGTGCGTCAGCGTCCGGCCGCGGAGGCCGAAGGCGCGGAAGCGCCGCGCCGGGCTCGCCGGGTGCGCGGCGGCGATTCCCGGCCCCAGACCAAGCAGGAAAAAGACAACGCGCGCAAAACCGCGTTGGAATCGCGTGTCACCAGTGTCAGCAAAAACGACACGATGAAAGTTTATATGGGCGAAATCGGTCAGATTTCGCTGGTCAGCAAACGGGAAGAGGCCGAGCTTGCCGAAGCGATTCACGGGTTTGACGACGGCGCCCACGACGAGGCGCGCTCGACCCTGATCAAGGCCAATCTCCGGCTGGTGGTGAAAATCGCCCACGACTTCAAGGGCCTCGGGCTGCCGCTGCTCGATCTGATTTCCGAAGGCAATATCGGGTTGATGCGCGCGGTGGAAAAGTTCGACCCGATCAAGGGTGCGAAATTCAGCTCCTATGCCGCGTGGTGGATCAAACAGTCGATGCGCCGGGCGTTGGCCAACCAGAGCCGGACCATCCGCATTCCGGTCCAGTCCGCGGGCAAGATCAACAAGATCAAATCGGTGCGCATGAAGCTGACCGAGGAGCTGGGGCGCGAGCCCACCGACGGCGAAATCGCCGAGCATCTCGACTTCAGCGAACGCACGGTGGCGGGCCTGCGCCTCGCCGATCTGCGAACCTTTTCGCTCCATGACCCGATTCAGCAGGGCGAAGAAGGCGAATTTCAGGATATCATCCCCGACCGCCGGGCGATGACGCCGGACCAGATTCTCGGCGATGTCGAATCGGTGGGGCGGCTGCTGACGCTGCTCGATGAGCTCGAAGACCGCGAACGGCTGATTCTGAAGATGCGTTTCGGCCTTGACGGCTACCGGGCTCGGACGCTCGAAGAGGTGAGTCAGGCGATCGGCCGGACCCGCGAACGGGTACGCCAGATTCAGAATCAGGCGCTGGTCAAGCTCCGGACGCTGCTGGCCGACGAAACCGGCTACGCCAGCGATTGACGGGTTGCAAAATCAACCGAACGATGCTATAGTAGTTGTTGCCGGTTTTCCGGCCGGAAAACCAATATCAGAGAAAAATTTTTAATGTCGCTTGAGAGGGGGTGAAGTAATATGGACACCGAAATTCGCGTGAAGAAGGGCGAACCGATCGAACGGGCGCTGCGCCGTTTGAAGAAGAAGCTCGACAAGGAAGGCACGCTCAAGGATTTGCGTAATCGTCGGCACTATGAAAAGCCCAGCGAAATCAAGCGCAGAGAAAAACAGCGTCGCCGCCACTGATGGTCGACCGACTGCATGAAAACCGGCCGCACGGGAAACCGCGCGGCCGGTTTTTTTATCGTCTTCGAGCGATCGCGGATTGCCTTATTTTCCGGCATTTTCCGGCGCGGCGATTTCGCCGGCGCGTTCGACCAGCGCCCGCAGCAGGGCCCGGAACTCGGCGACCGAAGCGATATTAAGCCGCTCGGCGGGAGAGTGCAGATCGATGTGTTCCGGTGCAAAGGAGAGCATCGCCAGACGCGGATTCTTGCCGCTGAAAATGCCCGGCTCCAAGCCGCCGTGGGTGACCCGGAACTCCGGTTCATGCCCGACGACATCGCGGTAGACTTGCCGGGCGAAATGCGCCAGCGGGGAATCGGTTGCCGGCGACCATCCCGAGTATTGGGACACGATGTGCGCATTCAATCCGCCGCGGCGCATTTTATCCAGCACGGATTCGGCCAGCGCTTCCCGCCGGGCATTGAACAGCGAGCGCATGTGCTCCACCACCCGGAACGATTCGCCCGCCTGTCCCCGGATCACCGCCAGATTGGCCGAGGTTTCGCTGGCGCCGTCGGCCGAGCGCTCCAGCAGACCCGCCGGCAGCGACGCCAGCATGGCCAGGAGTTCCTGCTGCCGGGGACCGGGCCAGACGGCCGCGGGCGCCGCTCCGGCTTCGACCGCAACCGTGATCGGTTGCGCCGGATTGTGTTCGAGGGTGCGGTTCAGTTCCGCCGCCAGCACCCGGGCGCGTTCCTGAAGGTGCGCCAGCAATTCCTGCGGCAGCGCGCCGGATGCTTCGGCGTCCCGGGACAGGGCGTTGTCCAGCGTGCCGCCGGAAATCGCGGAGAGCTCCAGCGTCGGGAATTCCCGCAGCAGCGCGATCAGAATCACATTGGCATTGCCGAAATTGCGGTGAATGTCGCTGCCGGAGTGGCCGCCGTGAAGATGGCCGATCTTGATTGTGACGCCGAGGTTGCCGAGCGTCGGCGCCGTTTTCGGCATGGCGCAGCAGCCTTCGCTCCGGGTGCCTCCGGCGCAGCCGGCGGTGAAGCCGCCCGCGCCGCTGTCGAGATTGAACAGGATGTCGCCTTCAAGGAAGTTCGGGTCCAGCTCCGCTGCGCCGCCGAGGCCGGTTTCCTCTTCCACCGTGAACAGCGCGCGCAATGCTCCGCAGTGCAGCGTCGGATCGGTCATGAGCTCCATCGCTCCGGCCAGCGCCACGCCGTCGTCTGCGCCCAGCGTGGTGCGGTTGCCGGTGGTCACCCATTCGCCTTCGACCAGCGGCCGGATCGGATCGCGTTCGAAATCGAAGCTGACGCCGGCCGCCGCCTGCGGCACCATGTCCATGTGCCCCTGAAGGATTACCGTCGGAAAATGTTCGCAGCCGGGCGCGGCGGGGCGGTCGACGGCCAGGTTGCCGCGTGCGTCGATCCGGACGCCGAGGCCCGCTTTCCGCGCCGTACCGGCAAGATCGTCGCGCAAT
This sequence comes from Victivallaceae bacterium, assembly GCA_036677805.1. Taxonomy (GTDB): domain Bacteria; phylum Verrucomicrobiota; class Lentisphaeria; order Victivallales; family Victivallaceae; genus SIG78. The sequence continues at coordinate 70,873 of JAVBVS010000005.1, read as the reverse complement.
GCCGCTTCATGTCCGGACGGATGCGGAATGGTGCAGATTTTCAGGAAGATGCGCCAGAAGGCGTTGTCGGGCAGGCCGGGCAGCAGGGCGGACATGGTTCAATCCCTTTCCAGAGCGAGTTGATTATGGCGGTGGATCGATTGCATGAGCCCGAGTCCGAGCAGCATCGACACCACGAAACTGCCGCCGTAGCTCAGGAGCGGCAGCGGCAGTCCGGTAATCGGCATCAGCCCTACGCTCATGCCGATGTTGATGAACAGATGGACGAAAAGGAGCATGGCGAAGCCGATGCCGATCTGGCGCGCGAAGTCGTCGCGCGCCAGAAATGCCGTACGCAGGATGGTGTAAAGCAACAGCGCATAGCACAAAAGCAGCAGCATCGCTCCGGCAAAGCCGGTTTCCTCGGCCAGCACGGAAAAGATGAAGTCGTTGTTGGAGACCGATTGCGGCAGGAACCCGAGCAGGTTCTGGGTGCCCTGGCCGACGCCTTTGCCGAACCAGCCGCCCGACCCCACCGCCAGGCGCGACTGGTAGGCATTGTAGCCGCGGAAGGCCAGGTCGCGTTCGGGATTGAGAAAAACCAGAATGCGTTCGCGCTGATAATTTTTGAGCAGCGGCCGGATGCCGGCCAATTCGTTGACCGCCAGCCCACCCAGCAGCACGACGGCCAGGATCAGCGCCGCCGCCAGATAGCGCCAGTTCAGCCCCGCCGCGAAAATCATCACCGCGCCGACCGGAATCAGGACGATGGCGCTGCCGAAATCCGGCTCGATCGCAATCAGTCCCAGCGGCACCGCGAGTACCGTGAGGCTCAGGAGAATATGGGAGAATTTGCCGATCTTGAAGAGATTGTTGTCGTGAAGCGACGCCAGGAACAGAATGACTCCGAGCTTGGCCAGCTCCGACGGCTGGACCTGAATGGGACCGAAGTCGAGCCAGCTGGTGGCGCCGTTGACCCGTTTGCCGAAAAACAGCACCAGGACCAGCAGTGCCAGCGTCCCGAGGTAGACGAACCACGACCACGGGATCAGTCTGCGGTAATCGCAGCGTGCCAGCACGCAGTAGCCGGCGCCGCCGATGGCGATCCAGACCAGCTGTTTGCGCCAGAATCCCTCCGCCAGCGCCGTGCCGATCTGCTCTCCGGTGCTGTGGATGAACATCACGCCCGCGGCCAGCAGCAGCGCCGTCACCGCCAGCGCAAGAAAATCGACCGTCGACGCTTCGCGCGCCAGCGGCCGCCAGTTGGACCAAAAGCCTTCGGAACGGGTTCGGAACAGGAATCTGCGTTTCATGATTTTCCGCCATGCCGGCAAGATGTTCTTTGGCCGGTCCGATACTATGCCACCGCAACCGCGTATTTTCCAGTCGCCGGGCCGGAAAAAACACGATTATCCGAAAGTGCGCCGGAGCGGCTCCCGGTTTCGAACTGGCAAATCCGGCCAAAGCGTGTATATTAAATAACGATCATGTTTTTTTCAGTATGAAGTTCATATACTCACCGGGAAAGCGAGAGAGAAAATGGCCGAGGAAAAAGATAATGTGTTGATGGAAAAAGTCGTATCGCTGTGCAAGCGGCGCGGATTCATTTTTCCGAGTTCCGAAATCTATGGCGGCATCAACGGCTTCTGGGATTACGGCCCCTACGGCGCGCGGATGAAGCGCGCGGTGGAAGCGCTCTGGTGGCACGAAATGGTCGAAACCCGCGACAATGTCGAAGGACTCGACTCGACCATCATCTGCCACCCGCGGGTGTGGAAGGCTTCCGGCCACCTCGACCAGTTCAGCGATTTGATGACCGACTGCCGCAAATGCAAGAGCCGCTACCGCGTCGACCAGATGGAAGACCCGACCACCTGCCCGAACTGCGGTTCGAAAGACCTGACCGAACCGCGCGAATTCAACCTGATGATGAAAACCTTCGTCGGACCGGTTTTCGACGAGGAGCATGCGGCCTACCTGCGCGCCGAAACCTGCCAGCCGATTTTCGTCGACTTCCATTCGGTGCGCGTCGCCACCCGCCAGAAGCTGCCGTTCGGGATCGCCCAGATCGGCAAGGCGTTCCGCAATGAGATCAATCCGCGCAACTTCACCTTCCGCAGCCGCGAATTCACCCAGATGGAAATGGAATTCTTCTGCGATGGCGAAGACGGTATGAAGTGGTTCGAATACTGGAAGGAACAGCGGATCAAATACTATCGTGAAAAACTTAAATTTTCCGACGACTTCTTCCGCATTTACGAGCACGAAAAACTTGCCCACTACGCCAAGGCGGCCATCGACATCGAAGTCAAATTTCCGTTCGGCTGGGGCGAGCTCGAAGGCGTCCATCACCGCGGCACCTGGGATTTGTCGCAGCACTCGCAGTTCTCGGGCGAGGATTTGCAGTACGTCGACCATGACAACAAGCGGAAGCTGATGCCGACGGTGATCGAGACCTCGGTCGGCCTCGACCGCACCATTCTGGCGCTGCTCGCCCGCGGTTATGAGGAAGACACCGCCGCGACCCAGAAGGAAGGCATGGACGAGGATGTGCGCATCGTGCTTCACCTGCCGCCTTTGGTGGCTCCGGTCCAGCTTGCGGTGCTGCCGCTTTCCAAGAAACTCGACGAAAACGCGGTCAAACTCTATACCGATCTCAACCGTTATTTCCGTTGCGAATACGATGTCACCGGCAGCATCGGCAAGCGTTACCGGCGGCAGGATGAAATCGGCACGCCGCTGTGTCTGACTTTCGACTTCGAATCGGCCGCCGACAACGCCGTGACCGTCCGCGACCGCGACACGATGCAGCAGCAGCGGGTCAACATCTCCGAACTGCGCAGTTACATCGAAAACGCGATCAACCGCTGATCCACCGGATATTGAAAGGCTTGGCAGGCATCATGGCGGACGAAATATTGAACGGCAATACCGATTCCGAAGCGAGTAATTTCATTCGCGACCTGGTCCGGTCCGACGTGGCGGCCGGGCTCCGCGGCGGCCGGGTGGAAACCCGTTTCCCACCCGAGCCCAACGGCTATCTGCACATCGGCCACGTCAAGGCGATCTGCCTCGACTTCGGCATCGCCGAGGAGTTCGGCGGCGTCTGCCATCTGCGGATGGACGACACCAATCCGACCAAGGAAAACATGGAGTATGTCGAGTCGATCATCAACGACATCCACTGGCTCGGCTTCGACTGGGGCAAACACCTCTATTTCGCCAGCGACTACTTCGAAAAAATGTACGAATGCGCGCAGACCCTGATCCGCAAACGGCTCGCCTATGTCTGCGATCTGGCGCCCGAAGCGTGGGAAGCGTATCGCGGCGACCTGACCAATCCGGGCAAGGAACCGCCGGGCCGGTTGCGTTCGGTGGCGGAAAACCTCGATCTTTTCGCCCGGATGCGCGCCGGTGAATTCGAGGACGGCGCGATGGTGCTGCGCGCCCGGATCGATATGGCGTCGCCCAACATTCACATGCGCGACCCGGTCATTTACCGCATCCGCCGGGTCCATCATTTCCGGCAGGGTGACAAGTGGTGCATCTATCCGATGTACGATTTCGCGCATCCGATTGAGGACGCGATCGAGCGTATCACCCACTCTTTCTGCACTCTGGAATTCGAAATTCACCGGCCGTTCTACGACTGGCTGCTGAAGTCGCTCGACTGGCCGGACCCCCCGGTCCAGACCGAGTTTTCGCGGCTCAATCTGAACTATACGGTGATGAGCAAGCGCAAACTGCTCGAACTGGTGCGCGATCATCATGTTTCGGGCTGGGACGATCCCCGGATGCCCACGGTTTCGGGCCTGCGTCGGCGCGGCGTTCCGGCGTCGGCGATGCGCAATTTCTGCGAACTGGTCGGGGTGACCAAATTCAACGCCGTGACCGACATGGCATTTTTCGAGCACTGCGTGCGTGAAGAACTCAATCGCGGGGCGTCGCGTTATCTGGCCGTGCTCGATCCGCTCAAGGTGGTGATCGAAAACTACCCGGAGGGGCAAGTCGAGTATCTCGACGCGGTCAACAATCCGGAAAACCCCGCAGCCGGGTCGCGGCAGGTGCCGTTTGCCCGGGAAATCTACATCGAGCGTTCCGACTTCATGGAAGAGCCGGTCAAAGGCTATTTCCGTCTCGCGCCCGACCGTGAGGTCCGGTTGCGTTACGGCTACTTCATCCGGTGCACCGGCGTGGAAAAGGACGCCGCGGGCCGCATCACCGCGCTGCGCGCCGTGTACGACCCGGAAACCCGCGGCGGCAATGCCCCCGACGGCCGCAAGGTCAAGGGCACCATTCACTGGGTTGCGATTGCGGCCGCGGTGGCGGGGACGGCGCGGCTTTATGACCGGCTGTTTACGGTGGAGGCGCCCGGCGCCGACGGTACGGATTACCTGACCCAGCTCAATCCGGATTCCCTCCGGGAAGCCGCATGCTGGATGGAGCCGGCGCTGGCGGCGCTGCCGGTCGGCGAAACGGTGCAGTTCGAGCGGCTGGGCTACTTCTGCAAGGACCGCGACAGCACGGCGGAATGCGCGGTGTTCAACCGCACCGTGGCGCTGAAGGATTCCTGGGCCAAGAAGCAGGCCCGGTGATTGCCGACATGCGGTTCGGCCGCCAGCGGCCGATGAAGTCCCGAAGACGCATTGCGTCCTCGGGCGGCCTCCGCCGGCGCGGCGCGCCTCCCGTCTAAAGTTCCATTTTGACGCCCGGCTTGAGTCCCAGTTCGCGGATAATCTCCGCGCTCTGGTGCCACCAGCGCGGTCCGTCGGCCGCCAGCCACGGGTCGGAAAACCGGCGCAGCGTATTCCAGGGATGAATCCGGAGTTCGCCTTCCTGAAGCCCCAGAAAACCGCATGCGGTTTCATTCTTTTCCGCATTGTCCAGCAGTTCCCGCAATGCGCCGCAGGCGAAGCGCACCGCCTGAATGCGGTCGTAGGGCGTCGGCCGCCCGCCCTGCTGGATCGGACCGAGCACGGCCTTGCGCACGTCGAATTCGTCGCCGCCGTCGGCTTCAAACAGCGCGGTTACGAAATCGGTGGTGTAGTGGGGGTCGGCATTCTCGCTGCGGATGATCAGTCCGGTGTGCCGGTTTTCGGTCCGGAAGGCCGCGGTGAGCTCGCGCACGTCATGGCGCAGCATGTCGAGCGTGATCCCGGTTTCGGGGATGTAAACATACTCCGCGCCGGAGGCCAGCCCGGCGATCATCGCCAGATAGCCCGAATTGCGCCCCATGACTTCAACCACATAGGCGCGCTTGGCGGTATCGGTCGAATCCTTGATTTTGTCGATGGCGTCGAGGATGGCGTTCAGCGCGGTGTCGCAGCCGAGAGAGTATTCACTGCCCGGCAAATCGTTGTTGATCGACGCCGGAATCGCGATCATCGGAATGTTGAATTCCGGATACCGACTCCGTCCTGCGACCAGGCGGTCGAGCAGCTGGTAGCCGCTCCAGTCGCCGAGCAGGATCAGGCCGTTGAGCCCCCACTGGCGGAAGTTGGCGGCGATTTTGGCCGTGTCGCCGCTGTGCGGCTCATCGCGGCCGGCGCCGAGCCGCGAACCGCCGAAGGCGTCCCAGAGCTCCGGCTCCATCCAGCCGCAGCGGTGAGCCTTGCCGCCGACCAATCCGGCGGGGCCGCCTTCGATGCCGATGACTTCGCACCCGGCCGCCAGGCCGAGCCGGATCAGGATGCGCGCGGCGCTGTTCATGCCGGACGCGGCCCGGCCGGCGGTGACGATGCCGATATGGAGCGGGCGGTCCCGCTTGAGCATCTCCTCGGAGGTATGGGTGAGCGTATGCTGAATCCGGACCATGCGCTGCCACTCGGCTCCGCGCATGGCCGAAACCTGTTCGAAATGGCCGGCGGCGAGTTCCGCCGCGGCGGCACGGGTCTGTGCTACCGCTTCGGTCAGTTTGACCGTCCCGACCCGGTTTTTGCGCAGGGCGACCAGTTGTGATTCGGCATGGCCGGCATCAAGCGTCCGCACGGCTTCGACTCCGAGCAGGGTGCTCATGTAACGGTCGAAAGCGCTGGGGGTGCCGCCGCGCTGGACGTGGCCGAGGATGGTGACCCGCGCTTCCACCTGGCCGCGGGATTCGAGTTCCTGCTGAATCTGGATCGCGCTGATCGGGCGGTTGTCGCGGTCGCGCGCGCCTTCGGCGACGATGATGATGTTGACCCGGCGTCCGGCTTTGGCGTTGCGGCGGATGTTTTCGACCAGCTGTTCCGGCCAGTCGGCTTCGGGCGGCGCCTCGGGAATGAAGCACCAGGAGGCGCCGGCGGCGATCGCGCTCATCAGCGCCAGATAGCCGCAGTTGCGTCCCATTACCTCCACGATGAAGGTGCGCTGGTGGCTGTAGGCGGTGCTGGTGATGGCGTCGACCGCGTCGACGATGCGGTGAAGCGCGGTATCGGCGCCGATGGTCATGTCGGTTTCGGCCATGTCATTGTCGATGCTGCCGACCGCGCCGGCGATGGTCAGTACGGGATGTCGCTGAATGGCGTCGGCCGGAAGCTCGCCGGCGGCGATCAGTTCGCCCAGCAGCGCAGTCCATTCCGAGCGCAGTTGTTCGGCGCCGGAGAGCGATCCGTCGCCGCCGATGACGATCAGCCGGTCGATGTGGCGCCGGGCCAGATTGCGCGCTGCTGCCAGACGGCCGCCGCGTTCCCGGAACTCGGCGCTGCGGGCGGTGCCGATCGCGGTGCCGCCGGTGCCGATGATGCCGGAAACATCTTCCCATTCGAGTTTGCGGAGCCAGCCGGCAATCAGCCCCTGATAGCCTTCGAGAATGGCGTAAATCTCACGGTTGGTGCTCAATGCAGCCCGAACGGCGCCGCGCAGGCAGGCGTTCATTCCGGGGGCGTCTCCGCCGGAAGTCATGATGGCGATGGCGCCGGCGGCCGCGCCGGCGACGACGGGATTGGCGGATTCGGACATACGGCAAACTCCCCTGTAAAATTGAAGCCGGGGGAAACGATATCGCCGGACCGGAAATTATGCAAGGCGGGAAGAGAAGTCGGAACAAAAAATCTTCGAAAAATTTCCAAAAATCGCGTTTGGGATTCGAAATTTCGATAAAACGTATTATATTGAACAAACTGTCTTTACTTTTCCGATGCCGGAGCATGGATGAAGTGTTCCGGGGCGGCGTGGTTTGCGGGAGAAAATAATGGGTTGGAATATCCGGCGCCTGGCGCCGATGATCGGAGCGGTTCTGCTCTGGAGCGCTTTGGCCGTATCCGGCGTCGAGACGATCGGGACGCTGAATTTCGAACAGTCCGGCGGCGAGCCGGTGGTGGAAGACCTGCTGCGTTTCAATGTCCGGCAGCAGCCGGGCGCCGACTACGACCGGGCTCAGGTCGACAACGATATCAAGCGACTGTACGACATGGGTTATTTTTCCGATGTCGTGGCCGAACTGCAACCGCTGTCCGACGGCAAGCTCGCACTGAAATACCGGCTGAAGCTGCGCCCGGCGGTGACCGCGGTGATTTTCGACGGCAACCGCAAATTCAAGACCGAGGAGCTGTCGCCGCTGGTGTCGCTGGGCATCGGGGCGCCGCTCAACGACAAGGCGTTGCGCGACGGCGCCAATGCGTTGCGCGAGTTTTACCGCGGCAAGGGCTACCTCGACGCGGAGGTCGCGCCCGAACTGGAGCCCGGAGAGAACAATACCGTTAAAGTCCTCTTCCGCATCCGGGAGAACCTGAAATACCGGACCAACGACGTGACTTTTTCCGGCAACACGGTCTTCACCTCCTGGAAATTGCGTCACAGCCTGGCGACGCGATACAGCTATCTGAGCTGGGTGCCTTATCTGGATATGGGACTGTTCGACCGCGAAGCGCTCAACATCGACAAGGTACGGCTGCGCGACATGTACTGGAATCTGGGTTATCTCGATTTCAAGATCGAAAAGGTGATCGTGACGCCGGACGAAAGCGATCCGGAGTATGTGAACATTCACTTCGATCTTTACGAAGGCGAGCCTTATGTGATCAATTCGATCAAGGTTGAGGGCGCCAAGAGCTTCGCCGACGCCGAACTGCTGGAACTGGTCGGCAGCACTCCCGGGCAGGTGTTCGATTACCGGCGCGAACTGGGCGATAAGAATCATCTGCTCAGCCTGCTCCATTCCGAAGGCTATGCCGACGCCTCGTGCCAGGTGAAACGGGTGCCCGATTTCAAAAAGCATGAGGTGGGGTTGATTTACGACCTGTCCGAAGGCCGCCAGTATCGGATCAATCAGGTGATGATCGTCGGCAATGAGTTCACCAAGGACAAGGTGATCCGGCGCGAACTGGTGATTTTCCCCGACGATCCGGCCGACGCCAATTTGCTGGATGTCAGCAAATCGCGGCTGCTCGGCATGGATATGTTCGAATCGGTCGATGTCAGCATGGTCAACGCCAATCAGTTCAACCAGAAGGATGTCGTGGTCAAGGTCAAGGAAAAGGACGCCTACGATCTGCGGGTCGGCGCCGGCTTTTCGGACGTGGACAGCCTCTTCGGGGTGATTGAGGCCAGCAGCCGCAACTTCGACATCACCAACCCGTCGAACTATTTCCGCGGCGGCGGCCAGCGGGTGCGGTTGCAGGCCGCGTTCGGGATCGAGCGGGCGGCGTTGAACCTCGACTTCACGGAGCCGTGGCTGTTCGACCTGCCGCTGCGGCTGGATGTGTCGGCCTATATGCGCCAGTCCATTTACGAATACTGGACGGAAGACCGCTTCGGCGCGCGTGTCGGGTTGACCCGTAAATTTTTCGACGATTTCACCAGCGCGACCATCGGTTATAAAATCGAGCAGGTCAATGTGCGCAAGATGGACCACGACCTGAGCCAATCCACCCGCGATCAGGCGGGACGGCAGTGGGTCAGTCAGTTTTCGCTGGTGCTCGATCGCAATACGCTGGACAGCATGACCGCCCCGACCGAGGGGTACCAGGTCAATCTGCTGGGGGCGATTTCGCCGAAGATCCTGGGTTCGACCGAGGATTTCTACCGCGGCGAACTCAAGGCGTTTTATGCCAAGAGTTTTCTGGAAAAAGCACTGATCTGGAACCTCGGCGGCCGCATCGGACTGGTCGACGGCTTCAACAGCAAGCCGGCGCCGATTTTCGAACGCTATTTTCTCGGCGGCGGCGATTCGCTACGCGGCTTCCCGTTCCGGGATGTGTCGCCGCTGGACTCTTCGGGCCATCCGGAAGGCGGTCAGAGCATGGTGTTGTTTACGACCGAAATGTCGCATCCGATCTGGGATTTCATCCGCGGCGCGATCTTTGTCGACGCCGGTGGCGTCAGTGCGTCGGAACTCGGTTTCGGCTTCAGCGAGTTCAACGTCGGCGCGGGGTACGGGCTGCGGATCAAGATTCCCCAGGTGCCGGTGCCGATCAAGCTCGATCTGGCCTATCCGGTGTTGAACAATCAGGACAACGTGAAGAGCCGGCTGCGGTTCCATTTCAATATGGGATTCAGTTTCTGACCGAAAATCGCCGGACGGCTTTCCGAAAAGGATGAAATCGGCGGTTTTTCGGAGAATTTTTTCATTGCCGATTTGCAATCCGTCCGGATGGGCGGTTAATTATGATTGATCGGGAAAGAGACTCTTTTTTTCAATAACGCTGGAGGCAATATGAATTATCTGGTCAAGTATTCAGCCGCCGCGGTGCTGGCGGCGGCGTTGGCCGGCTGCAACAGTCAGCCGACCGCGGAAGAAACCGCCGGCGATGCGCGGACCGAAACCGCGCGCGGCGTCAACAGTTTCTGCGGCAATCAGACTGCGGTCGACATGGTGAGCGCGGCCCAGTATCTGCAGGGAGCCGCTCAGAACGGCGATCCGGTGGCGCTTTTCTATATGGGTGAATTTTATCGCCGCGGTCTTGACGGCGTGGCGGAGGACAATCCCAGGTCCGACGACGCTTATGCCGCCGCGGCCAAAGGCCTGATTGCCGAACTCAAGAGCAATCCGAATGCGCTGGCGGCCTTTGCCCTAGCCGAAATGGCGGCCAACGGACACGGCATGGACAGCGACCCGGCGGCCGCGGCCGCGCTTTACGAATATGCCGCGCTCAAGGATTTCGCTCCGGCGCGGGCCCGGCTGGGGGCGGCTCTGGTCACGGGCAACGGCGTAACGCTGGACCTGGCCAAAGCCGAGCAGCTGCTGAAGGAAGCCTCCATGGCGGGCGCCGCCATGGCCGATTTCGATCTGTATAAACTTTATCTGGCTCAGAATCGCAAGGATGAGGCCGCCCTTCGGCTGAAGGCCGCGGCCGACCGGGGAATCGCCGAAGCGCTGTATGTCCAGGGCCTGGAAGCCGAAGCCGCGGACAACGCGCGGCTGGCCGGATCGCTGTTCCTTCAGGCGGCGGAAGCCGGTTCCGGCAACGCCGCGTTTCTCTATGCCCAGAAATACGCCCGGACCGCGAAGGAACGGCGCGCAATGTTGAACTCCGCCGCTTCCTGCGACAGCGAAAAGGCGATTCTTGCGCTGGCCAACGGTTATCTGGACCAGCCTTTGCCGGACCGCCCGATGGCGCTGACCGCGGCGTTGCTGGCGACGAAGCTGATGCCGGAAAATCAGGATGCGGCGAAATTGCTGGCGGCTTTGGACAACGATACCGGGCTGCTGGTGGTGGTGAAAACCGTCTGGGGCGATCGGCTGAAACGCGGCGCCGATCTGGTGGAAGCCGATATCGACCTCAGTCCGGTGATCCTGGCCTACCGCGCCGGCGCGGTCAACGGCAGCGCGCGGGAGCTGGAGCTGGTGCTGGCGGCCCATGCCGAAGCATTTTATCTGAGCAACAGCTGGTATCGTTTTGCGGAATATCAGATGCCGTTGGAGTGGCTGAAGGGCGTTTTCCAGAAATTTGACGCCAAGCAGGATGCGTTGGGCATTGCGTTGCAATACACGCTGGCCGCGGGTCTGGCCGGAGACGGCCGGGCGCAGCAGGCGGGTGCTCAGGCGTTGAGCGCCCTGATCGCAAGCGACGCTTTCCGGCCGGTGGACAAACAGCTCAATCTGCGCAGCGAACTGCTGACGGTGGTTCCCGGCATGTCGAAATTGCCCGCTGTCGGCAGCGGCAGCGCGGCGCAGGAGTATGCCGGACTCAAAACGCTGCTTGCCGATATGGCCAGCCTGATGGCGGCCAACGGCATGATCCTCGCGGGAGACAATGCCGGAGCGTATGCGCTGCTGGAGCGCGCCAAAATCAATTCCGCCAATGCCGGCAACGCCAGTTTGATCGCTTTCATCAACCATTTCTGCAATCCGCTGCTGGTGGACAAGGCTGAATTCAGCCGGGTGACGGGAGTGGCTCAGGATAAGCTCGGCGTCTATTCGCGGCCGCTGGAGCAGAAGTACTTTTCATTCCGTTAAGGAACCCGCCTCCGGCGAATCGCCGGTTCGGTCATGAAAATGCGGGGGAATGCTTGACATTCCCCCGCATTTTTTACGGGCTGTCGGCAACCGGCCGGAGGCCATCCGGCCGCAACGTTCAGTCGGCGTAAATATGGGCGTAGAGCAGCAATTTGGAATCGACGGCGTCGCCTTCGCGCATGGCCGTTTCGAGATGCCGGAAGAGTTCGCCGCGGGCGACCGGATGGACCGAGATCTGTTCGCCGGGATCGGGCGCGTTGGCGGGCAGTTTGTCGCCGTAACGTTCGCCGTCGATGTCGACGAAGACCATATGCACGCTTTCGCCGGAGAGGCCGCTGGAGCTGAAACTTGCAGGCAGAACCCGACGGATGGTGCCGGTGTAGCCGGTTTCTTCGTACAATTCACGCAGTGCGGCGGCGGCGACCGATTCGCCGGGTTCGATCAGTCCGGCGGGCGCCTCCCATACATATTTCCCGGTCGGCGGCCGGAATTGCCGGACGAGAACGAGCCGGTCGCCGGGCCGGATCGTCGGGACGATCATCACCGCCGGCGTCGAACGGGTGCGGACGGCCGATTCCCAGAGCCGGGTATGGCCTTCGCCGTCGGCGTAGGCAATTTCTTCCAGCGCCAGAAACTTTCCGGCAAACAGGGTGCGCGAGGCGATATTTTTTGCAATATTCATGAGATATGAAAAAAATTCGGTTTGAAATTTGAAAAATGATCGTTACGGTATTATAATATATTCCAGTACAACTTTCGATGCAAGCGCATTGTTCGCGGATGCTGTTTTTCTTTCACGGAATATCTCCCGGATTTCTCTGACATCGTGTTTTTGCGGTATTTTCCGGAAATCAGCGTTTTTTCGATGCAACCTCTGGATAAAAAAATGTTCGTTGCTTTGACCGGCGGCATCGGTTGCGGCAAAAGCCGCACACTGGCGGAATTCGCCCGGTGCGGATTTCAGACGTTTGACGCCGACCAACTCTGCCATGAGTATTATACGACCGAAGCCGGACGCGCGGCGTTGGCGGCGCGTTGGGGCGGCCGGGTCTGCCGTCCGGACGGCGTTCCGGACCGGACGTTGCTGGCGGCGGTGGTATTCCGCGATCCGGCCGAGTTGGCCTATCTGGAGAAATTGATCGATCCGTATTTTTTGCAGCGCCTCGAAGATTTGCGGCGGCAATCCCGAGTTCTTCCGGTAATGGTGGAGATTCCGTTGTTGTATGAAAAGGAGCTGACCGAAGGCTTCGATGCCGTGGTGGCGGTCTGGAGCGACTTCGCGGTGCGCCGCGGTCGCCTTGCCGCGCGGGGCTGGAGCCATCTGGAATGCAGTCGACGGGAGCGGCTGCAGTGGCCGCCCGAACGGAAACTGGCCGCCGCCGATTATGGCGTCGTCAACCAGGGGAATCTGGAACTCCTGGCCGGCCAGTGCCGCATGATTGCGGCGAAATTGCTGAATCGTGAGAATTGATATGTCAATGGATGGTTGGGAAAGGTAAAATCCATGAGTGAAGAAAACGAAAACATGCTTCCGGGCTTGAATGACACGAATGCCGCTGCGGCGCCAGATTCCGGGGCTCCGGCGGCAGCCCCCAAACGCCGTGGCCGCCCGCCGAAAAATAAGGCCGCCGCGGAGTCCGACGCGGCGCTTCCGGCAGCGGCTTCGGCCCCCCGGGAAACCCCGGCTCCGGCGGTCGAGCCTCAGCCGGCGCCGGAACCCCGGACTGTTCCGGCCGTCGAACCGGCGGTTAAACCCCGGGAGCCCATTGCCGGGCGACCGGAAACTCCGGCGGCAAATGTTCCTCGGAATATGCCGGAGGAATCCGTTCGCCAGCAGCCGCGCGGCGAATATGACGGCGAGCGGCGCAACAACAACAATAATAATAACAATAACAATCGCCGCTGGAAAAATAACGGCAATCAGCCCCGCCGCGACCGCGGCAATATGGATGAGCAGCGCCCGCGCAACGAAGCCGACGAATATGAAATGGCCGCGGCGCGCGAACGGGAGCGCGAATTCCGCGATTACGACGACGTTTATACCCGGGACGACTATCCCGAACGCGAACCGCAGCGGCGCGAATCCCACAACAACGGCAATACCGGAAATTCCGGCAACAATAACAACAACAATTCCCGCCAGTTCCGCCGCGACCGCGGCAACAGCAACGACCGCCAGGAGCGTTCCGAACGCGGCGGCAACAGCGACCGCCAGGAGCGTTCCGAACGCGGCGGCAACAGCGACCGTCAGGAGCGTCCTGACCGGCCGGAGCGCGGCGAAGGCAATCAGGGCAATTCGGGCGGACAATTCCAGAAGGACTACATTGCACCGTCGATCAATATCGCCGAACTCCAGACGCTGACCATGCCCGAATTGTCGAAAATGGCCGAAGAGCTGGGCATTGAAGGCGTGGGCGCGCTGGAAAAGCACGAGCTGGTCTTTGCGATTCTCAAAGCCAACGCCGAAAAAAGCGGCCAGATGTACGGCTGCGGCTATCTCGAAGTGCTGCCCGACGGCTTCGGGTTTCTGCGTTCGGCCAACTACAATTATCTGCCCTGTTCGGAAGACATCTACCTGAGTCAGTCGCAGGTCAAGCGTTTCGCCCTGAAGACCGGCGACTTCGTGGCCGGACAGATCCGGACGCCGCGTGAAAAGGAACGTTTTTTCGCGATGCTCAAGGTGGAAACCATCAACAACGATGTGCCGGAGCGCAAAAAGCACATCATCCCCTTCAACAGCCTGACCCCGTATTTCCCGACCCAGCGGCTGGTGCTGGAAACCGATTCGGCGGAGCTTTCCACCCGGGTGTTCGATCTGGTTACGCCGATCGGCCGCGGCCAGCGCGGATTGATCGTGGCGCCGCCGCGCACCGGCAAAACCGTGCTGATGCAGAAAGTTGCCAACAGCATCCGCAAAAACAATCCCGACGTGAAACTGATCATCCTGCTGATTGACGAACGTCCCGAAGAAGTGACCGACATGGAGCGCTCGGTCGATGCCGAAGTGGTCAGTTCGACCTTCGACGAGCCGCCCGAACGCCATGTTCAGGTGGCCGAGATGGTGGTCGAAAAGGCCAAGCGCATGGTCGAATACGGTGAACATGTGGTGATTCTGCTCGACAGCATCACCCGGTTGGCGCGCGCCTACAACACGCTCCAGCCCCACAGCGGCAAGATTCTCTCCGGCGGGGTCGACGCCAATGCGCTGCATAAGCCGAAGCGCTTCTTCGGCGCGGCGCGCAATATCGAGGGCCACGGCAGCCTGACCATCATCGCCACCGCGCTGATCGACACCGGCAGCCGGATGGACGATGTGATTTTCGAAGAGTTCAAAGGCACCGGCAATATGGAGCTGCATCTCGACCGCAATCTGGCCGACAAGCGTATCTATCCGGCGATCAATATCGAGCAGTCGGGGACGCGCAAGGAAGAGCTTCTGCTGCATCCGGATGAATTGCAGCGCCTCTGGGTGCTGCGGCGTGCGGTCAACGGCGTACCCGCTCCGGAAGCGATGGAACTTTTGATCGGCAAGCTCAAGAAGATCAAGACCAATATCGAGTTCCTGCTGACGCTGCAGGTGTGACGGGCGGTTTCGCCATAGTCGTGCGGCGCATGTCGGCCTTACACCGCGCAGGGGTGTAAGGTTCTGCGAATCCGGGTCCGGAGGGGGGAATCCCCCCGGGGATTTTGCCGGTTGGAGCCCTCAAGCGAACCGGTGGTCTCGCCGACATTTCACGCGCCAGGCAGTCTGCCTGGCCAGCGGGGCGAAACGCCTGTTTCGCCCCTTGCCGGCCGCCGGCAAGGCAAGGCCGGGCGGGCCGTGGCGCGAGCGTTCAAATAACCTCGAGTTCGTTGCGGCTTTGCAGTGGCGGAAAAGCCCGATGGGGTTCCAACTGATACCAGTAGGCCGTGGCCGAGATATCGTCTTTCAATGGGAGATAACGCCGCTCGGAATGCCAGCCGAGCGCCTGAATCGTGATTCGGATATCCCGTTCGAAACGAATGGGATCAAGGATGTGAAACCGATAAAGGCTATGCCGCCCACCGACCTTGTTTTCACCGCCGCACGGATAACCCAGAAATGGGGCGGAGAAGGTTTTACGGAAGCACCATGCTCCACCGAAATAATCTTCGGTACCGGTGCCGCAGATGGTCGGGAATTCTTCATCGCCGTCGAGATAAGCCTTGAATTCCCCCTCGCCCCACCATCCGGAATTATTCTGTTGCCATGTAAGATAACAGCCGCAGAAATGTCCGCGGCCTGTGACGCCGTCAAGAATCACGAAATCCGTCTTGCCGTCGGTCGGATTGGTACGGTGGAAGCGGGCATGAAAACAGGGTGTACCGTCGGCAAGTTCGTCGAGTTCCTCATAATTGATGGCATAGTAAATCACGCAGCGTTCCGGGCGGCGATTTTCGATGGTGATTTTCGCATGGGTGCGAAACGGCATCGGAAAATAACAGTTCATGCCATTGAACGGGTTGACGCAGACGGGCATGGCCTGAACTTCGGCGTTATATCCCACGGCATTGCAGAAAAAGTCGCCCAGCGGGACTTCGACGCTCGGCTCCGTCTCGCCATCCCAGTAAAATCGCAGGATCAGATCACGCAGGCACGCCTGGTCTGTGGCCACCCAGATATGACGGATGCAACCGGGTCCCGTGATGTCCGCCAGCATGGTCGTCGCGACGGCTTCGAGGTGGATGAAAGGCCGGACCTTCCATTTTTGGCCAAGGTCTCTTGCCGCAGCCTCCGCCGATTCCGGAATCTGACCGAGACGGACAACTTCCTTCTGGGGCTTGCCGTCGGTCCGGGCCATGCCGCCCCGCCCTTTTTCGCCATAGACATTTTCCGCCGTGATGGAACGGCTCCGTGCAGACGAAAGGGTGCAAAGCGAATCCAGCATATTCATGGAAAAAACCTCCTGTTATTTGTATTTTCATCGCATGTTGCTTAAATTATACTACAGAAAAGATGTTTTTCACATGGCATAAATGATGTTTTTTTTGGGGAAAGTAATTTTTTATGGCAATGGAATACCGTTATATGAAATTGTCGGACGCCGCCGTTCCGGGCCGGATCGTGGTTATGGGCGTCAGCAAGTTCGAGCCGATGCGACCTTGCGTCGTGGACCGGCCGGGAGGTACGGGCGACCGGCTGCTGATGTTGTTCCATGATCCGGTATGGATCGATTTCCATGGACGCCGGGCGTTTCATCCGGCCGGAACGCTGCGGCTGTGGCAACTGGCGGCCGGACACTATTACGGGAATCGGGATCAGGCGTGGTCTCACAGCTGGTTGCACTTTCACGGCGAGGATGTGCCGGGGCTTTTCGTGGAAACCGGCTTGGAGGAGGAGTTCTGCATGGAGTGTCCTGATTCAAGGGCGGTGGAACGCTATCTGGATCTTTTCTATGCGGAAATGGCTTCGGGCCGGCCGCCTTCGACTGCACTTCTGCGGGATCATCTGCATTCGCTTTTCCTGGAGATCAGGCGGATGAAAGCCGCCGAGGAATTGGTGGAGATTCCGGAAAAATGGCGCAAGGTCCAAGCTTTCATTGAAAATCATGCGGAGCAGGAGTTGGGCTTGAAGCAGCTGGCCCGGATGGTTTGTCTTTCCGTCCCGGCGTTTCTGGCCGGGTTCCGAAAAAAATTCGGGGTATCTCCCATTCGTTTTCAACTGAACTGCCGTATGGAGCAGGCACGCTACTGGCTCCGGAACCGGGATTTCAGTATCCGGGATGTCGGGATGCGCTGCGGGTACGACGATCCGTTTCAGTTTTCGCGCATGTTCCGCCGCAAGACCGGGCTTTCGCCAACGGAATTTCGCCATCGCCTGGCGTTGGAACCGCCATTTTCCCGCTCTCCCGACGGAATTTGATCGTCATGAAAAAATCCCGGGTTTCCGTAAGAAAACCCGGGATTTTTCAATGTCCGACAACGGGCTATCTTTTCCCGCCACCGGACTGTCGGCACACTTGGCTCAGAGTTCGGCGAACTTGACCGGTTTGCCGCCGGCTTTGCGGCTGCGGCTGGCCGCTTCGAGGAACGCGATCACTTCGAGGGTTTCTTCGACATCCAGCGGACTCTTGCCGGTCTGGAAGAAAGGAATCACTTCCTTGAGCAGCATCGCATAATAGGGTACCTTGCCAGAGGCGACGCCCTGACGCTGCGTCTTGACCGTGGTGGTGGTACAGCCGAATTCCCAGACGCCGTTGCGGTTGCCGAGGATCGAACCGAATTTGCCGTCTTTCCAGCGGCCGATCAGCAGGTCCGCGTTTTCAGTCGGAAGCACCTGGACCGATTCGCAGCCCTTGCCGAGCATGGCGAAGACGATTTCGGTGGAGTGAATGCCGTACCAGAAATAGTCGCGGTAGTCGTCGAGCAGATTCATCGGCCCGAATGCCTGGCAGGCGAATACCTCGGTGTCTTCTTCCTTTTTGAGCAGATCGGAGATGCCCAGCGCATAACGGATGCTCGAGCAGCTCATCACCGGGACGTTCTTAGCCTTGGCCAACTTCACGATCGCCTTGGCGTCGTCGTAGCTGCAGGCCAGCGGCTTGTCGATGAATACCGGCTTGCCGAATTGGGCCAGAATTCTGAACTGTTCGAGGTGCTGTTCGCCGTCGACGCTTTCGAGGAAGTAGGCGTCGAGGCCGGCCAGCGCTTCGATGGAGTCGACGATCTCGATATTGCGCTTGCGCAGTTCGTCGGTGAACTGGCCGATGCGGTTGTAGCTCAGGCTGAATTTGCTGCCGCCGCCGGGAAAGGCCTTGACGACTTTGGCGCCCGGAACGTGGAATTCATTCCTGGCGTCGTTCAACAGATCGACGAAAGCGGTCACGTGGGAAGTGTCCAGTCCGATCATACCGACTTTGAGTTCGCTCATCATGTTATCCTTTCTGATGGGTTGAATGCCTCTTTGATGGTCAGAAATGTATTGCCGGAAACCCCGGAAATAAAATCCGAACCGGTCACAGACCAAGCAGTTTTTCCGCGTTTTTATGGGCGATCAGTTCATAGGCTTCCGCTGAAATCTTGCCTTCCTGACGCCAGTTGTTCAGCAGCGGGATCTGAGGCGGAATCGGCTCGTCCTCCGCGGTGAAGCGGTCGGTGCCGAAATAGAGCTGATGCTTGAACGTTTCCAGAAACTCCGCACCGTGTTCCGGGTCACAGGAGATGCCGAGGGCGCCGCTGCCGGCGGAGATGTCGCCCCCGAGATTCGGATACTTGGCGAAGAGCTCCCAGAGCCGGCCCTTTTTGGTGTATCTGCCTTTGAGATAGCCTTCGCTTTCGGTTTCCGTCACATCGCCGGAAATTTCGCTCCAGAAGGCCATCGAATGGCCGAGAAACACGGTCTCGGGAAATCGGGCCAGCATCCGCTCCAACCCCGGCAAATGGAATATGTCGGTCGCGCCGTAGGTGTGTCCGCCCGGCCGCTGGAAGTGGAAAACCAGCGGCATTTTGAATTCTCCGGCGGCGGCGTAGAGCGCCTGGTAACGTTCGTCGTCGACCGGGATCGAGCCGCAGACTTCGCCGATGCCGCGACAGCCGAGATCGCGATAGATTTCGAGCAGCTTCCGGAAGCTGCCCGGTTCGCCGGGCCTGCCCCAGGCGAGCATGGAACGCGGATCGACGCCGCAGAAGGGGATGATCCGGTCGGGGTAGCGCCGGGCGGCGCGCAGCACTTCCTGATTGCCGGCGACGCCGTAGCGGTCGAGCACTTCGGCGTTGACCAGCGGCAGCAGCACCGATTTTTCGATGCCTTCGAGGTCCATGCGGCGCAGCAGCACGCCGATGTCGAACGGCGGCCGGCCAAGGATTCCGGCGGCCAGCTCGGGACAGTCGCCGTAGGTGATATGAGCATGAATGTCAATGAACATGATAGGCTTGCGCTCCCGGTTAATATTATGCTTTTTATGCCGAAGCATTTTGTCAAAAAAATATAGCACCATTGGCGGCGACTTCCAGCCGGGAACGGCGGAATCGCTGTTTTTTTATCCCTTTTTATGTTGTTGCCTATTGAAAAATGTGAAAAAATCATTCTTCGGGGCGAAAAATGATCCAACCGTGATTATAGTATGTCGAACGACAATGGAAGGATATGGAACGTGATCGATATTGAACAGGAATCCCGCCGCCGGGTGGAGCGCGCTTTGATCGTCGGCGTGGCCGAGGGCGCTCTCTCCACGGCCGAGGTGCATGAGCATCTCGACGAGCTGGCCGAGCTGCTTGACAACCTCGGCATCGCCGCCGTGGAGCGGGTGGTGGTCAAGCTCAAGGGCGCGCCGCAGGCGAAGTATCTGATCGGTTCCGGCAAGGCCGAGGAAATCGCTGCGATGGTGCGCGAAAAATCGGCCGACGCGTTGGTCTTCGACGCCGAAATTTCGCCGACTCAGCAGCGCAACTGGGCGCGGCTGTGTCCCGATGCCGCGGTGCTTGACCGCCAGGAGGTGATCCTGGATATTTTCGCCGACCGCGCGTCAACCCGCGAGGCGGCGCTTCAGGTCGAATTGGCCCGGCTCAAATATCAGCTGCCCCGCCTTGCCGGGGCGTGGACCCATTTGTCGCGTCAGCGCGGCGGGGCGGTGATGGCCCGCGGCGAAGGCGAGTCGCAGATCGAACTCGACCGCCGCCAGGTCAAAACCAAGATTGCCCAGCTCGAAGACGAGCTTGAAACCGTACGCAAGCAGCGGGCCACTCAGCGCAAAAGCCGCGAGCGGCAGGAGATGCCCCATGGCGCGATCGTCGGTTATACCAATGCGGGCAAATCATCGCTGTTGAAGCTGCTTTCCGGCCGTGAAGTGGCGGTTGAAGACAAGCTTTTCGCGACGCTCGATCCCATGACCCGGCAGGTGGCGCTGCCCGGCAGGCAGACGGTGCTGCTGACCGATACGGTGGGCTTTGTGCGCAAGCTGCCGCACGATCTGGTGGAGGCGTTCAAGTCGACGCTGGAAGAGGCGGTGCTGGCCGATTTTCTGATTCTGGTGCTGGATGTATCCAGCCCCGACATCGATGAACACTGGGACACCACTTTGGGGGTGTTGCGCGAACTCGGCGCGGATACCGGCAGGGTGATCGTGGTCTTCAACAAGATCGACCGGCCTCACGACGAGCTGGCCCGGGTCCGGGCGCGGAGTCTCTTTCCCAACGGTATTTTCATGTCGGCGGCGACCGGCGAGGGGGTGGAGCCGCTGCTGGCGGCGCTGAGCGAGGCCGCCGGCCGGCACAGCCGGATTGTGCATCTCAAGCTGCCGCCGTCGCGCCACGATCTGATTGCGCTGGCCCATGCCAAAACCCGGATTCTCGAGTCGCAATACGATGAGGAGGGCAACACCCTCCTGACGGTGGCGCTCAGCGGCTTTTACCGGGACAAATTCAAGGAGTATCAGGTAACGCAATGAAAACGGTACGCTGGATGGCAATGGCATTGCTGCTGGGGCTGGCGCTGCCGGGCGGGAATGTCCGGGCTGCCGATACGGAGTCGGTGGAAAGTTCGCCATGGGTCGGCTGGCGCAAAGGCTACGACTGCTACGACCGCGCCAGCGCTTTCCGCGACGACCGGCAGTACGACCGCGCGCTCGAATTGTATCAGCAGAGCCGCGAATTTTACCAGGCCGTCCGCCGCAATTTTCCGGATTGGAACAAGCAGGTGATCGAAGGGCGGATCAAGCTGTGCGACGATGAAATCGCCAATCTGCGCAAACTCGCCGGGCGGCTGCCGCTGCCGGCCGAAACCGCTCCGCCTCCGGTCGCGGCGTCCGGCGCGCCTTCCTATCGGAGTGATTTTTCAATTCCGGGCGGTTTGTCCGTTTCCGGCGGCGGAGTCGAATCGGCGAGCGGCGGCGGTTCCGGCCGTTTGTATATCGAAATGCAGTCCGAGCTGGAGCAGTACCGGCAGCGGCTGCGGCTGGCATTGCAGGAAATCGACGGTCTTCAGGTCAAGCTGCAACAGTCCGAAGCGCGCGGCCGCGATGTCGACGGCGTGCTGCGCGACTACCGGCTGCTGCAGGACAAATATGCCTTGCTCGAGGTGCGTTACAAGGAAGCCGCCGACCGCGCGTTGCGTCCCGGCGGCGATCTGCAAAAATTACAAAATCAGATGCTGGAGCTGAAACTTGCCAACGACGAAGCCATGGCCGAACGCCGCCGCCTGGAAACCGAACTGGCCAAACGCGATGAGAATTATGCCGCGGCGCGGCGTGAAATCCTGGCCTTGAAGGATGCCGCGCAAAATCACGACAATGTGGTGAAGCGACTGGAACGTGATCTGGAGCTGGCGCGCAATCGGAGCGGCGCCCCGGCGGTCCCGGCGGCTGACGACGGCTTGCTGTCCAGGCGGGTGGAAACGCTGGAAACCGAGCTGGCGCGCAAGAATCAGCAGCTTGACCGGCTGATGAAGCTCCTGACCGAAAACGATCGGGCGGCGATTACGGCGGAGTTGACCGCCGAGGTCAAGCGGCTTCGGGATGAACTGGATAAACGCGGCGGGGCGGAACAGTCCGAAGCCGGCTTGCGCCGGAAAATCGCCGAGATGACCGAAAACGAAACCACCCTGCGTAACCAGTTGCGCCAGACCGAGGATCAATTGCAGCGGGTCAATGCCGACTACCAGTCGCTGAGCGCTTCGGGCCGGCAGCAGACTGATGCGGCGCAGGTCACCAACGCCGAACTTAAAAGCCTCCAGCAGCGCACCGCCTCGCTGGAAACCGAATTGCAGAATTGGACCACCCGTTACAACGAACTGGAAAAACGCCACAATGATCGGCTGAAGGCCGATTCGCTGAATGCGGGCAGCCTGAATCAGACCAATAACGATTTGGAGGCCAAGCTTGCCGAAGCGCAGAAGCAGCAGCGTCTGCTTGGTGAAAAATATGACGAACTCAAGCGTACCGCCGACGCCGATGCCGCCTTGATCAAGAGCTCTCGCGAGGCGGTGATGGAGTACAAGACCAAATTGCTCTCCAGCGAGGTGGATTTGCGCAAGCTGGCCGATCTGCAGAAAGCCTATGACGAACTCAAGGCCAAATTCGATCTGGTGAACCGCGCCTCCAATTCCGATGTGCTCGCCGCGCTGAACCGGATTCCGGGGCTGGAGGAAAGCCTGCGGCGTTACGAGGCGGAAAATACCGCGTTGCTGGCCGAACTCAAGACATTGAAACGGCAGCCGGCGGCTTCCGGGCCCGGGGCGATGGTTGCCGCCGCGCTCGGAACACAGCAGGTGGCCGATCTTGAAAAGCTCGAAAATCTGCTGGCCGACGCACGTACCGCCGAGGCCCGGTCCAATCTGGAAATCGCGATCTGGGGCTATCGCCAGGTGTTGGCGCGCGATCCGGGCAATGCCGAGGCGGCGCGCCGCCTCGGGGCGATCTATCTGGCGCGCGGCCAGTATGACGATGCGGTGAAATTGCTGGAACCGGCCTGCCGCGCGCTCAATAACGACCGCCTGGTGCTGGACGACTTGTCGCGGGCGCTGATCGGGAAACGCGATTATGCCCGGGCGCTGGCGCTGTTGGCGGATTACCGCAAGCAGCGTCAGGGCCGGACCGATGGCAATCTGTTGTTGACCGAGGGGCTGGCGTGGAGCCGCAGCGGCAAGGTGGCCGAAGCGGAAAATGCGTTCAAGGCGGTGTTGAAGATCGAACCCGCCAATGCCGAAGCCGCCTATGAATTGGCGCTGATGCTGTCGGCCGATCCGGCGCGCCGCAAAGAGGCCGGGGAATTTTACCTGTTGGCCAAGGAGCATGGCGTGGGCCCGGACAGCTATCTGGAAGAGGTACTCAAAGCGGTGGCCGGCAGCGACCGGGCGACATTGGATTTTTTACGCAAAAACGTGCTCGAAGGATTGGAAAAAAAGGATTGGAGCTCGGTTGACTGGTATCTGGCGGAGCTTGAGAAACTGGCGCCCGGCGACATCGTCGACCGTCGACTGCGGATGGTCGAACGCATTCTTCAGGGCCAGCCCGGCGAAGCGGTGAAATTGTGCGGCGAGCCCGCCGATGCGCCCGACCGGATCGTGCTGGCGGCGGCGTTGCTGGATGCCGGGCGCAGGGAGGACGCACTCAAACAGCTTGGCGCGCTGGCGGCGAACGAACAGTGGAGCGAGGCGCCGCCGGCATTTGTCAAGCATGTCTCCGGTCGGGCCGAACTCAAGGCGCGGCTGCCCTGACGGGGTGGGGAAAACGGCGTTTTTTCCGCGACAAAATTTGACAGAACGCAAAATGGGCGATATCTTTTGTATCAGGCTTGCTTGCGACGCCGCGCGGGCCGGTTGTTTTTGGCAAAATATTTTGGCAAAACCCAATGAGGTTTCATGGCTGCGAATCAGGTAAAACTGCAAATGTTCAAGTTCCTGGCGGTGGTGTTGTTCCTGCTGTTGCTGATCTTCGGCGTGTTCTTGATTTATCCGGCCCGGATTCAATATGAACGCCAGCGCGAATTCTATGCCTTGCTCAAGGCCGAGGCCGACCAGAAACGGGCGGAGCGCGACGCTCTGGCCCGGGAAGTCGCGGCGCTGGAAAGCTCTCCCGGCGCGATCGAAAAAGTCGCCCGGGTCAATTTCCGCCTTTGCAAAGAGGGGGAAATCGTGATGTATTACCGTGAGCCGGGCGCGATCCGCCGCTCCGGCCAGAGCGACCAACCGGCGCGTTGAGGCGGCCGAATTCCTTTCCTTTCGCGCTTTTTTCAAAAAAAGATTACGAATTCCCGAAGTTAAGTTTGAACTTCATTTTTTGCGGGCTATATTACTTCTGTTCAATGTTTGAAGAGCGGGAGTTTTCTGGTCATGTTTGAACTTGCTGAAAGTAGCAGAGTGTCCGGCGTGGTCAATGTCATCCTGGTGCATCCGGGATTGGAAGTCGGACGGCGTTACGTGGACTGGCTGGGAATGGACGGGGGCCGCTGCCTGATCTGGCTGCCGGATTTGAGCCGGGTTGACAATCTTCCTTCTGCGTTCGGCCTGCTCCTGCTTGATTCCATGGTGGCGCTGCGGATAACGCAGCGTACATTTGCCGGCATCAAAGCCCGTTCTGCCGGTAAAATCGTGGTGTTGGCCGAGGAGCCGCGGATCGCGGAAGCCGTCGGCATCATCCGGCGCGGCGCCGACGACTATCAGGGTTATCCGGGGGCGAGAGAAGCGCTCCGGGCTCTGGTCGATCACTGGATCTCCGCCGAAGATTCGGCTTATTGTTGATTCGAATCCGCCGCCGCCGCTTTCAGGCGATGCAGGGCGGCGGCGACCGCCGCCGTCGGCAGTCCGATCACATTGTCGTAATCTCCGGCAATGCGCTCGATCAGAAGTTCCCCGTGTTCCTGAATGGCGTAGGCGCCGGCTTTGTCCAGCACCTTCACCCGGCGCAGATATTCGGCGATGACCGCTTCGCTCAGCGTATGGAACCATACCCGGGTGTTTGCGGTAAAGTCTTCGCGTTGCCGCCGATTGCGGCACACCAGCGACACCCCGGTCAGGACTTCGTGCACCCGCCCGGAAAAAAGCCGCAGAAAGGCGGCGGCTTCACCCGGATCGCGCGGCTTGCCGAAAATCCTGCCATCCAGCAGAATCACCGTATCGGCGCCGAGCACCCAGTCGTCCGGGTGCCGGCCGGCCACGGCGTCGGCTTTGAGCACAGCATTGCGCAAGGGCAACTCCCGCGCCGGAAACCCGTCCTCCAGTTCCGCCACGGCAGGACTTTCCACCCGGAAGGGGATTCCGATCCGGCGCAACAGTTCCGCGCGCCGGGGCGATTCAGATGCCAGCCACAAAGGTGTCGTTGATGGGATCATTGCTGTCGCCGATGCGGCGCGAATCCGGCAGCCGGGTCAAATGGAGCGCTACGGTTTTGATGACGTCGATGCCGAAAGTGCCGTGCAGTTCACGAAAAATTCTGGCCTTGAATGCCTTGGCCGCGGTTTCAAAGGAGCCCTGCTTTTCATCGTAAGCCAGCGAGACGGCAAGTTCGAGATCGCCCTTGCGTCCGTTCGTCAGTGCCACTTTCAGAATTTCGATGCCCGGGAAATCATCCTCAAGATGATAGATCGCGCTGGAAAGCGCATGCCGGGAGATGAAGATATCGCCGTCTTCGCGCTCCAGCGTGACTCCGGGAATCGCGGGTTTGCGGAACCAGAGCTTGACGATCAGGCACAACACGATAATCAGCAGCAGAATCAGTCCGGTCAGAATCAGCGCCGTGTAAAAGCCCCGTTCGAAGTCGTTTTCTCCCGGGATCAACCAGAAATTGCCCGACACCCAATCGTAAATCTTTTCCATCTTGCATTCTCCCCATGCGATTGTAATCGTCTCAGCCCAAGGTCCCCATGGCCGCGAGCGTCGCTTCCGTCGAGTCGCCGGAGACTTCCGACTTCGGATCCTCCAGCTGCTGGACGATGACATTAACGCCGGTGACGGTAATGCCGGCGGCGTGTTCGACCTGCTCGATCACCGCCCGCTGGATGGCTACCGCCACATCGGGAATCACCGTGCCGAACAGCAGCACCACCTTGACCGAAAGCACCAGCTTGTCATCATCCCCTTTGATGATTTCAATGGCCCGCGAATGACTGCCCACCATTCCGACCAGCCCGTCGACCAGAGCGCTGCCCGCGAGGCGGGAAACGCCTTCGACATTCAGCGTCGCGCGGCTGACCAGCGCGGCCAGAACATTGTCGTGAATCTTGATGACGCCCAGCTCCGAAGCCGTTTCGCTGGCCACCGCCGCCACGATCCGGGAAGGATTGCCGATTTCGCCATCCGGGGTGCGTTGTTCGTCTCTTTTCATCGCTCATTCTCCTTCTTCATCGCGTTTCGCAAAAACCGGACTTCTTTTATTTGACCGCTTTGCTCCGCGTCCGGTGCGCTGTTTTCGGAATACTTTCCGAATTTTCCGTTTCCGGAGGCGGGGTTTTGACCGGTGCCTGGACCGGCGGCGCCGCCGTTTCCGCATTCATCAGAAATGCGCGTTCGACGAACCCGGTGTCATAATGTCCGGCGATAAAATCCTTGTTGTGCACGATCTGCTGCGAAAATGGAATCGTCGTTTTGACCCCTTCGACCGTAAATTCGTCGAGCGCCCGACGGCAACGCGCAATCGCCTGCTCGCGGTCGGCGCCCTTCACGATCAGCTTGGCGATCATGCTGTCGTAATACGGCGGAATCCGATAACCGCTGTAAACATGGGTGTCGACCCGCACGCCGATGCCGCCGGAGGGGATGATCAGCTTGACCTCGCCCGGGCATGGAGTGAAGCGGGTTTCCGGATTTTCCGCATTGATCCGGCATTCGATCACATGGCCGGAGAACTTGACGTCCTTCTGGCGCAGCGTCAGCTTTTCGCCCGCCGCGATCCGGATCTGCTCCTTGACGATGTCGATGCCGGTCAGCTCTTCGGTGACCGGATGCTCGACCTGAATCCGGGTGTTCATTTCCATAAAATAGAAATTGCCGTCGGTGGTCAGCAGGAATTCGATTGTCCCGGCATTGTTGTAGCTGGCGGCCTTGGCCGCCTTGACCGCGGCCGCACCCATGCGTTCGCGCAGTTTCGGATTCAGCGCCGGCGACGGCGACTCTTCGAGCAGTTTCTGGTTGCGGCGCTGAATGCTGCAATCGCGTTCCCCGAGGTGGATGACATTGCCGTAGTTGTCGGCCAGGATCTGGAATTCGATGTGGCGCGGATTGATGATATATTTTTCCATGTAAAGCGACCCGTCGCCGAAGGCCTTCTCCGCCTCGGTCCGTGCCGCATGGAAGCCCTGAATCAGACTCGCGTCATTGTGCGCGATGCGCATTCCGCGGCCGCCGCCGCCGGCCGATGCCTTGATGATTACCGGATAGCCCAGCGTCCGCGCCATTTTGATCGCATCGGCCTCGCTGATGATCAGGCCTTCGCTGCCCGGCGTCGTCGGCACTCCGGCCTTCTTCATGGTGGCGCGCGCCACCGCCTTGTCGCCCAAAGCCCGCATCGCCTCGGGCGTGGGGCCGATGAAGGTGATGTTGTGCTTGCGGCAGGCTTCGGCGAAATAGGCGTTTTCGGCCAGAAATCCATAACCCGGGTGAATTGCGTCGACATCGCAGATGGCGGCCACGCTCAATACCCGGTCGATCAGGAGGTAACTCGCATTGGAAGCGGCCGGCCCGATGCAGACGGCTTCGTCGGCTTCGCGTACCGGCAGGCTGTCGGCGTCGGCCAGGGAATAGACCGCCACGGTTTTGATGCCCAGCTCGCGGCAGGCGCGGATCACGCGCAACGCGATTTCACCGCGGTTGGCGATCAGAATTTTGTTGAAAAGTGCCATAGAAAAATCCCGGGAGTTGGCTTATTCGATCACAAAAAGCGGCTGGCCGAATTCGACCGCGCTGCCGTTTTCCACCAAGACGTCCTTGATGACGCCGGATTTTTCGGCTTTGATTTCATTCATGACTTTCATTGCTTCGACGATGCACACCACCGTGTCCGGCGTGACCTTGTCGCCGATCTTGACGAACGGCGGCGCTTCCGGAGAGCTGGCGCGATAAACCGTTCCGACCAGCGGCGAATCGATGGTGACGCGCTTTTCGGAAGATTGCGTCGCCGCCGGCACCGGAGCCGGCGCGGCGGTCGCGGCCGGGGCTGCGGCTGCCGCCGGGACCGAAGTCGTCGTCGTCACTACGGTTTTGGGACCGCGTTTGATCTGAAGGACGAAGCCTTCGCTTTCGAGTTTCAGCTCGGCCAGTTCATTGGCCGCCACGATTTCCGCAACCGCTTTGATTTCTTCGATTTTCATCATGATTCGTTCAAGTCCTGTGGTTATGCTCTGAAAAATCCGCTTGGATAATCCGCCAAATTCACCGCTTCCGGTCCGCCAGTTGCCGAAGCAGATGGCGCAGCGCGTATTCGTACCCGTCGGCACCGAAGCCCGCAATCACTCCGGCGCAAGCCGGCGCAGTCAAAGAACGCTGCCGGAATTCCTCCCGGGCGGCGACGTGGCTGATATGCACTTCGATGGCGGGAACTCCGGCAGCTTTCAACGCATCGGCAATGGCGATGCTCGTATGGGTGTAGGCCGCGGGATTGATGACCATGCCGTCGACCGGCTGCCCGGTCAGGATGGCATCGATCCGGTCGACGATCGCGCCTTCGTGATTGCTCTGGAGGAATTCCAGTTCGCAACCGGCTTCGGCGGCGATGGCGCGCAACCGGGTTTCGATATCGGCCAGAGTCGTCCGGCCGTAGATTTCCGGTTCGCGCACACCCAAAAGTCCGAGATTCGGACCGTTGATTACCAGAATTTTCATACTTCGCCCAAGGTTGTGGGTTTGGGGGCCATGCCGGCAAGACCGGCACAGTACACGCTTCTAATATACAGCCGGAAAATCGATTTTACCAATTTTGCCGCCGGATTTTATTCGGCCACCGGGAGACGGGTCAGCTCAAGCGTGGGCGGTTCGAGCAGTGTTTCAAGCTTGGCCGGATCGAAATCCGTGGCGGCGGCAGGCGGGGAAGCCGGCGGTGCCGCTCCTGCGGGAACCGTGCTTCTGACCGCGGGCGGCACGGCTGGAGCCGCCGCTGGCGCGGCGGGCCGGGTCGCCAGGTAGACCCACAACGCGATGCCGCCGATCAGAAGTGTGAAAACGCCCGCCGCGATCAGGATGATCCGCCGCAGCAGCCGCTCGTGGGCTTCCGAACCGGAGTGATCGATGTCCACCGTGCTGAGCAATTCATCGGTGCAGGCGTATTCCATCTGGGATTTCAGCTCCCGGATGAATTCGGCGGACTGGGTATCGGCGATGCCGTAGAAACGGCAGAGCGTGCGAATGTAGGCGATCACGTAAACCAGCGGCGGCAACGATTTGAGATCTTCGTACTCGAGCGCTTTCAGATAGTGCGGCGCGATTTTGGTCGCTTCCTCAAGCGCCTGAAAGCTGAGCTTGCGCTGTTCCCGCAGATCGCGCAGCAGCGCGCCATAGGTGCGGGGCGCGGACCGGACCGCCGCGGTCGCCGCCATCGGAGTCTCCGCGCTTTTCAGCGGCGGCGTTCCGGCCGGCCGGTTGACCGGCATCCGGGACCGCAGGACATGATTCGGCGCGGCGGATTCCGACGGCATATCCGGCGCTGCGGGATCCGCCGCCGGAGACTCTTCCGTTTTGTGGATCACCGTCAAATCCGCCGCATTATCTTCATCATCCGCCGCCGCCAGTTCGGCCGCCAGCTCTTCCCGGGCCAGAGCCAATTCATCCGATTCGGCATCCGAATTGAATTTCAATTCCAGTTCTTCGTTTTTGTTGTCGACCATGTTTGCCACCTCTTACCAAAACACCGCCCGCATTATTCGTTGATGATATCGTCGAAAACCAGAATATCACGCTTGGAGCCGCTGCCCGACGGCGGTCCGACGATCCCGCGTTCTTCCATCAGATCGATCAATTCGGCCGCCCGGTTGTAACCGATTTTCAGCCGGCGCTGGAGATAGCTGGTGCTGGCCTTCTTTTCCAGCAGAATGATTTCCAACGTCTTGCGAACCAGCTCGTCGTCGCCCGGCTGGAGATATTTCTGGACCGCCGGATTGAGCTCGAACCCGCCGTCGATAAAGGCATCGGCGTCGGTTTCGTCCCAATCGTCGCCGCCGGGGCTCCGGCGACCGTTTTTGCCGTGCGCCGCCTCGTCCTCGTCGGTTTCTTCTCCCGCCACCACCTGATTGTCAAACTGCTGCGGCGCCTGGGCGGAAACGAAGTCGACCACTTTTTCAATGTCCTCGTCGGAGACCAGCGCGCCCTGAATGCGTTCGAGTTCCGCTCCGCTGTTCGGCGACAACAGCAGCATGTCTCCCATGCCGAGCAGCGCATCGGCGCCCTTCTGGTCGAGAATCACCCGGCTGTCGACCACCGACACCACCCGGAACGCAATTCGCGTCGGCAGATTGCCCTTGATCGTGCCGGTGATCACGTCGCGCGACGGCCGCTGGGTGGCTACCACCACATGAACCCCCGCGGCGCGTCCCTTGGCCGCGATGCGCGAAATCGACGTTTCGATGTCGCTCTTGGCCTCGGTCATCATCAGATCCGCCAGTTCGTCGATGATCACCACCAGCACCGGAATGCGGTCCGGCAACGGCAGGCCGTCGTCGTCGAGAATCGGGGTTTCCGGAAGCCTGCGGTTGTTGTAGTCCTTGAGTTTGCGCACCCGCGCCTTGGCCAGCAGCTTGTAGCGTTTGTCCATTTCGTTGGCGGCCCAGCGCAATGCGATCGGCACCTTCTTGAAATCGTCGATCACCGGGGTGATCAAATGCGGCAGCGTCTGGTATCCGGCCATTTCCACCACCTTGGGGTCGACCATGATCAACCGCAGGTCGTCGGGACCGAATTTCATCAGCAGGCTCATGATCAGAGCGTTCATGCAGACCGATTTGCCGCTGCCGGTGGCGCCGGCGATCAGCAGGTGCGGCGCTTTGGCCAGGTCGAGCACCACGGGTCGTCCGGAAATATCCTTGCCCAGCACGATCGGAATCTCGCACTTGCTGCTTTGCCAGGCCTCCGACTCCATGACCGAACGCATCAGGATCGCTTCGGCGCGGCTGTTCGGCACTTCGACTCCGACCACGTCGCGGCCCGGCACCGGCGCGAGAATGCGCAGGCTGCGGGCCTTGAGATTCATCGCGATGTTGTTTTCGATTTCGGTGACCTTGCTGACTTTGACGCTGGGCGCGAGGCGGATTTCGTAGCGCGTGACCCGGGGGCCGGAAATATGGCCGTTGACTTGTCCGTCGATCTTGAAGCTGTCGAGTGTATTCTGGAGCAATTCCTTGTTGCGGGCGATCGCTTCGAGACTTTCGCCGGAAATTTCCTGCCCTTTGCCGAGCATGGTGATCGGCGGCAGCACATAGTCGGCGCAACGGACCCGGGGCGCACTTTCCCCGGCTTCGACCAGACGGGGCCGCGCCAGTTCGCCCGATGCGGCGGGCGGCAGGCTTGCGGGGTGAACGGCGGGCGGCGGCTCCACCGTTTCGCGGACGACCGGCTCGGGGGGCGGGGCGGCGGCAACCGCCGCGGGCGGCGGCTGGGGCGGTGCGACGGGAGCGGGTTCCGGAGCCGCCTCGGGCGCCGCCTGGCGGCGGGCTTCCAGTCGGGCAAGGAGCGCTCCGGCGCGTTCGACCAGCGATGGCCTGGCGGCGGGGTCGGGCGGTTCTTCGCCGGCGTCGGCGTGTTTCAGGGTTTCGAGCATGCCGCCGATTACGCCGTGCCATTCGGAGCGGTAAAGCATGATCAATCCGGCCAGCAGGAAAATGGAGCCGACAATCGAACTGCCGACGGTGCCGATCAGCATGCGGAGTGCTCCGGGCGGCAGCGTTTCATACGCCGGAGCCGCCAGCGCCTGCCCCAGCACTCCGCCGGAAAGCGCGAGGTCGGGGACGCCGGTATGCCCCAGCCCGAGCCGGGCGCAGATGTCGGCGAACGCGCGCGGGTCGAGCGCCAGCAGCATGGTCGAGCCGAAGAGGGTGAAAAGCACCCCCGGCCAGAACCACCGCCGCGCCAGCGGCAGCGGCAGGAATGGGCGCAGCGCGGCCAGCGTCACGATGATCGCCAGCACATAGGAACTCAAGCCGATGTAGTAGAACAGCCAGCCCGAGACGATGGCGCCGAGCTTGCCGATCCAGTTCAGGAAGTCGCCGTCGATGCCGCCGGCACGGACGGCGTAGTCCTGCGCCTGGTGCGAGACGATCGCCAGGGCGAACAGCACTGCGCCGAGCAGATAAAAAAGATGCCGTACCCGGAATGCGCCTTCGGCTGGATCGGCAGGATGATTGGAACTGGAAGCCACGACCTGAGATTCCCTGAAAAACTTTGATAAAAAACTTTGACTAATATAGTATGATCCGCAGATAATTGCAAAGCCGAAATTGAAAAAACCATTGCTTTGCCCCTCGTCCCGGGGACGGAAAATAAGCTCCGCGCCCTATTGCCGGGCGGGGGTGAATATTTTCAGCTGAGCGATGTTTTCCGGCAACAGCGCCGCGGCGAACATCCGGTAGAGCCGGTACTGGCTGCGACTGTCCGGGCTGCCGTCGCGGCCGAGCCGGTAACGGCCGTCGGCATGAAGGCGGCGGCCTTTGCATTGATCGGCCAGTTCCAGCTCGAGCACGCGGTCGAGCACCTTGCGGTTGGCGGCGCGCTTGACCGGGAAGAGAATCTCGATGCGACGGTCGAGATTGCGCGACATCCAGTCGGCGCTGGCCATATAGTATTCCGGGCGGCCGTTGTTGCCGAAATAGAAAATCCGGCTGTGCTCCAGAAAACGGTCGACAATGCTGATTACCCGGATGTTGTCATTGCCGACTCCCGGTTTCAGGCAGCAGATGCCGCGGACGATCAGATCGATCCGCACTCCGGCGTCGGCGGCGGCGTAAAGGTGGCGGATAATTTTGGAATCGACCAGCGAATTCATCTTGGCGACGATCCGTCCCGGATTCTGCGGCGTTGAAAAGCGCGCTTCACGGTCGATCAGGTTCAGGAAGCGCCGCCGGAGGTCGAACGGCGCGGCGGCGATCTGCCGCCACTGGATTTCCGGCATGGCGTATCCGGTCATGATATTGAACAGCGCCGAAATCTCGCCGCACAGCTCCTGATCGTAGCTGAAAATGCTCATGTCGGTATAAAGTCGCGCGGTCTTGTCGTTGTAATTGCCGGTGGACAGATGCACATAGCGCCGGATCAGACCCTCTTCGCGGCGCACGATCAGCAGCGCCTTGCCATGAATTTTCAACCCGGAAATGCCGTAGACCACATGGGCGCCGGCTTCTTCCAGATGGCGCGCCCAGGCGATGTTGTTGCCTTCGTCGAAGCGCGCCTTGAGCTCGACGATCACCGTGACCTGCTTGCCGCGCTCCGCCGCGCGGGCGAGCATGGCGACCACCGGCGAATCGCCGCTGACCCGGTAGAGGGTCTGCTTGATGGCGAGCACATCGGGGTCCTCGGCGGCACATTCAAGCAGCCGGATCACCGGATCGAATTTCTGGAACGGCACTGCGAGCAATATCTCTTCGGCATTGCGGATCGCTTCGAAAATATCAATATTGCCGGAGAGCTCCGGATGGTCGACGCCGGGCCACGGCGCTTCGAGCAGATCCTTGCGCGCCGCCTTGCCGACCAGTTCGAACAGATGTTTGAGGTTGAGCATGCCCGGCACGGTATAGCGGAACTGTTCGTCGAGCTGGAATTGTTCCCCCAGCCAGCGGGCCAGGGCGCCGCGCGCGTTGCGGGCTACTTCCAGCCGGATGGGTTCGCGCGAACGCCGCTCCAGCAGCGTGTGCTCGACCGACACCAGCAGGTCTTCCACGCCCTCCTCGGCGATGTTGAAATCCATGTCGCGGGTGATGCGGAAGGCGAGGCTGTCGAGGATTTCGCAGCCGGTGAAAAGCTCCGGCAGCTGACTTTCAATCAAATCCTCAAGCAGCACGAAGGTCGATCCCGGCGCCGCGTCGACCGCCTCAATGAAGCGCGGCAGCACGCCGGGAACCTCGACGAAGGCGAACACCTCGCGCTTGTCCGGCAGCCTCAGACTTACCGCCAGCTCGATCGCGCCGTTGCCGAGCACCGGGAACGGATGGCTCGGATCGACCGCCAACGGCGTCAATACCGGCAGCACTTCGACCTGAAAATAACGCGCCAGTTCCCCCCGGCTGGTTTCCGGGAGTTCGGCGATCCGGCGCAGCCGGACCCGGTTGCGTTCCAGTTCCGGCAGCAGTTCGGCCGTCAGAATCCGATGCTGGCGCTTCAGCAGCTTGTCAAGCCTGGCGCGGATTCGGAGCAACTGTTCTTCCGGCGTGAGCCCCGCATCGTCGGGGGCGGGGTCGCCGAGCTTCAGCAGCTGGCGCAGTCCGGCCACGCGGACCATGAAAAACTCGTCGAGATTGCTGCTGAAGATGGCGATGAATTTCAGCCGTTCCAGCACCGGGATTTTATCGCAGGCGGCTTCATCCAGCACCCGGGAGTTGAAATCAAGCCAGCTCAGTTCCCGGCTCAGCATGATTTCCGGGCCGTAATCTGTCGGATTTTTGACCATGGATCGGTGCGCCTCGCGAAAATTTCGGGGTTAATTCATGACGACCGAGCCGTCGAAAAGCAAATTGATGTTGGTTCGCTGATCGTTATTGCGCAGGGCGTCTTCAATGGCCGAACGCAGCACGTCGAGCAATTCGGGCTTCTGCTCGGCCGGCAAAGTCACCTGGTAACGCTTCCGGCCGCGGTAATCCAGAATCATGAAAATCCGGTCGGGCTGACTGACGCTGGCCAGCACCACCTGAAACTCCGGAAAGCTGCGGTGAATGCGCATGATCAAATCCAGCGCGTTCGCCAGCTTCGGCAGCATGACGCCTTCGCGCACTTCGTCGCGGAGCCCGACAATCACCGGCAGCCGGGGGTGGACGCCGAAACATTGGCGGCTCAGCATCACCATGGTGTTGGCATCGACCACGAAATCCGACTTGCTGTAGCCGAGAAAAGCCCGGGGCACCCGCTCTTCGATGCGCAGTTGCAGGGTATCCGGCAGGATGCGCTCGACCGTGGCGTCGGCGACGTTGGGAATGCTTTTGATCTGTTCCCGGACCTTCGCCGGATCGATTGCAAAAAGGTTGTCGCTGCCGGGGTGCAGTCGCATGAAGCGAAGCAGTTCGGCCCGATTTTCCGCACTCTGGCCCCAATAGCCGGTGCTCTCGATGGTGATGTGGTTGAGGGTGAACCGGGCGTTGCGGTCAAAAAACTGGCAGTTGAGCCAGAACAGCAGGAATCCGATCGCGACCAGCAGCAGCAGCAGTGCCGCCAGCACAATGACCCCGCGCCAGAGTTTCCGGCGCTCCTGCCGTTGAACCGGTGTGTTGCCGGAAGAATTGTTTTTGCCGCTTCGCGTCGCCATAGCCGTGCCGAATGCCCTCTCCATCCCCGTACGCAATTATCCATTAATACTGTATCATCACAAGAGGGGCTTTGCCACTCCGCAATGGAAAAAATTACCCCTAAAAAGCCGGCCGCCGACCGCCGGCTGCCATTTCCGGCCGAATGCCGGGCGGTTGTATGCCCCGACGCGGGAAAAACCGGGAGAAATTCCGGCCGCCGGCTTGACAAAATATTTCTTTGCTTTATGTTCATTACGGGGTGACGACATATTTTCAGTGAAATTTCTTTGCAGGAGGAGATGAAACGATGTTGAAACGTTTGGGGTTTGCCCTGGCGGCAACGCTGGGCGCATGGTCGGCTTCGGGCGGCGATTTTGCCATTTTACCGGGGAGTACGCTTCAGGTCGAATACCGGCAGCGGCCGGTGGTGGTTTCCGACTGTTTCCGCATTGGCGACACGGCGGTGGCGCTGCCGGTGAACCGCACCGAGGAGATCGGCGGCGATACGGCGGCGAACAGCTTCGGGGAAGTCGGCGGCATTGCGTTCCGGCGCGAAACCGTCGTGCGCGACGGCGGACGGGAGATCGAGATTTCGTTTCAGGCGCAGGTGCCGGCCTATAATGGCGAAGCGGACGGGAAGACGCTGAGTTACGAAGTGGTGCTGCCGCTGAGCGAATTCACCGGTTCGGATTTCGTCGCCGTGACCGGTCGCAGCAGCAAGACCGAAGAGATCAAAGGCAAAATTACCGACCGGTTCAATCCGGCCGCGCTGAAGGGCAAAATCCGCTGGCTTGCGCTGACCGACGCCAAGAAGGCGCTGGTGTTCGATTGCGATCCCGGCGGCATCAACGCCCATGGCGATTACGGCCCCAATGCGATCATCGGCATGTGGGCGGTCAAGCGCGACGGCGACCATCTGGTGCTGTCGATCGCTTACGCGCCGAAACTGTTCGGCGGCGACATGACCGGCAAGCTGGTGATCCATGCCGCCGAGGCCGGCGATTACGACCGGCGGCATGCGCACCGCGCCTACTCCTATTTTTCACCGCTTCAGCCCGACCGGCAATATGTTTTCGGCGCGACGAAGTTCGGCAAAAACTATACCGACGCCGGAACGACCGCCTACAGTGCGGAGAAGAAGGCCGGCTGGCTCGACAACTCCGCCATGACGGTCCGGAACTTTGCTCCCGAGGGGGCGTGCTACAGTGCGGTGGCGGGCGCCAAACCGGCGATTTTCCGGGTGAGCGATCTGCGTTCGGGGCTTTATCTGATCACGTTGACCGCGGGCAACGGCAAGGAAGAGGAGGTCGGTCCCTGGAGTTTGAACTGCGACGGCAGGAATGTGGCTTCCGGCCTCAAGCTCGCACCGCAGAGCGTGACCGTGATCAATTTCCCGGCCTGGATCGAAGATGGTGACGCCGAACTCAAATTGGAAGGTTCGTGGCAGCTGTCGACGCTCGATTTCCAGCTGCTTCAGGCGAGCCCCGAGGATTATACCTTCCGGCGCGGCTTCTGGAAAAGCGACAAGGGACCCTATCCTTCGGTTCTGCGCCGGAGTCCGCACTATGCCGAGGAACCGGCTTACAGCATCAATCTTTCCAGCTATCCGCTGCCCGAAGAAGGCAAAGAGGCGGCGCTGCCGCGCAAAGCCTGGACGGAGCCGACCAGCCACGCCGAATTCCAATCGCCGGACCGCGACTGGCGGGGGCAGGCGACCATCGGCAGTCTGGGGCCCTCCAACAACGGCACCTTCGCTGAATTCGACACTCCGGAACTGCTTGCCCGGCGGATGAAGGAACTCGGCGACGATCAGATCAACATTCTGCTCCTGAACGGCTTCCTCTCGCGCCACACCTATCCGGCGCATCTGCCCCGGGTGGAAAAGACGGTCACCGACATCGTGAACGCCGGTCATGCCAGGGGTATGAAAATTCTCGATCACCAGGACTATTCGCTGCTGTGGAATATGGATTCCGGCTTCCGGGTTCTGGTCGAAAACATGGATAAACTCCAGCAGACCATCGACGGCAATCTGGTCGCGCGCGGCTTCTGCCCGGTCAACCCGGCGGCGCTGGACTCTTATATGGACAATCTGGCCCGCTATATCCGCGCCACCGGCATCGACGGCATCATGATCGATGAAACCTGTTTTCACGGACTGGAATTCTGCGGCTGCGCCGCCTGCCGCAAGGCCTTCAAGGCGGATACCGATTGGGAACTGCCCGCCAACGAACTCTCCAAAGACCTCAACAACAAGGAATCGGCGTTGTGGCGGACCTGGCTCGCCTGGCGCCAGAAGAAAGTCGGCGATTTCTGGTATGAAGTCAAGAAGCGCGCCAGCGCGATCAATCCCGAATTCGTGGTCATGGGTTACACCACCCACTACGGGATGACCTCGACCTACGGTTCGCTGAATCAGGGCAACGCGCTGGAACAGCTGGCGCGGACCTGGGACTTCATCGGCACTGAAATCATGTCGCGCAATATTTACGCCTCCTACCGCAGCGTTCAGGCTTTCCGCAAGGCCAAGAATCAGTATCGCAACAGCGCCGACATTCCGGTTTTCGGGTTGGTCTATTCCGACGGTTACGACTGGAATGTACTTTATTTCGGCTGGGCGCTCAACAATATGAATGGCCAGACCACCTGGGAAATGACCGGCGTCCAGTGTCCCGAAGGACAGTCGAACTACCGGCGGTTCACCCGGGAAAAGGGCAACATGAATTTGCTGAAGGCCGAGCCGCGGGCGGATATCGCGCTGGTGTTTTCCAATGCCAGCCGGGATTGGCCGCGGATGGCGGCTTATCCGCCGGATGTGTTCGGCACTTCGCAGCTTTTGAGCGCGCGCCATATCCAGCATGAGTTCCTGAATGAATCCGGGCTGCGTTCGGATGCGCTGAAAAAATTCAAGGTGCTTTTCCTGAACAATGCGATGGCGCTGGATGACGCCGCCTGGAATGGCGTGAAGCAGTTCGTGAAGGATGGCGGCACGCTTTATCTCTCGGGCCGGACCGGCATGGCCGATGAAGCCGGAACGCTGCGCGAGCATTTCCCGCCCGCCGATTTCTTCCCCGGCCTGAGTCTGGGCCAGCGCCCGGTCAAGTGCCGGGAATTTGTCGGCAAAGACGGCAAAATCATCAAAATTGCGACTCCGGTCTATGGCGCGGAATTCCTCTGGCAGGACGGCAAGCCACAGGGCGAAGTGATGATGACCGCCGTGCTCTCGCCCAAGGTTTCGGTTCCGGCGCTGCTGCGGATCGCCTGCGGCAAGGGCCAGGTCTATTTGACCCCCTTCCTCTTCGGCAATCCGGCTCAGGCGCTGGAAGTCACCAGCACCAAGCCGATGTCGTTCGATCCCCAGCCCGATGCGGAAGCGCTTTATTATACGGTGATGGAAACCGCCGGAATCATTCCGAACGTCTGGAATCCGGTGGCGGTGCCCGAAGCGGTGCTCACCAGCGTTTATCGCGACGGCAAGGACACCATGGTCCATTTCCTGAACGCGACCGGGTCGAAGTTCAAGAAAGGCGAGATCGTCCCGAGTGTGCTGAAGGGCAATCCCTACCCGGCGCCGACCGCGGACATCGTGTTTGAGCTCCCCGGCAAATTCACCGAAATCTATGCGGCCAGTCCGGATTTCGAAGGCAAAAAGCCGTTGTCGGGCAAGTATGAAAACGGCGTCACCCGGGTGACCTTGCCCAAAGAGCTGCTGAAGGTCTATACCATCGTCCATCTGATTGCCGAATAACCCCGCGCTCGACCGCGGCAACGCAACGGCCCGGCGGGAATTCTCCCGCCGGGCCGCTGTTTTTGCTTCGGCTTCATGCTTCCGGACCGGGCGTCCGGAATTTACCGGACGCCATTATTCCTCAAGCGCGATGCCCTTGGCTTCGGCCAGCACTTCGGCCGGCGTCAGCACCTGCTGGAAGAACTTGATCTCGCTCATGCCGCCGACGAAGCTGTAGGCGTAGCCGAGGTTGTAGCTGCCGAAACCGAGATATTTCTGTCCCGGCAAGACCTTGGCTTCGGTTTCTGCGGGGGTTTCCGCCGCCAGCGCGCCGTTCACATAAAGTTTGGCGGTTTTGCCGTCGCAGCTGGCCGCGAGATGGGTCCAGGCGTCGCGTTCGATCGGGAACTTCGAGCTCTTGGCGCGCAGCGCAAACCCGCTCTTGGGCTGGCCGTTGCCGGACATGAAGGCGGCTTCGCCCCAGCTGAAGCACAGCCGGAAGCCGGGGCCGTTGTCGCTCACGGTGTTGGTCACCAGTTCGTAATTCGACGGCCGCGGCATCCGTTCCAGATTCGCCGGTTTGATCCAGCAGCTTACCGTAAAGGGTTTGGCCGGGTCGATGGCGGCCGACAGCGGAATTTTCACTGCGCCGCCTTTTTTGTTTTTGTCCGGATCGCCTTTGAAATAGAGCGCCTTGCCGCCGCTGCGGCCTTCGCCCCATTCGGTATTGGCTTCATTCATGATCTGGCCATTGAGACCGTTCGGGCCGGAGTCCCTGATTTCGGTTCCGGTGCCTTCGTCGAGTTTCCAGCAGGCCGCGGGTTGCGGCGCCTCGGCCAGTACGGCGATGGCGGCGGCGGCGGCAAAAGAGATGGCGAATTGTTTCAGCATGACGGATTCCTCCCCTTGGGTTACGGAGCGTAGACTTCGATTTCATCGATCACGGCGTGAGGGCCGTTGGTATTGGTAATATAGACGCGCAACTTCTCGCTTTCCAGCGGGTTGAAGCTGATTTCCTGTTTTTTCCCGGAGGCATTTTTGACGGTGGCGACGGTTTCGAAGCGGCCGTCCTTCCAGAGCTGGATTTCATAATCGCGCAATGTGTTGTCGACCGGATAGATCACCGCCTTGCCCATGGCGACCGGTTTACCGAAATCGAGCTCGATCCAGTCCGGCCCCTGTCCGGGAGTGTCGTCGCTCCAGACCACCAGCGGTTTGGAACGGTTTTCGTAGTCGACGATCACGCCGTCGGTGACATGCCAGAGATTGCTGTCGGCGCGGCGCGCCATCGCCTTGTTGCTCGACGCGGAGATTTTCAGCTTGTCGTGCTCGAACATTTGAAACGCCAGGTTGCCCGGTTTGGCGCGCGCGGCATTGGCCGCGGCGATTTCGGCTTCAATGGCGGCAACGCTTTTAAGCCCGGAAGGGGCGGGGTCGGTGGTGTAGATGTGCACCTGATAGTTGTCGAAACGATCGGCGAATTCCCCCTTGACCGCCTTCAGTACGCGGTCTTCGCTGACCGCGCGTAGTTCGCGGTCGCCGAGGGCGGGCAGAGTGAAACGGGCCTGTTCCCGGCCCGGCGTGGTCGAGACCGCGAAAATCCACCATTCGCCGTTGTGCTTTTTGACCAGCATTCGCACATTGCCGTTGTCGACCCGGTTCGCGGGGTCGGTCACATCGTCCTCGAGCAGCGCCGGCGCCAGATAACGGACTTCACGGACCATCTCCGGCATGCCGAGGTAAAGTTCGGGATAATGCGGAGTGGTGCGGTTGTAGGTCAGGATGCCCCGCCCGCCCATGATCAGGGTCATCAGATACTGGGTCCGGATTTCGTCGTAGCTTGGAATCCGGCTGTTGGCCGCGCCATGGTCGCCGTAGTTGAAGCCCTGCTGGAGATAGGCCACCGTCTGGGGATGGCGGCGGTCCCGGTTGAAATCGACCGCCTGATCCATGAAGGTCGCCACTTTGGAGAAATTGCTTTTGGGTTCGTTTTTGGCCGGATTGGGATAGGGATGCAGACCGTTGATCTCGGCCGCATCGGCGTAATCCTTGGCGCCGATCACGGTGTCGTTGGAAATAACGATCGGATGATAAGGGTCTTCATCCCGGATGATGGCGGCGGCATGAATCAGCCCCGAGGCCGAAATCCCGGAGATTTCGGGTTCGTCGCTGAGGTAATAGCCGAAGAGATCGGGATTGGCGGCGTACTTGCGCACGGTCTCGCGGATGATTTTTTCGTCGTCCGGCGTCACGCTGGGCAGTTTGTAGCTGGCGCGGCCCGGGAAGCTCGACCACATCAGATTGCCGGTGATGAATTTGCCGCCTTTTTCCGCCGGGGCTTCGCCCACGGTGACCATCAATCCCGGAACGTGCACGTCGTTCCATTCGCCAAGCAGGAAATAACGCTCGCCGTCAACCCGCCAGAAGCGGTTTTCGTCCAGCCAGACCTCGCCTTGGCGGTACGGCAGCTTGCGCAGCGGATGGACCGCCTCCCCGAGGTCCTTGCCGGCGGCGTCTCTGGCCACGGCGAAAATCTCCATTTTGGTTTCCGGCAGCGGCGCCGCCGGGAACTTCACCGTCGCGGGCCCGGTGATCCCGGCCTCCGCCAGAACTTTGCCGTCCGGAGTGCGGATGCCGGTGGCAATCGACTTGACCGCATCGCCGCCGAGGTTGCTTTTGATCGTATAAACCACCTCCGGCAGCTTCTGCGAGGCGAAAATCGCATCGCGGTAGGCCGGTTTTTCCAGCGTGATTTCGAGCGGCGCGAAACGCACTTCGACCGGATAAGTCCGACGCTTCAGCACCCGGCGCGAAACCGGGTCGCTGATGCTGATGATGCAGCGATAGCTGCCCGGCGCGTCCAGGGCGAGGTCGCGGGCGGTGACGGTCATGGTTTCGCCGGGCTTGAAGCTTTTGGGTTCTTCCGCTACGGCGGCGCCGCCCGGACCGATCAGGGCGTGGTCGATCCGGACCGACTGCGGCTGCGCGGCAAGATTGCTGATCCGGGTGCTCAGGTCGGCCTTGATCTTAGCGCCGTCACGCCGGGTTTCAACCGTCGGCGGGGAGGTTTCCCAGCCGTACCGCTCCAGCGGAATATCGATGCCTTGGACCGTCAGGAACCGGCCCGCGACGTTGAATTCACCGCCGGCGGCGCTGGCCTCCTGATTGGGCTTGCGCTGATCGCGGCAGAAATTGAAGCCCCAGTCGCGTCCGGCGCCGGGAATGATGTCCAGAGTGGAGAACGGCACCCGCACCTCGACCGACCAGAAGCCGTCGCCCTGAACCGCCCTGGCCTTGATGTCGCCGTTCCACTTGGCATCGCCGACGTGTCCGCCCTGATCGCAGAAACGGTCCATGATCGCGCCGTTCGGATTGACCAGAATATGGAAATAGCGGTCGCCGGTTTTATTGGGATCGATCATGATCTCGACGCAGTCGTCGCTGTAGACTTTGCCGTCGCGCTTGGTTTCGCGGGCGGTCACGGCGCCGCCGGGCGGCGTCGGACAGCGAAAGCCGATGTAAAGCGCATCGTCGTCATACAGCAGCTTCGCCTCGGTCGGGAATCCGGGTTCGCCGGTTCCCTGGATATAAAATTGGTCGAAAGCGAGCGCCTTCCGCCAAACCGGTTCGTCGAGCTTGCCGTCAAGCCCGATCGGTCCGTCGGCGCGAACCGCCTGAAAGCTCCGGTCGGCTTCGGCGGCCAACGCCGTTCCGGCCAGCGCCAGCATCAAAAACCATGATTTTCCGTACATTCCATGTTCTCCTGCGTAATTTCTGAACAATCCGTGAAAAAAACACCGGGTTCCCGCACCGGCCCCCAATTACAGCTCGACGATCACTTTCTCGCCGTCAAGATAGGTGATGCCGTTGCGCAGCCACTTGAAACGGTCGGTGCCGACCTCTTTTTTGTTCACGGTGGCGGCATGACCGTCGTAGAATCCGGCATTGGTCAGGTTGCCGTTGTATTCGATCCATTTGGTGGAGGTGAGCGTACTGGAACCGCCGCCGTCGTGGCGGTAGGCGATATAAGTGGTCACCACCCAGTCGATATTCGGCGTGGCCAGTTTGCCCTGATCCATGAAGACCACGGCTTTGGATGAGTCAAGCAGCGCGCTTTCGTTGCGCGGATAATAGGGACTTTTGTCGTAAGCCGTGCCGCGTTTGCTGCTGTCATAGCCGAAGCCCAGCGAATTGTGGCCGTAATGCGAATAATAGAACAAATCATTGTTGTAATCGCCGAATCCGGTGCCTTCGGCCGGACAGGCGAAGACCGCATAAGTCTTTTCCGTCCCCGGCGCGGTATAGTTCGCGGTGACCGCGGTGTCGCCGTAAATCTGGGTCCGCAGCCGCAGCAGCCAGTTGCCGCCGGACGCGCCGGTCAGCGTGGTGCTCATGATCCAGCCGCCGTTGTCGGTGGAATAGGTGAGATTGCCGAAAGTCAACTGCTTGAGGTTGGCCAGGCAGCTGGCGCATTTGGCCCGCGCCCGCGCCGCCGACAGCGCCGGCAGCAGCATGGCCGCAAGGATGGCGATGATGGCGATGACGACGAGGAGTTCAATGAGTGTAAATCTTCTGCGCATGTATTTTCCTCCTTATGTTGGAAATGTGATCCGGGGTTCCCCCTGACCGGCTCGAATTCAAACCGACTTCCGCCGGGCGACGCAAACCGGCAGCCGGACCGTTTCCGGCTGCGGATTGCGGGCGACCAGCAGTTTGACCAACTCCTGTCCGGCCGCCTCCGGATCCCAGAAAACGGCGGTGACGGCGACATCATTGGTTTCCAGCACCGGCGCGTCGTTCAGCGCGATGACCGCCACATCTTCCGGGACACGGATTTTGCACCGTTTGAACAAATCGCAGCAGGCCAGCGCCGAGGCGCTGGTGGCGCACAACACCGCGTTGAACTCATATTCCTGCCACAGAAACGTCTGCAGATGGCCCAGCGCTGAATAGTAGCCGTTGCCGATCATCAGTTCAAGCTTGGAAGAAAAAGGCATGCCCAGGTCGGCCAGTCCCCGCCGGAAGGCCGCGCGCACCGGATTGTCCTCGTGAGCGCCCTGATGCAGCAGCAGCACCCGGTTTTTCCCCGCGGCCTTGAACAGCTCCAGCGCCTGTACGACCGCTTCTCCGCGCGGGGTGACCACCCGGTGAAAACTTTCCAGCTCCGCTGCGAAGCGGCGGCTGGTGCCTTCGCTGCGGCTGTCGAGCAGGGCGATGCGGCAATGGCGTTCCCGCAGATACCCGAGCACCTGACAGTAATCGGGCAGCGAATTCAGGATTACGCCCGCGCCGTCCGGCAGTTGTCCGAGACTGTTCCAGTCGATGTCGGCGAGGCGATTGGTCTGGGTAACCGGAACGGTCCGGATCCGGATGCCCATGCGCCGGGCTTCGCGGACTACGCCGTCGAGCACTTCCGTGTCATAGGAATAGACCGCCGCCGGACAGGGGGTGAGAAAGAACAGCTCTCTGACCCGGTGTTCCGCGGTATAGCTGCCTTTGTTCGGGATGCGGACGATTTCGCCGCGCAGAGTCAGTTCGTCGAGCGCATGAACCACGGTCATGTAGGGCGCGCCGAGCCGTTCGGCCAGCACATGTCCTCCGGGAATTCGGCTGCCCGGACTCAGGGCCGAAAACTCCCGGCTCAGTTGCGCGGCCAGTTCCAATCTGCGGAAACGACGGGTGCGGTCGGTGGTCATGGCTTATCCCTCCGGTATATTATATGATATTTTGCGATGGCAAATCAAGGCGAAGCCATAAAATTTATCGCAAAAAAATAGACCGGGCAAGGGGAAGTCAGATTAAAAACAGACCGGGCGGGCAGAAAATGTCGCCGGAAAAGGCAAAAAGCGACGATCGCCGTCTGTGGCGCCGATTACGGCTGCTGCGAGGTTGCAGAGTGTTGCGCCCG
Organism: Victivallaceae bacterium; assembly: GCA_036677805.1. Lineage (GTDB taxonomy): Bacteria > Verrucomicrobiota > Lentisphaeria > Victivallales > Victivallaceae > SIG78. The sequence continues at coordinate 26,026 of JAVBVS010000005.1, read as the reverse complement.
GGCCGTCCGCAATGCTTCCAACCGCTTGTCCGCTTCGGGATGACCCATCTGTTTGGCCTGGAGATAGCACTCTTCGGCGTGGTAGTCGTCCGGCGCGCCGCCACGGCCGAGTTCGTACATGATGCCGAGGTTGATCCAGCTGGCGGCATTGCCGCGGCGGGCCGCCCGCAGGAAGCACAGCCGCGCGGCCGCATAGTCCGGCGCTTCTTCGCCGCTGCCCGAAAAATGGCGCAGGCCCAATCGGTGCCATGCCGGGGCGTAGTCGCTGTTGGCCGCGTTCTGGTACAGCTGCAATGCTTCGGCATCGTTGCCGTCGCGCGCCAGCAGATCGCCGAGATTGACCATGGCCGCGGGATCGCCCAGTTCGGCGGCGCGACGATAGAATTTCCGGGCCTGAGCCAGGTCCGGCCGGTTGTCGCCCCAGCCGTGTTCGTAAATGTAGCCCAACCCGCCGTAACCGCCGGGAAAACCCTGCGCGGCCGCCAGCGAAAAATATTCGAAGGCGCGCTCCAGGTCCGGAGTGCCCAGCGCCTCCGAAACGTAGAGTTCGCCCAGCGCGTATTGGGCCTCGGCGCTGCCGGCGGCGGCCGCTTTGCGGTAAAATTCCGCCGCCAGAATCGGACTGGGGTGAACGCCGCGGCCGCTTTCGTAGAACCGGCCGATGGCGATCATCGCCGGAACGTGCCCGGCCAGCGCCGCCCGGTTGTAGTGCAGCGCGGCCTGGTCGTAATCGGCGCCGGCCGGGTCGTTTTCGGCCAGCGAACCCAATTCGTATTCGGCCCGCATGCTGCCGCCCAGCGCCGCCAGTTCGAGATAGTCGCGCGCGGTCTGGATCGCGGGTTCGCCGCCAATGCCGTAAAGATGCATCAGCCCGAGATTGCAGTAGGCGTCGGAATGGCCGCGCTTGCCGGCCTCCTTGAAATCGGTCATCGCCGCCGGGTAGTTGCCGGCATTGGCTTCGGCCAGCGCGCGCTGGTAATATTGCTCGGCCTCGTTGCCGCGCACCAGCAGCCACATGATGACCACCACCGGCACCACCAGAACCGGCAGCAGGATACCGTAAAGGAGGCCGAATTTCGGAACCGCCGGATTGTCGCCGCTCATGAAATATTCTCCAATTCCGCAAATTGATGAATCGCCGCGTCATAGCCTTCGCCGCGCCGGTCGCCGTATCCGTAAGCGGCAAAAACCCGTTTCACCCCGGCGGCGCGCGCCGCCGCCAGATCGGTATCGTTGTCGCCGACCATTGCCGTTTCTTCCGGGCGTATGCCGAATTCCTTCATCAGCATCAGCAGCGCATCCGGTTCCGGCTTGAGCCGGCAATCGTCGCCGTCGCCGACCACCCGGTCGAAAAATTCCGCCAGTCCCAGCTCCGCCAGCACCTGCTCCGCCGCCGCCGCGACCTTGTTGGTCACCACCGCCAGCACCGCTCCGGATGCACGCAGCCTGGCCAGCGTCTCCGCCACGTTCGGATAGAGTCGGGTACGCTCCGCCGAATGGGCGAGATAGTAGTCGCGCAACCGCGCCATCGCCGCTTTCACATCCGTCCCGGCGGGCGCGTCGGCCAGCGCCCGCTCGGTCAATTTGAGCATGCCGTTGCCGAGCATCGGCATCACCGCCGCATCCGGCAACGGCGGCAGCGCCAGAAGCGCCCGCATATGGTTGACCGCCGCCGTCAAATCGCCGCACGAATCGATCAACGTACCGTCGAGGTCGAAACACCAGAGCCTGATCACCGCGCCGGCTCCGGTTTCCCGCCGGCGAACTTGACCGCGCTGATCTCCGGCAATCGCGCAAACGCGTCGAAATCCATCCGGTCGCCCGCACCGCGGTCGGCCAGAAAATGGTGGTAGCCCAGCCCGCCGATCATGGCCGCATTGTCGGTGCAGAACGCCGGTTCGACCAGCCGGAGCGCCATTTCCGGGGGGCATTCCGCCTTCAGCCGTTCGCGCAGGCGGCCATTGCAGGCGACGCCGCCCGCGGCGATCAGGGTTCGAGCGCCGGTATCCCGCGCCGCCAGCATGGCTTTGCGCACCAGCACGTCGACCACCGCTTCCTGAAATGAAGCGGCGATGTCGCGCAAAGTGTCCGGCGACAACGCGGTTCCGGCGGCGGTCAATTTTTCCACCTGATAAAGCAATGCGGTCTTGATCCCGCTGAAACTGAAATTGTAACGGTTTTCGGCGCTCAGCGCCTTGCCCGCGGCGCCGGTCAGGGGGCGCGGGAAGTGAAACGCCTCCGGGTTGCCCCCGACGGCGGTTTGCTGCATCACCGGCCCTCCGGGATAGCCGAGTCCGAGGAGTTTCGCCGCCTTGTCGAGCGCTTCGCCGGCGGCGTCGTCGATGGTAAATCCGAGATGCCGCGCGCTGCCGTCGCGCCGGACGGTCAGCAGACTGGAGTGGCCGCCCGACACCACCAGCGCCAGCATCGGATAGCGTGCCGGATCGGCCAGCATGGCCGCCCCGGAAGCGCCGAGAAACGCGCCGTAAACATGTCCGAGAAAATGATTGATGCCGTAAAGCGGCTTGCGCCGGGCCAGTGCGAGACCCTTGGCGAAATTGACCCCAACCAGCAGCGCCGGGATCAATCCCGGCCCCCGGGTGACCGCGATGCCGTCGATGTCGTCGAGGGTGACGCCGGCGGTTCGGAGCGCTTCGTCGAGCACCCTCGGGAACGCGCTCAGGTGTTCGCGCGCCGCCAGTTCGGGGACCACGCCGCCGTGGGCCGCGTGGCGGGCGATCTGCGACGCCACCGCGCTGGACAACACTTCGACGCCGTCGCGCACCACCGCGCAGGCGGTTTCGTCACAACTGCTTTCAATACCGAGGATCAACGCCATTTTTCCGTTTCCGAATCCGTCGCTTGCGAGACCCCTCCGGCCCCGACATTATGTAAAATATATCATTATTTGCCGGAAAAACAACTCTTGTTTTCCGCTTTGCGTTTGATTTTCCGCATTTGGGCCTGTAATATATCTGGAGTATTTTCGGACTCTGTCGAAGCCGCGGCAAGAGCTGCGGCCGACGGGCGGAAAAGGAGTGCGTTTCATGGTCGGCAAAAAAACGTTTACGGCGGAATCGATGACGCCGCGTCTGGCGGGGGCGATCCTGTTGCTGCTCGGCATCGGATTGCTGATCAAGCCGTTTGTGGTGTTCGGCTACCTGGTGAAGTTTCTGCCGTGGGTGCTGCTGGCCGTCGGCGCGACGCTGGCGCTGGCCGGATTCATGGGCCGTCCGATCCGGCAGGTCCGGGCGGTGATCGGCATCGTGCTGGCCGTCGACGGCTTCGTGCTGCTTTTTGAATCCCAATGGCGCGATGTGGTGCTGTGGTACGGCTTCGCGCTGCTGCTGCTGTTCACCGGGTGGGAAACGCTGCGCCTGGCCTTCCGGCCCGGTACGGCGCGCCAGACTTTCTGGCGGCTGGCCGGAGGCGGCGTGGCGCTGGCGTTCGGCGTGCTGATGTTGTGGAAGCCGCGCTCCGGGCTTTCCGACGCACTGACTCTGCTCGGGATTTTTGCGGTCGCCTGGGGAATTTTTCTGCTGGCGCTCCCGCGCCACCGGGAGTAACGGGAATTCCGCTTTCAAGCCGGGGCCGCTCCGGCATTCCGGATTCGATGTGGCCGACCGCGCTTGTCGAATGCCCCCTTCGGACTTTCCGACATTTTACGAGCTTCCGCGGTTTTTTGGGGCGGCGGTTGACGCCGCACTGCAAAATTTATCGTTTTTTCCGGCATTACCCCCTTGACTTTTTGGAAAAAATCCGATATAATATACTTAAACAATATTTAGGATAGTTTATTAAATTGCTTTAATCATCATGCCTGAAGTCATCCAACTGCTTCACGATGAATGCATTGACAGTGCAAAATCCGGCATTCCGGTCTATCGGCGGCTGATTGAGCTGATGACCGCGATGATCGCGGACGGTCGGCTGGCGGACGGCATGCGTCTGGCGCCGGACAGCGTTCTGGCCGCGCAGATCGGAATTTCGCACATCACGCTGGCCAAGGTTTTGAACGAACTCCGCCGCCGGGGCATGGTCGAGCGCAGCCGGAGCCGCGGCACGTTTATCCGGACGCCGAAAATCGCGCTGCCGGGGACATCCGGCACCGGCAAGCTGGTGGCGGTGCTGTTCGACGATATTCCGTCGTCGCCGGAACCGAACGCCTTTGTGGCAAAATTGGCCGCCGGCTTGCGGGAGAGCGGCTTCGACGTGCTTTTGTATACGGCGGCGATGCGGCCGGAGCAGCAGCTTCGCCAGCTGCGGGAGGCGTTGGCCAATCCGGAATGCTGCGGAGCGATCATCTGGTCGCTGCTGACCGAGGAAATGATGCCGGAGGTGCTTGCCGCCAAACCGGCGGACTGGCCGCTGATTTTTCTTTCCGGCAGCCACAATCTGGATGGCGAGTGGCGGCATGACTTCATTCATTACGATGGATATGGCGCCTGTCTGGAGGCGGCGGAGCGCTTCCTGAAATCGGGCGGCCGGCGTTTCACCTTTCTGATCGAGGAACGGCACATGCGCTGGACGGTGCTCAACCGGATCCGGGGGTTGTGGCAGGCGCTGGCGCATCACGCCGCCGGCGAGGTCAATCCGGTCGAGGTATTGTTGTGGCGCGATGCGGTGAAGAAATTCGACCGGCTGCTCGACCGTGCCGACGGCTCATTGCTGATCGCCGCGTCGCCCCATGAAATCACGCTGCTCTCCGACGAAGCCGAGCGGCGCGGCATCGATTTGAAACGGCTGCTGCCCGCGGTGGGACTGGCGGCGGCGGACCACACCTGGTCTTTGCCGCAATACCGGTTCGATGCGGGTGAGCTTGCCGATGGCGCGGTGACGTTGTTCGTCGCACGCCATCGCGGCGACCGCGGCGCGTTCCGCCAGGTCTGGGTGCCGGGGATCAAAGAGCATTTCGAACTTTTTCCGTAAGCGTTTTGCTCCGACCGCGCGCCGGGACGGAAATCATATGGAAGCAGGAAAGCGATTCAACAAGGCGACATGACGATGAACAGTCTGGAACGAATGACCGGTTTTCTGGCCGGAGGGAAGGTCGACCGCATTCCCTTCATGCCTATTCTGATGCGCTTTTGTGCGAAGCACACGCATACGCCGTACCGCGACTTCATTCTCGATCCGGCCGCGCATTGCCGCAGCAACATCGACTGCGCCCGGGCTTTCGGTTCGGATTGGGTCAACGTCATGAGCGATCCTTTCGGCGAACTCGAAGCTTACGGTGCGCAGATCGAATATCCGGCGGATTCGCTGCCGCTCGACCGGGTGGTGCTTTTCGACTCGGCGACGGCCATGCGGACGCTCCCGGAACTCGATTTCAATCACGGCCGGCTGCGGGGGCGGATTGCGGAGGTGGAGATTTTCCGGCGGGAGCTCGGCGACACGCAGCTGATCTGCGGCTGGGTGGAAGGGGCCGTGGCCGAATATTGCGATTTGCGCGGTTTGGGCAACGCCTGTCTTGATTTTTATGACGATCCCGAAGCGGTCAGGACGGCGTTGACGGTCATTTACGCCAATGCCGAAGCTTTTGCCATCCGCCAGATCGCCGCGGGCGCCCATATGATCGGCGTCGGCGACGCCGCCTGTTCGCAGCTCGGCCCCGAACTGTATGAAGAATTCGGCTGGCAGTACGAATGCCGGCTGGTCGAATGCATCCATCGCCACGGCGCGCTGGCCAAACTTCACATCTGCGGCAATACGACGGCGATTCTGCCGCGGATGATCGCCACCGGAGCGGATGTGATCGACGTCGACCATCTGGTGACGGAGATGGCGCCGTTCGCCGCGCTGCTTCGGCCGGGGCAGGCGCTGTGCGGCAATCTCGATCCGGTCATGATGCAGAACAGTACGCCGGAACGGATTCGGCAGGCGGCGCGAAATGCGTCGGCGCAGGCGGCCGGCCGGCTGATTCTCTCCGGCGGCTGCGAAATTACGCCGGATACTCCGGAGGCCAATCTGCGGGCATTGGCGGAAGCCGCCTTGCCGTAACGATATTTTTTTGCACCCGCCGGTTGTGCCGGCCGGCGCAACGAGCCGGATGCGGGCGAAAAAACGCATCGACCGGTTCGCAAAGCGCGGTCCGGCGCGACAAGTGTTGAGGTCACTAAACTGAAATCCCGAATTTTGGAGCATGATAACAGTGAAAGGAAGAATCATGAAAAAACGGTCGTTACGGAAATCGGGCTTCACCTTGATTGAGCTTCTGGTGGTAATTGCGATCATCGCCATTCTGGCGGCGATGCTGCTGCCGGCGCTCTCCGCGGCGCGCGAACGGGCGCGCAGCGCCAAATGTCAGGCCAACCTCAAAAATATCGGGCTGGCCACCTTCATGTACGGCGGCGCCAATCAGGATTTTCTGCCTTTCATCGGCACCAACCCGGACTATGTGTTCGGCCAGTACGCGGTCAACCCGAGTTATCACGGGCCGAGTCTGCTTTATTACGGCGGCTATCTCGGAGTCGAACCGTTGTCGGGATCCTTCGTCTGGCAGAAATACCGGGATGCGCTGGAACCGCTGTTCCGCTGCCCTTCGGATACCACGATCTGGAAATTCGATGGTTCGGTTTACAATATCAGCTACTTCTGGTTTTTGTGGAAAACCGCGTCCGGGACGACCGCCAACAGCACCCAGGCCGCCGAATACCGCCGCTGGTGCTTTCAGGATCCCCCGGACAACACCATCTATGCCGATGCCATGGCCTACAACTACTACCCCGCCGGCATGGCCGACAATCATCCGGCTTATCAGCACAATGTGCTCAATCTCGGCGGTTCGGTCATCTCAAGAAATCTGAAGGCGCTCAAGACGGGTTCGGCCTGGACCACCTTCGCCATGGACAAACTCGACTACCTCGACGGGAAAAAATAACGCCATGTGGAAGGTTCTGTTGACAATCATGATCGGTATCGCCGCCACCGGCGGCGCGCTGGCCGCCGGGGCGGATATTGCCGCCGCCGCTGCGGGGATGGTCATTTACGGTTCGGAATACGCGCCCGGCAATGACTGGGGACAGCTTCTGAACGGCAGCGGCAAGCCATATCGCAGCCTCCCCGGCCGTCAACGCCGGGATGTCGTGCTCGATTGGCGTAAAATCGTCCGGGTCGAAGCCGTCGTTCTGGAGTATGCCGGGCCGCCGGACGGTACCGTCGCGCTGGAGTACTGGAGTGCCGCGCCCGAAACCTTCCGCCCGGTTCCCGGGGTGCGCCAAAAACTTGAAAACCGGCGGCTGGAGCTGAACTTCCCGCCGCTTGAAACCAGCCGGTTGCGATTGACGTTTACACCCGAAAACTCCGCAGAACCGCTCTCCGTCAGCCGGATTGCGGTGACCGGCGATACCATGGAGCCGCCGGCGAGCAATTGGGCGGGCGTCTGGATCTGGGGGGAAGACGGCGACCGCAAGGTCGAGTTCCGCCGGCAGTTTGCCGTCGACGACCCGAAGCAGCTCAAGGGCGCCTGGGTCCAGGCCGCGGCCGATGATCTGGTCGAGCTTGAATTGAACGGCGTTAAAGTGGGCCCGGCCAGTTTCCGCATGCCCGGACTGTTCGATCTCGCCGGGATGCTGCGGCCCGGCGCCAACGAGTTGCGCGCCCGGGCGGTGGATTCCGGCGGCGCATTCGGCTTTCTGGGGGAAATCATTCTCGATCGGCCCGAAGGGTGCGAGGTCATCGCCACCGGGCCGGACTGGCAATATCGCCGGGCGGAATCTTCCGACGACTGGCAGGCCGCGCGGCGGAAACACAATTCTCCGCCGGATTGTCCGTGGGGCGAAATCCGCCACATCAATCCGTTGCGGCAGGAGGCGGTCTGTGCCATTACGGGTGTGACGGTTCCCGGAGAGATCACACCCGGATCGGTCCTGGCCGGCAAAATCCGGCTGCGGTTCGACCGCCAACCGACCGAAAAACTCTGGCTGACGCTCCGGCTGAGCGGCGGCATTCAGGGCAACCGCGATCTCGATGTGGCGCAATGTTCGGTCGCGGTCCCGGAGTCCGGCGTCACGGCCGGGGTGGAACTGCCGTTTGCCATGTATATCGGCGAGTTTGCGCCGGACGGCGATCTGCCGTTGACCGTGATGCTGACCGGAAAACGCTCCTGCAGGTTGGAGTATGACGGCAAAAGCAGCGCGGATGCCGCTTCGGCCCTCGCGGTGGCCCGGATCGCGATCCGGCGGCTGCCGGAGAAGCCGCCGGTCGCCATCCGGTCGCTGGAAGTGCGCACCAACGGCGACTCGCCGACGCTTTATGTCAACGGCGAAGCGGTGCCGCTGGTGATTCAGACCAATTTCAATTCCGGTTATCGGACCATGCATGAATACAGCAAAACCGACAGCCGGATTTACCGGATCGCGGCGCTGGAAGGGCAGATCATCACCGCGCCCGAACTCCAGAACGCGGCGTTGGCAAAGGCATTTGCCGCATTGGAGGCCAATGTCGGCACCATTCTGCGTTATCGGCCCGATGCGCTGCTGATCCTGAGTACGCTGTTGCGCACCACGCCGGAGTGGGCGGCGTATTATCCCGGAGAATCCGCGCTGCGCAGCGACGGGCTGCGCTCCGTCCATCAGAGCGCGGCCAGCACGCAATGGCGGCGCGATGCCGCATCCTGCGTCAAGGCGCTGGTTGAATTCGTCGAATCGCGTCCCTGGGGACGGCAGGTGATCGGTTATACCTTCCTGACCGGCGGCGGCGGCGAATTTCACCATTATATTGCCGGTGGCGGCCTGGTGCCGCGTGACGCGTTTCAGGTCAGCGGCTACAGTGACGCCGCACGTAACGGGTTCCGGGCCTATCTCCGGGAAGTCTATGGCACCGAGGCGGCGCTGCGCCGGGCGTGGAACGATCCGGCGGTGACCTTCGAAACCGCCGGCATTACCCGGGACATGATCACCGCACCGCCCGGCCTCGGCTATTTTTCCGATCCGGCGACGCAACGGGCGCGGCTTGATTATTTTGACTTCTACAGCTCCACTAATGCCGAGAACCTGCTGGCGGCCTGCCGGGCGGTCAAGCAATACGCCCGGTTTCCGGTGCTGGCCGGCGGCTACCTCGGCTACTGGTTCAACACCTGCATGCAATATCCCGGCGGCGCTCAGGAATCCGGTGCGGCGGGTTTCATCGATGTGATTGCCCGTCCGGAGGTAGACTTCATTTCGCTGCCCTACGCCTACTTCAACCGCCAGACCGGTACGGCGCCTTTTTCGGGCATCCTTCAGGATTCGCTGCGCATCCGCAACAAGCTGTCGTTTCACGAATTCGACATGCGCACCCACATCGCCAACATCGACGCGGCGGCTTACGGTCAGCGCTCGCTGGCCGAAGCGGTCGAGGTGATGAAGCGCGATATCGGTTATGCGCTCTGTCAGGGGCCCGGTTTCGGCTGGTGGTGGCTGGACTTTTCCGGCGGCCGCAAGGGGCAGAATTCGATTCCCTGGTATGACGATCCGGCGCTGATCGGGCTGATGAAGCAGGCCGTAAAAATGGCGGCGGAGGCGGCCGCAAAGCCTTTTGTCAACCGCAGTGAAATCGCGCTGTTCTACGACATGCGCAGCAGTTACCGGCTGGATTATTTCGCCAGCATTCCGGCCTACAATACGGTCTATAGCGCCATCATCAACGCCGTGAGCGCAATCGGCGCGCCGGTCGATCTCTACGATCTGCGCGATATCGGGCGCGAAGAGGTGCAGCGGAAATACCGGATGTATATTTTCCCCAACGCCTATCTGCTTTCGCCCGAACAACGGCGGATCATCCGGGAAAAACTCCAGATTGACGGCAAGATGCTGGTCTGGCTCTGGGCGCCGGGCTTTCTTGAGCTCGGCGGCAGCGGCACTGCGGCCATGACTGAAGTCACCGGGTTCCATTTCGCTATGGCCACAGCACCGCGCAAACCGCTGATCGAGTTGAAGCCTGCGAGTTTTCTGGTCAAAGGCGCCGGAATCGCATTGGAAATGGGCGACTGGCACATCAGTCATTTCCGCAATCGCGATATTTATGGCAAGTTGCTGGCGCCTTCCTTCAGCGTGACCGATTCCGACTGCGAGGTGGCCGGCAATTACGCCGAAACCGGGGAGCCTGCGCTGGTTTACAAAGATTTCGGCCGCTTTCAGAGCATATTTTGCGGCATTCCGAACTGGCATCCGGCGATTTTGCGCAACGCGGCGCGCAAAGCGGGTGTCCATATCTACTGCGACGGTGCGGTGGTTTCCGTCGCCGCCGGCGGCGATTACGTGATGCTGCACAACCGGCTGAGGATCACCAATTCGACGCTGTGCCTGCCGCGGAAATGCGACATCTTCGACGCTTTCAGCGGAGAACTGCTGGCGCGGCAGAGCGACCGGTTGCCGGTGCGCCTGGCCGCCGGTGAAACCCGAGTATTCAAACTTCGATGAAGGGAAGGAATTAAAAATGAGGAAGCGATTCGCAATTGGCGTCGCATGCGGATTCCTGGCGTTTGCCATGGCGGCGGATGACTCCGTCGCCACCGCAGTGGTTCCGGCGCTGAACGAATGGAGCGGCGATGTGGCCAAAATTCAAAGCGCCGAAGCCGATGCGCCGGGCGCTTGGGAGGCCGCCGGACGGGGCCAGTTTTTCTCGAAGGCGACACTGCCGGTGAATCCGGTCAAGGGATACCGGCTTGCCGGCAGCTTCCGGGTGCCCGAAGGCGTGGCGCCCCAGAGCCTCTATTTCGGCATCGTGATGTATGATGAAACCGGCGAGATCATCAAGCCGCAATGGGTTTTCGCGGTCAAGGATACCCTGACTCGCCTGACCGCGCCGGTCAAGGCCGGGGATCGGAGCATCCGGATCGCCGATGCTTCCGGCTGGAAAACCGGCGCCGTCTATGTGGCGGCGTTTCAGGCCGATCCCGACGGACAGAATGCCGATCTGCCCAATCGCCGGGTTTCGAGTTCGATCGCCGCGATGACGCCGGATGGCGCCGGGGCCCGGCTTGAACTGGCCCAGCCCCTGACCGCGGATTACCCGGAAAACACGAGTGTCCGGATGCACCTGATCAGCGCTCCGTTTCTCTATGTCGGGGCCAACAACAAAACCCTGACCGACCAGTGGCAGGAGCTCACTGGTACGGTACGCGGTTACCGGCTGTGGACGGGGACCCGGAAAATCGGCATCGTCGTGATCGTCAACGCCACCGGCGACCGCAACGGCGTCACCCAGTGCCGGGATTTGAGATTGGAAGAAACGCCGTGATCTTCCCGTTCGGGAAACGGCTTGATGATGAATGAAAAAACGGGATTTCGTTTGACGAGGCTCCCGCAACAGAGGAAATATTTCATGCTTACTGCGATCATTGTCGGAGCCGGGCACCGCGCGCTGGCCTACGCCGAGCTGGCTAAACTCCAGCCGGAAGAATTCAAAATCGTCGGCGTGGCCGACCTGCTGCCCGAACGGCGGCGCTATGCGCGCGAATATTTCGGTTTCGAGGAAACGATGTGTTTCGAAAGCGTCGACGCGCTGGTCAGGCGCGGCCGACTCGCCGATGTGGCGATCAACGGCACCATGGACCAGCAGCATGTCGCCACCACCATTCCGCTGCTCGAAGCCGGGTACGACGTACTGCTGGAGAAGCCCTTCGCGGTCAACATCGCGGAATTGCATGCGCTGGAAGAGGCGGCGCAGCGTACCGGGCGCAAAGTGATGATCTGCCATGTGCTGCGTTACGCGCCCTTTTACGCCGCCATCAAACAGCGCATCCTCGCCGGAGAGCTCGGTGAAATCGTCGACATCCAGACCGCGGAACACGTCAGCTACCATCATTTTTCAATGGGTTATGTGCGCGGCAAGTGGGGCCGGCAGTCCGAATGCGGCGCCAGCAGCCTGCTGGCCAAATGCTGCCACGATATCGATCTGATCACCTGGCTCAAAAGCGGCGTCGCGCCGGTGTCGGTCGACAGCATGGGCGGATTGTACTTTTTCAACCGCAGCCACGCGCCGGAGAATTCCGGCAACTATTGTCTGCTGGATTGTCCGATCGAATCGCGCTGCGATTTTTCGGTGCGGCGGATGCATCTGGAACATCCGGTGCGCTGGAGCGCCTACATCTGGCCGCAGCAGGCCTATTGTCCGGAACTCAACCGGCCGGAAATCCGCGAACAGGCGCTGCGCGATCCGAAGCACCCTTTCGCCCGCTGCGTCTGGAAATGCGACAACGATCAGCCCGACCGGCAGGCGGTGGTGATCGATTTCGCCGACGGCAGCGTCGCCACCCATACCATGGTCGGCAATACCGCGCGGCCGCTGCGCAAGATTCATGTGATCGGCACCGAAGGCGAGATCGAAGGCGTTTTTGACGACAACAAGTTCGTGATCCGCCACCGCGACCTGAGTCCCGGCTGCGAATACACCGAAGAGCTGATCGATCTCGGCAATATGGGTGACACGACCGGCGCTTTCGGCGACCACGGCGGCGGCGACCTCCGGCTGGCGATGGATTTCATCGCGTTCGCGCAGGGGCGGACGCCGTCGATTTCGTGTACGCAGCTGGCCGATTCGGTCAACGGGCACCGCATTGTCTTTGCCGCCGACACCGCGATGCGGGAAAAGCGGCGCATCGAACTGAATCGGTTCTGAAACGGGCGGCCCGGACGGATATTCCCTGTCCGGCCGGTTGCCCGAAGTGCAGGACGCGCCGCCGCCGGATCAGGAATTCGACGGCGGCGGATATTCCAGAAACCGCTTGTCCAGAAGCCAGGCGGGCCGGAGGTCGGAAAGCGACCGGAGCATGTTCCGGCGCACATGGGGAATGCGTTTCTCCCACAACGCAATCTGCCGCGCGGCCCAGGCGCGATCGCCGGAGGCTTGCAGTTCATCGTGGTAGAGGCAGCGCCCGGCTGCGGGGAATTCAAACTCCCCGGCCGCCTGCTTGACCAGCGCTTCTTCGGCCAGCGCCAACGGCCGGATCAGGGTAAGGCCGGCGCCGCCATGGGCGGTATCGGCGGGGACGCGGGGGCCCATGGTCGAAAGTCCGTGGCCGCGCCAGAGCGAAATCAGGAATGACGCCAGAATATCGTCGAGGTGCTGACCGAGCGCCAGCTTGTTGAAGCCGCCTTCGCGGGCGAAGCGGTAAAGCCGTCCGCGCCGGAGCCGCGAGCAGAGTACGCAGGGGCGGCGATGACGCTCTCCGGCTTCGTGTTCAGCCAGAATCGCCGGAATATCCAGCGCGATCACTTCATGCACGATGCCGCGCCTTTGGCAGTAAGCGCCGACGCCGGCGGCGTTGAATCCGGGAAATCCCGGATCGAAGGTGACCGCGCCGAGGGTGAAGTCGATCGGTGCCCGGGCGCGCAGATGCGCCAGCACTTCCAGCAATACCAGGCTGTCGCGCCCGCCGGAAAGTCCGAGCAGCACCCGGTCGCCCGCGGCGATCATCCGGTAGCCGGTGACGGCTTCGCCCGCCATCCGGCAGACGCGGAGAAATGCCTTGCCTCCGTCCTTCGGGCGATGAACGGACTCAGCGGAAGAAACGGCGGTTGCGCTCAAGATTGTCCTTGTTGATGAGTACATAACGCATGTTGAAGGCCTCCAGCGGATTCTCCGGGACCGTTTCCGTGCCGCTGTCGAAGGATTTGGTCAGATCGGTCACCACCATGGCGGCGAAAATGCCGTTCTCAATCTGGTCGGCGAACCATTCGACGAGGTTGCTGACGCCGAGAATGATGAGCCTGGGCCGGGCATTTTCCGGCTTCCGGTAGATGCTGAGCCGGCCGAGGGATTCGCCCGAGGGCGAAATTCCGGAGACGATCACCACTCCGGCGTCGGGGTGCTTGGCGATCGCATCCTCGATGGCCCGCGCTTCGGCGGCCCGGTCGACCGCCGGAGTGATCAGCTTGTCGGCGGCGGCATCGGGGAGAGTCAGATTTTCCTGAACCAGGGCGCCGACGCCGGAATCGCGCAACTGCTCCAGCAGCGCCAGATTGAAGGCGGAATTGGCGGCGTCGGAAATCAGCAGCACTTTTTTGTTGCCGGGATAGCTGTTTTTGATGAAATTGGCGACCACATAGCCCTGGGCTTCGCGGAGTTTGTTTTCGAGCTCCAGATGCTTTTCCCGATTTTCTTCGAAACCGAGCATGGAAAGGGCTCCCAGCCGGCACATGAACATGCCGCCCGAAGCGATCACCAGCACCAGCAGCAGCAATGCGATCAACTGCAGTTCCGGCCGCCGGCGCTGTCCGCGTCCGCAGAACACCATGCCGCCCAGCGCCGCCACCATCAACAACACCAGAAGCAAATTCACCATAATTCCGTCGCCTTGTATTCGAACGTTTTCCCGGAATCCTGCCGCCGGGCTCCGTCGATCCGGGTGATTTCAAAAGTCCGGCCCGAGCCGGGAGATGGGCTCCTGAAATCAGCCTGCCTGTCTATAAAATAGTGTCGGTTCCGTTCTTTTTCAAGTTTTTCCGATATTCCCGGCGGAAAATTCGGGATTTTTATCGGGTTACCGCCTTGCATTGTCGCCGGTTCGGGATTATTTTTCCTGTAACAACGATCAAAATTCATACTCCGCCAACGGCCACGGCAGAACGCTTCCGTCCGGAGTGGGTTTCGGGAGAATCCGGGTCATGAAATTCATTCTGCTGACGCTGGGGTGCCTGTTGGGATGGGTGGTGGCGGCCGAGGTCACGGTGGCGCCGCCGGAATATCCGGCCGGCAGCGATGACGTGGTCTATTGCCTGCCGCAATTTTCCGAATTCGAATCGATCTCCGACAGCGAGATGCGGTTCTTCAAGAAAACGCTCGAACGCGCCCGGGAAGCCCGCGCCAAAGCGGTGATTCTGGAGCTCGACACTCCCGGCGGCAGCGTCAACACCGCCTTCAAATACCTGTCGATCATGGAGCGCTCGCCGGTGCCGATCATCGTTTTCCTCAATCCCAACGGCATCTCCGCCGGGATGATTATCGCCATGGGCGCCGACCGCGTCGCAATTTCGCCCAACGGTCTGATCGGCGACGCCATGCCGCTGGAAATGAGTCTGGACGGCGTTCGCCCGATCACCGAAAAGCCCGCCGGAGAAAAACCCGAAGCGGTCAGGCCGGGACCCGGAACGGCGGAAAAAACGCCGGATGTCCAACCCGACGCTCCCGCCAAAGACGTTCCCGTGCCGCGCCCGCCGTCGGAAGCGCCTGCGCCCGGCTCCATCGACCGCATTCTTGAGGAGATCCGGCGGCTCAAGCCCGAAGATTCCGCTCCGGCGCACGATCCGGAAGCCCGGCGGCTGACGGATCAGAAATTTTTGACCGTTTTTTTCAAGATGCTTCAGGTGCTGGCCGAAAAGAACCATCGTCCGGTGGCGGTCGTCCGCGCCATGGCCGATCCTTATACCAGATTGACCCGGGCGCAGGACGGGATCGATCATGACAAGGCCTCGCCGCTGACTCTGAGCGCCAGAGAGGCGCGGCAGCTGGGGGTGGTTGATTATGTCGCCGCCAACCGTGCCGATCTGCTCAACCAGCTCGGTCTGGGCGGCGCCCGGTTGGTGGAGGTCAAGCGCAATGCGACGGAGCAGATCGGATCGTTTCTGGCCCATCCGGTGCTGGCCGGACTGTTGCTGGTAATCGGGCTGGTGGGATTGTTCGTCGAGGTCAAAACTCCGGGATTCGGTGTGCCCGGCATCCTTGGTGTCACCGCGCTGACGCTCTTTTTTCTGGGACATATGGCCAGCGGCGCTTCGGACTGGGGGCCGATCGTCGTTTTTTTCGTGGGGTTGCTATTGATCGGACTGGAGATTTTCGTGATTCCGGGCTTCGGGCTGGTCGGCGTAATGGGCATCGGCTGTGTGCTGGTCAGCTTTTTCTGGGCCTTCGGGTTCAGCAACCTCGACACTGCCGTCCGGGTGATCACGCTGTCGCTGCTGGCGGCGATCACTGTGATGGTGTTGCTGGCGGTCTATGTGCTGCCCAATACTCCGCTTTTTCGAAGGGTCATGCTGGATAAGTCGACCAGCCGGGCCGACGGGTTCGCCGCGGCCAAAGCCGACGATTCGCTGATCGGACAGACTGGCGTCGCGCTGACGCCCCTGCGGCCGACCGGGACGGTGCTGATCGGGCAGAAACGCCATGACGCGACGAGCGAGGGCGACTTCCTCGATACCGATACGCCGGTGGTGGTGACCGCCTGCAATGGTTTTCAGGTGGTCGTGCGCAAGGACGTTTGAGTTCGAATGCCGAAAAATCCGCCGACCGGGTTCGGACGGCCCGGTCCGCGACAAACGGTGCTGCTTAAGCATGTTGCAAGTTCCAATATAGAAAAAGGATGCATCGGTTTATGGAAGATTCGCTGCATGAATTGAATGTTCGTTGCGGGCGGCCGGATGTCCGTTTCGTTGCCGGTCCCGGTGATTTCGCGGTGGCGCAACTGAGCAATCGCTTCGGCGTCGCGACGGTGGCGCTGCACGGCGCCCACGTGATGAGTTATGTCCCTCAAGGCGCGCATCCGGTCATCTGGATGAGCGAACATTCGAAATTCGAACCCGGGCAGCCGATTCGCGGCGGAGTGCCGGTCTGCTGGCCCTGGTTCGGGCCCGATCCGCTGAGCCGCTTCGGCGGTCATGGCTTCGCCCGGTTGGTTTCCTGGCGGGTCGCCCAAACCGAAACCGCGCCCGGCGGCGAAACTTCCATTGCGCTGGAGCTGACCGACCATATGGTGCCGGCCGAATTCGAGCCCTATCCGTTCAAACTGGAACTGACCGTGACGCTCGGTCCGGCCCTGGTGATCGCGCTCAAGGTTTGGAATACCGGCGACCGGACGGTGGAGTATTCCGGCGCGCTGCACACTTATTTTGCGGTGGCGGATGCGGCGAAGATTCAGATCACCGGACTCGAGGATTGCGATTATTTCGACAGCGTGCTCGGCGCCGCCGGCGTTCAGCGCGGGGCGATCGTGATCGATCGCGAAATCGACCGCATCTACAAGGGCACCAGCGGTATCTGCCGGATTCTCGATCCCGGTTTCGACCGGGTGATCCGGGTCGCCAAGTCGGGCAGCACTTCAACGGTGGTCTGGAACCCGTGGATCGCCAAATCGCAGCGGATGCCGGATTTCGGCGACGAGGAATATTATACCATGGTCTGCATCGAAGCCGCCAACGCGCCCCGGGCCGACGACTGCCGAACCCTGCCGCCGGGCGGCAGGGCTGAACTCCGGCAGATCATCAGCCTCGAGGCATAACCGCAATTCCTGCCGTCGGGCGGAGCAACCCGTCCGGCGGTTCTGTTTTCATCGCCTATGGCTTCCAGTCGGAGAGCACCCCGGCGGGATGGGTTTCGAGCCATTGGATGAATTCGGACGCGGTCCGCACCTTGTCCTGCAACACGGCGCGGTAGAGGTCGATGGACAGGAATCCGGGCAATTCCCCCTTTTCACGCGCGGCTTTCAGCTCAAGAATGGTCCGGCGGGTTGCCGGCGTCAGCGCCCGCCGCATCGGCGCGACGAAGTCTTCGCCTCGCGGCAGATCGTAATCGGCGGGGGCCGACCACATGTCGATTTTCCAGCGCACGCCGTCGGCGGCGAGGTAGGTCAGTCGCCAGTAGACCGCCTTGTCCGGGCCGTCGAGTTCGTTCTGGTACAACGCGCCGACGACATGCGCGTCGGCGGAGCATTCGGAGAGCACTGTCATGCCGTCGGTGATGTTCACCGCCGGACAGTAGATTTCCAGGTCGATGTCAGGGGTGAGAATCAGGTCGAAGGACAGCGCCCCGACCAGCGACACCCGGCCATAACGCGACCAGCGTTCCACCAGGCGCAATTCGCCCAGAATGGCTTCGGCCTGCCGTTTCATGACTTCGGATCGTTCGAGCGGATTCATATTGATTCACCTCATCTGTTGTTGGCGGTCGACGGGGTCGGCATCGATAATATAGGGACGGTTCGTCCGGAAGCAAGCCGGAACCGGAACTTTCAGGTAATTTTTCGGTTGATTTTTGGCCGCGAAGCGCGGTCGCGGCGGGACGCGGTCCGGATTTGGGGTATTGCACCGGGATTTCACGGCGCGGAGCCGCCCTTGGAACGTATCGGACGGAAGCGATATCTCAAGCCCGAAAAAAAATACTTCTGATATTTTGAAACGGGCTTTTCGTCGAAAAAAAACCTTCCCCGATTGTTTTTTCGGGATAAAGATGCTATATTATCAAACCTGTGATTTTTCAAAGCAGGTTTTTTTGTTTTTGACATGATTGAAACGAAGGGTCATAAGAGACAACTCGATTTGTGAAAGGGAGTCGAAACTGTGAGCTACACTGTACTTGTGTTCGTCAAACAGGTTCCGGATACCCAGAACATCACCGGAGACGCGATGAAGGCTGACGGCACCGTCAACCGCGCCGCCCTCCCGGCGATCTTCAATCCGGAAGACCTCAATGCGCTGGAAATGGCGCTCGACCTCAAAGACCGCTACGGCGTCAAGGTCGTCGTCGGCACCATGGGGCCTCCGGGAGCCGCTGAAGTGCTGCGCCAGTCGCTGTACCGCGGCGCCGATGAAGCGGTGCTGCTGACCGACCGCGCTTTCGCCGGCGCCGACACGCTGGCCACCAGTTACGCCTTGAGCTGCTGCGCCCGCAAGATCGGCCAATTCGATCTGATTCTCT
The DNA here is from genome assembly GCA_036677805.1 of Victivallaceae bacterium. Taxonomy (GTDB): domain Bacteria; phylum Verrucomicrobiota; class Lentisphaeria; order Victivallales; family Victivallaceae; genus SIG78. The sequence goes on along the minus strand of JAVBVS010000005.1, from coordinate 7,417 downwards.
GCGGCCGCCAGGCCATCGACGGCGACACCGCCCAGGTTGGTCCCCAGCTGGCCGAAAAGCTCCATCTGCCCCAGATCGCCTATGCCGAAGAAGTCAAAAGTCTCGGCAACGGCAAAGTTGTCGTCCGCCGCGCCATCGAAGGCGGCCATGAGGTGCTCGCCGCCCCGATGCCCGTCCTCTTGACCGTGGTCGACGCCAACAGCCCGCGGCCGATGGCCGCCCGCCGCATCATGAAGTACAAACGCGCCCGGACCCGGTCGGAAATCGCGCGCGAACACGCCGATGCCAACTATACCGATTCCAGCCTGATTTCGGCCAAGGGCGCCGAACTTGCAGCCAAGGGGCTTCTGATTCACGAGTGGAGCGCCAAGGATGTCGACGCCGATGTCAACCGCATCGGTCTGGCGGGTTCGCCGACCAAGGTCAAGAATATCACGAGCGTGGTGCTCACCGCCGGAGAGTCCAAGAAGGTCGATCCGAATGCCGAGGGAATCGCCGCGCTGATTCACGAACTGATCAGTGATCACACTCTGGGATAAATCAATCATGGCTGAAAAAATGGGTAACGTTTGGGTATTTATTGAACAGGAAGCGGGTAAAATCGCCGATGTCAGCCTTGAATTGGTTTCCAAGGCGCGCGATCTGGCCGATCAGCTCGGAGTGAAGGCCGAAGCGGTGCTGCTCGGCGACAAGCTCGAGCACTGTGTGCCGACTTTGTACAGCTACGGCTGCGACACGGTCTATCTGGCCGAGGACAAGCGTCTTGAGCCGTTCACGGTGCTGCCGTTCGCCAAGGTCATCATGGATCTGGTCCGGGAACACAAGCCCAACATCCTGATGTTCGGCGCGACCATGAAGGGGCGCGAACTCGCGCCCCGCGTCGCGTCGGAAAAACTCGGCGGTCTCACCGCCGACTGCACCGAACTCAAGATCGATGATTTCGACGACAAGGTCAACGGCAAGTTTTACAGCAAGAAGTTGATGCAGATCCGTCCGGCGTTCGGCGGCAACATCATCGCCACCATCGTGAACACCTGGGACGATCCCCAGATGGTCACCGTGCGCGAAGGCGTGATGAAGCTCGGTACCCCCGATGCCGGCCGCAAAGGCAAGCTGGTCAGGGTCGAAGCGAAGCTCTCCGACGCCGAAACCGTGGTCGAAGTGCTGGAACGCATGCGTCAGGACAAGGCGGTCGACCTCAAGGGCGCGCAGATTATCGTCGCCGGCGGTTACGGCGTCGGCAGCAAGGAAAACTTCAAGCTGATCCGGGACCTGGCCGAAGCGCTCGGCGGCGAAGTCGGCGCGTCGCGCGCCGCGGTCGACGCCGGCTGGATCGATCACGATCATCAGGTGGGACAGACCGGGGTCACGGTGCGGCCGCGGCTGTACATCGCCTGCGGGATTTCCGGTTCGGTGCAGCACGCCGCCGGGATGAAAGAGTCCAAGAAGATCATTGCGATCAACAGCGATCCGGGCGCGCCGATTTTTTCGGTGGCGCACTATGCGATCGTCGGGGACCTGAACGCGGTGATTCCGCAAATGATCAAAGCCTTCAAGGCCAAGGCGTAATGGCAGCATAAGGAACAGAGTCGATCATGGCGAATTTTTATACTGACAATCGCGACCTCGCATTCACCCTCGACAACCTCGATCTGGGCGAAGCGGTGGCGCTGCGCGAGAATGATTACAAACTGGCGGCGGAATTCGAAACCGCGCCGGTCGATTACAATGACGCGCTGGACAACTTCCGTCGCGTGCTGAGCGTGGTGGGCGACCTCTGCGGCAACAACATCGAACCGCGTTCGCGCGAAGTCGACGCCGCCGGCCCCCATTTCGAAAACGGCGTGGTGACCTATCATCCGCTCACGGTGGCCAATCTCGAAGACCTGCGCAAGGCCGACGTCTCCGGCGTGATGCTGCCGCATCGCTTCGGCGGCCTCAATTTCCCGGTTACGATTTACACCATGATGACCGAAATGGTGTCGCGCGCCGACGCGAGTCTCCAGAACCTCTTCGGGTTGCAGGACATCGCCGAAACCATCGCCGAATTCGGTTCGGAAGAGCAGAAGCAGGAATTCCTGCCCCGCTTCGCCCGCGGCGAAGTCGACGGCTCCATGGACTTGACCGAGCCCGATTACGGCTCGGACCTTCAGGCGGTGAAGCTCCGCGCCTGGCAGGATGAAAAGACCGGTCAGTGGTATCTGAACGGCATGAAGCGCTTCATCACCAACGGCTGCGCCAGGGTACACCTGGTGCTGGCACGTTCCGAAGAAGGCACCGGCGACGGCCGCGGGCTTTCGATGTTCGTCTGCGAGGCCGGCCCGAAACTGGTGGTGCGCCGGATCGAAAACAAGCTCGGCATCCACGGCGTCGCAACCTGCGAACTGCAATACAACGACGTGCCCGCCCAGCTCTGCGGCAAACGCCGCATGGGCTTGATCCGCTATGTGATGAGCCTGATGAACGGCGCCCGCGTCGCCATCAGCGCCCAGGCGGTCGGGATTGCCGAAGCGGCTTACCGCGAAGCGCGCAAGTATGCCGCCGAACGCGAACAGTTCAAGAAGAGCATCGACCAGTTCCCGGCGATCTACGACATGCTGACCTCGATGAAAATCAGGTTGGCCGCGGCGCGGGCGCTGCTCTATGAAACCACCCGCGCGGTGGATCTGCGCAGCGGCTACAATCATCTGGCGGAAGAAACCGGAAATCCGACGCCGGAAATCCGCGAACGCCAGAAGTATTACAACAAAGTGGCGGCGGTGCTGACTCCGATGTGCAAGGCGCTGGCGACCGAAACCGCGAATCAGGTGGCCTACGATGCGATCCAGATTCACGGCGGCACCGGCTTCATGAAGGACTTCAACGTCGAACGCTTCTACCGCGATGCGCGGATCACCAACATCTACGAAGGCACCACCCAGCTTCAGGTTGTGGCGGCCATCGGCGGGGTGATTCAGCGCGACAACGACGTGCGGATCAAGGAACTTTTCGCACTGCCTTATCAGGGCGATCTGGCGCGGCTGGCGAAGATTGTCAGGGGATTGTACGAAAAGCAGCTCGACGCGGTCAAGGCGGTGGCCGAACGCAAGGATGCGGCCTATCACGATCTGCATGCGCGCGATCTGGTCGAGATGGAAACCTACATTTTCGTGGGCCTGCTGATGCTCCGCGACGCATTGAAGTGCGAAGACCGCATCTGTCTGGCCGAGCGCTATGTGCTCGACTCGCAGGCGGAATTCATGAAACGTTACATGAAGGTGATGTCCGGCGACCTGTCGCTGATCGACCATCATCGTTGCGTGATCGATTATTGATCGATCGGAAGGAGCGTTCGTGCCGAATCCGGTGACAATCCGACGTCTGGGAACGATCGACTGGGATATTGTCGAAGCCAATCCGGTGGTATTCCGGGGCGAACTGTATCGCTTCGAGGGCATCCGCTGGGAAGGGTTTTCGCATCCCTACCACGGCAATACGGAACGGCGTTCCTATTGCCGCATGGTTCGGGTCGCAGACGGCTGGATGTCGCCGCCGTTCGGTTTCGGCCTCCATATGGGCAATGCGTTTGTCCACGGCGACCGGCTCTATGTGACGGCGGTCGATGATCACAAGACCGTGCGCCCGTATCTTTATATCATCGAGACCGAAGATATGGTGCGCTGGAGCGCGCCGCGGACGATTTTCGGCGGGCCGGAATGGCGGATTCACAATTCGACGCTGTGCCGGACCGACGCCGGAAAATTCGTTTTGGGCATGGAGTGCGACCATCCGGCGGGGCTGTTCGCGATGTTTTTCGCCGAGTCGGACGATCTGCGCGAGTTCCGCTACCTGCCGGATGCGCTTTACGGTCCCGGTTATACCGGGGGCCCGATTCTGCGCAGCTTCGGAGAGTATTGCTATTTGTTTTACATCACCGGAAATTACGACAGCGAATTCGTGCTCAACGTGAGCCGTTCGCGCGATCTGCGCCGCTGGACGCCGAGCCTTTGCAACCCGATCCTGCGGCCCGATGACGCGGAAGACCGGAAGATTTATCCGGGTGCGATCATTCCGGAGGCCGAACGCCGCCGGATGCTGGCCGCGCGCAATATCAATGTATCGGATATCGATTTCTGCGACTGGCGCGGCAAATTGGCGATCAACTACAGCTGGGGCGATCAGAAGGGTACGGAGTTTCTGGCGCTGGCGGAAGCGGATGCCGACGAACGGAAATTTTGCGAAAGTTATTTTGCATGAAGTAAACACGAGGTGGCTTCCGGCGGTGTGAGCCGCGACGGCGAAGTTGCGTCCGGGAACGAAAGGATGGCGTGAGAAAATGAACAACGCATATTTGGAAATGGCGAAAAAGGTGATTCCCGACCCTCAGGTGCTCTCGGTGGTCGCGGCCAAACGGGCGCGGCAGCTGGCGCTGGGCGCCCGGCCGATGGTCAAGTGCGATTCGGAAAATCATCTTGATGTGGCGCTGCTGGAGATCGGCGAAGGCCTGATCGGTTATGAATTCGGCGTCGACGATCCGGAAACGGCCGAAGAGGAAACCGGAACCGCGGAAGAACCCCGGCTCTGATCCGGAGCGATGATTCCGGTGGAACGCAGCGGGCGCAAACCCGGGTTCCACCGGTTTTTTGTGGAATAATTTCTCGTGGCGGCGATAGAGCGCCGTTCGCGGGGGGATGGGCGGACGGAAGCCGCCGGGAAGGAGCGATGGATGGACAAGCAAGTTGCGATCGTCATGGGCAGCAAGAGCGATCTGCCGCTGCTGGAAGGCGCGTTCAAAGTGCTGGAAGATTTCGGCATCGGCTATGAAGCCCATGTGATGTCGGCCCACCGGACTCCGGAACGGGCGATGCGCTTTGCCGCCGGGGCCCGGGAAGCGGGACTCAAGGTGATCATCTGCGCCGCGGGCATGGCCGCGCATCTGGCCGGGGTGATGGCGGCGCACACGGTGCTGCCGGTGCTCGGCATTCCGGTGGCTTCGGAACCGTTCAACGGGTTGGATGCGCTCCTGGCGACGGTCCAGATGCCGCCGGGCATTCCGGTGGGCACGGTGACGGCGGGCAAGGCCGGGGCCAAAAATGCGGCATTGCTGGCGGTGGCGATTCTGGCGCTTGCGGATGCGGAGCTGCAGAACAAGCTTCAGGATTTCCGGGCCAAACAGACCGCGCAGGTGGAGGCGATGGACGCCGAACTCCAGCGTGAAATCGCCCAGCGCGGTTGATTTTCCGGTAAAATCCCGGGTTTGCAGCTTGCAAAATCCGGGATTGGCTCTATAGTATCAAACGTATCGCACGCCGTGCGTTGTGGAGAGGTGGCTGAGTGGCCGAAAGCAACGGTTTGCTAAACCGTCATAGGGGAAACTCTATCGGGGGTTCGAATCCCCCCCTCTCCGCCATTTAAGCTCAAAAAGCCGCAAAAGGTGCCATTTGGTACCGTTTGCGGCTTTCTTTTTGCCCTGACGGAAGGTTATTGAGTCGAAACCGGACCGCCAATCGCGAAATGGCGCTCAAAAACACGGATTTGATCCGGAGCGCTTGCCTCTTCAGTCGGATGATACCGCCGTCCATGGGTATTTTTCGCGATCTCTCCGGACAAAATACCTTGTCTGACGGGCCGGCTTTATCCGGACTTCATCCTCGCAAGACCGGGTCCGACTGAAGAAAATCATCGTTCTATATGGCGGACTTTTCTGAGCATTTCCAACAGCACTGCAAACCGTAACACCGCCGGTTTCGCCACTCCTGATTCTTCCCGCAAAGCGCGATTTTCAGCATTAAGATATTCTGCCACATTCCTCGAAATCGGATCAAAAACCGCCCGCAATCCGCGATGATTTTCCCGAATTTTCCGGTAAAAATCGCCCTCCCAGGCCCCCCTGTTTTCATCAGGAGAAAAGCCTTCACAATAGAGTGAAAAACTACCGGTTGGCGTCACTCAAACCGGTTTTGGCTTGAACAAATGCTCAAGCACCCGCACACGTCGTTGGGGTATTTCAAGGTTTGACTTTGAATTTTACACAAATATGGCTTTTCCAGAGCAATAAGCAGCCGAATTCTCTTAATTTGCTGTTGGTACAGCCTTCCTGCCGTTGCCGTGCCTGACGTTATGATATCAGAATGCGGAATCTGTTTTTGGGATAAATACCTAGACGGTTTTTTTAGCAAGATAATTTCTGGGGGTAACGCCAAAATGGTTACGAAAAATCTGAATGAAGTAGCTGCTGCTGGAAAAACCACAGCGCGAAGCCACTTCCGCCACCTGCAACTTTCCGTGGCGCAAAAGCTTGGCGGCTGCCTCGAGCCGGATTTCTGTCAGGTATTCGGAAAAATTCACGCCATACTCGTGTTTGAAAAGTTTGGATAAATACTGCCCGCAAATCCCCAGATGTCTGGCGGTCATATCCAACGAAATCGGCAGGGCATAATTTTGATCGACATATTGTTTCGCTTGCCGCACCACATCCAATATCGGGAGACGGGAAACTGCCGAATTTTGAGCCGGATTACGGATCAGATCACGATAGAAAAACAATAGAATGGATAATAATTGAACATTACCCGAATAGCATCCAAGAGGTGTGTTTTCCCAATTTTCACGCATATATTCAAGTTGGCGACGCACTTCGATACGGGTCGCAAACGATAAATCGCACAATCGGCGGTTGGTCACTTGGGTAAAGTATTGTTCTGCTTTTTCCCATGCAAATTTGATGATCAATACGCGCAATCCTTTGAGCGGTTCGAACACATCCCGATGCGGTACCAATGCCGGTACCAGCAGAAAATCTCCCGCCAACGCAGGAAAACGCAGACCATTTTCCGGAATTAAAGTTACCTTGCCGTCAATGACATAAAGCAGTTCATGAGGATTCGCAACATGAATCTGTTCTGACCAGAGATTCTCAAAATCACGGACCCGGAATCCGGTAATTTCCGGTATGGTTCCGGGGAAATCGTTCCAATCGTGTTCCATTTCAGCATCCTGTTTTCAATAAAAAAAGATAATTCTGTTTTTTCGAGATTCAAGATGGTTTTTGGTAAAATTGATATTATTTTCAAAAATTTGATATTTTCCGCCATTGTTTCTTCGGGGTTTTTCCAATATAATATTGGGTGAAGCAATCATCCTCGCTAAAACAAAGGAGCCTCTGAAAAAATGTCCGAAGTTCTCGCCATCTACGGCGGCGCGCCCGCCATCGCCCCCGGAACCGTGAAAAATTGGCCGCCCATCGACAGCATCGATGAGGAAATGGTGCTTGAAGCACTGCATGGAAAAAGTCAGGCGCGCGGCCCTCAGAATCTGGCGTTCGAAAAGGAGTTCTGCGCCTGGAACGGCAACAACTTCGCGCTCTTCACCAACTCGGGGACCGCGGCCTTGCACATGTGTCTGGTGGGCTGCGGCATCGGCGCGGGCGACCAGGTGC
>JAVBVS010000004.1:0-250316 GCA_036677805.1 Victivallaceae bacterium | reverse complement strand
AAGAGCATGCCAAAGATCATATGGAAAGCGTAACCCAGGATTCAGAGCGCGTAATCCAACTCTTCCATGCAGAGACAGTCAAATATGCAAGTTAATTAATTGCCGAAACAATAATCATAACTGAAGAAAAACATTTCACACCGGGAAATCAAAGTCGGCAGGGCAAACCCTGCCGGCTTGAAACAAGACATAAAAAGGAATGATGCTTATGCCACAAAAACAGCCGCCCGCACTCAGAACAAGGACCTGCCGAAATCGCAATGCCGGCAATTTCACACTTATTGAACTTCTGGTTGTAATTGCCATTATTGCGATCCTGGCGGCGATGCTGCTGCCCGCTTTGTCATCGGCCCGGGCGGCAGCCAACAGCACCCGCTGCGTCAATAATCTCAAGCAGCTCTGGTATTATGCCAATATGTACGCCGACGACAGTCAGGGCTATGTCATTTTTCCGCCCGACAAAGAACGCTGGCAACTCACCCTGCGCAATCTGTACTACGAGGACATGAAAAGCGCTCAGGCTTTTTCCTGCGGCAACAACGAATTTCGACGCCTGCCCTATTACCCGGTGACCAGCTATGGTTATAACGGTTCGCCGCAGCGTACCGTGCCGATTATGGCGAAAGTCAATCTATGGATCGTCATGTTCTGCGACGCCATTGATGACAGCATCGCTTCGGACAGTGCAGCCGGTTACAATTATTATAAAGCCAAGCTCACCGACTGTCATAGCGGCAATGCCAACTATTTGTTTTTTGACGGTCATTGCGCAGCGGTGAAAAAACAATTCATGAACGACAACGGCCGTTCCTATTTCGACCCGCTGTCCGCCGAGCCAACTACCAAATTTTAGTCGCCGACGATCTTCCGGAACCGGTGTTGCCAATCCGGGAGCCGGGTTAATGAAATCACTCTTATCATCAGGGGTATCTGAAAAATCATGCTGATCCAAAGAAACATCCTCTTCACCGTATTGAGTCTGTTGGCGGGACTTGCCGCCAATGCCGCCGAAATGACGCTGGTGGTTAATCCCCGTCCGCCGGTTGTCGATACCGAAGTACGGCTGTCGGTCGCCGAAAAGATTGCCGCCGATCTTCCGGCGACCGTAAAAATCACGGCCCCGGACGGTACTGTGCGGGAAGAAAAAGTACATTTGAGCGACAACAAGCCGTTTCTGGTCTGGAAGCCGGAACATACCGGATTTTACCGGATTGAGCTGACCGGAGAGGGAATTTCAGCCCGTCTGGATGCGGTTCCGGTGGTCTGGCGGCGGCAATATTTCTACGGCTGGGTCGTACCGGAACAAGCGGATAAACTGGCGGCATATCCGCTGCTGGGATCCTGCGCGGTCGTGATCGGAAAACCTGAACGCTATGGCGAATACCGGCGCTATGGCTCGACCGTATTGGGCTACGTTTCCCATCGGACCACATCAATCAGTTTGGAAATGGATCGTCAGGCGGCAGTAGCCAAGCTGGTCGAACAATGGCGAAAGCCGCTGGACCACGGCGCCGACGGCATATGGCTGGATGAAATCGGCGCCTACCCCGATCCCGAATCCTTGCAGCGAGTCGAAATTCAAGGGGAAGCACTGGCGGCAATCCGGAAACTTTTTCCCGATCGGATTCTGATGGTGCTGGCTGCCGGCTCCCTGCTCCGGGAGCAAATCACAATGTGCAAAAAGGCCGGTGCCGTAATCGGGTCTGAAATTTATATCGATTGCCTGACCGCCTTCTTCGGCACTCATGGATTCAAGAAATATCTGGATGCCCGAATCGAAGCCCTGCGGGCCGGCGACATGCTTTTCGAACGTAAAACCGGCAACGGCACGACTGCGGAGCAGATCAAACCCGGCGGCGGCATGATCGTACTGGGATTGAACAATTGCTTCGGAACGCTGGAAGAGCCGGTTGCCGCACGGCTTGAGCATTATGTGCGTTATGTCAAGAAAAATGCGCCTGAGGCCCCCGGCCTGGCTTTCTGGGGCAGCGGCAGAGACCGTGCCTACATCGAACAACACCTTCCGTATGCGCTTCAGGAAAAGCTGTTCGAACGTTATTATATCAATCCGGTGCTTGACCTGCGGGAAATTTTTCTTTCAGACTATGCCCCGGGTGCCGCAAAACCGGTTACGGTCAGCGTCGAAGTCCATAATCTCGGCGGCATGGCCCTGACCCGCGAATACACGCTCGATTGTTTTCTCATCGGATCGGACGGACGGAAAATCAAGGTCGCATCCGCCGTCCGCAATGGTATCGGCGTCGGTTTTGCCACCCTGAAATGCGCTGGCGATACTCCGGTGGAGCCGGTGGAACTGGATGGCAATCATTACCTCGTCGCCAATCCTGCGCTGACCGGCGGTACCGCGAAAGAAGCCCTGCTTTCCCGGCAAACAGTGAATTTTGAAATCACGGTTCCGCAGTCCGGATGGTATACGGTTCTGGTGGAGCTCCGGGCGCCAGATGGTGTCACCGTGCTCGACGGAACAATCTCGCTCATGATGAATGTCAGATAATCAGGAGAACCGTCCGATGCGGCGCAAAAGCCTCACTACATTATTGTTTTTATCATGGATCACAGCGCTACTACCCGCCGATACACCGGAAATCGTAGCGTTGAAGCATAACCCGGAAACCGGAATAACGCAAATCGTCTGGCGCGGGATTTCCGCGGATGCCAAGGTCATGCTTTACCGGTCTGCCGTACCGTTGAACGCGGAGACGGAATTTTTCGCGGACAAATTCAAATTCTCCCCCGGCGTGCAGACCGCCGACATTGTCGCCGATGGCAACGGATGCCGCTATTACAAGCTGACAGGCATTGATGCTTCCGGCCGCCCGCTGACCGCCATGTCGGAGGAGAAGATGATCGAAGAGTGCGACCGCACCCCGCCGGCAGCCGTCGACTTCAACATTGTCTGCCAAGACGGAATCGCCATGCTGCGCTGGAAGCAGCTTCCGCGGAACAATCCGGACAAAGTGGTAGAATTCCTGATTCTGGGGGCCGATTCCCCCTCCGCCGCTTTGACCGTTTGCGGCGACGCCGCGAAAGGCAGTGATCAATTCCCATTGCCGGCTTCCTGCCGCGAACGTTTTCTGGCCGTAGCCGCGGTAGATGCGGCCGGGAACCGTTCGCCGGTGGAAAAGCGAATATTTTTCGGCAACAGGCCGGATTTCCGGATTTCAACAACGCCGACACCGCAGAGCAACCCCGATATCAGGATGGAACGCATGTATCCGATTACCGGACGAAACAACCGGGTTGAGTTTACGATCCACAATGACGGCGGGACTGCGGGCACGGCGGAGGTGAATATCGGAATATTCGAAGCCGGCGGCAGCCTGCGCCCTCTGATCTCCCGGCAGCTGGCCGGAATGGAACCCGGAAGCCGAAACGTGATTGCGGTCGATTACCAGCCGCAACATCTCGGCAAAAGCGTGTTTCATGTGGAAATCCACTGCCCGGACGACGCCGATCAAAGCAACAACCGTCTTGAACTTGAAGTATATCAGTCGGATCGGGAGCTTTATTTCCTCTGGTACGGCGAGGTTTCGGGCCTGAGCTGCGCCAATTACGGCGAAGTCCATTTCGGCAATCTGGAAGATTGGCGGCGGCGCGGCGGCCGTGCCCTGACCGTGGTCGGCCGTGGCGGGACGGTTGACGGGTATTACCGGAAAATTACCGGCAGCGGTGCGGCGGGAATGCAACTTGACGAACTGGGGGGAACGCATAGAACGGAAGAGTTCCTGCCGGAACTGCAACGCTTCAAACAGGCGCATCCGGAATGCTTCTTCGCGCTGTGGCATATCGGCGGCCAACCGGATCCGCTGATTCTCGCGGCTCAGCGCAAAGGCGAAATTGACATCGTGATCCTGGAACTGTATCTGGTCAATATCCCGGAAAAACGCCGGGAGCGTCTCGAAAATCTGGCGGAAAAAATCAAATGGGTCGTCGCCCACGGAGTACCGGAGCGAACCGTCATCGGACTGGGCGCCAGATTCGATTATGCCGGGTGGCATGGCGCCGATGAGCATGTCGCATGGCTTGAGGAACAAATCAAACTGATTCGCGAACTGGCTCCGATGATGCCCGGCGTGGCGTTTTATTCAACGGATACGCTTCCCGGTGTCAAAGAAAAAGTCGATCTGCTGTGTCGAAAGTATTTTTTGGAAAATCAATCTTCAATTTCGCAAAAGGAGTAGTCAAATGACGATCAGAAGTTTGAGTTTCATGTTCTGCGCCTTGGCCGCGGCTGCCGGAACGGCCGTTGCCGAAGAACAGGTTTTGACAATGGATCTCTCCACCCGGCCGGAAAAAATAGAGGAAATCCGTACTCCGGTCGATAAAAAATCGGAGACGGTGGATTATCTGATCCCGATTCCATCCACCGGCGGACAGGATTTTCAATTCCAATGCCGGTTGAAACTTACGTATTTCGGCAATTATGCGGCGGTGGCTGTCGGTCTGGCCCAAAGCGACAAAATGGCTCGCCGCGTACGATTGTATTTCCGGAAAGGCGACGGCAATCTCACTTTGTGCGGATTCGCCCTCGGAAACGCGCTGACGCCGGAAATCAAGCCGTTCCAGAAATATACGGAAAATGATTTTATTTTGAACATCGGGTATTCGGGCAAGCAGAATGAACTGAATTTCAAGGTTTCCACCCCGGATGGAAAAATGCTCTACGACGGTACCCGAATTCCATTCCGCGGCGGCCGTTTCGCGGCGGACAGAGTCGTCGTTTCGGTGGTGGATTCGGTTGCCGACGGCGCAGCGTATCTGAATTACGATGCCGCGGGAGAACAATTGACCGGACAAAGTTTCAATTCGGAAAAAAATCGATATTACTGTAATTTCGCATTGGATGACATCTTGATCACCTATTCGAAGGAATAGCCGCGCCACGCCGGTAAATCGAATCGGCAAGAAAGCGGCTTTCCCATCCGACCGCGCCGCGGACCTTCTGCTCAACACCCCCGATCGGGCGATGGGGATTGTGCTTCAGCCGTGAGTTCATCCGGCTCCGGCAGCCAAGCGCCGATCCGGCGCAACGCAGTCCGGAGCCGGACGGCGTCGAGCCGCCGGGGGGCGCAGTCGCCCGCTTCGACCGCGAGCGCCGCGGCCATCCCGGCGGCCTGCCCGGTCAGGAAACAGCCCGGCATCACCCGGACGCTGGCCTGAAGATAATGATCGGTCCCGATGCAGCGCCCGGCGGCCAGCAGGTTGGTCCGATTGCGGACGCACAAAGTCCGGAACGGAATGCCGTAGCTTTCGCCGGGCTGATAGCGCATGGCGTGGTGCAGACGTTCGAATTCCGCCTGCGCCGCGGCGTCGGTCGAAACGGGATGGATGTCGATGCTGTAGCAGTAGCAGCCGATTTCATCGGCGAAATGACGCCGGGCCAGATAATCGTCGAGATCAAGTTTGTAATCGCCGACGATCCGGCGCGAGGCGCGCACTCCGGGCAGCGCCGCGGTGAAGCTCAGCTCCGCCTGCTCGAAGCCGGTGACGTATTCGCGGTAGAACCGGGCGAACTCGACCATCTGAAGCCGCCCTTCGACCATCGCCGCGGTAAGCTCGCGTTCGTCCAGCGGATTCCAGTCGAAAAAATGTCCCATGTTGCCGCCGCCGAGCCGGTCCCCCGACGGGGTGATGCCGGTGTGATGCGGATCGTTGCGGCGGAAGACGCCGTCCCGGAAGGCGTCGAGCAGAATCCGGCGCGGATTCTCCCCGGAAGCGTAGAACCGTTCCCAGTCGATGTTGGCCCAGCCGGAGCAGAGCGTACCGGGCATCACCTTGCCGTGTTCGTCCCCGAATTCGGTTTCGCCGCCGGCGAAAACGGTCAGGTCGGCATCGCCGGTAGCGTCGACGAAAACCGCGCCTTCGATGGCGAACAGCCCGCTCTTGGCATGAAAAACCGCCCGGTTCACACGGTCGCCGTCGCATTCCGCGGCAATCAGCGTGGTCAGCAGCGAGACCGTCACCCCGGCATCGCCCAGCATCCGGTCGTAGATACGTTTGAGCCGTTCGGCATTGATCAGCTCCGGCCAGCGGTGGATGACGCCTTCGCGGTTGTGCGCCTCCAGCACCCGGCGGCCGAAACCGTCGGCAAAGAATACGCCGCCGCTGCCGAACCGCATGAACAGCGGTACGCCCCCGGCGGTGCCGAGCCCTCCGAGACAGCCCTGGCTGTCGGCCAGAAATACCCGCGCCCCGGCTTCGGCCGCCGTGACCGCCGCCGCGCAGCCGGCCGGACCGCCGCCGGCAATCACCACATCGTAACGCTCCCGGACCGGAATTTCACGCTGGAACAACATCTTCGGCCTCCTCAAGCAACTTTCGCAGAACGGACGGATAATTGCATTCCGGCGGCACCCCGTGCCCGAAGGTCAGGCTGTCGCCGTAGCAGACGATATCGGTGCGGCAGCGGAGCCGCGCCGCCACCAGCTGCGCCAGCAGCGCGCAGCCGGACTGATTGAGATGCACTCCGTCGCCTTGAAGCTGCCGCCAGGTGCACGCGCAGTCAAACTCCGCCACCGGCAATCCATACCGGGCGGCCGCCGCCCGGATGACCGCATTGCCCCGGCGCAGCCGCTCTTCCGGCGGATATGGCGCGTAGGCTCCGGGGTCGTGCCGGGTCAGCAGTGCGGCGACATCGCAGCCGGGCAGCGTCACCGCCGCAACCGCGCAGCCCCATGTCAGCAATTGACCGTAAATCGCCTCCAGATTGTTCCGGAATCGATCGAATGTCGCCAATTTTTGAGAATTGAGCATGTCATTGGTGCCGATCAGTACGACCGCCTGCCGCGGCGGCCATGCCGGCAACGCGAGCTGCGCCAGCATTTCGCCCGAGCTCATGCCGCAGACTCCGGCATTGGCGATCCGTACCGCAGCAGCGGATTCATGCCGGAAATCATTCATGAACCGAGCCTTGCCTTTCATGCCTATTTCTGCTTGACGCCGTCGAGGTAGGTGATCCCTTCCAGCAGCCAGTTGGTGCCGTAAATTGCGCCGGTATCGACCGCGGCGGCATGGCCGTCGTAAAAAGCGACGTTGGCCACAGTGCCGTTGCCGTACGCCTTGCCGCCGGTTGATTCGGCGGTGACGTCGTTCGACCCGCCGTGCCGCCGGGCGATGTAGACGGCCGTGGTGTAATCGATGCCCGGCGCCGATTTGCGCCCCGTATCCATAATGGTCGCCACCCGGGTCGGCTCGATGAACTCGCTCTCCATGCGCCAGGGATAGGTGGCGGCCTGCCCCAGCCCCCGTGCGTTCAAGCCGTAATGCGAATAGTAGAAAAGATTATTACTCCAGTTGCCGAACCCGGTCGACTCGGCGGGACAGGCGAAGATCGCATATTCCTTTTCCGTCCCGGCGGTGGTGTAGCCGCTGGAAGTCACCTCCTGGCCGTAGACGTAAGTCAGGGTCGGTTGAAGCCAGCTGGTCGTCGGCGACGAGGTTTTGATCGCCGGACAGACCCAGCCGTGATTGTCGGAGGTGTAGGTCTGATAGCCGAAAATCTGCTGCTTGAGGTTGCTCAGGCAGAGCGAAGAGCGCGCCGCCATGCGGGCGCTCGACAGGGCCGGCAGCAGCATTGCCGCCAGAATGGCGATGATGGCAATTACCACCAGAAGTTCAATCAATGTAAAATTCTGAACCTGCCGGAACTGGAACCGTTTCATTGTTTTGCTCCTTTTTTTCATGGTTCGGTCCACTTAATAATCGATCAGGGTTCTGCCGCTGAGGTGACCGGCGACGGCCCAGCCCAGCGGGGCGTTGGTCCACCCGCTGTAGATGCTGTTGGCGCCGCCTTCGTAACAGTCGCCGCCGCCCCATCCGCCGGCATTGAGATCGTACATGCCGCGCCAGCAGCCGCCAAGATGGGCTTCGGGCGAACGGTCCTGAATCTCCAGCACCAGCCGCAGCAGCCGCTCCGCGGCGGCGCGATACCGCGCGTCATCGAACAACGCCGCGCTGCATTGCAGCGCCGGCAGCGCCCAGTTGACCGTATAGATCAGATCGACCAGATGGCTGCCCGACGGCGTCTCGAAGTGCTGCGACGGCAGATTGCCGGTGACCGGATCGATCAGAGCGAGCAGCCGGTCGCTGAAACAGCGCGCCGTGTCGCAACTCAGGCGATCGCCGCGCACCCGGGCGGCCATGGCGGAGCCCAGCACGGCGTAGGCGTATTCACTGGCGGTGAATTGCTCCTGTCGCGCGAGAATCCATTCATGGTAGCGATCGGTCAACGCGGCGGCCTCCGGCAACGGACATTCCGCCGCCGCCCGGCAGAGCGCCATGACCACCAGCGAACCCCAGTGCGGCAGCCGCAGATGACCCGACCACGGCGGCGCAGGCAGCGAATGCTCGTCCACCGGAAACGATTGTTCCATGCCTTCGGCCAGCGCCCGGGCCAGCAGCAGCGCCCATTCGCGCAATGCGAAACGCCGATCCAGCTCCGGATGCATCCGCGCAATCATCAGGCCGAGCACGCACATCCAGCTGTTGTCATCGAACCAGAGCGCGGGCGTCCACCGGATATGGCTCCAGTTCCAGACCCCGCGCGGAATCCGGTTGTCCCGCGGCGAACGCGCCAGAAGACCGCTGCGGCAATATAGATAATGGAGCAGGTTAACCGCCGTCGCCTCGGCTCCGGGCACCAGATCGCGCTTCGCCCAGAGCAGATGCAGAAAAGCGGTTTCGAGATTGCAATCGGCCCGGCGCTGCTCGATGATGCTGTAGCCGCCGTATTCGCTCCAGGCCGGAAACGATTCGTAGACCCGCTGGACGGCGCTGTTGCCGGCGGTCAGCAGAATCCGCTCCGCCACGCCCCAGGAGCCGTCCGGCGGAGCCATGATGCCGGAACCGGCGAACCATTGCGCACTCATCGCCGCCGAAGCGCGGCATGCCGTAGTCAAATCCTTCAAAATCAAATCCATTTCAGTTGTTTTTATAATTTTCCTAAAGCGCTTTAGGGATACTATAAACACTCCCGTTTGATTTTGCAAATCCCATTTTGCGGAAAATAATGATTTTTTTGTAAAAAGAGGATCGAACTGATTCCGGGCCGGGAGCCGAACCCGGAAAAACGGCGGCGGCCGTGCGGTTATTCGCGCGGCGCTCCGACGCTGGCGCCGGGAATCAGTTTCGGAACCAGCACCCGCTCCGGCGCGGCGGCGGGATCGTCGCCGTCGAGCAGCTCCAGCATCAGTTCGCCGGCGGCGCGGCCCAGTTCTTCCTTGGCCTGCTCGACGGTGGCGGGGGCCGGATTCAGAAACCGGGTGAAATCCAGCCGGTCGTAACCGATCACCGAAAGCTCGCCGGGAATCGCCACCCGGTCCGTGGCCGCCAGCTGGTAGACCGCAAGCAAAAGATAATCGTGAATGCACATCACCGCGGTGAACCGCTCGCGCTCGGCCCAGAACGCCGTTTCCGAATCGAACAGCACCGGCGGCAGACCGCGCCCGGCCATGGCCCGGCAGTAAGCCTCCACCCGGGGATGCCCCTGCCAGCCGATATAGGCGATGCGGCGATGGCCGGCCTGAAGCAGATACTCCGCCGCCAGCTTGCCGCCGGCGTAGTCGTCGTTGCAGGCCCGCGGCAGACCGTCCCCGGCGGAAGCCAGAACCACCACCGGATGGCCGGAAGCACGCGCATCGCGGAGCAGCGGCCGGCAGGCGGCGCCGAAAGGATGGATGATCAGGCCGTCGACATTGCTGTTGAGCATGAAGCGCAGGGTTTCGCACTCTTTGGCTTCATCCTTGGCGGTCGCGGAGAGCAGCAGATGATAGTTGCGGGCGCCGAGTGTGGCCTCCATTGCGCCGAGGATGTCGGCCCAGAAGGAAGAATTCAATTTGGAAGCGATCATCACCCCGATCAGGAAACTTTTCCGCGACGCGACCGCCTGCGCCTGACGGTTGGGCACGTAATGGTTGGCCGCGATCACTTCGGCCAGCCGGGCGCAGGTGGCATCGGACAGTCCGTACTGTCGGGCGCGGCCGTTGATGAAAAACGAGGCCGCCGTCAGCGAAACCTTGGCTTCGCGGGCGATATCCTGAAGAGTTTTGCGTTTGGCGCGCGGCATGAACAGCGGTCCGGTTGTCCCGATTGCATCGTTTTCTCCTACAATACATGCCGCGCCGGGGATTTGCAACCCTCCGCCGGTCAATTCCCTGATTTTCTCAACGGACGGGACGGAAGAAACGCATGATGTAATTGCCGTTCGGCAGCATGATATCCATGGCGCACACCCACGATCCGGAATTGAATCCGAGGCTGATCGCTTGGGTCCGCTCTCCGTTCAACGTCAATGTCCAATAGTAGCCATAATCCCTGCGTTTCAGCAGGAGTGCCGTGATGACTTCGGCAGGAATCTGCTTATCGTGTATGGATAATGCCAGAATTCCGCCCTCCGGCCCCAGAACCGGACAGCGTTCGCGCATGAGTTCCCGTTCCGCCGGAACTAACCGGCCATAAACATAAATGAAATTGATCCGTTTATCCAGAAGATTGGCATTGTAATACACCGTCCCGCCGCCGCTCAGGGGCGGCAGGAGGTCGCTCTCAATGCCGACCGACCGGAGAAATCCGCCGGCATCGGATGAATCGAGTATGGTTGTCGAATTCAGCGCAATGCAGATCAACAGCGTCAGAATACACCCGCCAAAAACAGCAACGGCGATCACGAAGGGCCGGAGCACCCGCCACGGCCGCCGTTCGTCCCGTTCCGCCAGCAAAAACACCGCGATCACCCCCAACACCCCACCGACGAGAATGATCGCCACGGTCACCACGGTTCTGACCCAAGTCCGCTTCATCCCGCCATCACCGCAGCCACCTTCGCTCCATACCGCTCAATCTCATCCTTGAAATGCCTTAATATTGACCAAAACTATGAAAATCGGTACCGCCATCAGAAGCGACAACGCCCCGGCGACAGTACAATAGCGCATCTTTCGTCTCACCCCCCGAACGATGGCGCCAAGCGCCGCCGGAACAAGCGCCAACATGACCGATGCCATGAGGGCAAGATCGGCACTCCATCCGTTGCCGCGGGGAACCAGCCGCCCGAGCTCCGTCAGAAACAGAAAAACATAGAACGCAAACAATATGTTGACCCATTCATCCCAGGCGCTCTTCCACGCCAGCCAGCCGCGCTCAGAACCGCCGCCGCCGCCCAGCATAGCGTGCGCCCAACGACCGCTCGTGTTTTCATGCCATCCCCCCGCTTGTCCTGTCGGCTCCGATGGTTGTTGCCGGTTTTTTTCCTTCGACCGAAGTTTCGGCCGATTGGTTCCGCCGCATGGCGGAATCGATCCGGCATCCGGCCGGTCACAAATCGATCCGGAGCCGTTCCGAATAGCTCAGCGGCGATGGCCGGGCAAGACAGGAGGCCGCGGAACGCCGCTGCTTCAATCCGGCGAAGGTCTCGCCTTCCCGATGCCGCAGATACCCGAGATCAAACAGAAGCTGATCGGAATAACCGTTGCAAAGCATCCGGATGTCGCGGCCGATTCCCGGGTTGATCACCCTCAAAAGTGGCGCCAGACTGGTCGTGCAGTTGCGCATGACGCTGTTGTAGAACTCCGGGTGTTCGGAGAGTGCTTCCGCCCGCAGAATTACAGAGTCGAGCAGTTCCCGCGCCTGCGCCGGAGTCGCGTTGGTCCGATACAGATAGAGCTCTTCCCGGCGAAAATCGGTCCGCAGTTTGAAGAGGTCTTCCTCCGTGCCGAGAATCATGATGAGTTCATACTGGCGATAGAAGCCCGGCAGAAATCCCTGCATCGCCCCCTCCGGAAGCCGCGTTTCCATCGACACAACCAGATAGCGTCCGTCGGCGAATCCGAAGGAGAGCATGGTATGTGCGATTGCCGCCATGCCGTCCCAGTACGAGACCGCAAGATCGACCGTCCGGACCGAGTCCGGATCGAATTCGAAATCGACGTAACGGATGTCATAATCGTCTGCGCTCCGGTAGCGGAAATCGCGCACGTCGGACAATACGACCCGGCCGGCGGCGAACCGGACATGAGGCACCCGGCCCCACGGCGTCTGCCATTCGGTCCCGGCGAACACCTCTTCCGGTGTGCTGGAGAAAAAGATTCCCGCCACCAGCAGCTCCGCCGCGGCGAGCCCGTAAAGCCAGCGGCGACGGTGCAATGCAACGATTCCGGCCGCCAGCAGGCATCCGGCATAAGCCGCCGTCGCCGCACCGGGCCAGTGAAACCCATAGTGCACCGCGCCAACGCTCCAGACTCCGGCCGGAAACAGCACAAGGAAGCACGCAATCCGCAATGGCAGCATGCCGAGCATTTTCCACCGATTCCTCCGGCGGGCGGGCTCCGGGGACGCTGCGGCAGGCGGATTATTCTGCGGCGGAGCGTGCATTGAATTTCACCATCTGTTCCGGAAGTTTCGGCGTCTCCACCTTGATGTCGGGGAACTGCCGGAGGTGTTCGAGCAGAATCCGCCGCAATTCCTGAATCGCCAGCGGATTGACCTGGACGCTGTGCCCGGATTTGACCACCAGCTCGCTCGCGGCGCCGTCCAGATGGCTCGAAAGATACGGCACAATGCCGTCGCTGCCGCCGGGCACGCCGCTTTCGCGCTCGTTGCCGATGATCGAATGATAAACCACGCCGGGCGCATAGGGACTCGAGTTCAGCACCTGAAGCGTCCGGCTGTTCGGATCGAGGTCTTCGATTCCGGTTGCCAGTCGCGAATCGTTCGGCATCATGACCCCCTGATTCATCAGCGTCTTGATGATCCCGTCGCCGCGGGTGACCAACGCGACCGGAAGATCCACCAGTTCGGAGCCGAATTGGCCGATCCAGCTGTCCGCAAATTCGGAACCGCGATGCGGAACCGCGAGAAACACCTCCCGCTTCACGAACGGCAGCGGCTTGAAGCAGAGGGTACTTTTCACGGCCTCGCGCTGTTCCGGAGTGAGTTTTTCCAGCACTTCTTCCGGCTTTTTGCCGATAATCGGCTCAATGAGATTCTCGCCCGGATCCAGCACCATCGCCTTGGCGATCAGCCCGCCCATCGAGTGGCCGACGATGACCATACGGGAAAACATCCCGGTCGACTGCCCGGAAGCGCGCAGCTTCGCTTCCTCATTCTGAAGCGCGATGCGCAAGAGCTTGGCCGAATAGAGCACCGGGTTGCCGCTTGAGTAGGTGAAGCCCCAGAACTGATAATATTTTCGCAGCGTCGGATCGCTCTCGAACGTGTTGATCATCTGCATCCAGGTCCGGACATTGGACATCAGGCCGTGAACGAACACCACCGGAATCCGGTCGGAGCGGTACGGTTCGAACATATACAGCCCCTGCATCCGGCGCGTTTTTTCCGGGCGAATCATGTAAGTCAAATAGTCGAACGGCAGCGGATCATGCACCATATACGCGAGCGGCGTGGAAAAATCCATCTCCAGTGGAAGCTGATAGTTGCCGACCTTGGCCGTTTCGGAGCTCCGCGGGTCGAGGAATGCCAGCCGGGCGGAAATCACGCCGTCTTTTTTGTCGAAATCGATCATCAGAGTGGCCGGAATCGTCTGCTGCTCGGCGAAGCGGATGCGTTCCGCGTCCCCGGTGTCGACAGCCGCCTCGGTCAGACAGCAGATCAGCGGCGCGCCAATTCCGAAACTGCGTCCGAAGTGAGTCAGATTTTTCGTCCGGAAATCGGCGCAAAGCAAAAATCCGGAGAAACTTTGCGGCGCCAGCGGCAGTTCAAAGCGCGGCGGCAGAAACGTCAGGCGCTGTCCCCCGGCGGCATTCAGCGTAAATGAAAATTTCAGTTCCAGATCGCGTTCGTCCAGATAGTCGAAAATTTCCGCGATCGCCAGGTTATAAATCCGCATCATGGTCAGACGTTCGGCATTGTACGGCTTCAGATCCGGCTGATCGATCAGCGCCAGATAGGTGTAACTGAACAGCGCGGCGGAGAGAAAGAACCGGATGCTCACATCCGGGTCCCGTTCGCGCAATCCGATGTTGAGCGCGCAGTCCGCAAGCGCGGTGAGATATTCGGGCCGGGGTTCTTCCCGGAACAGTTCTTCAAGCGCGACAATCAGCGCAAAGGGCTCGTCCTCATAGGTATCCTCGAGCAGGAAGTTCCCCAGCAGATTGCTGGTGTCCTGTGAAATTCCTTTCGCCGTGACGGCGCTGCCGTACCGGGGACGCCCCGCGGCGCCCACCCGGACGACGCCGATCTCGCTGGCGCACCCCGCCAGCAACAAGAGAACGGCAAGCCCCGCCACCGCCAGCATCCGGCTCCGTTTCATCGCCCCTCCTGAAATTCCGTGAAGCACCGCTCCCAAAACCCCCGCCCGATCCCCTCCGGCAGTTTTCTATGGTTGATATAGAGACTCGGCAATCATCCGCCGGGTTCCGCCTCCGTATGGCCGATCCGCCGCGATGCAGCGGTCGAACCATTGTGCCCCAATCCGCCGCGACCGGATGCAACCGACAGCCCGCCGGCGAAAATTTTGCCGCCGATTCCGGCAAGGCGCTTGCAAACCGCCCGATCCTGGATATAGTAGTTTGCAATATCGTTGCAACCCGGCCGCCGGCCGTAAAAATATCCCGGAGTCGACTGTGAATCTCAATGACCGGAATCGTCTGTCCGCCTGGAGCTGGGTGCCGGGCGTTTACCTCGCCGAAGGCGGCCCCTACATGATTGTTTCCGTGGTTTCGGCGCTGCTTTTCAAATCGCTGGGCATGTCCAACCAGGAGCTGGCCTTCTGGAGCAGCATGCTGATGCTGCCCTGGGCGGTCAAGCCGCTGTGGACGCCGCTGCTCGACCTCTACGGCAGCAAGCGCCGCTGGGTGCTGTCCATGGAGTTGGCCATGGCCGGATTGTTTCTGGCGCTGTCCGGGGTGATCGTCAAGACGGAGTGGAACATCTGGCTGATTGCCCTGTTCTTCGTCCTGGCGCTGGTGTCGGCCACCCATGACGCGGCGGCGGACGGCTTCTACCTGATCGGCCTTTCCGAACACGATCAGGCCTTTTTCGCAGGCATTCGCGGCACCTTCTACCGGATCGGCTCAGTGGCGGTTCAGGGCGGACTGGTGATTCTGGCCGGCCAATTCGCCGTCGCCAACGACGTCCGGCCGGGCTGGCGGGTGGCGCTGCTGCTCGCCGGCGGCGCGATGCTGGCGCTGGGGCTGCTCCACGCCAGAACCATGCCGGTGGCGGAATCGCCCGCCGCGGCAGGCGCGGCCGATCCTTGGCGGGAATTCTTCGACGCCTTCGCCAGCTTCGCCCGCCGCAAAGACTTCCTCCGGCTGCTCTGCTTTCTGCTTTTCTTCCGCATCGCCGAAGCCCAGCTGGGCAAAATGGCGGCGGTATTCATGATCGACAGCCGCGCCGCGGGCGGCATGGCGCTTTCGCTGGAACAGCAGGGGACGATCTACGGCACCATCGGCGTGCTGGCGCTGACCCTCGGCGGTATCCTCGGCGGCATGGCGGTGGCCCGTTACGGCCTCAGCCTCTGTTTCTGGCCGCTGGTCTGCGCGATCAACGTGCCGGACCTGGTGTATGTCTATCTGGCGTGGCAGCCGGCATCGCCGCTGTGGCTGACGACGGCGCTGGTGGCGGTGGAGCAGTTCGGCTACGGCCTCGGCTTCACCGCGTTCATGCTGGTGATGGTGGCGGCGGCGGCCACTTCGGGGCGGTTCAAAACCACCCATTTCGCGATCATGACCGGCCTGTCGATTCTGGGCCTGATTCTGGCGGGAGCGACTTCCGGTTATGTTCAGAAACAGCTGGGATACCTGACCTTTTTCTGGTATGTGACCGTCTGCACACTGCCGAGCTTCATCGTCGCCGGGTGGGTCCGCAAACTGTTTCCGCCCGCCTTCGGCCGCGCCGCCGTCCCACCGCCCGTCGCCGACGAATAACTCAGGCGGCAACGGAAATTAAGCCGGAACCTACGCCACCGGCGAAACTATTTTCCCGGTCGAATGCATGACCTTCCGCCTCATCTTGAAAAACAAGGCCGGGCTTCAAGCGATACGTCAGGAGAGCTATGCGGAAAAAATATTTGGGGTGGAGTTGCGGTTTCATCTTGTTGGCGGCGGTTATACTTTCGCCTGGAAAATCGTCCGGGACATATCGGTTTTCGATGGCGACAGTATTGGACGGACAAAGCATCGGTTATCTGTCGCTGGATCAAGATCAACGCTGTTCCGTCATCAACCTCAGCGTGGCTTCAGGCACGACAATCCGGACGCCCCCGACTGGTAATTGGTGCAGGGCCGGAGGCTATCGACTGACCGTAAAAATATACGGTCAATCCTATTCGTTCCTTGCCTTCTGGTGGGGTTTGGTCTGGCTGAATCCATTCCCGGACGAACCGCATCATTGGGGCGACTTGTTTTTATTCCGAAGCGGCCTGAAATAACCCGTATCATACCTTCCCAATCGTTCTCAGGCTCAGCGCCGCAAATGGCGAGCAAAACATGTGGCAAATTCACATAGTTTCATCAGGCGTTTGATCCGTTAATGCCGACGGAATTGACACGAATCAGATCGTGGCAATGCTCATTTAAGGGTAAAAGAGTTGTAGCAAAGTTGTAGCAAACTGGAATGATTGATATGTGCAAGATATTGAAAATAAGCAAGTTAAAATGGTACCCGGAGCGGGGATCGAACCCGCACGTCCTTGCGGACAACGGATTTTAAGTCCGTTGCGTCTGCCATTCCGCCATCCGGGCAAAAAAACGTCAGGCCGCGGTCACGGGAAAGACCGCCGGCCGGATGTAAATCAAATCTTTGAGATTGCCGTCGAACGCGTTCCGCGCCTGAATCAGCGGCATCAGGTCGAAGTCGGGCACCGTCCGCAGCACCGCCGCCACCGCCGCCGGGAGCAGCGCCGCCACCGCATCCAGCTCTTCCAGCTGAACCGACAGCGCCACGAATCGCGCCTGCGCAAAATAATCCGCCGCCTGAGCCGCATTCAGCACCAGCCCATCCCCGGCGCTTTCATCCAGACCCCAGGCATTGCGCCGCAGCGGATAAAGCAGCAATTCCCGGTTGCGCCCGTCGCACAGCACCGCGCTCAGGGCCCCCTCCGGCAATTCCGGGGCGCCCGTTACTCCGATCGCCGTGGCGGTCGGAACGCCCCGGGTGGCGACCTCCGGACGGCCGTGGCTCAATCCCGCCACCAGCGCCGCCGCCAGACGCATACCGGTAAAACTGCCCGGCCCCGTGCCGACGCTCCATTCCGCAACTTCAGTAAGGTCGCCGCCGCATTCCGCCAGCGTCCGGGCCATGAAATCCGCCAATCCGGCCGCTTCATGCCGCCGCATCGGCTGCCTGACGCAAGCGAGCTTGCCGCCCGCCGCGTCCGCCAACGCAAACCGCGCCGCCGAACCCGACAAGTCCAGCGCCGCCCGAAACCGCTTCTTCATCGCTTACAAACTCGCTTTCAGCAAATTTTCCACCAGTTCGGCATTGCTTTCGCGCCGCCGCGCCAGATGGGCCGCGCCGCGGCGCACCACCACTTCGGAGGGCATCGAGCGCAGATTGTAGACACCGCCCATCGAATAACAGTAGGCGCCCGCATTCGCAATCGCCAGCACGTCGCCCTCGCGGATTTCCGGCAGCTCCCGCTGCTCGGCGAAGCGGTCGCCGGTTTCGCAGATATTGCCGCAGATGTCGTAGAAAGCCTGCGCCCCGCCGGGATTGGAGAGGTTGAAAATCTGGTGGTAGGCGTTGTAAAGCACCGGCCGGATCAGCTGCGGGAACCCGGCGTCGCAGCCCGCGATGGTCCGGGTGCGATTGTGCTTGAGAGTGTTGACCGTGGTCAGGAGCCAGCCCGATTCGGCCACAATGTATTTGCCCGGCTCGAAGTACATCGCCAGTTCCCGGCCGTAGCTTTGGCAGAATTCGCGGAAGAGCCGGGCGATTTCCGCCCCCATCGCGGGATAGTCGACGCGGGTTTCCTCCGGCTTGTAGGGCACCTTGAAGCCGCCGCCGAAATCCAGAAATTCGAGTTCGGGAAAATGTTCCGGCGTCGCCAGTTTCATCAGGTTCTTCATGCTCTGGAAAACCGACGCGGTATGCTGCAGCCCGCTGCCGGTGTGTTCGTGCAGTCCCACCACATGGAGATCGTAGCGCGCGACCAGCGCCAGCACCCGGTCCAAGTCCTGCATCAGAATGCCGAACTTGGTCAGATCGCCGCCGGTCGCGGTCTTGGCGCTGTCGCCGTCGACCACGTCGGGATTAAAGCGGATGCAGACCCGGCTGCCGGGATAGTCGCGCCCGTACTTTTCCAGCCGCGACAAACTGCCGATGTTGAACAGCACGCCAAGGCTCTGCACTTCGGCGACTTCGGCGTCGGTAAGATTGTTGGCGGTGAAAATCAAATCCTCGGGCCGGTAGCCCAGCGCCAGCGCCAGACGCACTTCGGCGGGGCTGACGGTATCGAGGCCCGCGCCCGCGGCATGGAGTTCGCGCAGCAGCGCCACATTGTAATTGGCCTTGAGCGCGTAATGAATCCGGAGCCGGGGCCAGGGAATGAATTCATAGAGTTCGCGGTAACGCTCCACCACCGCGTCGGCGTCGTAGACATAGAGCGGCGTACCGTGAATTCGGGCCAGCTCCAGCATTTGTTCGGGTTTGACCATTGCAGAATTTTCCTTCGCAGGCTTACTTCGCAAAAGGCACGATCAGGGCCGTCATCACCAGCGTGCCGGGACCCAGGCTCCGGACCGCGTGGCCGGCGTTGCCGGTCAGAATGGCGTCGCCGGGACCGACTTCGGCCGTCACGCCGTCGTCGTCGACCTCGGCCCGCCCGGCGAGCACGAGAAAGATTTCCTCCTCGCCGTCATGGCGGTGAAAGCCGATCGACGAACCGGGTTCGAGTTCAAGCCGGGCGCACAGCCGGGTCGGCGCCGCGAGTTCGGTGTTCTCATCGAAAAAATGAACGATGCGCACGCTGCCGTCGCCGCCGCGCATTTTTTCGCGCACTTCGGCTCTGCACTCTGCCGCCCGGTGAATCATGATTCCGGTTCCTTTTGCTTTTTCGGTTATAATAATACGGTTTTCAGCTTAATATAACACGCTTCCGTCATATTTACCACAAAAAAACCATTTTTTCCAACCTAAAATCGGCCCGTCCGCGGCTTGACGGATTGCAAACCGCCGTTCAAGGAGGTACATTATCCGCATGAAGCATTTCCCATGATTCAACCGAAAGGAACGATGGAATGAAAAAAGTCAAGTACGGTATGATCGGCTTCGGCGGCATCGCCGAAAATCGGATTGCGAAGGAAGGGTTCGCCTGCGACAAGAGCCGTTTCGCCGAATTGCCCAACGCGGTGCTGATCGCCGCCACCGACGTCAATCCCGGCCGCCGCAAGGCCGCCGAAGCGCTCGGACTCAAATGGTACGATTCCTGCGACGCCATGCTGGCCGATCCCGAACTCGATGCAATCTATGTGGCCACCAACAACGCCACCCACGCCAAGCTCTGCCTCGCCGCGCTCAAAGCCGGCAAGCATGTCATCGTCGAAAAACCGATGGCCACCAGCATTGCCGACGCCCGCAAAATGATCGACACCGCCAAAAAGCTCAAGCTTTCGCTCGCGGTCGACCATATGATGGTGCACAACGCCTACAACATCAAGGCGCGCAAGCTCGTCGCCGACGGCGCGCTGGGCAAGGTCAACGACGCCTGCTTCCACATGGAGTTCGCCTACGGCTACGATCCGGCCGAAGCCGCCACCTGGCGCTGCAGCAACGTCCGCGAAATGGGCGGACCCATCGGCGACGTCGCCAGCCACTGCTTCTACATGGCCGAATTCATTTTCGACAGCACCGTCGAATGGGTCGCGGCGGTCTACCTGCCCAAGCTCATGGACATCAAGGCCGAAGACGGCGCCTACATCAAGTTCGGCATGGCCAACGGCATCACCGCCTCGGCCAAGGTCGCCTTCAGCGAACCCCGCGGCGGACTGGTCGGGACGCTGACCAATCTCGGCTATGAAATCTACGGCGATGGCGCGGTGCTGCGCGGCTTCGGCACCATGTTCCAGCTCTCCGGCTATCCTGACGAACCGATCAAGATTCGCCTCGAAGTCGATTCCAAGGCCGGCCAGAAAAAGGTCGCGCCGGGCAAGATTCAGAATATCTATCAGGCGCTGATCACCGGCCACGCCAAGTCGGTCCTGTCCAAGCGTCCGCTCTGCGGCTGCGACGCGATGCGCAACCTTGAGCTCTGCGAGGCCACCCATCGCTCCGCGCGCCACCACGGACGCAAGGTATCAATCGTGAAGTAATCTTTCCGCGATCGTCTCGATTCGGGAGACGGAGCAGAAACGCCGGCTCAGGGGAAGGCCGGGATTCGGTTCCGTCTCTTTCTTTTTTTCAGGAAAAAATTCCGGTTCGGATGTGGCAACCGGAAAACGATTGCAGTATATTATACGGAATTGCCGTCCATTTCAAGAAGGAATTTCTTCATGGCTTTGATCCGATGCAGCTTCACTTCCGCGGTGCTGATGCGGGATTGTGCGTTGCACGTATTCGTGCCGGAAACGCCGCACTCCGACGGCCGCCCCGGATTCCCGGTGCTTTATCTGCTGCACGGACGCAGCGGCGATCACTCCGCCTATGTCCGCTACGGCATCCGGAAATTCTGCCGCGGGCGCGAGTGCATCGTGGTGATGCCGGATGCGGCGCGCTCATTCTACACCGATATGGTTGCGGGCGAAAAGTACTGGACCTTCATCAGCGAAGAGCTGCCGCGGTTGATTCAGGCCATGTTTCCGGCGCGCACCGGACGGGACCAGACCTTCGCCGCCGGGTTGTCGATGGGCGGCTACGGCGCGCTGAAACTCGGATTCCGCCACCCGGAGCGCTTCGGCAAAATCGCTGCGATGTCGGCGGTAACCGATATCGGCTGGGTCGGGCGGCCCGAAGGCGGCATGAGCGACGTCGAAGTGGCGGCGATCTTCGGGTCGAGGACCGCGATGACCGGAACCGACAATGATCTGTTGGAATTGCTCGGGCGTTTTGCGCCCGGCGCAGTGCGCCCGGAATTGTGGATGCGCTGCGGCGGCGACGATGTCCTGATCGAATACAACCGCGAATTCCGGAACCGGCTTGCCGCCGCCGGCGGCTGGAAGCTCGACTACGGCGAAACGCCCGGCGCCGGCCACAACTGGGATTTCTGGCTGTCGCAACTCCCGGCAATGTTGGATTTCATCGAAAAATAAACGGAATCAGGAATCATGGCTCTGCTGAACTGCAATTTTACCTCGTTTGTGCTGATGCGGGATTGTGCGATGAACGTGTTCGTACCAGAGAAGCCGCACTCCGACGGCAAGCCCGGCTTCCCGGTGATCTATCTGCTCCACGGCCGCAGCGACGATGAAAACGCCTATGTTCACAATGGCATCTACCGGTACCTGCGCGACCGCGAATTCATCGTGGTGATGCCCGACGGCGCACGCTCATTCTACACCGACATGGTTGCGGGCGAAAAGTACTGGACCTTCATCAGCGAAGAGCTGCCGCGCCTGATTCAGACCATGTTTCCGGCACGGACCGGACGGGACCAGACCTTCGCCGCCGGCTTGTCGATGGGCGGCTACGGCGCGTTGAAACTCGGGCTCCGGCAGCCGGAGCGTTTCGGCAAAATCGCCGCGATGTCGGCGGTGGCCGATATCGGCTGGGTCGGACGACCCGAAGGCGGCATGGCAGACATCGAAGTGGCGGCGATTTTCGGCTCGCGCACCGCAATGCTCGGCACCGACAACGATCTGTTCGAGGTGCTCAAGCGCTTCGCGCCCGGCGCCATCCGTCCGAAACTCTGGATGCGTTGCGGCGTCGGCGACGAACTGGTCTCCACCAATCGCGAATTCAAGGCCCGGCTGGAGGCCGCCGGCGGCTGGAAGCTCGACTATCGCGAACAACCCGGCGTACACGACTGGAATTTCTGGCTCGGCATCATGCCGGAACTGCTCGATTTCTTCACCGCCGGATAAGTCACAGGAAGCGCGGTCAATAATCCTGGAGCACTTCCGGCAGCACCTTGAGAAAGGTCTGCGCCTCGGCCACCGTGTTGGCCGGCGAGAAAGAGAGCCGAAGGCCGCTGTGGCCCAGTCGGCGCGGGAAGCCGAGCGCGGTCAATGCCGCGCTCGGCATTTTGCTTTCGGCCCGGCAGGCGCTGCCTGCCGCAACCATGATGTTGCGCTGCGACAGCATCCTGACCAGCACGCCGGAATCGTAGCCGGGCAGCACGAAATGAAGAATGTAGGGCGAACTCCGTTCTTCCGCCGCCGTGAATATCACTTCTTTGCCGACCGGCAATTCAAGACTCGTCAGACCGGCGCGCAGCAGGCGCCCAAGCGCCGCCACCCGCTCGAAATTCGGCTTGCGCTCCGCGGCGGCCAGCTCCGCCGCGCGGGTCAGCAGCAGCGCATTCAGCGGCTCCGCCCGACCGGTCAGGTAATCGTCGCGGCGCAGTTTCGCCAATGCTTTCTCCAGCTGCCGCGCCGCTGGAGAAAGCAGCAGCAGCGCCGCACCGCCCGGCGCGCCGAATTTGTGGCCCGAAACCACCGCCAGATCGGGCAGCGCGGCCGGGAATTCGAGCTTGCCCGCGCCCTGAACCGCATCGACCAGCAGCAGTGCTTCGGGAAAAGCCCGACGCAATTCCGGCAGCATCCGGTCGAGCGGCTGAATCAACCCGGTTTCACTCTGGACCCAGCTTACGGCAGCCAGCGCGACCGCGTCGTCGGGCGTCGCGGGCAATTGCCAGCGGCCATCCCGGTCAACCTCCGTCATCCGCACCGCACCGCAGCCGCGCCGGAGCATGGCCAGAACCGCCGGATGCTCCAGCTGCGACCCCGCGCCCGCCGCACGGGCCGGACGGTGGAGGCTGCCGATTAGCGCCAGCAGTTCACTGGCGCTGCCGCCGAACACCACACCGCATTCCGGCAGCGTCCGGCCGAAGACCGCCGCCGCGAGGCGTTGCCCGGCATCCTCCAGCAACCGGCGCACCTCGGAGGCCAGCCGATGCGCCGCCTCCGGGTTGGCGTAACAGCGCATGGCCAGCTCCGGCAACAGCGGCCAAAGTTCGCTCCGTACCGGCGTCGCCGCCGCGTGGTCGAAATAAATGAGGTCTGAAATGTTTGCCATCCGTCCGCCCGTCAAATCCATGGATTGATACTAAATACCGCCGCAAAGCGGTTTCGTCAAGCGAAAAATGCAAAATCGTCCGATTTCGATTGACATCGGTCCGCGCAACCGGTATATTATGGAGCCAAAAATCAAGTGGAAATCGACCATCGGAGTGCATACGGTGAAATTTTTCGAGAGTTATTATCTGGACGATCCCATCGTTCCGGGACGGGTATTCGACCTCTTCGCACCGGAAAAAGCCACCCGCCCAATCGCGCTCTTTTTCGTCCACGGCGGCGGCTGGCGCGCCGGCAGCCGCACCGGGTTCCATGAAATCATGCAGGGATTCAACCGCGAAGGCTTCATCTGCGCCGCCGCCGATTACCGGCTTGACGTCGACGCCTTCCGGCAGCTGCAAGATATCCGGGAAGCCTACATGGCTTTCGCCGACTGGCTCCGGCAGCGGCGCCGCCCGGCCCGCATCGCCGTCCACGGCTCGTCCGCCGGCGCCCATCTGGCCGGACTGCTGCTCCTGGCGCCGCCGGGCGCGGCCGGGGAGCCGTGGAATCCGGCGCGGCAATGGCTCAAACCGGAAGCCGGAATGCTTCAGGCGACGCCGGTGGAATTCGCGCCGTGGCCGGACATCTTTCCGCCGATCGCCGTCGAAATGGCCCGGGCCGCAGGCAAGTCGTATGCCGAGGCTCCCGAGCGCTACCGGCAGCTCTCGCTGTCGAGCTACCTCAGCCCCGACAATCCCCCGCTGCTCTTTCTCGAAGCGGAGAACGAACACATGTTCCCAAGCCGCATGGTGACCGATTTCCTCCATCGCCAACAGGCGCTGGGGGTGCCGTCGGAACAGAAATTCTACACCATGGCCGAGCACGGTTTTTTCTATGCGCTGACCCGCCGCCAACAACTCGAAGCCTTCCGCGACATGCTTGATTTCCTGGCCCGGTGCGAAAGGTCCGGACAGGCCTGCTGAAAAACAGCGCCTCGGCGAAACGCCCCCGGCCGGTCCGCGAGAACCAATGCGTTGTCGTGTGCATCATCGATCCGGCGCAGCTTCCCTCCGCCAACGCCTCCGAGGCATGAAAAATGACGGTTCAAAGCACTCGTATCCAACCGGATTTGCCACGATCATTCAGTGCAGAGAGCGGAACCGGAGCGAATTTTTCCGCATGGCCGAGCTTGGCAAGGACCATGCATCCGATCACAATCATGATTTATAACTAATTTTAAAATAACAAATTACAACTATCTGCACTGCATAATCGCAGTAAAAACGATGATCCGGCGGAATTGACTCTTGAAATCGGTCCGATTTTTTGTTATACTTTTATCAAGCACAAGGCCCGAACCCGAATCAGTCTGGAAATCCGGTCATCATGAAAGCCAAATATCCGGCCATCGCGGCAGAAATCGAATCCCGCATCCATCGGGGCTGTTACGACAGCGCCCTGCCGTCGGTGCGGGAGCTGGCCCGGGAATTCCGGGTTTCCGGACAGACCATCACCAATGCGTTGCGTCCGCTGCGGGAACGCGAGATTCTCCATTCCCGGCGGCGGGTCAAAGTCGGCATCAACCGCGAGCACCGGAGTTCCGGCTTGATCGGGTTGGTTTCCCAGATGAGCGCCCCGGCCTCGCCGTTTCTGTCGCAAATCTGCAAGGCCATCGAGCAGGACGGATTCGAACCGCTGCTGCTGGCCGGAGGCAAACCCCATTCGCCATATCTGCGGTCGCTGCTGGGCAATCATTTCGCCGGATTGATTTTCTACGCCAGTTCGCTTTCGGTGGAAGCCGCAGAACATCTCAATCAGACCGGAGTGCCTTTCGTTTCGTGCAATCTGCTGCCGGTGTTGGGCCGGTCGCTCAATTATGTCGAGCACGACACCACCGGGCTGATCCGCAATTATGTCCGGATGCTGATGGCGGCCGGATACCGGGAAATCGGACTGTTCTTCTCGAGCATGCTCGAAAGTTACAACACCGCCTTCACCAAAAGCTGGCGGGCGATCAAAACCGAATTCGATCTGCCTCCGGTACCGTGCGACGATTACGTCAGCGACTGGCGCGACCCCGATCCCTGCGATTGCTTTTTCCGCTATCTCGAAGAAAAGCGCTGCTGGCCGGAAGCGCTGATCTGTTACAACGGCTACACCGCCGGAGTCAGCGTCGCCCTGCGAAAAAATCATATCGAGATTCCGCCGCAATGTCTGCTGGTGGGCGTCGACGGCGCGCGCATCAATGCCGACCGGAGCATCCCGGTGCGGGACAACATCCCCATCTTTCAGGTGCCCGATTGCGAATCGCTGATTCCCCGCGCCTATGAGGCGCTGCGCGAATTGATCTTCGGCAACCGGGCGCAATTGATCCAGCGCAAATATCCGGTGCCGGTGCTCTTTCATCCGGCCTCGCCGCTCTCGGCCATTCCGCGCAAATACCGCTGGGTCGCGCCGAATCCGGACCTTTCCCGGGCGACGACGCCGCAGCCGACGCAGCCCTGAATTTGCCCGTCACAATCGACCGAAATGGAAAAATATGATCCGATGCCATCAGACAAGGAGAAATCGCCGCCACCGAATTTGAAAACCGCCACCGCCCGATTTTAATTCGAAGACCATGAACCGAATGATCGTTACCGAAGGAGAAAAGCCATGAAACAGTACTTCGCATCCCCCCGAATTGCCGTCCCCCGTCTCTTCACATTGATCGAACTTCTGGTCGTAATTGCCATTATCGCAATCCTGGCGGCCATGCTGCTGCCGGCACTGTCGGCGGCGCGCGAACGCGCCCGGGCGGCAAGCTGCGTCAGCAACCTCAAGCAGATCGGATTGGGTTTCACCATGTACGGCGGCGACAACAAGGATTACATGGCCTGCTACAACAATTCGATCGCGGCGGCGCTGCCCACCCGCGGCCACTATGTCAGCGGAACCAGCTCCTACTACAATCCCGCCGCCGGCACCGCCGGCCCGGTCCAGCTGCTGATCATCGGCAATTACATCGGCCAGGACTACGGCACCTACAACGGCCAGCCGCTGACGCTGGAAGTCGCCCGGCGCTTCTTCAACTGCCCCAGCGACACCGGTTATGCTCAGAACGCCTATTCCAGCGTGGCCGAATACAACACCTCCTACTTCTTCTACATCCATCCCAAGCTCAGTTTCTGGACCGGCAACTACGCCTCCACCCGTGAAGATTATGCCCGGAATACACTTTCCGGCGTCGACACCAGCCCCGGCAACTTCATCGTCGGCGACCATTATCCGACCGCCTATCAGCCGGTCTACTCCGCCCCGATCTCCTGGACGCGCTATCACCAGAACGGCGTCAATCTGCTCCACCTCGGCGGCCATGTCGGCTTTGTGACCTTCTCGGCCTTTCCGGCCGGTTCCGGCATCGGCACCAAAACCACCCCGATTCTGGACGAACAGCCGTAATCTCCTCCCTGCCGATTCCGTCCGCGCCCGGCGCAAGCCAGGGCGGGCGAAATCGGCTCCTTCATGACCTAACAGTTTTCGGAGTCAATATCATATGAATTTCAGAAACTCATGGCTGCTGTGCTGCGTGCTCGCCGGTTGCGGCGGGCTGGCGGCGGCGCCCTCCGGCGACGCGGCGCTGCCGTGGCTGAAGCAGGCGCCCGCGCTGGACGGCAAAATCGATCCGGCGGAATGGCAGGATGCCAAAACCTTCCGGCTGGAAAAAGTCGGCGGCGGAGAAGCCGCCATGCCCACCGATGTCTTCGTCGGCCGGGATGACAAAATGTTTTATGCCGGATTCCGCTGTCACGAATCCAATATGAATTCGCTGCGGCGGCAATGGACCACGCCGGAAGAGCGCGACAATGAAATCTGGCGCGACGACTGCGTCGAAGTCGGCATCGATCCCTTCAACAGCGGATTGCCGGAAAATCTGCGCCAGTTCATCGTCAATCCCAACGGCATTGTTTTCGATGCCCTCGGCGGCCGTGTCGCCTATCATACCGACCTCCGCGCCGGAGCCTTCTGCGGCCAGGATTTCTGGGGCGTGGAAATGGCGATTCCGCTGGCCGAAATCGGCTATCAGCCCGGCGGCGCGGAACTGTGGAGCATGAACTTCTCCCGCAGCAAGACCGCGCCGGAGGAATTGAGTTCCCTCCGAAGCGGCAACGGCGGCTTCGCCGATCCCTCCCATTTCCGGCCGTTCCTGATGACTCCGCGCGCAGGCGAATTGCCGGTGATATTGGAACAGGTTTCCGGCAATGAGGTCACGGAATTCGTATTCAAGGTCGCTGACGATGCACCGCAGGGCCTTACCCTCGCCGCCACGCCGGTCGCGCTCGACGGTACGGCCGGCAAAGCGGTGACGGCCGCGGCCGCACCCGGCGAAACCGTCCGGCTGAAACTCGCGCCGCCAGCCGGGGCGGACCACTGGGAGCTCCGGCTCAAGCGGAACTCCGACACGCTTTACCGCGCCAATTTCCCCTGCCGCGACCGGAAGGCGGAAAAATCCACCCTCGCCGCCACCACCGAAAATCCGCTCTATCGTGAATTGTGGAGCGATCAGCCGATGGGCCTCGGCAAGGACGGGGCCATGTTCTGGTATCATGGCGGACTCGGCATCCTGATGCACCCGGTGGCGCTCCAATACGGCTTCCCATGGGTGGAACGCGATCTGATGAAGGATTTCGCCCAATCCAGACTGCTGGTCATCAACCAGAGCGGTACCCTGGAACGCTACGGGTTGATCGCCAAAGGCAAAGAAGCCGGGCTGAAATGGATTTACATGCCCGACAACCGCTGGGGGCCGGGCAAGATGCCGAAACGCAACAACAGTCCCTTCCTCTTCGATCCGGAAGCCAAGGCGGAATATTTTCGCAACCTGGAATTGATCCGGCCTTTCGCCGACCAGATCTACGCGGTTTCCTTCGGCGACGAGCAGGTCAACTATGCGATGATCATTCTGATCGAATTTCTGGAAAAATATCCCGATTACGAACTGCTCAAGCAGATCGACCGCGAAGTCCGGGCCAAATACGGCTACGGCAAATTCGGCATCCCCAAATCGGGTTCCGATCCCGACGTCTATGCCTGGATCGCCCTGCGCAAGTATATGAATGACGCGATGGTCGGCTTCATGAAGGAGGTCACCGCCAGGGTCCGCGCGATCAATCCCGCGATCAAAGTCATCAGCGACGACCCGGTGGCGGCGCAGAACCAGACCTACGACTATACCGACTTCACCCCGGAAGTGTGCGACATCGTGACCCACCAGCTCTATCCGCGCCGCAACCCGGACATTTCCGACTTCGGCTTCCTGACCAAATACGTCAGCGATCTGAGCCAGGTCAAGGAGTTCTGGCCCTGCATGCACGTCGAAGAATATTCGTGCAGTTTCACCCCCGACGAAGTGATCGAAAAAGTCAGCGAATCGGTGCGCTCCGGTGCGACCGGAATCCACTATTATCTGGCCGACACCGTCGGAACCCGTTCCGGGGTGCGTTATCTGCACAGCGAATACTTCGGCGCGCCGGAACGCTGGCAGATCGAAATGGCGCTGCTGGACGAACTCGGCCGGATGAACCAGCTCAAGTTTCCGGAACCGGACTGCGCCATCTTCGCCTGTCTGGATACGCTGCGCTCCTATGTCGGGGTATCGGTCTATCCGACCCGGACAATGACCATCCATTCGCTGCTGGAATTGCAGCCGAAGGTCTTTTTCCGCTATTTCAACGAAGGCAGCCTGGCCAGAAAACTGGTCGACCTGAGCCGTTTCAAGGTGATTTTCGCGCCCGACGCCAAATACGTCGACCGCCCGGCGCTGACCGCGCTGGAGGAATATGTCAAAAACGGCGGCACGCTGATCGTGACCGATCCGCAGGCATTTTCGTTCACCCCGGCCGCCGAGGATCTCCGGGAGGTCCGCCGGACGCTGCTCGGCATCGCCGACGCCAAGGAGGCGGACGCCAATGTGACCGCATTCCGTTACGCCGATTTGACCCTGCCGGTCGGCAATGCCGGACGTTTCGTGCTGACGCCCGCCGCAGGAGCCCGTATCGCGGGACGTTACAATGACGGCTCCTCGGCGGTGATCGAATATCCGCTCGGCCGGGGCAAAGTGCTGACCTTCGGCAGCGAAATCGGCGATCTGGGCAATGCCGGCAATCCGGCCTGCCAGCAGCTGTTCCGGTATCTTGCTCAAAGCAACAACCTCAAATGCAATCAGGACATCTGGCGTTTCCGCTTCCCCTCGACGCTGATTCGGCCGCAGACGATGCCCTCGGGCCGCTGTTTGACCGGAAATTACGTCAAGTGGCAGAAGTTCCTGCCCCTGACCGGATTGAACCGCGAAGCGCCCGGCGCCGCCTACCGCTATGCCAAGGCTCCGGACAAGCCGGCGGAATCAACGCCACAGGAATGGTATGCGCTCGCCGACGGCCATCTGACCAACCGGCTCCAGGCCATCGCCAAAGGCAATGTCGACCGGGGCAAAAGCAAGCTCGACGAATGGATCGTCGGGTGGGAAACGCCCGAGGCGATCGCGATCGAATTCGATTTGAAGGCGACCTATCCGCTGGACCGGCTGGAAGCGATCTGCCAGCATTATCTCCGGAATGCGACGCTCAGCTGGTCGGAAGACGGCACGCGCTGGCAGCAGGCGGAATTTCCGCTGGGAGCCGACGACAACCGTGATCCTCAGGATGTGCGCCGCAAAATCTACCGCTTTCCGGCCAACAGCAGGGGACGGCTGGTCAAGCTGACCTTCGCGCCCCAGCCGCAAGCGGAACAGCAGCGGCTGATCCTCTCCGAAGTGGAACTTTGGAGTCCGGAAGAATAGCCGATTGACAATCATATCCAACATGCGCTTCCGGCGCAGGAATCCTGCGCCGGAAGCCATTCGCATCGACGGGAATTTCAGGAGAAGACAGAAATCATGAGAACAGCTATCATCGTCGGCGCCGGCCACCGCGGACTCGGTTATGCCCAATACACCGATTACCGCCCGGAACGACTCCGGATTGCCGGCGTCGCCGACCCCGACCCGGAACGCCGGGAGTTTGTGGCGCGCAAATACGGTCTGAAGCCGGAAATGTGCTTCGCTTCGGCCGCCGAGCTCGCCGCCCGGGGCAAACTCGCGGATTGCGTGATCAACGGCACCATGGATGCCGACCATGTCGAAACCACGCTGCCGCTGCTCTCCGCCGGTTATGATGTGCTCCTGGAAAAACCCTTTGCGCTGAATCTGGCGGAGCTCGAACGGCTCGATGCGGCGGTCCGCCGGACCGGGCGGCAGGTCATGATCTGCCATGTCCTGCGCTATGCGCCGTTCTATGCCGCCGTCAAGCGGAAACTGCTCGACGGCGCGGTCGGGCGCATCACCCATATCCAGAGCGCCGAACACGTCAGCTATCATCATTACACCAGCTGCTATGTCCGCGGCAAATGGCGCAGCCAAAAACAATGCGGCGCCTCCATGCTGCTGGCCAAATGCTGCCACGACATCGATTTGCTGACCTGGTACCAGAGCGGCGTCGATCCGGTTTCCGTCGCCAGCACCGGAGGATGCACCTTTTTCCGCCCCGAAAATGCGCCCGCCGGCAGCGGCAAGCACTGCCTGCTCGACTGCCCGATCGAAGCGCATTGCGACTATTCGGCGCGGCGGCTCCATCTCAACCATCCGTTGCGCTGGCACACCTACATCTGGCCGGAACTCGAATACGTCGACGGCATCGACACCCCGGAAAATCGGGAAAAGGCGCTACGCGATCCGCGCAACCCCTATGCGCAATGCGTCTGGAAAATCGCCGATTACGATCAGGCCGACCAGCAGGCGGTGACCGTCCGCTTCGCCGACGGCGCAATCGCAACCCACGCGATGGTCACCAATACCCCGCGGGCGCTGCGCAAGGTCCATATCGTCGGCACCGAGGGCGAAATCATGGGTTGTTTCGAAGACAGCGCCTTTTCGCTTTACCATCGCGACCTGCGGCCGGATTGTGAGTTCACCGTCGAACGCGTCGACACCGGCAATCAGGGCGACACCGCCGGCGTTTTCGGCGGCCACGGCGGCGGCGATCTGCGACTGATGGAGGATTTCATCGATCTGCTGGACGGTCGACCGACTTCCATCTCCCGAACCATCCTCTCCGACTCGATCAACGGTCACAAACTGGTCTTTCTGGCCGACGAGGCCATGCAAAGCAACCGGGTGATTCCGTTCTCCCCCCGGTAGCCGGGAAGCGGCGGCCGCCGCGCCTCAAACCGACGGCGGCCGCTTCGGGGCGAAAGTCGACGCGCGGCACAACAGTTCGGGCGTGAAGAGACGCTTTTCGACCTGCTCCGGCGGCGCGCCGAGCAGCTCGAACGTCGCGGCGATCATCCGCCCGATCGGCTGCCGCATGGTAGTCAGCCCCTCGCTTTCGCTCTCCTCCATGCCGTCGAATCCGGCCACGCTCACGCCGGAAACCCGATGTTCCCGAAGATGGTTCAAAAATTGCAAGGCATTGATGTCGTAAGTGCAGATCACCGCCGTATAATTGCCGACAATCCGCCCGATCAGCGCCGGATCCATCGGCCGCCAGTGCGCTTTGCGCATGAAAAAGGCCACGTCTTCTTCGTGAAACGGCAGACCGTGCTGCGCCAGCGCCAGCCGGAAGCCGCCGATCGCCCCGTTGCGCGGCCATTCCGGCATGTCGTCGAGCAGCAGGATGCGGCGGTGCCCCAGCTCGTAGAGATGTTCGGTCAGGCGGTAGAAGCCGAATTCCTCATCGCAGCGCACCGCCGAATGGCCCGACCCGTTGAGCCAGAAATCGTTGAACGCGACGCATTGGAAATCGAACTGCGCCAACGCCGCCACCAGCGCGGTTTCAATCTCCAACGCATGGGGTTCCCGTATGATATGACGGAACCCCTCGCGCCACCGCGCCGTCAGATAATCGCGCAGCGCCTTGTCCGTCGCCGCGGGGTGATCGTAAATCAGATTCTCGATGCGCATCGGGACCAAGAGCAGCTTACGTTCCGCCGCCAGCTCCATCATCGCCGAAAACCACCGGCCGCGAAAGGGATTGTTGCTGAAATCGCTGTAGAAAAGGAGCGCTTTCTCGATGCTCCGCGCCATCGCGCCGACCCGGGTCGGCGCGCCCTGCCGCCGGATCAGATAGCCGGAATCGGCCAGTTCGCGCAGTGCATAATGGACCGTGGGCGCCGAACAGCCGAACTCGGCGGCCAGCTCCCGGGTCGGCTTCACGGTCGCGCCCGCGGCGAGACGGCCGTCGACAATCTGTCGGCGGATGGCCTCGTAAACCGCCCGGCGCGGCGGCAGGTGATCGAATGATTCAGGCTGATTCATGGTTTTAACACTTTTTGATAAGATAGCCGGAATCGCCGAAAAATCAAGCACTTTCTCTCACCTTCCTCCGGAATTCATTTTGACAAACCGCGTTTGCCGCATTCCCTTAACCGCAGGACGCAAGCCCGGTCGTGATTCCGGCCGGAAAAAGGAGCATCATGCAATATCGTCTTCAGGGAAAAATCCTCGATCTGAATGATTCCGCAGTCATTCGGCATTTCGACTTCTTCGACCCCGCGGAATGGCTCGCGGTTGGTTCGCCGCATTGGAGCGTTGCGCCAGAGGCCATTGTCGGCGGCCCCGAACCGGCAACCCACGGCCAGATTTTTTACCGCCGCGCGCTGACCGGGGACGTGGTGATGGCCTTCACCGCCCGGCTGATCGCCCCCTCCGATCACGATCTGGTCTGGTGGTACCGCGTCGCGCTTGACGGTCAGTCGTGGGGCCGGGGCTATCTCGGCGCGCTCGGCGGCTGGTTCCGCAACCGCGTCGGCATCGAAACCGTCCCCGATTTCAGCCTCTCCGCCACAGCGGCGGCCTTCCCGGTGACCGGCGGCGCCGAATACCGGATCGTCGCCGGATGCATCGGACGCCATCACTTCATCGCGGTCGACGGCGCGGTGGTTTTCGAGTTGCTTTTGCCCGAAGCCATGGCCTTGCCCCCGGACC
This sequence comes from Victivallaceae bacterium, assembly GCA_036677805.1. Classification (GTDB taxonomy): domain Bacteria; phylum Verrucomicrobiota; class Lentisphaeria; order Victivallales; family Victivallaceae; genus SIG78. The sequence goes on along the minus strand of JAVBVS010000004.1, from coordinate 217,193 downwards.
ATGCCGGGCATTGCGGCTTCGGGCTTTACCAGAGCCATGTACGCTACTCCGAACTCACACTCTACCGTCCCGTCTGGACGGAGACGACGGAATATTATCAGTGAACGGAAAGGAATCCAGATTATGGCTTATCGCGGCGCGGTGGAAGATTTCAGGACGGTGCGCAATCAGGGAGTGCCCCGCCGGGTGCCCTGCGTGGCTCAGAGCGAGGAATTCGATGTCAAGTGGCACGGCCGCTACTGCTATGAGGAGTTGTGTCAATCCGGCGACAAGATTTATGAAGTCTGGAGCGCCGCCATCCGGGAATTCGACTACGACTGGGCCTGGGTGCAGATCGACGACTGCTTCGAGTTCGAGCCGATCGGCATCGCCTGTCCCGGAGATGGCGACATCCTGCGCGCCACCAGCGGCGTGCTCAAGGTCGGGGAAGGCCTCGACCGCATCCGGACCATGGACCCGCTGCGCGACGGCCGGATGCCGGAAAAACTCAAGGCCATCCGCCGGTTGCGCGAGGAATTCGGTGACGACGTGCTGGTCACCGGCAGCATCGCCGCGCCGTTTTCGGCGGTCGGACTGGCCTGGGGCATTGAGGAATCGATGCTGCTGATCTATGACGATCCCCGACTCCTCCGGGAAGCCATGGAGCGGTGGAAGGATTTCTACATGCGCTACCTCAAGGCCCAGCAGCAGGCCGGAGCGCATGCGATCTGGTTCGGCGACTGCAACGCTTTCAGCGGGCTGCTTTCGGTGGAGCAGTATCAGGAACATATCTTCGCCGTGACCCGCGAACTCGTACAGTATGCCGAACAGGAGCTCAATCTGATGATGTGGATGCACAACAGCGAAATCAAGGTGCCCCATGTGCTCAGTCATGTGCCGCTCGGGTTGAGCTTCGAGTCGATCGGTCCGGCGGCGGACATCGCGGCCGTCCGGAAGGCCACGCGGGGCAAGGAGGCAATCAGCGGCAACCTCGATCCGATCGAAGTGCTCTGGCGCGGCAATCCCGAAACCATCGCCGCCGAAGTCCGGCGCATCATGGCCGTCGGCAAACCCGGCGGAGGTTATATTTTCGCCCCCGGCGAAATGAATCCGCGCGACATTCCGGCAGTCAATATGCACGCGATGATGGACACGGCTCACTCGCTGGCCCGGTACTAAACGCTCCGGGACTTGTCCCAATAAACAAAAACGCCCGTTCCGGTTTCGGAACGGGCGTTGGCATTTCCCGGAAATCCGTGTCAGCCTACCGGGGCGCGACATAGCCCTTCGGCCCGCCGTTGCGGTACCAGCCGCGGAAGACCATGACCATTGCCGCCGTCGCCAGTATGGTGAATATCGCATCCCAGACGAAAATATAACGGTAACTTCCCATCCAGAGGATGAAGAATCCGGCCACGCCATTGGCCAGGAACATGATCACCGAACGGAAAATCGCCTGCGCCGAACAGAATTGGCCGTAACGGTCCTTGGGCAGAAGTTCGATGAACAGCGGCAGCGTGCTCGCATTCTGAATGCAGTAGACAAAGGTGAGCGAGAAGGAAATGATCATGAAAGTCAGGTAATCGTGGCAGAAGAAGAAGCCGTAGATATTGGTGGCGATCACCAGCAGCATGCCGGTCACATAAATCCGGATCGGACGGAAATAGTCAACCAGAAAGCCCAGCGGCAGCAATACCACCAGCGACAGAATCCCGGTATAGCCCATGATTTCAAAATATGACTTTTCCGGGATACTGAGTTCCTGCGTGGCGAAAAGAATATTGTACAGCGAGCGGCACAGCACCGAGACTTCGTTCATGGCCGTGGCGGTAAAGAACCACCAGTAGAAGGAGTCCGAAGCGAAGCATTCCCGGAAATAGACATAAGCCGCCTTCAACGGCGAAAGTTCTTCCTTGACCGGCGGATATTCCCCCTCCCGGACCATCAGGCACATGATCAAAAAGCCGATGAATACCACCAGCGCCACGAAGGTGTAAATCCAAGGCAGATAATCCGTGACATAATCGCGGATTGCGAAATTGAAGAACACCCCGGCCCCGGAACCGACCAGATAAAAAGCGGAATTGAAGCGCCCGATCAGCGACTCCGGCACCACGTCGGCATACAGATAATAGTAGACCGAACCGACGAACATGGTGAAGAAACTGTAGGCCACGATAAACATTCCGCACAGCCCCAGCCCGACGGTATTGGCGCTCAGCCCGGTCATGGCGCTGACCGGACTCACGAAATAAGGCGCCCAGCCAACCCCGACAATGGCCAGCGCGATGAACGGCACCGAAATCAGAATGTAAGGTTTGCGGCGGCCCCAGCGGCTGCGGGTGCGGTCGCTGCGAAAGCTGACGATCGGACAGACGATCATGTTCAGCGCCGCCGGGATTGATCCGAGCACCACGCTGATGAACACCGGGTCGGCGTGAAAACGGTTGAGCGACAGCGTAAAAAGACCGCCGCCCTGAACCGCGCCGATAAACGAAAGGCAGAAGCCGCCGGTCAACAGAAAAGCGAACAATCCGACCAGTTGGAGCGGGGTGTAAGTCAGCGTCCCGGCCCGGTACAATTTCCGGCCGGCGGTTTCGGCGGCGATGGCATTCTCATTCATCTGGCACCTCAGGGGCAATATTCCGAACTTGTTTCATTCCTTGACCCGAGCAATGCGGCAACCCCTGCCCCGATGCCATCGCGGACCGCCCGGCCGTGAAACCCGCGACGACATTATTCTAGCATGAAGCCTTTTCTTTTTCCAATAACGAGTGAAAAATTCCGCAAAATATCCCGCTTGAAATCAATTTTTCAATACACAATCGAATTATAAATCCCATTCCTCCGCATAATTTCTTAGAATGTAATTCATGATTTCAAAAACATCGCCATCGCTGATCGGATTAAACCGGCCGATTTTCATGGACTCATCCTTTTTTTGTTGAAACGTTTCAATCATGAATTGCATTGCGCCCCGGATGAAATTCAACGGAAAAAATCAGCCGACCCGGCGCACGGTGCCGCGCTCGACCAGGGATGGCGCCAACAGGATTCGGTCGGCCGGCGCATTGCCGCCGAGACGTTCGAAAATATAGTCCACGGCGGCAATGCCGAGTTGCTTCCGCTGCTGGGCGATGGTCGTAAGATTGAATTCGGGCCGCGCCGCAAGGTCGAGATCATCATAACCGATAATCGAAACGTCCTCCGGAACCCGGATGCCGCGCTGCCGCAGCAGATAGATGGTGTCGATCGCCCGCATGTCGGAATAGGAAACAATCGCGGTCGCCCGCTGTTCCGCAATCAATACCGGCAACTCCTCCAGATCGTGGAAGACACAGCTTCTGGCGTCCGGCCGGCAGTTGATTTCCGCCAGATTGCCTTTGAGCCGCCGCTCCACACTGTGGCTGAATTCACAGAGAATGGCGCGGTGGCCATTGTCCAGCAGGTGCCGGGCGGCAAGACGCCCTCCGGCCTCATCGTCGGTCACCACAAACGGATACCCCTGATCGCCGCAGTGGTAGGAACAGAAGATGAACGGCACTTGGGCCCGGTTCAGCCGCGCCAGCAGAGCCGGATGCTGAGCCAGTACCGGATTGGTGATCACCAGTCCATCAATGTTTTTGGACAGCATCAGTTCGAGCTGGTCTTGAAGCATCTTTTCGCGCCGTCCGTCCGACCAGGCGGCCAGGACGCTGTATTGCGCCTCGGCGGCCCGGGCGCCGATGGCTTCGACGATGGTGGCCATGAAGGAAGCCTGCAGCGACGACACCAGGCAGCCGATCAGCGCACTGCGGCCCGACCGCAGACCGCGGCCGAAATGATTGGGAATATATCCGAGTTCGCCGGCCAGAGCCTTGACCCGGCTGGCGGTTTCCCTGCCGATGCGCGGCGAACCGCGCAACGCCATCGAAACCGTTCCGACGGAAACGCCCAGCTCCCGGGCAATGTCTTTCAGCGAAACCATTCCGAACTCCGCATCCCGAGTGTTAAAACGTTTAACCGCGAGATCAATATATCGACTTTTCCCGAGATGTCAATTCGATTGCGAAGGAAAATTCAAATTTTCAAGCCGGAAAATCTTTGGTTTCCCGGAGCGTAACAAGTGTTTCGCCGGCGCAAACCAGGGCACCGGCGGCGAGGCCGGTGCCCGCACCATGCAATGCGGCCGGACGGATTTCTGAATTCCGGACCGCAATGCCTGGTCACTTTTCGGCCATCCGGATGCGCCGCTCTTCGCGGCGGGCCCGTTCGGCGGCGAAAACCAGCCGATGGCCGGTCAGTGAATCCTCCAAAGCCGTACAGGAGACCGAGGTCGGCCTGCCTTCGACCCGGTTCAGGAAATCCTCGACCAGCCGCAGATCGCCGCCGCCATGGTCGCCGTAAGCCCCGGTGGTGTCGCCCAGCGCGCCGATGTCGTGCCACTCTTCGGTATATTCGCATTCCGGGCGAACATCCCGGCGGCGGAGCACAAACCGGTTGTCGTCGAAAACCCCTTCGATTTCGCCGTCGGTGCCAATCAGGTGGAGTTTGCGCATGGGGCGCGCGGTGTTGCCGATCATCTGATGGGAAGCGATCGCGCCGTCGGCGAATTCAACCATCACGCTCTGCCGGTCGACCTGGTCGTTGGCGCACTTCCAGACGCAGCGGCTGTAAGGATGATCGGGCCGGCGGAGCTCCGCTTCGCGCCGCTCCGGGGTATCGGCACCCGGCAGATAAGCCAGCTGAGGCCAGACATAGCCGTGCCAGCGCACCGGATGGTCGAGATGGAGTTTGCGCACCGAGAAATCGCACTCCGGTTCGAGCGCGCAATCCAGCAGGCAATGAGTTCCGGAGCCGCGCGGCGCGCGTTCGGCCGTAAAATAACCCAGCGATCCCATGCTGTCGACCGCGACCGGCGCCACGCCGCTTTTCAGCCAGGCGATCAGATCGAGGTCGTGGCAGCACTTCTGGAGCAGAAAGCTGGAAGCACAGCGTCCCTGTTCGCTCCACTTGCCGCGCACGAAGCCCATGGTGTAATGGTGATAGCTGACATGCTCGGCACTTTCGACTGCAATGATTTCTCCGATCGCGCCGGAGAGCGCCAGCCGTTTGATTTCCGCGTAAAACGGCGCATAACGCAGCACGTGGCAGATCATCACATTCCGCCCGCTTGCCCGGACCGCCGTTGCCAGCTGTTCCAATTCGGCCTCGTTGACTGCAAAGGGCTTTTCCAGCAATACGTCGTATCCGGCGGCGAGCAGCGGCAGCGTGGTCGGCACATGATCGCAATCCATGGTGCCGTTGATCGCCACAGCGCCGATCCGGCCGTTTTGGAGCAGCGCGTCAAGATCGGGGAAACACCGCTCCGGCGGCAGTCCGTATTCGCGGGCGATGAACTCACGGCGCTCCGGCAGCAGATCGGCGACCGCGACGATCCGCAGCCGCTCCGGATGACGGCGGGCATATTCGGCATAACCCACGGCGCGGTGTCCCGCGCCGACGATAATCGCATCAATCATTCAAGCACGCCCCATTTCCATACCGGAATTTCATCGTAGCCGTAATCGGTCAGGTAATCGCTCCACGGCTTGATCGGTTCGGTGTCAATCGCGCCGGCATGGCCGTCGACATAGGTATAACTGCGGCTCTTGCCCTGAACCGAGGCATGGGTGCGGACATCGTAAAACACTTTGGCCAGCGTCGGATCGTTGATTTGCGCCAGGGTGCGCGCCAACCCCCGGTAACCGCGGGTGGTGTGCCAGCCGCCATTGTTGGAACAGCCCATCTTGCAGCAGTTCCAGCCGATGGTGCAGTTGCCCTTGACATAGACATCGCTGCTGCCGTAGTCGCGGGCCACCAGCGGACAGACCATCAGCTGCGACGATTTCTTGTCGCTCTGGAGATAGTCGAAATAGAGCGTTTCGAAACAGACCTTGGGCGACGAACCGAAGTAGATGCTGCCGCCGTGCGGAAACGTCGCGCCGAGATATTCGTTGTTGTCGGCGGTATACATATGCAGCGCCGTGCCGTACTGTTTGAACAGATTCCGGCAATGGGTCAGCTGGGCCTGAGTCCGCGACGCCGAAAGCGCCGGCAGCAGCATCGCGGCCAGGATCGCAATGATCGCGATCACCACCAGGAGTTCTATGAGGGTAAAATTTTCAGCCTTGATTTTCATGGGGGTTCTCCTTTACAACCCGTTTTGTTCCCGTGTATAAATCCGCCGCAAGACCGCGCCGAAACGGTCGATCTCTTCCGGATTGAAGACCGGATCGCGGCCGAACGCTTCGCAGCGGTCGAGAATGCTCTTGACCTCGCGCGCCGAAACGGCGGAAAGCCTGCCTTCCGCCATCGCGGACTTCAGCCGGAGCAGGATTTTCGCATCCTGAATCCCGGAGCGCAGCGCCTCCCAGCGGAGCGACGGCACCACCACCTCGCCGGAAGGGTTGTATTGCAAATTCAACGGATGTTTTTCAGTCCCGTCATAGACGAAACTGTAGTCCAGAATCTTGCCGTCGGTGTCGTCCCAGCTCGAACCGCTGGTTACATTGTAAGCCCAGGTGCCGACGCCGGTCATGCCCAATCCCACCGCCGCCAGCGGGTAGGCGCGTTCGAACAATACCGTTTCGGTCTTGCCGGGTTCGACATGATAACTCCAGAGCTTCATTCCGCGCCGCTCCCGCTCCCGATGGAGCAGCGGCAGCACCCGGTCGAGAAACGCCTCGCGATGGCGGTATTCCGACGGCGCCCAGCGAGTGAGCGTTTCCGGCTGCGGCCAATGTGCGACATAGACGTCGACTTCCGGCAGGATCAGCTCGGCATCGGCCGGCAGCGTATAAAGGCCGTGGGTCATCACCCGCGGGACTCCGGGTTGGAGCTCGTGCGCCAATCGATACATCTCATGGGTCAACCGCATGCCCGGCCCGGGAGCGATGGCATAGTCGGCCTTGCTCGCCGGTTCGTCCACCGCCCAGATCGCCATCCTGTCGCCATAGCCGGATTCTCCGGCCAGCTTCAGCCAGGCCGCCAGAATTTCATCGAAGGCCCGGCGCCACTCGGGCGTGATCCTCAGATTCCCGTCCGCATCTTTCTGCGTGTAGGTAAGATAGGTCCCGGGGGCATCGGCATTCGGAAAACGTTCATAAGCGCCCGCCCAGAAAATCGCCATGGTCAGCCCCGCATCGCCGTAGGCCCGCATCCACCGCGCCTGCGCGGTCCGGCTCAAGTCCGACGGCGCCAATGCGCCGTCGCCGTGAAACGCGACCGTCGGCATGAACGGAAATTCGATCATGGTGGTGTAATGTTCGGCCAGGTCGCGCGCCACCAATTCAGGATGGGTCGAGGCCGGCGGCAAGGTCGGATACATACATTGGAGATTGCCGAATTCCACCTGCCGGGGAAATTCCGCGCCGGTCAATTTCAGCACGGCGTTCACAGCCGGAGCCCCCTCCACCGTGATGCTCACCGGAAAATCGCCCCGGATGCCGGAGCGGGTTTTGAAGCCCAGATGAAGCCGTACGGTTTCGCCCGGCGCCAACGGCAGACGCCAGATGCCGGCGCCGGCGGCGGCCAGCGGCGGCAGCGCGTCGGCAATGGTAATCGCGCCGCGCCGGTACCAGTTGGCCAGCAATACCTGGCGCCGCAGCACCACGGCTTCCGCCGCGGGTTCCAGTCCGGCGATTTTCACAGTGAGCGTACGCGCTTCGGCAATGCCGTTGGCCACTTCGACTCCCAGCGCGCAGTATTCGCCGCCCAGTGCGATCAATTCCGTTTTGCCGGATGCCGCAGCGGGTGGCAGCGCCGAATCGAAACGCGCCCAGGCGTCCACCCCGACGACGGCAAGTTCGCTCCCGGTGGCGGCGCGATTAAGCAAGGCGGCCAATGCGCCCGTCGCCCATGCCGCCTGCGCCGTGGACAGCTCGGCGGCTTTGCCGCTCAAGCACTGACGGCGCAGCTGGTCCAGCGAAGCCGCCTCCGCAGGCAGACTGACGCCGCGCTTTTGCAATGCGTCGCGCCGGGCAATGGCATAATCGAGCTCGCGCAACAACTCGGTCTGCTGTTTCGTCTGCGCCTCGGACAACTCCGAACTGGCGCCGCGGGCGGTGAGACGGAAGTTATCCAGCCAGAGCGTTCCTTCGCGGTTGCTGCGGTAAACGCAGAACCAGAACCTGCCGTCCAGCGCATCCTCCCGGACTTTGACCGTACGGGCGATCGTCTGATAATCTTCCTTAAGCGGCAGATTCCAGACCGGCTGCGAAGTGACCCATTTCCTGCCCTTGTCCGTCCGGATGAAATATCCGATCATCACGCCCAGCCGGGCATCGGCGCTGCCCGCGGCATCGAAACTGAAATCCAGCCGCATGCCCGCCATTTCCGCAACCTGGAACTCCGCGGTCAGCACCCCATACCCGGAGTCGACGCGCAACGCTTTGGCGCCCTGCGTCACCTTGTCGGTCACCAGTCGCGCCTGAACCTCTTTCCCGATCTGCCAGCGGTCGGGAATGCCGATATTGGCGACATCCTCCTCCAGCCCGGGATTGGGGAACGCCAATCCTCCCGGCTTGCTCAATTCCGCGACCTCCGCCGCACCGAGACCGAGGCATGCCGCAAGGACCAGCCCCGGCATCCGCCATCTTCCACTCATCATCGAACCTCCTTATTGCCGAATACAAACACACCGTGTCGCTGCTTATAATTTTATCGTTTTTCGGCAATTTTCGCAATGAACCCAAGCGCGAAAAATGGTACTTTTCCGACTTTTTTCGGCAAATATCGCATTTCCCGCGGAAAGCGGGGTTGCAAAGTGCCGGATCGACCGTTATTTTACCGCGAAAGCAAGCGACCGCAATCCAATACCGGGAGTTCCGATCATGGGATTCGACATCGATTTTTCGGAGTCGGCGGGATTCTGGACGCCGCCGGGCTGGATTCGCCAGGATTTCCCGGCCATGATGATGTCCATCGGGGTCGGCGTCGCCGACAACCCGCGTTACCGGCACGATCTTTCCCGGCGCGGCCCCGGCAACGGCGTGATTTTTCAATATACCCTCTCCGGACGGGGCGTTTTCACCTGGCGGGATGATACCCATTGCCTGCCGAAAGGCAACGCTTTTCTCCTGGAGTACCCGGGGCCCGGCACCTACTGCTACCCGCCCGGCAGCGGGAGTTGGAAATTCGCCTACGTATCGCTGTGCGGCGCGGCGGTCCTCGATTGCGCCCGGCGGATTTTCGCCGCGAACGGTCCCGGTCTGAAGCTCGACCCGGAATGCCCGGCGCTGAGTCTGGCGGCGGAGTTCTTCCGGCGCGTCCGCTCCGCATCGCGCCTGACCATTCAGGAATGTTCGGGGTTCGCCTATGCCTTCATGATGGCATTGTACGGCGAATTGCCCGGCGGCGCGGAGTTCGGCCAGGGCCATATCCCGGACGGTATTTTCCGGGCCCTGCGCCATATGGAAAAACATCTCGCGGAGCGGTCGCTGAGCGTCGCCGACATCGCGGCGGCGGCCAATTTGTCGCCGGATTATTTCGGCCGGATTTTCGCCCGCCACATGGGTTGCACGCCGGGAGAATACCTGCTTGATCTGCGGCTGCGGCGCGCTTCCGATCTGCTTGCCGCCGGCGGCAAAATCAAAGAGGTGCTTCAGCCATGCGGTTTCGCCGACGCCTCCTACTTCTGCCGGGCCTTCAAGAAACGGTTCGGCAATACGCCGATGGCTCGAATCCGGCAGCTGTGATCTCCGCCCGGACCCGGGCGGAATACCGGTCTAACTGCCGGAATCGGTCTTTTCGATCGCAAGATCGTAGAGCTCGAAAATCAGCTGGTATTGCGATTTTTTCACGATCAGCTTGCGGGCCGGATTCTTCGGATCGATCAGTTCGGCCGCCTGATCGCAGCCGTCGGCGGCCGGTTTTTCGATCTTGCGGAAAGGCAGTTTGCCGTAGCGGGATTCCAGGATGGCGACCACCGTTCCAAGATGTTCCCGGATATGATCGACCCGGATCTTGTAAATGCGGTTTTTCGGCGTAACCAGAACGCAGTACCGGCCGAGGACGACCGTGTCGCCGTGCAGCACCAGCGTAATCGGCTCGCTCGGCTCGAAGACATATTCCGGTCCGTGACCGGCGGTGATGAACCCGCCGACATTGCGGAAAACCGATCCCTTTCGATATTGGGCGATTTCCGCCGTGATATCCGCGCCGAGCACCGCGCCGTAAGCGGAGGCCAGCGACGTGCCGGCATAAGCGACGCCGGGCTCATTGCTCCGCCCTCGAAGCGCCACAATACCGGACAAACACATCCCGATCAGCAGCCATTTTCGTAAAAACATCGTCACCCTCCCGGTGTTTTCGGCTCTTTGCCATGTTCAGAAATCGCTTTATTGCGATTCCGGAGTTGACAGCATGAGATTTCCACTGTATTATATCATAGATTCAATATAATCGAATGGTGTTCGGATTGCAAGGGACGGTCCGAAAAATTTGGGGGACGGAGTCCGCGCGCCTCCGGGTCCGGCGGCGCCGCCGCGGTCCGGACGACGGCTCCTCCATCGGTTATTGAGTTCAATCACAGCTACAGGATGGTCGGAAAATGTACAATCGCCGCAATCGGGAATTTTTGACGCAGCGCGTCGGTCGCATGGAACAGTATTGCAAATTGCGCACCGTGGTCCTCGACGAAGGCCGCGGCCGCGGCGTCCGTCTGGTGGAAGTCGACAACGGCAGCGGCCTGTCGTTCACCCTGATGGCCGACCGGGCGCTCGATCTCTACGAAGCCCGCTTCAAGGGCATTCCGCTGGCGTGGCTCTCGCCCAACGGCATCGTGAACCCCGCCTTTTACGAACCCGAAGGCGTGATGTGGCTGCGCAGCTGGCCCGGCGGCATGCTGACCACCGCCGGCTTCCTGAATGTCGGGGGGCCCGATACCGTCCGGGGCGAAGCGCACGGACTCCATGGCCGGGTTTCGCATCTTCCGGTCGAACAGCTTGCGCTGGAGAACCGCTGGCGCGACAGCGAACATTACGAACTGGGCGCGGCGGGCACCGTGCGCCATACCATGGCTTTCGGCGAAAAACTCGAAATGCGCCGCCGGATTCTCTGCACTTCGGGCGACAACACCATCTACCTCACCGACCGGCTGGAAAATCAGGGGTTCGCCCCGGCGCCGCTGATGATGCTCTATCACTGCAATTTCGGTTATCCGCTGGTCGATGCCGGCGCCCGGCTCGAGGCCGTCGCCCACGAAGTGCTGCCCAAAGACGCCGCGGCAGCAGCCGGGATTGCCGACTGGGCGAAACTTGAAGGACCGCAGCCGAATTATGCCGAACAGGTATTCATCCACCGGATTCCGGCGGACGCCGACGGCTTCGCGCGAATGGCGCTGGTCAATCCCGCGGCCAAGCTCAAACTGACCGTCGCCTACGACACCCGGACGCTGCCTTTGCTCAATCAGTGGAAGCAGATGGGCCAGGGCGAATACGTCGTCGGGCTCGAACCCGGCAACTGTGTCCCGACCGGCCAGAGCGACAACGAAAAGCGCGGGCTGCTGCGCATGCTGGCGCCGGGAGAAGTGGTGGAATTCAATCTCCGCATCGGCGTGGAAGAACTCGCCTGAGTTCCCGGAGCCGCCCAAAGGGGTCATGCCGCCGAAAAGGGAGGAAAACGGCGGCATGACCCGGAGGGCAAGCAGGAATTGATTTCAGCATTCCGTCCAACGGCCGGAGTGCCGCCGCAGCGGAAGACTCCTCCAGCCGTCGGGCGGCAGGCAGCGACTGAGCAATCGTTTAAAGTTCATCGGTATAGACCGCCCATACGGCCGGGTCTCCGCTTTTGTCCTTGGTGGAATCATTGACGACTTTACTTTTGACATTGCCGCCGAGAGCAAGAGCGTTGGTGTTTTTGGGATGATTCGGCGTCCCGGTGGTTGTGCCTTTATAGGCTTTGGACGTTCCGCTGGAGTGCTCATTCCAGATGGTGGCATCGGGATTGTGGCGACCAACAATGCTGCGCGGAACCGGATTGCCGCTTGAGTCCTTGTACCCGTAAGCGGTCGCCCAGGTATCCGAACTGGCGCGATGGTAAATGTAACTGCAGACCGCGGCCCAGTCGGTAGCGCCGCTCACACCGGCCTTGTCAGTACAATTGACCGTATCCGACGGACATTTGAAATTGCGCAGTTTATAGGCGCTCATCGACGCCACATCAGCCTTGACGACTTCGCCCAGAACGCCGGTATAGGCCAGCATGATCCCGGGAAAGCGGTCATTGGCGAAAATACAGCCGTAACCCTCCCCGGAGTTGTCGCCGGGGGTATTTTCCATCATATGCGACAGCCAATCCTTGTTGTCGCCGGCGTACATGGTTTCCGCCAGACCGATCTGCTTGAGTTTGTTGATGCAGTTGCTCTGCCGCGCCCGTTCGCGCGCCGCCGACAACGCCGGCAGCAGCATGGCGGCGAGAATGGCGATGATGGCGATGACCACGAGGAGTTCAATGAGAGTAAAAATCTTCCGCTTTTTCATTTTTCTTCTTCCCTACGAATAATGCGTGATTGATACAATGGACCTGGAAAATAATCCGCTATTTGATTCGGTAACCGAATACTCCTTTCTCAATAGGTATAATCACCTTGCCGTCTTCGATTCGAACAGGTTCTCGAGCAATGACCTTGGCGTCGACATCCAGTTTCTCAAGCATGGCGCCGGGAGAAACCGGCAGTGCGGCGGTCGAAATCCGAATTTCTTCCTCGCCCATGAACGGCGTCGGAATCACCCGCCAGGCGCCGTCTTCGCGAAAGACGGCATAGGCATGGGCGCATCGTATCGTCCCGAAATCATACGGTTGCCCATTGCCGCCGGCGAAGAGATATTCCGGTCCATAGGAATAATCGACGCGCCGGCCGTCAGCCTCGATCGAATACGTTTCGACCTGGTCTTTCGATCGGGCATAGTAACCGTAGGCAGGCAGGACGATCTTCCGTCCGGCAACCTCAATGGTCCATTTTTCTTCGGGATTGCCGTTGACCCAGACTTCAAGGCCGTTGGCGTACTTCAGATAAAGCTGATTGCGGCCGACAATCCCGGCGGCGATAGCTTCTGCGCCGTTGAGCATTTTGCCCTGATGGGGATAACCGATTTCAGCGATGTCGACCCCGGCGTAAAATTTCTGCAATTGCTTCATGATGTAGTAGCTCTTGAGCAGATGATACGGTATCGCCTTGAGCGGGGGTCCGCCATAGCAGCCATAAAGGTGGCCGATGGTTCCGTTGGCCAGTTGTCCGGCCAACAGACGGTCGACCATTTCCGGCGCCGACGCCGCGGTATCGCTCAGATGAATGCCGCAATCGTTTGAAAGCCGGTGCATCTGACGCAACTGAAATTCCGGAAACCACGGATCGTACTGGGCGCCGGGCTGGGCGTAGCTGTCACAGAATCCGGCCAGGGTCCATTGCATGATGCCTTCTGAAAGCGGAATTTCAAAGAGTTCGCGCTCGAGATTGAGGCATTGGGCCATCACACGCAACGCCGGAGAGAATTTGCCCGCCTCCGGGACCCGCGCATCGAAGTCAGTATACTCCCAGGGTGAACGGCAGGTATACTGATCCGGATAGGTGCAATTCAGATTGAATTTCTTTTTCAGAACCGGATTGAGGCGTTTCTGCCAGTCAAGCATGTAGGCGTATTTGTACATTTTCATGTCGCCGGAACCGTAACGCCACTGGCCGTCCTCATCCCAGGTGATTTTTTCACGGTCGAATTCATAGCCCGTTACCGGAGAGATCAGCGTATAGTTGGTGTACATGCCCATACGATAGCCCAGATTTTCCCGGGCCTGGCGAAAATACTCCGCGGCTTTGGCATCTCCGCCGATATCCGGCAGAACCGTGGAGATTTCCGGACTGGTGCCTCCCGGCGCACAACTGCCGCCGCGCCGCTTGGGCGAATACATCCGATAAAGCGTGCCGTGATCGCGAATCATCAGGTTGCGCAGCCCATACGCATGAAAGAGCTTCAACATTTCATAGGCGCGATCGAAATAGTCGTACATGGGCATGGTGTCATACCACATCCGCGTCACCCACAGGCCTTCCCGGCTCAGGGCCATGCTCGGATTTTTCGGATTGGCGATATGCGGCAGCACCTCGGCGATGTCGGAGCTCAACGTAAGGTACATGCGCTCGCGTACCGGATTGCGGGTGCGGTCGGATTTAACCCCATAGCCGGCGCCGCCGTTCACCCGGACCGAACCGTCTTTTTCAGGACCGCTGCCGCCGATGAAATGGGAGGATTCGGTCACATAAATGTCGAAAATCACCGATAGAAGCATGCCGTTGTCGTAAAGCAGCGCGGGATCATTTTTCGCCCCGCCGCGGATCACATAGTAGGGAATCGTCTGCAATTTCGGGTCTTGCAAACCCGCCGTGACGCCGGCGTCAATCCGTGAAACCATGCCGTCGCCGCCCATGAAATCGATCACCAGCGTTTTATTTTTCACCGCCAGATTCAATTCGGTCCGGCAGAGCGGACGGTTCCGGTAGCTCCACTGCCAACGGGTTTTGAGTTCGCGCTCGCCGGGAATGGCCTCCACCAATACGGCTTTGAGTTCGGGATCATCCGAAGCAATGGTCTGATCGCCGACAGCAAACCGGAATCCGCCATTCTGCGCCGGGATAAAGACCTTGCCGCCGTTCCAGGAAACTTCAAGGTCGTTCAGGGTACCGCTTTGCAACCGGTAGCGGAAGATGATCGAATCGGCGCCTTCGGCCGCGGTAAAGGTAGCGGTCCGGCCGTCGAAAACGAAACTGTTTTTACAGGTTTTTCCGGTCTGGAGACGCGGCATCTGGCCATCGGAATCCGTCGGTGCGCCCAGTTCTTTCCAAGTGGGGATTTCAATCCCCGGAGGCAGCGCTTCGGATGCCTTGTAAACGGCAAAATCATCCAGAAAAATCGTTTCGGCTTTTCCGGCGTCAAAATCCTTGACCGTCAAACCGAGAAATTTGCTGCCGGCTTTGACCGGGACCGCCAGACTCCGGTTCGCGGTCGACCAGCCGCTCCAGAAAACGAACGGATATTCCCGGGAGTCAAGGGGGACGGAAAGTTTTTCACCATCGGCGCCGACAAAATTGGCGGACAGGCGCACACCCTTGCTCTTGCCCCAATATTCGCCGGACGCCCAGATTTCCACCCGATCGAATTCGTGATCGATCAGAATCGGTTCAGGCGGCAGAAGATCAATGGTTTTGAGTTTGGCGTCAAAATAATCACCGGCCTTGAAGGTGAGCTTCCCGGCGTATTGGCCCCACAGCGGATCCTCCTCGGAACGGAAAAGTTCCGCTGTAACAATCCCGGTGTGGGTTTTTACGGTCCACCCGGTAAGGTCTTCAAAGTCGACCAGCGGCCGGACCCGGTTCTTGCTGTTGCCGAGCTGGTACATGCGCGGCAGTTTCAGCGGCGACGGGTCGCTGTTGGCAGCGGCGGCAATCACCGGCTTGCCGGCGTCGCTCATCTTCCGGTCAAGCAGTCCGACACTGAAGATCCGTACTTCGTCGATCGCCCCCTGATAATACATGCCGTCACGGTCGGAAGCCTTGCCGAGGGTGATCGGACCATCATAGGGCAGGAACTTGCCTTCCGTGAGAACGCGCTCACCCACCGCGACGCCATCGACAAAAAGCTGCAGCGAGCAGCCGTCCCAGGCGAAGGCGACATGCTGCCAGACATTCGGCTTCAGGACCTTGGCGGCACTGGCGGAAAAATTGCCCTTGTCGGTGGTAAGAGAAACGGCAAGGCCATTGTCGTAATAGGTCCCGATCATCCATCCGGCATGGTTTCCGGAAGAACAACTGGCAATATATCCCTGTTCCTCCAGCTTGTGCGGCGTGGTGTTTTCAGGCTTGATCCAGGCGCCGAATGTCAATCCCGCAGGGGTTTTCAGTTCCGGATAGTCGGGCAGCACCGCACCGCCGCCTTTGCCGTCGCAATAAAGCGCCTGAGGGCGCTTTTCATAGGATACATTATCCCCGACAAACCGGGATGCCATATAAAGCGGCAGCTGCAATGCGACCGTACTGTCGGATTCCACCGACCGGCTCCGGAGCTGGGCATGAATGGCGGCGATTCGTTCCGCGGACAGTGCCGAATCATAAAGCCGGAGCAACTCAAGCGTGCCTTGAAAATCTTTTTTGCTCCAGCCTCCGGAATTACCGATGAGAAGCGGAATCGCATTGGCGCTCACCGGAGCCGGAAGGTTCCGGCGGTTGACGCATTCGCCATTGCGATAGATGGCGGCGGCAGTGCCGTCGACCACCAGCGTCCAGGTGGTTTCCGAGCCATCGTCGGAAGCGCCTTTGAGTGCGAAATCGGCCCCATTTTCGAGCTTCAAATAAGCGCCCACCTCCCCGTCTTCGCCATATTGCGGAAATCCGAACGCGCCTTTTTTCAAAACCAGATAACCGCCGCCCGCCGGGGCCTTCCGCGCATGAACCAGCAGGGTAAAATTTTTCCGGCCTTCGCCCCCGGTATCGGGAACGCTGTATTTCTCATCGCCCCGAAAACAGAGCGCCTCGCCTCCGCGGCAACCCGGCACCCAGCGGGCATTCTGCAGCGGACGCAGAGTTTTTCGGCTGATGTTGCAATACATCTCCCGGCCGGAACCGCCCGGACCGCCGCCATCAAAATCAAAATAACACTCCAGGCCACGGGGCGTGTTCATATAGGTGGTAAACCAGTCGGCAGCCCGGGCGGCCGATGCCGCCGCCATCAGACAACCGATGCTGAACAGCGTTCCGAACCGCAGCGGCATGGCGATGCACTTCCAATTTTTTTTCTTCATCATCGAGAACGATCCTTGTTTTCAGGGTGAATCCGATTATCCGGCGCACTGCCGGTGGTAAATTATGCTTATTCCGCCGCTTCGATCTGTTTCAGCGTCGCCGCGAAAGGACGGTGGTCGCTGGCAACGATCTCAGGAACGACCTGATATTCCATAACCTCGAAAGCCGTTTTCGGGTAAAACGCAATATAATCAAGGCGCACCTTCGGACGGTCGGCCGGATGGGTCGTTTCCCAATCTCCGTCTCCGGCGATGCCCCACTCCTGCCGCAAATAAGCGATGGTCCGGGAATCGCCTCCGGCATTGAGATCGCCGGCCAGAATCGCCGGGCGGTACTTTTTTTCCTTGATCCGGGCGGTAATGACTTTCAGACACTCGCATCGCAATGCTTCGGTTTTTTCATCCGGTTCCCACGGCAGATGGGTAACGATGAAGTAAACCGGAAATTTCTCGACGGTCCGCACGATCAATACGGTACGCGGTTCCATATCGTCCGGGAGCGGCAGGGCGAATTGCTCCATCACCAGCAATGGTTTTTGGCCGAAGGCCGCGATACCGTAAGCGCCCGGCACCGGTCCCTGCGCCTCATACCCGTTATGCCGGCCGATCGGGCGCGCCTGAGCGAAAACCCCGCCCTGACCGAGAAGTTCCCCCAACACCGCCAGTTGATCAAGCCGTCCGGAACGTTCGCAGGCAACGTCAATTTCGTTGACGGCACACAAATCCGGGTTCAGTTTTTTCAAGACGCCGGCAATACGGGACAAATCAAGTTTGCGATCCATGCCGATCCCGATGTGAATATTATAGGTGACAATCTTCCGGATTCCGGTCTGATTCATGACTTCGTTTCCCTTCGCGTTGCCCCAAACATGCGAAATTCCCAAAAACAATCCGACTCCAACAATCCCTGCCGGATGCAGCAGCATTCTCCAGTTACCTGTCGACATTTTTTCACCGCCTCCCATAAATAATGCCGCACCGAGTGATTGACGCCGATATTATTATAACAAATAAAAAATCAAAAAACAACATTGTTTGGCGATTTGTATTAATTTTCGCAAAAATTTGTGGATTTTTCCACAAATTGTATTATATTTTTGCAAAAAACCCCGCAAATCAACTTGTTTTTTTGTGGAAATCATTCAAATTTATGAAGCGAAAGGAACGAAATCATGGTAAAATTGGCGGATATCGCCCGAACCGCCGGCTGCTCGGTGGCAGTCGCCTCGCGGGCACTGAGCCGGGACGTAAGCCAGTCGCGCACAGTCGCCAAAGCCACGGCGGCACGCGTGGTGGAAATTGCGCGCCAGGCCGGCTATCAATCCCGTCATGAACGTTCGCGCCACCGTGCGGCAGGCGTCATCGGGGTGTTCGTCCCGGAGAATCACAGCAGTCTGATGCTGGAGCTCCTGACCGCGATCGCCACAGCCGCGAACGCGGCGGATACTCCGCTGCATATTTATTCCGATGCCGACCGGGAATCATTTCGCCATTTCGTGCGCAACTACGGCGAGACCAATCGCAACCTCGGCATCATAGCCTATTATCCGCCCGACCCTCACGATGTCGCAGGCTTCATGGACATGGTCGATGCGCTCGAACGGCGCGATGGACGGATCGTCCTGATCCACAACAATGCACCGGCGGAGCTGCCGCTGGTATCGATCCGGATCGATAATTATCACGGCGGCAAGCTGGCCGGGGAATATCTGGTTCAACACGGCTGCAAAAATTGTTTCGGCATGGTCTCCGGCGACAACTGTTACCGCAATGAACGCACCCGGGGATTCCTGGAAGCAATGGGACAGGCGGGAATTTCCGCCACCCTGTTCCAAAGCAGCAATATCGATTTCGGCGGTCCGGCAATTCTTGCCATGCTGCATAACTTTATCCGCCTGATCGACTGGGAGCAGACGGAGCCGGCCGGCATCTTCTGCGACGGCGATTGGCTGGCGGCGCGGTTGCTCCATGAAATCATCCGCCATGGCCTGACCGAAAAAAAACGCACCTTGCGCATCATAGGCTATGACGATGAATTTTTTCTCCGGGTGCTTTATCCGGAAGTGGCTACCATCCGCCAGCCTTTCCGGGAAATGGGGCGGCTCGCCATCGTCAAATTGATCAACATGCTCAAAGGCCTGCCGGAAAAATCCGAATTGCTCAAACCTGAACTTATCGTTCGCAAAACCATGCAAGATACCTAAATTTCAAGGAGTTTTTGATCATGAACCATCCCCCTGTCATCACCGGCACCTTCATCGACGGCATCGCCTGCGACATCCCGTCCAACAACTGGACCCGCGAAGTGTGGCGAACCGAACTGGAGGACGAAAAAGAACTCGGAATCGATACTTTGATCATAATTCGCACCGGATGGCAGGATTCGGCAATGTATGACTCCCCGGTAATGCGCTGTCTGCTTCATGATCCCGAGGACCTGCTGGAATTTCTTCTGACCGAAGCCGACCGGCTTGAACTCAAAGTTTACATCGGACTGTTCGATACCGGAAAGTTCTGGATGCTCAATGACTGGGAGAGCGAGGTCGCCGTCAATCTCCGGCTGATCGATGAACTGGAAGCCCGCTATCTGCATCATCCTTCCTTTTACGGCTGGTACTTGAGTCATGAGGGCGACATGAAGTTCCATCAGGAAAAAATATGGCACCCTCTGGCCCGAAAAATGCGTACCGACACGCCTGATAAAAAAATCATGATCAGCCCGCGCTATGCGGGAAAAAAATATGAACCGCGGTTCGCCGTAACCCCGGAACTCCATGTAAAACATTTTCGCTACATTTACGAACAGCTCGAAGGACTGATTGATCACGCCGCGTTCATGGACGGTCATGTGGACTTCCGCGAACTGCCGGATTTTCTGGCGGCCACCCGGACGGTCTGCGATGAATACGGCATTGACTTCTGGAGCAATCTCGAAACCTTCGATCGCGATATGCCATGGCATTTCCCGGCAATCGAGTGGACCAAGATGCGGTTCAAGCTCGAAGCCGCCCAGCCTCATGTATCGAAAATCGTTACTTTTGAAGCGCCTCATTTCCTGAGCCGCCACTCCTGTTATCCGGCCGCGGGCCACCTCCGGGAATGCTACCGCGAGTATCTCGGCCGATAGCGCCGGTTCCGTCCCCGTACCATGCCGCCGGATTCCCGGACTTTCCAGCCGCGGACCTCCTTTCAAACGGAGTCCGCGGCTTCTTGATATTGCGGTTGCCGACAGCGAAACCGGCGGCTATGGCATCTATTCATGATTTGATTGGTCGGACTATCTCCGGAAACGGACCATCGCCCGGCACAGTCCGCCGCATTTCAATGGGTTTCCAGGCGAAAATTCTGATCCGCCCCCTTGACAATACGGAAAAATTTTTGTATATTTAAAAGATAAGAAAATGGAACGGGTTCTGAGCGAGACAGGAAATCCGGGATTATCGAGCATCGCCGATGCCGTTTCCGGACCAAATTGTCATGTGGATTTGTGGCTTTGTTCTTCCCGAAAGTCTCATGCCTGTCATAACCGAAAATAATTGAATGAAACCCAATATCGCCGCAAAATGGCTCAGATGGCCGAAAATGATCGTCGGAGTAATCTGCCATCTCATTCCGATATTGGTTGCCTGCGCCTTCTGCGCTTTGATCAAGCCCGTCCGTGATCGGCTGCGGGAAAAAAATACCCGGCAGCAGTCGCAGGATTGATCCGCTCCGGCAGCGGGGAACAGGTGAAGCATCCCCCCCTCGCGCCGTTATCATCTTCACAAAACAAGAGCCCGGCGGATTGCCGGGCTCTTTTTATCACAACGATGAATCCGCTTCTCCGGCGCGCCGCCATGACGGTCCTGCTCCGTCATGACTCGCAATGCCGGAGAAATGCCGCGCCGTTGCGGAATCCGGCGTTCCGCGGCGGCGCGCTTTCATCGTCAGATCGAAGCCATCGCAGCGTTGATTTCATACACCAGCATGTTGCTCTGGTGATAGACGATCCGTGTCGCCAGTTCCACCGAAACGATCGCCCGGCGATACTCCGCCGGAATCCGGCTCAACCGGTCGCGATACTTTTCGCTGAAGAGTTTCGGCAGGTGGGCCAGAATCACCTTGTCGTCGATCAACTCGGGATGCTTGCCCAGATAGAGCGAGATTTCCGTATTCTTGCGGTTGATCTCGCCGCTCAGTTCGTCGGTCAACTCGGTCAGGAACTTGCCGGTGCTGCGATGCATCGCGAAAAGCCATTCGGCTTCGCCCTGCGCCAGTTTCGCCAGCCGTTCCATGATCTCCCTGACCAGCCGCGGCTTGACCTCCTGAAATTCGGTCTCGTCCAGCATCAATCCGGAAAGGATTTCGTAACTTGAAGTAATCACGCCGCATTTGTTGGCCGAGGCGTCCTTCACGATCGGAATGCCTGCTTCCTGGAGCTTGATCCGCGCATCGGGCGTGATGAAACTGTTCGCGCCTTCGACGATCGCCCGGCTCGACGGCTTGCCTTCGGGCAGATAATCGAGGTAATTGGTGATGTTGATCGTCGACGGCCGGCCGCCGCAGGGCAGGAAGATGTCGGCATAGCCGTAGAGATTGTTCTGGAACAGCTTCATGTACTCGTCGCGGTTGATCATCTTTTCGGTCAGCGCGTGTTTGCGACATTCGACCAGCCGGTGGCGCTCGAAGCCGTCGCCGTCCAGCACCGGCTTGCTGAACAGCATATAGGCGCCGTTGCCGTGGAGACGGTCGGGATTGAAGCTGTCGAGGTTCTGATTCAACACCAGACGGCCCAATTCATCGCGGTCGATCCCGTCCGGATCGCAAATTGCCGCCGGACCGTCAGTGACCGCCACAATTTTCAGCTTCGGAAAAATCCAGGCGTCGCCGTTTTTGCGCAGCAGAAGCTTCATCATGTTGCCGGCGACGTCGCCGCCGGGGCCGCCGGCGATTTTCACGCTGAACTCATCCTGTTCGGGATTGATGCCGAGTTCGCGCATGGTGCGCAGCAGATACTGGAAGACGCCGAAACTGGTGACGCCGAACTCCTTGTGGTTGATGCCGCCGTTCGGCTTGCCGGAAATCAGTCCGGCGCCCAGGGTGTAGCCTTCCCGCGCCGCAAAATTGCCCATCCATTCGAGCATCGGATCGAACATGTTTTCATCCGGCCCGATTTCGATGATTTCCTTGCGCGCATAACGGTCGACGATCTTGCGGTCGCGCAGCTTGCCGTCATCATCGTAATTGATCAATGCCAGGAACGCCTCGCAGATCGAACGCTGCGTCTCCCACAGCGCGGTATGGAATTCCTCGCCGGGTTCGAGATTGAGCAGCGTAATCATCTTGGCGCCGCCTTCGTAGATGTCCTTGTTCTTCATATGCTGGGTGTGGGCCAGCACATAGACTTCCCGGTAGATTTCGTCGTTGGCTGAGTCGAACGCCGCCAGGGTTTCAAGCCTGTTGGTGCTGCGCTTGGGCACCACGGTGCGCCAGCCGCCGCGCGCGATTTCCGAAAACCGCACCTGAAATCCGATCGCATTCTCACGATAAAAGAAGAAGACCCCGTACGGCCGTTCGGTCGGAAACGCTCCGGTGTAGGACGGCGTCAGCGCTTCATAAAAGTGCATGAAGTCCGGATTGAGCCGGAAGGAAAGCGCCGATTGGGTGCCGCAGAAGAAGTTGGTCTTCAGGATCGACTCGATGAAATTGAGCACACTGCGGAAAATCACCCGGGCGATCGCGTCGTTGTAGTAAACCCCGCTGTTGATCGCATGGACGGCGTTGCTGATCTGCTTGACCAGAGTCTGTTCGCGTTTTTCATTGCGCTTGATCGCCGGATCGAAGCGCAGATTGAAGAAGTCGACCATGCTCTTCAGGATCGCCGGATAGAGCGCCATGTAACGGTAGATGTCGTCGCGGTTGTAAGCGCTGCGGTCGACGAAGGCCAGCTGGGTATGAGCGAATTCCGCCCCGGCGCGGAGCAGATCGGCTTCGGCCAGCGTGACCAGCTTGCGCCGCACCAGTTCGGCATGGAAGGGATCGTCGGTCGGACTCCAGAACAAGGTGCGCAGGGTTTCGGCCAGCGAGCGCACCTGAACCAGATTCAGCGTCGCGGTCTTGACCGGCTTGATGTACAGCGCCGCAGTCGCCACCGGCTTGCGGTCGAAATCGTGGGGATTGCTCTGGCTGGTCATATCGCGGAAGTAGCTGCGCTCGATGGTGAAATCGGACAGCTCAACCAATTCGGACACCTTCGCCAGATAGAGCGAATGCGGCTGAAACCCCGGGCAGGCCAGCGTCAGGCGGCATTCGGAGGGGCTCAGCCGGTCGATCTCGAACTCCATATAGTCCTTGTCCTGAACCCGGAGCACCAGATTGAGCCGGGCGGCGAGCCGTTCGTGGCTGAGGTCGGCGACGTTGCGCCAGATCAGCCGGGAATAGACATCCTTGAGTTCGGCCGGAGCCTTGCCGTAAAGTTTCTTGTAGGTGTCGGAGACGGCCTTGTAGGTATGCAGCGGCGTAATGTCGGTGACATTCTTGGACGGCAGCATCAGGCTCTCCACCACCAGCGTCCGCGCCGCGCCGTCGACCAGAATCGGCATTTTGGATTTGTGGACGACGATGCTGCTGATCGGCCGGTTGCGGATCAGCCGGTCGCACTCGGTGTTGCGCCGGGCGTCGTCCTGAAGATAAATCAGAATGACGCGGTCGTCGATTTCGATGGTCTGCATGCCGCCTTCTTTTTCGATGTTGAACAGCAGCGGGATGATGGCCGCCAGTTGCGGCGGCGAGAAGGTCTTGAAAAAGTAATCGGGCATGATCTGGTGCAATGTCTTGTACCAGCGTTCGAGTTTGGCGCTATGTTCGGAAATGATGTCGGAAAGCATGTTTCGTTCGTTGCTCATGACAAACCTCGCTTCGAGAATCCCTCGCCTTTCATTTTGTTGCTATTAATATGACACGCGAAAAAAAATTTTGCAAGCCGTTAAATTGCTGAAATTCAAAAATAAATCAAAATTTTTTGAATTTGCTATACACGAGTCAGCAAAACTGCATAAAAATCTTTTTCCATTGCATTTGCAATACAAAAACGATCTATTTCCTGAATGCAAAATCATTACCATCCGGAACGGCAGGAATTTACAGATTTCTGAAAAACCCGATTCAGCAGATTCTTTCCGCATTCCCTTTGCAAAATCCGGCCGCAGACGCTATATTATAAGGTTATTGCAAGGATGGATCGACGGCCCGGAATGGGGGCTGAAAGAAGGATTCGATGGATCGAAATTTACAGGCCCGGCGCGAGCTTGTTTCGCACTGCCGGCAGATTGTGGTCAAGGCCGGAACGCGCCTGCTGACCGACCCCGAACGGTTCCGCGAGCTGATTGCCGGAATCGCCCGGTTGCGCCGCCGCAACTGGAAAGTGATGCTGGTTTCTTCGGGCGCGGTGGGCACCGGCATGCGGGCGCTCGGATTGGAACGGCGTCCCCGGCAGCTCTCCGAAGTCCAGGCGCTGGCCGCCATCGGCCAGGGCAAGCTGATGGCGCTTTACGACGCGGAATGCCGCCAGTTCGGCTTCAACACCGCACAGCTGCTGCTGACCGCCGCCGATTTGCGTTCGCGCGAACGCTATCTGAACGTCTCCAACTGCATCGCCGCGCTGTGGCGGCATGACGTGCTGCCGGTGATCAACGAAAACGATTCGGTTTCGGTCGATGAGCTCAAATTCGGCGACAACGACACCCTGGCCGGAATGCTCGGCGCCATGCTCGGCGCGGAGCTGACCGTGATTCTGACCACCGAACAGGGCCTGCGGGTGCGCAACGCCGACGGTTCGCTCGGCGAACGCATCGCGCTGGTTGACCGGATCACGCCGGAAATGATCGCTTCCGCCGGCGACACCGACAACGGCGCCATGTCCATCGGCGGCATGATCTCCAAACTCCGGGCGGCCACGCTGGTGACCGAAGCCGGCGCCCACCTCTGGATCGCCGACGGCCGCCAGGAAGGCATTCTCGAACATATCGCCGAGGGCGACGATGTGGGGACCTTGTTCTGTCCGCGCCGGAGCCGGCTGCAATCGCGCAAATGCTGGATCAAATTCTTCGCGCGCACGGCCGGAGCGCTGATCGTCGACGCCGGAGCTGCGACCGCGGTTGAAAAACACGGCAAAAGTCTGCTGCCTTCCGGCGTCGTCCGGATTGCCGGCAACTTCAAGCGCGGCGATACCGTGGAAATCCGCGACCCCGAGGGGCGCGTGATTGCGCGCGGCTTGTCCAACTACGGCAGCGCCGAATGCGCGGCGCTGCTCGGCAAGCACAAGGACGAACTGGCCAAATTGCTCGGCAGTGACGCCGACGCCGAATTCGTCCACCGCGACAATCTGGTGTTGCAGGGCGCCGCCGGAGGCATGTGCCGATGAAGGTTTTCATCAAGACCTACGGCTGCCAGATGAACGTGCGCGATTCCGAGGCGCTGGCCGGAATGCTGGCCGCGGCGGGCCACGAAATCGTCGCCGGCGAGGCCGCAGCCGAGGTGATGATCTTCAACACCTGCAGCGTGCGCGAACAGGCCGAGCGCAAAGCCATCGGCAAGATCGGCTTCATGAAGAAATACAAGGCGCACAACCCGGATCTGATCATCGGCGCCATCGGCTGCATGGCGCAGAACCGCGGCGACGAACTGCTGGAAAAGTTGCCGCATCTCGATTTCGTGCTCGGCACCGGCCAGCTCCACCGGCTGCCGGAAATCATCGCCGCGGTGCGCGAAGAGCACCGCCGTTTCGCCGAGCTTGAAACCGGCGACGCGGTATTGAATGCGATGGGCACGCACTACAGCACACCGGAAAATCGCCCCTACAGCGCCTTCATTGCGATCACCCGCGGCTGCAACCGGTTCTGCGCCTACTGCATCGTGCCGTATGTGCGGGGACGGGAAATCAGCCGCAACGCCGCGGACATCGTAGCGGAAGCGAAAATGCTGGCCGCTTCCGGTGTGCGTGAAATCATGCTTCTCGGGCAGAACGTCGCAGCCTACGGCTGGGGCGGCAACATCAATCCGCCGCCCGATGACGTATCGCCCTTCGCCGATCTGCTGGCGGAACTGGTCCGGATCGACGGCCTCAGACGCATCCGCTTCACCTCGCCCTATCCGACCTATTTCAACGCGAAGCTGATCCGGACCATGGCGGAACATCCGAAAATCTGCCGCAACGTGCATCTGCCGCTCCAGTCGGGTTCCGATGCCGTGCTCAAGGCGATGAACCGCCACTATACCGCGGCACAGTATTGCGCCATCATCGACGCCCTCCGCGCGGCCATGCCGGAAATCACCTTTTCAACCGACGTGATCGTGGGCTTCCCCGGGGAAACCGAGGCCGATTTTCTGGCCACCCGCGCAGTGATGAACCAGGTCGGGTTCGACAACGCCTATATTTTCAAGTATTCGCCGCGCCGCGGGACCAAATCGGCCGAACGCCCCGACGATGTGCCCCGGAGCGTCAAAGAAGAGCGCAACCGGATTCTGCTCGAAGACCTCGAAGCGCGCTGCATGGCGAGCAATCAGGCCTATGTCGGAAAGACCGTCGCCGTGATGTTTGACGGCGTGAGTCCGCGCAACGCCGAACGCTGCGCGGGCAAGACCTCCACCGCCAAAACCGTGGTTTTCGCGCCGCAGCCCGACCTCAAGCCCGGCGATCTGGTCGATATCACCATCGAACGGGCGGGCAGAGTCACGCTGTTCGGGCCCGGACTGATCAATCCCGAGGAAGAGTTGCTGTAAAATCCGCAACCCCGACCATCAAAAAACCGGCATCCCTTGCGGAATGCCGGCTTTTCACAATCCGACGCCGAACTTCAGACCGCGGCCCGGCCCAGCGCGAAGGCTTCGAGATTCACCGCGTGGTGCTTCTCGGGCAGAAACTTTCGCAGCGCCGCAAGCCAGCACGCTTCGGGAATGTCCAGACCGGTGCTCAGCACGCCGAGAAGCGCAATATTGATCGTTTTGGGATTGGAAAGCCTGCCCGCATCGACCGCGTTCAGAGCGATCAGCCGGCCGCCCGGCTTGAGGTTGTGACGGTTGACTTCGATCTGGGTATCTTCCAGCACCACCAGATAGTCGGTTTCGCCGGCCGGAATCATCGGGCTGGCGACATCGGAACCGTAACGCACTTCGCTCGTGACCGAGCCGCCGCGCTGGCTCATGCCGTGCACTTCGCTCTTTTTGACGTCGAATCCGGCCTCGAAAGCGGCCTCCGCCACAATGTCCGACGCCTTCAGCACGCCCTGGCCGCCGAGGCCGGCGACCATGATATTGACCACCTTGCTCATTCTTTTTCTTCTCCGGATTGGGCCGCTTCGTAACTCTTGACCTTGACCGCCGCCAGAATGCAGCAGCGCCGGGCGATGATCACGCTGGCGTCATTGGAGGCCAGCCGTTCGGCCAGCACCGTTCTCAGCTTGTCCTGTTCGGTCAGGGGATCGATCACGTCGACGTGGTCGACGCCCATGGCCTTGACCGTATCCTCAATCACCAGCTTGCCCGCCGCCGGGGTATGGTCGAGCTTGCGCCCGGTGCCAGGATGCTCCTGCAACCCGGTCATCGCGGTAATCGAATTGTCCAATATCATCACCACATGCCCGGTCTCCGGCTTGTTGTAGATCATATCCACGATGCCGTTGATTCCGGTATGCCAGAAGGTGCTGTCGCCGAGCACGCTGACCACCCGTCGCGCCTCGGCCTCGGGCAATACCTTGCGCAAGCCGAGGCCGGTGGTGATGCTCGCGCCCATGCAGACGCAGGTGTCGAGCGCCTCGAACGGCGGCAATACGCCCAGCGTATAACAGCCGATGTCGCCGGTCACGATGCAGTTGGCGTCGCGCAGCACCTCGAAGGATTTGCGGTGGGGACAGCCGACGCAGAGCTGAGGCGGCTTGCCCGGCGTCGGCGCGGGTTCCGGCGTGAGGTCGTTGGCGAGGATGCGCCGCACCCGGGTCACGTTCAATTCGCCGAAGCGATACATTTCCGCCTTGCCTTCGACCTTCAACCCCAGCGCGCGGCAGGCGTCGGCAAGAATCGGATCGCCCTCTTCAACCACCACGCAGCGGCCGACCGACTGCGCGAACCGTTTCAGCCGCGCTTCCGGCAGCGGATAGGTCAGCGACAGCTTCAGAATCGAAGCCTCCGGCGCGGCTTCGCGGCAATGCTGATAACAGATGCCGGAAGTGATGATGCCGAGCGCGTCGCCGTTGCGGATTTCCCGGACGAACTCGTTGCTTTCGTCATTGAGCCGGGCGAGTTCGGCCAACTTGGTGCGAAGCTTGCGGTGGGCCAGCCGGGCGTAAGCCGGGATCATCACATTGCTCTTGACGTCCTTGACGTAACGACCGGCAGCCGGCGGCAGCGCGGTTTCGCGCCGTTTGACCAGACACTTGGAATGGCAGACCCGGGTGGTCAGCCGAAACAGTACCGGCATCCGGAAACATTCCGAAAGCTCGAACGCCTTGAACAGCAGATCATAGGCCTCCTGCGAATCCGACGGCTCCAGCATCGGCACGCCGGCCGCCGCCGCGTAACGGCGGTTGTCCTGTTCGTTCTGGCTCGAAGCCATCCCGGGATCGTCGGCGGAGATCACCACCAGCCCGCCCGGCGTGCCGGAATAGGCCACGGTAAAAAGCGGATCGGCCGCGACATTGAGTCCGACATGCTTCATCGTCACCAGCGTACGCACCTGACCGAACGCTCCGCCGATGGCGGTTTCAATGGCGGTTTTTTCGTTGGGCGACCACTGGGCGCGCCCTCCGAGTTTGGCGAATTCCTCCAGAATTTCCGAGGACGGCGTCCCCGGATACCCGGCGCCGAGCGCGACCCCGGCATCGAAAGCGGCCAGCGCGATCGCCTCATTGCCGCTCAACAACTGTTTCTCACCCATTCTGATTCTCCCGATTGGCTGCCGCTTCGGCAAAGCACTTTTCCAGATGTCCGGCCGCAGGCGGCTGAGTCAACAGACTGACCGCGACCAGGACCAGCGCCGCCAGTGGCAGCGCATAACAAATCGTATCGACAAACGGCCACGGAAAAGCCGAAACCAGTTCGCTTTTCCCGAAAAGCCGGCCGCAAATGCCCAGCGCGCCCGACTCCGACCGATGCAGAAAGGCCAAACCGAAGAGACTGACCGCCGCTCCGGTCCCGATGCTCGCCCAGATGCCGGACCGGGTCGCGCGCTTCCAATAGAGCGCCGCCGTATAGGCCGGCAGGAACGCCGCCGCGCAGACGCCGAAGAAAATCGCCGTCCCGCGGGCGATGATGCCCGGCGGCAGAGTATAAGCCAAAGTCACCGCGGCGACGATCCCGAGCACCACGCCGAAGCGGGTCGCGCCGCGGCTGTCGCGCCTGCCCGGCCGGAGAGTGCGGTAGATGTCGTGACCGAGCGAACTGCCGTTGACATGAATCAGCGAACTCAGCGTCGACATCGCCGCGGAGAGCAGCGTCAGCATGAAGATATAGACGAAAAATTTCGGCATCGCGGCATCGATGAAGCGGGGGATGATGAGATCGGAGTTGCCGTCCGCCGCCTGAATCGCGATCATGCCGCTCTTGCGGTAGAACCAGACGTTGGCCAGCGCCCCGACCACGTAGGCGATCCCCGCCGTGCAGAGGATGAAAACCGATCCGACCAACACTGCGCGGTTGAGCTGTTTGCCGCTCCTGACCGTCATGAAGCGCACCGCAAGCTGCGGCTGGGCCAGCGCGCCGATGCCGACGCCGAGCATCAGGCTCGACACCAGCGTCCACCACCATTGCGAGTTCCACGTCGGCATCGCGGTCCAGCCGACATGACCGAGGGCCGCGAGTTTGGGCGGCACCAGAGGGCGCAGATCGCTCAGCGCCTGATGGGCGGAAATCACCCCGCCCAGTTCATAGTAGGTCATCGCCAACAGCGAAACCATCCCGATGACCATGACCGCCCCGAGCAGGGCGTCGACGTACATTACGCCTTTGATCCCGCCGAAAATCACATAGACCGAGATCACTCCGGCGAAAAGCAGCAACGCCCAGTTGTAATCAAGCCCCATCGCCTGCTCGACGAAACGGGCGCCGCCGATCAGCACCACGCCGGTGTAGATCGGCATGAAGAAAACGATGATCGCCGCGATCAGAAGTTTGATCCGGGCCGATTCGAACCGCAATCCGATGAATTCGGGAAAGGTGTTGGCGTCAAGCCGCTGTCCGATGCGGCGGGTGCGCCGCCCGAAGACCAGAAATGCGAGCAGCACGCCGATGGCGATATTCATGAAGGGCAGCCACAGCAACCCGAGGCCGAAAAGGCCCGCCACCCCGCCGAACCCGACGATGGCCGAGGTGCTGATGAAGGCCGCGCCGTAGCTCATGGCCATCACGAAAGGATTGATCGAATTGCCCCCGACCAGATAATCCTTCTGGCTTTTGGTGGTACGGTACCCGAGATAACTCAAAACCGCAACCAGCCCCAGAAATACGACCACAATCAAAACGAGGAGGATACCGTTCATTGCAATTCCCCGCTGTCGTCGCCGGAATTGAAACAGACAATCCCATACACCACGCACACCACCGTCACCGCAATATTGGCGCAGTACGCCAGCGTGACCCAGCCGTCGGCCATTCCCAGAAGCATTGCCGCAAAATCCTGTATTTGATTGATGAATGGTTCCCGGCGGCGATTCCGCCGGGACCGTCAAACCCATCGCCCGTGCGTTCGGAAAGGTTCAATCCCCGACCGCAGCAACATCCACCGCAAATTCCGGTTAATATAGCACGAATTCGCGGTTCGGCAAGTTTTTACGCCAAAATCCGCGACACCGGGCCCCGCCCGGTCCGAAAATACTCAGCGTCCGGCCTCCGGCCAGAATGCCGGCCAGGGCAGCCGGGTCAACCCGATCTGCCGGGCGCGAATCAGCCAGTCGTCCCGACGCTCTTTGAGCGCCAACTCCCCGGCGGGCGAAAACACCGCGTGGAGCCCGGCGGGCGCACCCGGCTCCGGCAGCAGCCGGAGACCGCGCAGTTCGCCGACCGATTCGAATTTCGTTTCCCCTTTAGGAATCCAGGCCGCCCCCCGGCAATAGGCGAGATTGACCGGGAAAAATTCTCCTTCCGCATCGGCCGGATGATGCCATACGCCAACAAAAACCGGCGTATTCTGGGCGCATTCGGCCAGGAAATCGCGCCGGAAACGATGGAACTCCCCGGCAGTCGGACCGGCGGCCGGATCGCAGCCGGGTTCCAGCAGCGAAGCCGCTTGCCGGACCGCCGCCGCCAACTGTTCGCGCAGCATGGCCGGATACTCGCCGTCGGACTTTTCCGTCAACACCGCAAGGTTGCCCAGAAAGGCGGGAAACTCCGGAAACGTCATCGCCTCGACCTTGCGCCGCATCGCCGTCAGCGCCGCCTGATAGCGGGCGCGAACCAGATAATTGCGGGGCGCATCGGGAACCATCAAGGTCACCGGCGCCGCGGATGCGGCGTCCACGGTCAATTCTCCGTCGCCGTTTTCGAGAAATGCCGCCGCGATTTTCCGCCGCTCCCGGTCGATGAAGGCTATCCGGGCCCGGCCGGACGCGTCCGGCGCAGTGAAAGCCGCTTTGTCCGGAGTGTAGAAACTCTCGTCCCGGTCGCCGCGACGGACGGTCAGTTGATAGAACGGTTCCGCATTCCAGGCGGCATCCAGTTTTAAAAGTTCGAGCCGGAACCGGCCCAGCGCCGCCTGAGCGCGGGCATTCATCCGCGCCAGTTCGCCTTCGATTTCATCGCGCCGGGAAATTTCGGTCTGCTTCAACTCGTCAAGCAGTTGCTGCAGCAGCATGCTCTCCGGGGTATCGGGATAACGTTCCAGAAATTTGCGGGCGTTCCGGACGATCGCGCCGGCGTCGGGACCGGCCGGGACCTTCAGGAATTCGCTTCGCCGCCGGCTTGCTTCCCGCCGCACAACGGCAGCGGCTTCCGTCTCGCGCAACAGTGCCGTTTCCACTTCGCGTACCGCCCCGGCCAGCTCGGGCATTGCGGCGGCGTCCGGCTTGAGCGCGGCCAGCAGATCGGAACTTCGGGCCGCCAGACGGTCATAAGCCGGCCAATCCCCGGCGCGGCGGGCGGCTTCGAGCTGGCGATGGAGTTGGCGCAGCTCGCCGACCTGCCGCGCTCCGGCCAGCGCGGCTTCGGCCGCCTGCTTGCGGCATAATGCCTCGTAGCGCAGCTTCAGCTGCTGAAGTTCCTCCAGCGCCGGCTCGCCGGGGGCGATTTTCGCGGCTTCGGCAAACTCCAGCGCCATGGCACGGTCGCGCCAGCCGCCGTCGTCGAGCATGGCGCTCAACGCCGCGACCCGGGCGGAAAATTGCGCGGCCCGGCGCGCGGATTGCTCCTGAAGCGCCAGCGTCTGCGCCTCCAGCGCCGCCAAGGCCGGCGTGGCCGCCAGTCGCGGCGACTCTTCGCGGCAGCGGCGCAGCAGCAAAGCCGCCCGCGGCGCGTCGGCGGCGGCCACCGCCGCACGGATTTCCCGAACCCAGCTGCTTTCGCGCCGGACCGCGAGAATTCCGTAAAGAACGCAGAAAATCAGCACCGCCAGCACCAGCATACCGCCCCAGACCCAGGCGGCGCGGTGCGCAGCCAGATGCCGCCGCTCCGTCCGGGAAACTTCCGTGGCGGCCGCTGACCGATCGGACGTCACACGTTCACCGAATCGACGCTGGCGCCGGAAAGTTCATAGTCGTACAGCGCGAGGATCGGCGCGATGTGTTCGCGGATATATTCCTCGGTCTGCTGCGGCGCGCGGCCCACGAATTTGACCGGATCGACCAGATCGTCGATGCGGCCGGCGATCGCCGCGAAAGCCGGGTCGGCCTTGATCCGGCCGAGCAGGTCGTTGTCCGCGCCTTCGGTTTTGATCCGGCGCGCCGCCTCCATCGAATGCACCCGGATGGCCTCATGCAGCTCCTGCCGGTTGCCACCGGATTTGACCGCCTCCATCAGGATGTTTTCGGTAGCCATGAAGGGCAGCTCGAAAGCGACCCGGTGGGCGATCACCTCCGGCCACACCTGAAGCCCGTCGGTGATATTGACCAGAAGCGACAGAATCACATCGATGCCGAGGAAGGCTTCCGGCAGAATCAGCCGCCGGTTGGCCGAATCGTCCAAGGTACGCTCGAACCACTGCGTCGCATGGGTGTGGGCGGCGTTGACCGGCAGATCCATCACATAGCGCGCCAGCGAACAGACCCGTTCGCTGCGCATCGGGTTGCGCTTGTAGGCCATCGCGCTCGAACCGATCTGCTTTTTGCCGAACGGTTCCTCGATTTCGCGCAGATTGGCCAGCAAGCGGATGTCGCCGGCCATCTTGTAGGCGCTCTGGGCGATCCCCGCGAGCAGTGCCAGCACGAAATAATCGATCTTGCGAGTGTAGGTCTGGCCGGATACCGCGATGATCCGGTCGAAGCCCATCTTTTCGGCCACGCGCTTTTCCAGCGCCTTGACCTTGTCGTGGTCGCCGTCGAACAGTTCGAGGAAGCTCGCCTGAGTGCCGGTGGTGCCCTTCACGCTGCGGAAGGGCAGATTGGCCAGCTCGGACTCCAGCCGCTCGAAATCGAGCTGGAAATCCTGAAGATAGAGCGCAAAGCGCTTGCCGACCGTGGTCAGCTGAGCCGGCTGGTAGTGGGTGAAGCCCAGCGTCGGCATATCCTTGTACTGCATCGCGAAACGGCTCAGGTTGTCGAAGAGTTTGAGCATCTTGCCGCGGATCAGGATCATGCCGTCGCGCATCTGGATCAATTCGGTATTGTCGGTCACATAACAGCTGGTGGCGCCGAGGTGGATGATCGGCATCGCCGCCGGACACAGCGCGCCGAAAACATGAATATGGCTCATCACGTCGTGGCGCAGTTCGGCCTCCTTGGCGGCGGCGGCCTCGAAATCGATGTCGTCGAGATGGGCGCGCATCTGGCCGAGCTGTTCGTCGGTGATCGCCAGTCCCTGTTCCTGCTCGGCTTCGGCCAGCGCCAGCCAGAGCCGCCGCCAGGTCGAATGTTTCTTCTGCGGCGACCAGTTGAAACTCATTTCCGCGCTGGCGTAGCGGTCGGTCAGCGGGTTCTGATAGGTGGAATAATCGGTCATGTGCTCTTTCTCCATTTTGCGCTCCCGGTCCCGGTTCATCGATGTTCGCGGGTTAATATAACGCGGTTCCCCCCGCTTTTCCACAAAAATGCCGGAAAATAATCGGCTGTGCCGGGGCTGCGGCGATTGACAAAGTGCGTTTGCCGATCTATCTTACTGCTATTGCAGACCCGGGATTTTTGGAAAGGAGACGGTGCGGTCATGGCGGAAGTGCAAGTTTGGAACGATGGCAATTTCACGGCGGAAGCGGGCAAAGGCGTGGTTCTGGTCGATTTCTGGGCCAGCTGGTGCGGCCCCTGCCGGATGATGCTTCCGGTGCTGGAAAAAGTGGCCGCCGAAATCGGCGACGCCGCCAAAGTCGGCAAAGTCAGCATCGAGGAATCCAAAAATCTCGCCGTCCAGTTCGGCGTGCGCAACATTCCGGCCTTCTTCGTGCTCAAGGACGGTGAAGTCAAGGCCTCCTTCAACGGCGTCCAGTCCAAGGACAAGCTGGTTCAGGCGCTGCAAGCCGCCCTCGCCGACTGACGCCGCTTTGCGGCTTTGCCGCCGGCAGCGATGCGCCGCAGGAAAGGAGGGCATCCTCCTTTCCCGCTTTTGGTCTTGTTTCCGGCCGGAGCGGTTCCGGCGCAAGGATCGTTTTCACCCATGCTGATCGCCAAAGTCATCGTCGATCTCTCGCTCGACCGGAGCTTCGACTATCTGGTGCCGGACGAACTGGCGGCCGAGGTCCGGCCGGGTTCGCGGGTGCTGGTGCCTTTCGGACACACCCGTAAATCCGGCTGCGTGCTGGCGCTGGCGCCGCGGCCGGAAGACCCCCGCATTGCGCTCAAGACGATCGCCGGACTCTGCGCCAACTCCACCCAGATTCCCGAACCGCTGCTCGAACTCGGCCGCTGGATGGCCGATTACTACTGTTGCACCCGGGAACAGGCGATCCGGGCGCTGCTCCCCGGCGCGGTGCGCCGCGCCCGCAAGCATCTCCGGCAGCACAAACTTTACGCCGTCGCCGATCCCGACGGCTGCGACAATTTCATCAAGGCCAACGCCGGCAAAAAAATCGCCGCGAGACGCATCGCCATCCTTCAGGAACTGCTGCGTGCTCCCGGACGCTCGCTCGAACAGCTTCAAACCGAAACCGACGCCACGCCTTCCATATTGCAAACGCTGCTCAAAGCCGGTCTGATCGCCGTCAGCGGCCACGCCGAAGTCGAAGTCGAACTCCGCCGCAAAGCGCGCGAAGCCAAAGTCGTCCCCGACACGCCGCGCGAACCGACGCCGGAACAGCGCCGGGCGCTGGACGGCATCTTCACTTTGCTCGATCACCCCGGAAAATCGCCCCATGCCGGACTCCTTTTCGGCATCACCGGTTCGGGCAAGACCGAAGTCTATCTCCAGGCCATCGCCCGCACGCTGGAGCTGGGGCGCTCCGCCATCGTGCTGGTGCCGGAAATTTCGCTCACGCCGCAAACGGTGCGCCGCTTCCGGGCGCGCTTCGGCGACGCGCTGAGCGTGATGCACAGCCGCCTTTCCGACGGCGAACGGCTGGCGGAGTGGAACCGCGTCCGGGATGGAGAGGTCCGGATCGTGGTCGGCGCCCGTTCGGCGCTGTTCGCCCCGCTTGCCAACCTCGGTCTGATCGTGGTCGACGAGGAGCATGAAAGCTCCTATAAACAGTCCGAAGCGCCGCGCTATTCCGCCCGGGACGTGGCGGTGATGCGGGGCAAGCTCGAACAGGCCGCGGTGGTGCTCGGCTCGGCCACGCCGTCGCTGGAGAGCTACTATCACGCGCTGCACGGCAAATATGCGCTGTGGACTTTGAGCAGCCGCGCGGAACACTCCTTGCTGCCCGAGGTCCATGTGGTCGATCTGCATCTGGCCAAAGGGCTCGACCCCGACGACAAGCGCAAAAATCCGCTGTTCACGCCGGAACTGATCGCCGCCGTGCGCGAGCGGCTGCGTCTCGGCGAACAAATCATTCTGTTCCTGAACCGGCGCGGCTTCGCCCGTGAATTGAGCTGTCCCGAAGCCGACTGCACCTGGGTGGCCGAATGCCCGGACTGTTCCAGACCTTACCTCTATCACCGGGAGCGCGCCATGCTCTCCTGCGGACTGTGCGGACGCCTCGCGCCGGTGCCGCCGCGCTGCCCGCTCTGCGGCGCGGAGGTGTTCCGGATGAAGGGCACCGGCACCGAAAAGATCGAAGACATTGCCCGGCGGCTGTTTCCGGGGGCACGGATCGCGCGGATGGATTCGGACAGCATGCGCAAGGCAGGGGCGCATGAAATCACGCTGGAACGCTTCCGCCGCGGCGAAACCGACATCCTGATCGGCACCCAGATGATCGCCAAGGGACTGGATTTCCCGAATGTGACGCTGGTCGGCATCATCAACGCCGACGCCGGTTTGAACATCCCCGACGTGCGCGCGGCGGAGCGCACCTTTCAACTTCTCACGCAGGTGGCGGGCCGGGCCGGGCGCGGCAGCAAGGCCGGCGAGGTGATCGTGCAGACGTTCAGTCCGTATCATGATGTGATCCGGTTCGCGGTGGCGCAGGATTTTCCCGCCTTTTACGAATACGACATCGCGGTCCGGGAAATCCTGAAATATCCGCCCTTCGGCCATCTGATCGCACTCTACGCCCGGGGCGAGGATGAAATGCGCACCGCCGAAGCCATCGCCCATATCGTCGAACGGGTGCGCTTCCTCTGCGGCGAAACCGTCACCGTGGTCGAACCGGCGCCCGCTCCTCTGGCGCGGGTCAAGGGCAAATACCGTTATGTGGCGACCTTCCGCGGCGAAAAGCTGACCGCATTGCGCCGCGGCCTGAGGCAGCTGGTGCTGGGACGCCCGGAATTCCCGGGGGTGGAACTTTATCTGGATGTGGATGCGCTTTCTCTGGCCTGATGGCGGTACCGTCCCGAGTCGCGGCGGCGGATTGCCGTTTCGCCGCCAATCCGGTTCGCAATTTATGGCATCCGGAACTATATTACCGCATTGCGGCGATTGATCCGCCGCCGCGAGGCCGTGTGAGGACGGCAAAAAACGACAGGGGGCCGAATTGAGCATGAACCGGACACGATTGCGCCCGTTGAGCGCCGATGAATACCTGACGCCCTATCGCGGCACGCTGGAGCGCCGCCTGATGCACCGGGTGCTGACCGCCCGCAAGCTCACTGCGGATACCGCGTCGCTGGCCGAAGCGGCACGCGGTCATGAATATTTCGGACTTCACCGCGAAGCGGCCGGCGGCTGGGTTTTCCGCGAATGGGCGCCCGGCGCCACCCGGATTGTGCTGGTCGGCGATTTTTCCGGCTGGCGGGAGTTCGAAGAATACGAACTTGAGCGCCTGCCCGGCACCGCCGGAATCTGGGAAAAGCGCTTTGCGCCGGGGAAACTCAGCCACGGCATGCACTACTGTCTGCACCTTTTCTGGCCGGGCGGCATGGGCAGGCGACTGCCCGCTTATGCGCGTTGCGTCACTCAGGACCCGGCGACCAATATTTTTTCGGCCATGGTCTACGATCCGGCGGAACCCTACCGCTTCCGCCATCCGATTCCGGCGCGGCCGGGCGCGGCGCTGATCTATGAAGCGCACGTCGGCATGGCGCAGGAGGCCGAAAAGATCGGCAGTTTCGACGAATTCACCGATCATGTCCTGCCCCGGATTCACCGGGCGGGCTACAACACCATCCAGCTGATGGCGGTCATGAGCCATCCTTACTACGGAAGTTTCGGCTACCATGTGGCCAATTTTTTCTCGGTCAGTTCGCGCTTCGGTACTCCGGACCAGTTCAAGCGGCTGATCGACACCGCCCACGGTATGGGGTTGCGGGTGATCATGGATCTGATTCACTCCCACGCGGTGCGCAACGAGGTCGAGGGTCTCGGCCGTTTCGACGGCACCCGCGAGCAATATTTTTATCCCGGCGAACGCGGCGAGCACCGCGCCTGGGATTCATTCTGCTTCAATTACGAAAAGCCGGAAGTGCTCAAGTTCCTGCTCTCCAACTGCCGCTTCTGGCTCGACGAATACCATGTCGACGGCTTCCGCTTCGACGGCGTCACCAGCATGCTCTACCGCCACCACGGGCTCAATCACGCCTTCACCGGCTACGGCGATTATTTTTCGTCCGCCGTCGATGAGGCGGCCTACACCTATCTGGGGCTGGCCAATCAGGTGATTCACGAAGTCCGGCCCGACGCCGTC
This sequence comes from Victivallaceae bacterium, assembly GCA_036677805.1. Classification (GTDB taxonomy): domain Bacteria; phylum Verrucomicrobiota; class Lentisphaeria; order Victivallales; family Victivallaceae; genus SIG78. The sequence goes on along the minus strand of JAVBVS010000004.1, from coordinate 179,083 downwards.
ACCGTGGCCGAGGATGTCAGCGGCATGCCGGGACTGGCGGCCGACCCGGCCGCGGGCGGCGCCGGCTTCGACTATCGCCTCGCGATGGGCGTCACCGACTACTGGTTCAAGCTCTTCGACCGCCGCGACGAGGATTGGAGCATGAGCGGATTGTTCTACGAACTCAATAACCGGCGGCGCGACGAATGCACCATCAGTTATGTCGAGTGCCACGATCAGGCGATCGTCGGCGGACAGACTGCGATTTTCCGGCTGGCCGGCCGCGACATTTACGACAAAATGCGCCTCTGCGACACCAGCGACGCGGTGCGCCGCGCGGTGGCGCTGCACAAAATGGCCCGGCTGATCACCGCCGCCACCGGCAGTTTCGGCTACCTCAACTTCATGGGCAATGAATTCGGCCATCCCGAATGGATCGATTTCCCCCGCGAGGGCAATCAGTGGAGCCTCAAATACGCCCGGCGGCAGTGGCATCTGGCGGACGACCCCGGCCTTTTCTATCACGCGCTCGGGGAGTTCGACCGGAATTTTCTGGGGCTGCTCTGCCGCGCCGCGCTCTGGGACAGCGAAGTGCGCAAGCTCAAAATCGACGACGGCGACAAGATTCTGGCTTTCGAGCGCGGCAATCTCTGGTTTTTCTTCAATTTCCATCCGGTCAACTCCTACGCCGATTACGGCGTCGAGGTGATGCCGGGACGCTACCGCCTCGAACTCGACAGCGACGCCGCAAACTTCGGCGGCGAAAACCGGGTGGCGCCCGGACAAATCTACTTCACCGCACCGGTCGCGGCCCAGGGGCAACTGCGCCATCAGGTCAGGCTTTATCTGCCGACACGAACCGCGCTGGTACTTAAAAAAGAGGATTGAATTTCATGCGATCGATCGACTTGCACGGACGCCCGGAATTTTTTCACGGCATCGCCGCTTTGGAATCCGCGGACGGAGGATTGCACGCGGCGCGAATGACGCCGGAATTGCGCGAATTTTACCGCCGCCAGAGCGAGATGTGGTATTTCCGCGCCGTGGGCGGCGCCGGGGTGAGCCTTGAATTCCGCACCGCGGCGCGCAAACTCGCCATGCGTTTCAACCTCGGCGTCCGCAGCCGGGATTTCTTCGGTTTCGACGTCGTCTGCGACGGCCGTCTGGCGGCGCGAATGGCTTCGCCGACGCCGCGCGATGTGTTTGAATTCGCCGTCGATCTGCCGGGGGCCGGAGTGCGCACGACGGCGGTCCATTTTCCTTACGAGGTGGAGAGCTTCCTTGAATCCATGGAGCTTGACGATGACGCGGTGCTGGAGCCGGTGATTTACCCGGAAGCGCCGATCGTGTTCATCGGCGACTCCATTACCCAGGGCATGGAAGCGGTCGCGCCCGGCGAAACCTACGCCGTCCAGCTGGCCCGGAAGCTCGGGCGCGACAGCGTCAATTTATCCGTGGGCGGCATGCGCATGCTCGCCGAACCGACCCGGCACGCCCTGAATTACCGCTGGGATACCGCGATTCTGGCCTATGGCGTCAACGACTCGGCCTGCCGGACGCCGCTGCCGACATTCCGGGAGCAGACCATCGCATGCCTGAGGCTGCTGACCTCGCGCCCGGGAGCCAAAGTCCGGCTCTTCACCCCCATCCCCTGGCCGGCGCAACCACAGAACCATCCGGCGGAATTCACTCTGGAGCACTACCGCCGGACGCTGACGGAATGCGCGCAAATTTTTCCGGCAGTCGAGGTCGTCGACGGCGCGGCGCTGCTGGAAAACGATGTGCGCTATTTCGCCGACGGGGTCCATCCCAATGCCGGGGGCATGGCGCGCATGGCATCGCGGCTGTACGACCGCCTCAAGGGTTTGGCGGCGGAATCGTAACCGTCATCTCCGGGGCCAGATATTCCCGGTAAGGCATCTTGTCCACTCCGGGCCAGGTTCCGGCGGAAAGCCGGAACCGGAATGGTCCGGCGGCCCCGGATGGCCGGTCCCGGCGGTATTGCAGCAGCTCCCCGGTCAGAGGATTGCGCGGCCATTGCGCCAGCCAGGTTGGCACCAGTTCCCGGAGATCGTCCGGCATGCGGCCGCATTCGCGCTCGTAAAGCCGGATGGCGATTGCGCTTTGCAGCATTCGAAGGTTGAGCAGCACACTGTTGACCCGGAGGAAAAAACGCAGCGCCGCCAACCGCGAATGCGGCTGCCGCAAGGCCGCGCCGCTGCGGGCCTCCGCGGTTGTCGGCAGTTCCAGTTGAGGCAGGATTTCATGCCAGTCGCGCCAGACATATTCCGGCAGAATCATTGCGGTTTCCATGGCGGCGCTGACCGCAAACGGCCGCTCGGCGGGCAGCACGGTCAAAGTCGCGCGCGCATACCGGTGCACGGCATCAAGCGCCGTCCGCCGAACCATATGCTCTTCATAGCGAACCCGGCGCAACAACAGCCGGAGATCGGTCTCGGTCACATCCGGCAACTCCAGCAGACCCACCCCATCCCGCAGCAGCGAACGCCCGTATTGCAGTACAAACAGCGGCACCGGCGATTGATACTCCTCCAGCGAAAACCGCATGGCGCCGGCCAGCTGCAGCAGCGCCTCCGCGCCGCCCTTGACATCGTGCTCCCGCTGCGCCCGTTCAAATTCAGCCTCCGCCGCACAAGTGCGGACGGCGGCGATGCGGTAAACCTCCGAAGACACCGTCGGCGGCGACGGCAGCGCATTCAGGAAATCACAGGTGTAGATCTGTGCGATTTCACAATAATCCAGCCGGATCTGAGGAATGACCGCGGCGGCGAAAATCAGCAGTGCAATCATCTGCGTCGATTTGCGCAACCGCACCCGCAGCAGCGCCTCCGCCCGAAACAGCGTCGAGTAATCCGCCGGACAGGCGATGCCGAGCAGACTTCCGATCATCTTTTCCACCCGTGCCCGCAACAGCCGCATGACCAGTAAATCGGCGGCAATCAGCGAGATCATCGTCACCACATACCAGGCCATGGTCAGGAAAACCACCTCATAGATCGCCGGAAGGTTCTGAAACCCGGGCAAAACCCACCGCCCGAAAATTCCGACCACCGCCAGATAATAAAGAAAAATCGCCGCCAGAAAAAGCGGTTGCAGCGATATCGCCGCCAGTTTCCGGCGCCGCGCCGACACCTTGAGATAGCGTCCGAGACCGAAATACCCCACCCAGACCCAGAACCATCCGATCAATGGAATCGACAGCGGCAACGCATGAATCAATGCCCGCTGGGGCCGGGCGTCGCCAAGCGCCATGCGCCACAACCGATAAAGCCACCAGATCAGCCCGCCGGAAGCCGCCAGCAACGCCAGATGCGGTCCCCAGACCGGAGGAAAATGACCGACCGCATGGAGACGGAGCATCATCCCGGCCAGCAGCGGCCACCCCAGCACCGTCCGCCACAACCGCCACGGCGTCGCCCACCGGCTCCAGACCTGTCCGGTCGCCGGAATCAACTCTGCCGCTTCACTCATGGCCAGCGGGCGCAACACGCTTTCTCCGGTTTTGCGGATCAGGGTCGAGGCGTCGATCTGTCCGGCCACCAGCAGCGCCAGCAGTTCACGGCGCGAAAACGGACCGACGCTGCGCAAGCGCCGGCGACAGAAGTATTGTCTGGGATCCTGTTGTTGCATCATGGCCAACGGCTCATCCCCCCGGATGGTGATTGGTCCTCAGAATTTGATTTTTCGGGAAAATTCATGCACCCGGCCGCCGGAGGCGTAGATCTTAAGCACCACCGTATAATCGCCGTGACCGGGTTCTTCGCTGCGAATCGGATTGATGACGAAAATATCGGGCAGCTCCACCCCATCGCCCTCCGGTGCGAAATTCAGCCGGAACGCCTCGACCATCTCCATGCCGTCGAGTTCCAGCGAGGCGATGTAGAGCACCCTCATGCTGGTCCGGGCCCGGAGGAATCCACGGATCACCGCGCGGTCCGGCCGTTCCCGGGTTGGGGCCGGAGCGGCGGAAACGTTCAATTCGTGAATTTCCAGATAATCGCCGATCCTATCCATGATTGATTCCGTCCCATTGCAAATCCGGTATTTGAGAAATATAACCCGGCTTGCCGCAATCTTCAAACCGCAATCGCAAAAAAAGCGCCGCCGGACGTCAGGTCCAGAAAATCCGGCGGCGGCCTTCCCGCAGCAGCACTTCGGCCGGGGTATGATAAATCCGGGTCAGCGTGGCGGCGGTCAGCAGCAGTTCCGGCGGCCCCGCCTCCAGACATCCGGTGCCGTCCACCAGCAGCAGCTGCTCCGCAAAAACTCCGGCCAATTCGAAATCATGAGTGATCATCAGCACCGCGTGATCGCGGGCATAATCCTTGAGCAGGCGCATCACCAGCAGCCGGTGGTGCGGGTCCAGCGCCGAAGTCGGTTCGTCCAGCAACAACGCCTCCGGCGCCAGCGCCAGCGCTCCGGCGAGCATCACCCGTTGCCGTTCACCGCCCGACAGCCGGTTGGCGGGGCGGTCGGCCAACGCCGTCAGATCGAGCGCCGCCATGGCCTCATCCACCCGCTGCCGGTCCTCCGGCGACGGCGGACTCAACTGCGGCAGCTTGGCATGGCACCCGAGCATCACCAGATCGCGTACCGTAAAGTCGAGCGCCGGCGGCGGCGTCTGAGGCACCACGCCGAGCATGGCGGCGCGCGCCCGGGCGCCGTACTGCGTCAAATTCCGCCCGGCCAGCATGATTTGGCCGGAATCCGGACTCAGAAAACCGCTCAGCAATCGCAGCAGCGTCGTTTTCCCCGAGCCGTTCGGGCCCAGCATCATCGTCAGCTCGCCCCGCCTGACCGCCAGGGAAACTTCCTGGAAAATTCGGCGTTCGCCATAGCTGAAGCACAATTGTTCACCGCACAACACAGGCCGGTCCATCACTCCGCTCCCATCCTTCCCGATCCAACTCTTCCGGGCCGATAAAAACACGGTACAACGCCGGAATCATTCCCGAAGCTGTACCGTATCCTCTTGCGCCGGATCGACTATTGTCCGCTCATAGTCGAAGGCAGAAAATCTTGCGCGCATCCCGGCGGCCAGGCCTCCGGCGAATCTCCCTGTCCCAGAATTTGCGGAACCGGACAAAGCGCTCCACCACACCGGCAATGACCGAAATGCATGTCTTGAAAATCTTCGCCGCCCCGAGGGCAAACCCATACACCGTCCAGTCGCCGCCTCCGGAAATCGAAAAACAGCAACCCGCGTCGCAGCGCTCCGGCGGCAGAAACATCCGGCGCTCCCCGGCATGAAACAACGCCAACCCCGGCAACGACAGACAACAACACGCCTCTCCGGCGATCCGATATTCCGAATCCCGGCCATGGAGGAGAGCATTGACCATCGTATGGGTCAGCATTCCGGAGAACTCCCGACGGTTACAACCCGGTCACAGCGCTTACTTGCCCGCCGGCCCCTTGGCCGTCGCATTCTTCTGGAGCACCCCGGCTTCGAGCAGTTTGTCGATCAGCTGCTGCATCGAATTGAACGCATTCAGAAAGCCTTGCGGCGGCATCACGATCCGGAGGTTCGCCTTGACTTCCGGCTCGGCGTTTTCGCGCGGCTGCATGGTTACGAAATCGTAACGCACCATCCCGCCGGCAAAATGAATCTGGCCGATGCCGTCCGCATAAATTTCTTTCAACTCCGCCATGTTTTTTCTCCTTCGATAATCATGGTCTTGAAAATAATTTTCCGCTGCTCCGGCGACCGGAGAGCGGACCGACTGTCCTTAGCATAATGCCGCAAGCGGCAAAATGCAACCCGGGAAGCTCGCCAAGCTCTGTTTTTTACAGAAAAAAGCGGGCGGCCCACTCTCGGACCGCCCGCCTGCAAGCGGAAACTGTCTGCCTTAGCGGTTGAAACCGCCTTCGCGCCGGAAGCCGCCTTCGCGAGGACGTTCTTCCCGCGGACGCGCTTCATTGACCACCGCCTTGCGGCCGCCGATTTCACTGCCGTTCAGGCTTTCGATCGCCTGTTTGCCGGCCGAAGCATCCATTTCGACGAAGCCGAAGCCCTTGCTGCGGCCGGATTCGCGATCCATCACCACGCGCGCCGATTCGACCGCGCCGAATTCACCGAAAAGAGCTTCCAGATCTTCTCTGGTCGTGCTGTACGGCAGGTTTCCCACGTAAATATTCATCTTTTGCCTTTCCCCGCTTTCTCGACTGCTCGACTACGGGATATTGATTTTTGCGTTTCTTCCGGTTGCTTGGTTAATCGGTTGCTTATTGAGCCGTCGCCTACATTGCCGAACATGTGGAAGAAACGCATCACATTAAAACAGTCGGAACAGAAGAGCGAAAGCGCTTGGGAAAGTCGCCGACAGCCTTGATCCGGATGCCGACGCCGTCACTCTATGGTGAGAATGTCATGAAAGTCGTCAAATTCTTACTGCAAATAGGGAGTTAGTGAATTTCTCAACTTGTATAAGTTTACCAAAAAAAAACCTGATTGTCAAGGGGATGAGCGAAAATTTTTCAAAAAAACCCGCCCGCCCCCGGAAAATCGGGAGTTCCGCGTCGTAAATTAAGGCCGGATCACGTATTTTTTGCCCGGCAGCTCCGGCGGCCCGACCGGCACAATCACTCTCCGGTATCGACCGCAATCTGCTTGCGGTGAAAAGTCGGGATATCGAAATTCACGCCGTCGATCACCGTTTCGGTCGTCCCTTCGAAAATGCCGCTGGTCGAAATCGTCAGCGGCAGCGAAGGCTGAATCGGCAGATCGCCGCCCGCGGCCGCGGCTCGGGAACGTTTGCGCCGGACCGGCCTGGCAGCTTCGGCCAGCTGTTTTTCCACCGCGTCGCGCTCATCGAATTTGACCGCGATGGCAGTCAGCCGCACCTGATGGCGGCAATCTTCGCGCACGTTGGCCCCCACCAGCACCCGGGCCGTCGTCCCGGGCAGCGTACCGACCGTCTCCAGGGCGCGCCGGACTTCCGAAAGCGTCAGTTCCGGCCCCCCGGTCAGATTGAGCAGCACCGCATCGGCTTCCCGAAGCTTGGCCGCACCGCCCAGAAACGGCGAATCGGCCAGCGTGGCCAACGCCACACGGCAGGCTTCGCCCGGAGTTTCCGACGCGCCGACGCCGACGCCGACCGCGGCATAACTTTTGCGGTTCTTCAGGATGGCGCTCAAATCGCCGAGATCCGCCGCCAGCAGATTGCCCGGGGTCAGAATATCGACCACCCCTGCAATCACCCGGGCCAACTCCACATCGGCCATCCGAAAAGCGTCGACAAACGCGGTTTCCGCCGGCAACACCGAAAACAACAGGTCGTTGGGCAGTCCCAGCACCGCATCGGCCAGCGCCAGCAGCTCCCGCATGCCGTCTTCGGCGGCCTTGCGCCGCCCGTGGCCTTCGAACGCGAACGGCAACTCGAAAACAAACACCACCGGCACGTTCATCGTATGCGCCAGCCGGGCAATCACCCCGGCGCCGCCGGTCGCCGTACCGCCGCCCAGCCCGCCGGTCACCACCAGCAACCGGGCATCGTTCAGCAGTTCGCGCAAACGGCCGCTTTCCCGCGACAGCGCACGCTGCCCCTTCATCACGTCGCCGCCGGCGCCCAGCCCGGAAAGCCACTGTTCGTCACCGAGAATGCGCCGCGACGCCTCCAGATCGACCGCCCGTTCCAGCGCCGCCTTGTCCGTATCCAGTGCGTAAATCGTCAACGGCCGGGCTTCCGGCAGCCGATTCAACGCCGACACGATCCGCACTCCGGCGCCGCCCAGTCCCAAAACCAGAACTTTTCCCTTGTCTTCCATGCCGTCCCTCAGAACTTAACGCTTCTGCGCCATGATTTCAACTTGCGCGATACCACGTCGCCGAACTCGGCGATGGTGTTGAGCACCGCGCCGCGCGCACCGCCGCGGCGAATGCTCTCCATCTGGCGCAGCCGCTCGCAACCGTAGCGCAGCGCGCCCCAGACCGTACTGTGCCGCGGATCGCCGAGATCGGTCAATGCGCCGCTGAGGTCGTAGGGCACGCCGATGCGCGACGGCAGATCGCATACCTGGTGAAAAATGTCGCGGGCCTGGAAATAGAGCGCGCCGCCGCCGGTCAGAACGCCGCCGGCGGCCAGGTTGCGCCAGAAGGATTCCCGCATGAGTTTGTGATAGATCAATTCGAAAATTTCGCGCAACCGGGCATCAATGATCTTCTGAAAGGATTCCACCGGAATCCGGCGCATGCTGCCGGAATTGGTCCGGCATTCGCAGAAAGGCCGGTTTTCCCGGATCATCTGTTCGATCGTTTTATCGACCAGCATTTTGCGGCAGTTGGCAATCGGCAGGTTCAAGCCGATCGCCAGATCGTTGGCCACATGCTCGAACCCCAACGCGAAAACGCCGGAGGCCAAAACGCCCTCATTGTAGACAACCGCGTATTCCGTGGTTCCGGCGCCGAGGTCCACCAGCAGTACGCCATTTTCACGCTCGTCGGCGGTCAGAATGCCGAGCGCGTCGGCCATCGAGCTGAAAACCATCTCCGGCTCCCCCTCCAGTCCGGCATCGGACAGAATCGCCCGGAAATTTTCCAGCCGGTTGCTGTCGCCGTGAATCACATGGGAATAGGCTTCGAGCTTGTGCGCGCGCTGATCGAGCGGATTGCGCACCCGGCGCGCCCCGTCGATCATGTAATAGGCATCGAAAAGGCAGATTTTCTTCTGGTCCACCGGCAGCGGTTTGATCTGAGCATTGCGCAGCGCTTCGGTGACTTCTTCGATGCCGATGCGCTGCTCCTCATTCTGTACGAAAGCGGTGCCGACCCCCTGAAACGAATCGATCGCGCAACCGGTGACCGCGACCACGAACAATGCGCTGTTGTTGATCTCGCGCCCGCTCTCGTCGTCGGCCTGATCGAGGGCGTCGATCAATTTTTCCAGCGCCAGGTCCATGGCCGCGATTTCGCCCTTGACCACCGCGCCGTCGCTGTCGACCTCGCCCCGGCCGATCACCGCCAAAGTGTCGCCGGAACACTCTCCGACCAGCACACAGATTTTGGAAGTGCCGATCTCAATTGCCGTAATAATATTGCGTTGCTTGAACATTGTTTCCGTTCTCCGTCGGACTCACTCGAAAACCGCAATTTTGAAATAAACCGCCACCCACAAAATCGCCACCGCAAAAAAATTGTTGAAAAAGTGCAGCAGAATCGAACTCCAGAGCGAACCGCTCCGGCGGTTGACCCATTGCCAGCACACCGCCATCACCACCAGCCCCGGAAACTGCAACCCCGAGCCGTGGCTCAAGGCAAACAATCCGCCCGTCGCCAGCGCCGCCGGCCAGAATCCGGTCACCCGGCGCAACAGACCGAACAGCGCATTCCGGAACGCCAGCTCTTCGAAAACCGGCGCCAGCCCGATCGCCATCAGCGCAAACGCCGCAATCTGCGAGTTGCTGCCCTCCTTGAAAAACCGCAATGTTCCGGGCAGTTCGAAATCCCCCCCCAGACGGTGCATCGCCACCCGCCAGCCAAGCGTCACCGCCCCGGCCAGAAGCGCAATGCCCGCGGACAACCCGATTCCCTGCCCCAGCCAAACCCACCGCCAACGCACCAGCCCCGCGGCCCGCCACACCATCGGCCATGAACCGAGCATTCCGCGCGCGCTCCACAGCAGCAGCGCCAATCCGGCAGCCTGAAGCGGAATCGCCCCCCACGGCCAGACCCCGCGGGCGATCCAGCCGCGCCACGCCGCCGCCGCCAGAATTCCCGGCAGCAGAAAATACATCAGCAGAAACACCGCCAAGGTCCACCACTCGAACCACAACCGCCCCGCCGCGGGCAGCGACGGATTCAGTTCCCGATCTTCGGCCGAACCTTCATTTTCCGGCATAACTGCGATTCTTTCCCTCGAGAATCGACGCATACTCGGCAGTAACGGTCAGCGCTTCGTGCAGCAGCAGGTCATCATTCTTCGCGCCCGCCTGACCGTCGACGGCATCCAGCAAAGCATCCGCCCGGTCGGCGGCCGCTTTTTCATCGTAATATTCCTTCAGCCGCCGGGATTCATTGAGCGAAACCGCCTTGCGGTCGCGCATGGCCTTGAACCGCTGAATCTCTTCGCGCAGTTTTTTCAATTCCGGCTGAGTGGTGAAACGCTCCTTCGAGTGATTCTTCAACGTATTCACAACATCCGGCGTGATTTCGGCATAACCGACATCGGCCGCCAGCGGCTTTTCCGGCCGGGCGACCGGAGCGGCCTTGTCCCACGGCAGATGGTTCGGGTTGAACATTTCCCCCACCTCCATCTCTTCGGTGAAACTCGGCAGGACGATATCCGCGGGAATGCCGCGCTGCTGATTGGACTCTCCATTGATCCGATAGAACACCGCGGTTTCATACGTCACCGTCCCGGCTTCAAATTTACGGTTGGCCCAACCGAGCATCTTGGTCAGGTTCATCACCCCCAGCACGGTGCCCTTGCCATAGGTGCGCGAATCCCCCATCAGAATGCCGCGATGATAATCCTTGATCGCCCCGGCCAGAATTTCGGCCGATGAAGCGGAAAATTTGCTGGTCAGGACCACCAGCGGACCGGCATAAGCGATGTCCGCATCCGGATCGTACTGAACTTCGAGGCGGCGGTTCGCATCCATCATCTGGACGACGGGACCCTCCTTGATGAACAGGCCGCTCAGGCTGATCGCCTCCATCAGGCTGCCGCCGGAATTGGCGCGCAAATCGAGGATCACGGCGTCAACCTTCTGTCGGTTGAATTCCTCGAGAATCTTGCGGATGTCGCGGGTGCAGCTGCGATAATCGGGCAGCCCCTTCATGGCGCCGTCGAAATCCATGTAAAAATTGTTCAGCGTCACCACCCCGATGCGGCGGGTGCTGCCGTCGGGAGCCGTGACCGATTCCACCTTGCCCTTGGCGGCGTTTTCGGTCAACTCAACCTTGCCGCGGACGATGGTGATATCCTCCGGCAGCGCCGACGCCCCCTTGTCGGCGGGCAATACGGTCAGGGTCACCTTGCTGCCGGCGGTGCCGCGGACCAGTTTGACCACATTGGTGACGGTCATATCGATCACATCCACCGGCTCGCCGCCTTCCTGGGCCACCGCGATGATGCGGTCTTCGGGCTTGAGCCGCCCATCCTTGGCGGCGGGCCCGTTGGGCACCAGTTCCACCACCTTGGTATAGCCGTCCTCACTGGTCAGCGTCGCACCGATACCGCTCAGCTCCAGCTTGAACTGAATATCGAAATCCTCCTCCTGCTTCGGCGTTGAATAACGCGAGTGCGGCCCATAGACCTGCGCCATCGCGGTCAGGAAGATGCCCAGCACGTCCATTTTGTCGACCTGGGCGGAGAGGTTGTAGACATCATGCAGCCGGGTGCGCACCTTCTCCTCGGGAGTTTTGAGGTTCCAGCGCTTCTTCATCTCGACGGCAACTTCCGCATCGGTCGCCGACTGTTCGCTCATCACCTTCTGCATCAGGCGGAAATAAAGCAAATCGTTCTTGAGCTTTTGCCGCCACAATTCATGCAGCGCCGCATCGTCGGCGCAGAAATCGGCGTCTTTGCGGTCCGGGCAGTAAGACTCGTCGGCCGTGAAATCGAAGCCGTCGCCGAGCATCTTGTCGGCATAGGTGCGATATTCGGCCAGCCGTTCAAGAAAGCGGTCGTAAATCGTGTAAATAACCGTCAGCGTCCCGTTGTTGAGCTGGGCCAGCAGATGAAAACGATCTTTTTCAAACCCGGCGATATCGGCCCTGGTGAAAAAGGTTTTGGAAGGATCGATCAACTTGATGTATTCGTCGAAAATCCGGGATGACAGCGCCGCATCCTGAACCTGTTTGCGAAAGTGATTGTTGCTCAATATCTTCGATGTCAGCTTCCCGACCAGGTCGAGCTTGCCGGTCTCGCTCAAGTCGGAAGCGCGCACCGGCAGCACGCACCAGACGCCGGCCACCGCGGCCAGAATCACCGCCGGAATCAGAATCTGTCGCAATCGTTTCATGTCGTCCCGTGATCCTTACCCTAGTTCAAAAAGATTCAATGTAATATAATCCGGAGCCCGCTTTTTTCGAACCGGGATTCAAGTTTTTTTATGTTTTTTTTCAGCCGTTCAGCTTGCAAAATGCCCGGCAATGCCGCAATTTAAATAACAGCGGTCCGTCATTTTCCCGTCACTTGTCCGTCATTTCAATCGGAATTCGCATTTTTGAGTTCAAAAAAGTCAATCCAAGCCGCATCCGACAGCCTTGAACTGTTTCATGGGCACCCGCTTCGACGCTCGACCCGACGGCGTCACATCGCCGTCATCGTGGAACCGTCGGGCGCGGTGGAACTGCGCGTACCGACCGCCGCGGGAGCGGAAACACTGGAACGCGCCTGGCTGCGGCTGGGACCGTGGCTTGAGCGCAAACTCGCGCAGCTGCGCAATCATCCGCCCGCAACCGTCCACCGGTTCGATTTTACGCCGGGCAATATTTTCTTTTACCGCGGCGAGCCGGTCACGCTGATCTGGCGTGAAGCGCCTTATGGGTCGATGCTGATTCGCTACGAAGCCGGATTGCTGCTGACACCGGGGCGGGAACCGGCGGTCATCCAGCGTGCGCTGGAAGCATTTTACCGGCGGCAGGCGCGACGCATCATCGCGGGCAAGCTCGAGCAGTTCGGCCGCCAATTCGGCATCGATTACGGCGCAATCACGATCAACGGCGCCCGGAAACGCTTCGGTTCCTGCAATGCGGGAGGCGACCTCAATTTTTCCTGGCATCTGGCGATGTATCCCGAGCCGCTGATCGACCTGGTGATTCTGCACGAACTCGCCCACCGTTCCGAGATGAACCACTCCGCCGCTTTTTATCGGGTGCTGGGCGGTTATCTGCCCGACCATCGCCAGCGCAACCGGGAATTGCGCCGCTGGAGCCGGAAACTGAGCGCCTACCCTGAATAAATCCCGATTTTTTTCAGGCCGTTGCTTGAAACCGGGGATTTCCGGATTATATTATTGGGACTGTCACCAGTTGGCGGGTTAGCTCAGTCGGTAGAGCAGCGGAATCATAATCCGCGTGTCGCTGGTTCGATCCCGGCACCCGCTACCAATCTCGAAATCAACCATCTTCTCCTGGAAGACGGTTTTTTTATCTCCCGGTCAGGGCCCCCCGCGGCCCGCTAAAGTTCAAAAAGCCGCAAAGGGGCCCTTGAGACTCCTTTGCGGCTTTGCTTTTGTCCGCGCTACTGACGTGGAACGCAAAACGCCTGAAAATTTCTTCTACGCTGCCATCGGCACCCGAACCGGTCGGTCAGTACCGTTGTTTGCACAAAAATCACAGCCTTGAACTATTCGGATAATCGCCGGTTCTCCGGAGTATATCATACTGTCTTCGGCAAACCAGAGATTGCAGCCTCGCAATGCCATTTTATGACAATGGGTTCAACATGATCGCATAGAGCCGCGGCGATTCATTCCGAAAGGTTCCGCCCTCCAGGGCCAGCAGGAGCTGAAAATTGTCGGGAAGCATGCCGGACTGCCGCTGCCAGCACAAGGGGACGGCCAGCCCGTCCTGACGCACCGGAATGGACTGTGCCAGGCTGAAACCCGGCAGAATATGACCGGTTTCATCGGTCAACGCGGCACGGATTTGGCCGTTTTTGACAAAATTACCGCAATTCAGAAAGAGTCTTTCATGCGGCGCCGTCCGGTGCAGCGTCCGAGTCCGCAAATGGCCTTGACGCACTCCGCGAAAGCCGATATCCCATCCGACCTTGAGCCCGGCAAACCCGAAACGATGACGCGGAATCCGGACATATCCGGGAGAAACGATATTGCCGACCGGACAGTTTCCCGCCGTACCGCCGGAAAAGTAAAATAGCTGCTCGTCCCCCGAATCGACACAGCCCTGCGCCTGCAAAATAGACCCGGCGTTCCAGCTGCCGACCGGCCCCCGCCGCAAATATGGACGGCATGGTGCGACCTGACGCCAGTTGAGCCCCGAGCGGGAACGGACCAGATCCACTTCCATCGCCTGATCCGGCAGCTCGGGGGCGTCGGCAAAACGCCCGGAAAACCCCAGCAGGGTATGACCGTATTCTCCCAGCATGGCAATGCCGATATGACTCTGCACATGCCCCTCCGCCCGGTAAAACCCCGGCAGTTTTTCCCAATGCACGAGGTCTTCGGACACGAAAAATGTCACCATGCGTTCGTAAACATCGGCTTCGCACCACGGGCGCATCTGCTGGCCGGAAAGCAAATAGTGCCGCCCCATCTTCATCAGCCGGACCATTTCGTATTTCTCGCGAATCGCAGGATACCGCAAGTCGCCGTCGTATTCCCAGCACAAGCCGTCGCGGCTGCGCACAATTCCCATGAAAGCCGGCATGGGATAGGCGTCGCATTGTTGGCGCAACGCCGCATCCTCAATCATATCCGCGGTCAGGCAGCCGACTTTGTTGAGCGCCGCCAGATAAGTGCCGTCGTCGTCACGGATCACCGCCTCGATTCCGCAAAGCGCTGGAATGCCCGACAGCAGATTATTGCGGCGGCTGCCGCGGTATTCGACCAGCCCGAGCTCCGGTTTGGTCCAGACCACCCCGTCCCGGCTTTCCGCATAAGCCGGACGGGACGGAAAGGCCAGATCGCCGGTGAATTCGGGGTATGCGGTATACCACATCCGACAACACTGCCGCGACCGGTCATGAACCACACTGCCAACCTGAACCCGTGCCGCATCCGGACTGCCCGGCAATCCGGGCAACAGCGTATCGAGCCGATGCAGTACCGGTTCTTCAATGGAGATGGCAATCCCGGCGCTTTCGACAAACTCTTCCGGGTCCAGAGCCAGCAGCAACTCCGACATGGTTCAGTCCTCCTGCTCCGTTTCGGCCTGAATGGCGTCGATGATCTCTTCCACGTTGCCGAATGCCAGCCCCACGCAGGTGTCGGCCGCACCGTAATAAAGCGCCAACCGCCCGCTGGCGGCGTCGACCAGCATGCCGCACGGGAATACCACGTTGGGAACGTCACCGGTGAGTTCATAGATTTCGCGCGGCGCCATCAGAAGATTTTTGCTGCGGGCCAGCACCCGCGACGGATTCTCCCGATCCAGCAATGCGGCTCCGATGCTGTAGAGAAATCCGCAGCAGCTCTGGATGACGCCATGATAGATCAGAAGCCAGCCCCGGTCCGTTTCCAACGGCGCCGGGCCGGCGCCGATTTTAAGCCGCTGCCAGCCTCGGGTCGGGCGCATGACCTCGCGATGCCGACCCCAATAGGTCAGGTCCGGACTGCTGCTCAAATAGATATTGCCGAACGGAGTGTTGCCGTTATCGCTGGGACGGCTGAGCATGCAGTATTCGCCCTGAATCTTGCGCGGAAACAACACGCCGTTGCGATTATAGGGCAAAAATGCGTTCTCCAGCTGGTGAAAAGTGCGAAAATCCTCCGTCCAGGCCATGCCGACGGTCGGCTCCCAGTTCATGCCGTTGCACCAGGTAAGATAATATTTTCCTTCCAGCCGGGTAATCCGCGGGTCGAACCCGTAATCCTGCGTCATGCCGCCGGAAAATAAGATCGGTTCGGGTGCGATATGCCACTGGATGCCGTCCGGGCTGAACCCGGCGTGGAGAAACGGCACCCGTTCCAGATTTTCCACCCGGAATATCCCGGCGAAACCGTCCCGGAACGGCACGACCGCCGAATTGAATACGCTGTTGGCATGGACTCCTCCGTCCCGCGCAATCACCGGATTGCCGGAATAGCGCCATAAAACCGAATGGTCGTTTGATGCACGCTGCTCAAAAGGCATTTGCGGCAATGCATCGCCCACGATCTGAATCATGATTCTGTGTTCTTTCTGAAGCTGTGGTTTAGGTTTATTCGAGAATGAATTTACGGAAACAATCCGGCTGCTTGCCGTTGGCGATACCCGCGGAAAGCCCCATCCAATAGTTGCTGCTCTGTCCGGCCCGATCGGCATCCAACGCAATCAGATTGAATCCGAACAACGCGCCGGATTCCCCTTTCATGCCGAGCAACGCCCACGGCAAGGCCACCTGATAACATGTGGTTTCCGCGTCACGATCCGCGATCGAATAATGAATTTGTTCCGGCGGAACCAGTTTGCCGGACAGTGGATTTCCAGGCGGGGCATGATAGCAATACAGCTGCGGCCCCTCCGGAGTAAGCGCCATGCCGAATTCCCAGTCTCCCGGTCCATAACCGGGTTTGCCGGTCAGGGCCGGAGAAAGCGCATCGCCACCGGGGTTGACCGCAAACTGAATGGCGTCACTGCCCCAGAGCCGCGCCCCGGTACGTTCGCGGATTCGCACATCGTCGCGCACGTTGACCTCAAGATAAAGATTTTCCCGGTCATAGTGCATGCGGATTTCCGCCGACAGGTCGTCGGGACCGGTCCACAAATGGTTGGCCAGCGCATCGACCGGATAAAGCGTTTCCTCCCCGGACAGCCGTATGCCGTCCCGGGGTGTCTCGCCGGATATCGCAATGGCCCGCAACGCTTTCTTGAGCGTATAAGCATGGTTTGCGGTATGAACCGCAATCGGAGTTTCCGGCCGGGAGCAGTCGACTCCGGACAACACAGTCAACTGCAATTCGCGGGCTTTGAGTGCGACGGTCTGTTGCCGTTCCGCGATGGTGACAGCGGCATGCTGAGGTCTGTCGGTCAGATTGAGCAATGCCACCGTCACGGCGTCACGTCCGGACCGGAATGCGTCGATCTGGATTTCCGGAAGCGAAAATGCCGCGCCGCGCAGAGCCTGCCGCACCGCGTCACGCCCGGCGCCGCTCCAGAGGTAAAGCGGTTCTCCGGTGAGTTCCAGATCGGTCGGTCCGGCCGGAAGCATTCGACGTTTACCCATGAAATCACTGAGTTCCGTATCATCCGGCAGGGTCAGCCGGAAACGCGTGCCGCCCGGAGCGGTGCTCCACAGGGTTGAAAGCGTTTTGCCGTCCTGATCAAACAGATAGATATGCAGTTCCTGGTGCAGAATCACCGGTTCCGGATTGACCGCAAACGCCAGATTGTGCGCAACCACGCCAAAAGCCGCCGCGCCGGCGGTCGGCACGGTGCCTTGACCGATAAAAATATTCCAGTCTTCCAAGCGCTGGCCGTCGGTCACTTTGAAGTACAGATAATGTTTCATTTCCGGGACGCTTTTGGAAAGGATCAGCGTCCGTTCCAGTATTGCGGCGTAATCAAGCCACGCCCGGCTGGACAGGGGCGTCGTGCTGACCATGCTCCAGCCCGCCTCCTCCATGGAAAAATATTGTTTCCCCGCGTCGCGGGACAATTTGGCGATTTCGACCAGTTTTTCCCGGTAACGGTTGCTCTCCGGAGTTCCGGCGGTCCGGCCTTCGCCGAAACAGTTGGGAGTAATATAGCCGTCGAATCCGATCGCATCAAGTTCGCCGGAAAGTTCTTTCCAAAAATGCTTCATGGCGGCAAGCGGCGGATTGGCATTGAAATCCGGCGACGCCACTCCGATGCTGGAAACCGGGAGTTCCGGCGCGGATTTTTTCAATTCGCGGGCGCTTTCCCGGACAATTCTGATATAGCTGTCGTGTTCGAACCGGGTCAGATGCTGCGCGATATCGATCTCTTCGATCAGGGAAATTTCGTCGGCCTTGTCCCGAAGATAGCCTCCGATGGCGCGGGCGAAATCACGATAGGATGCAAAATATTCCTCGCTGTAGTTTGCCGCGCCACTTTCCAGATCACGCCGGGCGATCGCATTCAGCCAGGGCATCCGCACATGGTCAGAACCCTGAATGTTGTACCCCGCCACGATCCGATAGCCGAGTTGGCGGCGCAATGCCAGAGGCGCGGTATACCGCTCGAACTGAAACACTCCTTGGGGATTCTGACTGCTGACGTAGACAATATAACCGCAGGTCCCGGCGCCGAGTTTGGCCATTGCGGTGAGAATGGAATCCGGCGCGCCGTACCCGGTGAATCCGAAAAAGGGATCGCGCCGGGCACGGTTTTCGGTTATCACCAATGCCCCGTAACTGCGTGAAGCGAGCATGCCGGGGGCCTGAATCGATCCTTCGATATGGTAAAAGCCACAGTCATTGAGTCCGGGATCGATGGTGCTGAAAATCTCCGCCGTTTCGCCGGGAGAAAGCGATTGCCGCCGGCGGTCGTCGTGCAATAATTTTCCGGTATGGTCGCGCAACGTCATGGTAATTTCGGCATTTTGCGTCTGATCGGTGTTATTGGTTGCGACCACGGAAATTTTTTGAGCTTCGCCGCGCACATAAACGCCATGGTCGCCACCGGGGCGCACCAGTTCCAAAACCAGCTTGCCGCCGGAGTCGGAAGCCTTGCTCAGAGTTACCGCATCGAACCATACCCGGCCTGAAGTTCCGACTCCGCCGCGCGGCGCGAAAAGTTGCAGCCGGACCGCGAATGTCCCGGGCGCCACCGGGGCGACCGCGGCATATTCGGCAAAGCCATTGGCCGTGCGTCCGGTCGGTTGAGCGACGCAATATTGATACTTCTCCTTGCCGTCGGTTCCTTTGGATACCATCTCCAGCCGAATGTCGGGCGTGACGCCGCGGACCTCTGCTTTTTTCATCCAGCCGGCGACGCGGTAGCGTTCGATCCCGGGATGAAGCGCGAAACTCTGCCAGAAAAGCAGTGTTTTGCCCGGCTCCAGATCAAATCGGACGCTGCGTTTGCCCTGCGCGGCCGTACTGTCGTCAAATTGAGGCTGGACGGCGGTGGCCGCCGAAAACCAGGGCGGCACGTTCCAGCCCCCTTGCGACTGTTCAAATGACGGATCGCCGTTGAGCGCCAATGGCGAAATGGTGACCGATTCCGCCGCCGGCATCAGCCCGGCGACGCCCGCCAGCGCGGCGACGAAGATTTTTTTCAGTACGTTTCTCATGGTCATTCCACGTTGGAATAGCTGAATGCATCGCTGTTTTCGAAAAAAGCCTGATTGGGCAGAAATGTGGCATGGCCGTCGGCAAAGAGCATGTTGGCTCCGCTTCCGTGCTGATTTTTGGGCAGGGTGAAGCTTTCCGTCATCAACAATTGCGTTCCCATGACGGCGGCTGTGGTATTGAGGTCGACCGCCTGCGCCAGCTTGTGGGGCGCCGCCAGCTTGCCCAGACTGCGGTAAACGGTATAAGCATAGGTGGGAACGCCGGGATTGCCATATCGACCGAGGCGAATGTTGTAGCCGTAATTGACTTCGCCATACATCTCTTTCTGAGACGGACACTGGAAAAGACGCTTCAATGCGTCGTCAGGCTTGACATGTCCGTTATTCCCCTGCCAGCCGTAGCTCCAGAAATAGTCGTCCCCGGCCTGACTCAACAGTGCGGTCTGCCAGAAGTAACAGTTGGCGGAGGATTGGTAATACCCCAAGGCGGCCGGAAGCCAATCATTGTTGCCGTTGCAATACAATACCGAATACAATCCCTGCTGCTTGAGATTGCCCAGGCAGTTTGAGGCCCGGGCCCGTTCGCGCGCCGCCGACAAAGCCGGCAGCAGCATGGCGGCAAGAATTGCGATGATGGCAATTACTACAAGAAGCTCGATGAGTGTAAAACGTCTGGAAGCGCTTTTCATGTTTCAATTCCTTTCATTCAAACATTTTTTCCGACGATATTCGATATAAAGAGACCCGATTGCCCACTCCGGGCGCATGGGTATTTCCACCGACAGATAACGGTAAAGGCCCTGACTGAACAACCGGTATGGCGGGTTCGGCCGGCCTCCGGCCCGGCATTCGGCGATTTCCGCATCGACCGGCAGCCGGTAAAGCAACCGGACGGCAGCCGGCGGAGCCGCCGACGGCGCGTTGATATTCTGCCGGGCGCACGGTTCGATAAAATAGGCGGCTTCGGCTTCATGGAACAACATTTCCGTGGCCGCCGCGAACTGCTGCCGGGTTCCGGTTTCCGGAGTCAGAAAATCCAGCAGAACATCGAGAGACGGCGCCAGCCGATACGGCTTTTCGGAGAGTTCGTGGAGTTGGCGCATGGCGGCATAACCGAAAGCGACGCCGCCGAAAAAAGTTCCCGCATATCCCGGGGTATTGGCGAAAAGTGTGATTTGAATATTATTGCGCCACAAATGAATCCGGTTCTGGCGCCGGATCGCGGTGTTGTCGCCGGCCGGAGTCAGAAACAGATGATTCCAGCGCGAAATCACCCATGCCGGATAACCGATCTGCGCCTCTCCCGCCCAGCAACGCATGCCGCCGCGCAGAAATTCCATCAACCGCAGTACGCCGCTTTTCAGATAAACGACTTCCATCGACATGGCCAACGCATGAAACCGGTGATAGGCCCAGGTTGCCGAGGTGCATTCTTCCCGATCGAAGGCTTCAAACGAGTGTTCCGGCGCTTGATTCAATGCGGCCAGAATCCGCTGCGAATCCTCCTCGCCGCGATCCTGGGGATAGCCGGCGGATTCCGCCGCGCGATTGACCGCTTCGACCAGTTCATGGGAGTGACAACGACTGGTCCGGGTGGTAAAGGCAATCCCGGTCGATTCGGTCAGGCGGATTTTCGTTTCATCATGGGCATGGCCGTGAACGCTGACGAAAAGTTCCGGCATGGAATTTTCCAGTACGGCGGCCAGCGCCCGGGATTCGGGCTGAGACGGGCCGCAGTCGAAGCGATAGTCGGCAAACAGGTTCACGCCATTGCGGTTGGTAAAGGCCACGGTGTCATATCCGTCGGGATTGACCACCGGGATCAGCGTCAGCTCCTGAGCCCGCAGAATTTCGGCTTCCTCTTCGCCGCCGGTCAGCAATCGCTCAATCAAAGCCAGAATGGTTGTCGCGGCGTTTTTTTCAGTTCCGTGTTCCGCGCCGGAAAATACGACATGGCTTTTGGCCTCCGGCGGCGCACTGAAATCGGAGAGGACCGCGGCGTGGACCGGACGGCCTTCCACGCTTTGCCCCGCTTCAAAATAACGGAGTTTGCCGGGAAATTGCGCCGTCAGGCGGCGCAATATGACGCCGATTTCGGCATTGTCGGGAAACCGGCCGGACAGCATATTGCCGGTTACCGGAGCAAACGTGGTGTAGTCAAGTTTCATGAGTCGGGTTTATTCCTGTTTTTCCGGCTCTGCGATGCGGGTGACCATGATATTGTCGAACCATACGATTCCCGCATTGGGCGTCGGCTTGGTCGGATACTGGGTCAGCAATATGACTCGAAAATAACGCGCGCCTTCCGGCAACTCGATATCCCTGCCATACTCAGTCCAATCGGTATCGCTGTTCCGGACAGGGGTGATCATGGGAAAACCGGGACCGACTTTTTCGCTTTTGGCATTGAAAATTTCGACCTGAATCCTGGCCGCCCAGGCATTTTGGAACCCCTGGGTTTTCATCCAGCCGGAAATCCGCAGACGCTTGGCGTCGGCAGGAATTACGATTTGTTGAATGACATACCCCTGGCTGGCATCTCGGCCGGCCAGCTTCAACGAACCGTTGCCGGGCCCCTGATTGACGCCGGGATCGGCTTCCGGCGTCAAACCGTTTTTAAACCAGGCCGGCACCTGCCAATGCCGCAGCCCGTCTTCGAAATCGCCGTTTTTAAGCAGATTTTCCGATTCTGCGGCCAGGGTTGCGAAACCCAATCCCACCAGCAGCAGCGCCATCAGTCCGGTTTTCATCGTTCCTGTTCTCCTCGGGGTTTGTTTTCTTCATGGATCGGACGTCCGGTTGAACGGCCCTGGCGGAATGTCAACATGACCTCCAACGTACAGGGTTCATCATTGCCGCCGCGCTGTTTCTCCAGCAGTGACCAGACGCTTTTTACGGTATGCGTGGCATGGCTGACCAGCGTGGTTACGGAAGGCTCCAGATGATTGAGCATACTTGCGCCATCCGTGGCCATGACCGAAACATCGGACCCGATGCGATATCCCTTTTCTTTCAAAAAATCGTACGTCTGCGCCACATCGAGATCATAAACGATCAATGCGGTCGGACGGGGTTCCCGGGCAAAGGCGCATTCCAATGCCGAACGCAATTCACCCGGCAGATATTCGGTACGCCAATGAGCCGGAATCGGAAAGCCGTTCCGGGCCATGATATTGTAATATTCCAGCCGGCGCGACATCATGGTGATGCCCTGGTAAAACGGAAATTCTTCCCGGAGATAAAGAATCTTCGAGTGCCCCAGACCGATCAGGTGTTCCATCTGCATGCGGATGATGCTGACGGCGTTGACCACCTGATCGACATTCAGAAAACGCCCCTGGGAAAATAACGCCACCACCGGTTTCCCGGTTTTGCGAAACGTGCTGATGATTTCGCACATATTGGGTTCCAGAAGCACGAAGCCGGCGGAATCGCGCTGCCGGGCGATGGTCAGATATTTTTCGATGGAATTGTCCTGAGCCACCGAATGGAGGCGGGTCATGTATTTTTCTTCGGTGGCGGTTTTGATCAATCCGAGAATGCAGTCGTAAAGGAAGCCGGTTCCCGCCTTGGAATAACCTTCATCATGGCAGGCGACGAGGTCAATGATCCGCATGCCGGCCAAATCGTTTTTGACCGTGCCGATCCGGGCCCGGCGCTGAATCAGGCCGCGTTCTTCATATTCTTCAAGAATCCGGGTGATCGCGGTACGGGAGGTGCCGCTTTCGCGGATCATGGTGCGCAGCGGCGGCAGCTTGCCATCTGCCGTCGGACGGGAAAAACATCCGGCCATGTAGTTTCTGGCTGTGTCAAGACGCTGTGTCGATATCTTCATCGCCTGTGCTTTCCCGATTAATTTCTTATTGCAATCTAAATATAAAATAAAATCAGCACCCGATCAACCCCGGAAAGAGAAATTTCCATGGAAAAACCCCGCCTTCTGTGTCATATGGTGTGCCAAATGATCGCGGCGCTGAAAATACCGCCTTCCGCGACGAAAATCGACTGAGGCCGGCCGGCCCGGTTTTTATTCGCCGGATTGTGCCGAAGCCGGCGCGGCCGCCTGCCGAAGCCGCGTCAAAAGCGCATCCCAGTTGACGGAGAGCAACCCGATCTTCTGATCCGCCGCGCCATACCCCATCAGCAATGTCCCATCCGAAAGTCTTATGCCGGAACAGGTGAAGAGACATGGAACCGTAAATTCCCCCTCCAATTCCCAGGGTTCGGTTGCGTAGAGCAGGCGCGCTCGGGGACGGGCGACGATTCGCGGAATTCCTTCGGAACATTCCCGGAGCAACATAAAACTCTGAGTGTAGCCGACCCGGTCGTCCTGCTTGCCGTGATAGGGCAACAGCCACTCTCCGGGCCGGGTTTCGATCGGAGCGAAACTGGCGCCGATCCGGTTGGCTTCCCACGGAAATTCCGGAACCGCCAGGACGAAATTCGACGCTCTGCCGCAATAGAAATCATCCAGCGCGTCTCCCAGGGCCATAAAAATTGACGGGCGGTCCAATCCGGCACCGACCGGATAACTCCACGGGGTTTTGGGACGATGCAGGCAGACGATGCGTTCCCGGCCGGCGATTCTGAGCCGGCGCGGAAACAGTACGACATCGCGGTCGTCGCTGAGGTCTCCCCGATGCAGCGGCGCGACAACGGCAAACGCCCGGTCATAATCGCGTTGCGCCAACCTGGCGAGATCAACCCGATACAACATGGTGACGGTGCGATTTTCCGACACCGCCCGGCCGCAAGACATCTCATCCGTCAATGCCCACTCCGGCATGCACTGGACCGGATCGTCGTGCTCCCAGTAAGGCCCCGGCGGGAACGCCCGGCAGGCCGCGGTCAGATAAAGCTGATTCTCAAAATAAAACAAGCGGGGGTCCTCAATGCAACCATTGGCATAATCGAACATGCGTCCGGCGCGGAAACTGCTGTCAATAAAGCGCTTCCGATCATATTCCAACCGGGGAGCCAACGCCGGACGGCTGAAATCAAAATCCCAATCTTGTCCGCGATTGCGGCTGACCGCGTATCCCAGAAAAATCGGATAAGGCAGCGGTTTGCCGGGAATTTGCGCCTGCGCCCAAGCGCCGGTAGCCCGAAAAAGCATATGCAGCGTTTCCGGATCGGCCGGATCGGCAATCATTGCCGGATTCAACACCATTTGATTCGCCCACGGACAATTGCCCTGCGGACCGAGGAGTTTGCGTCTGGTGAAGTTCAGCATAATGACCCATGATTGAATAATGATTTGAGATACCGAGCACTCACTTGAAAAATATAAGATAAAAATGATATCCCGTCAACTGATTTGCCGGAATTTCAGTCGCAAAGACGGCTTCTCTGCGTCAAATATTGTGTCATTCATTCCGTGAATTCAGCCGGATTCAACTATAATCCCGAGCATTGTCGAATGCGGACGGACGGCATCCCCGTCAAGCGCCGGGTTTTCACATCATTAAAATACCGTTCCGCCAAGGACACCATCGGAGGACGATGATTTTTTGATCCCGACCTTGATTTGTTGGGGAAAGCAGGATAAATTGGTATCCGGAGCTCGGAATAACGTCGGTTCATGGAACCCGGTCTCACCGGAAAGGCGGTAGCGAAGTGTTGCGGATGTGGTGGTTGCCGGCAGTGATTGCAATGTGGTGCGTTCAGACGCTGGCGTATGAGGTGATGGTGTTCGGCGATACCCACTACGACTCGCCGGAGGTTCGAATCGGAACGGAAAATTTGACCGTCGCGCGCCAAAAGGAACTCAACCGGAATCTGGATTGCTGGCGGCAAAGCGTACCGGAGATGCTCCGCGCGGCGGGCGGCCGGTCCGGGCAGGATGTGGCTTTCGCAGTCCATCTGGGCGACATGATTCAGGGCGACTGCGGCAGTCGGGCGTTGCAGGAACAATCCTGCCGGAATGCGCTGGCGATATTCCAGAAGAATCTGGCCTGCCCGTTCTACGCGCTCAAAGGCAACCATGACGTCCGCGGCGAAGGCGCGAAGGCGGGCTACGACGCGGTGATGCTGCCCTATCTGAATCAAGCCATTGAACAATCCGGCGACGCGACCGGAACCGCCAACTACACGCTGATCCACGACCGCGACCTCTATATTTTCTTCGACTGCATGAAACCCGACCTCAAGTTCGTCGCAACGACGCTGGCGGCGCATCCGGACGCGCGTTACGTCTTCTTTCTGACCCATTTCCCGGTCATTCCCTGTACCAGGGGCTATGCCGACATCGTTTTCTACCGTCCTGAAAACCGGCCGGAAGAACGCGCGCAACTGCTCAAGCTGCTGGCCGAACGCCATGCCGTCGTGCTCTGCGGACACATTCATCGGACCGTATTCACGCGTTACCGCTCGCCGGAAGGCACCGTCGTCCAGCTGACCAACTTCAGTCTGGTGCCGCCCCGGGCGGCGCACCTCGCCATCCCCGCCCGGGGCGACGGCACGGCATTTTTCGCCAATCCGATCATTGCCGGTGAAATGAGCAAGCAGACTCCCGCCGGCAAAATGCTGGAGGAATTCACCGGCAAAATCGAAACCTACGCCGATTATTCCACCGCGCCCGGGTTCAATATCCTGCGGATCACGGACGACGGTATTGCCGCCGACATTCATCACCGGGGCGCGGCCAATCCGACAATAACGTTCAAACTTATGCCATAAATATTGAAATTATTCGAGAATGAGCCGACCGGCCGCTTGGCAAAACCGTGAAACGGTGGTATTTTATTCGGAACAACCCGCGCCGGGCACGGCAAAGCGCGGTCGCTTCGCCAGGCCCGGACGATTCGGTATGGCGATTCCATATGACTGATTCCGACATCGCGCTCCGCTGGCTGGGCATCAATGCGCTGGAGTTCCGCTATCCCGGCGGTTCCTGCCTGATCGACCCCTATGTCAGCCGCGATCCGCACCGGCTGACCATTCCGGGCGAAGTCGCCCGCTATATCACCCGGCGACCGGATTTCGTGCTGATGACCCACGCTCACTGGGATCACCTGCCGGATATGCCGGAAATCATCCGCCGGACCGGAACCGTGCTTTATGCTTCGAAAACCGCCTGCAATCTGATGCGAGCCTGCGCCGTGCCGGAGGCGCATCTGCACGAAATCCACCCCGGCGAACGGCTGGAGTTTCCCGGCGGAGTCCGGGTTACCGTGCTGGAGTCGAAGCATATGGAACCGGTGCTTCATTCCGGTTTTTACGACCGTGTGCCGGAACGGGTGTCGGACAAGGCCGATTGGCTTTGCGGCGAGGTCTTCGCCTTCCTGATCGAGTGGGACCGGCTGCGCATCCTCAATGCCGGCTCGGCCAATCTGCATCTGCCCGCAGTCGACGGTCTGGAGTGCGACTGCTTCATCTGCGGCATCAGCCGCTGGAAGCCGGGCTTCCCGGAACTCCTGCGCCATATCCGTTTCCGCACCCTGATCCCAGTGCATCACGACGAATTCACCCTGCCGCTCGACTGCTTCCGGCTGCGGGACGATTTCGCCCGGCTCCGGCAGGCCTGGCCCGAACTCCGCGGCCGCGAACTGCCGGTGCTGCAGTTCACCGCGCTGCAACCGTCATGATTCTGATCGACATTCAACCCCGAAAGGCAAGTATTTCATGAAAAAATTCGTCATCAAACTCATTCCCGGCGACGGCATCGGCGTCGATGTGATTCAGGAAGCCGTGCGTACGCTTGAGGCGCTGGCATGCCGGAGCGGCGGCATCGAATTCGACTTCCAGACGCTGCCGTGGAGTTGCCAATACTATCTCAAGACCGGCCGCATGATGCCGGCCGACGGCCTCAGGATTCTGGCCGACTGCGATGCCATTCTCCTCGGCGCGGTCGGATTTCCCGGCGTCCCGGACCATGTTTCGCTGCGCGAACTCCTGCTGCCGATCCGGGTCCAATTCGATCAGTATGTAAATCTGCGCCCGGTCAAACTGCTGCCGGGACTTTCGTCGCCGATCAAAAACGAAGCCATCGATTTCGTGGTGATCCGGGAAAATTCCGAAGGTGAATATTGCGGCAAAGGCGAAATCCGCAACTCCGGCACTCCGGAGGAAACCGCGGTTCAGGAAGCGGTCTTCACCCGCAAAGGAACGGAACGGATCATCCGCTACGCCTTCGAATACGCCCGGAAACACCGGCTGTCCAAGGTGATGAGCGCGACCAAATCCAACGCGCTCAATTACTCGATGGTTTTCTGGGACAAGGTATTTCAGGAAGTATCGGCGCAGTACCCGGCCACGGAGGCCCGGCAGATGCATATCGATGCCCTGGCCGGATTCTTCATCATGCACCCGGATCGGCTCCAGGTGGTGGTGGCAAGCAATCTTTTCGGCGACATCCTGACCGATCTCGGCTCCGCCATGCTCGGCAGCATCGGGATTTCCCCCTCCGCCAACCTCAATCCCGAAGGCCGTTTCCCGAGCATGTTCGAACCCATCCACGGCTCCGCGCCGGATATCGCGGGCAAGGGCATCGCCAATCCGACCGGCACCTTGTGGGCGGCGGCGATGATGCTCTCGCACTTGAAGCTGGAAGCGGAAGCCGGATTGCTGATGTCGGCCATCGCCAGAGTGCTTTGCGAAGGCAAGGTGCGCACGCCGGACATCGGCGGGCAGGCGACGACCTCGGCAATGACCGACCGGATCATCGCCGAACTGTGACCGGAAGCGGCATTTCCGAGCTGGTCCGGGATACTCCGCGGTCCATGGTTTTCTGACGATTTTCTCATCAATTTCAAACCCGGCCGGCTTGCGGAGTCCGCCGCCGCCGGGTATATTAATGGAATGGGAAACTGTTACCTCTGGGAGTATGGATCATGCGGAAACATTGGCTGGGATGCATCCTTGCCGCAATACTGCTGTCAAGCGGCGCAATCTTCGCCGCCGCCGCGGAAAAAACCGGCGCGGAGCCGGTCAAATATGTCTTTCTGTTCATCGGCGACGGCATGAGTCTGCCCCAGCGCATGCTGGTGGAGGAGTATCTCAAGCGAACCGGCCATGAGGGCCTCAAGATGAACGCCATGGCCAGTCAGGGGATGAGCACCACTTACGCCGCCGACTCCTTCATCACCGATTCGGCGGCGGCGGGCACCGCCATCGCCACCGGCAGCAAGACCAACTTCGGCATGCTCGGCGTCGATCCCGCGGGCAAACCGCTGGAATCGGTGGCCGAAGTCGCCCACCGCAACGGCCGCAAGGTCGGCATCATCAGCAGCGTGTCGCTCGACCACGCCACTCCGGCCGCGTTCTACGCCCATGTCACGGCGCGCGGCGACTACTACAGCATCGCCACTCAGCTGACCGATACGCCGTATGAATTTTTCGGCGGCGGCGGCTTCCTCGGCCAGACCGCCAAGGGTCAGCCCGATATTTTCGCTGTGGCCAAAGCCAAAAAATTCACCGTCGCCACCGACAAGGCACAATTCGACGCCATCACTCCGGCCACCCCCGGACCGGTGCTGGCGATCAGTCCGCGCCTCGCCGACAGCAAGGCCATGCCCTACAGCATCGACCTTGCGCCGGGCGAAGTCACGCTGGCCGACATCACCGCCAAGGCGATTGAATACCTCGACGGCGATCGAGGCTTCTTTCTGATGGTCGAAGGCGGCAAGATCGACTGGGTCTGCCATGCCAACGACGCCGCGACCGCCATCCGTGAAACCATCGCCTTCGACGATGCGATCCGGCAAGCCTGCACGTTTGCGCAAAAACATCCGGACGACACCCTGATCGTGGTGACCGGCGACCATGAAACCGGAGGCTTGACCCTCGGCTTCGCCGGAACGCATTACAAGAGCTATCTCGAACGGCTTCAGCACCAGAAGATTTCGACCACCGCCTTCAGCGATCTGGTCAAACAGTGGCAAAAAGCCGGCGACATGACCCCGGAAGCGGCTCAGCCGGCGATCACCGCCAATTTCGGGCTGAAATTCACCGGCGCGGCCGACGACCCGATGGTGCTCAACTCCGAGGAGCAGGAACGGGTGAAGACCGCGTTTCTCCGCTCCATGGGCGACAACCGTTACGCGCCCGGCGAAAACAAGGAACTGCTTTACGGCGGCTACGATCCGCTGAGCGTCACGCTGACCCACATCCTCAACAACAAGGCCGGGGTGGCGTGGACCTCCTATTCCCACACCGCGCTGCCGGTGGCGACCTCGGCCATGGGCAAAAACGCCGCGGCGTTCGCCGGCATGGGCGACAATACCGACATCGCCAACCGGCTGAAGCCAATGCTGGACCAATTGCCATGATCCGGCGCCGGGTCCGGGATTTCTGGCGCAAAAATCGGGCCGATCTGGCATGGATTCTCTTCTTCCTCGCCTTCGGGGCGGTGCTCCAGACCATTCATCTGACGCCGCCGTCCCCGGTCAGGCAGTCCGGCGAAAAGGTTCCGGCCCGGGTACTGACCGTGGACAACCGCTTCGTGACCATGCAGGGATTGTTGACCTACGGCCATCAGGAGCTGGAAGTCGAGGTGCTGCGCGGAAACCGGTCCGGACAGCATTTCGCGGCCCAGAACCTGCTGCGGGCCCAGATCGAACTCGACAAACTCTACCGGCCCGGCGACGTGATTTTGATCGGCGTTCTTTCCGGCAGCGTCCCCGGCCAAAGCACCGTCAACGCGCAGGAATTTTTCACCGTCGAACGCGCGCTGTGGCTGTTTGCGGCCTTCGCCCTGATCCTGATCGCCTTCGGCGGCCTGACCGGACTCAAAGCCCTGATTTCGTTCATTTTTTCCTGCCAGGTGCTGTGGCAGCTGGTGATTCCGCTTTGTCTGCGCGGCTGGAACCCGATCGCAGTGACGCTGGGCGCGGTGACGCTGCTGACCGCGGTCATCATCTTCATCGTGGCGGGCTGGAACCGCAAGGGCGTGACGGCCTTCGCCGGATCGATGCTCGGCATCCTGACCGGATGCGTGCTCTCGATTCTCTTCACCCATATCTTCCGGGTCAACGGCGCGGTGATGCCCTATTCGCAGACGCTGATTTACTCGGGCTTCGGCAATCTGAACCTGACCGATCTTTTTATCGGCGGCATTTTTCTCGCCTCCTCGGGCGCGGTGATGGACCTCGGCATGGATGTCGCCGCCGGCATGGACGAAGTCGCCGCGCACCGTCCCGGATTGTCGCGCCGGGCGCTGGCGGCGTCGGGCTTCCGCATCGGGCGCAGCGTGGTCGGGACGATGACCACCACGCTGCTGCTGGCCTATTCCGGCGGCTACCTCACCTTGCTGATGATGTTCGCGGCCGAAGGCATTTCGCCGTGGGAATTCCTGAACCACCCCCATGTCGCGGCCGAAGTGGTCAAAACGCTGGTCGGCAGTATGGGGCTGGTCCTGGTGGCTCCCTTCACCGCGCTGGTGGGCGCCTGTCTTTTGCGGCGGCCACAGTAACTTCGACACCCGGCGGCGCGGCGACCTCGGTCGCGATGGCGCCATCCCGCAGCCGCCGGTGCCGGACGGCGATGTCGCCGTGAACCGTCGGAAAAACGCCGGAAACCTCGTCCAGATCGTAAAGTTCCGGCGCAATCGACACTTTCCCCGCCCCCGGCGTCAGCACCCGGACGCCCAGCAGGGTCCGGGCCATGAAAAATGCGACGCCCGCCCCCCAGCCGTGACACAGACTGTGGCGCAACCCCGTGAAACAACCTTCGCCGTATTCACGATGCACATCATGCCGTCCCGGCTCCGGCAATTCGTCGATGCGCCCGGCGTTTTCGAGCCAGCCGATGTCGAAATGCTCCCAGAAGGTGGTACCGCCAAGCTTCAGCATCGCCCCCCAGTAGCCGCGCATCAGGTCAAAACATCCGGCAATATCACCGGCCAAGGCCCGCGCCTGAAGCAGATAAAGGCCGTGAAACGGGGTTACGCCGGACAGCGGATCGCGCGCCAGAATCGCGGCATTGGCCGCTTTGGCCTCTTCCAGTCCGGCCAGCACCCGCATGGCGGCGACTGATTTGGCGTCGCCCGGTTCAACCGGACGGCTCCGCAGAAATTTCAGCGCCGTCGCCAGCCGGAGGGCAAGCTCCTCTTCGCCGGGAATGCGGATCAGTTGCTGCCCGGCGCTCAGCGCCCGGACCAGCAGCGCCTGAAACCCGCCGTGCAACCGCTGCGGCTCACTGCAATGAGCCCAGTCGATGAAGCGTTCCCGGTCAAGAAATTCGACGTCGTTCGTTTCAACCTTCCGGCAAAGCAGTTCCAGCAGCGCGGCAAGGTAGGGCTGCTGGCTCCGGAGGTAATCCGAATCGCCATGAAGCCAGTACCAGTCGTACTGGCAGAGCAGCCAGGAGAGCGAATAACCGGGCATGTTGTTCATGAAGCCGGGCAGCGGAGTTTCGTCACGCATGTAGTCCATGCTCCGCTCGACCGTCTGCTCCCGGCCGAAGAAAGCCGCGGCCGCCAGCAGCTCGGGATGCATGTCGCCCATCCAGACCAGCTGGTCGCGCTTGGCGCCGTCCCAGAGATACTCCTGCAAACAGAGATGAATCGTGCGCCCGGCGGCGTCCCAGATGCCGTCGAGCAGCGGATCGCCGCAGTGAAACCGGCCGCGGTATTCCAGATCGCGCTCCAGCGCGACCAGCGAAAGTTCGCGCAAATCCAACGTTTTTTCCGGATCGCAATTTTCGATCCGTACGAAGCGGAACGCGCTCTGGCCAAATTCCGCCCGGCCCATCGGCGGCAGCTCCATCGTGAAATCGTGCATGGCATGCTGATTGTCAGGCATTCCCAGCGCTTCGGAAACCGACTCACCGAGGGTAATTCTGACCGGCAACGGCCGTTCTTCGGAGAAGGTCGCGGCGGCGCGGCCGGTCACGCAACGGACGCCGCCGAAATATTCACAGCCGTAATCGCAGAGCAGCCAGCTGCCCGGCGGCAATTGCGCCCCCGGCACCGGGCGGACTGTAGGCTGAAACCCGGCGCGTTCGAGCAGGATGGACGCGTCCCGGACCTCCGGCGCAGCCGCAATCAGCCGCACCGGGGATCGATAATGCCGCACCCGCCGGTCACAATATTCCGCCATCGCCGCCACCCTTCCGATTTTTTTTCGCCATTACCATAGCACAGCCCGACGGCTTTGCCAACTGTCCGGAACTCATGGCGTCACGATTTCCTGCGCTTCGACCACAAAACCGTAGGTCTGTCCGGCGACCGCCGAAAAACTCGCGCCCGATTCCAATACCCCCTCGAACGGCCCGACGATTGCCCGCGCCCGGGTTCCGGCCGGCAGGCGGAAGCGCTTGACGCCGCCGGTTTTGGCATGGAGGAACAGCACGTCGTTGCCGATCCACATGGGATCGTCGAAGCATTCGGCATAGCGGTGAACATTAGCCCGCGCCATAAGTCCGGCATAAACCGGCAGCGGCAGATTCATCAAGGTGCTGAAGTAATGCGTTGCGCCGTCAACCGTGGTTTTGACCAGCATCGGATTGCCCGTGGCGTCACTTCCGAGTACCGTCTCGAAACCGGAAACCGGATAGAACCACGGCGCGCTGGAATTGTAATTCACGCACCGGAGGCTGCCGAATTCTTTCGCCGTCGTCATTTCCGGCTGCCGGGACGCGGTTTCCATCTTCATCGCGAGGCCGAGAAAGTCGCCGCACTGCGCGGCCGAAGGGCCCGCTTCGAAGGTGTCCGGTCCGGCGGCGTAAAGCCAGACCACGGCGGCCTTTTCCCGGCCGAAACGCTGTACCAGTGCCCGGCGCTGTTCGCCGCTGAGAATCAATGTCGGCAGCATGATGTAGAATTTGTGCGGCGGCACCGTGATCGAATCGTCCAGCAGATCCGCGATCGTGAGGCAGTGGAACGGCACGGCGAGCTCGTTGAAGTGCTTGAACAAGCCGGAAATCGCGCCGGTGAAAGGCCCTTCCGGATTGGCGGTCCGGGTGTAGTAGATGCTGTCGCGGTCGCTTACGATCGCCACCTCCACCGGCGTGGTTCCCCGGACCGGCGGCAGTTCGCGGTAAATTTTGCGCTGTTCGGCCAATACATCGAGCATCGGTTTTTCGTACAAGGCCCCCATGCTGATGTCAAACCAGTAGTACATCGTGCCGGTGGCCAGAGCCATGCCGAAGGCGCGGTTGAGGTGCCCGACACTTTCATTGCCGGTTGAGGGGCGGCCGACATAGCGGTTCATTTCGCTGCTTTCGCCCGGCCCGAAGGCGGTGCGGACATCCTGCTCGACATAAAGACCCTTGCCGTGAAAGCTGAAGGTATCCCAGGGCTGCATGATGGCGTCGGCCATACCGGTTTTGCGGTAGGTGTAGCGCGAGGGGCCATGCAGGAAATCGACCCAGGGTGACTTCACCACCTCCCAGAAGGCGTTGTGGCCGGTGGTCTGAAGCGGCAGACTGTTGTTTTCGGCCAGCTCGAGGTGATAGCCGTAATAGGCCCCGGTCAGCCATCGGCTCCCGGTCTGTTCCTTGATGAACTTGCCGAAATGGATGATTGCCTCGCCCAGCGCCCGGTTCCGGAATTCAAACCAGTCGATCAACTGCCGGTCGCGCTGCACGTCGAGCAGCATGCCGATGCGGCCTTTCGCCGCCTGGTTCGGATCGGGCATCGCCGCCGTGGCGAATGTGACTCCGGGTTGGCTCCACGCCGCGGCCAGCGCGACATCGGTACGGTATTTCGCCTTGAGATAAGCGCGGAACGTGGCATGATCGGCCGGACTGAATCCAGCGAACGAGGGATTGCGGTCCTCATCGACATTGCCCCAGAACCACTCGCCGTTGCCGTTTTCGGCGACGGTCATGCCCCAGACCCGGTCGGCCCAGCTCCGGCTTTTGATGTGATCGATCAACGCTTTGAGCGGCGCCTCGGCGTCGGTCAGCCATTTTTTGGAGGCCAGCGCCTGTTTGTCACGGTCGTGAAAACGCGGACGGCCATTACAATGCGCCGTGGTATCGTCGGGATTGGCCGCAAGCCACCACTCCGGCATATGGGCATAAACCTGAATCGCGAAGACCGCGTCCGGGCAAACCGACAGCAGATAGTCGACGGAGGCGTCGAAGGCGGAGAAATCGTACTTTCCCTCCCCTTTCCAGAAGTCGTAGAAATCGGTTACCAGCCGGAAATTTTCGATCCCCGCCGAGGCGGCGAGATCGAACTCGAAAAGCCGGTCCTTGGTCACGCTCCGGACGCCATGCCAGAAAACCGGATCGACCTTCCGGCCGCTCATCAGGATGAAGGGCCGTTCGCCGATGCCGGTGAAGGAGGCCCGCGCCAGCGCCGGAGCCGCGGTGCCGGAGCCGCTCACCGCCGCCAGCACCGGATTGCCGCCCAGCGTGACATAGTCGTCGGCCAGATAAAGCTTCCAGCGGCCGGATTCGACATGCGGCAGCGGATAGGTCAAGGCAATGGCTTCGCCCGGCTTCCAGCGGTCGCTCCCGGGCGTCACCGGCAGGTCATAATCGCGCGTCACCCCGGCATCGGAAACCAGCCTGAAATTCAACCGGGAGAGTGCGGTCGGCGGCAGCGCGTCGACCCGCACGGTCATCCGGCCCGGTTCCAGTTTGACCGGAAAAAGTTTGCCGGAAGGGCCAACGTAGCGGTAGCCGATCATATTGGCCCACGGGGCGGTGGTCGCCGGATCGCCGAGCGTCACCACCGGGCGGTCGATGCGTTCCGGAATCCGGTCTTCGAGGTTGCTGGCCGGATCGCAGCGCCAGCTTGAGTCGGTCACGATGAAAAGCTCGCGGTCCTTGAGCTTGATATAACAGTCGGCGACCAGACCGGCATTCTGCGTGCCGTTGTAAACCCGGAAATCGAGGCGGTTTTTGCCGGGTTTCAGCAACCGGGTGATGTCGAAGCGGCCGGGCACCCAGAAGGGATGGGCGTGGCCGACATGCTGACCGTTGACATAGGCGTCGACCGAGTCGTCGGCGATCGTCGCCAGCAGCGCCTGCTCCGGAAGTTGATCCAGATCGAACTCTTTTTCAAACCAGACGTTGGCATGGAAAGGCCCCCATTCGTACTGATGCCAGAGCCACTGGCCGCGCCAACCGAAGGGCGGCGAGAACAGACGGCGCCAGGAGTTCAAAGTCAACACCGGACAGCCCTCTCCGGACGAGCCGATCTCGACGCTGCTTCGGATTGCGGTTTCCGGAACACTGAAATCGACCGTTTCGCCGCCCGCCGGCAAATTCACCATGCTGCCGGAAATTTCCCGCAACCTGCCGTCGAAAAATTTCAGGGTCGCGCCGGGCGAACGACCGCCCTGCCAGGACAGTTTATATTGACCGCGGGGCAGCAGCGTGTCAAGCGCCGCCGGCTTTCCCGCGGCGAGTTCGGCCGCGCCGGGAATCAGGTTGGCTTCCGGGACCGCGCGGACTTCGGACAGGCCGATTACGCCGGATTCGCCGGTCCATGCCAGTTCCCAGTTGGTCATCTCCCCCTGCCAGCGCGGATCCCGGTCGAGCTGGAAAATAATGGTATGATATTCGCCATCGGGAATCGCCGAAAGCGCGATCAGGTTGCTCGGCGCTTCCACCTTGCGGCCGTCCTTCACCGTGTTGTAGGCAAACTGCCAATCGCCGGGCTCCCGCGTCATCACGGTAAATTCAATCTGTTTGATTTCCGCCGTATTCCAGCTGAGTCCCTGCTGGTAGAAGCCGCCATGACCGGTCACGGCAATCTCAAGATTTCTGCGGTTGTCGAATATCTTCTCCTGGCCGAACGCCCGGACGCTGTTTTTGAGATCGCGGCCGGTCAGCACACGCTTTTCCGCGGCCGCCTTGAGTTCGTCCCCGGCAAGCGGCGTCAACGTCAGTTGATCGAGTTCCAGCGGCACCGCATCCGCCCGGACCAGCAATCTGGCGAAGACCCCCTTGCTCCACATGCGATCATACGGCGCGCCGGAAGGCTGAGCCGGCAGCGCCGTGCCGGAAAACTCCGTCCAGTCCGGTCCGGCGTCAAGCGGCAGCAGGCCGAAGGTCATCCGGCCGCCGTCGCGGTGCTGGCGGACTCCGGTTCCCGCCGGATAATCGCGCTCCAGCGGCCGGGAAAATGTCACGGTCCAGCTCGCCGCGCCGCGGGTTACGGCATCCACATAGTATTCGATGTTGCGATTGGGCAGATCGCTCAGGTCGGGGGCGGCGTTGAAGACCGCGATCTTCCCCTGCTCGGGCGCGAGCCACTTCGAGCCATCCGCCACTTCAATTTTGCGGTCGCCCCGCTTGACCGGCTGCGCCAGCACGGTTTCAGTGCCGGCGATGGCGTTGAGCATGAATGCGCCGATTTCCCGCCTGCCGGAATCGTACAGCATCACACCGAGATCGACCTTGCCCGGAGCCCCCCGCAATCGACCGCTCAAACGATAGGCTTTGGCCGGATCGACCACAACAAAATCGCCAACCAGAACCACTTTATTCGCCTCGGTGATTTTCGTTTCCGTCACCGGAAGCAGATTTCCCGCCCCGACTGAACCGACCGCCGCCGCCATCATCGCCCACGCGGCCAGCATCCGGACCGCCCCTTGAATCATTCGCATTGCCATCTCCACATTTTGCCCGGCAATTACCGGGAGAAATCATATCCGACATAAAGCGCGTTCATATACTCCGCCGCCTTTTCCGGCAGCTTTGAAGTATCCGGGATGTCGCTGTCGGAGTAAGCCGCATATTCGGCATAACTTTTGCTTTCGACGTGCCCGTCCATGTAGACCGCGTTGGCGCGGCCTTTGGCGACAGGCAAATCGTAGGAATTCCAGGCCCGGGTTTCGTTGCCGCCATGCCGGAAGGAAAGGTGCCGGAGGTTGGCCAGGCCAAAATTGCTGGTGCAATTGCTGTCCCCGGCATAGAATGCCCGGGAAGGTTCGGTCAGCGCGCTCAAGGTCCGCATCCGCGCCGGCGCAATCAGCGACGAACAGCAGGTCAGGTAGGGATTGACCGCATAATGCAGATAGCTGAACCCCTTGGAGCTGTCGAGGTCCATCCTGCCCGACTCCGACGGACAGGCCATCACCCGCGGATTGTCATAACCGCCGTAATCCAGGCCGTAACCCTGATCGCCCTCCAGATTGGTGCTGAGCGCATCCTCGTTGCGGCCGGAAAGCACATTGAACCAGAGGTAGCGCGTCCTGGTT
The DNA here is from genome assembly GCA_036677805.1 of Victivallaceae bacterium. Classification (GTDB taxonomy): domain Bacteria; phylum Verrucomicrobiota; class Lentisphaeria; order Victivallales; family Victivallaceae; genus SIG78. The sequence goes on along the minus strand of JAVBVS010000004.1, from coordinate 142,122 downwards.
CCGCTGTCGGTCATGCCGCGCAGAATATAATCACTGTTGGCCCCGGTGTACATGATGTGCGCCAGCCCGATATTCTTCAGGTTGCTGGTGCAGTGGGCGCTGCGGGCCGCCGCCCGGGCCGAGCTCAGCGCCGGCAGCAACATCGCCGCCAGAATCGCGATGATCGCGATCACCACCAGGAGTTCTATGAGTGTGAAGCCGCCGTGACGGCTTCGACGCGTTGGTCTCATTGCTCTGATCCTTTCCGTGCTCTCCGTAAATTCATCTTCCTTGACATCGGCCCTTCGATAAGGTTCCTCGCCGTTTCCCGGCCGATCGGGAATCGACCTTCAGAATACCAGGCAGCAGCTGTCGTACCAACCCAGCGCCTTGAGTTCGCCGGGGCCTTCCCCCGCGGCATGACCGTCGGCATAAACCATATTGGCCCGCTTGCCGTGCCGCAATCCCAGCTTGCAGTCACCGCCGGCGGATTCGCCGCCGTACAGCTTGCGGTTGATCCAGTAAAACTGCTTGCCGTAATAATCCGTCCACACCGTGGCGCTGTCCGCCACCATCATCGCCTCAGAGGGGGTGAGATAATCGGTCGAGTTCAGGTCGTTGTTGCGGGTCTGAGGCCGGGAGAAATTGTCATATTTGGGCGTCGGCACCGGATCGTAGCGCCACGAGGTGTCAGCGCCTTCGCTGTACCACATGCCATAGGTGAAATTGCATTGTTCGCCGAGCTGACCGGAGCTGATCAGAGTTTCACCGGAGGGACAGCCGAAAACGCCGAGCTGCTCCTTGCCCGCCGAGGGGGTGTAACTGCCGTCGACCAGAAACTGCTTCCAGCCGCGTTTGGTCTTGCCGCTGTAGGTTCCGTCGTCGTAGATCGGCGGAGTCCAGCCCTGATTGTCGTCAAGATACATGCGCATCGACAGGCCGAGCCCTTTCAGATTGTTGATGCAGGCGGTCGCCCGGGCGCGTTCGCGCGCCGCCGACAGCGCCGGCAGCAGCATCGCCGCCAGAATCGCGATGATCGCAATTACGACAAGAAGTTCTATCAATGTAAAACGCCTGGCATCGGAAAACCGTTCTGCTTTCATCATACTGACCTCGCTTTCGTTGGAAATTTTTTTTCGTTTCATATGATTTTTCGTTTGCGTTGCCAATCCGCCGGATGCCGTCCGGCAGCCTGAATTCGCCATGCCATATATCTGTCGCCGCTCAGCGGCAACACTCCGCCATGACCGGTTCCGCGACCGCGTCCAGTTCCCGCTTCAAAGCTTCCAGAAAGCCGTAGCCATGTTTGGTATCCGGCTCGAGATAGCTGCCCTCGGTCCACTCATTCCAGGCGTTGATGAAGAGCAGCCGTTCATTTTCGGGGCGTTTCGCCAGCAGCATCAACGCCTCGGCCACCTTGGCGCCGAACTTTTCCGGCGTCGGCTCCATGATGCTGTAATAGGGATAGCCCTGACGTTCGTAAACCTCGCTCTGGACCGTGCGCGGACTGGAATCCCAGCCCATGGTGATCACCGGGAAATAGGGTCCCGGCAGATGCTTGATCGCACGTTCCCGCATGGCATAGTAGATTTCATAGGATTGATCGTAATCGGCGCGCGGAAACAGCTCCGGCGGAAAGGTGTAGAGCGGAATATTGTAGCTGCTGTAACTGTCGAAGCCGATCTTGTTCACCCAGTCCGACTGCGGGCAGATCGAGGCCGGATCGGAGTCCATGTTGTCCCACCACATGCCGTTGAGATGAATCCCCGGCAAGCCGGCCTGGCGCGCCTTTTCCTGAAGCAGCGCCACCGCCCGGGCGCAACGCTCCACTCCGCCCATGCGGATGATGAAACGATTGGTGCCGTAAATCGAGAAATAAGGTTTGCCGTCAACCTTCAGATAGCCGGGCCGGGTGAAATAGCGTTCGATCAGGTAATCCCAGACGTAGCCGACGGTGTCGAAGGTGGTGGTCCAGTAAAAATCGACCGGATAAGGCCGGGTGCGGGTCGCGGGATGGAAGTTGTCCCAGTCGTGGTTGGCCCACATCAGCGCGAACTGGAGCTTGGCGTTGCCGCAGCCGAGGAAACCCTCGTCCAGCGCCCGCTGGAGGAAGGGGCCTTCATACCAGTACCAGTCGAAGACGAAGGCATCGACGCCATGCGCCGCCGCCGTATCGATTTTCCGGCTCATCACCGCCGGGTCGGCCTCGTCCTCATAACCCCAGAGCGGAACCTTGGGCTGGTCGTGGCCGGGAAAGCGCGGCGTGGCATGCTTCATCAGCTCCCATTCGGTCCAGCCTTTGCCGTGGACGGCCTCGTTGCGGGGATCGGCGTGATAATTCGGGAAATAGTATACCAATGTTTTCAGGGATTTCATCGTAATCTTGCTTCCTTCGCTTGTCATGATGACTTTAACCGGTTATAGTATATCATGAAACGATGCGAAAAACCATAATTTTTTTAAGAAAAAATAGTACGATCCGATCATTCTGCATGAAAACATATTCCGCTTCGCGCATCTTTCCGGAACCGGATTTCCCGCTCGCGATCGCCTGCGTCACCCAGCAGCCGGCGATGGTGCCGCACACCCATGACTACTGGGAACTGGTGCTGGTCGCCTACGGCCATACCACCCACCATCTTTCGCCCGGCGAACCCGGGGAAAGCCTCACCGGCATGCTGCAGGGCGACATCTTCTCGATCGCGCCCGGCGAAATTCACAGTTACAGCGCCAGCTGCAACCTCAAACTTTACAATATTTCCCTGAAACAGGAGCTGCTGGCGGCGGAGTTCGCCGAACTCATGGAGCTCGATTCCTGCCGGATGCTCTTCCACGCCGACCGCGGCCGCCATTTCGAATATCTCCATTTGCTCCCCCGCCGCCGCCTCGACGCCATGCGCTGCCTCAACCGCGCCGCCCACGCGCTCGCCATGCGGGGACCGGGTTACCGCCTCGCGGCGCGGAATTCGCTGCTCGAATTCCTGCTCACGACCGCGGGCGGGCGCACACTTCAGCAGCCCCGCGCCTCGGAGCCGGTCGGCGATCGTTTTCTGGAAGCCTTCGCCCGGCTCGAAACCGAATTCGCCCAGCCTTTTTCGCTGGACAAACAGGCGCGCCTTTCCGGCATGAGCGTGCCGGCCTACACCCGTAAATTCCGGCTCCACACCGGGCTGTCGCCGCTGGAATACTGCGTGTCGCTGCGCATGGAGAAGGTCCGCCAGCTGCTGCTCGAAACCGATCTGCCGCTCGCCGAGATCGCTTTCGCCACCGGCTTCTGCGACAGCAATTACCTGATCAAGATGTTCCGCCAGCGCCACGGCATCACCCCGGCGCGCTACCGCCGCCAATACCTCGGCGACTCTTTGGTGTCATAAAAAAACGGGAACCGTCAAGGATTCCCGGTCAGCGCACCGGAAACCGCCGGATGACCGGAAAATCGCCGGCAAGCTGGAATTCGTATTCGGCGAGTGTGCCCGGCAACCGGATTTTGACCGTCTGGAGATCGATATTGTAAGGATTGGCCGCAATCACCAGCAACGTTTTGCCATCGGCGCTCAGCTTGGCCCGGACCAGCGGCTCGTGATAGTAGTTGGCATAGCTCGGATAACGTTCGTCGCCGGTCCGCCAGACCCGGCCGGGCGTGCTCCACAGCTCCGGCATGACCCACGGCGTGGCGGCTTCGATGATATCCTTGTTGACGCTGGCCTGCCACATGCCGAGCACATGGAAATTGTAGAAGCCGAAATACTTGACGTAGTAATAAACCGGCACCTCGATGCCGTTGATCCGGGGCCGGGCCATGGCGACGGGATTGGCCTGCGTGTTGCGGTATTCGGCCGCGTCCTCGGAGTAGCGGGTGCCGATGTCCCAGCACTGAAGGCCGTCCATCACGCAGTGCCCGAAAAGCGACAGCGCATAGGTGCTCGAAGCCGGAGCCTGCGGCTTCAGCAGATCCGTCTGCATCTCGCCGGACGGCACGGGAAACCGGTACTGGCTGAGCGGATAGCGATCCACGGTCTCCACCTGAATCCAGGTCGAGAGCACATTCGGCTGATTCGGCCGGGCAAGCTTGGCCTCCTCCCATTCCTGAAGAAAGGCGTAAAGCTGCGACGGCTTGGCGTTGTTGACCCAATACACCGAGGGATTGCCGAAATTGAGATTGCAGCGGGCCATCACCGGATGCATGTTGGCGCCGGGATGATCGTAATGCGACTTCCATTGCGCCGCTCCGGCGAGGTCGACCACGCCGGAAGCGTTGTAGTCGAAAATCCGGAAACTCAACGGCGCCGCGCCCACACCCCAGCAGCCGACCAATACGTCGGGATGCTTCTCCCGTACCCGGCGGATCATTTCGGCATAGGCCCGATACTGATCGTCTTGCCAGGTGTGGCTGAGCGGAAATTCGAAATCGGCGATGATGATCGCATTCTCCGCCGCATGGCGCAGAAACGGCTCAATCAGCCAGTTCTTCGGATTGGCGCCGGCGGTTTCATAGTTGATGATCCATTCGTTGTCGGTGAAGAGATGGGCCCGCCGGCGCCGCGGCGCCGCGGCGCCGTTCTGAGTGAACGCGATCGGCGAAATGTGGGTAAAGCCGAAACCGAGCATCGGATTGCGTCCGTTGCGGTCTTTCTGGCGGGCCTTGGCCGCCCCCTGCCAGAGCGCGTATTTGCCGGCGGGCAGCGTCCAGCCGGAGGGAAACCAGCGGCCTTCGTCAAAATCGTAGCCCAGCCGGTCGACCGGGAAATGAAACCATTCCGGCAAGCCGATCCGCTGTTTGCCGCCGAGGCGGATGATCTCCTGATAGGTTTCTCTGACTTCCCACGGCACCTGCGGATTGTACAACTCCACGGTGATGCAGAGCGGCAGGCCCGAGAGCGCCTCGGAAAAGCGGTAACCGGTCAGCGGCCCTTCGCGGTAAGGCCCCATGTTGACGTTCCAGCGCTTGGCGCAACCCGACACCTGATAGCTCTCCCAGGCCCGGTCGCTCACGGTCAGTCCGTCCTCGCCGATCGCGCAGTTCATCGTCAGCTGTCCGGCGTGATTGTAAACGCCGTCGGTCAGTTGCGGCCAGATTTTCACGCCGGGGGGCTCAGTTTCCCCGGCCGACAAAATGCCGGCGAATCCCGCCAGCAACACCCCCAGCACCATACGCAATCCGATCATCGACGCCCGCTCCTTCCATACAACCTTCGCCATGCCAACCGAAAAACACAATTTTCGAAAAATAAAATCCGCTATTGCCCGATGTGATAAAGCGCGTTGAGCCCGGACAGAAAAAGTCCCACCGCCACGGCGGTCAGCATCAGTCCCATCAGCGACTCAAGCGCATCAAGCACCTTTTCGCCGAGGACGCGCGCCACCAGCCGCCCGGCCAGCAGAACCGCCAGCTGAAACAGCCAGGCCAGTACGATGGCCGCCAGCACGGCGGAATATTCGGCGGCGGCGGTATTGCCGAACCGCGTGATCAGAAACGCGATCGCGCCCGGTCCGCAGATCAGCGGGATCGCCAGCGGTACGATGAAAGGCTCCGGCCCCGCTTGGGAGGGTTCGGCCGGCGAGGCGGCGGAAAAGCTCGCAAATACCATTTTCAGACCGATCAGGAAGAGGATGATCCCGCCCGAAATCTTCAATTCGTTGGGAGTGATCCCCATGGCCTGGAGCCACCAGCGCCCGGCAAACAGCGTCAGCACCATGACCAGCAGCGCGATCAGCGATTCCCGGACCACAATCCGGAGGTAGCGCCGGTTGTTCGCGTGCTTGAGCAGCGACACAAAAAACGGCAGATTGCCGAACGGGTCCATAATCATGGCGATGAGAATGGCGTTGGTCAGAATCAGATCGGTATTCATCCGGGGGTCCCCTCCCTTATTTCGACAGCGGCCGGAATTCCATCCGGCCGGACAGGGTCTTGCGCACCGGGCAGTTGGCAGCCAGTGTCAGAACCCGCTGTTTTTCCGCTTCGCTCAGCGCGCCTTCGATTTCGATTCCGTATTCGAAAACGGTCGCACCCGGAGTGGCGCGGTCCAGCCGGACCCGAACCGTCACCGCGGTATAGGCCAGCTCCAGCCGGTCGAGAATCATGCGCACGGAAATATTCAGACAGGCGGCATAGGCCGCCTCCAGCAGTTCGTGGGGCCGCAATCCCGCTCCGCTTCCGCCTTTGTCCGAAGCGACATCGGATGCGATCGTCTGTTGGCCATTGTCGAGCTCGACCCGGTAATTTTCCCGGGCATTGATGGCGGTAATCATGGAAATCTCCCTTCGGCGTGAGTTGCACAGCATAATGTAGCACGGCAATCCGGCGTTTGCCAGAACCTTTGGCAGCGCTGATCCCGAATTGCTTTTTCCGCAAACCGTGCTATTGTTACCTGCCGCCGAAATATCAACCGTCAAGGATGCCCCCCGACCGATGAATGCGCCCAAGACCAATGCGCTCCGTTTGCTGGAAGCCGAGCAGATCGCCTATACGCCTTATGAATACGCCGCGGACGACGGCAGAATCGACGCCGTTTCGGTCGCCGCCAAAATCGGCGCGCCGCCGGAACAGGTATTCAAGACGCTGGTGGCCGAGTCGCCGGACCGCGAACATTTCGTCTTCGTCATCCCCGGCGACGCCGAGCTTGACTTGAAGCAAGCGGCGCGGGTGGCGGGCAAAAAAAGCATGGCAATGCTGAAGGCGAAGGAGCTCCTGCCGCTGACCGGCTATGTCCACGGCGGCTGTTCGCCGGTGGGCATGAAAAAGCTGCTGCCCTGCTGGATCGACAAGAGCGCCGTCCTCTTCGACCGGATCATGGTTTCCGGGGGCCGGGTGGGGCTCAATCTGGCCGTCGATCCCGAACGGCTGGCCATGTTTCTCCACGCCGCCTTCGCCGATCTGATCAAGGATTCCGTCCGGTAAGGGCCGCCCCGGAAAAACTTCGCATGGACTCAACCTCCGTTCTTATGAAAATTCGCAAAATCGGTTATGGCAATGAGTGAGATTCAAAGGAAAGCGTCGGCCATGGTTCTGCCGCGTCGGGAAGAATTCATCCGCCGCACCGGACTGGCGGCGGAGACCGCGGCCGCAGTGCGGGAATTTACGGCCAATCCGGCGAACGCGATGCGGGTTCTCGCCTTCAAGACCGCAATCTACGATCCGGAATCGATCGCGACAGTGCCGGAGGATTTGAACCGGCCGACCGCGGAGGCGGCGCTCAGCGCGCTGGCGGCGGCATTGCTGGCCATTCCGGAGGGCGAGGAGCGCTGCCGCAGGCTCGGCTATCCGGTGCGGATTTTCCATGAAGCCCTCGCCGACGTCGGCGTCTGGGCGAAGCATTGCCGCCGCAATACGGGACTCCACGGCCTGGCCCGGATCGGCGCGGTCTGGACCGCCGAAAGTTACCGAATCCGCGTGGCGCAGTTCGGACGGCTGCAATGCAATCTCGAACACCGTTATCACGGCGACCCCGTCCGCGACGCCGCCGGACGCATCGCCCTGCAAGCCGGAGACGGCGTCATCAATCTCCATATCCCGGAAGCCGGTCCGATGACGCCGGACGCGTGCCTGAAATCAATGCGCCGGATGCGGCGGTTCTTTGAACGCTGTCGCGGCGACTATGACTGGCAAGGCGGCTTCTGCCACAGCTGGATGCTGGACCCGGCGCTGGCGGCGTTTTTGCCGCAATCGTCGAACATCATGTGGTTTCAACGGCTTGGTCCCTGTGTCGCCGATACGGAGCCCTCGGATATCGAATTCCGCATTTTCGGCAGCGGCGGAGCGGCCTCGGTCCGCGAACCCAATCGTTTTCAACAGGCGATCGCCTCGGCGCTGGCCTCCGGAACCCGGTTCCACATGGGCAAACTGTTCATCCCCCGCGAAGCCTTCGGGCGCTGAAAGGCTGATGAAGTGCTGCGCGAAGCGTGAGATACGAAGCATCCTTGTCACAGGACAGAACAGCGGCGGTGCCGCTTCCCCGAGGGAGCGATACTCCCCTCGCTCCCTCGCGGGCCGGTGCCCCCCGGTACGGCAGCCGTGCCGGATTGCGGAGCGCGATACATCGCCTCCTCGCCGGCCGGCGAAAGGCTGTTGTAATGCGAACAACGTTTCTATCGAGCGCTCGCACTGCTCGCTTACCTTTTTCGGCGCAAAGCGCCGAAAAACTCCTCAAGCGCCGGAGGGCTGCGCGCCATGCTCCAGGGCCTGTCGACTTCAGCAGTAAGCATTTAAAATAAAGACGGGAGCCTGATCAGGGCTCCCGATATATGGAAAACCGCCCCGGAAAAAACCAGGGCGAATGGGACTGAAAAAATGGTCGGAGCGAGAGGATTCGAACCTCCGACTTCTGCGTCCCGAACGCAGCGCTCTAGCCAGGCTGAGCCACGCTCCGATCTGTCATGCGCCGCATCATTTCGCAGCACATCACATAATATAACCCCGCTTCAGCTGATTGCAAGCGGGCTTTTAATCTTTTTTCAGCGAGATCACCACTTTTTTCATCGCACCGTCGCCATCGCTGGCGGTGGTCAACTCGGAATCTTTTTCCAGCGTAATGTGGATGATCCGGCGGTCGTGCGCGTTCATTTTGGGCAGCGTGACCGGCTCGCCCCATTTCTTCACTTCCTTGGCCGCATCCTCGGCCTGAGCGATCAACTGCTCCTCGGTAAGGCCGCTGTGCCGTTCCCGACGATCCCGCCGCGGCCGGTCGCCGTCAGCATAATCGCTGCGCTCACCACGCTCACCACGCTCACTGCGCTCGCTGCGATCGCCACGCTCTCCACGGTCGCCGCGTTCCCGACGCGGACGGTCGGATTCGCCGCGCGCGGCGCGGCCGCCTTCTTCCGGATAACCGTCGATATCGATCGAAATCCGCGGACATTCGTCGTCGCCCTTGAACATGATCCGGTTCAGCAGCAACTGCAGGCTTTCCAGCGTCTGGCCCTTGCGGCCGATGATCCGGCCCGGTTCCCGGGAGCTGATCTTGATCGCCAGTTTGTTTTCCTGCGCCTCCACCTTCAGCTCGGCGTCGAGCCCCAGGTAATCGAGCATCGTACCCAGCGTCTTGCGTGCCTTCGCCGCCAAGTCTTCATTTCTGATTTCAGCCATTTCCCAATCTCCTGTTCGCCGGCATTGCACTTGATGCCGGCTCCGTTTGCGGGCGCCGCCCCCGAGTGGTGAATCGCAGCGCGCCATTCAAAAAATACGCTCAAGAGCGAACAATCTTCGGTTTCTTTTCCGCGTTCTCCGGTTCCGCGCTCCGCTTGGACTGTTCCTCACGTTTCTTCGCATGCTGCTGATAGTACATCTGCGCGATGCTGAAAATCTGGCTCACCGCCCAGTAGAGCGTAAGCCCCGACGGCAGATCGTACAGGATGAACAACATCACCAGCGGCATCGCCAGCATCATCTTCGCCTGCAACGGCTCCATCGCCGTCGGCGTCAGCTTCTGCTGCACCATCATCAGTCCGGTCCAGATTACGATCAAAGGATGGATGCCGATACCGAACACCGTCGCCACCGTATCCGGCTGCGCCAGATCGCGAATCCACCAGAAACTCTGCTGCCGCAGCTCCACCGCGCTGCCCAGCGCATAGTAAAGCGCGATGAAGACCGGGATCTGAATCAGCATCGGCAGGCATCCGCCAAGAGGATTGACTCCGCGCGCTTTATAAAGTTCCGAAATTTTGCCCTGCGCCACCATCGGCTCGGACTTATATTTCTCGCGGATGGCCTTGACTTCCGGCGTCAGCGCCTGCATGTCGCGCATCGAAGCGTTGGCTTTCATGGTCACCGGGAAGAAAATCAGCCGGACCAGGAGAGTCAGCAGAATGATGCTCCAGCCGAACGAACCCACGAATCCGTGAATCCAGTTGAGCATCGCCAGCATGATATAGGCCAGGAAGTCGATCGGAAACCAGCCCAGCCGCATGACTTTGGCCGCCATATCGTCGAACGTCCGCAGCGTTTCCGGCTGCTTGGGGCCGATGAAATAATCGAACTGGATTTCCCGGACCGCCTCCGGCGCGAGCTCGAACGCGCCGATCTCGGCTCCGGCGGTGAGAACGTAACGCTTGGATTGGACCGGATCCTCGATCCGGTCGACCGTCAGCGCCAGCGGGGCATCGGATTTCAGCAGCATCGCAAAGAAACGGTTGCTGACTCCGACCCAACGCACCGGCAGCCGGTCCACGTCGGTGAATTTGCCGGCCTTGGCGTCAGCTGAAATCGACTTGACCTTGCCATTTTCGGTACAGTAGTCGAGAGTGTGGATTTCCTGGGAGCCGCTCCGGCGGTCGCCGGAAAGCCGGTCCCACGACGGCAGGTCCCCGGCCGAAACGATCAGGCCCGGAATCGGAATCGTCGCATTGTAGGGATTCACAATCCGCAAATTGCAGGTCAGGCGAGTGCCGCCGACAACCCGGAAGGTTTCTTCCAGCAGGAATTCGGTCCCGGCCGCTCCCATCCGACGCACCAGACGGTATTCGGTATCGCTGACTTTGTGATTTTCCACCACCTCAAGTACGGTCAGGCCGCCGCGTGCGCCCCGGATGCCGAGCGCGCCGAATTCGGCCTGAACTCCGGCCAGCGCCGGATAGGCGTTGGAGACGCTGATCGGATGCTGCCGGGCGGCGTCAAGATAATTCTCGAGCACCACCTGGTCCAGCGTCCCGGAGCCGGGCGCAAAAACGAATTCGATATGATCGCCGCGCAGGGTGACCGGAGCCATTTCCGGCAGTTTCGGCTGTGCCAGAAGGACCGGAGCCGGAGGCTTCGGCGTTTCCGCCGCCGGCGGGGCCGGCTGCCGGACGGCCGCCGGCGCGGACGGAACCGGCGGCTGCATTTGCGGACCGAATACATACCATCCGACCAGCGCCAGCGCGCCCAGGACTATGGCACCGATACTTTGCTTATCCAGATTCACGAAATATACACTTCCATCCTAAAAAATTCTCCGGCCCCACCCCGAAACCCCACCCGGGACCATCCTGCAAAGCTCAATTTTCACCGCTCCGCCCCCCGTCCCCCGACAGCGCACGACCGCCGGACCGCGCCGGCGGCACCGGATCGTAACCGCCGCGGCACCATGGCTGACACCGCAGCAGCCGCCAGACCGTCAGGCCGCAGCCGCCCCAGAAGCCGTGCCGCCGCAGCGCGATCATGGCGTATTCCGAACAACTCGGCGTAAATCGGCAACACGGACCGAGATATGGCGAAATAAAAACCCGATAGCCTTGAATCAGCCCGATCAGGCCCCGGACGCTCCAGTAGCCGAGACTCCATCGCGCCAGAGGCCGAGCGTCATCAGATGGCGCGTCATCTCCGCCATGACCTCCTGACACCGGGCATCCTGCATGCGGCGGCGCGGAATGAACACCAAATGAGCCGGAGCGATCCCCGGCTTCAGCAGCCGGAAGCTCTCCCAGACCAGACGGCGCGCCCGGTTGCGCGTCACCGCCAGCAGGCAATACTTTTTTCCGCATACCACCCCCGCCCGAAGCAGTCCGTCCTCACCGGCCACGGCGGCCACGGCCAGGAGCGGCCCGGCCGCCTTGCGCCCGGCGGACTTCACTTGCGCGAATTCCGCCTTGAGCGTCAACTTGTCGCGTTTGGTCAAGCGGCGGCGCAAGACTTTTCCACCACGCGCTTCCGCAGCGTCCGACCCGGCATCCGGCATGATTCTCCCCGGAAATTTACGCAGAGAGCTTCGCGCGGCCCTTGATCCGGCGGCGCTTCAGCACCAGGCGGCCGCCTTTGGTGGCCATCCGGGCCATGAAACCGATACGACGCTTTCTTCTGCGATTCGAGGGCTGAAACGTTCTTTTCATTATGATTTTTCCTTATGCTGTTGGATAGAAACATCAAGTCGACGGCGACCCGCTCCACCGGAAAACCGGCCGACCAAAACCGCATTAACTGAACTATTAAAATAGCACCGGATCGAAAAAAATCAAGTTTTGAACCCATTTTTCCGGCGAATCGCCATCGAGTGCGCTGTTGCGGAATGCGGGTTGCAGGAAAAATCGGTTTTTTCCGGGTTCCGGCGTGGTAAAACCGCACGGGACGGGATAAGGTGAGCAACGACAAAAAATACCTTGATCCGGGATGACGATGGAAAGTTACTGGGACCAAATCCGTTTCTGGTGCGCCCCGATGGAGGGCGTCATGCAGCCTCCGGTGATCGCGGCCTGCAACCGCCTCGATCTCGTTTCCGGCTGGCTGACGCCGTTTCTCCGGATTTCGCAGAATGTGCCGAAACCGGCGCAGATCGCCGCCTTCCTCGCACCGTTCGAGCCGGACCGACGGCCGGTCGTGCTCCAGCTCATGGGCGCCGATCCCGACCGGATGGCTGCCGCCGCCCGCAGCGCGCTGGAGCTCGGCGCATGCGGCATCGACCTCAATCTGGGCTGCCCGAGCCGCCAGGTCGTCCGCCACGGCGTCGGCGCGGGCGGCCTGCTCGAACTCGATGCGTCGATCGCGGTCGCGGCGGCGTTGCGCCGGGTCACGCCGGAAGGCCGTTTCAGCATCAAGATGCGCAGCGGCTTTCACTGCCCGGCGGAATTGCCGGGGCTCCTCGGTCGGCTCTGCCGCACGGCGCGGCCCGACGCCGTCACCGTCCATTACCGGACCGCGCTGGAGGGTTACCGCGCCGCCCCCGGGCGACTGGAACGGCTGTGCGGCGCCGCGGCGGCGGCCCGCCGGTACGGCTTCCGCCTGATCGTCAACGGCGACCTCGCCACGGCAGAGGAAACGCGAACGCTGATGGCGCAGACCGGAGCCGCCGGCGCCATGATCGGACGCGGCTTCTGGCGCGATCCGGCGCTGCTGCGCCGGCTCGAAGGCGGTTCGGACCGGCCGCCGCCGGAAGCGGCGCGGCAAGCGTTGTGGGCAGCCATTCTGGAAACGGGACGCGCTTGTCCGCGCGGAAGTTTCACCCGGGGCAAGGCGGTCGAACTGGCGCATCTGATCGCCGGCCGGGACTCCGACGACGCCCGGGAATTGCGTATGCTTTCCGGGGACGGATTCCGGCGCTGGCTGGCGGCGCGCTGAATCCGATCCGGGAGCCCGCCGATTTCCAGGGTGAAAATGATTTTCGGAAAAAAACACAATATATTGTGGCTTGGCGCTTGCATATTGCAATATAGTGTGTATTATTATAGCAGAATGCGACAGCGCGGGGGTTCCGGAGCACCGGTCCCGGGCTATAACTTTTTAGCGTTAGGGGAGATAGCATAACATGAGTCAGACGACCGCGAAATCCGGTCCGGTGAAAGTGCGCAAGCGCGATGGCCGGATTGTTGACTTCGATCCCGAACGGATCACCCTGGCCGCCGCCAAAGCGTTGAAGGCGGCGGGCACCAACAACGTGAAGATTGCCGGAACCATTTCCGCCGATGTGGTTCAGGCGCTGATCGACAAGGGATTCGTTGACGAAGCCAATATCCCGGACATCGAAGTCATCCAGGACCTGGTCGAACATTCGTTCATCAAACGCGGCTTGTCCAAGGCGGCCAAACTCTACATTCTGTACCGCGCCCAGCATGAAAAACTGCGCGCCCACAAACAGCTGATGATGGACGTGCAGGAGCTGGTTTCGAGCTACATCAGCCAGGAAGACTGGCGGGTCAACGAAAACTCGAACGCGGGTTACTCCTACGCCAGTCTGCTCAACCACGTCTCGGGCGCAGTGATCGCCAACTATACGCTGGCCAATATCTACCCGGCGGAAATCGCCGAAGCGCACACCTCCGGCGACTTCCACCTCCACGACCTTTCCTGCGGCATCGTCGGCTACTGCGCCGGCTGGAGCCTGCGCGATCTCCTGATGGAAGGCTTCAAAGGCCGCGGCGGCCGCGCTTCGGCGGCCCCGGCACGCCATTTCGACACCGCGCTGGGCCAGGTGGTCAACTTCCTGTCGACGCTTCAGACCGAATGGGCGGGGGCGCAGGCGTTCAACTCCTTCGACACGCTGCTGGCGCCCTTCGTGCGCCGCGACAAGCTCGAATACCTCCAGGTCAAGCAGCATTTGCAGCAGTTCGTCTTCGGACTCAACATCGCCAGCCGCTGGGGCCAGACACCGTTTACCAATCTGACCTTCGACTGGGTGGTGCCCGAAGACCTCAAGGATTCGCCGGTGATCATCGGCGGAGAACTGATCGACGGCACCTGCTACGGCGATTACCAGCATGAAATGGACATGATCAACAAGGCCTTCCTGCAGGTGATGTCCGAAGGCGACCGCGACGGCCGGATCTTCACCTTCCCGATTCCGACCTACAACGTGACCAAGGATTTCAACTGGGATTCAGAAAATGCGGCGCTGCTCTTCGCCACCACCGGCAAATACGGGCTGCCCTATTTTCAGAATTTCATCAACAGCGACCTCAACCCCGGCGACGTGCGCAGCATGTGCTGCCGGCTCCAGATGGACGTGCGCGAACTCCGCAACAAAACCGGCGGCCTCTTCGGCGCCGGCGAGAAGACCGGTTCGATCGGCGTGGTCACCATCAATATGCCGCGCATCGGCTATCTCGCGCAGACCGAGGACGAATTCTTCAGCCGCCTCGACCATTTGATGCAACTGGGAATGGAGTCGCTCGAAATCAAGCGCAAGGTCGTCGACAAGCACCTCAAGGGCGATCTGCTGCCCTACACCAAAACCTATCTGGGTACGCTGGAGTTCCACTTCAGCACCATCGGCCTGGTCGGCATGAACGAAGCCTGTCTGAATTTCCTCGGCTGCTCGATCTGCGATCCGGCGGGGATGGAATTCGCCGGCCGGGTGCTCGATCACATGAAGAAGAAGATCGCCGATTTCCAGGAAGCCACCGGCCATATCTACAACCTCGAAGCGACTCCGGCGGAAGGCACCAGCTTCCGGCTGGCGCGGCTGGACCGGAAGAAATTCCCGGACATCATCTGCGCCGGCGATACCAGTCCTTATTATACCAATTCGACGCAGCTTCCGGTCGGATATACCAGCGACCTTTTTGAAGCGCTGGATCTTCAGGAGCCGCTGCAGTCGAAATATACCGGCGGCACCGTTTTCCACGCCTTCATCGGCGAACGCATCGAAGATCCGAAGGTGGTGGCCGCGATCGTGAAGCGGGTTGCGGAAAATTACCGGATTCCCTATTTCACACTGACCCCGTCGTTCAGCATCTGTCCGGTGCACGGCTACATTCCCGGCGAACACGCCGAGTGTCCGTACGAAGCCGAACACGACCACGGGCCGCGCCTGGTGGAACCATCCGGCAAGTAATCAAGTCTTGAGATATCGACGACAGAACCATATGCGGACGGCTGCCGCCGGCCGCTGACGAACATTTTTTACAGAAGGAGGCAACAAAATGGCAAAGTGCGGAGAAAAGACGGAAGTGTATTCACGGGTTTGCGGTTATTTCCGTCCGGTCTCGAACTGGAATAAAGGCAAAAAAGAAGAATTCAAGGATCGCCGGACCTTCGACGTGAAAAGCTCCTGTGAGTCCAAGAAAAGCTCGGTGGCCTAGGTTGCAACGACGAGCTTTTCCCCGTCGCCGGCAGCGGTGAATCACAGGCGCCGGATACGGTGGCGGAGCCCGGGATAAGTCGGATCTTGTCCCGGGCTTTTATCTGGCCGGAAGGGGGCTGATCGGGTGGCACGGCGCGGACCGGACCGGAAGTATTTTGGGATAAAGGGATGTGTTATTTTATGGATATAAGGGGTATCGTCAAATTCAGCCTGCTGGATTTTCCGGGCAAAGTGGCCTGCATCATCTTCACTTCGGGGTGCAACTTCCGCTGTCCGTTCTGTCACAATCCGTGCCTGATTTTCGATCCGGAAAGTCAGCCGCAGATTACGGAAACGGAATTTTTTCATTTTCTCGACCGAAGACTCGGCAAGCTTGACGGCGTGGTGATCACCGGCGGCGAACCGACGCTCCAGCCGGACCTGGTTGAATTCTGCCGCCGGGTCAAGGCCATGGGCTTCGCCGTCAAACTCGACACCAACGGCAGCAATCCGAAGGTGATCGAGCAACTGGTGAAGGAAAATCTGATCGATGCTTTCGGGCTCGATTACAAGGCTCCGGCGGCCCGTTACCCCGAAGTCACCCGCTGCGGCATCCCCGAGCTGGCGGAGAGGGTGCATTCGGTGATCAAGCTGGCGCTGGCGAAAAAGATTCCGGCCGACGTGCGCACCACGGTGCACCGCGATCTGCTTTCGCCGGAAGACCTGGCCGCCATGCGCGCGGAATTGACGGCGCTGGGGGTGCACGACTGGACGTTGCAGCAGTTCAATCCGGTCGAAGTGCTCGACGATGCCCTGACCTTGCGTCCGACTTACAGCGACAGCGAACTGCTCGCCTTCGCCCGGAGCTTTCCCACCGGCAAGACCCGGCTCCGGGGTCTGCGCGGCATCGTGATGGATTGACGTTTCCGGAACCGGTCACGCTTCCCGGGCGGGAAACTTTCCGGTCAGCGCGTCCCGGACGATGGTCTTGACTTCTTCGGAAAAATCCGAGCGCAGCATCCACTTCAGGAATCCGGGATCCTCGGCGGCGAGTTCGCGCAGCCGGCGACCCGAATTCTTGCCGAAGTTGACCACCGCCTCGTCGCCGGAAAATTTGAAGCGGCCTTCGGCATCGATGAAATCGGCGTCGCGCGCGGCCGAAAACGCCGCCAGCCCGGCAATGTCGGTCGGCAGCTCGGCATGTTTTTCAATCTGCCCGAGCAGTACCGCAAAGGTGGCGTCGGTGTCGGCCAGCGCGCTGTGCGCATCCTCGAGCTTGCCGCCGCAGAAGAACTCATACGCCGCGCTCAACGTGCGCGGATAGAGCCGGCAGAAGATGTTGAACACATCGACCAGCTTGCGATCGGCCAGACCGAGCGCCAGCCCGGCGCGCTTGAACTCCTCCTGCAGCATCGGAATATCGAATTTCACGATGTTGTAACCGGCGAGATCGCAACCTTCCAGATAGTGAAACAGATTGTGCGCCACCACATCGAAGGTCGGACAGTCGGCCACGTCGGCGTCGGTGATGCCGTGCACGGCGGTTGCGCCCGGCGGAATCGGCATCGACGGATTGAGCCGCCGCACGATTTCCTGCCGGGTGCCGTCGGGTTGAATTTTGACCACCGCCAGCTCGACGATCCGGTCGCGGTAAGGATTGGTCCCGGTGCTTTCAATATCGAACACCACCAGCGGGCGAGTCAGTTCCAGTTTCATCATTTTCTCTTCTCCTGCAGTCCGAGCAGCAGTTTGACCAGGGCATCGCCTTTCAGCGCGCCGAGGCCGCCCCGCAGCGCCGCCGCTTCGCCATAGGTCTGAACCGCATCCGGTTTCACGCAGCGGCCGCATACCGCCAGCGGCACCGGCGTGGCGGTATGCTTGCGCAACGCCAGCGGCACCGGATGATCGGGCAGGATCGCATAATTCACATCCTGCCCGGCCAGCGCCGCACGGATCGGCGCGACGATCTTGGCGTCGAAATCCCGGATCGCCCGGAGCTTGAGCTCCAGATCGCCCATGTGCGAACATTCGTCGATCGCCTCGACATGAACGTAGACCAGATCGTGATCCGCCAGCGCCTTCAGCGCCGCGGCGACCTTGCCGGCATAGTTGGTGTCGATGAAGCCGGTGGCGCCCGGCACGTCGAGCACCGTCATGCCGGCGGCCCGGCCGATGCCCTTGACCACGTCGACCGCGCTGACGATGGCGCCGCGTTTGCCGACATAGCGTTCGGCGAAAGAGGCCAGCGCGGGCTTGCGTCCCGGGCTCCACGGCCAGATCGCATTGGCGGGACTGGCGGCGGCGGCATTCAGCGGATGGCGGCACAGAAATTCGTCGGTCCGCCCGGCCAGTTCTTCCAGAAATTCCACCGTATGGCGCGCTTCCGGGCTCGCATCGGCCGGAGTCAGCCGCAACTCCGAAACCGCGATGCCCTGCGAGGAATCGGGCTTGTGATAGTCGACCTTGTCCGAAAACCCCCGGCCATGAAGCACCAGCAGATTGCGATAGCTCACGCCGGGGTGGAAGGTCGCCTTGTCCGACCCGAAATGACGCTCCAAATCGGTCATCAGCGTCCGGGCCTTGACCTCATCGAGATGGCCCGCCGAATAGTCGAGCAGAATGCCTTCCGGCGACACCGTAACCAGATTGCAGCGCCAGGCGATGTCGTCCGGCCCGAGTTCGATTCCCTGGCTCACGGCTTCAATGGGACCGCGGCCGGGATAATTCTTTTCGGGATAAAAGCCCAGCACCGACATATTGGCCACGTCGGAGGAAGTGGGCAGCCCGTCCGGCAAGGTGAAAAAAGTGCCGCTGGCGCCTTCGCGGGCGATGGCGTCCATGGCGGGCGTTTCCGCAAATTCCAGCGGCGTCTTGCCACCGAGTTCGGCAATCGGCAGATCGGCCATGCCGTCGGCCAGAAAAATTACAGCTTTACTCATCTTCAAACTCTTGATAGGTTAAGGCAGTATAACTTTGTCAATCACTCCGCAGACGGCTTCCGCCGTTACCGCCGTCAATTCGACGGTCTTGCGGCGGCCGGCGAGGCCGGAGACGATTTTCACCGTCCCCTTCGGCACATGGAAAAAGTCGGCCAGGAAAGCGATCAGCGCGGCATTGGCGGCGCCATCGACCGGCGGCGCGGTCAGCGCGATCTTCAACGCGCCGTCATGCCACTGCACCACCGCATTGCGCGAGGCGCGCGGCTGGATGTGACAGCGCAACCGGCAACCGCCGCCGCAGGGAACAAGCCCGTCACCGGAGCCGGTTGCCGCCGCCATCGCCGGCTATTCTCCCGTCACCGGCGTCGAAGTTTCCGGAGCGGGCGGGATTTCCGGCGCGATGGGTTCCTTCACGACGGGTGCGCCTGACGCCGGGTTTTCCGCCGCGCCGGCCTCGACGGCGGGCTTGCGCCCGAGCAAGACATTGACTTCGACGGCACTCAGGGTTTCGCGTTCCAACAGCGCCTGCGCCAGCTTTTCCAACTCATCGCGGTGGGCAGTCAACAGTTTGCGGGCCCGGTCGAGCGCCGTATAGACCAGATTTCTGACCTCGACGTCGATTTCCCGCGCAGTCTCCTCGCTGGAATCATGCACCGGCGGCGCATCGAACCGGATATGCACATGTTCGCGAAAGTCGCCGTATTTGATCGGGCCGATCTTGTCGTTCATCCCGTAGACGCAGACCATCATCCGC
The DNA here is from genome assembly GCA_036677805.1 of Victivallaceae bacterium. Taxonomy (GTDB): domain Bacteria; phylum Verrucomicrobiota; class Lentisphaeria; order Victivallales; family Victivallaceae; genus SIG78. The sequence continues at coordinate 122,983 of JAVBVS010000004.1, read as the reverse complement.
GCCAGGCGGCTGACCACTTCGATATCCTGCGCGGCGCCGGTGGTGATGTCGCCGATCACCTGCTCCTCGGCCACGCGGCCGCCCAGACTCATGGTCATCTGGTCGAACAGTTCCAGCTTGCTTTTGGTATAGACATCTTCCTTCGGCATCGAGAACGTCGCGCCGAGATAGGCCTGGCCGCGCGGAATGATCGTCACCTTATGCAACGGCTCGGCGTGTTCGCAATACAGCCCCACCAGCGCGTGCCCCGCTTCGTGATACGCCGTCAGGCGGCGTTCGCGGTCGGTGATCCGGCGGCTGCGGCGTTCGCGGCCGAAGCAGACCTTGTCGCGCGCCTCCTCCATGTCGCTCTGGAGAATGCTGTCGCGGTTTTCGCGCGCCGCCAGCAGCGCCGCCTCATTGCACAGATTGGCCAGATCGGCGCCGCTGAATCCCGGCGTCGACTGCGCCACCACGTCGAGATCGACTTCGGCGTTGAGCCGGATATTTTTGCTGTGCACCGCGAGAATCTGCCGCCGCCCGCGGATATCGGGCAGATCAAGCACCACCTGGCGGTCGAACCGGCCCGGCCGGAGCAGCGCCGGATCGAGCACGTCGGGCCGGTTGGTGGCCGCCAGCACGATCACATCGGAACGATTTTCCAGCCCGTCCATTTCGACCAGCATGGCGTTCAAAGTCTGTTCGCGCTCGTCGTGGCCGCCGCCCAGTCCCGAGAAGCGGGAGCGCCCTACGGCGTCGATTTCATCGATGAAAATCAGGCAGGGGCTGTTGCGGCGGGCATGATCGAACATGTCGCGCACCCGGCTGGCGCCGACCCCGACGAACATTTCCACGAAGTCCGAACCCGAAATCGAGAAAAATGGCACCTTGGCCTCGCACGCCACCGCCTTGGCCAGCATCGTCTTGCCCGTCCCCGGAGGCCCGACCAGCAGGCAGCCGCGCGGAATCTTGCCGCCAAGCAGCTTGAATTTGAGCGGGTCCTTAAGGTATTCGACGATTTCCTGAACTTCTTCCTTGGCCTCGTCGGCCCCGGCCACGTCGCTGAAGCGCACATTGAGCTCATCGGGCGAAACCATCCGCGCCCGCGACTTGCCGAACTGCATGGCATTGCGGTTGGCCATCTTGATCTGCCGCGAAAACAGGACGTAAATCACCGCCGCGATGATCAGCACCGGCAGGATCAACGTGATCAGCCCGGTGAACCAGTTGTCCTTCTGGATGATCGAAACCTTGGTCCGCTGCAGCGCCTGATCGAGGCTGGCGCTTTTGATGACCCGGGTTTTGAATTTGCCCAGCGGCGAGGGGTTTTCACTCTTCAGCCGGGCCGCCTCAAGCTCCTCGGGCGACAGCTTGTATTCGCCTTCGATATAGAGCACCGAATCGGTTTCCGGCGTCACCTTGGCCGTGGCCACTTCGCCCGCGTTCAACCGTTGCTCGAAGCGGCTCTGGTCCCACTTGGACACCTCGCCCGCGCCGGATTTGTTCCACCAGAAGAGCAGCATGAAGCCGCCCAGAATCAACAGCCAGAAGACCAGCGCCACCGGCGCCTTGCCGCCCGGCAGCCGTCCGTTGCCGAGGCCGGGAACCGGCGATTTTTCCGGCCCCTTGGCCGGCTGCTTGTCATTCGAATCCATAAAAAAAACGTTCTCCCGAAAAATGACCGTTCCCATTCGTATAAAAAACCCTCCGCATCCACCATCCGGTCCATCCGGACGGAACGCGGAAGGTTTTTCCAAAAACTTCATCCGAACCGCGACCTTCGCCGCCCGGATACCGCCTCCGGCGCCGCAACGCGGCCATTCAAACCGACAGACTGGTAAACAGCTTGACCACAAACCAGATCACCAGACCGAGGATGATCGCGCCGACGGCGACGCCGCCGATCAGAATGAATTTGCGGGTGCGTTCCTCATTCTTGCCGTCGTTGGTGGCGAACGGCGACAAATTGGCAAAATCCTTGACCGTGGAGAGGCCCATCTCGGTCGAAGTCAGATCGATTCCGGTTTCGGTGCGCGACACCACCGGAGCCGAACCGTCGTCGAAGTCGAACATCACCTCGACGCTGCCCAGCTGCAGCAGGTCGGAATTCTTGAGCGGCGTCACCACACCCGGGGCCAGCGGCACATTGTTCAGCCGCGTCCCGTTGGTACTGTCGTGATCGCTGACGAAATAGCCGTCCGCGTTGTGAATGAAATCGCAATGATGGGAGCTTACGCTGCCGTCCTTGATACAGATCTCGCGCTGTTCGTTGCGTCCGGCGCTCATCAGATCCTTGCTGAGCTCAAATACCATTCCCCGGAACTTTTCCGACAACACCACCAGTTTGGGAAATTCCGCCATCTTATGATACCTCCATCCCAGGTTCCGATCCATTCGGAGCCGCGCTCAAATCACGTCAACTGAAGAATATAAACCCCATTGACCATATTTGCAACACAAGATTGTAAAGTTTTTCGCCAAAAAAACGCCGTCCCGGCGCCTTTTTCAGCCACCCGCAACCGGACTCAGTCGATTCCGGGCCGGAATTTTTCCTTCCCGGTCAGACCGGCAATGGTTTCGGTCAGCAGTTTCACCGCCCCGTCGACATCGCGCATGTCGCAGATTTCGACCGGCGAATGCATATAGCGGTTCGGAATGCTCACCAGCGCCGTAGCCACGCCGGAACGGGTCAGCTGCATGATCGCGGTGTCGGTGCCGCCCGAGGCGCGGTGGGCGGCCGACTCCTGGTATTTGATTTTATGCCGGGCGGCAACTTCCCGGATCATGCGCCCCAGGACCGGATTGTTGTCGGCGCTGCGGTTCAGTTCGGGACCGGCGCCGAGGCGGATGTCGCCCAGCATTTTTTTCGGAACGTCCGGAATGTCGGTGGCGAAACCGACATCGATGGCAAAGCCGACCGTCGGATCAATGGCGAAGCAGCTGGTGGTGGCGCCGCGCAACCCCAGCTCTTCCTGCACCGAACCCACGCCGTAAACCCCGACGTGAAGTTTGCGTCTGGAAAGCGCGCGCAGCGTTTCCGCCACCACCAGCGCGCCGACCCGGTCGTCGAGCCCCTTGGACATGATGCGATTCGCGCCGAGCATCCTGACATTGCGCCGCAGCGCGATCGGATCGCCGACGGCGACCAGTTTTTCGGCCTCGGCCCGATTTTCCGCTCCGATATCGATCCAGAGATCGGACAGATCGGGCGGCGTGTCGCGCTCGGAAGCCTTCAGCAGATGGATCGGCTTTTTGCCGATCACTCCGGGGACGATGCCGGAGGCGGTCCGGATCTCCACCTCGGAAGCGGGCACATTGAGCTTGTCGATGCCGCCGTTGGGCCGGAAGTAGATCAAGCCTTCGTCGTTGATGTAGACCACCTGGAAGCCGATTTCGTCGTAATGCCCGGAAAGCATCACCCGGAACTCGGCCTCGGGATTCAGCGCGCCGATGGTGTTGCCGAGCACGTCGGTTTCGACCCGGTCGCAAAATCCCTGAAGATAGGCGCGGAAAACGCCGGCGGTTTCCTCTTCGAAGCCCGAAGGCCCATTGGTGGCCAGCAAGGCCTCAAAAAATTTCATGCAGGTTTTATCAGCCATATCTTCCCCTTTGCCGGTTATGTAAAAGTCGAAATGCCTTGATCGCGCCCGCCGTCGCCCCGGCTTTGCCGGAATTGCGGTCCATGTCTTTATAAAATACAGCATTAAAGGCTACTTTCAAACGCATTTCGATTGATTTTACCGGTTTTGGCGATATATTACGCTGATGTATCGGTAAGTTTTTTTCACAACACCGCCCCGCCTGCGGGAACGGGCGCCGCCGGCCGCGGACGATGCCGGAGCGCGCCTCCCGGAACAGGCTTCGGCGAACGGCGTTTCCGCCGGGGCGCACAAGGAGAGATTCTGTCATGGCCAAGATCCACCCCACCGCAATCGTCGCCCCCGGCGCCCGGATTGCCGAAGACGTTGAAATCGGTCCGATGTGTTATGTCGGCGAACACGTCGAACTCGGCCCCGGCACCCGGCTGATCGCCCAGTGCCACCTCAACGGCTACACCACCCTCGGCAGCGGCAATGTCGTCTATCCCTTCGCCGCGCTCGGGCTGGAAGCGCAGGATTACGGCACCCAGGCCGGCGCCAAAACCTATCTCAAAATCGGCGACCGCAACCTCTTCCGCGAAGGGGTCACGGTCCACACCGGCACCAAGCCCGACACCACCACCGTGATCGGCTCCGACTGCCTGTTCATGAACCACACCCATGTCGCGCACAACTGCAAAGTCGGCAACCACGTGATCATGGTCAACAGCGGCGCCATCGCGGGCTATTGCGAACTCGGCGACAACGTGCTGTTTTCGGGCTTGTCGGGACTGCATCAGTTCTGCCGGGTCGGGCGGCTGGCGATCGTCTCCGGCGGTTCGTCTTACTCCAAGGACATTCCGCCCTTCATGATGGCCGAAGGCCGCAACGGCGGCTGCAAGATGATCAACCTGATCGGCCTCAAGCGCGCCGGATTCGATGAGAAAACCATCCGCGCGCTGAAGAACGTATTCAAGATTTTCTATCATGAAAATCTCGGCATCACCAGCGCCCTGGCCAAAATCAAGGCCGAAATCGAACCGCTGCCGGAAGTTCTGGAATTCATCGAATTCTGCGAGAACTCTCCCCGCGGCGTAATCGGACCCCGGGTCGCGGGACATCGCGACTGACCTCGTGCCAATGCCGATTTCAGTCCCATTGATCATTCGCAATTTTTCAATATCATCTCAGTCGGGTCTCCGGGATCGCCCCGCCGGACGGGAAAACGGGGCGCAATATGCGCCGCCGGCAAAGCCGTTCCCGAGCCCGCCCGAAAGGGTGGAAAGGAAATCATGTTGCAGCCTCTGAAGAAAAATCCGGCGTGGAAACCCCGCCGCGGACCCGTGGTCCTCTGCATTGCCGACGGCGTCGGCATCGGCCAATACGCCGAAGGCGATGCGGTAAAGGCCGCCTACACTCCGGAATTGACCCGTTTGCTGACCGAATGCCCCCATACCGCGCTCAAAGCCCACGGCACCGCCGTCGGCATGCCGTCCGACGCCGATATGGGCAACAGCGAAGTCGGCCACAACGCGATCGGCTGCGGCCGGGTCTTTGCGCAAGGCGCGAAGCTGGTCGAGGAAGCGGTCGAAAGCGGCAAGCTGTTTGAAGGCGAAACCTGGCAAAAGCTGGTCGCGAATGCGGTCGCCAAAAACTCCACGCTGCACTTCATCGGCCTTTTTTCCGACGGCAATGTCCACAGCAACCTCAGCCACCTCAAGGCGATGGTTGCCCAAGCCGCCGCGCAGGGAGTCCGCCACATCCGCATCCATGCGCTGCTCGACGGCCGCGACGTGCCCGAAACTTCCGCGCTCGACTATATCGATCCCTTCGAGGCCTTCCTGAAGGAGATCAACGCCAGGGGCTGCGATGCGCGCATCGCCTCCGGCGGCGGACGCATGAAGATCACCATGGATCGCTACGGCGCCGACTGGAACATGGTCAAGCTCGGCTGGGCCATCCACGTCCGGGGCGAGGGCGAATATTTCAAGACCGCCCATGAAGCGATCGCAACCTTGCGCCAGCGCACCGGCGCGATCGATCAGGATTTGCCGCCCTTTGTGATTTCCGACGACGGCAAAACTCCGGCAGGGCCGATCGTCGACGGCGATTCGGTGATCTATTTCAATTTCCGCGGCGACCGTTCGCTGGAAATGACCGCGGCCTTCGAGAACGACGCGTTCGATCATTTCGACCGCGGCCACCGTCCCGATGTGCTTTACGCCGGCATGATGGAGTACGACGGCGATTTGCACGCGCCGAAACTCTATCTGGTCAATCCGCCGGAAATCGACCGCACCATCGGCGAATATCTGGCGGTCACCGGCGTCCGCCAGCTCGCGGTCAGCGAAACCCAGAAATTCGGCCATGTGACTTATTTCTTCAACGGCAACCGTTCGGGCAAATTCAATGAAAAACTTGAAGACTATGTCGAAATCCGCTCCGACGTGGTCCCCTTCGAACAACGCCCCTGGATGAAGTCGGCGGAAATCACCGATGCCGTGATCGCGGCCGTCGAATCGGGCAAATATCCCTTCATCCGGCTGAATTATCCCAATGGCGACATGGTCGGCCATACCGGCGATTTCCAGGCGGTATTGGTGGCGATGGGCGCGCTGGACATCGGTCTCGGCCGGCTGCTGCGCGCGGTGAAAAAGGCCGGCGGCGTGCTGGTCTTTTCGGCCGATCACGGCAACGCCGACGACATGTACGAGCACGGCAAGAACGGCGAGGTCAAACGCGACGCCGACGGCAACCCGGCGCGCAAGACCAGCCATTCGCTGAATCCGGTGCCGTGCATCGTCTACGACCCGGAATGCGGGGGCGAATATCGGGCCGAACTGCGGGCCGGGCTGGGCATCAGTTCGCTGGCGGCAACCTGCCTCGAACTTCTGGGCTTTGAAGCGCCCGAAGGGTACGATCCCTCGGTGCTGGAGCTGAAGTAAACTTCCGGAAGCGGTCATCCGGCGGCGCCATGGCGCCGAAGATTGAGGAGAAACAATTCATGAGTGAAGCCAAAAATTACACCTTTTCGGTGCTGGTGGAAAACAAATTCGGGGTGCTGGCGCGGATCGCCGGGCTGTTCAGCGGCCGCGGCTACAACATCGCCTCGCTGACAGTCAATGCCACCAACGATCCGGCGGTGTCGCGCATGATCATCGTGACCCGCGGCGACGACGCCGTGATCGAACAGATCGAAAAGCAACTCAACAAGCTGGTCGAGGTGATCAAAGTCGACCGTCTCAGCAGTGAAAGTTTCGTCGAACGCGAACTGGCGCTTTTCAAGCTGGCCGCCGACACGCCGGAAAAGAAGGCGCAGGTGATCCAGCTGGTCGAGATTTTCAACGGCAAATTCGTGACCGTCGGGCCCTATGAACTCGGCGTCGAAATTTCCGGGCGGGCCAGCCAGATCGACAACTTCATGAATATGGTGCGCGATATCGGCATCATCGACATGGCGCGGTCCGGCCGGGTGGCCATCGCCCGGGCGCAGAACGCGGACTGAAGTCATGCGCGCGGCCACGCTCAGGGATGTCGCCGCCGCCGCGGGGGTGGGCGTCAGCACCGTAAGCTACGTGCTCAACGGGACCGGACTGCACAAGGTCGGCCCGGAGACGCGGGAGCGGATTCTGCGCGCGGCGGAGCGGCTTGACTACCGGCCGAACAATACGGCGCGGGGTTTGAAGAGCGGCAAAAGTCTTCTGATCGGAGTACTGGTTTCGGGGGTGAACTATTCGTTCATGCCGGAGATATTGCAGGGCATTGAAGAGGTGCTCGCGGAGCACAAATACAATATGCTGCTCTGTACCTTCAAAGACGAAACCGAACTCGCGGAACGCTGCGGCATTCTGCTCCAGAAACAAGTCGACGGCGTCATCTGCCATCCCGGGGGGATGCCGGGATGCAATGCCCTGGTCAATGACTTTTTTTCCCGGCTGCCGGGAATCTGGGTGGCCTCGGAAGCATATGGACACTTTCCCACCGTCCAGGTTCCCGCCACCGAGGTCGGCCGCATCGGAATGCGTTATCTGCTGGGCCTCGGACATCGCCGAATTGCCTTCTTCCGCCATCCGAGCAGATCGCGTTACGAGGGCGCGCTGACGGCGGTGGCCGAGGCCGGACTCGATCCGGAACAGGTATTGTACTGCATTGCAGCCCACCATACGGACGCCCCGGCAGTGCTGGCGGAATTGCGCAGGTTGAAGGAATGGCCGTCGGCCATCTTCTACTTCGGCGACGAAGAAGCCATTCAATTCATGCTGACCGCGCGCAGCATGGGCATCCGGGTGCCGGACCATATATCAGTGCTGGGAGTCAACGGCCAGGAAATCGGCGCCCTGGTCACCCCCCGGCTGACGTCGGTGTGGCAAAGCCGGGGCGAACAGGGGTCGGAAGCCGCCCGGCGGCTGCTCGCCTGGATCGGCACGGGCCGAAAGCCGGAGAGCCTGCTGCTGCCGCCCAAAATCGTCGAACGCGAAAGCGTGCGCCGCATGGATTGATCACGGCCATCCGGAGGGGGAAAATGCTGACCGGTCGATCCGGGAAAAAGAAGAAAATGACAAATGAAACAGCATGGCGGGGAAAAATCATGAATTTTGTGTCATAACGGTTTTTTTGATTGGAATATTCGGAGAATATGGAGTATTTTATCGCGTTTTCCGGTCTATAAGCGTACGAAATTTTTTCATAAAATCATGGAATTGGATTCAAGTGACTGATAATGAAGCACTGCGGCAATTACTGGAGCCGCCGGTTCTGGCTGAACGGGAACATTTTCTGATCAAACTCGCGGAGAATCCGGCCGAGGTTGAAGCGGCGCAGCGGCTCCGGTACCGGGTTTTCATGGCCGAGCAGGGGCACATGGAAAGCGTGACGGCGGACGACGGTCTGGATATCGACGAGTTCGATCGCTATTGCCTGCATCTGATCATTGTCGACCGTGGGCGCAATGAAATCGTCGGCACCTATCGGGTCCATCCCGGGCTGGTGGCGACCCACGGCATCGGGTTTTACTCTGAGCGGGAGTATCGGATTGCGGGACTGGATAAAATCGCGCCGCTTTCGATCGAAGTCGGGCGCTCCTGCGTCAGTCCGGAATTCCGCAACGGGGCGGTGGTGGCGCTGCTCTGGGCAGGCATGGCGGTGCTCCAGCGCCGTTCGCAGTGCCGTTATCTGCTGGGCTGCGTCAGTCTGGAAACGGTCGATCCGGCGATCGGCTGGGCGCTCTATCGCCACCTTCAGTCGCAGGACGGGACATTTTCCACCGCCGTCGCGGCGTTGCCCCAGGATGGCTATGAGCTGCCGGAGGCGGAAGCAAGCATAGTGGAGGAGTATTTGACCGGAGCGAAGCAGTCCGAGCTGACCCGCTGGATGCCGCCGCTGCTCAAGGGCTATCTGCGGCTCGGCGCCAGACTCTGCGGGGTGCCGGTGCTGGATCGCGAATTCGGCGCGATCGATTTTCTGGTATTGTTCGATTTCAATGAAATCAATCGGAAATATGCCCGTCATTTTTTCTGTGACGGACGCGTTTCCTGACCGGAAGGAATTTGGGATTTCGGGGGAATGGCGATGGCGGCGTTGGGACGAAAATTGTGGCGGCTGGGACTTTTTCTCCTGTGGATGTGGCCGTTTGCATTGTGGTCGCTGCTGTTTGCCGTCGGCGACCGCGGCGGAATCCGCCGGGTAGCGCGCTGCACCCGGAAATGGGGCCGTTTCCTGACCTGGGCCATCCATGTCAAGGTTGAGTTTCTCTGCGATCACGAAGTGCCGGAAGGCGTGCTGATCGTTTCCAACCATCAGGGCTATATTGACGTGCTGGTCCACGCCTCGCTGTTTCCGATCCGCTTCGCCCCCAAGGCGGAAATCCGCCGCTGGCCGGTGCTGGGCTGTTATCTGGCCATCAGCCGCCCGGTGTGGATCGACCGGAGTTCGCGGCAGAAATCCCGGAACGTGCTGGAAGAATTCCGGCGCACCCTGAACGACGGCGTTTCGCTGCTGGTTTATCCGGAAGGAACTTCGACCGACGGCCGCCACGGCCTGCTGCCCTTCAAATCGACGCCGTTCGAAACCGTGATCGGCACCCGCTACCAAATCCAGCCGGTGATCACCCGCTATGAAACCGGCGCGGACGGCTGGACCCCGGCCTGGTTCGGCGATCAGACCCTGCTGCCCCATGTCTGGGCGCTGCTGGGCCGCAAGGAAATCCGCGCCCGGGTGGCCGCCTTGCCCCTGGTCACGGTCGAGCCCGGCGAAGACCGCAAACAGCTGGCCGCGCGAATCGAAGCCATGATGCAGGCGGCGGAGAACGATCGCCGTCTGCCCTTTCCGGCCGAAAGCAAGGGTTGTCCCGCCATGGCCGACTGACCCGGACCGACGCGGCCGGATCATAAAAAAATCCTCCGAACCAGCAGGTCCGGAGGATTTTTTATCGCACAAACGGAGGAGCGTTATTCCGCCATCTTGCCTTCGATGTATTCGATCGCCTTGCCGACGGTGGTCAGCTTTTCGGCATCTTCGTCCGGAATGTCGGAGTTGAAGCCTTCTTCGAAGGCCATGACCAGTTCCACCAGGTCGAGAGAGTCGGCGCCGAGGTCTTCGATGAACTTGGCTTCGGGAGTGACCTGATCTTCGGTGACGCCCAGCTGGGCCACGACGATGCTCTTAACTTTTTCAGCAACAGAAGACATTTTCCATTCTCCAAATTTGTTTACCGTGAATCTTGCACGAGTATTACGCAAAACCTGTGTCCCTGCGGCGGAATACACCACCGGGAAAACAACTTCATTTAAAATATCACCACAATCGCAAAAAATCAAGCTTTTTCCGAAAAATAACCTGATTTTCGCGTCACGGCAACCACTTACATCAACATTCCGCCATCGATGTTGATCACCTGGCCGGTCACATAGTCCGAATCCGGAGAGGCGAGAAAATAGACCACGTTGGCCACATCTTCCGGCGTGCCGCCGCGCCCCATCGGAATCACCCGCAGAAACGCCTGCTGAGCTTCTTCGGAAAGCTTGCCGGTCATGTCGGTGATGATGTAGCCCGGCGCCACCGCGTTGGCCTGAATGTTGCGCGAAGCGAATTCCTTGGCCACGGTCTTGGTCAGGCCGATCACGCCGGCCTTGCTGGCGGCATAGTTGGCCTGGCCGACGTTGCCCATGCGCCCGACGACCGACGCGATATTCACGATCTTGCCGGAACGGGCCTTCATCATCGGCCGGATCGCGGCCTTGGTGAAGTTGAAGGTGCCCTTCAGATTGACTGCGATCACCTTGTCGAAATCTTCCTCGGTCATGCGCAGCATCAGGGTGTCGCGGGTGATCCCGGCGTTGTTGACCAGAATATCGAGCTTGCCGAAATCTTCCACCACCTTGGCCACCGTCGCTTCCGCCTCGGCGAAATTGGCCACATTGGCCGCATACGCCCGGGCGGTCACGCCCTGCTTCGCGAACTCGTCCGCAGTCGCCTGCGCCACATCGAGCATGATATCGACCAGCGCCAGGCTGGCGCCCTCGGCCGCCAGACGCGCCGAAATCGCTTTGCCGATACCGCGCGCACCACCGGTGACCAGCGCCACCTTGCCTTCCAAACGTTTTTCCGCACTCATGATCTTTTGCATTCCTTTCCTGCAAAAATCCGGCCGCCGGGATTTGCCGCCGGCGGCCTCGGGTTGATATTCGACAATGGTCAGATCTGAACCGCCTCCAGCGTTTCCACGCTGTTGACGTTGAAACACTTGATCTCCGGCAGCGTCCGTTTCAGCAGCCCGGTCAGCACGTTGCCGGGACCGAATTCGATCATGGTGTCGCCGCCGGCGGCCGCCATGGCGCGCACGCACTCTTCCCAGCGCACCGAACCGGCCACCTGCCCGGCGAGGTTGGCCTTGAGCTCGGAAACCGAGCCGGCCGACTGCGCGGTCAGGTTGTGATAGACCGGCACTGCGGGCATTTTGATTTCGGCGGCGTTGAGCACCGGCTTGAGCGCCGCCCCGGCGCACTTCATCAGCCGCGAATGAAACGCACCCGCCACTTTCAGCGGAATGATCTTGGTGATGCCCTTCTCCTTGAGCAGATTGATCGCCCGCTCCACCTGCGCGGCGGAACCGGAAATCACCACTTGCGCCGGACTGTTGAAATTGGCGATATCGACTTCGCAGCCGCCGGTCACTTCCTTGATCACCGAACGTTCGCCGCCCAGCACCGAAGCCATGGCGCCGTCGGTTTCGCGGCAGGCTTTGTCCATCAGCTCGGCGCGGCGGGCAAGCAGCGTCAGACCGTCGGCAAAGGTGAAAGCGCCGCCGGCGTAGAGCGCGCCGTATTCGCCCAGACTCAGCCCGGCGCAAGCCGTCGGCGTCACCGCCTCGCCGAATCTGGCGCGGAAGGCCTCGAGACAGGCCACGCTCACGGTGTAGATCGCGGGCTGGCAATAGGTGGTTTCAGTCAACTTCTCGGCCGGACCGTCGAAACAGATTTCCCGAACCGAATAACCGAGCACCCGGTCCGCCTCGTCGAATACGGCTCTGGCCGCCGGAGATTGCTCGTAGAGATCGCGCCCCATGCCCACGGTCTGGGCGCCCTGTCCAGAAAATGCGAAAAATGCTTTCATATGACTCCGAATATTTCGCTGCTGCCGAAAATCCGCCGGCGCCAGAGCTCCGGCCCCAAAGCGTCCGCCCCCCGCTGGACAACGCCTGCAATATTCCCCGGCCCCCATGGTCGCGATACGGACCTGATCCCGGTTAATATAAAGCCTTTTTGCCATAAATGCAAATCTCGAATATTTGCATTCGGATCAAAGTTATGGTAAATTATATCCTGTTACGCGATTTATTCATCTCTATTGCGAGGCTTTTTCCGATGAGAATTCTTTCCGGCTTCCAGCCATCAGGAACACTGCATATCGGCAACTATTTCGGCGCGATGCGGCCCAATCTCGAGTTCCAGAAACTCGGGGAAAGCTTTCTGTTCATCGCCGATTACCATGCGCTGACCACCAATCCCGAACCCGCCGCGCTGCGCGAACGGGTTCATCATGTCGCGCTGGATTTTCTGGCCTGCGGGCTCGATCCCGAGCACACGGTCTTTTTCCGGCAGTCCGACGTGCCGGAAGTCACCGAACTGATGTGGGTGCTCAACACCATCACCACGGTCGGTTTCCTCGAACGCGCCCACAGCTACAAGGACAAGGTCGCCAAGGGCTTCATGCCCAATGCCGGCCTTTTCACCTATCCGGTGCTGATGGCCGCCGACATTCTGCTCTACCAGAGCGATCTGGTCCCGGTCGGCAAAGACCAGAAACAGCATCTGGAAATCACCCGCGACCTCGCCATCCGCTTCAACGAACACTACGGCGACATCTTCACCGTGCCCGAGGGGCACATCCCGGAAGAGATCGCGGTGATTCCCGGCATCGACGGCCAGAAGATGTCGAAGAGCTACGACAACACCATCCCGATGTTCGGCCACGAAAAGGCGATCAAGAAGCTGGTGATGTCGATCGTAACCGACTCCAGGGGGCTGGAAGAGCCCAAGGACCCCGAAAACTGCAACGTGGCCAAACTCTACAAGCTGATGGCCGCCCCGGCGCAATATGAAGAACTCTGCGCCCGGTACCGCGCCGGAAATTTCGGCTACGGCCACGCCAAGCTGGCGCTTTTCGAACTGCTCAACGATTATTTCGGCCCGATGCGGAAGCGCCGCGCCGAATTGGAGAAAGATACCGGCCTCGTCGACGCGATCCTGAAGCGGGGCGCCGAACGCGCCCGCGGCGTCGCCTGCGCGACCATGGACAAGGTCCGGCGCGCGGTCGGACTGCGCTGAACCCGACGATTTTTCATCACAATACCATCCTGGAGGATGCCGGACGATGTGGAGCTGGTTTGGCGATTGGATCGCGCGGCGGAAACGCCAGCGCGAAATGGAGCGCAAGGGTCAGCTCGGTACCCGGAAGCGCCGCACGGAAAGTCTCTGGACCGCCGCCGCCGACCGTTCGCCGGTGCTGATGCTCCTGATGGCGCTGATTTTGTGGGGGATCTGCGTGGCCGTGCTGACCTTGCCCGCGCTGCGGCCGCGGCCGCAGCTGGTGCCGCACCAGCTGGCTCCGGCGACGATTTTCGCCCGGACCGATTTCTCCTACGAGGACAAGGCGGCCACCGCCAGACTGCGCGAGGAAGCCACGCTCAAACAGGCGCGCTATTACCGGATTGCGACGCCGCGCAATGAACAGATCCGGCGCAACCTCGATGCTTTTTTCGCCGCCGCGCAGCGCCGTGCCGAGCTGGAGGAGGATGGCCAGGTTTACGTCGCGCCGGAGCTGGCCATCGATCAGGCGCTGGCGGCGCTGAGCCCCTCGGCCTTCCAGATCGTCGCCCACCTCGATGACGACCAGCTGCTCAAGGACGAATTCATCCGGGAACTCAATGCGCTGCTCGCCGGCGGCATCATCGACGATATCGAAGCTTCCGCCATGCCGGAAGACCTGCCGGTCCGGATCATCGACGCCGTCGGCCGCGACCGTCAGGCGCGGCCGCGCCGCGAGGTCGTCGCCTGCACCCAGGCGATCGACAACCTCACCGCGCTGCTGCTGAGCTACCGCCCCGAAATCCGGGCGGTCCAACTCGACCGGGAGGCGCTTTCCCGGCTGGTCGGCGCCCTGTTCGACCGCCGCGGCAATCTCGAACTTGACTCGGAGCGCACCATCGCCCGGCGCGACGCCGCCATCGCCGCAGTCAAGCCGGCGATGGTCGAAGTCAAGAAAAACGAGGTGATCGTGCGCCGCAACCAGCTGGTCAGCTCCCGGATTCTCGACGAACTCGCGGCGCAGGACGCGGTGATCGACTCGCACAATCAGGACAACGACCGCGTCCAGCGCTTTTTCCAGCATACCTTCTGGAGCATGATCCTGATCCTGCTGGCCGGCTTCTACCTGGTTCACATCCATCCCGAAATCATGCGCAGCAGCCGTCAGGTGGCGCTGATCGTGACCGTGGCCGCCATGGCGCTGATCATCAACTATCTGGCGATGGAAATGTTCTATTTCTTCAGCGGCGTCCTGGCGATTCCGCCGGAGCTGGTGGCGGATGCGCTGCCGCTGGCTCTGCCGGCGGTGTTGCTGGCGGTGACGGCCGGCTACCGGGTGTCGCTTTACGCAGGATTCTTCGTGGCCATGGTCAGCGCACTGATGCTGGAGGGCTCGTTCAACGTTGCGCTCGAAGGGCTGGTGCTGAGTTCGCTGGTGGGGCTTACGGTGCGCCGGGCGGGCAACTACCGGGCCTTCTTCACCCGAACCTTCTGCAGCGTATTCGTGACGGTCTGGCTGCTCGATTTCGATCTTTTCTGGCACATCACCGCGGCGCCGCGAGTGCTCTTCTTCACCGGCGCGCTGGCGTTCGGCAACGCCTTGTTCACGGCGGTGACGGCGCTCTTGCTCACCTTCCTGTTCGAACTGCTGTTCAACGTGATCACCAACATGTCGCTGATGGTGCTGTGCGACTTCAACCATCCGCTGCTCAAGGAGCTTCACCTCAAAGCCCCCGGCACCAGTCAGCACAGCCAGAATGTCGCGATGCTGGCGGAAAATGCCGCCACCGATATCGGAGCCAATCCGGCGCGGGCGCGGGCCGGCGCACTGTTCCACGATATCGGCAAGCTCAAGAATCCGGAATATTTCGTGGAAAATAATTTCAACGGCGTCAATCATCACGCCAACCTTTCGCCGCGCATGAGCAGCATCATCATCAGCAATCATGTGAAGGACGGACTGGACCTTGCGCTCTCGCACAAGCTCTGCCGGATCGTGCGCGACATGATTCAGCGCCACCACGGCACCGATCTCATCCAATTTTTCTACCGGCTGGCGCTTCAGGGTGAAAATCCGGTGGTGGAGAGCGACTACCGCTACCCGGGGCCGCTGCCCCACACCAGGGAAGAGGTGATCGTGAGTCTGGCCGACGCCTGCGAAGCCGCCTGCCGTTCGCTGGAAAAACCGACCGCCTCCAAAATCGAGGCCATGGTCAACGAAATCTTCCGCAAGCGCTGGCGTGACGGCCAGCTCGACGACGCCGACCTTACGATCGAGGAACTGTCGCGCATCAATGAGAGTTTCGTGCGGACGCTGACCACCATGTACCACGGCCGCATCGCTTATCCGAGAGACGAGGAAAACGAAGATGAAAACGACTTATTCCTGGCGGAGCGCCCGGCGCCCGGCGCCGGACCGAAAGCTGCTCAAAAAAGCGATGTCTGACGCCGCCCGGCTGGCCGGGTTGAAAACCGATTCCGACTGGGAGTTCCGGGTCTGGTTCCTCGACGACCGCGCGATGGCGCAGGCTCACGTCGACACCATGAACGTCGACGGCACGACCGATGTGATCACGCTGGCCTATCTGGAAGAGCCGGAAGCGCTTTTTCCGGGCGACATGGGGCTGGAGCTTTTGATCGGGGTCGAGGTCGCCGCGCGCGAAGGCGCGGCGCGGGCCGATTCGAGTTTCGCCGATGAGCTGATGCTGTATCTGGTTCACGGCTGTCTTCACGCCGCCGGCGAAAACGACCTCACGGAGCGCGACCGCGCCCGGATGCGGCGGCGGGAGGCCGAAGTGCTCGGAGTTCTGCGTCAAACCTGTGATTTCAACCGCATCTTCCCGGTGCGTCCCTGACACGGCGATTCAGCTTCGGGCGTGGAGAAAGACCCGGGCGCCCGCCCCGTCCGGCAGTTCTTCGCGGCGGGTGAGCTGCCAATGCAGCCGCGGTCCCGGCGGCGGCGATTTCTGAAGCGCCGCCAGTTCGGCTTCCGCCTGCTCCGGCGTTTTGTAAAAAATCCAGCGGCCATGATCGGCCAGAAGCCGCCGGGCGTCGGCGTAAATCACCGCCGCTTCGCCCACCGCGCGCGCGGTGAGCAGGTCGAACCGCTTCTGAAACAGCGGCTTGTGTCCCATTTCCCGGGTGCGGCCCGTCACCACCTCGAGATTTTCCAGCTCCAGCCCGGCCGCGGCGCTGGCGACGAAAGCGGTTTTTTTGCCCACCGAATCGATCGCGGTGATCCGCCACGCCGGATAGGCCAGCGCCAGAATCAGCGATGGAAAGCCGGCGCCGCAGCCGATATCGCCGACGCGCATGGGCCGCCGGACCAGATCGGGAAACGCAACGCCGATCAGGAGCGAATCGGCCACGTGTTTGAGCCAGAATCCCTCTTCCGAGGCGATCCGGGTCAGATTGACTTGGGTATTAGCCGCGGTCAGAATGCGGTAAAGCAGCGCGGCTTTTTCCAGCAGCGCCGGGAAATCGTCCACCTGAGCCTGGCGGGCAAGACCGGCCAGCGCCGCCGCCGGATCGAATCCGGCTTCAGCCGTTTCGAGTCCGGTCATCACCGGTGTCTCCAGTAAACCGCCATCGCCACGACGCCGAAGCATGCGGTCAGCGCCGCCAGCAACGCCGCCGCAAACCGCCATGCCGGACGGCGCGCGCCCAGCCGGAGGAAATCGCGCAGCCAGCACGGTTTGGCCGAAATCAGGATGCCGACACTCCCCCAGCACCAGGCGATGACCGCCCCGGGCAACCCGGTGGCAAGACGGGAAGCGAAGCTGAACGCCAGAAAGGTATAGGCCCCCATGATCAGCAAGCCGCCCAGCGCCCGCGCCACCACGTTGTCGAGATAAAACCACGCCGCCACCGTGGCCGCGATGGCCAGCGGCCACAGCCACGGCGCGAGAAAGCCCCAGGCCACCGCCCGGACCTGCGGAATGCACCATGCCAATGCCAGCAGCATCAGCACCGCGCCAAGCGCGCGATGGCGCAGCAGCCGTTCGGCCCGCGGCAGGTTTTTTTCGCCGGTGGCGGCCAATCCCGCCGCGGCCAAGATGAAAAACAGCGTTCCCAGCCCCAGCGCCGCCAACGTTCCATATTGTTCGATCATAAATCGTTTCCTGAAATTCGAATCCCGGCGGCGCACTCCGCGCTCCGGCGATCCGTTCGGTGAATGGTCCTGACTCATAAAATAGCACGCCGGAAAGCGTTCTTCAAACAAAATGCCGCTTTTTTACGGTTTTGAACTGGCTAAAAAATCATTTCCGGGTTATTTTTAATACATATGAACAACGAAACGCCAAAATTATCCATCTGTCATGTGATCACCCGCATGATCGTCGGCGGCGCGCAGGAGAATACCCTCCTGAGCTGCCTCGGGCAGCTTCGCGCCGGGCACCGGGTGGTGCTGGCGACCGGACCGTCGCCCGGGCCGGAGGGCGAATTGCTGGCCCGGATGAAAGCGCCGGGGCTGGAGATCGCGGTCCTGCCCGAACTGGTGCGCGAACTCTCGCTATGGGCGGACTGGAAGGCATTTTTCCGGCTGCGCGATTTCTTCCGGGAGCATCGCTTCGACGTGGTGCATACCCACAGCTCCAAAGCCGGCATCGTCGGGCGGCTGGCCGCGCGGGCGGCCGGCGTGCCGTGCATTGTCCACACCATTCACGGCCAGGCCTTCCACCCCTACGAAAAACCGTGGAAAAATGCCGTCTACAAGGGCGCCGAACGGCTGGCCGCGCGGTTCAGCGACCGGATTTTCGCGGTGGCGCAGGCAATGATCGATCAATGCGTCGCCGAACACATCGCGCCCGCCGCCAAATATCAGGTGGTCTACAGCGGCATGGATATTTCCAGCTTTACCGAGGCACAGCGCGACCCGGAATTGCGCCGGACGCTCGGCATCCCCGAAACCGCGCCGGTGATCGGCACCCTGGCACGCCTTTTTGAACTCAAAGGCTACGATTATGTGCTTCAGGCCGCGCCGCTGGTGCTGGCGCGGCACCCGGAAGCGCACTTTCTGATCGTCGGCGACGGCATTCTGCGCGGCACCCTCGAGCACGAAGCCGAACAGCTCGGCATCCGCGACCGCTTTCATTTCGCCGGGCTGGTGGCGCCGCCGGAAGTACCGCACTACATCGCCCAGATGGACATGCTCTGGCATCTTTCGCTCCGGGAGGGATTGCCGCGCTCGGTGGTGCAGGCCCTCGCCGGAGGCATTCCGGCGCTCGGTTTCCGGCTCGACGGCACCCCGGAGGTGATTTTCAACGGCGAAACCGGCTACTGCGCCGCGCCCGGAGATTTCCGGGAGATCGCCGAACGCGCCAACATCTTGCTCGACGATCCGGCGCGGGCGCGAGACATGGGCCGGCGGGGGCGGGAAATGGTGCGCGAACGCTTCGATGCGCCGCGCATGAGCGCCACGCTGCTCGCCGCCTATTGCGACATCCTGAAGGCAAAATCATCATGAGCGACGCAATGAACGCTTTGGAAAACTGGCTCCGCGGGGCGGGCAAACTGGCGATCGCCTTCTCCGGCGGCGTCGACAGCACCTTTCTGGCGGCGGCGGCGGCCAGAGTGCTGGGGCCCGACCAGGTGCTGCTGCTCTTCGCCGATTCGGAATTCGCTTCGGCGAGCGAGCGGCGGTTTGCGGCGGAGTGGGCCCGCGAAGCCGGATTGCGCTTCCTGAGCGTCCCGGTCGCCCCGCTCGGCGATCCCGCGATCGTGCGCAACGACAAGGAACGCTGTTACCACTGCAAGAAGCGCCTGATGACGACTTTGCTCGCCATCGCCCGCAACGCCGGCTTCCCGTTGCTCGCCGACGGCATGAATCTGGATGATCCGGGCGATTACCGGCCCGGCATCCGCGCCGCGGACGAACTCGGCGTCCGCCATCCGCTTTTCGACGCCGGACTGGCCAAGGCCGATATCCGGCGTGAAGCACTGGCGCTCAAGCTGCCCAACCATGACGCGCCCGCCGCCGCCTGCCTGGCCTCGCGCATTCCCGCCGGAATGGCGGTGGACGCGGACAAACTCCGCACCGTCGACGCGGGCGAGGAAGCGCTGCTGGCGCTCGGCTTCCGCGGCGCCCGGCTGCGCCACTATGGCGATCTGGCTAAAATTGAGGTCGATCCCGGCGATCTTGAAACCGCCTTCGCCCGGCGCGAAGCCCTGTTCCGGGCCATGCGCGAACTCGGGTTCCGCAGTGTTGCGCTCGATCTCGCCGGATACCGCCGGGGCGCGGTCAATGGCGCCGCCGACAATGACAATGCTTCCGATACGAAACACCCTCTTTAAGGAGTTTTTCCATGATTTTCGATTTTCTGAGTGACTGGCGGCGCTATGTGCCGCACCGCAAAGCGTCCGAATTCTGTCAGGCGCTGGAATTCCTGCGTCAATTCACCCCCGACAGCACCGACGGCAAGCATGTGCTGAAGGAAGGGCTGATCTACGCCAACGTCCAGAGCTACCTGCCCAAGCCGATCGCGACGGGTGTGGTCGAATACCACCGCGAGTTCGTCGATCTCCAAACGCTTTTGACCGGAGAAGAGTATATTTACTACTGTCCGACCGCCGGGCTGACCGAAAAAAGCCCCTATGCCGCCGACGGCGACTACGGCCTGTTCGCCTTCGACGCGGCCAATGCGCTGGGCTGCCGCCTGACGCCGGGCAATTTCGCGATTTTCTTTCCGGAAGAAGGGCACATGCCCTGCATCGCCTGCCATGCCGACCCCAAGCCGGTCAAGAAAGTGGTGCTCAAGCTCCACCGTTCGCTCTTCGAGTAACTCCCGGTGCATACTCCGGCAAGCCGGATGCACAAAAAAACCGCGGCTTCTTTCCGAAACCGCGGTTTTTCGATTTTAAACTGCCGCGACGTTACTTCATGAAGGTCTGTTCGCGCTTGGGACCGACCGAAACGATCGCCACTTCGGCGTCGACCAGCTCGGCCATGCGGTCGAGGTAGCGCCGCGCATTTTCCGGCAGCCGGCCGTATTCGGTCGCGCCGGTGGTGGCGCACTGCCAGCCCGGCACCGTCTCGTAAACCGGCTTGACCCGGGCGAGATCGTCGACATCGCTCGGCACACAGTCGATCCGGCGGCCGTCAAGTTCGTAGGCCACGCAGATTTTGATTTCCGCCAGCGTGTCGAGCACGTCGAGCTTGGTCACCGCGAGCTTGTCCACGCCGTTGATCATACAGCTGTAGCGCGAGGCCACCGCGTCGAACCAGCCGCAGCGGCGCGGCCGGCCGGTGGTGGCGCCGAATTCCCGGCCGATCCGGCGCAACTCTTCGCCGGTGGCGTCAAACAGTTCGGTCGGGAACGGACCTTCGCCGACCCGGGTGGTATAGGCCTTCATCACGCCCCAGACCGTGCCGACGTGGCGCGGCGCGATGCCCGCGCCGGAACAGGCGCCGCCGGAGATCGTGCTGCTGCTGGTCACAAAGGGATAGGTGCCGTGATCGACATCGAGCAGCGTGCCCTGCGCGCCTTCGCACAAAACCTTCTTGCCTTCCTTCAGGATGCGATTGACCGAAACCACGGTGTCGGTCACGAAAGGCGCGAGATAGGCGGCGGCTTCCGCCAGTTTTTCCCATTCGGCGGCCGGGTCCAGCGCTTCCAGCCCGGCGGCGACAAAATCCTGATTGTAGCGTTCGCAACGCTCGAAAAAGGCTTTTTTCAGCGTTTCGGGTTTGGTCAGGTAGCCCGCCCGGACCCCGGTGCGCGCAGCCCGGTCGCAATAGGCCGGACCGATGCCGCGGCCGGTGGTGCCGATCTTGCGCCCGATCTTGGCGGCGGCGGCTTCCTTCATCGCGTCGGCGCGCTTGTGATAGGCGAAGATCAGGTGCGCCTGATCGCTGAGCTGAATCTGGCTGACGTCAAGGCCGCGCGCGGTAAGACCGCGCATCTCTTCCGTCAGGCCGATCGGATCGACCACCACGCCGTTGCCGATAATGCAGGCGACGCCGGGCCGGAAAATCCCCGACGGCACCAGGTGAAGCACGTATTTTTCACTGCCGATCTCCACCGTATGGCCGGCATTGCTGCCGCCTTGAAAACGCACCACCGCATCGACATCGCGGGTCAGCACGTCAATCAGTTTGCCTTTGCCTTCATCCCCCCACTGGGTACCGATCAGAATATCCGCGGACATGGCTTGAAACTCCTTGCTTTCCGGGTTTTCAACGGGGTTCGCCCCCGGTGCTTACTCATCATTCCACAAAGGGGTTAAGATAGCACGTTCCGGGTCAAAAAGCAAAGCCGGAATATGTTTTTTATGCATTTTCCCGGCGTAAAACCTCACCCGAGACGGCGCCACGCGTCGGCGACGCTTTCCCGGCTGTCCGGGAACACCCAGTCGGGGGCGATTTCGGCCAGGGGCTCAAGCACGAAACGCCGTCGCCGAGCGGCCGGATGAGGGATGGTCAGCAACGGCGTCGCAATGCAGCGGTCGCCGAAAAGAATGAGGTCGATGTCCAGCACCCGGCTGACGTTGCGCCCGTGTTCGGCGGGACGGCCGGCGGCGACTTCGATCCGCTGTGTCAGCGCCAGCAGCGCCGCGGCCGAACCCCGCCAGCATCCGATCGCCGCGCTGTTCAGAAAATCGGGTGTGCCGGGAGCGCAATCGACCGGCGCAGTACGGATTACGCGGGCCATGCGCAAATGCGTAACCCCATGGGCGGCGAGCTCCTGGAGCGCGAAACGGAAAGCCGCCTCGACATCGCCGAGATTGCCGCCCAGCGCCAGCGCGACGGGAATTTCATGGTTTTTTTCGGGCAAAGCATTCATTTCAAACTCTTTTCGGATTGCAAAAGGCCGCGATCACATGTATATTAATTTAAATCCGAAAACCGGTCCATGCCACCACAACCAGTGCAATTTGATTGATTTTATGAATATTGCCGCCGAAGAGTCTGCCGTTTCGCTGCCGCTGAAAGTCTATATGCTCGGATCGGGCGCGATCGCCGTCCCGGTCCTGAGCGCACTGATGCGGACGCCGGGCGTCATCGAACTGGTCGGCGTCGGCACCCAGCCCGACCGTCCCGCGGGACGCAGCCAACTTCCGGTCGCCACTCCGGTCGGCGCCTTCGCCGCCGCCGCCGGGCTTGCGCCCGACAAATGGGATTCGGTCAACGACGGACGGCTGGAAGCGAAGCTGCGCGGTCACGCGCTCGATTTCATGGTGGTGGTGAGTTTCGGCCAGCTGCTCAAAAAACCGCTGCTCGAGCTGCCGCGTTTCGGCTGCGTCAACGTCCACGCGTCGCTGCTGCCGCGCTACCGCGGCGCCTCGCCGATCGTGCACGCCATCGCCAACGGCGACGCCGAAACCGGAGTCAGCTTCATGGACATGGAACCCGGCCTCGATTGCGGCAAGGTCTACCGCCAGCTGCGCCGCAACCTCGACGGCACCGAAAGCGCCGCAACGCTTGAGATCGCGCTCGGCGAGCTTGCGGCAGGCCGCATGGTCGAAGTGCTGGAGGCCGTCGCACAGGGCGAACTGCCCGGCGCGCCCCAGAACCCGGCGGCGGTGACCGTGACCCGGAAAATCCGGAAAAGCGACGGCGACATCGACTGGAATCTTTCCGCCGCCGCGATCGAAGCGCGGGTCCGGGCCTACGCCCCCTGGCCCGGCGCCGGCTTCACCCTGCCGCTGACCAAGGGCGCGCAGCGGCTGATCCTGACCCGGGCGCGGGTCGTTCCTTCCGCCGGCGGAGTTCCCGGCGAAATCATTCAGGCCGACCGGCGCGGCTGGGTGACGGCATGCGGCCGGGATGCATTGGAACTCCTCGAAGTCGTGCCCCCCGGCAAAAAGCCGATGGCGGGCGTCAATTTTCTCAACGGACGCCGCGAAAATCTTACCGGAATGCGGCTGATTACGGAACCTGTCAATCATGGATGAAACCAAGAAGCAATTGATTCTCAACTGCGAGAAACTCGAAACCAACGTCGCCTTGCTCGGCAACGGCCGGATCGAGGAGTATCTGATGGAGCGTCACAGCTCCGATCCCATGCCGGGCAATATCTACCTCGGCAAAATCGTCAACCTCGAACCCAAACTTCAGGCCGCCTTCGTCGACATCGGCGGCGACAAAAATGCGTTTCTGCACTATTCGGACATGCTGACCGGCGCCGATGAGGCGCTGGACAAGATCATCGAGTCCGCGCCCCAGTCGCCGCCGGTGCATTCCGAGCGCAAGCGCACCCGCGCCAAAACCCGCACCCTGCTCGACAACGCAATCAAACTGCGCAAGCGCAAACTCACGGTCAACGACATCCCCGGAGTGTTCAAACCGGGCATGGAGCTTCTGGTTCAGGTAGCCAAAGGACCGATCGGCACCAAGGGCGCGCGGGTCACGACCGATATTTCGATTGCGGGCCGATTTCTGGTGCTGATGCCCTATGCCGACCACCTCGGCTTGTCGAGCAAGATCGAAAGCGAAGCCGAACGCAGCCGGCTGCGCAAGGTGCTTGAGTCGCTCGAACGTCCGGAAGGCATGGGACTGATCTGCCGCACCGTGGGCGAGGGGCGCAAGAGCATTTACTTCAAACACGACCTCGATCTGCTGCTTGATTACTGGGAGAAGATCGATGAGGCGCTGGAAAAAGGCGAAGCGCCGCTGCTCGTCTACCGCGAGCCGTCGCTGCTGGAACGCACTATCCGCGACTTCATGACCGAGGAAATCGACGAAATCGTGGTCGACAGCCGCGAAGCCTACGACCGCATTTACACGGTGATCAAGAAGTTCGGCGGGCGCAAGCTGGCGGCCAAGGTGACGCTCTACAAGCAGAACCTGCCGATCTTTGAAGCCTACAAGATCAAGGAACAGCTCAATCAGGTCTTCCAGCGCAAAGTCCCGATCGCCGGCGGCGGCTATATCTGCGTCGACGAAACCGAGGCGCTGATCGCCATCGACGTCAACAGCGGCCGTTCCAAGGCCGGCAACGATCAGGCGGAACTGATTTTCAAGACCAACTGCGCCGCCGCCGAAGAGGTCGCGCGGCAGCTCCGGCTGCGCAACATCGGCGGACTGGTGGTGATCGATTTCATCGATATGAAAAGCATGCGCGACCGCGACGAAATCTACAAGCTGATGAAGAAGTTGACCAAGAACGACCGCGCCAAAACCCGGATGCTTCCGATCAGCCGCCTCGGCCTGATGGAAATGACCCGGCAGCGCGAACATGAAAGCATCCAGGACGCGGTCTATGTGCCGTGCACCTACTGCTGCGGCACCGGACTGTTGAAGTCGGCGGAAACCATGAGCGTGGAAATCCAGCGGCGCCTTGCGACCGTGCTCAAAAGCAAGGGCTACCGCGATGTCCCGGTCCGGGTGCTGATGCATCCGGCGGTGCTCCAGCGGCTCAAGACCGAGGACGCCGGGCTGCTGGCCGAGCTCGAAGCCGAATACAAGCATGAATTGAGCTTCCGGGCCGCCGACAATCTCCATTACGAAGAATTTCACGTGGTCAACGCCGAAACCGGAGCGGAGCTGTGAGACCATGAGGCCGAAGCTGCTTTTTTCCATCATCCTTTTTCTGCTGGCGGTACTGGCCGCGTGGTATTGGTTCCGGGTGGCCGACAGCGATGAGGCGCGCATCCGCCGGACCATCGAGCAACTGGCCGAGGCGTTGAATAAAACCCCCGGCGAAAGCGCCGCGGCCGGATTGATCAAGGTCAAAGTAGTCTCCGACAGCTTCGCCGATCCGGCCGACATTACCATCGGCGAATATGTCAACGGCAGCTTCAGCCATGAAAATCTGACCGGGCGCGCGATGCAGTACCGTTCGCTGACCGAACAGGCGAAGGTTGCGGTTGCGGACATCCGGATCAAGCTGGTGGCGCCGGACAAGGCGCAGTGCAGCTTCGGCGGCAAGTTCTCCGGACGGACCAAATCCGGACTCAGCCACGAGGAGGTCAACGACCTCGATGCCACGCTGGTCAAAAAAGACAACCGCTGGAAAATTCAGGAAATCCGTTTTCAAAAAGTGCTTCACTGAACCATGAAATTGATCGTAAAACCGTCATCGGTCGCGGGCGCCATCGCGGTGCCGGGCTCGAAATCCCACACCATCCGCGCGGTCACTGCGGCGCTGCTCGCCGACGGCGAATCGACCGTGCATGCACCGTTGATCTCAGCCGACACCCTGAGTGCGCGCAACGCCGCCGCCGGACTGGGCGCAATCTTTACCACATTGCCCGGCGGCAGCTGGCATTTCCGGGGTACGGCGGGCAGGCCGCACCCGCAAGCCGCCACGCTTGATCTGGGCAACTCCGGCACCGGGCTGCGACTGCTGACCGCCGCCGCCGCGCTGTGCGACTGCAAGGTCGAATTCGACGGCGACGTCTCGCTTCGCACCCGGACGATGGCCCCGCTCCTGGCCGCGCTGGAACAGCTCGGCGCACGAACTGCCGCCGCTCCCGGCGGCAAATGTCCGCTTCAGGTGACCGGGCCGCTCCATGGCGGCCAAGTCGCTATCGACGCCCAATGCTCCCAATTCCTGACCGCGCTGCTGCTGACCGCGCCGTGGATCCCCGGCGGCATCGCAATCGATGTGACCAAGCTGGCCGAAGAGCCCTACGTCGAGATCACCCTCGAATGGCTCAAGCGGCTCCAGGTCCCTTGCGTCGCGGCAGGCAATCTGCGCCATTTCGTGATTCCGGACAGTGGCTACCGCGGTTTTACCGCGACCATCCCGGCCGATTTTTCGACCGCGGCCTTTCCGCTGGGGGCAGGCATTCTCGCCGCCGGCGGCCGGGGAGTGACCATCCGCAATCTCGATTTCGGCGACGCGCAGGGCGACAAGGCGGTTTTCGCCATGGTCGAAACCCTGGGCGCCAGGCTCTGCCGCGGCGCCGACGGCACGGTCACGGTCCACCGCAGTCCGGGCTTGCAATCGGGTCGGCTGGATTTGAATGCGACGCCGGATGCGCTGCCGCTGCTGGCGGCGCTGGCGGCGGCCAATGACGGCATGACGCTGGAGCTGGCCAATGTCCCGGAGGCACGGCTCAAGGAAACCGACCGGATCGCCTGCATGACCGCGGAATTGCGCAAGATGGGCGCCGACGTGACCGAGCTCTCCGACGGCATGATCGTACGCGGCCGGCGGCTTCGGGGCGCGGCGTTGCATAGCTATGACGACCACCGGATTGTGATGGCGCTCGCAGTCGCCGCGCTGGCGGCCGAAGGCGAAAGCACGATTCACGCGGCGGAAGCCTGCGCGGTGACCTATCCCGATTTCGTAAAAGATTTCCAGGTGCTCGGGGCCGACTTCCGGCTGGAATGACCGCCGCCGGCATGCCGGGCAATCGGACAAAAACAATTCAGTTCAAATCAATATTGTCATTTCAACAGAGGAAACGCGATCCATGAGACACGCCGACGAATCCATGCCGTACAAGACCTATCTCGAAGAAAAGGAGATGCCGAAGCAGTGGTACAATGTCCGGGCGCATATGAAGCACAAGCCCGCGCCGCTGCTCAATCCCGGCACCCTTCAGCCGATGACCTTCGAGGAGCTCCGCCATGTGTTCTGCGACGATCTGGCGGTTCAGGAGCTCGACGACACCACGGCCTGGTTCGACATTCCGGAAGAAATTCTGAATTTTTACAAGATGTACCGGCCCTCGCCGCTGGTCCGGGCCTACTTCCTCGAAAAGGCGCTCGACACCCCGGCCCGAATTTTCTACAAATTCGAAGGCAACAATACCTCCGGCAGCCACAAGCTCAACAGCGCCATCGCCCAGGCTTATTATGCCAAAAAACAGGGACTCAAGGGCGTGACCACCGAAACCGGCGCCGGCCAGTGGGGCACCGCGCTGGCCATGGCCTGCGCTTTCTTCGGCTTGGACTGCAAGGTTTTCATGGTCAAGGTTTCCTATGAGCAGAAGCCGTTCCGGCGCGAAGTCATGCGCACTTACGGCGCTTCGGTTACGCCGTCGCCTTCGCTGGAAACCGAAGTCGGACGCCGGATTCTGGCCGAATTTCCCGGCACCACCGGCAGCCTCGGCTGCGCCATTTCCGAAGCGGTCGAAACCGCGGTCAACACCCCCGGTTACCGTTATGTGCTCGGTTCGGTGCTGTCGCAGGTGCTGCTCCACCAGACCATCATCGGGCTGGAAACCAAGATCGCGCTGGATAAGCTCGGCGTCGAGCCCGACATCGTGATCGGCTGCGCCGGCGGCGGTTCCAATCTCGGCGGGCTGGTTTCGCCCTTCGTCGGCGAAAAAATCAAGGGCAAATCCGACTGCCGCATTCTCGCGGTGGAACCGGCCTCCTGTCCGAGCTTCACCCGCGGACGCTTCGCCTACGATTTCTGTGACACCGGCCGGGTCTGCCCGCTGGCCAAGATGTACACCCTCGGCTGCGGCTTCATCCCCTCGGCAAGCCATGCCGGCGGGCTGCGCTACCACGGCATGAGCCCGGTACTGTCGCAACTCTACGCCGACGGCCTGATGGAAGCGGTCGCGGTCGAGCAGACTGCGGTTTTCGAAGCCGCGACCCAGTTCGCCCGGGTCGAAGGCATTCTGCCCGCGCCCGAAAGCAGCCATGCGATCCGCGCCGCCATCGATGAAGCGGTGAAATGCCGCGAAACCGGCGAAGCCAAAACCATCGTCTTCGGCTTGACCGGCACCGGTTATTTCGACATGACCGCCTACCAGAAGTTCAACGACGGCGTCATGAGCGACGCCATTCCGACCGACGCAGAATTGGCCAAAAGCCTCGGCGCGCTGCCGAAAATCTAGCGTCTGCTGGTACTCCCCCCCGGAGAAGGACAAAGACCGCGAGCCTGCCGCTTTTTCGGCGGCAGGCTTGGCATACTTCGGATCAGGCTCTTTCCGGGTTGACCTTGAGGTGCATGCCGCCGTCGACGGGAATGATCGCGCCGGTCAGATCCGGCGTCCGCCACAAAAATTCCAGCGTGGCGGCGATCGCCTCGACCGCCACTGCGCGTCCGCTCGGCACCCGCGCCAGGATCCGGCGCAGGCCGGGACCGGCGCAATCCGCCGGCGGCAGCACCGGCCCCGGAGCAATGCCGTTGACCCGGAGTCCCGGCGCCAGTTCCCGCGCCAGCATCACCGTGGCCAGTCCCAGCGCCCGGCGGGTTTCCAGATAGGAATCCGCGCCCTCCGGCAATTTCACCGCCGGAGCGATCCCGCCGGTTTCCTCCAGAATATCGCTGTCAAGCAGATTGACCGCCAGTCCTCCGGCGCCGTTCAGGCGGTCGTACTGATGCCGGATGATGGCAAGCGGCGCCTCCAGATTGACTTCCCAATAATGATCGCGCTGCGCGGCGGTTTCATGCTCGCCGGGCCGGGTCAGGCGGTAGACGCTGGCATTATTGACCACCAGGTCAAAGGCGGGAAGCGAAGCCAGCCAGCGGGTCCGCGCCATCGTATCGCCAAGGTCGCAAAGCGTCACCGTATGCCGGGCCGGGCCGGGCAGCGCAGCGCGCAGCGCCTCGGCCTCAGCCGCGGAGCGGAAGGCATGAATCCATACCTCCTGGCCCAGATCGGCCAGTTTCCGGACCAGCGCCGCGCCGATGCGGCGTCCTCCGCCGGTCACCAGCGCCCGCGGACGACGGTTTTCATTCATCACGCGTCTCCCTCAGATATTCCTCGAAAAATTCCCTGGCCAGCGGTGCACAACTGCGTCCGCCCGAGCGGCCGAACTCGACCAGAACGGCCAGCGCATAACGCTTCGACCGGTACTCGCAGAAGGCGATGAACCAGGTGTTGTTGATCCGCCCCTCGCGGGTGTCGACTTCCGCGGTGCCGGTCTTGCCGTAAAGAGTCAGAAGTTCGCTGTGCGCCTGTCTGCCGCTGCCCTCCGGCGCATTGACCACCCGGAACATGCCGTCGCGCACGACCTCGAGCGCGCCCGGCGGCAGCGGCCACGGCTCGGCCAGCTCCGGCTTCGTCCGATAAAGCACTTCACCGGTATCGGAAGCGATCTCTTTGAGGATGTGAAGCCGGGGCAGCCGGCCGCCGTTGGCCAGCGCCGCGGTATAACGCGCGGCCTGAACCGGAGACAACAGAATCAGCCCCTGCCCGATCGAGATCAACGCGGTGTCGTATTTGTTCCACGACTGCCGGTAGACCCGCTCCTTCTGTTCGCGCGCCGGCAGCATCCCGGTCGTACCGCCGAGCTCCAGCCCGGTGGGTTCGCCGATGCCGGCCAGCCGGAACATGGCGGCAATTTTGTCCAGTCCGATCCGGGTGCCCATTTCAATCATATAGTCGTTGCACGATTTTTCCAATGCCTCGCGCAAATCGATCACGCCGTGACCGGAATGGTTGGCGCAACTGATGCGGGCTCCGCCGATGACCGAATGGCCGTCGCACTCGATCTTTTCGCCGGGATCGAATCCGTCCTTCAGCGCCGCGAGCGCCACCAGCGGCTTCACGATCGACCCCGGGGTATAGACGCCCTGAAACGCCCGGGTCAGCAGCGGCCGCGCCGGATCGTTGAGCAGACTCTGATAGTATTCATGCGCCCAAACCGGCGAAACCTGACTCAGATCGTACCCCGGACTCGACACCAGCGCCAGTACCGCGCCGGTATCGGCGTCAACCAGCACCAATGCGCCGCGAAGATCGCGCAGCAGCCGTTCGCCGATTTTCTGCGCCTGGGAATCGAGCGTGAGAATCACATTGTCGCCGTTGACCGGCGGCTCCTTTTCCAGCTGCCGCGCACTGACGAAACCGAGGTGATCGACCTGTATAAGCTCATATCCCGGAGTGCCGCGCAAGCCTTGCGCCGCTTTGCCGGCGGCGAAGTTTTCGAAGGCGCGTTCTACTCCGTTCTTGCCGGTCTGATCGGCGGCGTAATAGAAAAAATCGTTGCGGTCGGGCTCCTTGAGCGCATCCGACAGCCGGGTATAACCGATCACGCCCGACGCCAGTTTGCCCTCCGGGTAACGCCGCACCGGTTCCACCTCGACGCCGATGCCGGGCAGCCGCGGCATCATCTGAAACACCCGGGCCAGCTCGATCTCGCTCAAGCTGGTGTAAATTTCCAGCGGCAGCCCCGGCGCAATCTTGATATGACGCAGGATGCGCTCCTCGGTCAGCGAATCGGGCCGATTCAGCGCCCGGCTCATGGCCGCGGCCGCGTTGCGGATATTTTCCACCGTCCGCCGGCGGGAGTTGCGCCGCATTTCCTGAAGATAAAATACCAGATTGTAGCTCGGCGCATTGTCGGCCAGAAGAAGATAATCCGAAGTGAAAACCCGGCCGCGCAAGCCCGGCAGCCGGACGCGGCGCACCGACTGGCGCGAAATCGACTCGCGATAACGCTCGCCGAAATGAATCTGCTCGTACCAGAGCTTGCCCCCCAGAAGCGCCACTCCGAGCGCCATCAATCCGCCGACGATCAGCAATCGCAGCCGGAACACATGATCGGCATTCATGATCAACGCTCCGCTCCGGCCCGGAACCGGGGCAGCCCCAGCCATTCGGCCGCCGCTTCCCCCGCCAGCACCACCAGCGGACAGGCCACCCCCGAAAGAATCAGGCTGCCGATGAGTTGCAGCATCATGAACCCGCTGTCATACCAGTTCCACGTCCAGGCGCCGGCCGCACTGCAACGGCCGCCCCACGCCAGCGCGGCGGTCGCCGCCGCCAGCAGCATTCCCAGCTGCCAGTTCCAATCTCCGGCCTCCTCCGCACGGCGGCCGAACCACCACTCCGTCGCCGCCACCGTCGCCGCCGCCAGCAGCAGATATCCCGGCCCGGCGTACAGCACCGTCAATGCGCCGCCGGTCAGCAATGCGCCGAATCCGCCGTATTCCCAACCGTAGGCCACGGTGAAATAGGCCACACCCATCAAGGCCAGCGGCACCGCCAGCGACAAATTGCCCAGCCCCAGCTGCAACCAGAGCAGCAGAAACAGAAACAACGTCATGAAGCACAATTTCATCGTCCGGCCTCCGGTGATTTTTCCGGCGCCGGCCGCGCCAC
This sequence comes from Victivallaceae bacterium, assembly GCA_036677805.1. GTDB lineage: Bacteria > Verrucomicrobiota > Lentisphaeria > Victivallales > Victivallaceae > SIG78. Next base: position 91,668 of record JAVBVS010000004.1, on the reverse strand, counting down.
CATCACCGCGCCCAATCGGGCGAAATCGGCGGCGGGACGCAGCGTCCCGCCGCGATAGAGACGGTTGCCGAAGGGCAGCGCGGCGGATTCGATCGAACCAAGATAACCGATCAGGATATCCTCCGGCACCAACGGCTCGAAGCCGGTGGTCAGGAGCGGCTCGTTCAAGGCGAAGGTCCGGTTGGCCGGGAGAAATCCCACCGCCGCGCCGCCGCCGTCCCAGCCGGGCTCCTGGCCGGCGTTCAGAAACCCGACCGCGCCGGAGTCGGGCAGCGCGGCGGAAATCCGGAATTCGGGATTGAGCACGGTCATCACCCGGGCCGAACGCCCGGCAACGCTTTCGATTACTCCGATCAACACCGTACGGCCCTTGTCGTCGGCCTCCGCGCCCAAGACCGCCAGACCGGGTTCGAGACCGTCGTTGGAACCGCGATCAATGGTAAACCCGTCATTCCACAGCCAGGGATCGCGCGCGATGATATTGGCCGCGACATAGGTATATCCGGGATGCGGCTCAAGTCGAAGCAGCGTTCGGAGGCGGTGATTTTCCCGGGCCAGGGCATCGGCCTCCGAAGCCCGGCGCGCCAATTCGAAATTGCGTCGGGAAAGGGTTTCCACCGCCTGCGCCAGTTCGCGTTTGCCGCGCAGCAGCAGCGTCTGATCGGCCAGGGTTCCGGAAAGCAGCCGGGATACCGCCAGATAAGGATAGAAGAAATTGTTGACCAGTCTGGTCCACGACGTCGCCAGCAACAGGAAAACCGCCAGCAGGCCAACCGGCAGCCAGAGCAGCAGCACCGATCGCGGCTCCCGGTTGCCGACGTTGATGTTTTTGCGCCGCCGTAATAATTTTCCCATACCGATCCAGACCGTTAGAAGATTCCAGGCCGGTAATATATCATCCGCGCCATCAATATGCAAGAACCGAAGCCAAGTTTTCCGGCCGCCGCAAAGCGGCGGCCGCGGCCACTGAAAACTTTTCGGCGGAGCGGCCCGAAAAGCACGGCTTCGGGGAAGAATGAACTTGACGCTGCCCCCGGCAGGGAGTATGGTAAGAGCCAAGCCCGATTTTCAACCCCGGAATTGATCCCGATCAGGATAAATCATGATTTTTCGTCGCAACTGGCTGCTGCCGCTCGGCGTCATCGGCGGCATTCTTCAGCAATATGAATTGCTGCCGGCCTGGATGCTTGTCCTGCTGCTGACGGCGGTCACGGGATTGCTCATCTGTCGCCGGCAGGGACGCTTCGCTCCGCTCGGCTGGCTGGGGGCGCTGCTCGGCGGACTCAGCGTATTGCTGAGCCACTCTTTGCCCCCGACGGATATCGCACGGCAACTCCACCATCATCCCCGCCGGGCCGAAGTCCGGCTCAAGATCACCGACGCCGCGGCGCTCGGCCTCCCCGACGACCCGGAATTCACCGCGCCGGAAACGCTGACCGCCGAAATCCTCGCCGTTCGTTTCGATCATGCCGCCGTCTGGCAACCGAGTTCGGGCCAGATCAATGTGCGCTTCACCGCCGAAGCCGCCAACGCCGGATTGAGCGCCGGGGAAACCATCGCAGGTTCAGGACGCTTTCAGGCGCCGCGCCCGGCGTCCGAGTTCCGCGTCTGGGATCGCGGCCATGCCCGCGACGCGTCCGAATTCGCCGGACGGAGCTGGCAGCATTATCTTCAGGCCCGGGGCATCGCCGCCAATTTCATTTTCGACTCATACCGGAGACTGCCTGCCGCCAAACCGGATATTCTGACCCGGATGCGGACCATCCTGCTGCAAAAAATCGATGCCGGAATCGCCGATCCCGAACAGCGCGCACTGCTCGGCGTCCTGACCCTCGGCGTACGCTCCCGGATGTCGCCGGAAGCCCGCGAACGGTTCCGGGAAAGCGGCACCGCCCATCTGTTCAGCGTCAGCGGACTGCATGTCGGCATTCTCGCCATGCTGTTGCTGCTGCTGTTGCGCCCGGCCTCGCTGTACTGGCGAACCGGACTGCTGCTGACGCTGGTGCTTTATGTGCTGATCACCGGCGGCGACGCCCCGGCGATCCGGGCCTTTCTTCTGGTCCTGCTGGTCTGGATGCTGCGCGCGAGCCTCTGTCAGGTGCGCCCGCTGGAGATTCTGGCCGGAATCGGCGCCGGGCTGCTGCTGTGGAATCCGGCCTTTCTGTTCGACGCCGGCTTCCAGTACAGCTTTGTGATTACGGGGTTCCTGATTCTGGCCGTCGAACCGGCGCAGGAGATCGCCCGCGCCGCCAGCGGCGGCATCGAATGGCAAGGCAATCCGCCGCCGTGGCGGCGGACTTTGCTGCGCTGGCGGGGCCGGCTGGCGGCGGGGGCCTCCATCGCTTTGGCGGCGACGCTCGGCGGCGCGGCGCTGAGCTTGTATCACCAGCAGTATTTTTTCCCGGCGGCATTCCTGATCAATCTGTTGCTGCTGCCGGTCCTGGCGCCGCTGTTTCTGCTGGCCTTGCTCAAATGCCTGCTGCCGTGGGGCAATATGCTCTGGAATGCGCCATGCCGGCTCCTGCTTGACTATATCGACGGACTTCAGGCGGCAGCGCAACTCTGGACCGGCGGCAACCGCTTCCTGATTCCAGGCTGGTGGAGCGTTCTTCTCTACAGTGCGCTGCTCACTCTCGCGCTCCGGCTGAAAAACATCCATTGGCGGCTGGCGGCGTGGGCCGGCGTGGCCCTGTGGCTCTGCTGGCACTGGCTCGGCACCGCCGCCGCGCCCGCGCTGGCGGTGGCCGCAACCGGCGGCGGCAGCGACCGTCCGACATTGGCCATCCTCTACCCGCGCACCGGCTACATGGTGATGCTCAATGCCACCCGCGACGGCGTCGGTGTCATCCGGGAAATCGCCCGGTATTATGGCGTGAACCGGATCGCCTGGCTCGGATTTTATCCCAACCGGATCGACGCCGTTTCCGGGTTGCCGCAGCTGGTCCGGGATTTTCCGGTGGAGTTCTGGTATCTTCCGGATTCGGCGATCCGCAGTGCCGAATTCAAGGCGGCGCTCGCCTCCTATCCGGTACAAATCGCAGCCGGCCGGCCGGAAGCAACCGCGAACGCCGAGGGCGGCGAGGAGTTTCTGCTGCTCCGAAGCGCCGGCGCACCGCCGGTTGCCATCCGGGCCGAACGGCTGCTTTCCGGCGAATGGCAGGTCACAGTCAACGCCGAAAGCCTGACCGTGCCGCCCGGCTCCGCGCCGCGCGCCGATATCATCCCGGTCAAACTTTAGGTGTCATCCGCTTATTTCTGCTCCAGCGCCAATCGCACCGTAGCCAGCGCGTCGCGGCCGTATTCGGCTCCGATGGCGCGGGCGAATTCCTCATCCACGACCGCGCCGCCGACCAGAAAACGCAATTTCATGCCACGCTGCCGGGCCATTTCGATCACCTTCGGCATCTCCGTCATGGTGGTGGTCATCAATGCCGACAATCCCACCAGACGGCACTGCTCGGCCGCGGCCCGGTCGAGAATGGTTTCGCCAGGCACATCCTTGCCCAGGTCGATCACGTCGAATCCGGCGTTGGCCAGCATCACCGCCACAATATTCTTGCCGATGTCGTGAATGTCGCCCTTGACCGTCGCCAGAATGATCTTCTCGCGTTTTGCCGCCGCCGCGCCCGCGGCCCGCAGCTTCGGTTCAAGGAACGTCACCGCGCGCCGCAGCGCATCCGCGCCGCTCAACAGCTGGGGCAGGAAAAATTCCTTGCGCTCGAATTTGTCGCCGACCACCTCGATCGCCTTGACCAGACAGTCGTCCAGCAATGCCTTGGGCTCCATTCCGGCGGCCAGCGCCGCTTCGCAGTGGGCGACGACATGATCGGCGTCACCGCGGCAGACCGCCTGAAACACTTCCTCCTCCGGCGTTTTCGCCTCCCGCGGCCGCCCCGGGGCGGCGCCCGGAGCCTCGCTCCCGCTCTCGGCCGCCAGATAACGCGTCATCCGCGCATCGCACCCGGTCAATGCCTCTCCCGCACGAATCGTCTGCATCAGGTCTTCGTTCATCGGATTGGCGATCGCCATATTCAACCCTTGGGCCATCGCCATCGCCAGGAAGCTCCGGTTGATCAAACCCCGGTTCGGCAAGCCGAAGCTCACATTGGAAAGCCCGCATACCGTATTGACCCCGAATTCATACCGGCACCAGCGAATGAACTGCAATGCCGCATCGGCCGCCTCCGGCGCCGCCGACACCGCCATTACCAGCGCGTCCACCGCCACCTCGGACCGGTCGTAGCCGTAACCGCGGACAATTTCGGCAAGCTGCCGCACAATCGCCACGCGTCCGGCGCAGTCGTCCGGCACGCCGTGATCGTCCAGCGGCAGCAGAATCAGCATTGCGCCGTATTTGGCCGCCACCGGCAAAACCTTTTCGATGCGTTCGCGTTCCAGTGAAATCGAGTTCAACAGCGCCCGGCCGGGATAGAGCCGCAGCGCCGCCTCCACCGTCTCCGGATTGGTCGAGTCGATGCAGAGCGGCAGCTCCACTCCCGGGCCCAGCGCGGTCAAGGTCGCCCGCATCATGGCGCTTTCGTCGATTCCCGACAAGCCCATGTTCACATCGAGCATTCCGGCCCCGGCGGCGGTCTGCTCCAACGCATAGGTCAGCGCCAGCTCGGTCGATCCGGCGCGCAATTCCGCCTGAAGCGCCTTCTTGCCGGTGGGATTGATCCGTTCGCCGATCACCGTGAAGGGCGTTTCGGGCGCCAGTACGCGAATCTGCCGCGAACTCGCGACCACACCGGCAATCGCGGCGCGGCACTCGGGCGGCGGCAAGGGACGGACCGCCTCCGCCGCCAGCCGGATATGCTCCGGCGTGGTGCCGCAGCAGCCCCCCAGCAGATTCACTCCGGCGGCGTGCAACGCCCCGGCATGGGCGGCGAAGTGCGCCGCATCCATGGTGAACACCGTTTTGCCGTCGCGCAACAGCGGCAATCCGGCATTGGGTTTGGCGATCAGAGGGATTTTGGCATAAGGCTTGATCCGGGCGATGACCGCGGCCATGTCGCCGGGACCGGTCGAACAGTTGCAGCCGAAGGCGTCCGCGCCCAGCGCCTGAAGCGCCGCCAGCGCCGCTTCGGGCAAGCATCCGGTCAGCGTCCGCCCCCCGCTTTCAAAGGTCATCGTGACCATCACCGGAAGATCGCTTCCGCCATTTTCCCGGATCGCCAGCAGCGCCGCGCGCGCCTCCTGCAGATCCATCATGGTTTCGATCACGAACCCGTCGACGCCGCCGGCAAGCAATGCCCGGACCTGTTCGGCATAAATCCGCACCGCCTCTTCGAACGGCCACTCTCCGATCGGGACGACGAAGTTTCCGGTCGGCGCGAGATCGCCGAAAATCAGCGTTTCCGGACCGGTTGCGCGGCGCGACAATTCCGCCAGACGGCGGTTGATGTCAAACGTTTTTTCGGCCAGACCGAATTCGCCGAGTTTCACCGCGTTGCCGCCGAAACTCGGCACATAGACGATATCCGCCCCCGCGGCGGCATAGGCGCCCTGAACCGCCGTCAACGCCTCGGAATGATCCAGAATCCACGTTTCGGGACAAACGCCGGGCGGCATCCCCTGCTTCACCAGCTCGGTCCCGGTGGCGCCGTCGAGCACCACCATCTTCCGGGCGCACAATGCTTTGAATTCCGCTCTCGTCATGATTGTCCTTTCGTTTTCTCCTCCGGCAAACCCGGCGCCATTCCCGAAATCGGGCGGCGCCCATGTTCTCCGGCCCCCGCGCTCCGCCCCGCCGGCATCCCCGCCAAAATCCAAGTCATCGCACCTCTCGCCGCAAAAGCGAAAAGTGCGATGACCCCGTTAAAACTGCATGCCGCCCGGCAACAGTCGGGCTCCGGCTCAGAGCCCGAGCTCGCCATCCAGCAGATGCGCGCGCTCACTGAGCGCCTTAAGTTCTTTTTCGCTGTATTTCTTCTGGGTGTGAAGATAGCTGACCAGCTCTTCGCAGTCGTCGACCTCGACCGGCACCGTCAGCGACTCGACATGGCCGTCCCCGAAAAGCACGCAGAGGTTGCCATTCAAACGCAGGTCGGGCCGTTCGAACGCCAGCGGCATTTTAGCCGGCGCTACCGGCACGTCCGGCAGGGCACCGAAATAGACATAGGAAACATTGTTCGGAGCCAACGCCTTAAGCTCTCCGGCCAAGGTTGTCTTGGCATCCGCCGGGTTGCGGAAGACCGCCGGATCCGAGAGGTAATTCTGATCGGCCAGCACTTTCAAACCCGCGAAGCCGGGTTTTTCCGGAAAGGAATCCTTGTGATCCGCTTTGTACATCATCAGCCCCAAACCGATCTGCTTGAGGTTGTTCGCACTCGCGACACCGGAATCGCCGGCAACCGGAACGGCAACCGGAACGGCCTCGGAAGCCTGCTGCGCGAATTTGTAACCGTTGGCCAGATTGGGCAGAATCGCCAGCAGCACGTTGAAGGGCATTCCGTTCCAGTCGTAGTAATCATTGATGTGGCTCACCGCGCCGCCGGCGTCGATGCTCATGCTGGATATGCTCCAGAAATCACTGCCGCCGCAAACCGGTTCGCACTCATTGCCCAGTCCGTTGTATATGCTGTAATTGTAGATATTGTACGCGGTGGCGGAATCAGGAATCCGGACGCGGGCGCGCTTCACGGCCGCATTCTTGTCCAGCGTTTCGCCCTTGGCCAGCATCTCGTCGACATGTTCGATCACTCCGGTTCCGGTGGCAACCAACAGGCGGTCTTCGACCCGCTTGAATATCATGCTGCTGATCGGAGCCTGAGGATCGAGCGGCAGGATCACCGTATCCTCCCTGGCGGCGTCGACCATACGGAATTTGGCAATCATTTTGAAAACCCGATTGTCCCGGTCGGGAATCTGATACAGGATTCGCGGCAGACCGCCTTCGACCGGCGGCATCATCATAATCGAAATCTTACCGGAAATACCGCTGAAAAATTCGTCCGGCGGACACTGCGCATACATCTGAACCGTGGTCGCCACCTGCGCCGGAAGCTTGTAGGACTCATTGACCCAGCGCCAGATCGCGCCAAAATCAACATATCCGACCCCGGCGCCGAGCGCATCGCCCGGAACGCTTTTGAGGTAGTCGTTCAGCCAGATTTTTTCCCCGTCGAAAAAGGTCAGGAACGGCGGCGGATTTTCCGCCCCCGCAGTATCCAGCACCGCCCGGTTGTGGAAGAAGTAAGGCAGATTGCTTTCCGAGCCGTACAGAACAATCGAGCTGGCTCCGGTCGCCTTGATCCGGCTGAACCCGATCTTGTCGCAGAAGCCGCCGACCGCACCGACAATATCGTCAAAGGTGACGGGAAGACCGCTCTGGGCGATCACCGGCGCCACCGCGGGCCGAATCCGGTCGAGCATGAAATGAATCTGAGGCGCCACCAGCGTCTTGTCGGCCACCAGATAATAGGTCCCGCCGGCATTGAGCCGGGCGGAAACCCGGCGGGCGGCGGGCGTTCCCGACTGCGAACAACCGCTCAACACCAACGCCGCGATGGTCAATCCGGCAATATAACGCGCACATTTCATCTTGAACCTCCTTGCGTTCCCCGAAACGTTGCTTACTTTTCATGAACACGGATTCCGGGCCCCCGCAGTGATCCTCCACGGCTGCGCCATGCCTCCGCCGACATGATCGGCCGCGGCGCCGGAGCACGGTCGCCGCGCCGAAAAAGAACCCGTTACAATATAGACCGCACTGAAGGCAAATTCAATCCATGCCGAACCAACTTTTTCGGAGAAAATTTTTTAAAAACCCCGACTCCGTGCTTGACAAACCCCCGGAAGCATGGTAAATTATATGACATTGGCCGGTTCCGAGCAATCGACCATGCCGTGCGCCCATAGCTCAGTTGGTAGAGCAAATGACTCTTAATCATTGGGTCCTGGGTTCGAGTCCCCGTGGGCGCACCATTTTTTTATGCGCTTTTACGCCGGTCGATTGGCTGGTGTTTTTTATTTTAAAACAGCGAGCGAAAATCGTCATACGACAGTCAATGCGCGATCGCGCAATCGCGCCGTCTTAAGTTTGGCCGCGATGTCGCCGGATTCCGGGCAGCGGGCGAAAGCATCCGGCGCGACCGCTTCCAGCCAGTGACAGAACTTGAGGATAAAGAAACCGTCGGCGTAGCGTTGCAGCGCCGCCCGCAATGCCGGAGCATTTTTCGGCGTATTGGCGACCATCCGCCGCCAGACCGGAGCAAAATCCAATTCTTCCAACAGGTAACGCCGCACCCATTCGCCGCCGATCCAGTCAACGCCGGTGCTCAATCCGGCGTAACCGGTTGCTTCCGCGCCGCGGTAAAGGCGCGCCAGCTCGGCAAAACAGCCGGGATGGTAAAATCCCATCCTCTCCCCCGCCGCCAGTTTGCGCACCGCCGGACCGGTGCCGAAAGGCACCCGTTCCGACGGCCGCCCCGAAGGATAGACCAGCGCATCCGGCACCACGCCGATCATTCCGACCTTGCGCAACGCCTGAAGAAAGTAGAAATCCTCGCCGCCGGTCCGGCGGCGCATCCCTCCGGCGCGCTGATAATGGCGGGCGTTGACCATAAACGCCGAGCCCAGCGCCCAGAAGCCGTAATCCGATCCGGCGGCACGACAATGCGCCGCATATTCGCGCAGATAAAGTTCGTAATATTCGATGGCGCGGCATTCGGCCGGATCGTCGCTCGACCGGTGTTCGAAGTGAAAGATGGCCCCCGCCCAATCCGGATGCGCCCGTCCCCAGGCAAGCGCGTTGCCAAGGTAATTCTCCGCCACCAGAGTGTCGGCGTCCAGTGAAAACAGCCATCCATCGCCATCCGTCAAATTTCCGTCAATGACGGCAAGCGCCGCGTCCATCCCCGCCTTGCGCGCCCCGCCCACGCCGCTTTTTTCCAACTCGAAGTCGCTCTCGGACAAAGGCATGAAAAAAAGATCGCGGCCCGGTTCGAGGCCGCCGGTCCAATTCGAATCGCCCCGGCGAAGCGCCGTCAACAGCAAGCGATTGGCTTCCCGCGCCGCCGCCGGCGCATCCGGCGGCTGATTGACCGTCAGCAACACCGCCACCGGCAGATCGGCCGCCGCCAGCGCCCGGCGGAGTGCAGTCAGGGTTTCCGGCAGGAAATCATTTTCGTCATAAACCGGAATCACCGCGACGCCGGCGAAGCCCGACCGCCAGGCGGCAACCGGTTCGACCGGGCAGAACACCGGATTTTTCGCCCGGTAGGAGTTCAATTGGGTTGCGCTCCCGGCGCCAGCAATACAAAGGAAGGCAAGCCCGGCAATTGCCAGCGGTCGAGCAGCGTCCGGATCGCCGGATCGCTCAATTTTTCGGCTTGAAACCTGACCACCAGGATATCCTGAAGCGCAGCATGCACCGCGGGCGATTCGAGCACGGATTCCATCGCCCGGCAGTTTTTGCACCAGGTCGCCCAGAAATCGATCAGGACCATCCGCTTTTCGCGTTCCGCCTGATCCAATGCGGCGGTCAGGCGGTCGAGCTCCTTTGCACCGTCATAACTGCCCGGGCGCAGAGTCCACCCCAGATATCCGAAATAGACTCCGGCCAGCAGAATCACGATTCCCATCGCCATCTTGACCTTAACCATCCACGCGCCCGGCGGCGGCAGCACCGCCATTCCGGCGCCCGCCAGCGGCCACGGCAATGCCATCGCCAGACCGAGGCCGAACGGCAGCAGAATTCCGGCATAAACGCCTTCGCTGTAAAGTTTGGCCGCCAGCACCACCACGCTGATCACCACCGGCGCCACACACGCCCCCGCCAACAGCGCAGCCAGAAAGCCCATGAACAGCGCAGCCAGTTCCGGCGGCACTCCACGCCGCGGCGCACCATTGCTCCAACGGCCGCCGAGCCGGGAAAAATCGAGATTGAATCCGCCTAGCAAGGCCGCGCCAAGCAGCAGAAAAATCACCGCCACCGTCCAATTGAACCAGCTTGATGAGTTGAGTGTCCCGAAACGGCTGCCGGTCAACGCCGCCGCCACGCCCAATCCGCCGTAAGCCAGCGTAATGCCGAGGCCGTAGGCCGCGCCGCGCCGGAACCCCTGCCAGCGATTGCTGTTTTCGCCGCCGGCGCCGATGATCGCCAGATTGATCGGGATCATCGGCAATACGCAAGGCGTGAAATTAAGTCCGAGCCCGCCCAGCAGCACCAGCGCAAAAATCGCCCAGAAGCCGCCGCCGGGAACGGAAGACCTGGTTTCGTCGACAGAGCCGGAGGCTTCACCGGAGCTCAGGAACGCAGTGAACGCCGCGGCATCGAGCAGACCGGAGCGTATCGCGACAGTATGAAAGCGGTTCAGCGCCGCCGCAGTCTGCGCCGGCAATGCACCGTCGGCGGATGACTGGGCCACGCCCGGCGCCGGAATCAGCTGCAACGTTTCCGGCATCAGACAGATGGCCGGTTCGCCCGGACCGGCGGCGCGGCAGCCCTGAAATTCGACGCTCAGGGAAATCGGCTCCGCAGAACTTTGCCCGACCCAGAACAGCGGTTCGTTCCCCTCGTAAACCGCCACCTCGCCCAGCGCGTCGTCATGATGCAACCTGGCCGCCGGCGGAGTGAAAACAATCCGGCCGGCGGCATTGGCCGCCGCAACCACGGTCTGATCCCGATAGAGATATGCCCCCGGCGCAATCCGGCAAGCGACCGTAACCCGCCACGAGGCATTCTCCAGCCGATCCAGCCGGTACGACCATTGAAACGGCTCCGCCGCCTCTCCCATCCAGCCGACGGCGAGCATCAGCAGTACCGGCAGAGCGTTTCGCCAATTCATTTCTTGAGTGTGCCCTTCAGCTGTTCAATATACTTTTCGGCATTCACCCCTGAATAACCGACCTGTTTGCCGATGGCTTTGCCGTCGGCGCCGATCAGCACCACAGTCGGGAACCCGTCATTCGGAGCATACTGCACTTTGGCCGCCTTGGCCAATTTGGCGACGGCTTCCGACTGCTTTTTCTTGCGCGGGAAGTCCGCCTGAACCAGGATCAGATTTTCGGCGGCGAACTTCTGGAATTTCTTGTCGCTCAGGACATTCTTCTCCAATGCCATGCACGGCGGACACCAGTCGGAGCCGGAAATCACCAGCATCACCGGGCGTTTGGTCTCTTTGGCCTGGGCCAGAGCCTTGGTCATATCGTTATTCCAGACCGGGTCCGCCGCCAGCATGGAAACCACCGCCGCCATCATCACCACCGCCGCCATCACCAACTTTTTCATTTTCCCGTCCTTTCCTGACTGGGTTGAATTTCTTCCGGCAATCCATAAACTATGGAGTCGGGGCAGATCCATTTTGTTCAGCGTTTACGGTAAAAACAGATCGAATTGCAGCGCGGGCAGCGCGCCACGTTGGCATTGTCCGGTGCAATGAAACTCACATGACAGCCGGGACAGTTCAGCACCCGCCGTTCGCCGCTCTGCCAACTGTAAGCCCGGTTGCGCCAGAGCTCCCGGCCCCACAAAATGGCAATGGTCACCAGCCACAACAGCACATAGAAAAACAGTCCGCCGGCATAGTCGATTCCAATCATCGCATTCACTCCCCGGCGCCCTCAGCGCGCCGCATTCCGTTCAGGCGCCACGCCCCAATCCACCGCCACGACTCCCGAAGTCAGGCCGATCCTCCGCAAATAGGCCGCCACATACAAAACCGCCTGCCGGTCGAATTCCGCATCGCCGCAAGACCGGATCAACCGCAACCGCGCCCCCAGTCCGGGCAGCCGTTCCGAACCCAGTTCGACTTCGGTGATCTTGCCGGCAGCGGGAAACTTCTTCGACGGAGCGAGGCCGTCACGCCAGCGCGTCAAGTCCCGGCCGGGCAAAGGCAGGTCGCGGCCGTCCAAACTCACCCGGACCGGCGACGCCATCGCCGGATCCGGATGCCAGGCGGCATTGCCCGCGCTCAGGATGGCGGAAATTTCAGTGTTCAGTACAATTCTGGGCGCTTTCGAGGTCGGCGCGCCCGGTACGCTCAATACCGGCGGGTGGGGCAGATCCTCCACCCCATTCCGGAACACCGGCACCGCCATCACCATGCTGTAGCCATTTTCCACACTCGGCGCAATCAGCAGCGACGGATCGTGAAGCGCCAGCCATTGTCCCAGTTCGCCATTTTCCGCCAGTGCAAGATCGATCGTGCCGACCGCGGGCAATTCGTCGCTCTCGGGCGGATTGACCTTCGGGGCATACCGGAAAAGCCCCAGCAACATGCCGTGAACCGCCACCGCCGTCACCGCCGCCACCAGCCATAACGGCCAATGCCGGAAGCGGCGCGAAGCCGGAACCGGGATTGTCGCTCCACCCTTGACTGCCGTCATTGCCGACTCCTATTCCCCCGGACGGGCAAATGCGCCGCCGGCGGTTTCACCGCGTTTTTCGACCTTCCCGGTCGCCAGAAACGTCGACAATCCGAACCGCGCCGCCACCGCCATCACCTCGGTCACCACCGCATGCGGCGTCGACGCGTCAGCCCGGATAATCACCATATTCATGCCGGTCTGGCGGCTGACCAGCGACAGTTCCTCCGCCAGCGCGTCAACCGAAAGCGGCTTGTCGTTGAAATAGAGCTGCGGCTTGCCGTCGGGATTGCTGATGGTGATGATGAACCGCTCCAGCCCGGCCCGGACCCGGCCGGCGTCGACCCGGGGCAATTGCACTTCGACGCCGGAAACCTGAACGAACGGTGTCGACAGCGTCAGAAAAATAAGCAACAGAAAAAACATGTCCAGAAACGGCGTCGCGTCCGGACGGCCGAAAAACGGCTTGACCCGGAGTTTCAACCGCCGCCGGTAATATCCTTCGGCCATGGCCTATTCCTCCTGCGCCGCACGGCGTTCGAAAAACGCGGTGATCTCCGCCGCCGCCTTTTCCATATCCAGCACCATCGAATCCAGCCGCGCCACCAGATAGTTGTGCGCCACATAGCACGGAATCGCCACCGCGAGGCCCGCCGCCGTGGTAATCAGCGCCAGATTGACCGCCTTGGACAATTCCGTCACCGAAAGATAGACGCTCTGAGTGGCATTGATCGTCTGAAACGCCTCCATCATGCCGAGTACCGTCCCCAGCAACCCCAGCAACGGGGCGATGAAACCGATCGTCCCCAGGACGTTCAGATGCCGCTCCAGCCGCGCCACCTCGTCGAGACAGGCGCCCTCGACCGCGCGGTCAAGCTTGCGTTCCCCGCGCTGATGGGCCAGAATTGCGGCGTTGAGAACCGCCGGAACCGGTCCCGGCGTGTTGTCGCACAAAGTAATCGCTTCGACATAGCCGTCGCGCCGCAAGACATTGAACAGCCCGGTGATCAGCTCGCCGACATTGATCTGCTCGCGGTGAAACTGGAACCATTTTTCCAGAAAAATCACCATGGCGATCACGCTCGCCGCCAGAATCAGCCACATCACCGGACCGCCGTCGGACATCATTTTCAAAAACAGCATAGTTTTTTACCCTCGATCATGTTAATCCCGGTCGCTCCGTCCCGGCGCGGCCGCGTGTGAAAACCGTTGCCTTACGCCTTATTTCTCCCCGGCGGACCAGTGCGCGATCCGCCCGTCGATATCCTCGCCGGGCAGCGCCAGCTCCCGCGCCAGCTGAAGCAGACGGACCGCTTCGCGGCGGCATTCGGCCGCGGCCGCCGGCTCGGCGTCATGGAGCATCTGCTCCAGAATATCCAGCGCCGCATTGAGCGCTTTGGCGCTCCAGACCGGCGCGCAGAACCGGCCTTCCCGCCTGGCCAGCACCGCTTGATAAAGCAGCTCGCTGTAGAGTTTGAAGGCCGCATCGGAGTCACCGCCGTCGGAAAGGCAGCGCCCCAGCTTGTACATAGTCTGAAAACGGAGCGCCGGCGGCAAAGCCGGAAGTTTCAGCAGCGTTTCATATCCGGTCTGCGCCTGCTTCAGATATTTGTCCTGCCGCGAAGTCGCATACAATCCGTAAGCTGCATCGGCGGCGCGACCGGCGCACCCGGCGGCAAAATCACCGCCCGGCTGACGTTCTTCGGCCTGCCGGAAAAGAGCCAGCGCCGCTTCGTATTCGCCATTGCGCGCCTTGAGGTCGCCAAGCATGAAAAATGCGCGCGGCGCGACCGGCTTGTCCGCATATTTTTCGACGATTTCAGTCAACGCCTTGAGCGCCCCGGCGCCGTCGCGGTTCTGGTCGCAGATAACGGCCCGGTCGAAGGCGATTTCCGCCTGAAGTTCGGGATTCTTTTCGCCATAACGTTTGGCGATGTCATCCAGCACGGATAAAGCGACCGGGTAGCGACCGGCCTCGCGCAGAAAATCCACCCGGCGAAAATGGGCGCCGACGGTATATTTGCTTTCCGGATAATCGCGTTCCAATTGTTTGAGCAGCGCATCCGCCGCCGCCTCGTCGCCGGTCAGCAGCAGCTCGCCCTGGGCTTTGTAAAGCGCATTGGCCGCGTTTTCACCGGGATAGGCCGTCGCATAGCGCCGGAAAATATCGGCCGCATTGTAATCCGGCGAGGTCAGGGCCAGTTCTCCGGCCTGAAACAACGCCGTAGCCGCCTCTTCCGCTTTCGGGTAATGCTTCACGAAATCAAGATAGCCGGCAATCGCATCGCCGGTCCGGCCGAGCCGTTCCCACAACAGCGGCTTGAGGTATTCGCTTTTGCGGCGCATGGCGGCCTCGCGGCTTTTTTCCAGCCGCTCGCAGTAGGTCAGTGCCCGATTGAAATCCTTGAGCTGATAAAACGCCTGAGCGCTCCACAGCGCGCCAAGCTCGCCGTCGCGGCCGTTGTCATCCGCGGCAATGGCGGCAAAGCTGGCCGCCGCTTCCTGGTAGCGGCCCAGCCGATAAAGGTATTCGCCGAGCTGCTGTTCCGCATTGCGTCGCATCGCCGCGTCGGCGGCATGTTCAATCACGAACTGAAACATGGCGATGGCCGCCTGGGAATTACCCGCTTTCCGGGCATACTGCGCCAGTTCCAGCGCGGCCGCCCGCCGCTCGGTGAGGTCGGAGCTGCCGTCGAAAACCTTGCGGTAGAGCTGTTCCGCCCCCTCCGCCTGGCCGAGTTGAGCGCGCAACCCGGCCTCAAATAAAGTCAGGCGGTAAAAATCGGCCGCCGCCGGATAGAGAGTGAAATAACGTTCCAGTGTTTTAATTGCCGCCGCCGGATCGCCGCCGCTGGCTTCGCTTTCGCTCAACCCCCGGAGCGCCACCGGCCGGAACAATTCATCCCCGAATCGGAACGCGGTCTGCCACAGCGCCGCGGCCCGGCCCCAATCCTTGCGTTCCGCCTGAGCTCGGGCCATCGTTCCGGCGATCCGGGCCAGCAAGGCGTCGGGAGCATGGGCGCTCGCACTCAAAGCCTGATATTCCGGCTCCACCTTGCCCCAATCGCCTTTTTCGGCGGCGACCAGCAAGGCGATCCGGGCCAGCCGTCCCCGGAACTGATCGCGCAGATCGACCGGAACCTCCTTTTCGATCCGGGCCAGAAACTTTTCGGCATTTTCCGGTTGCCGGGCATCGAGTTCATTCAGCGCCGCCCCCGACAATGCGCGCAGCCGCCACATCGGCTGACCGCCGGCGATGCCGATCAGCGTCGCATAAACCTTGTCCGCCTCGGCATGATCGCCGGAAGCATTCAGCGTCCGGGCCAGCAGCTCCAGCGTCCGGCAGCATTCATCGCCGCCGGGGCTGAGCCGGGCCGCGAGTTCCCCCAGAAGCTTCCGCGCTCCGGCGATATCGCCGACATAAAGCATCTGCCGCGCTTTCATCAAAGCCAGCAAATCGGCATGATCGCGGTATTCCGCCGAAGCCGCGGCATCGACCACCCCGGCGGCCTCGGCGGCCCGTCCGGATTCAAGCAGACTCTGGTGAAGCAGATCGGTCGCCCGGCGGCGATCCTCGGGTTTGGACAATTCGCCCAGCGCCCGCTTCAGGAATTCCGCGGCCTGCGTCGGATCGGCATTTTCCAGCGCCAGCTCGCCCAGTTTCAGATAACGGATGCCGGGCTCCGCCGCACCGGCGAAAATCACCGCATCAGGCGCATTCGCATCCGGCAAATCCGCCATGACCGAAGTTTCAAACCGGGGAATTCCACCGGGTTCCGCTGTCGCGGCGGCCGCCGGCGCCGCCGGACTGTTTCCCGCCGTCCCGTCCGCCGCGACAGCGGGGCCCAGCCAGACCCCCGCCGTCCAGGCCAATACCGCGACCGGCAAGCCGATCCGCCCTTCACACCGGTTCATGATTCTGCCCTTCCCATCCATGCCCACATCCATGGTTGCGATCACCCGCCATCGAGCCTCGCGCACAACGTTCCGGCGCCGAAGAATTCGGGCCGGAACGCAACTTACAGCGCACTCGCGCGGCAGATCAATCGATCTGTTTACTTCCCGGCGGCGTCATCCTCGTCGGCAACGGCTTTTCCCGGAACGGATTTGGCCGATTCCAGCTTTTCCCGGATCAACGCCAGCAGTTTATCCGCCAGGGCGGGATCTTTTTCCAGCAGCGCCTTGGTCTGCTCCCGGCCCTGGCCGAGCTGTTCCCCGGCGAAACTGAACCAGGAACCGCGCTTTTCCAGAATTCCGAGATCGCCCGCCACGTCGAGGATCGATCCGGCACGCGAAATGCCCTCGGAGTAATTGATATCGAATTCCGCCACCTTGAACGGCGGCGCCATCTTGTTTTTGATCACTTTGACCCGGGTGCGGTTGCCGGTCACATTGCCCGCCGCATCCTTGAGCGCGGTCACCTTCCGGATGTCCATGCGGATCGAGGCGTAAAATTTAAGCGCATTGCCGCCGGTGGTGGTTTCCGGATTGCCGTAAACCACGCCGATCTTCTCCCGGATCTGATTGGTGAACATCACGCAGGTGCGTCCCTTATTGGCGGCGCCGGTGAGCTTGCGCAGCGCCTGCGACATCAGCCGCGCCTGCAACCCCATGTGCGAATCGCCCATCTGCCCTTCCAGCTCCGCGCGGGGAACCAGCGCCGCCACCGAATCGACCACCAGCACGTCGATCGCATTGCTGCGAATCAAGGTATCGGCGATATTCAGCGCGTCTTCGCCGCTGTCGGGCTGAGAGATCAGCAAATCGGCAGTATTGACGCCGATCTTGGTCGCATAGCCCGGATCGATCGCATGTTCGGCATCGATGATGGCGCATTTGCCGCCGGCCCGCTGCGCATTGGCGATCACATGCAGACAGACGGTGGTTTTGCCGGAGGATTCGGGACCGAAAATTTCCACGATCCGCCCGCGCGGCACGCCGCCGATGCCGAGCGCCAGGTCCAGCGCCAACGCCCCGGTGCTGATGGTGGGGACATCCCCGGCATAAGCCGCCGAATCGCCGAGGCGCATGATCGACCCCTTGCCGAATTCCTTTTCGATCTGGGCGATGGCGATTTCAAGATTCTTCGCGCGTTCGGTATTTTTCACATCCTCGGCCATAATTTTCTTCCTGTCGTATTCAAAGTTTTCACCGTCATCCAAGCCCTGTCAGCCGCGCCGTCCACGCCGCGCACCGTCCGGATCAGATATCCAGGTCTTTGACGCTGGCGGCATATTTTTCAATATATTCGCGCCGGGGCTCGACCACATCGCCCATCAGCAGCGTGAACATCCGTTCGGCGGCGACGGCGTCGTCCATGGTCACCCGGATCATTTTGCGCCGCTCGGGGTCCATGGTGGTTTCCCAGAGCTGTTCGGGATTCATTTCGCCCAAGCCTTTGTAACGCTGAATTTCGATGCCCTTGCGGCCGTTGTCGCGGATGATTTCAAACAATTCCTCCAGCGAATGCGCCTCCTGCTCGCGACCGTCGACGGCGACCTTCCAGAGGCTTTCGCCCCGGCCGAAGATGCGTTTGCAGTCGGCGCCGGTCCGGCAGAGCTCGTCCGCCAGCTCCGCCGCGGCGGCCGCTTCGAAAATGTCGACCACATCGATGGCGCTGGGTTCGGCCAGGGGATCGAACAATCCGCCGGTCTCTTCACCGCAGCCGTCGATCGGAGCCGGCGCTTCGCGGACAATGCCGAGACGCGCTTCGATTTCGGCGATCAACGCATCCTTTTCCGGAATCGAATAGACGAAGGCGCGGCTGACCGTGCCGTCGAGCTCCCGCGCGCTGACTTCGGCGATCGGAAAATGCGCCTCGGCATTGCGCAGCGCGAAGTATTCCGCCGGATCGATGCCGCAACGCTGAAGTCCGCCCGCGCAATGGGCGGCCTGGCGGAAAAGCGCAATCAGATTTTCCACCGCTTCGCGGTTGAGCGCCGCACCGGCGGCGTCGGACACGGCGATATCTTCGACGCCGAGCTGAATCAGATAATTGTCGAGCTGCTCCTCGGTATCGATATAGCGTTCCTTCTGCTTGCGCTTGACCTTGAACAGCGGCGGATTGGCAATGTAGATATGGCCCGCGTCGATCAGCGGCTTCATCTGCCGGTAGAAAAAGGTCAGCAGCAGCGTCCGGATGTGCGCGCCGTCAACGTCGGCATCGGTCATGATCACGATGCGGTGATAACGCAGCTTGGTGATATCGAAATCCTCGCCGAAATTGCAGCCGATGGCCGCGAACATCGCCCGGATTTCGTTGTTGTTCAGAATCTTGTCCAGCCGCGCCTTTTCCACGTTGAGCAATTTGCCGCGGATCGGCAGAATGGCCTGGAACTCGCTGTTGCGCCCCTGTTTGGCCGAACCGCCGGCGGAATCCCCTTCGACGATGTAGACTTCGCAGCGCGAGGGGTCGCGGTTGGAGCAGTCGGCCAGCTTGCCGGGCAGCGAAAATCCTTCGAGCGCGCCTTTGCGCTGCACCAGTTCGCGGGCGCGGCGGGCGGCTTCGCGGGCCCGGGCGGCGGTCATTGACTTGAGGATGATTTCCTTGGCCACGGCGGGGTTTTCTTCGAGGAAGGCGCCGAGGTTTTCATACACCACCGACTCGACGATGCCCTTGACTTCGCCGTTGCCGAGCTTGGTCTTGGTCTGGCCCTCAAATTGGGGCTCCGGCACCTTGACGCTGATCACCGCGGCCAGGCCTTCGCGCACGTCATTGCTGGTTACGCCCTTGTCGGAAGCGCCCTTGAGCATGCCGGCGGCCTTGGCGTAGTTGTTGATGGTCCGGGTCAGCGCCGACTGGAAGCCGGTTAAATGGGTGCCGCCTTCGATGGTATGAATATTGTTGGTGTAGGAAAAGATGCTTTCGGTGAAGCTGTCGTTGTACTGCATCGCGATTTCGACGTCGATGCCGTCTTTTTCGCGGTGAAAATAGATCACGCCGGGGTGGATCAGCGCCTTGTTCTGGTTGAGGTGGGTCACGAATTCGCTGATTCCGCCCTCATAATGAAACCGCTCGGTCCGCGGCGGCGTACCGGGCTCCACCCGTTCGTCGGTCAGCATGATGCTGATGCCGCGATTCAGGAAAGCCAGCTCGCGCAGCCGCTTGGCCAGAATGTCCCAGCTGTAGATCATGCTCGAAAAAATGGTCGCGTCGGGATGAAACGTGACCTTGGTGCCGCGCTGATCGGTAACGCCGATAAGTTTCAGCGGCTCGACGGTGTTGCCGTGCTGAAATCCAATCTGCCAGGCCTTGCCTTCGCGGTAGACCTCGACTTTCATCCAGTCGGAAAGCGCGTTGACGCAGCTGACGCCGACGCCGTGCAGACCGCCGGAAACCTTGTAGGAGTTGTGGTCGAACTTGCCGCCGGCATGAAGCACGGTGAGCACCACTTCCACGGCGGGCTTGCCCTCGCCCTCGTGCATGTCCACCGGAATGCCGCGGCCGTCGTCAAGCACGGAAACGGAATTGTCGCGCAGAATGGTCACCTGAATGTTGCCGGCATACCCGGCAAGCGCTTCATCGATGGAGTTGTCCACGACTTCGTAAACCAGGTGGTGCAGGCCGCGTTCGCCGGTGTCGCCGATGTACATGGACGGACGTTTGCGGACCGCTTCGAGTCCTTCGAGAACCGTGATTTTACTGGCGCTGTACTCTTCGGCGCCGCCGCCGGCGGGTTGCGGAATTTTGGTATCGTCAGCCATGAATGAAATTGCTCTCCCGGTTGAGTGTTTTCGATCTTGAAGATACAATACACCTTCCGCTGGGCTTTTACAAGGTAAAAGCGCAAAAAACCGCCCCTTTTTCGCTCGGAAATAAGGGGTTGCCGCAATGTGCATCCGCATGGCGGCAATGAGCTTCGCACCGCCGCCCGGAACCGGAAAAATCCGGCCGCCGGGACGCCGTTACGGCCGCCGTCCGACCACCGGCCAGAATCGGCCGTCGTCGGTGCGCAGCAACCGCACCGGAATGTCGAAAACCGCTTCCAGATTGGCCTCCGTCAGCACCGCTTCGGTCGTGCCCGCACAGTAAATCCGGCCCGCCTTCAACGCCATCCCATCCCGGAATACCGGCATGATCTCCTCGATGCGCTGAGTGATGAAAATCAGCGTCAGGTCGGAGCGGCTGTGGGCAAAGCGCTCGATTTCGCCGAGCAGATACTCCCGGCCCGCCAGATCCATATAGACGCTCGGTTCGTCGAGGATCAGCAGTTCGGGACTGGTGATCAAGGCGCGCGCAATCAGAAATTTGACCTGCTCGCCCGAGCTCAGCGCATACCAGTGCCGCTCCGCCAGATGCGCCGCATTGAGCTGTTCGAGAATCGCCAGCGCATGTTCGACCTCTTCAGGCTGCGGCTTGCGAAACAATCCCAGCGAACCGTCGAGGCCCGAGATCACCACATTCAGCGCCCGCGATTCCGGGCTGGTCCAGTGTTGCATGAAGGGGCTCACCCAGCCGATTTTCTTTCGTACTTCGGAAAGATTGCTTTCGCCGTAACGGTAGCCGAGAATATCGACCTCCGCTCCGTAGAGCGGCCAGACGTAGCCCATCAGCAGCTTCACCAGCGTCGTCTTGCCCGCGCCGTTGGCGCCCATGATGAAACAGCGCGCGCCGCGCTTCAGTTCCCAGTTGATTTCCTTGAGCACCAGGTTGTCTTCCAGATAAACCGAAGCGCCTTTGATCGTAATCGCATTCAATGTTCCGATTCCTTATGTTTTCCCACGCGTCCGGCGCCGTTGACCATCGCCGTCGGGTTGCAAAGCGCGTCCCTTCCTCGCCGCCGATTCCGGATGGCAAGACAGGAAAGGGGCTCGGGGGAAGGCGGAAAACACTTTCCTAAAAGTGTTTTCCGCCTTCCCCCGAATCCGCCAACCAAGCCCATCCGGGCGAACGCAAGTCCGCCCGGATGACGCCGGTTACTTGTCCGCGAGCACGGCCACGCCGGGCAGCACCTTGCCCTCGAGGAACTCGAGGGAGGCGCCGCCGCCGGTGGAGATGTGGGACATTTTGTCGGCCAGGCCGCTCTGATTGACCGCGGCGACGGAATCGCCGCCGCCGATGATGCTGACCGCGCCGGATTCGGCGACGGCCTTGCAGATGCTCATGGTGCCGAACGCGAAATTGGGCATTTCAAAGCAGCCCATGGGCCCGTTCCAGACGATGGTCCCGGCCTTGGCGATTTCCGCGGCGTAGAGCTTCACAGTTTCCGGGCCGATATCCAGCGCCAGCATGTCGGCGGGAATATCGTTGCCGACAATCTTGCTGGCGGCGTCATTGGCGAACGCGACGGCGGCCTTGTTGTCGACCGGCAGCAGGAACTTGACCTTCTTGGCGGCCGCCTTGGCCAGAATTTCCCGGGCGGTGTCGAGCAGCTCGTTTTCGCACAGCGATTTGCCGATTTCATGGCCCTGCGCCTTGAGGAAGGTGTAAGCCATGCCGCCGCCGATCAGGATGGCGTCGACTTTTTCCATCAGCGAAGTCAACACTTCAAGCTTGCCGGAAACCTTGGCGCCACCGATGATCGCGACGAAGGGACGCGCCGGATTGGCGACGGCCTTGCCGAGATACTGGAGTTCCTTTTCCATCAGGAAGCCGGCGACGCTCTGGTCGTGGCCGATCACGTCGGCGATCACGGCGGTGGAGGCATGGGCGCGGTGGGCGGTGCCGAACGCGTCGTTGACATAGATTTCGCCGAGCTTGGCCAATTCGGTGGCCATGGCTTTGAGCGCGGCCTTGTCTTCGGGGGTTTTGCCCTTGAGGTCTTCGGCCTTGTGGAACCGGGTATTTTCGCAGAGCATGATTTCACCGGCCTTGAGCGCCTTGCTCGCGGCGACGGCGGCCTGCCCGATGCAGTCTTCGACGAACCGGACCGGCTTGCCGAGCAGCTTTTCGAGATAAAGGGCTACCGGCTTCAGGCTGAATTCCGGTTTGGCTTCGCCGTCGGGACGGCCGAGGTGACTCAGCAGCACCAGGCTCGCGCCCTGGTCGAGAATGTACCGGATCGTGGGCAGCGCCGCGGTGATGCGGGTGTCGTCGGCAACCCGGCCATCCTTGAGCGGCACATTGAAGTCCACGCGCATGACCACGCGCTTGCCGGCGAGATTGATATCCTTGACGGTCTTTTTGTCGATATTCATTTGATCGAACCTTTCCATTGAAGAAGAAAAAAGCGGACGGGCGATTCACTCCACCCGCCCGCTTGGGGAACCATCGGTCAATGCCAGCTGATTACTTGGCGATGACGCGGACCATTTCCAACACCTTGTTGGAATAGCCCCATTCGTTGTCGTACCAGCTGACGACCTTGACGAAGGTCGGATCGAGCTGGATGCCGGCGTCCTTGTCGAAGACGGAGGTGCGGGATTCGCCGCGGAAGTCGGTCGAAACAACCTTTTCTTCGGTGTAGCCGAGCACGCCCTTGAGTTCGCCTTCGCTGGCGGCCTTCATCGCGGCGCAGATTTCATCATAGCTGGCGGGCTTTTCAAGTTCGACGGTGAGGTCGACCACCGACACGTCGGAGGTCGGAACGCGCATCGACATTCCGGTCAGCTTGCCGTTCAACGCGGGCAGCACCTTGCCGACGGCCTTGGCCGCGCCGGTCGAGGAGGGGATGATGTTTTCGAGAATGCCGCGGCCGCCGCGCCAGTCCTTCTTGGAGGGGCCGTCGACGGTCTTCTGGGTCGCGGTGGCGGCATGGACGGTGGTCATCAGGCCGCGCTTGATGCCGAATTTGTCATTCAGAACCTTGGCGATCGGCGCCAGGCAGTTGGTGGTGCAGCTGGCGTTGGAGATGATGGTCTGTCCGGCATAGCTCTTGTGGTTGACGCCGTAGACGAACATCGGGGTCGCATCCTTGCTCGGCGCGGACATGATGACCTTCTTGGCGCCGGCCTTGATATGGGCGGCGGCGGTTTCCTGATCAAGGAAGAGGCCGGTGGATTCGACGACGACGTCGGCGCCGACTTCGTTCCACTTCAAACTGGCCGGATCCTTTTCGGCGGTCAGACGGATGCGGTTGCCGTTGACGACCAGGAAATTGCCGTCGATGGCGATGTCGCCGTTGAAGATGCCGTGAACCGAGTCGTACTTGAGCATGTAGGCCAGGTAATCGGGATCAAGCAAATCGTTGATGCCGACAATCTGGATGTCCTTGCTGAAGTTTTCGACCGCGGCGCGGAACACCATGCGGCCGATGCGCCCGAAACCGTTGATACCGACTTTAATCATTTTGTGCCTCTTTCCTGTTGTCAGAGTTGCTTGATCGGGTTGGTTTTCAATATTAAACGGAAATCATTGAGGTTATACTATAACGCCGCAATCGCCATTTTTCAAAGTTTAAACCGGAGGTTTTTATAAAAAAACCGTTCCCGACAGCGCCGTTTCCCGATCAGGCAACCTCGTGTCAGCCTAGAGCTGACGGATGCGTTCGACCGCTTCCCGGGTGCGGTCGCGGTCGCCGAACGCGGTCAGCCGGAAGGCGCCTTCGCCGTGCGCGCCGAAGCCGACGCCGGGAGTTCCGACCACCCGGCAGCGGTCGAGCAGCTGCGCGAAAAATTCCTTGGACTTGACCCCTTCGGGCAGAATCCACCAGATGTAAGGCGCGTTTTCGCCGCCGTAGACCCGGTGGCCGAGACTTTGCAATCCTTCGCGGATCAGCCGCGCATTTTCCATATAGTAATCGACCAACTTGGCCGTTTCCCGGCGACCGGCGGGCGAGTAAACCGCCTCCGCGCCGCGCTGAACGATGTAGCTCACGCCGTTGAACTTGGTGCACTGGCGGCGGTTCCACATCCAGTGCAGCGAATGCGCCTTGCCGTCGCGGCCATCGCGCTGGAGTTTCTTCGGCACCACCGTGAAGGCGCAACGCGTGCCGGTGAAGCCCGCGGTCTTGGAAAAGGACTTGAATTCGATCGCCACCTCGTCGGCGCCGGGAATTTCATAGATCGAACCCGGCAGCTGCGGATCGCGGATGTAGGCGCTGTAGGCGCTGTCGAAAAGAATGACCGAGCCGTTGCGGTGGGCATAATCGACCCAGGCGGCCAGCGCGCTTCGATCGAGCACGGTGCCGGTGGGGTTGTTGGGACTGCACAGATAGATCAGATCGACCGGAGCGTCGGGCAGTTCGGGCCGGAAGCCGTTTTCGGGCGTGGCCGGCAGGAAACGGATGTTGCGCTTGCGCCCGGCCATCAGGTTGGTGTCGAGGTAGACCGGGTAAACCGGATCGGTGACCGCGACCGAGCAGTCGGCGTCGAAAATCTCCTGGATGTTGCCGACATCGCACTTGGAGCCGTCGCTCACGAAAATCTCATCGGCGGCGATGTGGTCGATGCCGCGAACGCGGTATTCGTGTTCGATGATCGCTTCGCGCAGAAAGCCGTAGCCCTGCTCCGGGCCATAGCCGCGGAAGGTGGCGGCGGAAGCCATTTCGTCGACCGCGCGGTGCATGGCGCCGATGACCTCGGCGGTCAGGGGCTGAGTCACGTCGCCGATGCCGAGCCGGATCACGTCGGCGTCGGGATGCTTCGCGGTGTAAGCGTCGATCTCCTGCTTGATCCAGGCAAAGAGATAACTTTCGTTAACGTCCAGATAGTTTGAATTGATGCGGGCCATGATTTCTGTTTTACTCCTGCTTTATTACGATCATCGGTCCATCTTACAACGTTGCAAGATTCCTTCATGGTTCCGGCCGCAAAAATGAAGAATCCCGCGCCGGAATACGCTCCCGGACCGCGGGGTTCTCCGTCGGCCGTTTTCGCGCTACACGGTTTCGCCGTGAAAGACGCAGACCGCCGGACCGGTCATGTACACATGGCGGTCGGCGGCATATTCGATGCGGAGGTCGCCGCCGTCGAGGGTCACGGTCAGCGGCCCTTCCGCCCGGCCGGTCAAATGCGCGGCCACGGCGGTGGCGCAGCTGCCGGTGCCGCAGGCGGCGGTCACGCCGCAGCCGCGTTCCCAGACCCGCATCCGGATGCGGCCGGGAGCGAGCAGCTGCGAGAATTCGATGTTGCACTTGCGGGGAAACGCCGGATGAATTTCCAGCGCCGCGCCCCACGATTCAAGCTCGATGGCGTTGATGTCATCGACAAAGATCACGAAATGCGGATTGCCCATCGAAACCGCCGTGCCGGTGAAGGCGCGTCCGGCGGCTTCCAGCGTCATTTCAATCGCGGTGTCGGAAGCGTTTCCGGTCACCGGAATCTCGGCGCGGGTGAGGCGCGGCACGCCCATGTCGACCCGGACCAGCCCGTCGTCGAGCAGCCGCGGCCGGATGATGCCCGCCAGCGTATGCAGCGCGAATTCGCGGTGGCCCGGCGCAAGGCCGCGGCAGTCGATGTATTGCGCGACGCAACGGGTGGCATTGCCGCACATTTCGGCCTCGGTGCCGTCGGAATTGTAGATGTGCATCGTGAAATCGGCGCCGCCGAGCGCCTCGATGGTCACCAGTCCGTCGGCGCCGATGCCGCGGCGGCGGTCGCAGAGCGGCACCGCCAGTGCCCGGAAATCGCATCCGGGATTGAGCCGGGTTTCCACCAGAATAAAATCGTTGCCCAGCCCGTGATACTTCGAAAAAATCATCGGTCCGATCCCCATATTCTTCCGGACTCCTGCATCCGGAATCAGTTGTT
This sequence comes from Victivallaceae bacterium, assembly GCA_036677805.1. Lineage (GTDB taxonomy): Bacteria > Verrucomicrobiota > Lentisphaeria > Victivallales > Victivallaceae > SIG78. Next base: position 65,730 of record JAVBVS010000004.1, on the reverse strand, counting down.
TTCCTTCAGGCAGCGGTCGATGGCCTCCGCCTGACGCATCCCGTCGACGATGGCCCGGACCACCAGCGAAGCGCCGTTGGCGGCGTCACCGGCTACCAATATAGCCCGCTTCGGATCATTTTGCAAACGCCCGCGCGCATCAATATTCAAACCGAGGTTCGCGCTCCAGTGTCCGGCGGGAATGCCGGTGAAGCCCATCGCCAGCAGCACCAGGTCGGCCGGGATCACCCGTTCGCTGCCCGCGACCGGCTTGAATTCAAGGGGACGGCCGTCGGGCGAGAAGCTCCACTCCACATCGTTGACCGCGACGCCGGTCACCCGGCCGGCTTCGCCGCGGAAGCCGGAACTCTGAACGTTCCACAGCCGGACGCCGCCCTCGCGGTGGCTGGAGGAGGTGCGCAGCAGCCACGGCCAGGCCGGCCACGGCGTGGAGGACGAACGGTCCTCGGGCGGCTGCGGCAGAATTTCGATCTGGGTCACGCTGGCGGCGCCCTGCCGCAACGCGGTGCCGAGACAGTCGCTGCCGGTATCGCCGCCGCCGATCACGAGCACGTTTCTGCCGGCGGCGGAAATCGGCCGCGCGGTCAGCTCGCCGGCGATGGCGCGGTTCTGCCCCTGAAGGAATTCCAGCGCGAAATGAACCCCCTCCAGCTCCCGGCCCGGGAGTTTGAGATCGCGCGCGGCAGGCGTGCCGACGGCGATCAGCATGGCGTCGAAGCGGCGCAGAAGGTACTCCGGCGCAAGATCGCGCCCGATTTCGGTATCGCACTCGAAACGGACGCCCAGCGCTTCGAGCAGCGCAATGCGCCGCGCCACCACGCTCTTGTCAAGTTTGAAATCCGGAATGCCGTAGCGCAGCAGCCCGCCCGGCGTATGATGCGCTTCAAACACCGTGACCGCGTGACCGCGACGGGCGAGCCGGTCGGCCGCCGCCAGCCCCGCCGGACCGCCGCCGACCACCGCGACCGAACGGCCCGTGGCCTCGGGCCGCGCCGCAACCACCCAGTCGCGGGCGAAGGCATGTTCGATCACCGCCTTTTCCAGCTGCCGGACCATCACCGACTCCTCATGGAGTCCGTGAACGCAGGAACCTTCGCACAACGCCGGACAGACCCGCGACGTGAATTCCGGAAAGGGCGAAGTCGAACTCAGGATATCCCACGCTTCGCGCCATTCGCCGCGGGCGACCGCGGAATTGATATCGGGAATGCGGTTGTCCAGCGGACAGCCAGAACCGTGGCAAAAGGGAATGCCGCAGTTCATGCAGCGCTCGGCCTGTTCATGCAATTCGGCATCGCTCAGACTCCGTTCGACTTCGTTGAAGTCGCACAGCCGCTCCGCCGTCGCGCGGTAGAGCTCGTGGATGCGTTCCGCCATTTTCATTTCTCCTTATCGTAACATCATGATGATAAAACCGTTGGTTGCGCCGGAAACACCCCCCGGATTTTCCGGCAGAGTCTCCGGCAAACCCTATTTCCCGGCGGCGCGTTCGGCGGCGACCGCCAGCGCATGGCGGTATTCGACCGGAAACACCTTCACGAATTTGCCGCGCACATTTTCCCAGTCGGCCAGCACCGCTTCGGCCCGGACGCTGCCGGTCAACGCCCGATGGCGTTCCAGCAGGCCGAGCAGTTCGCATTCGTCGGCGGAGCCGCGCACCACCGGTTCGAGGTCGACGCTGTCGGGATTGCAATAAAGGTCGAAATCACCCGCCTCGTCGAGCACATAAGCCAGCCCGCCGGTCATCCCGGCGGCGAAGTTGATCCCGGCCCGGCCCAGCACCACCACGCGCCCGCCGGTCATGTATTCGCAACCGTGGTCGCCCACGCCCTCGACCACCAGCGTCGCGCCGGAATTGCGCACCGCGAAGCGTTCCCCGGCCTGGCCGTTCAGGAAAATCGCGCCCGCAGTCGCGCCGTAACCGATCACGTTGCCCGCGATCACATTGCCCGCCGCAGAGTAGCCGGCAGTGCGCGGCACCCGGATGACGATGGTGCCGCCCGAAAGGCCCTTGCCGACGAAATCGTTGGCTTCGCCTTCGAGGGTGAAGGTCACGCCCGGAGCGAGAAAAGCGCCGAAGCTCTGGCCCGCGCACCCGGTGAAATCGACCCGGATCGTACCCTCGGGCAATCCCGCCGCACCATAGCGCCGGGCAATCTCGCCCGCAAGCCGGGTTCCGACCGCGCGGTCGGAGTTGGCGATCCGGCGGCTGAGTTGAACCGCCTTGCCCTTTTCCAATGCGCCGGCCAGCGCCGGAAGCAGTTGCTGTTCGTCATAATTTTCCGAACTGCCGAGCGGACCGGCCGCGGAATCGAAGCGCTGGACGCCGTCGCCCGCCCCGGCCAGAATCCGGCTGAAATCGAGATGCCGCGCCTTGAAGAAATCGATCGCGCGATTGGTCCGCAGCAGATCGGTCCGGCCGACCGCTTCGTCAAGCGAGCGCAGTCCGAGCTGCGCGAGATAGCCGCGCACCTCCTCGGCCACGAAACGCAGAAAGTTTTCGATGTATTCGGGCTTGCCGTCGAATTTCTTGCGCAACGCCGGATCCTGGGTGGCCACCCCGGCGGGACAGCTGTTGTCGTGGCACTTGCGCATCATCACGCAGCCCAGGCAGACCAGAATCGTGGTGGCGAACCCGAACTCTTCGGCGCCGAGCAATGCGCCGATGATCACGTCGCGCCCGGTCTTGAGCTGGCCGTCGACCTGAAGCCGCACATGCGAACGCAGATGGTTGGCGCACAAGGTCTGCTGCGCCTCGGCCAGCCCCAGCTCCCATGGCAATCCCGCATGCTTGATGCTGGTCAGGGGCGACGCCCCGGTGCCGCCGTCATGGCCTGAAATCAGCACCATGTCGGCATGCGCCTTGACCACGCCCGCGGCGATGGTTCCGACGCCGATCTCGCTGACCAGCTTGACCGAAACCCGCGCTTCGGGATTGGCGCAGCGCAGATCGTAGATCAGCTGCGCCAGATCCTCAATCGAATAGATGTCATGATGCGGCGGCGGCGAGATCAGCGTCACATGCGGAATGCTGTGCCGGATGCGCGCGACGAAATCGTCGACCTTGTAGCCGGGCAGCTGGCCGCCTTCGCCGGGCTTCGCGCCCTGCGCCATCTTGATCTGAAGCTCCTTCGCGCCGCGCAGATAATCGATGGTCACGCCGAAGCGGCCCGACGCCACCTGCCGGATGGCCGAGGCGCGCGCTTCGCCCCGGGCGTTGGGGACGGCCCGGTCGGGGTCTTCGCCGCCTTCGCCGGAGTTGCTCATCGCGCCGAGCCGGTTCATCGCGATGGCGATGGTTTCGTGCGCTTCGGGACTCAGCGAGCCGAGCGACATCGCGCCCGATACGAAGCGGCGGATAATCAACTCGGCGCTTTCCACCTCTTCCAGCGGCACCGGCGCGGTTTCGACAAACTCGAACAGTCCGCGCAGGGTATTCAGATGCCGCTCCTGACGATTGATCATGTCGGCGTATTCGCGGTATCTGCCCGGATTGTTTTCGCGCACCGCCAGCCGGAATGCGGTCAGGCTTTCCGGCGACCACAGATGCGCCTCGGTGTCGCGCCGGAAGCGGTATTGGCCGCCCGCGGCCAAAAGATTGGAGAACTTCGCCAGCCGGGCCTGCCGATGGCGCGCGGCGCATTCGGCCGCGAGATCGTCGAGCGTCGCGCCGCCGACCCGGCTCGCGGTGCCCGGGAAATAATGCCCGATCACCTCCTGTCCCAGCCCGACCGCTTCGAAAATCTGGGCCGACCGGTAGCTGCGGAGGGTCGAAATGCCCATCTTGCTCATCACCTTGAGCAAGCCCTTGTCGACCGCCTGAATGTAGTTGCCGAGCGCGGTCACCGCATCCAGTTCCAATTCGCCGGAGGCGCACATCGCGCTCACGGTGCTGAGCACCAGATAGGGATTGACCGCGGTCGCGCCGTAGCCCAGCAGCAAGGCGTAATGCATGATTTCGCGCACTTCGCCCGATTCGGCGATCAGCCCGGTTTCGGGCCGGACTCCGGCCGCGCTCAGCGCCCGGTTCACCGCGCCGACCGCGAGCAGGATCGGAATCGGCGCATTGCCGTCGACGATGTCGCGGTCGCTCAGAATCACGATGCCGCAGCCGGCCTTGACCGCCTGCACCGCCTGGGTCGCCAGCCGTTCGAGCGCCGCCGCCAGCGCCGCGCCGGAGCCGCCGGCGGGAAATTCGCAGCACAAGGTCGCGGAACGGAACTTGGGATCCTGAATCCGGCGCAGCGCATTGAGTTCGGCATCGGTCAGAATCGGCCGCTTGAGCTTGATCAGGCGCGCATGTTCGGGAATTTCGGCCAGAATGTTGCCGCGATTGCCGAGATAGGTGGTCAAACTCATCACCAGCTCCTCGCGGATCGGGTCGATCGGCGGGTTGGTGACCTGGGCGAAAAGCTGCTTGAAATAGTTGAACACGCCGGGATTCTGAGTGGAGAGCACCGCCAGCGCGGCATCGTTGCCCATCGAACCGATCGGCTCATGCCCGGTCTTGGCCATCGGGCGCACGATCAATTCAAGGTCTTCGGCGGTGTAGCCGAAAACCTGTTGGCGGGTCCGCAAATCCGACAGCGGCACGGACGGCGTCAGCGTCGAAAAAAGACCGTTGACCGGCAGCTGGTTCTCTTCCACCCAGCGGCGGTAGGGCTGCTGCCGCGCCACCGCGTTCTTGAGTTCGGCGTTTTCGATCAGCCGATGATTGACCAGATCGCAGAAAATCATTTCTCCCGGCGCCAGCCGGCCCTTGCGCACCACCGTTTCGGGCGGGAAGTCGAGCACGCCGGTTTCACTGGCCAGCACGAAAATCCGGTCCATGGTCAAGGTGTAGCGGGCCGGACGCAAGCCGTTGCGGTCAAGCATCGCGCCGGCATTGACGCCGTCGGAGAAGGCGACCGCCGCAGGACCGTCCCACGGCTCCATCAGCGCCGAATGGTATTCGAAAAATCCGCGCACGTCGCGTCCGAGGTGATATTTGGCCCCCCAGGCCTGCGGAATCAGCATCAGCATCGCATGTTCGAGACTGCGGCCGCAGGCGACCAGCAGTTCGAGCATGTTGTCCAGACTGCCGGAGTCGCTCTGTCCGGGACCGATCAGCGGCAGCAGCTTGGCGAGGTCGTCGCCGAAAAGCTCGCTCCGGAAAAAAGGTTCGCGGCTCCGGAGGAGATTGAGATTGCCGCGCAAAGTATTGATTTCGCCGTTGTGGGCGAGATAGCGGAAAGGATGCGCCAACTGCCAGGTCGGAAAGGTGTTGGTGCTGTAACGCTGGTGAGCCAGCGCCAGCGGCGACTTGAAGTCGGAACTGCGCAAATCGGGGTAGAACCGGCCGAGCTGAGGCGCCAGCAGCAGCCCCTTGTAAACGATGCTCCGGCTCGAAAAACTGCAAAAGTAATATTCTTCCGCCGAAACCGCCTTCTCCACCTGGCGGCGGATCACGAAAAGTTTGCGTTCGAAGGCATCGCGGTCCCATCCTTCGGCGGCGCCGACGAAAATCTGGCGGATTTCAGGACAGCTTTCGCGCGCCAGACGGCCGATCGCCGCGGGATCGGTCGGAACCGGGCGGCAACCCAGCACCGTCGCGCCCTCGGCGCGCACAAACGACTCAAGCATGGCGTCGTACTCCGGCGAACCGAAGACCATCGCCACGCCGTAGCGTCCGGACCCGGGCAGCGCGAAATCGACCGCCCGACGGAAGAATTCGTCCGGGATGCCCAGCAGCAGCCCGGCGCCGTCCCCGGTATCGGGGTCGCCGCCCGCCGCGCCGCGGTGCATCAGCCGTTCGAGCACGGTTTCGCCCATGCGGACGATCTCATGGCTGGGTACGTTGTCGAGGTTGGCAACCAGCCCCACGCCGCAGGCGTCATGCTCATTGACGAAATCATAGAGCCCGCGCGCGGCGGGAATCCGGCTGTGGCGACGCTGTCGAAAATCGGGGTGAATCTGGCTCATGCTGTTGCCCTCCCTGTTCTATATATAACACGGTTTCACTATTTCCGGGTGTTTTATCCAGCAAAAAACGTGCCAAGTCATTTTCCGACCTTGACGGAACGCACTTTTGGCGATATATTATTACAAATGTGTAACGCGAACTTGGGTTTATTACAAAATTGTAACGGTCCGGCGGATCGATCACGATCCTTCCGTCCGGCAGAGAGCGGCAACGCGCAGTTGGCACGAAACTTGCTGAATACCGGAGCAACGATGTTTTCAAACCCTGTAAGAGGACCGCAATCATGAGCAAGAATCCCCGTTTTGACGCCATCGATGCCATCGCCGAAATCCATGCCGTCCCCGGCATGCCGGCGGCGCCGGTGGATATGGAGCGTTACGCCGAAGACGTCTTCAACGCCGAAGCCATGCGCAAATACCTGCCGGAAGCCGTGGCCGTCAAACTTCTGTCCACCATCAACGACAATGTCGCGCTCGATCCCGAAATCGCCGCCGACGTCGCCCACGCCATGAAGCACTGGGCGCTCGACCGCGGCGCCACCCATTTCACCCACTGGTTCCTCCCGCTGACCGGTTCGACCGCGGAAAAGCACGATGCGTTCCTTGAAATCAAGAACGGCAAGGTCCTGATGGCGTTTTCCGGCAAAAACCTGATCGTCGGCGAACCCGACGCCTCAAGTTTCCCCTCGGGCGGACTGCGCTGCACCTTCGAGGCGCGCGGCTACACCGCGTGGGACCCGACCAGTCCGGCCTTCATCAAGCGTCATGCGAACGGCGCGACGCTCTGCATCCCGACCGCCTTCTGCAGCTACACCGGCGAGGCGCTGGACAAGAAAACTCCGCTGCTGCGCTCCACCCAGGCGCTGAGCGTGGCGGTCAAGCGGCTGATGAAGTGCTTCAAACTGGCCGAGGAACGGGTCACCGTCACGCTCGGCGCAGAGCAGGAATACTTCCTGATCGACAAGCGCTTCTATTTGCAGCGCCCCGATCTGGTCCAGACCGGACGGACGCTCTTTGGCGCGCCGCCGCCGAAACACCAACAGCTTGAAGATCATTACTTCGGGTCGATCAAAAACCGGGTGCTCACCTTCATGTACGAAGTTGAAAAAGAACTGTGGTCGCTCGGCATCCCGGCCAAGACCCGGCACAATGAAGTGGCGCCGGCCCAGTTCGAACTGGCGCCGATGTTCGAAAACGTGAATCTCGCGGTCGACCACAACATGCTGGTCATGGAAGTGCTGCGGCAGGTCGCCGACCGTCACGGTCTGGTCTGCCTGCTTCACGAAAAACCCTTCGCCGGCATCAACGGCTCGGGCAAGCACAACAACTGGGCGCTGAGCTACGGCAACACCAATCTGCTCAACCCCGGCAACAACCCGGAACAAAACGCGATCTTCCTGACCGTGCTCTGCGCAATCATTCAGGCGATCGACCTGCACAGCGACATTCTGCGCGCCGCCGTAACCGGCGCCGGCAACGACCACCGGCTCGGCGCCAATGAAGCGCCGCCGGCGATCATCTCGATTTACCTCGGCGACCAGCTCACCGACGTGATTGAAAAACTCGAAAAAGGCTCCGCCGCCGCCGGGCGCAAGGTCGGCGCCATGCGCATCGGCGTCGATACCCTGCCGCCGCTGCCGCGCGACGCGACCGACCGCAACCGCACCAGCCCCTTCGCCTTCACCGGCAACAAGTTCGAGTTTCGCGCCCCGGGCTCGAGCCAGTGCTGCGCCGGGCCGATGATGATTCTCAATACCATCGTGGCCGACGCCATCAACGACCTCGCCGCCAAGCTCGAAAACTTCAGTGAAGCCGATTTCAACACCGAACTCCAGACCCTGCTGAAGAACATCATCAAAACCCATAAGCGGGTAATTTTCAACGGCGACGGCTATACCAAAGAATGGCGTGAAGAAGCCGCGCGGCGCGGGTTGCCCCACGCGGAGAATACCGTTACCGCGCTCAAGGCCTATGTTACGCCGGAAAATCTGACGCTGTTCTCGAAGTACGGCGTCTTCACCGGCAAGGAAATGGAATCGCGCTATGAAGTTTTCATCGAGGAATATCACCGTCGCATCCGCATCGAAGGTCAGCTGGCGCTCGAAATGGCGCGCAGCATGATCCTGCCGGTGGTGACCGCGGAATTCAACGCGACGCTTCAGGCGCTCAACGCCGCCGCCGCTGCCAAGCTCGGTTCGGGCACGGCCGGACTGCGGCAGACCGCCGGCTTGCTCGGCGCCGGACTGGATGAACTGGTGATCAAATCCGATGCGCTGGCAATCGCGCTGGCCGGATGCCATGAGGAAATCCTCACGGCGCTCGGCGAAATGCGCGAGGCGGTCGACCGGCTCGAACGCCTGGTCTCCAACGACCGGTGGCCGTTGCCGAAATATCGCGAAATGTTGTTTATTTATTAATCGTCTCGAAGATTGACACGAAAATTCCGGGCGGTGCGTGGGCAAAATGCGCCGTCCGGATGTTGAGTATACGCAGGAAACCATCATGTCTGATTCGATCAAACACGAATGCGGGGTAGCGCTGCTGCGGTTGCGGCGGCCCCTCGATCATTTCATCCGCAAATACGGCACCCCTTTTTACGGGTTTGAAAAAATGGCCCTGCTGCTGGAAAAGCAGCACAACCGCGGCCAGGACGGCGCCGGATTGGCCTGCCTCGGACTTGACCCCGAACCCGGCCGCGCGCCCTTCACCATCGAAAAGTCGGTCCGGGAGCTGCCGCTGGCCGATCTGCTCGAACGCATCACCAAACTGATCAACGCGGCGCGGCCCGAGTCCGGAATTTCCGGCGCTGAAGCCAAGCGGCGCTATCCCTTCGCCGGCGAGCTCTACCTCGGACACCTGCGCTACGGCACCTTCGGCGGCGGCGGCATCGGGTCCTGTCATCCTTTCGTGCGCAACAGCACCTGCCTCGACCGCATGTTGCTCATGGCCGGCAATTTCAACTTCACCAACACCGAAGCCATCTTCCGGGAGCTGCTCGCCACCGGCCACCATCCGGTCAGCCGGCAGGACGGCGTATTGGTCCTGGACCTGATCGGCCACTATCTCGAACAGGCTTTGAATCAGGGACTCAAACAGTGTGATCTGTCCGGGGTTTTAAAACGCGCCGCATCCAATCTGGACGGCGCGTTTACTTTATGCGGAGTCAGCGGAGCGGGCGAAGCCTTCGCACTGCGCGACCCGGCCGGAATGCGTCCCGGGTTCTTCTACTTCGACGACGAAATCGTCGCGGTGGCCTCGGAGCGCCCGGCAATCCAGACCGCATTCGATCGCACCAGCGCCGAAGTGATGGAGCTGCCGCCGGGCGAAGCCGTGATCGTGGGCCACGACGGCGAGATTCGCATCGAACCCTGTCTGGAGCGCAAGCCGCTGAAACGCTGCGTCTTCGAGCGCATCTACTTCTCGCGCGGCAACGACGCCGGGATTCACCACGAACGCAAACAGCTCGGCCGCCTGCTGGTGCCGCAGGTGCTCGAACAGGCCGAATCGGATTGGGAAAACACCTTCTTCTCCTACATTCCCAATACCGCCCAGATCTGCTATCACGGCATGCTTGAGCGGCTCTGGGAGCTGAGCGGCGGCGTGCCGGTGCGCTTCGGCCAGATCGCGGTCAAGGACGCCAAGTTCCGCACCTTCATCGCCGACGCGGCGGCGCGCAAGGAATTCTACATGCACATCTATGATGTGACCTACGGGCTGATCCGGCCGGGCAGCGACACGCTGGTGGTGATCGACGACTCCATCGTGCGCGGCAACACCATGCGCAACGCGATCCTGCCGATCCTTGACCGCCTCGGCCCCAAGCGCATCGTGATCTCCTCCTCGGCGCCGCAGGTGCGTTATCCGGATTGTTACGGCATCGACATGGGCAGTTTGAAGGAGCTGGTGGCGTTTGAGGCGGCCGCGGCCATTCTGCGGCGGCGCGGCGACGGGGCGCTCCTGGACGAAGCCTACCGTCTGGCCGGAGAGGATTTGAGGAAGAGCGACCGCGAAATGATCAACCGGGTCCGAATGATCTACGACGCCATTGCGACGGCGGACCTGACCCGGGAAATCGGCGAGCGGCTGAAGCCGGCGGGGTTGAAGGCGGAGCTCCGTATCGTCTTCCAGAGCATCGAAGCATTGCGAGAAGCATGTCCGGGCTATGATGGCGACTGGTATTTCACCGGGGATTATCCCACCCCCGGCGGAGTGCGGGTAGTCAATCAGGCGCTGGTCAATTATATGGAAAATATCGAAGGACGGGCGTATTGATGATGAACAAGTTCAAGGATTTATGGCGGAAACAGAGGGAGCGCAAGGCATTCCTGGCGCTGGCCAACGGCGAAATTTTCCGCGGCTGGAGTTTCGGCGCCGCCGCCGACACTCCCGGCGAAGCGGTTTTCAATACCGGGATGGCCGGTTACCAGGAGATCATTTCCGACCCCTCCTACGCCGGGCAGTTTGTGACCATGACTTGCCCGGAGATCGGCAACTACGGCTGCAATGAAGCCGACATGGAGTCGCGCGGCCTCTTCCTGAACGGCCTCGTGATCCACGAACTGAACGAACCGTCCAACTTCCGCAGCGAAAAGAACCTGCCCGAAATGCTCATCGCGGCCGGCAAGCCGGGTATCGCCGGGATCGATATCCGCCGCCTGACCACCATTCTGCGCGAACAGGGCAGCCAGAAGGCCTATCTGCATGTCGCAGATTTCGAACTCAGCGAAGCCGAGGGCATCGAACGGGCCCGGGCCTGGGAAGGTCTGGACAACCAGGATTACGCCGCCCGGGTTTCGACGCCGGAGCCCTACGCCTGGAACGCAAGCGGCGACTGCCGCGTGATCGCGGTCGACTACGGCATCAAATACAACATTCTCCGGCAGCTGGCCGATGCCGGATTTCAGGTGGATGTGGTCCCCGCCAGAACCACCGCGGCGGAAATTCTGGCGCGGCGGCCCGACGGCGTGTTCCTCTCCAACGGTCCGGCCGACCCTTCGGCGCTGCCCTATGCCGCCGAAATGATCCGCGAACTGCTGGGCAAGGTGCCGCTGATGGGCATCTGCCTCGGCCACCAGCTGCTCGGCCTCGCCTCCGGCGGGCGCTGCGTCCGGCTCAAATTCGGCCACCACGGCTGCAATCACCCGGTCAAGAACCTGACCACCGGCGCAGTCGAAATCACCTCGCAGAACCACAACTTCGCGCTGGTGACCGATTCGCTTCCGGGCACGGTCGAAGTCACCCATCTCAATTTGAACGACCATACCGTCGAAGGACTCCGCCGCACCGATCTGCCGGCCTTCAGTGTGCAGTACCATCCCGAATCGGCGCCCGGACCGCACGATTCGCGCTATCTTTTCGCCCAGTTCCGGACGCTGATCGCAGGAAAGGGCTGTTGAAATGACCAAGCATATTTTCGTGACCGGCGGAGTGGTTTCGAGTCTGGGCAAGGGCATCACCGGCGCGAGTCTCGCCATGCTGCTCGAACAGCGCGGGCTCAAGGTGGCCATGCAGAAACTCGATCCCTATCTGAACGTCGACCCCGGGACCATGAGCCCCTATCAGCACGGGGAGGTCTTCGTGACCGACGACGGCGCGGAAACCGACCTCGACCTCGGCCACTATGAACGGTTCGCCGGGATCAGCTGCTCCAAGGCGAGCAACTATACCTCGGGCCGGATTTACGGCAGCGTGATTGCGCGGGAGCGCGCCGGTGGCTACCTCGGCGCCACGGTGCAGGTGATTCCGCATGTGACCGATGAAATCAAACAGGCGATGCAGGCGCTGCACGCGCCGGACGTCGATGTCGCCATCACCGAAATCGGCGGCACCGCCGGCGACATCGAATCGCTGCCCTTCCTCGAAGCGGCGCGACAGTTCTATCTGCAGGCCGGACGCGGCAACGCGGTTTTCATCCACCTGACGCTGGTGCCCTACATCCGGGCGGCGAAGGAGCTGAAAACCAAGCCGTCGCAGCACTCGGTGGCGATCCTGCGCAACATCGGGATCACCCCGGACATCCTGATCTGCCGGACCGAGATTCCGATGGAAGAAGAGCACTTCAAAAAACTTTCGCTCTTCTGCAACGTCCAGCAGGATATGGTGATCGAGGAGCAGGACGTCAAGCATTCGATTTATGAGGTGCCGCTGGAGCTGGCCAAGCAGGAGCTGGACGTCAAGGTGATCCGCCTCCTGGGGCTGCCCGAAGGCGAGCTCGAAATGTCCGGCTACCGCGCCTGGCTCGACGGAGTGCTCCATCCGAAGTGCGAATGCACCATCGCGGTGGTCGGCAAGTACATCAAACACCAGGACGCCTACAAAAGCATCTATGAAGCGCTGAGTCATGCCGGAATCGCCCATTCGGCCAGGGTGAAGGTACTGAAAATCGAGGCTGAAGAGCTGGAAAAAAGTGATCCGGCGGCACTGCTGGCGGAGGCCGACGGCATTCTGGTGCCGGGCGGATTCGGCGGCCGCGGCGTGCCGGGCAAACTGATCGCGATCGAGTACGCCCGGACGCACAAGGTGCCGTTCCTCGGCATTTGTCTGGGCATGCAGTGCGCGGTGATCGAATTCGCCCGGCATGTGGCCGACCTCGCCGACGCCGACAGTACCGAATTCGCGCCGCATACGCCGTATCCGGTGATCGATCTGATGGCCGACCAGCGCACGGTGACGGCCAAGGGCGGCACCATGCGCCTCGGCGCGTATCCCTGCTGTTTGCATGAAGATACGCAGAGCAGGAAATATTACGGCGTTTCCGAAATCAGCGAACGCCACCGCCACCGTTACGAGTTCAATCCGGCCTTCCGGGAGCTCCTGACCAAGGCGGGATTGCGTATCGCCGGCGAATGCCCGGCGAACCATCTGGTGGAAATTGTGGAACTGGCCGACCATCCGTACTTCGTGGGTTGTCAGTTTCATCCGGAATTCAAATCGCGGCCGCGTCAGTCCCATCCGCTCTTCAACGGGCTGATCGCCAACGCGCTGGCGACGAAGTAACCGCCGCCTCCGGAACGAAGAGGACAACAATCATGAGCATCGAAGGAGGGTGAAGCAGTTATGCCCAAGCGTACAGATATCCGGAAAATCATGTTGATCGGCTCGGGTCCGATCGTCATCGGCCAGGGTTGCGAATTCGACTATTCCGGCGTCCAGGCCTGCAAAGTGTTGAAAAAAGAAGGGTTCGAAGTGGTGCTGGTCAACAGCAACCCGGCGACCATCATGACCGACCCGGAATTCGCGGATCGAACCTATGTCGAACCGCTGACCGTCGACATCGTCCATGAAATCATCCGCCGCGAACGTCCCGACGCGCTGCTGCCCACGCTGGGCGGCCAGACCGCGCTGAACTTGGCGATGGAGCTCGACCAGCGCGGCATCCTGAAGCGCTATCAGGTCGAACTGATCGGCGCCTCGGCCGAGGCGATCAACCGCGCCGAAGATCGCCAGTGCTTCAAGCAGACCATGCGCGGCATCGGTCTCGAACTGCCGCGTTCCGGCTCGGCCCACTCGCTGGAAGAGGCGCGCGCGGTCAAGGAAGCGATCGGCACCTGGCCGCTGATTATCCGTCCCGGCTTCACCCTCGGCGGCTCGGGCGGCGGCATCGCGCACGACGAGGAAGAATTTCTCGCCATTGTGCAGCGCGGGTTGGACGCGAGCATGAATACCGAGGTCCTGATCGAGGAATCGCTCCTCGGCTGGAAGGAATACGAGCTCGAAGTCATGCGCGACGCCAAGGGCAACGCGGTGATCGTCTGCACCATTGAAAACCTCGATCCGATGGGCGTCCACACCGGCGACTCGATCACGGTGGCGCCGATCCAGACCCTGACCGACGCCGAATACCAGCAGATGCGCGACGCGAGCTTGAAGGTGATGGAGGCCATCGGCGTCGCCACCGGCGGCTCCAACGTCCAGTGGGCGGTCAATCCCGACGACGGCCGCCAGATCATCATCGAAATGAACCCGCGGGTATCGCGCTCCTCGGCGCTGGCGAGCAAAGCCACCGGCTTCCCGATCGCCAAAATCGCCGCGCTGCTCGCGGTGGGCTACACCCTCGACGAAATCCGCAACGATATCACCGGCTCCACGCCGAGCTGCTTCGAGCCCGCGCTCGACTATGTGGTGACCAAGATTCCGCGCTTCACCTTCGAAAAATTCCCGGCGGCGGATTCGACGCTGGGCACCCAGATGAAATCGGTCGGCGAAGCGATGGCCATCGGCCGGACGTTCAAGCAGTCCTTCCAGAAAGCGCTGCGGTCGCTCGAAACCGGCCGCGCCGGCTTCGGCGGCGACGGCCAGGACGGCAAATTCCAGGCTATGAGTGACGAACTGCTGCGCGCCGAGCTGATCCGGCCCAACTGCGACCGGGTGTTTGTGGTCCGCGAAGCCTTCAAGCGCGGCTGGAACGTCGAAACCCTCTATGAATTGACCAAGATCGACCGTTATTTCCTGCGCAATCTCGCCGAGCTGGCCGAATTCGAAAACGAGATCGCCGCTTCCGGCACACTGGAAAAACTGGCCGCCGATCCGGCGCTTTTCCGCCAGGCCAAGGAGCTCGGGTACTCCGACCGCCAGATCGGCTGTCTGCTCGGCGCCGACGAAATGGCGGTGCGCGCCGCCCGCAAACAGATCAAGCTTGAACCGGTCTTCGGCTCGGTGGACACCTGCGCCGGGGAATTCGAGGCCGCCACCACCTATTATTATTCGACCTACGGCGAATACGCCGATCCGGTGCGGCCGCGCGGCAACAAGAAATCCTACATGATTCTCGGCGGCGGTCCCAATCGCATCGGCCAGGGGATCGAATTCGACTATTGCTGCGTCCATGCCGCCTTCGCGCTGCGCAAGGCCGGCTTCGAAACGGTGATGGTCAACAGCAATCCGGAAACCGTGTCGACCGATTACGACACCAGCGACAAGCTCTATTTCGAACCGCTGTCGCTGGAAGACGTGATGAATATTTACGAACGCGAACAATGCGACGGCGTGATCGTCCAGTTCGGCGGCCAGACCCCGCTTAACCTCGCCCAGAAGCTGAAGGCCGCCGGCGCCAATGTCATCGGCACCAGTCCCGACGATATCGACGCCGCGGAAGACCGCGACTTCTTCAAGCAGCTGGTCGAAAAGATCGGTATCAAACAGCCGGAAAGCGGCATTTCCCACTCCATCGACGAAGCGATCGCGGTGGCCGACCGCATCGGCTATCCGCTGCTGATCCGTCCGTCCTTCGTGCTGGGCGGGCGCGGCATGGTCATCGTTTACCAGGAAAAGAATCTGCGCCACTATGTCGAAATGGCCGAAGCGATTTCGCCGGGCAAGCCGATTCTGATCGACCGGTTCCTCGAGAATGCGATCGAACTCGACGTCGACTGCATTTCCGACGGCAAGCGTTCGGTGATCGGCGCGATCATGGAACACGTCGAGCCCGCCGGGATTCACTCCGGCGACTCGGCCAGCGTGATTCCGCCGATGACTCTGAGCCGGGAGCTTCAGGACAAGGTGCGGGTTTACGCCGCCAAACTGGCCGCCGAACTCCATGTGGTCGGACTGATGAATATCCAGTTTGCGGTCAAAGACAACGAAATCTACATCATCGAAGTCAACCCGCGCGCGTCGCGGACGGTGCCTTTCGTGAGCAAGGCCATCGGCGTGCCGCTGGCCGGCCTTGCGGCGCGGTGCATGACCGGCAGTACGCTCGACGAACTCGGCTTCACCCGCGAAGCGCGGATTCCGTATACCGCAATCAAGGAAGCGGTCTTCCCGTTCGTCAAATTCCCGGGCGTGGACATCATGCTCAGCCCGGAAATGAAGTCCACCGGCGAAGTCATGGGCCTCGACCACGACCGCGGATTGGCCTACCTCAAGAGCCAGCTGGCCGCCGGAAGCAAGCTTCCGGAGAAAGGCAACGTCTTCATCTCGCTGAAAGATGAGGACAAACCCAAAGCGGTGGAGCTTGTACGCGAACTGGTGAAGCTCGGCTTCGTGATCTACGCCACGCGCGGCACCGCGACGCTGCTCTGGGACAATGGCATCCGCTGCAACGCGATCTTCCGGATTTCGCAGGCCCGGCCCAATCTGCTCGACCTGATGCGGGACAAGGCGGTCCACTGGATCGTCAACACCGCCGAGTCCGGCGCGGAAGCCATGGCTGACGAGATTCAGATGCGCTCCAAGGCGGTGGTGGTCGGAGTGCCGATCACCACCACGCTGGCCGGATTCGTCGCCGCCGTCGAAGGCATCCGCGACAAATCCGGCTTCGGACGCCTTGAAGTATGCAGCCTTCAGGAGTACCACCGCCACGTCCGGCATTGATCCGGCGGTCCGGCGGCGGTCCGGAGAAGTTTTATCAAACCGGCTTCCGATATTTCGGCAGCCGGTTTTTTTGCGCACCGAAAAAACTGCCGCCGGACGACAAGCCCGGCGGCAGTTCGATCCTTTCCCGACAGGGAAAGGAACTGAATCACTTCACGAAATTCTTGACCAGATAGTCGAAACTGTCCTTCAGCGACTCGAATTCATCCTTCTGGCAGGTGTCCTGCTCGATGATGAACCATTCGACGCCGGAGGCTTCGGCCGCCGGAATGATCCGATTCCAGTTCAGGTTGCCCGAACCGACCGGCACCATGATCGAGGTGCGGGGATAGACCACGCCGAAATCCTTGAGGTGGAAAATCGGCTGGCGACCCGGATAACGGCTCACATACTCGACCGGATCGCAACCGCCCATCTGCACCCAGTAGGTGTCGATTTCGATCTTCAGATCGGGCGCGCGATCGTAGATCAGATCGATGATCCGATGGCCGTCGACCTTGCGGAATTCGAGGTTGTGGTTGTGGTAGCTCAACGTCTTGCCGGCGGAAGCGAACTTCAGCGCCGCGGCGTTGAGCGCCTGCGCGAATTCAACCGTCGTCGCGTAATCGACCACCTGGTATTCGAAGGGACAGGGATACGCGGTATGACGGCAACCGTACAAATCGAGTTTTTCGATCGCTTTTTCGGGCGTTCCCAGAATCACATCGCCCCCCTCGTGGGTGGCACAGATAACCAACCCGTTGGCATCGGCATACTTCTTGACCGCCGCCGGTTCCGCGGCCACGCCCGAAACCTGAACGGCCTCAAAGCCGATTTCACGCAATCTGGCGAAACTGCGGTCGACCCCGCCGGGCGTTTTGAGATAGTCGCGCAACGTGTAGAGCTGCGCCGCGATTTGAGCTTTTTTCATGATGATTTCCTGCTTGTTTCCGGTTATTGATATTAATGCGCAATCTCAAGCTCGGCAACGTCTTGTCGATTGAGGATTTTTCAAGCCTCAAGCCCAAGACGGTTATGAGCTTATGATCGCAGAGCGGCATAAATCGGCGATTGCGATTTGACGATATCGCAGACCTCGATCACCGCCAGCGCTTCTTCGAGCTTGATCGGGAAGGGCTTGCCGTCGCGCAACGTATCGTAGAGGCAGCCGTAAAGCGAATTCATATTGACCTTGAGCTTGGGCTCGGTCATGATGGTGAGACGCCGCCACGGCAGCTGCGCATTGTCGGCAAAAATCCAGCCGCTGCCCGGCGGATTGCCCTTTTTGGCGGGATAAGGCTTGAGTTCGTAATCCGGCTCGATATAGCGCAGTTTGAGGTCCTGCTCGTCGGCGCTGACCAGAGCGCCGCGCGACCCGTAAACCTCGTAGACATTGGCCGGCAGCGCCGCTCCGCCGAAAATCTCAATGTCGACCGTACAGCCGTCCTTGCCTTTGATCAGGATTTTGACGCTGTCTTCGGCATCCCCCTGCGCCGCCACCAGCTTGAGTTCGCCCCACACCGAAGCAACCCGGTAATGCAGAAATTGCAGCGCATGGTCGATCAGGTGCGGCCCCCAGTTGTTGAGCTGGCCGCCGCCCTCGCTCAGCAGCGCCTGCCAGTCGTCGCGGCGCGAAAAATTATTGCGGCGCAATTTGATGGTGTGAACCTTGCCGAGAATGCCGGAATCGATGATTTCGCGCACATGCTGGAACGCGGGTTCGAAACGGCGGTTCTGGCGGCAGAAGAGCTTGCCGGGATATTTCCGGTCCATTTCCACCAGAGCTTCGGCCTCGGCCCGCGACTGCGCCAGCGGTTTTTCCAGCAGCACCGCAAATCCCGCCTCCAGCGCCGCCTGGGCATGGCGGACATGGTCGAGCGAACGGGTGGCCACCGCCACCAGCTCGATATTCTGATCGGCCAGGAATTGCGCCGGATCGGTATAGCCCGGCACCTTGTAAGTCCGGGCGAACGCCTCGGCGCGCTCGGGCGTGGTATCGCAACCCGCGACGATTTCAAACTTTTCGGCATGAGCGCCGATTTCCGCCGTATGCATCGCGGCTCCGGCCCGGCCCAGTCCCCAGATTCCGACACGAACCTTGTTCATGATCGCTGCTCCTTCTGTTGCCATGAAATGGCCTTGACTTCATTCGTCTTTGCAATCCGCGCCCATGTCGGCGGCTTACCCCGGGGAAAAAAGCATTTTTTCCCGGAACCGATTTGCCGCCGCCAGCGGTATGGATTATTGTAATGGCGGATTCCATTTCCCTTCTGCCGGGTTCGAAATGCGCTTCCGACAGAAGGTCGGGGTCGTCTCGGTGCGGCAGGGAAAAATTCCGAAATTGTTCCGCCGGTATATAATATACTGGACCGGCGTCATTCGCCAATAGATTTTTTATGCAAAAACATGGACTTTTTGAGCATGGACTACTTTAAGGACCTGCAATTCGTCTGTCACGGGGAATTGGCGCTTTCCCGCAATGTGCACCACCAGGTCAGCTTTGACGGATATTGGGGAATTCAATACAGTCATCGCGGACGCTTCATGCTCCGAATCGACCGGCAGACGCCGGAATATGTCGATGGCGCCTGTGTTTTCATCTCTCATCCGGGCTGTGAATTCTACTACGGCCCGGTTGAAAACGGAGCCATTGAAAACAAGCTTTTCATCTGTTTCCGCGGCGCGCGGGTCGCCCGCTGGATGGATGGCGGATTGCTGGAAGAGCGGCGCACCGGCGCTTTGCTGCCGGTTCCCCGCAGCGAAAGCTTTCTGGCTTTGCTGCGCCGCATCCGCAGTCTTCTGATCGTGCCGCCGTCGCCGGAAAATCATGCCCGCGCGGTCATGCTGCTGGAGGAGGCGTTGTTCGAAATTCAGACCCGTCCCCGGCAGGAACGCCGCCACAACGACCGGCTTTATCCGGATCTGGAGGAGCTTTCGGGACGAATCGCCGCCCAACCGGGCAACGCCTGGTCGTTCGCGCGCGAAGCGCGCAAACTCGGCGTAAGCTATGCCCATTTCCGCCGTTTGTTCCGGGATTTCTTCGGCACGCCGCCGGGAATGTTTCTGCTGGAAAGCCGGCTTCAGCAGGCGGCGCTGCTTCTGACCCACAGCGACGCGCCGGTGCGCGCGGTGGCGCTCGAATGCGGCTTCAGCGATGAATTTTACTTCTCCCGAATCTTCAAAAAACACCGTCTGCTGGCGCCGAAGAATTACCGCGCGGCGTTTCGCAATAGGTAAAAAACCCGGTCAGGGGCCGATTGCAGTCGGAGTGCTCCATGCATTCGCGCAATTCGCGCATGGCGTGCTCCAGCTGCCCGAGCAACGGCGAAGCCACCTGCCGCTCCGGATGCTTGACGTAGAATTCATCCAGCCGTTTGAGCACTTCGGCCATGGTCATTCTTTCCAGCGGCAGCGCCGGCTGGTAGAGCACATTGCCGTATTCCTCGGAAGCCACCGGCGTAAGCACCTTGCGGGCAACCAGACGGCTCAAAAGCTCGCGCGTCAGCGATCCCGACAACCGGCAGCGCCGGGCCAGGTCCACCTCCGACGGCGGCGGCAGCTCAAGGGCGAAATCATGGGCGGTTTCCGCCGCCAGCAATACGGCCAGCAGCCGCTTTTCCGCCGCGGTCAGCAATTCGTCGCGCGCCTGCTTGCTTTCGTAATCGAAATTCTGGAAAAGCCAGGCCAACGTCACCCCGTAGAGCACCACAATCCAGCTCAAATACATCCAGATCAGAAACAGCGGCAGCGCCGAAAAGCTGCCGTAAATCACATTATAGCGCGAAAGCGCCATCTGGATATAAATATAGCCGGCCTGAAGCAGCTGGTACATGCTGCCGGCGATGATCCCGCCGAAAAGCGCGGCGCCGAAACGCACCCGGGTGTTGGGCAGAAAAACGTAAATGAAGGTGAAGAGCGCCCACGCCAGCACATGGGGCACACAGAGCACGCCGAACTCGATCATGGGACGCCCCACCTGCTCCAGCGCAACGTGCGCCGCCGCCATTTTCCGGAGATAGCCGGAGACCATCACCGTGGCGCTGCTGGCCGCCAGCAGCAACATCGGCGCAATCACCAGAAAAGAAAGATAGTCGGTGAACTTGCGGAAGATGGTCCGGCTTTTTTCGACCTGCCAGACCCGGTTGAAGGCGCGTTCGATATTGCCGATCATCTTGACCACGGTCCAGCAAAGCATCAGCATCCCGATCCCGGCGATCAGTCCGCCCTTGGCTTCGCGCAGCGTCGTGTCGGCAAAGTTGTAGAGCCAGGAGAGAATTTCCTGATGTTCGCTGAGGCGGTTCAACAGCTCCTGCTTGAGCCAGGCTTCCAGCCCGAATCCCTTGGCCACGCCGAAAATCAGCGCGAAAATCGGCACGATCGAAAACAGCGAATAGTAAGTCAGCGCGGACGCCCGCAACTGGCCTTCGGTCGCGCCGAAGGCCGGCAGCGATTCGATCAGAACATGAATACTGCGTCGAAAGTGCCACTGCAATTTCTGGATTATTTTTTTCAGCATAACCGCAATCTCCCGCCGATGAATCGGCCACGCGCCGGAAGCCCCATCCGTCCGGACCGCGCCGGACGGACGGAGCATCGCGTCACTTGCCGATCTGCTTCCGGTAAGCCTCGCGGTACCGGAGCAATTTTTCGTATTTTTCGCCGGGGTATTGTTCCAGATAAGTGCCGCCGACGCAGAAACAGGCAAACCCGCCCGAAGCGCTCGCCCAGCCCGCGGCGTCATAGATATCCAGATCCCCGGGCTGAATCCCGGAAGCCAGCTGCATGATCAGCGCAGCCAGCAATCCGCCGGCGAAGTTGTCGCCGCAGCCGGTGGTGTCGCCGCGCTGTTCCGGGTGCGCCGCCAGATCGGCATCAACCAGGGCGCTGACCGGAAGCGCCTGCAACTCGGCGGCGCGGAAAAGACCGCCGTCCGACCAGAGATGGAACTCCCTGGCGCCATGAGTAATGATTACGCTGCTTACGCCGCGGGCGCGGAAGAATCCGAAGATCGCCTCCAGGGTTTCCTCGCCGGAAAGCCGCCGCGCCTCGTCCCAGTCCACCGCCAGCAAATCGATGTAGCGGAAGGATTCCTCGCTTTCGCCCAGCGGCCAGCGCCCCATGGGATTGCGCGCTTCATTGCGGAAGTCGAACACCGTGGTCACCACGTTGATCCGACCCGCTTTCCGGCCCCGCTTCAGCAGCGCGGTCAGCGTATCGTGCAGTTCCGGCACCAGCGCGGTAGCGCTGAACACCAGCACATCGGAGGCGAAAAATTCATCCCCGAGCTCGGCCATGCCGTACTTGCCGGCGGCGCCGATCACATTGATGAACGTGCGTTCGCCCTTACCGTCGTGGTACTTCGGATCGGAAAGCACCTGGGTGGAGGGAGTATCGCCCGGAAACCGCCGATAGTGAGCGATTCCGAGCGGCGTTTTTTTGACCACGCTTTCGATGAAATCGGCCGTGGCGTCATGGCCCAGCGCGCCGTAGAATTGAATTTCAACCGGCAGATTCCAGGTCAACTGCGCGGCATTGATCGCCGAAACGATCGCCGGGCCGCCGACATTGCGCGCCGCCATCCGGTGTCCCGCGGTCAAATTGCGCAGCACCGCATCGCCGCTTTCCCCGGCAAAGGCGGCCAGGGCATCCAGAAACACCAGCTGTCCCGGAACCAGCCCGCCGTCGCCCGGCGTCCGGCTGGCATACCGTCGGAAGGATGGTGCGGAAAAGTCGATCCCGGTATAAACGCAGTCCGCCAGGGAACATCCCGTCACTGAAACTTTGATTTTTTCCATATCTTCTCCGTCAATTCAAATTCAACAGCCGTTTGGCGTTTTCACGCGCCAGCTTGTCAAACACCGTCGACGTGATCTTGCCTTCGTTCAGCAACTTTTTGAGGAACTGCGCGAGTTTGCCGTGCGCCTCCATCGTCGGCGCCGAACAGATGTCGATCCCGAACATCAGCCGGTCCTGAAATTCATGGATGAATTTGACCGCGAATTCCTCGTCGCGGGTGAAAGCATTGCAGCCCGAACCGGCGGACATGTCGCCATAGAGGTTCGGATGTTTGCGCATCAACTTCGGCAACACGCCTTCGACCACCTTGCCGGTCGGGTAAAGCGCCCGGTCATAAGGCTTTTCCAGCTGGCCGATTTCGGCCCAGAACGCCATCGAATGGCCGCAGAAATTGATTCCCTGAAAGCGATAGAGCGTTTCATCCAGCCCCGGCAGCCCGGCTTCGTCGTAGATGCCGTAACAACCGCGAATGCGATGGGCCAGGTGGAAGGTCAGCGGCAGCCCCGCTTTTTCGACTTCGCTGAAGAAATTGACCATAAAAGGATCGTGGAACGACATGTTGCAGATCACTTCGCCGACGCCGCGGCAGCCGGCATCCTTGTATTTTTTGAATACGTCGGACAACGGCGCGTTGGTTTCGTTGCAGATCGCCTGCGGATGAATGTTGCAGTAGGGGATGAAACGCCCCGGAAAACGTTCGGCCGCTTCGAGAATGTCTTCGTTGGCCTGAGGCAGGTAGAACTCCGGCCCGATCAGCGGCAGCAGCGCCGCCTTTTCCACGCCCAGTTCATCGTAAAATTCGATCAGCTGGTCCGGCGTCGGCCAGGGCGCGCGCCCATCCAGTTGCAGAAACGGCTTCCGGTACGCATGCGCGTGAATGTCGATAAACATCATTCACCATCCTTTGAATAATTAAAAACCATTGACCCCGTGTTTCCACCCCATCTCCCGCGGCACCCCGAAACGCCGGACAGAATACCCGGGCCCGGGATCAACCCGGACGCCGGCAAAGAGTTCCGGAACGCCGCCATATCGTGTAATATAGCACCGATCCCGATTTTTGCATCTGTTTCCCGGATTTTTTTGCCGTCCGGAAAGCCATACGCATCAAAAATGGACCAACGTCTGCCGACAGGACAGCCGTAGCGGCCGCTCTCATAAAGGTTGCCGTGGTCGCGCGGATCATGATCGCAACGACGTCGGGCTGCTGATGCTGTGGTGATTTTCCCGATAACGGGTTGCTGGAGTGTCACGCGGCGCGGCAAAAAGGTTTGCCGCCCGCTTCAATAAGTCCGGTTCGGCCGCGGATAACCGAACACCGTGCACTGGGTCAACCCGAACTCCATGCGCCGGCCGGCCAGCCAGCTCAAGCGCACGAAACGCGCCTTGATCGGCCCGAAGGCCCGGAATTCCACCACCCGGTCGGTCGCATTGTCCAGCGCATTCACTGCGCCCGGCAGCAAATGATGTTCGGCATCGAAAAATTCCACCTTGAACCGCACCGGTTCCGGCAAAATGCCCCGTTTGAAATCCAAATTCAGCTCGGCCCACAGAATCCGCACCGCCGCCAGCTCAAAATCCTGCCGCAGATTGACTTCCCACCACGGTTCCCGGTCTTCCCGCGCCGGAGCAAACCAGGTGTGGGTGCAATCATCATTGGCAAAATTACCGTAATGCTCGTCACGGCAGCTCGAAACCAGCACCGGTTTGTTGACCGATATCGGGCGCAATCCGAGATCGCCCGCCGCCACCGATTGCGGCGTGGACGTCACGACCACACGGGCGTTGCCGTCGGCATCGAACGTCACCCGATCCATACCGATGCGCCGTTCAAAAACCGCCTTACGCCGAATGAGGCAAGTGTAAAATTGCCATACCGTTTCATTCGGCCCTGCAATCATGCCGCCGTGGCCGGTGCCGTTGACCATGCCGTGCGGCGAGTGCAACAGCGGCGTACGTTGTACCGTAAACGGTCCCAGCGGCCCTTTGCCGCGGTAAATCCCAAGCGCATAATTCCGGAATACCGTGCCGCAGCCGGAGTATTGCAGATAATATTCTCCATGATGCTTGAACATGGCCGAACCTTCGAGAAAACCCCAGTCGCCATGCTCATGATATTCGCCAAAATGTTCGAACTCATTGACGCCGTCGAAATCGATCAGTTTCTGCGAACTTCCGATACCCCGGTTCGGATTGTCCGGATCAAGCTCAAGTCCGAAGACCCCGCCCCCGTCCGGACCATAGCCCCAGTAGAGATACAAGCGGCCGTCATCATCGCAGAAAAGTGAAGGGTCAAGATATTCCGTCGGCAACGCCTGACCGCGACCGTCTTTGATTTCACCAAGATTACGGTAAGGCCCGAGCGGCGACGGCGCGGTAAACATGCGCGACACCGGCGAGCGGAAAAGCGAACTCGACGTCAGGTAATAACGGTCTTTGCAACGGACGATTGACGGCGCATAGCCCAGATCATCATCGATTTCGATCGGGCAATACGCCCAATGCACCAGATCGCGCGACACATAAGCCTGATGCCCCGACGGGAAAATATACCAGACGCCGTCGTCGTACAACAATTCCGGGTCGGCCAATTCACGGTAATCCATGCGCGGCCCGATGAACGTATCCGTTCCAAACTGATCACAACTGCAGGCGATTCCTTCCGGATAGTCCGGCAGCGCCAGCGGATTGCAGTAAATATCCTGCGGCAGATTCATTTTGGGCCCTTCCCTTTTTCGCCAGGCGCCACCCTTTCATCACTCGCGGAACCTTCATCCCGAATGAAGAACGGTACATCGGTTTCCAACATCGTAAAAAATTTAAGCGCAATCCGATGGCTGTCGCAAAATGCCTTCAGCAATTCGCAGCTCTCCCGCAGCGGATTGGCGGTGACCACCACCATTTTAGCAAAGAAATACTCTTTGTAAATCGCCTCCAGCTCGCTTTCGTCTCCAAGAATCCGGTAGCCGTAAACATAACTGCCCCGCAGCGCCCGGTCGTTGTCGATGATGCCGATGATCCGTTCGCCGCTCTGGGACAGCTTGGCCGTGGCAAAACGCTGATAGCTCGAGAGCTGCGCTCCCGCGCCATAAAGCAGCGTCGGGACACAATCACTGCTGAATTCCGAATCATGATAATAGCGCGGCAGCATGATCTGAAGCCAGCGCAGCATGATCCGTTCGCCCAGCACTCCGACCACCGTCATCAGGTAAGCCGGCAGCAACACCACCAGCCGCCAATGCTCGCCCCAATAACAATTGACGATGCCGTATACCCCGACCAGCGTCAGGAACCCGAGCGTCAGATGATAGAACAACCGCACATGGTCCGGAGTCCCCGCCCGCAGCCAGAAAACCCGATAAGTCCGCGACAGCGCCAGAATGATGACCAGCGGAAGCGCCGAGATCACGAACTGCCGCGGAAAATCCGATTTTGCATTGGGCTCAAACAACAGGATCGAAACGGCAAACGCCGCTGCGATCACCGCCAGATCATAGGCCGGATGGAGCACATTGATCAGAATACCCTTGCGAGGCATCGCCAGGCCCGCAAACACCAGTCGGGTCGAATTCCACATTTCCAGCACCGCGAATTTCCGCAGCACCAGAACCAGCGTCAGCAGAACCAGAATCACCGCCAGCGACGGCAGCGTATCGCCAATCACGCCCGCCACCAGTCCGACAATACACAGAATCGACGCCAACGCATAGATCAATACCGCCGTCCGGCTCTGGCTGGAGTGATGGGTGTCGAGAATTCGGTGGTGAAGATGCGAACGGTCGGCCGACATGATTTCCCGCCATGAACGCTTGCTCAAAATTTTAAACGTTGCCCGCCGCCAGACCGCCAGCATGGTATCGATCAATGGCACGCCGCAGGCCATGATCGGTACCAGCAAGGCGAAAAACGACATACCCTTGCTGGTCGTCGCCAATCCGATGCTGGCCAGCATGTAGCCCAGAAACATGCTGCCGGTATCCCCCATGAACACTTTGGCCGGATGAAAGTTGTAACGGAGAAACCCCACGCAGACACCGATCAGGGCCAGCGGCGCGACCATCATCGACCACGCATGGTTGATCGCCAGAATCGCGGTCAAACTCAATCCCGCCAACACCGCCAGCCCGGCAGCCAGGCCATCCAGCCCGTCGATAAGATTGAACGCATTGATGAAAAGCAGAATCCAGAAAATGGTAATAACGCAGCTCAAGTATTCCGGCAGTTCGATCCCGCAAAAAATCTCAAACCGGATTCCGCACAGCCAAGCCGTCACGCATGCCGCAATCTGCCCGAAAAGCTTGATTCCCGGACGCATGCCCCAACGGTCATCATAAATGCCGATCAGCAGCAGAACCGCCACCGGCCCCAGAAAAGCCAATTTCAAGGGCGGCCCATACAGACCGCACAGGCACCCGCCCTGGTAAACGGCAATCACCAGGAGAAACGCCGCAATCATCGCAATCCCGCCGGCGGTCGGCGTCACCCGCTTGTGAATATGCCGGTCCCCCATCTCCGCAGCGAAGCCGTAATGGCAAAGCCACTTGATGGAATACCGCACCAAAAATGCCGAAGCAATCATCCCCAGCAACGGCACCCAAACCAACGGCATTAAAGTCAGAATTCTGTCCAATTCATCAGCCCCATTTCTACCCGGTTCTTTCCGCTTTAAAAGAAAAACCGCAAAGAACCATCCATGCTATCGCCGTCACCAGCTCCGTCCGGCAATATCCGACCAATCCTTTGCAGCTTCTCTCATGAGCAGGGAGCCGGGAGAATCCATGAATGATATCCCCCCGAACGCTCAATAGATATCTCCCAATCCGGCCGAACTCGGCCGACCACGGGAATCAAATTGATAATACGGCGACCCATCGGGTTTCAACATCCGCGCCGTCAGGAAGATCAACAGATTGGTCTTCTTGATCGACGAGGCGTTGGAGCGGAAGAACTGGCCGAACAGCGGCACATCGCCCAGAAACGGCACCTTGTCCTCGACAATTACCGTATAATCCTTGATGATCCCGCCGATGACAATGGTTTCATTGTCATAAACCGTCACATTGGTATCCGTGGTGCGTTCGGCAATGATCGGCCGCTTCATGGTTTCGGTCTTGGAGATCGCCCCGTTATCATCGTCGCTGGTCACGGTGTAATCGTACGCGGTCCATCCCGCCAGCGAACGCACCCACGGCGCCACATTCATCATAATCAGACGTTTGTTGGTATCCACCGTCGGCGTCACTTCCATCGTGATCCCGAGTTCCTGCATTTCGAAGGTGGGCCACGGCGGCGTATAGGTGTAGCCGGCATAGGTGTCGGACGAGCTTTCCTGACTGAATTCGCCTTCGTCGTAATCCCATTCGAAATAACGTTCGGAAGTCATCTTGATCGTCACCTTCTTGCCCGGATCGGTGAGCACCTTCGGCGCCGACAGAATGTCCTTCGAATCCAGCTGATCCAGCGCATTCACCGCCAGGTTGTAGTTATACCCGTCGGTCGTACGCGAGTAGGTGAATGTGTCAGCCCCGCTGTCGTAAAGCACATTGTCGTTTTTATCAAACTGGAGTCGACCATTGGTTTTGCCGTCATCGCCATTCGGTCGAGCCAGCGACTGGATAAAGCCCAGCTCCTTCAGGTCGTTTTGCTCGACTTCGACGAATTTCACCTGAATCTGGACCAGCGGAGGCGCATCCTGCTTCCGGATTTCAAGAATCACATCATTGATCTTCTCCAGATTTTCGGGAGTGTTCAGCGCAATCAGAACCCGGAACTTCGGATCGTACATCACCTTCG
Source organism: Victivallaceae bacterium (assembly GCA_036677805.1). Classification (GTDB taxonomy): domain Bacteria; phylum Verrucomicrobiota; class Lentisphaeria; order Victivallales; family Victivallaceae; genus SIG78. The sequence continues at coordinate 37,890 of JAVBVS010000004.1, read as the reverse complement.
CCCCGGTCGGGAACGGCACGCCGTAAGTCTGGAGCTGGTTCTTGAGATCATCCGGAGCATCGCTGCCGCCCAAGGCTGCAATCATATTCTGGTCGAAAAGAAAAACTTTGATCTGCATGTCATCCAGCGGCGCATCCAGCGGCGCCAGCACCACGGCATGCTTTTCGATCTTGTATTTCATCTTGGTCGCCTGCGCCAGAGCGTCAATGACTTCAATCAACGGCTTATTGATCAGGTCCAGGTTCACCAGGGGATATTTGCTGTGATCCTCGGTTTCGGCGGGCACACCGCCTTCTTCCCCTTCCTCCTCGTCATCACTGTTATTGCGCGCGGCGCCGCCGCCCCCTCCCGGGGCCATGTTGGCACGGTTGTTTCCGGCGCCCAAACCAGCCCCCAGACCGCCGCCCAAGCCACCGCCCAAGCCGCCACCCATACCCATGCCGTCATTCGGGACCATGGGATTGCGCCGACCGCCGCCCAGACCACCCAGAGCGCCCTCTTCTCCCTGGCCGACCTTCGGTTCGGGATAATAGAGGAAAATATTTACGCCTTCTCCGGTGGGATCGTGCATTTTGCTGCGTTCGCGCAGAAACGCCAGCGCCACCAGCAACGGCGTACCCGGTCGCTGGGCGTCGCCGCTGAAGTTGACCCGCGGGATAATAATGCTCTTGAGCTTTTCCCGCAACTCCCGGCCTTCATCCATATCCTGCGTCACGGCGGCCTGAACCTGACCTTCGATGGCCCGGACATCGGTTGAAGACTTGGAAACGATCGGCTGCACCGATTTCCAGGCCGCTTCCATCACTTCGCGCTTGTGCATCACCGCATAACGCTCATCGCCGGACTGCTTGATCTGCAAATTGGCGGCACGCAACCCCTGTATCGCTTCGGGATTGAGCTTGTCGACCAGCAGCACGTCCTGATAACGGCGACGCGCTTTTTCATATTGTTTGGTATAATAAAGCACTTTGGCCTGCTTGAGCAATACGGCAATCCGATATTTCTGATCGGCCAATCCCGGAATCACCTGATCTTCGCTGGTCTTGGAGCGCTTGATCGCCGCCAGACGCATTTTCTCATAAGTTTCAATCCGGGCATTCATCTCGGTTTCAGAGGCCGGATAGATGTCGATGGCTTCCCGGCAAAGGGCAATTGCGTTTTCGAGATCGTTGACATTGGCCTCTTCGTGCGCCTTGAGCGCAGTCTCCTGGGCCAGATAATAATAGGACTTGGCGATCTGCTCCTTGGCCTTCTGCAATTTATCCTTGAAGTAATCGCTGTTCTCCTTCAGACTGTCAAAAATATAAGCCGCCTGGGCATAATTCAAAGCCGCATCCTTATACGACCCCTCGACGAAGAGCTTGTTCGCCTTGTCGATAAAAGAGTCGGCCGCAGCTTCCTGCTCCTGCCGGTTCACGCTGTAGGCATCGACCGTACTGTCGACGCTGCGCCGGACGCCGGCGTCGGCCGCGGCCGCTGCCATGCCGGCCCCGCAGGCCACCGCCAACATCAAGCATTTGGCAATTCTCAAATCCATAATAGTTTAATGCTCCTGTTTTGAAATTAGCGGTTGAACTCAATCAGGCCGCGGTCCCGGATGCTGCGCAACGGAATGCCGCTCGAATTGACCAGTCGGGCCGTGATGAAAATCAGCATCGAACGATTGGTCACGTCGGTCTGCTGATCGCGGAAGAAGTTGCCGATCAGCGGAATGCTGCCCAGAATCGGCCAGCTGTCATCGCGCGCATTGCTTTCATTGTCAGCCATCCCGCCCAGCAATACGGTTTCGCCGTCATACATGGTGATGGTGGCCATCATTTCCCGACGGGCGATTTCCGGCATCCGCAAATTGAAAGTCTGGGTAATGGTCGGCACCCGGACGCCGTTGATGATCTGCCCGGCTTCGAAGGTGACCGGGTAATCGTAGTCCTTGGTATGCACCAGGAAAACCGGGTTGATGTCTTCCAGCGTAATGGTGTAGTTGTCCGCGCCGACCGACGGTTTGACCGAAAAGGTAACCCCGAGGTCATACTCGGTGTCCCAGTCCGGCACCGGCGTATCCAGAGTCAGGGTGAACCCGCCGCCTTCCACGTCCGGAGCTTCCCAGTCGGTTACGAAATAGGTCTTTTCAGTCATCTGAATCCGGGCCGGGGTTTTGGAGCCGCTTTCCGACAGGATGCGCGGCGAAGCCAGCACTTCAGCCCGGCGGTTCTGAGAGACCGCATTGATCGAAAGACTCATATCGACATTGACATCGGACCCGAAAATCTTTTCGCCGAAGTTGGGCAGAATTTTGAGATTCTTGAGCACTTCAAACATTTCAGTACCGCTGCCGTGGCGCAACGGATCGTTCGTCGCCGCCGACCAGGAACCATCGTTGGCCTCGGCGGAAAACATCCATTCGAAACCCAGCTCATTCAAGTTGGTATCGGTCAGTTCGATCAATTTCGCCTCGACCAGAATCATCGGCTGATCCAGGGCATCAAGCTGATGCAGCAGTGCATCCATACGCCGCAGATTCTCCGCCGTATTCTTGACCACCAGACGTTCTCCGAGCGGACTGTAGATAATATTGGCCCCATCGTCGAAGGTGATCCAACGTTCGCTGAAATAACTTTTGAGCGCGGCGGAATTGCGCTGCTGTTCCGCTGTCGCCGCACTGCTCGAGGCACTGCCGGTCGACACACCGACTTCGGCCGCACCCAGCTCAGGCGCGGCACCGCCACCACCGAGGGCACCACCAGCGCCGCCGGCACCGCCAGCGCTGCTTCTGGCGCTCAATCCGCCGCCAGCGGCAGCACCGCCGCCACCACCGCCGCCAGCGGCAGCACCGCCGCCACCACCGCCGCCGGTTTCACCGCCGGCAGACATCCCGGAAGAGCCCTGCTTGACCAGCTGGGAGTCGATAATTTCCGCAATGATATCTCCTCGGACCGGGAAGAATTCGGTGCTCATATTGTCCACGTTCCCGAACACCACCACATCACCCCGGAAACTGTAGGACAGCCCGGTGGCCATGCTCAGATAACGGATGATATCCAGCAACGGAGTCTTGCCCAGATCGAATGAAATTTTGCGCTGTTTATCTTCCGGCGATAAGTTGTCGATGATGCTGACGCCCTGTTTTTCCGGGTCGTACCCGCGGCTTTTTTCGTTCAGATAGCTGATGATATGCGTCAGCGTACTGTCCTTCAGGGGTACCACCGGAAACACGATGCGCTCGAGCCGATTGTATAAATCCGTATTGCTGCGGCGGCGCACCGTCGCCGCCCGGTCGGTCGAGCGGTCGACCTGAACCTGCGACAGCGGCTCCATCCATTCCCACACATTGCGCGCATCAAGGCCCGCCGAGGTCGCGGCGCCCCGCTTGAGTCCGATTTCGAAAAGCCGGTCGTAACACAGATTGAGCAACTCGATCGCATCGACGTTGAATGGGTCGACCAGCAACACCCGCTCCAGGCGCGTACAGGCGGACTCCAGCTGATTGTTGCGAAAGAACAGTTTCGCCTCGCGCAGATTCAAATCGATTTCGCTCTGCCGTTTCTGATATTCCGGATCCGTTGTTTCCAGCGAAGTCTCCTTCCGGAAGTCAACGCCGAGAATGCGATTCTGGCATTCTTCAATGAAGGTCGATATATATTTGCGGTCCATATCCTGCTGCTGAGCCCGTTGCGCCACCGCAATCGCTTCTTTGTATTGCTTTTCGCGAGCCAGCTTCTGGGCCTCGAGCATCAGAACGTTGGCCCAGGCAATCTGAAACCGGCGATAATCCGAGTTCACATCGCTGAGCTTGCGTTTGGCAAAGTCCCCTGTCATAGCGCCCAGCTTGGCAATGATTTCACGATAAATCGCATCCGCGCCCTGATAATCGCCCTGTGCGACCAGTCCTTCCGCATCCCGTCGACGCGCTTCCAGCTGATCGATCTCTTTCTGAAAAGCATTGTGCGCAGTTTCATAGATTTCGTCGCTGGAAGCCCCGGTTTCGCCGGAGGCGGCAGCGGCTCCTACCGGAAGCGCCAAAAGCCCGACCAGCCCGATCGGTCCGACCCGGCGCAGCCAATTCGACTTCATTACTGTTCTCATGCACGGATTCCCTTTGAATTAACTACTATATGATTTTTTTATTCCGTCAAAGATTTCATCGCTGAGCTTCCATACTTCGGACCAACAACTTCAATTGCGATTCCGCGAACGCCGCGTCGGACGCGGGCCCATGTCCTCGGGGAGACCGAGGCCGGGATCGATGCCGTCCCGGGCATTGTTGTTGACCCGCGCTTCCGGCGGAATCTTGATGTCACGGGTCAACAGGATTTCGGCGCCGGTATCCTGATTCAGCAAAGTGACGTGTTCCTTGACCGCGTCCGTCGCCGTAACCTGGAAGGTCGCCCGTCCCGATTTATCGTCGCCCACCTGGAAGGTTTCACCAACGCCAACCGTATACACATTGCCATTGCTGATGTCTTCGATTACCGCCTTGTGGTTCGGCGCATACACCCGCTGCCCGGTTCTCAGCTCGATTTTCTCACCGCCGCCGACCGGCTCCAGAAATACGCTTGAATCGTCCGCGGTCAACACAATGGAACTGTCCTGAACATCGCGCGGCCGATAGATGGCATCCGCGACCTTGTAACGCTGCCGCCCGACTTCGATTTCACTGCCGATGACCACCGAAGTACGCTGCCGGTTCAAAGTCAGCGCAATATCCCAGAAACGCTTGCTTTCCTTGTCCTTGGGGTCGGAAATCTGAGTAACCCCTTCCAGCCGGACCGGGAGCAGGACTTTGCGCAGCCGAACCAGGTAAATCCGTTTGTCCAACCCCGGGAACGACTTGGCGTCGCGCGGATTGGTGCCCATCAAATATTCATAGAGATTCGAGAAGCCGTCGCCGTCGGCATCCTGCGAGGCGTCCGAGGCATCGTTGGGCCTGAAATCCATCTTCTGTTCATAGGCGTCGGGCATGCCGTCGCCGTCGGTGTCGACGCCGCCATAATCGGTCGTGATATCAGAAATTTCCGGAGGATTTTCCAGTTTGGCATCGCAGATCGGACATTGAAGTTTATTCTTGACGATCGACAACGGCACAATTTTCTGACAGGCGCTGCAGCGAATGGCCTTCATCGGCGCCACCAATTCCGCGCCAAAGCCCAATTTTTCATCCGCGGGCCGAGGCTGCCATACGCCGTTCTCGCCGAGAACGGCTTCGATATTGAAGGCTTTATCTTTGAAATTCGCGCTTTCATAAGCACTTGCCGGTGCGGAGAACTTCAGATTTTCCAGCGTCACGTCACGCGCCGAGCCGACCATCTGCAAAAGATAGATCATCGCGAAAACAAAACTCAGCAGCAGTACGCCGAGCACGATCTTTTCATAATGTTGCTTCAGGAAGTCCAAGATATCACCCTCAAGATTATTTCAATTCATTCGCGCTGTAGATCACATAATCGACAACGATTTTCGCCTCGCTGAGTTCACTGCGCCCCGCCACGACTTCGCCGTAAACATTCTGTTCCTTGAAATAATTGGCCGTCAGCGCCGGTTTGACCCCGCCGGACCGTCCACCCGGCAAACGCCCCGAGCCCCCCATGCCGAGGGCGTCGCCGCCCAGCTCCAGAGAGCCTTCGCTCTCGCTTTTCGGCGCAACCAGCACCCCCTGGGCCATGTCGATAATATCCTGCACCTGATCTTCCACTTTGTGCATCGCGAGATTCCGGACCACATAAACCCGATTATCCGCAAACGCCTCACTCAGTCCGTTCAGGAGTTTGCGAATCGTCCGCGGCGTCCCGCGCACCACGAACTCATATCGGTAATAGGTGCATTCCCCCTCCTGTCGCCCATCCATCGAGGCATAAGCCAGCCGTTCCAGCGATTCGACGCCGCTGTCGGCGATTCGCTTGGCCAGATCGCTCATGATTTCCCAGTTCCGAATCACTGCCGCCGGGGTTGCGACGCCGGTCGCAGTGCTGTTTCCGTCACTGCCGGTCATGCGCTCATTGCTGATCGTGGCCCGCGCCTTGCCCTCGCCGTCCCGTCGGCCCTGGTCGTCGAAGTTGACATCGGTCTTCAAAGGCGAAATCCCGACGCTGTTGAAATAAACGCCGAGCATCTTCACCTTTTTTTCATTCAACAGATCGACAATCTGCCCCTGCAGCGTCCGCATGAATACCGTCAGTCGCTGTGGCGAATTGCCCAGATTGCGCGGCAAGCCCAATGCCGACAGAAAAATTTCTTCCTGATTCTGCTCGTCGATCTTTTCCAGCGTGGCCCCCTGTGCTTTTTCGATAAACACATCCATGGCCTCATCCCAACCCTCGGGGTTCCACAACACCTTGCCGCTTTCATCATGCCCCCGGCCGCCGTTGGCCCGAAACCGGCGATAAGTCTGTTCACGCGGGCCCTGCATCTGTTTTTCCTGCTCCCAGAAATCCCGGAACAGCTGAAACAGCTGAAGCACCGGCACATTGAGTTTTTCGGAAAACGCGTCCAGCGCCGGCCGGAACGGCTGCCCGAGATACTGCCGCAACTCATCGGTTTTTACGACATATCCATCGATATCTTTTTGAATCAGAGTGATATTTTCGAGCACGGCCGGCGGTTTCTGGCGCACCAGGGAGTTCACGGTATCGCGCATTTCCGCGGTTTTTCTGATGTATTTGCGCATTTCCGCGTGGCGGAAAACCGACAATACCAGCAAGACCAGAACGCCAACCGCCGCCAGCCCCAGGAACCCCACCAAAAACATATTCTTTTTTATAAATCTGTCCATAACCAATCCGACCCGTTATTGTTTGATGGGGTTCTTGAGCTTGACGTAAATCACGAAGCTGGTAATATTGTTGTTCCCGGAATTGACCGTCAGTTTCGGATTCTTGTAGCTCGCCGGATCATGATCGAACAGCTCGGACTTCGCCACATTCTTCCGGAACGCCTCTTCCACGCCTTCCGCGGCTTTCTGGTCCATGACCAGCGAATGCCCCTTGAGTCTCAGCCAAGTCACATCGGTGATCACCGGCGCGGCCGACGGGCCGCCCATACCCATCATCGGATCCTCCATCCCTGGAACCATGCCGTCCGACGGCATGCTCGGATCCATTCCCGGCATCCCCGAACCCATCCCCGGATTGCCCGGTCCCATGCCCGGACCCATCCCCGGATTGCCCGGTCCCATGCCCGGACCGGCCCCCTGGCGGGGCGCGGTCGCGATTATACCGCCGGTATAATTCGACAACCCGTCGACCTCGGTAAACCACATATTGCCCGGAGTCAGGCGCTGGAGCTCATTGAGGATATCGGGCCAGGCGCTCCGCGCATCGACAATGCGCCGGAGGCTGTCATAAGCATCGCGCTGAGTATTGTATTGCCGCATCATATTTTTGATCTGCTTGGCAATTTCTTCGGTTTTGCCGAGTTCGTCGCTGGCCAGCGCCTCAAGGCGCCGGTCATAGTGCATGCGGGCGCTGACCCCGCCGTAAAACACCAGCAGGCAAAGCAGCGCGGACACCGCGCTGAGATAGAAGAACGGTTTCTTCTTCTGGAGTTCGCGGTGATTCCGGATAATTTTCGGGATCAGCGAGATTTCGACCGGGCAGGTCCGGATATGACGGATGCCGAGACCGATCATCGGGGGGAAGAGGTGCGCCACTTCGAGCAGCGCCTCCTTGTCGACGATGTCGCTGATGGCGATCACCGGAAAGGTGTTGAGAAAACTGACTTCAAGGTGAAGTTTTTCATTCAGGAAGTGCGGAACATAGGGGATGATGGAGCTACCCCCGGTAATGTACAACGCCTGGGGCCGATTGCCGTCGTACAATGAGCGCCAGGCGTTGATGGAACGGTTGATTTCCCCGTGGAGCCGGGTCATCACATTTCGCGCGATCTTGGAAATGGTCGCCGCCACCTGGGAATCGGAATCCTCATAAGCCCCGCCGAGCGCCACAAAACAGTGTTTTCGTTTCATTTCCTCGGCATCGGCGAAATCGATCGAAAATTCTTTGGCGATCTGCTGAGTAATGGTATTGCCGCCGATCGGAATCGCCCGCAGGAAAATACGGCCGCCGTCGATAAAAATCAAATTCGAGCCGCGCCCCCCCATGTCGAGGATCATATCGCAGCCATTTTCCCCCATCATATTGGCCTTGGCGGCATTGTAAACCGCAGTCGGCGTGACCTCCACCGACAACACCTCCAGCCCCGCATCGAGCAGCGTCGTGCAAATCGCGGTAACCAGTTCGTCCTTGACCGCTACAAACAGCGCCTCGAGCTCCTCGACCGAATCCATGGTTTTTTCGGCGCCCTGGCTCGCTTCCGACTCCTCGTCTTCGGGCTTGACTTCAAAGTATTTGATATGCTTGATCAGCTGGTAATCCCAGATCACCTCGTCCAGCGGATAGGGCACCGTCTGTTTGGCTTCCGCTTCAACCACCTGGGTGGCGCGGGAACGGTTTCCGCTCAAAGGCGGCAGTTTGCTCAAACGCTGGAAGGAATGAAGGCTCGAAATGGACAACCGCACCTGGGTGGACTTGAACTGATTCTGGGCCATCAGCTCCCGGAATGCGCTGGTGAACGCTTCCGCAAAACCGCTGTCATTCAGCTCCTCGGTGAATTCCTTGATCGCATAGCGTTCCAGGGTAACGGAATCGCCGGACCCGCCGATGGCAAATTCCGCCATTTTGATGCTGGCACCGCCGACGTCGATTGTAAGAACCGTATTTTCCTTCAACATATCTTGCGCTTTTTTTCCCGTTCCAGATGTTAACCCCGCAACGTCCGGCATTCCCCTGGAAATGCCACAGCCTCTTACATCGCATCGCCGACTCACCGCCGCCCATGCGTCCGCGCCTCCCGCCTCCGGCGACGCATCCGCACCGTTTTCAATTCCCCTTCGGGAACTCAATCCTCCGGCGTCGGTCCATGCTGGAAGAGCAAGCGGCGTTACAATATTCCGTTTTTTTCATCATTGCAAGTCTTTTTGACGCTAAAACTGCAACAATTTCTATTTTTTTCGGTTAAAAATACAACCGGCTCCCGGAAAAGCCGCGGGTTGCGGCTTTTCCGGTCGCAATTTTCACCAAATCGGTTCTACAACTATTGCGCCGGCAACGTTTCCCCGGCCGCCTCGGCGGCCGCCGCCGGCGCCGATACGCCACTCGGAGCAACCGGCGCGGCCGCAACCGGTTCCGCCGTTTCCATCATGACCAGCGAACGCGAACTCCGGCTGTGGCCGATCAGGGACGCGAGCAACAGCGCCAGCACGAAAAAGACGACCGTCAACACGACCGTCGCCTTGGTCAGATGACTGCCGGCGCGGGCACCGAACACCGATTCGCCGACGCCGCCGAAAACCCCGCCGAAGCCGCCCGATTTCGACGGCTGAATCAGGATCAGCGTCCCCAGCAGCAGCGCCACCACGATCACCAGCGTATAAAGCACCGTCAATAATATTTCCATATGATATACCTCTTAATATTAGGGCCGGAAAGAACCGCGCCCGAAAGCCTATCTGCCGCAGCAGCAGCAACCGCAGCCGCCGGCGCCCTTCACCGCATTTTTGACCAGATCGGCAAAACTGTCGGCCTTGAGCGCCGCACCGCCGATCAAACCGCCGTCGATGTCGGACTGACCGACCAGCGCTTCGGCGTTGTCCGCCTTCATGCTGCCGCCGTATTGGATTCTGGCTTTGGCCGCAGCGTCGGCGCCGAAAAGCGTCGCGAACGTACGGCGAATGAACGCATGGGTTTCCTGAGCCATTTCCGGAGTCGCGGTCTTGCCGGTGCCGATCGCCCATACCGGCTCGTAAGCCAGCACCAGGGTGGCGGCGGTGGCAGCATCCAGTCCCTTGAGTCCATCCTTGAGCTGAGTTTCCAGGACCGCCTCGGTCCGACCGGACTCGCGCTCTTCAAGCGTTTCGCCGATGCAGACGATCGGCTTCAGGCCGGCTTTCAGCGCCGCCATGAGCCGGGCGTTGACGGTGGCATCGGTTTCGCCGAAATACTGACGGCGTTCGCTGTGGCCGATGATCACATATTCCACCCCGGCCTCCTTGAGCATCGCGCCGGAAATTTCGCCGGTGAACGCGCCCGATTCCGCCCAGTGAATGTTCTGCGCACCCACCTTCACATTGCTGTTGCGACAGGCGTCCACCACCGCGCCGATGGTCGTAAAAGGCGGACACACGACCACTTCCGCCGCCGTCACGTCGGCCACCAGCGGCTTCAGCGCGCGGACCAGCGCCACGCCTTCCGAAGCGGTTTTGTTCATCTTCCAATTGCCCGCGACAATCACCTTACGCGCCATGATCCACATCTCCTTAACTTATAAAGGTTCAAATCGTTATGAAAATCGATCCGTATCTCGACTCCGAACCGGCCGACACGGCTGCAATCGTCTCGCCGGAAGGCAGTAGTATCATCTATAAAACATAGCACTGCGGATTGTGTTTTTCAACCCGCCCCCGCAAAAAAAAGTCCTATTCCTCGAATTCCGGCCACAGGGCTTCCCGATATCCGCCGGGAAGAAACAAAATTTTCACCCGATATCTCAACGTTTGCCCTTCGCTCCCGGGGCCGCCGACCGCCACCACACCGGAAACTTCGGCAATATTTTCCGCCACCAGCTCGATGCCGGTGCCCGGCAGCCCGTAACGGGCGAAGCGCGCCGGAGTTCCGGTCAACACGGCCCGAACCGCCGTCTCCGCCGTCCGGAACAGCGCGGCGGTCCCCGGCGGCTCCGGCGCGCCGGTGCGGGCATTTTCCGCGGCCAGCAACACCTGTTCCGCGCTGTCCGGCCCGGGTTCCGGCGGCCCCGCGCCGGCATCGGCGCCGGACGCAACGCCGCGCGCCATTCCACGCGCGGCAGGCGGAGCAGTTCGCCGGGGCTGCTCCCGAAGATTAAGCCAGATCAGAGATCCCAGTGACAGCACGGCCAGCAGCGTGCATCCTGCATAAGCCAGCCATCGGCTAACGCGACGCTTCATAGCCGTCTTCCTTCCGTGCCGTCAACACCAGCGCTTCGGGACGCCGTACCTGCCAGCTCTGACGGTAGCCCAACCGCCGGAGTTCGCTCCGGACCGCGGCCGCCGCGGCGATATCGCCGGGATCGACCAGAAGATCGATGAAGTAGCGATTCGACGGCACTTCGTTGCGCCACGCCTCCCAATCGAATTCGTCCGCCGGAATGCCGCGCTCCGGCCGGGGCGTCAATTGCCAGTAATCGGCATCGCCATAACGGAAATAGGAGATCGCCGCCGGTGAATCATGGCTGCCGCGCTGCCGCACCGCCGCATTGTCGCCGACCGGGTAGAGCCGGCCCCCGGCAAGGATCATCCGCCAGGGCAGCAGACGGGTTTTTTCCGGCGGGGCAAAGCGCCACGGCTCGGGCGGCAACGCGGCAATATCGCGCCGCAGCGCATCATTGCGCAATTTCAGGCGTTCGATTTCGCGCCGGCGCTCGGTCTCGGGCAGAGCGTGCCAATCTGCGGCCGCACGGTCCGCTCCGGCCTGCTGTTGCGCGACAGTGCGAAGCTCGCGCAGTTGCTGTGTCACCGCACGATATTCCCGTTCCACCGCGCGGTAACGCGCCAATGCGTCCGCCTCCGCCGCGATGTCGCCGCCTTCCCCCGTTTCCGAAACCCCTTCCGGAGTCAGGAGCCGGACCAGTTCAAGCTGCCGCCGGAGCGCGGCGTTGCGGTCGGCCAGCAGACGCTGGCGACGCAACGCCGCCGCGGAGTCCGACACCGTGCCGGAAGACCGAACCGGAGCCGATGAGGCAATCACCACCACCAGCAGCGCGATGAACATTACCCCGCCGAACATGTTGCAGACCGCGTCCAGCAGCAAATCCAGACTGTCGCCGGAGTGGCGTATTATTTTCCCCGCCGTCATTTCGCTGTTTTCCCCGCCGTCGTCATTCCGTCATTTTCCCGTCGATCAATATAATAATATGCCAGTAAGCCGGTTTCACAACCGACATCGGCCGTCGATTATCATTGCTCACCGAATTCTCGGCGCTTCCGAACGATCCGACGGCAGCGCCTCGACCGCCAGCTCCAATGCCGGAAAATCATGGCGGAGCGACCGGGTCAGCATGGCGATGTAATCGCCGGCGCCGGGGCGGACCGCAATCACCAGAAGATATTTCTCTGGTCCGAGCTCCGTCAGAATCGTCCGCAATTCCGTCAGTGCCGCCGTCAGTGTCGGCGCACCCTTGCCCAGCAATTGCGGCGCGGCGCCGGGACGGGTCAACACCCATTCCGAACGGCGACACTCCAGCAGCAGCGGCGGCTTTTCCAATCGGGCAGGATCGATCTCAAGCCGGTTCCGGCGATCATGAAATTTCTCAAGCAGGATTTGCTCCTCGTTCAGGAGCGTCAGGTATTCCCGGGCTTCCGGCGGCGGAGCGCCGCCATTCCGGGACAGAGTCGTTTGCAATACAGCCGATTCCCGTCTCAGATTGACGAGTTTTTCCGTCAGTTCGGATTGCGCCGCATCGAGCGCCGCCAACCGCATCCGGCGCGACTGCCGGACGCTCTGAATCCGCGCGGCCGACTGCTGTCGGTCGAGCTCCCGCAGCAAGGCGTGCTCTTCCGCTTCCAGCACCGCGATTTGCGCCGCCACGCGGTCGCCCGCCGGCGGGGCGAACACCGTCCCGGCGCTTTGATTCTGCCAGGCGTGAACGATCAGCAACAGCACCAGAATCAACATCACCCCGGTCACCCCGGTAATGATATCCTGAAAAGCGAAGAACGAAACCGGAGGCATGGCGCGATGACGGTTGAACATGGTCCGACCACCTCCCGGGAAGGTTATTGAAAGCGGTTCAGAAAATCCGGCACGGCGTCGAGCAGATCCTCTTCCGCCTTGAGCTGCATGGTCAGCAGCAACTGGAGCACCAATGCCGCCGCCAGCGCAATCAACGTGGTTTCAAAAGCGACCGCCAGCCCGCCGGTCACGCCGCTCAGGGCGCCGCGCATATCGCTCAGTTGTCCGCCTTCGCCGGTCAGCACCAGCCCGAAGCCGCCCACTGCCCGCGCCAGCCCGACCACCGTGCCGATGAAGCCCAGCACCGGAATCGCCCAGATAAAACCGCGCAGCTGAGTGAAGGTGCTCTCAAGATATTTTTCATCGTTGCCGGCGGCGATTTCCAGCATTTCGGCACGTTCCGCCCGGCCGATGCCGTCGATCTGCAACTGCAAATCGTATTGCAGCCGCCGGGTCGCCAGAAATTCTTCCGGTGCATCAACCGCCTCCTTCAACGCGGACAGCCGTTCCGCAGGCGAACCGCCGGGCAGCTCCAGCGCGAAAATCGCACGCTGGACCTTGAGCTTGCGCCGCTTGAACAGCAGGATAGCCAGGCTCCACATGGCAAGCAGCATCGTCCAGTAAGGAATCATACTGCGCTGCGCCGCGCCGCCATGAAAAAACATCTCCACGGCGGGAGTGGGCCAACGCAGCCGAACCAGAGTCAGCAGTCCATAAAACAATGCGCAAAGGACCACCCCCAGCGTCAGCGACGCAACGTTGCCGACCCCGGTAAGTTTGGCCGCGGACAAGCCGAGCCGTTCCTCCGGATCGAGCAATGCGAATTTCCATTCCATGGACATTCCGTCTCCCTGCGGCCGCAGTTCCAAGCTGCGGCTCAGCCCCGCCAGCTGTGATCCGGCGCGGCCTTGATTTCCAACTGTTTCTCCACCCCGGAACGGCTTCTCCGGATCGCGGCATGAACGTAGCCGCGCGGCGTCGGTACGATAATGGCGGCCTTCTCAATCCGGCCGGGCGCGGGATCGAAACGGAATTCGGCCCAGCCCGGCTGGGTCGGCCGCAAGCCGAAGATGCCGCGCACGATCTGATTGCCGGCCGCGGAGCCCCACGGATGGGCCTTGGTCATATTGGGCTTGGCCTTTTCGTTCCAGGCTTCAAAGGTCGCGGTAGCGCCGGCCTTGAGCATCGCCAGCCATCCGGCGGGCCCTTCCGAAAGGATCAGATCGACCGCGGCGTCGCCCCGCCCGCAGCGGAAAAGTGCCTCCAGCAGGAACTGGGCGGCATAGACGCTGCAGGCCATCCCTTTCCCGACCATGAAATCGCCCGCGGCCGCCAGCTGGTGCGCCGGGACCAGCCCGAAGGCCGCCGCGAAAAACGTGCTGTGCGCCGCATGGTGCGAGCTCCCGGCGCAATCACGGTACATCCGGGTTTTGGCATCGAACAACACCCGGTTGAACGCCGCGTGCTGCTCCGCCGCCAGCGATTTCCACTGCCGGCAGTCCGCCGTCAACCCCAGATAAAGCGACAACTCGGCCAGCAGAATCAGATCGTAATAAACAAACGCGTTCGGCACATTGCTGTAGTCGCCGAATTCATACCCGTCGCGTTGCGATTCCGGCCAGTCGACAATCACGGCTTTCGGGAATTTGCGGACCAGGCCGTTGGCATCGCGCAATTTGTGGAAGGAAAAATCGGCCGCCAGCCGCGGATACAATTGCCGCGCAAGATTCAAATCGCCGCTGGCCATCACATATTCGTAGACCAGCGGAATGACGAATTGGATCCATTCGCACGGCCAGGTCGGGTGCTCGATCTGATAGAGCAGCGTACGCCGTGCCAGGTCGAAATTTGGCTCGACGCTCAGCGCGGTCAACATGTTGATGTAACTGTCGGCCTCATAAGCGATGCGCTCGCGGCTCAGGCCGTCGGTATAGATGTCGGCGTTGGTATACTTGATGGTGTTGCGGCACAACCGCCAGATGGCTTCAAGATTCTTTTCGCTGGAGCTGAAGGCCGCATCGTTTTCGGCGAACGGCGTATTCATCGTCCGCGCGCAGATCCGGTCGGAAGTCAGCTCGTCGCCGTAATCGACCACTTCGGCATAGCGAAACATGCGCAATCCGAAATGGGCGAGCTTCTGCCCGCCGGCGCGGAAGCGCCAGAGCTCCTGATAGCAATTGAAGGTCTGCATGATATACTGGACATGGCCGTCGGAAAGCAAATTTTCGCTGAGCCGGACCTCCACCGCGCCGCCCGCCGCCGGGCCGGTCAACTCAATTCCGGCGAACACTTCGCGCCCGAAATCGATCCAGTAATGGCCGGGACCGAATTTTTTGATCACCGTGGGCGCCACCGCCTCCGGTTGGTAGTTGGCCAGCCCCGGCATCTCCAGGGTTTCGGTCACCGCGCCGAAGGTTTCCGCCTGCGGCCACGCCGCGGCATCGAACCCGGGGGCATGCCAGCCGTCGGGCCAGCGCCGGCCGTCGATGTGTTCGTACCATTCGCCGGGACCGGGGCCGCCCTTGAAGTCCTGCGACAGCGACTGCCGTTCCCAGCAGACCGGGCAATAAACCTCATTCACATTGCACTGGCGCCAATCGCCATCGCTGCAAAGCGTCTCCTTCGTTCCGTCTTCGTATTGCAATTCGAGCGCGAGCGCGAATCCCTTGGCCTCGCCGCGCGAGAAAATTCCGAGCACATTCTCCCCCGCCGTCAGAAAAGACCGCAGGTCAAACCGGTGCAGCACCGAACTGTTGCCGCCGATCGCCCGAAACGGCCCGGCCCCGGCCAGAACGCCGTTGACGAAAATGCGGTATTTGAGAAAACTTCCGCCCAGAAGCCAGTTGCCGGGGTCCTGACTCTCCGGCGACAGCATCCACGATTCGCGGGCATAGTGGTGACGATCGGCAACGATGGTCAACCACGCCGCAGCGAGCGGTTTCCGGACGGCGAAAGATTGGCGGTTCAGCGTGTTGCCGGGGCCCCCGATCCAAAGGGCGCCGGGCAGAGAGTAGCAGTTGTCCATCGATTCGTGTTCTTTCCCATTGCAATCAGACTCTTTTCAAACGCATCCCGAAAAATGTAGCGCCTGTTTTTCGATTTACAAGCACTTGCCGGACAAATTCATCCGCCGCGACAACATTTTCCGGAAAAAACCAATTTTCCCGCAGCCCGGCACTACCGCGCCACCGCCGGCCCGAGCCGTTCGATTTCTTCCCGGAGCAGAAACATGCCCCCCGCCCGAAGCGGTTTCCCGGCTTCCAGCAGACTCAGCAACAGCCGGCGCATCGAATTGTCGCGCCCATACTCGTCATAACGCTTGTCGGCGCGGCCGAAAATAAAGTATTCGCCGTCGTTCCCCGCGGACGGCGACGGATACAAATGAAGCATCCGCTGGAACTTTGCGATATTCGATTCCGGGATCACCTCCTGATACCAAGGCCAGAAAATCCACGACATGCAACAGACCGCCTTCGGCTTGAGTTCCGGGAAATAACGGTCGAAAAATGCCGGCGCCCGGACCAGCGAATCCCGGCATTTGTCGGGCGTCATCGCCCCCCCTTCGGGGATATGCAAGCCCAGCACCGGGTCATCCGGACCCAGCACCCGCTCCCATTCGGGCAGCTCCAGAGTCACCGGTTCCAGCGCCGCCCGCCCGTTCGGCCGGAACCCGACGCCGACGATCCGTTCCGGAGTCATCACATAACCGCCGGATATCACGGCGCGCGCCGGGTCTTCCGCTTGAAGCATCCGCCAGCCCTCGCGGTCGAAACGCCCGGCGGCATCGCCGCTCAGCGCCTGAATCCGGCCGTCGGTCCGGTGGCGGAAAACCTGAATATTGTACAAAGCGTTGGAGGTGGGCATGTATTCGAGCCGCCCGACCCGGAAACAGCGCAATTTATAGTAGTGGCGGATCCAGTGAATCTGGGTTTTGTTGAGGCCGTTCCGGCCGTAACCGGCCAGGTAGGTCCGGCGATAACCCTCAATGCGGCGGCAGCAGTCGAGATATTCGTCGGGGATGCCCTTTTGCCGGAAACTTTCCCGGATCGGACCGGCCAGCGCCAGCGCCGCCAGCAGATAGAACATGCCGGAATCGCATTCCGCCACATCGGGATAATCGCCCAGCCAATCCTCTTCATGGATCAACATATAGTGCACATGCCACGCCAGGACGGTCAGCGTCCGCTTCGCCCGGACCGCCGCCGCCGCCGCAAGCACCTCGCCGCGGCACTCCTCGGGAATTCCGGCCAGCGCCATGGCCTCCAGCAAATACCCGTCCTCAAGAAATTGCGGAATCCGGCCGTCAAAATCCCGCAATGACTGCGCCCAATGCGGCTCAAGCCGCCGGCGCGCTTTTTCGTCCAACTGCAAATGTTCCAGCATTCCCGATCTCCCGATGACTCCTGTATTCTTTAAAATATACCGCTGGAACGGATAAAAAACAAACCTTCCAATTGAAAAAGCCCTCACCTCTGCTATATTAAAACCGTTTTATCGCAAAATTCTGAAAGGTTGTCATGTATTTTCCGGAAACCCTGCTCCTGGCCCTGGGCCTCGCGATGGACGCTACGGCGGTGGCCGCGGCGCTCGGCGCGGTCCAGCGCCGGGAATTCACCTGGCGCCGCATCCTGCTGTGCGCCCTGTTCTTCGGTGGCTTTCAGGCGGTTATGCCGGTTATCGGTTGGCTGGGGGGCGAGATGGTCAGCTGCCAAGTTCAGGATTACGGCAGCCATGTCGCCGCGGTTCTGCTGCTCGCCATCGGCGGCAAAATGATTTTCGAGCACGATTGCAAAACGCCTCCCGTTTTCGGATTGCGTCAGCTGACCGTACTCGCTTTCGCCACCAGCGTCGACGCGCTGGTCGTCGGCGTGAGTCTGGCCTGCCTGAACCGGCCGAACATCTGGCTGGAGGCGACGACCATCGGCGTCGTGACCGCGCTGCTGGCCGCCGGCGCCGGCTGGCTGGGGCGCGCATCCGGGCATCTGCTGGGCGCCCGCTGCAACATCCTCGGCGGCGCGGTATTGATCTTCATCGGCTTGAAGGTGTTGTTCTGGGACTGAATCGGCCCCGACGCCTTGACAAACATCCGGGCCGCGGTATATTAACCATAAACCTGAAACCAAACCGCAATCCGGGATCGCTCCGCCATGGATCTTCTGCAAATTTCGCAAACCATCCGCCGCCTCCGGCTGGAACAGAATCTCACTCTGGAGCAGCTGGCGGCCAAAAGCGGCTTCACCAAAGGCTTCATTTCACAGGTTGAAAATTTCCGGCTCACGCCGTCGCTGAAAGCGCTTAACAAGATCAGCGCCGGGCTCGGCGTGCCGCTCTCGGGCATTTTCACCCCGGACGCCGCCGCCCCGGAATATACCGTCGGCACGCTCGATTCCGGTGAAGAAATCCGGCGCAACGACAGCGAGCGTTGCGGCATGCGCTACCTTGCCCTGGCCTACGAGCAGATCGGCCGCCGGCTCGAGCCCTTCGTGATCGAATATCGCCCCGCCGACGAAGCCCGCCCGTTCCTGATGCATGACCATGAAGAATTCTTCGTGCTCCTGGAAGGCGAACTCGACTGCTTCATTTCCGACGACGCCAACCGCATCGAACTCCATCCGGGGTCCACGGTTTACATGAAATCCAACCTGCCGCATAAAGTCAGGCTGCGGTCCGGATGCGCCTATGCCAAGGCATTCGTGATCTACGCGCCCGGCAAATAGGGTTTCGGTTCCAAACTTTACTCCCCGTTGCCGACGAAGCCGGTTTCCAGCGCATCGCACTCCTTGCGCCGCTCCGCCCGGGCCCAGATTTTGAGGTGAATGCAGGGAAAGTTGCCCGCCTCGCACCAGCCGTTGTGGCGGACGCCGCCGCAGGGCCCGTTGGACAGGCGCTTCGGGCAGCGCTCCGGGCAGACGAATTCGGTTTCCGGCAACCGGCAGCAACGGCAGTGACGGCAGCCCGCCAGCAGCCGCTTGAGCCAGCGCCGCTCCTCAGCCGGCTGGGACAGGGCGTCGGGAAAGAAAAATCGCGCCGCCCGTTCGCGCAAACGCTCCATCCACCCGGCGGCGGGCGGTTCGAATTCCGTCGCATCGGGGCGGCCGTCATCGGCCTCCGCCGCCGGATCAAGCAGATGCTGATACAGATAGAATTGCTCGTCCGCGCGCGCCATATCCGAACGTGCCAGATAGAATTTGTATTCGTCGACCCAGTGGCTCAGGCTGGTGAACTCCTGGAGCGCCGCACGCACCCGCTCGGCGGCAATCCGTATTTTTTCCGGCGATTCGACGCCGGCAATCTGAATGCCGCTGTAGCCGAGCAAACGACAGCCCGCCGCCTGAAGCTCCAGCCGACGATATTGCGCCGCTTCGAACTGGCTGGCGGAAAAGCTCAGCTCCTTGTTCAAAATCGCCAGGAAATCCTCCGAAATGGTGATTCCCGGCAGCGCCCCGGCCATGATTTTCTCCACCCGCTCCGGCGTCAACAGCATCAGCCGCGCCACCAGCGGATAATACAGCGACCGCTCGGTCATGAACCGGCGCAGCGCATCGAGCTGAGCCATATCGAACCCCGCCTGAGTGACGATGAACTGGGCGCCGAACTGGACCTTCTTCACCATCTTGAACAACGCGGCATACAGTCCCGGCGCATGGTAAAGATGCGGATTGATCGTCCCGCCCGGAAAGAAGTTTTCGGCCGCCGGCGAGCCGGCCAGCTGCCGCAACGTCACCACGCTCTCGGTGAAATGGCGCCGCCGCGTCGCCCGGGCATTTTCCCCCGGATGGCGATCCCCGGACACCGCCACGACGTTGGCCAGATTGGCGCTGCGCGCCGCCGCGATCATGCCGCGCATTTCGCTCGGCGAGGCGTCGCGTCCGCTGAGGTAGACCACGTGGCTGTTGCGCCGATTTTCCGGCAGCAGCGCGGCATAATCGACCGCGCGCCGGCCCGAGGTGAACCAGTAGCGGTCGGTCAGCGCCAGAGCACAGGGCAGCTCGGCAATGCCCAGCGCGGCTTGTTCGAGCACGGCCAGACGCGGCGCGGCCTCCTCATCCGGCAGCTCCGCACCGGGCGCGGAATGTTCAAAAAGCACCGTGAAAATCCCGTGATCCAGGCAGTTGCGGAAACGATTGCCGGAAGGGGAGTTGAAATTCATCTCCAATTGTTCGCTGAAATTCATGAGTTATGCCGTCCCGAATGTTTCCGGCTTGACGCATCGTACAGAAAGACCCCTCCGGCCAGCAAATTGAACAGGATGATCACCGCCGAGTAGAGCAGCGGAATCACCGCCTGATCCGGCACTCCGCCGGCCGCCAGCAGCGAGCAGATTACCATATCGCGCAACCCCAGCCCGGACAGCGTCACCGGCAGCAGTCCGGCGATGTTGCCGACCACCACCGCCGCCGCCACCGTGACCGGCGCGAAATGAGTCACGCCCAGCCCCGCGATCACGGCATAAACCGCCACCACATTGGCATAATGGATGAACACCAGCGAAATCAGCGCCCAGAAAGTCAATGCCTTCCAGCTGCGGGCGTAACAATCGAACAGCGTGGTCAACCGCGTCACCATCCCCCGGCTCCAGCGGTCACCCAGCCGGAACAGCCGGTCGATCCACCCGATCCGCCGCAGCGTGGCGTGAAAAAACAACGCCAGCATCGCCGCCAGACCGCCGACGCAAACCCCGGCCAGCAACGCCACGCCGCAAATCCGCCAGCCGTGATTCAACGCCACGCCCGGAATTTCCACATTCAGAAAAAGCGGCAGCTTCCAGACCAGCAGCACCAGCGCCAGCACGAACAATCCGACCATTCCGACGATCCGGTCCATCAGGATCGTGAGCGCGCTTTCAAACCGTTCTCCCCGGGCCGTCCGGGTCGCCAGAAATCCGATCTTGGCGACATCGCCGCCGAGCGGCCCGCCGGGAATGAACAACGAGCAGAAACTGGCCTTCAGGGTCAGCTCGGTCGCTTCAAACGCAGTCACTTCGAAGCCCGCGATTTTCAGCAGCGCCCGCCAGCGCCGGGCGCCGATCAGCACCTGGCCGGCATAAATGGACAACGCCAGCGCCAGACAGGCGTAACTCAAACGGGTGAAAGCAGTCTGGAATTCTCCGAGATGGGTGTGCACCAGCCAGAAGATCAATCCGCCGGCCGCCCCCAGGCGCAGCAGAAACCACAGAAAACTTCGCATTTTCGCGCGCGAAGCCGACGGCACCGGGTGATCGTTCATGAATTCAAGCAGGCTCCGGGAAAACGACCGGGAGATAAAAAAATATTTCGTATAATGTAGCATCGCATCATCGATTCTTCAACCCCGGGCAAGTTCCAACCCCGAAAAAAAATCCCGGTTGCGGAATCGCTTCCGCAGCCGGGATATCGGAACAGCTTATCGGGCAGGCCCGAACGGCATTACATCATGCCGCCCATGCCTCCCATGCCGCCCATACCGCCCATGCCGCCGCCGGCGGGCATGGCCGGTTCCTTTTCTTCCTTGATGTCGGTGATCAGGCATTCGGTGGTCAGCATCAATCCCGCGATGCTCGCGGCATTCTGCAACGCATAACGCGCCACCTTCTTCGGGTCGATGATCCCGGCCTTGAGCATGTCGGTATATTCGCCGACCGCGGCGTCAAAGCCTTCGTTGCCCTTCATCCCCAACACCTTCTGAACCACGACGCTGCCTTCGTAGCCGCCGTTGGCGGCAATCTGGCGCAGCGGTTCGGCGCTGGCGCGCACGACGATACCGGCGCCGACGACCTCATCGCCGGCGAGCTTCATCTTTTCGACCGCCTGAGCCGCGCGGATCAGGGCCACGCCGCCGCCGGCGACAATGCCTTCTTCCACCGCGGCGCGGGTCGCATGGAGCGCATCGTCCACGCGGTCTTTCTTTTCCTTCATTTCGGTTTCGGTCGCCGCGCCGATCTTGATCACCGCGACGCCGCCGGCCAGCTTGGCCAGCCGTTCCTGAAGCTTTTCACGATCGTAATCGGAGGTGGTTTCGGCGATTTCCCGCTTGATCTGAGCAACACGGCCCGCGATCGCGCTGACCTTGCCGGCGCCTTCGACGATGGTGGTATTTTCCTTGTCGACGGTCACCCGCTTGGCCTTGCCGAGATCCTTGACGGTGACGTTTTCAAGTTTGATGCCCAGGTCTTCGGTGATGCAGGTGCCGCCGGTCAGGACCGCGATATCCTGCAGCATCGCCTTGCGGCGGTCGCCGAAGCCCGGCGCCTTGACCGCGCAGATGTTGAGCGTACCGCGCATCTTGTTGATGACCAGAGTCGCGAGCGCTTCGCCTTCGACGTCTTCGGCGATGATCAGCAGCGGTTTGCCTTCCTTGGCCACGGCCTGGAGCAGGGGCAGCATGTCATTGAGGTTGCTGATCTTCTTTTCGTTGATCAGGATGTAGCAGTCTTCGAGCACCGCTTCCATCGCTTCGGCGTTGGTCACGAAATAAGGCGAGAGATAGCCCTTGTCGAACTGCATGCCTTCGACCACTTCCAGCGTAGTTTCCATGGTCTTGGCTTCTTCGACGGTGATCGTGCCGTCCTTGCCGACTTTATCCATCGCATCGGCGATGATGTCGCCGATGGTGGTGTCGCCGTTGGCGGAGATGGTCGCCACCTGGGCGATCTGTTCGCGCGAGCTGACCTTCTTGCTCATCTTGGTCAGTTCGTCGGTAATCACGGCGACGGCCTTGTCGATGCCGCGCTTCAGTTCCATCGGGTTGGCGCCGGCGGTGACGTTCTTGAGGCCTTCGCGGTAAATCGCTTCGGCCAGAACGGTCGCGGTGGTGGTGCCGTCGCCGGCGACGTCATTGGTCTTGCTGGCGACTTCCTTGACCATCTGCGCGCCCATGTTGGCGAAGGGGCACTTGAGTTCGATTTCCTTGGCGACGGTGACGCCGTCCTTGGTCACGGTGGGAGCGCCGTATTTCTTGTCGAGCACGACGTTGCGGCCCTTGGGGCCCAGCGTGGCTTTGACCGCCTTGGAGAGCAAGGTGACGCCTTCGAGCACGCCGCGACGCGCTTCATCCGAGAAAATCAGTTGTTTGGCCATAATATCTCAACTCCTTGTTGATTTGATTGGATTGCGGTTCTGAGTCGCGCGCCGGGTCAGCCGACGATTGCGAGGATGTCTTCGGAATTGACGACTTTGTATTCCTTGCCGTCGACTTTGACTTCGGTGCCGCCGTAACGGCTGGTCAACACGATATCGCCGACCTTGACGTCAAACGGGATTTTCTTGCCCTTGTCGTCGTTTTTGCCGGTGCCGAGCGCGATGACCTTGAATTCCTGGGGCTTTTCCTTGGCGGTGTCGGGAATGACGATGCCGCCTTTGACCTGTTCGGCCACTTCGCAGATTTCGAGGAGGACGCGATCGCCCAGCGGCTTGATGTTGACTTTGGACATTTTCAACTTTCCTTTCTTTGGTTTCTGGTGTTGAAGGTTTTTTTTATTGTTTCAATAAAAATCCGGGACCGCCCGGGCGGGAGCGTTCCCCCGTCCGGACCATCCTGGAGTTTTTGACCGGATCAATCGACCACTTCGGCATCGACCACGCCGTCATCGGACTTCTTGCCGCCGGCTTCCGCGCCCGGCGCCGCGCCCGGATTCTGGCCCGCGGCCTGCCCGGCGGCGCCGGCGGCCTGCTGCTTGTAGAGCTCTTCCCCGAGCTTCATCAGCTTCTGCTCGAAGTCGGAAGCCGCGCTCTTCAGCGCTTCGGTGTCGTTGGCTTCCAGCAGCTTTTTGATCCGGGCGATATCGCTTTCGAGATCGCTCTTGAGCGCCGGATCGACTTTGTCGCCGAGCTCTTTGAGCTGCTTTTCGGCCTGGTAGACCATGCTGTCGGCGCGGTTGTGGACTTCGACCTTTTCCTTGGCCGCCTTGTCTTCGGCTTCGTGCGCCTTGGCCTCATTGACCATGCGCTCGATTTCCTGCTCGTTCAAACCGCTGGAGGCGGTGATGGTGATCGCCTGTTCCTTGCCGGTGCCGAGGTCCTTGGCGGTCACATGCAGAATGCCGTTGGCGTCGATGTCGAAGGTGACTTCGATCTGCGGCACGCCGCGCGGCGCCGGCGCAATGCCGTCGAGCCGGAAGTTGCCGATGCGCTTGTTGTCGGCAACCATTTCGCGTTCGCCCTGAAAGACGTGGATGTCAACCGAAGGCTGGCTGTCCGCGGCGGTACTGAAGATTTCGCTCTTGCGATGCGGAATCGTGGTATTGCGGTTGACCATCTTGGTCATCACGCCGCCCATGGTTTCAATCCCCAGCGACAGCGGAGTCACGTCCAGAAGCACCACGTCGTTGACTTCCTTGTTGAGCACCCCGCCCTGAATGGCCGCGCCGCAGGCGACGACTTCGTCGGGGTTCACCCCCTTGTGCGGTTCCTTGCCGAAGATCTGCTGGGCGGTTTCCTGCACCTTGGGCATGCGGGTCATCCCGCCGACCATGATCACTTCCTTGATGGCGGATTTCTCAACCTTGGCGTCAGCCAGGCACTTTTCGCACGGAGCCTTGGTCCGGCCCAGCAGCCCGTCGACCAGTTTTTCGAGCTGGGTCCGGGTCAGGGTGATGTTCATATGCACCGGGCCGTCCTGATTCATCGAGATGAACGGCAGATTGATGTCGGTCGACATGCTGCTCGACAATTCGCACTTGGCCTTTTCGGCCGCTTCCTTGAGCCGCTGCAGCGCCTGCATATCCTTGCGCAGGTCGACGCCGTTTTCCTTCTGGAAGGTTTCGGCCAGATAGTCGATCACCGCCTGGTCGAAGTCGTCCCCGCCGAGATGGGTATCGCCGTTGGTGGCATCCACTTCAAAGACGCCGTCGCCGATTTCCAGAATCGAGATATCGAAGGTTCCGCCCCCGAGGTCGTAAACCGCAACGGTTTCATCGCCCTGCTTGTCCAACCCGTAGGCCAGCGCGGCCGCGGTCGGTTCGTTGACGATGCGCAGCACTTCCAGTCCGGCGATCTTGCCGGCGTCCTTGGTGGCCTGGCGCTGGCTGTCGTTGAAGTAGGCCGGCACCGTGATCACCGCCTGCTTGACTTCCTCGCCGAGATAGGCCTCGGCGTCGGTTTTCAGCTTCTGGAGGATCATCGCCGAAATTTCCGGCGGCGAATAGCTCTTGTCGCCGATCTTGATGTGAGCGTCGCCGTTGGCGGCCTTGGTCACTTCATACGGCACCCGGCCGCGGTCGATGGAGACTTCTTCATACTTGCGCCCCATGAACCGCTTGATCGAAAAAATAGTCTGTTTGGGATTGGTGACCGCCTGACGCTTGGCGGTCTGCCCGACCAGCCGTTCGCCGGTTTTGGTGAAAGCGACAATGGACGGCGTGGTGCGCATGCCTTCCGCGTTCGGCAGGACTTTGGCTTCGCCGTGATCGATCACCGCCATGCAGCTGTTGGTGGTCCCGAGGTCGATACCGAGAACTTTACTCATGATGGTTGCTCCTTGTTATATGATATGATTCTTACCGAATGAATTCCGCATCCCGAAAAAATATGGATGTCATGGATAGAGCAATATGCGTGCCAATTTCAAAAAACGAACCCGGAAAATCGTTTTTTGAGCTTGAATATCCCATCGCCACACCGGCTGAGGGTCCGCTTGCCGTGACACCACCGTGCCATTTTGTCACACCGCCTTGTCCCGCTGGCACACCGCGCCGCGCAGCCGGCAAAGGCTCGCCATGACGCTTTCCTGCAAAGTTTTGCAGAAAAGTCCATGTCTTTGCGCGATAATCCATTTACAAAATCCGGAAACCGTCCTATCTTTATAGCGGGCGCAGATTTGCGTTCCCGTCACACAGAAAGGGCAATGGCATGAAAGAGATACGGATCGGACTCGCCGGCTTGGGTTTCATGGGATCGACTCATTATCGGATTTATTCGGAGCTGCCCGGCTGCCGGGTGGTCGCGGTCGCCGACGTCGACGCGGCCAAGCGCGCCGGCGACATCAGCAAGGTGGTGGGCAATATCGGCAATTACGACAACAGCGTGCCGTTCGACTTCAGCGGCGTCAAAACCTATGAAACGGCGCAGGCCATGATCGCCGCGGGCGGCATCGACATGATCGACATCTGCGTGCCCACGCCCTGGCACAAGGAGATCATTCTGGCCGCGTTGGCCGCCGGCATCCATGTATTCTCCGAAAAACCGCTCTGCCGCAATCTCGACCAGATGCGCGAAATCGAAGCCGCAGTCAAGAAAAGCGGCAAATTCTTCAATGTCGGCATGTGCATTCGCGCCTGGCCTGAATATTATCACGCGGCCGCCATGTTCAAGGCCGGCAAGTTCGGCAAGCTCTACAGCGCCGATTTCCGCCGCCTGTCGCCGACGGTCGACGGCAACGCCTGGCAGAACTGGTTCGCCGACGGCGATCTCGCCGGCGGCGCACTGCTCGATCTGCATCTCCATGACTGCGACGCCGTGCGCTATTTCTTCGGCCGCCCGCGCGCGGTGACCGCCTTCGGGGTCAAAAACATCTGGAACAAGCAGGGCGCCTACGATCAGGTGGTGGTCAATTACGATTTCGGCGACGGGTCGCTGGTGACCGCGCAGGGCGGCTGGTGCGCGACCAAGGCCGTGCCGTTTGAAATGAGCTTCCAGCTGATCTGCGAAAAAGCCACCGTGCGGATGATGGCCGAAGGGTACAAGATTTACTGGAACAACGGCACCGTGGAAACCCCGGCGGTCGCCGACGCCAAGCTCCCGACCGGCTGGCACCAGGAGCTGAGTTACTTCGTCAACTGCGTCCGCGACAACGTGACGCCGGACAAGTACCAGAACCTCGGCGAGATCATCGACTCGTTCAAGATGATCATGGCGGAAGAAGAATCCGCCAATGCCGGAAAAACCGTCGTACTGAAATATTGAACAATCCGGTTCCCGGACACAGGAGACAGACCATGTACAAAGCGCTCAATTACTGGGTTTACGGCGGTTTCGACGGCCGGAAAAGCCCGTTTGAATTCATTGATTACGCCGCGGCCAAAGGCCTCTGCGGCGTCGAACTCACTGTCGGCGACGCGGTCAAAATCGACATCACCGAAGCCGAATGCCGGAAAATCGCGGCTTATGCCAAGAGTAAAAACGTCGGCTTGCGCACCCTCGCCACCGGCGCCTACTGGGGCCTGTCGCTCGGCACCGGCGATGAGGCCGAACGTCAGCAGGCCCTCGATTTCAGCCGCAAATATCTCCAGATCGGCGCCTGGCTCGGCGTGGAGTGCGTCCTGATGGTGCCCGCCGCGACCCGCGTCGCCTGGGATCCGTCGCGTCCGGTGGTCGACTATCAGACCGCCTGGGACCAGTCGCAGGCTTCACTCCGGGAGTTGCTGCCGCTGGCAGAAAAACTCAAGGTGGCGATGGCGCTGGAAAACGTCTGGAACCGCTTTCTGCTTTCGCCGATGGAGTGGAAGTTCTACCTCGACAGTTTCCAGTCGCCGTGGATCGGCATCTACTTCGACGTCGGCAACTGCTGCTACATCGGCCGCCCGGAGGATTACATCGCCATCCTCGGCTCCCGGATCAAGGCGGTTCATTTCAAGAACTTCGCCGAAAGCGACTGCGCCGGCGGACTCCACGGCTTCGGCGACGACCTGCTGAAGGGCGAGGTTCATTTCGATTCGGTCAAGACCGCGCTGGCGAAAATCGGCTACACCGGACCCTGCACGGTGGAGATGATTCCATTTTCGCGGCTGCCCGATCTGGTGCTGCCGGACCAGGCGCTGGCCGACAAGGTGGTCGCGCAGATGCTCTCGATTTGACGCCTCGCGGCAAACAAAATGAATTCTCTAAAAGATACTTGCTGTTTTTCGGCAAAGTTTATCGAAATTCGTAAAAAAATTGTGAATTTTTCGATTTTTTCAAGAAATTCAGTTGCATTTTTCTCGAATTTATAGTAAACTTAATAGCAGAGGAGCAAGTGCTGCGAGAAAGTTGCGCCCCGTCTGTCTTAATTCGGCAGACGGGGTTCCTTTTTTTCAGGGGGATCGCGATCCGTAAGCTCCTGTTGCGCAATCACTCTCCGACGTCCTGGCCGGGGTAGGGCAGGTGCCGAAACTGGCTGCGATAGCGGGCCGGGGTCAGGCCGAAGCGCTCGCGGAAGGATTTGATGAAATGATTGCTGTCGCAGAATCCGCACTGCAGCGCGATTTCGCCCACCGAATTCGGCTTCTCCAGCAGCAGCAGACAGGATTTTTCGAGCCGGAGCGCCGCCAGATAGCCCATCGGCGGCAACCCGGTGACCTGTCGGAAGCGCAGGAAATAGAGGGACGGCGACATGCCCGCGGCCCGGGCCAGCTCTTCGACCCGATGCGGCCGTTCGGGATGCTGCTCGAGCAGCGCGATGGTGCGCATCAGATTGCCGCACTGCTCCTTGTTGGTGATGTTGTGGGCGCAGCTGCGGTTGCGCCCGGTGATGATCAGAAATTCCAGCAACGCCGACCGGGCGCAGAGTTCGTAATTCTCGGCCTTGCGGGCCAGCTCAGAGATGATGCGCTGCAAAACCAGTTCGGCCTGGCGCCGTTCATGAAGCGGCAGGTGAATTTTGCTGCGCGGCTCGCCGCTGCGTCCGAATAACGCGTTCCAGGCGCTGAGCCGGCTCAGCGTCGGCCATTCCGGAGCGGTCAGCGCGGGATCGAAAATGAGGTTGAAGTAGCGGATATTCTGGGAGTTGTCGTACCCGTGCCATTCGCCGGGCATGACCGCGAAGACATCGCCCGGAAACAAGCCGTAGGAAACCGTTTTGCCGTCGGCCCCGCCGCCGACGGTATGGATGGTGCACCCTTGGGTCACGAACACCAGCTCCACGAAATCATGGGTATGCACCGGCACCGACCGCCGACTGCTGCCGTAGCCGCGGGTCACGTTCAGGGGAATCGGGTTCGGAAAATAATCCGCGCCCTTGTATTTGAAAATCTCCATCGGCGCTCCACGCTTTCGCTCTCCGCTCCGGCCGACCTCGGAGCACTTCCGCTGCCGGCCTTCGCGTCCCGCATAAAGAATACGCCGGAAACCCCTTCCTGTCAAGTCCGTAATCCCGGTCCGACCCCGGAAACCGGCCGAAATTTCGTTCACCGCGCCGAAAATGCGGTGCCGGCGATTTCACCGGGGGCATCGATTTCGGTCGCCACGGAACCGTCCGGTCGCCGGGCATGGCGTACCCGGATGTCGCCATAAGGCGTCGGCAGCGATCCGGCAACTTCGCGAAGATGCCCCAGATGCGGCACGATCGCCATCCGGCGGCAGCCGGGCTCCATGATGTTGAATCCGAGAATGTAGCGGCTCATGAATGCGGCGACGCCGGCGCCCCAGCCGTGACAGAGGCTGTTGCGCCAGCCCCGAAAACAGCAGCGCCCGTATTCCCGATGAATGTCGTGAAGCCGGGGATCGGGCAATTCGTCAATCCGCCCGCCGTCGTGAATCCAGTCGACGTCGAAATGTTCCCAGAACGTAGTCGACCCGAGGTCGAGCATCGCCCCCCAGTAATCGCGGACCAAAGCCAGACACCCGGGTTCATCCCCGGCCAATGCCCGCGCCTCCAACAGGTTGAGTCCGTGAAACGGCGACATGCCCCGCAGCGGCTCGCGGCTCAACTTGTTTGCATTGGCCGCGCCCGGCTCTTCCAATCCCGCCAGCACCCGGGCGGCACAGACGGATTTGGCTGCGCCGCAGTTCACCGGCCAATGCCGCAGCCGCGCCAATGCCCGCTCCAGCCGGCCGGACAGAGCCGATTCATCCAGAATCAGCGCCAGTTCGCGGCCCGCCGCCAGCCCCCGGACCATCAGGGCGTGAAAACCGCCTGCGGTCATGTCGTATTCCTCGGCATGCGCCCAATCGATGAAGGTATTGTGTTCAATGAAACGCGCCTCATGGTCTTCGACCTTGCGGCAGAACAGATCGAGCAGTCCATTGAGATAGCTTCGCTGTTTTTCCAGATACTCCCGGTCGCCGTAATGGCGGAACCAATCATATTGGCAGAGCACCCAGCACAGCGAGTAACCCGGCATCCGGTTCATGAATTCCGGCAGCGGAGTTTCGTCGCGGACGCAATCCATGCTTTGTTCGACCACCGGCACCTTGCCGAAAATCGCGGCAATCGCCATCAGCTCCGGGTGCATGTCTCCCATCCATACCAGCTGGTCGCGCTTGGCGCCGTCCCAGAGCTTCTCCTGCATGCACAAATGTACGGTGCGCCCCGCGGCGCGCCAGATGTCGTTCAGCCGCGGATCGTCGGATTCGAAGCGGCCGCGATGCTCCAGATCGAGTCCGGTCGCCGCCAGCGATGCCTCGAGCAATTCGAACGATCGCTCCGATTCGAGGTTCTCGAGGCGGACGAACCGGAACGCGCTCTGGCCGAATTCCGCCCGTCCCATAGGGGGCAGCGCGACACCGGTGAAATCGTGAATCGCGTGTTGATTGTCGGGCGTCCCCAGCGCCTCGGAAACCGATTCGCCGAGGGTAAGCCTGATCCGGTAAGGCGCTTCATGCTGAAAATCACTGCCGGTATACCCGGTAATCAGACGCACCCCGCCGAAATATTCGCAACCGTAATCCAGAAGCAACGTCCCGCCCGGCGGCAGACAGGTTCCGGTGCGCGCCTGAGTCGAAGGCTGCAATCCGGCCCGTGCCAGCAACACCGCGGGATTGACCGCCCCGCAGGCGGCGACAATGCGTACCGGCGATTGATAACGCCGAAACCGCCGATCCAGAAACTCCACCATCAACGCGTCCTCCTGAATCTACTGCTTTTTCCCGGGTTTCGACAATACGACGATCACCCGGTCGATCGAAGCCTTGCCCGGCCGGCCGGTCCCCTTGACAAAGGCGCCATCCTCCAGCTTGGCCGACAAATAGATGTCACAGACTCTTTCCGGATGTTCCGGATTGAATGCCGTATTCAGATCCATCGGCGTCAGCTTCCAGTCCCAGTGGCCGAAGAAACGGACATCGGGCGTCAGCCGGACGCCGGACAGCCTGTACCAGTGATACTTGCCGTCCTGCGGCGTTTCCGCGGCGTCGAGCATTTTCGACGCCAGGATCTTTCCGGTTTTATTGTCGTAGGCACCAAAAGCAAAGGGCTTCTCCGCATATTCCGGACTGGCGCAGATGTACTGCGCCGCCTTGCCCAGCGCGGCATCGTCATCCCGGACCAATACGCAACCGCCGGAAGGCATGGTGAAATCCGGCCAGGTAAAGTCCCGGACCACTTCAATCCCGGCCAGCTCTTTCGGCAATGGCGGCGGCTTGATCTCGGGCGATCGCGTGACGATGATCCGATCGATCGAACAGCTATTTTTCGAAGTCGACCCCGGCACATAATCGGGTCCGGTCAATTTGAGCGAGAAGTGAAAATCATACCGCCGGTCCGGTTCCAGCGGATTGAACACCCCGCTGATGTCCGCGGGTGTCGCATGCCAGCTCCAGTGCGCCCACATCCGGCATTTGGCCGAGGTCATCCGGACATTTTCCAGCGTATACCAATGATATTTTTCATCGGCCGGCACTTCACTGCGCGGAATTTCCAGACGGCCGAGGTGCTTGTCATTTGCCTGATCGTAAATCCCGAACTCAAAGGGTTTGGTATGATCGCCATATTCTCCGAACCCGAGGTAGCGGGCGGTTTTGCCGCCATATGCTTCGGGATCGGATTCGATGGTCATATGGTCGTTGACCCCCGTGACCATGGTCTGCCAGGGGTAGTCGGCGACCACGGTGAGCGTTTTGAATTGATCCGGGATAGCGCCGGAATCGGACAACAGCGAGATCCGCGTCGCGTCGCGTTCGATCATGCGATCACGGGCCAACATCGGATCGTAATAATCCGGCGCGAAATATTTTTCACAGAGATACCGTGACGCGCGCTTCAGCCGGGCAATGGTCTCTTCCCGGGAGACCGGAAAATCATGCCTGGGAAAGAGCTTGTCCTCCAACTTGAGCCGGGCGAAATCAAACGCATAGCGTTCCTGTCCGATCCGCGCCAGAATTTCGGGATGGCCGGCGGCGAGTTGTTCGGCTTCGGTCAACAATTCCTCCGCTTTCAGGAACAACCCGGCATCGAGATATTCGCGCATCTGCACCGGTTTGGCGCCGAAATCGCCGGGCTCGGCATTCTGGCGTTTTTCGAGTTCGTTGAGCAGCGCCAGCATCGGCGGCGCCGCCGGACCGAAATATCCGGTCATGAACTCGCCGATCAACGCTTCGCCGTCAAGATCGGGATCAATGGACAATCTGGCATAGGCGTAGTTCTTGAGATCGCAGAAATTCTGCGGTTCGAGCAGGCGCACGAAAACCTCGGATTCGTAATACACATGCTTGACGCCGAGACGCCGGTAGACTTTGAAATTGTCAAACAGAGCCCGAACCATCACCTGCGGCGAAGGAAAGCTGTCGTGGTAGAGCAGGCCGTAATCCCAGATTTCCAGATGGTCGCTGACGCCGGCCCACGCTTCCAGCAGTTCCAGCGCTTTCCGGTTGCTCGGATGGTTCAGACTGCGCATCGATTCACGCCATCCGCCGTTCGACCATTCCGTTCCCATGTTGGCGATGCAGATCATCACATTGGGCTCCGCTTTGATATTTTTCGGCGGCGGCAGCGTATATTGATAGGCGAAGGTTTGAATCATGACCTCCGGGTAGAGCCTGCCCACTTCGCGCGCCACGGCATTGACGAAGTCGAGCATCGCGCCCGACTGGCCGCCGTAACGCGCCGCCAACGCTTCACAGCCGGGACAACGGCAATAGTCGGTATTGTCGTTTTGCGACAAATCGTAGATGGAGTAATAAGGCGCGCCCGGTGTTTCGCGGTCGGTTTTTTCCCGGTCCGCCTTGATATGCCGGATAATGCCGGCGGCGACCAGCGTCCGGACCTCGGGATTGGAAAGACACATCTGGCCGGGACCGAGTCCGTTGACCGGCTTCTGGCGGCGGCCGTCGGCGCCCAGCGAAAAATACTCATCGTGCCCTTGAGGAAAATCGGCGGAATATTGCCAGAAGGTGTGGCAGCTGCCCGGCGAACCGGTAAAGCGGCAATACCCCCACCGCGGCGCGCTGCTGTCGTTGAGCTGGCGATTGTGGCTGAGGAATTGCGAATGCTTGAAGGTTTCCCCCCATATCCCCATCGATACCCGCCGATATGGAAAGAACGGCCGGCCCTTCAAATCCAGATCGTCCGGCACTGTGATCGACCGCCGGGACGGGATCATTTCGCAATCCAATGCCAGATGCCGATATCCGGCATAACGTTCCAGAAATTCATAGGCGCCGTACAGTACGCCGCGCATCCGATTGCCGCCAATCACGATGTTTTTTGCCGGATCGACCCGGAGCGTCCACTCTTCCAGGCCGCAGGCGTCCTTTCCCGGCGCCGGATTGATCAGAATCGCCGGTCCCGTTCTCCGTGGCGCGGCGGCCGATGCGACCACCGGGAACTTTCCGCCAAGGCTCCGGCTCAGCACCCGGGCCGTCATTTCCGCGGCGTACTGTTCCGGCGGAGTGGGGTTCGACGGCAGCACGATCGGACACCCGGAACTGATTTCCAGGGCCGGCAGCAGACCGCCCCAGACCGCCAGCAGTACGGCCGGCCATAATTTTCTTACGTTCATCTCATATTCCTTCTTAGTCCGGCAAGTCCGGCCGAAAACCGGGCCGCGGTCTGGTTATCGCTCAATCCCGTCGATGTATTTGCAGATGGCGTCGGCGGCTTCGGCGGAACCGGCAGCCGCGGACTTCTTCAGCGTGGTGGTTTTGACGTGTCCGCCCAGCGCCAGCGAATTGACCATTTCCGGATGGTTGTAATCGGCGACGACCGCACTGGCGGTAGATTTGAACTGATTGCACGGAAATACGTCCATCACGATGGCGTTGTCCGGACGGTCTTTGCCGATCAGCATGCGCGGCAGGTCTTCCACGTTGGCGGCATAGCCGGAGTAATGCGCTTTCGCCATCGGCAGATCATAGTAGACCATGCCATAGCTGATGAACTGATTGTCCACGGCCAGGGTCCGCGAATCGCTCGGACAGATCAGATAAGTTTCCTTGAACTGGCGCCAGTCGGTCTGCCAGTCGATGCTGGCGGGCGGATTGATGCCGAGATAGGCTCCGGAATAAAGGCTGTAACTCAAAACCGGATATTGAGGCCCATCCTGATGCGCATAATTTCCATAGACATAATGACCGCTGCAACAATCGTGAGTTTGACCGGGAAGCCAGCCCTTGCTGTCGTTGCCGTACATGGAGGCGCCCAACCCGATCTGCTTGAGTTTGGAAATGCAACTCGCGCTGCGGGCGCGTTCGCGGGCCGCGGATAAAGCCGGCAGCAGCATCGCCGCCAGAATCGCGATGATTGCGATGACGACCAGGAGTTCTATGAGCGTAAAGCGGCGAGCGGAAACGATTCTTTTTTTCATTTTCTCGAGTCCCTTTCGGTTTGATGGCAATCCATTCAAAGTTGTGGAATCATGTTGGTCAAGCGCAGACCGTCACGCTTGGCGGCTTCGGTTTTGATCCGGTGGCGATAGGGCTTTTCACCTTCCAGACCCACCGGATAAAACACCGTTCCGGCCTTCTGGACGGGAATCAGCCGGATCTGCCGCGCCCGGCGGCCGAGCAGTTCAATCTCCAGCTCAAGATAAGTCATCGTTTCGGTCATTTCACCGACCATGAGCGCGGCGTCGATGGTGGTATCGCTGTCGGAGCGGTTGCACAACGTCAGCATTTCCGGCATGGCCTTCCACTCCGGCGGCAGGTTCTTCCAGCGAAAACTCACCTGGACGTTGACCGGAATCAAATCGCCGATGGTGAACCTCAGCCGGCACGGGCCGCCCGGCGTGCAGATCGGCCCGTCGACGTACTCCACCCGCAGAACCGCATAGCCGAGGTCGAATTCAAGATAGTAAAGCGGCAGCGCCCAGATTCGTTTGGCCGCTTCATCGCAGCTCAGACGATCGCGGTACGCCGGTTCGATGATCGTGGGTTCCGCCATCAACTGGAGATGCAGCGGATTGGCCGCCGAGGCCAGCGCCGCCCGGGCCACCCGCAAACTCAGCGCTTCGAGCGTCTTGGGCAACCCGTAGATGTAATTGAATCCGAAATGGCTGATGCAGATGGTGCTGATCGATTCACCGATCGGCGCGAGCCACTTTTCCGGAATCGCCTGTCGTCCGTGAACAATCCCGTAAATCGCTCCGACCGTCGCGCCGGTGCAGTCGGTGTCGTCGCCGCAATTGACCGCGGTGCAGATCGACTTGCCGAAATCGCCGTCGCCGTAGAGCAATCCGATGGCGACAAAGGCGAGATTGACCGCCGCCCGGTAATCTTCGATGTCGACAGTTTTCATCACCGCGTTCCGTACCGTCAGCCAATCATCGCCGTCCTTGTGGCGCTTGAGCACCAGCTGAACCGCCGCGGCCAGTTTGGAATCGGTCGGAACTTTGCCGAGCGCAATGGCGATGAGCTTCCGGAAATCGCTTTCAAGGAAGGCGGCCGCTTCCAGCGCGGCGGTGAACATTTCGGCATAAATGCCTTCGAGGCAATGATCGGCGCAGCTGTCGATATAGGCGTAGCGGATCGCTTCATCGGGCGCGCCCGGACACAGACAGGCCCAGATTTCACTGCGGATCCAAGCGCCGTTGCTGTATTTGAGGCGATCGTTGTTGACCGCGCCGGACAAGGGCGGCAGCAGGCCATTGTCGATGTTGAGCCGGCAGTTGTTGTACTCGCCGCACGGCGCGATGATGTGGTCCCAGAATTCGCCCATGAGCCGCGGCGAGAGCTGTTCCAGCCCCCGGGTCTCGACCGCCGCCAGCCAGATCAGCTGCAAATCGAGGTCATCGTTGGGCGCGGGGATGCCGTTGAGTTCCTGGGTGTAAAATGTGACGTTGTGGGTCTTCATCTCGCCTTCCATCGGCGCGCCGAGCGTCCCGCCGATGTTCTTGCCGGCCCAGCAGCCCCGGACCTTGTCGAGATATTCTTCGAAATTCAAATGATTCATCGTTTTCTTCCTCGGGATAAAGCCTTCGCCATTCGTGTCACTATCAATAATACCACAAAAAACGACAAACTCATAGATCAATTCTCTCGGAAAATAGTATGATCCTACAAAGTTGAGATTTTCGCCCGGCGATATCCGTGCCCGCCTTCATCCGGCCGCCGCCATGGTGGACTCTCCGGCACCCCGCCCGGGCAAATGCCTCAATCCGGCTTTTTTCAAACTTTTTTCACTTCGGCTCTTGACATTATTCAAATAATTTGGTATAATATAGGTACCAAAAGAAAAACGGCTTGGTTCTTTTACGGTATTATCATGGTTGAAGCCAAGGTTCATTACAAACATTCCGCGTTGGCGGAGCAGGTGTTGGAGAACATCCGGCGCGGCATCTATCCCGTCGGCTCCAGGCTGCCCGCCGAACGCGACCTGAGCGAACGGTTCGCGGTCAGCCGCAACACGGTGCGCGAAGCCCTGTCCGGGCTCTTCGCCGACGGCATCCTCGAGCGGCAGGGACGCGGGGCCTACGTGGCCGAAGCCGCGCTGCAGAAGATCGAAGGCGTTTCCCGATCCGGCGCCGCCCGGGTGGTGGCGCTGATCTCCTTCATCATGTACGAGAGTCCGATCTACCGGACGATTTTCGAAACCATGCGCGCCGGACTCGACGATCGGGCCGGACTGGAGGTTTGTTTCGCCGAAAAACTGCCGGGCGGGTTTGCGGATATGGTGAAGGCGGATGATGTCGTGCTCGCCTTCGGCAATGAATACGACGAAAGCGCCATGCTCACCATCCGCAGCCGCTGCCGCGGGGTGATCCTGATCAATGCGCAGAGCAACGTCTTCGATTATATCACGCTCGACAACTACAACGCCGGACGGGCCGTCGCCGCGTACTTGTATGAAAACGGCCACCGCCGCATCGGCGCGGCGCTCTGTCTGCCCGACTATGCCAACGAATTCGGCGACCGCTACCGCGGCGCCCGCGATTTTCTTCACGAGCACGGACTGACGCTGCTGGCCGAAACGGTCAATGACCGGCAGCATGAATTCGCCATTATCCGCGATTTTCTGACGGTTTACCGCAAACGGCAGGCAACGGCGATGATCTGCTTCAAAGACCTCACGGCGCTGATGCTTTACGAGCTTGCGCGGCGGGAAAAACTCCGGCTGCCCGACGACATGAGCGTAGTCAGTTTCGACGATCGCTGCTATACCGGATTCGTGCACCCGGCGCTGAGCACGGTGCGCTATCCGGCCGAAGAAGTCGGCCGGGCCGTGCTCGAGGGTGTCAATACGCTGTTGAACGGCGAGCCGCTCAACCTCCACCGCCAGATTATGCCGACTCTGCTCAAACGCGATTCCGTGGCGCAGATCCGCCCGGGGAAGAAATAAGGAAGCGATTTCATGAAAACCTTTTTTCGCAGCCCAAAATATCAGGAAAGGAACGGGAAAATGCGGAAACATTTCACATTGATTGAATTGTTGGTTGTAATCGCGATCATCGCGATTCTGGCGGCGATGCTGCTGCCGGCATTGTCGGCGGCGCGCGAACGCGCCCGCAGCGCCAACTGTATCAACAAACTCAAGCAGATCGGACTGGCCAACTTCATGTACGCCGACGCCAATCAAGGCTATGTCTCACTCTACATCGACGGCAAGGGTTCCTATGATCACGACGCATCAACCAATGAACCCAACAGCCCGATTTACAAGCTGATCGTCGGCGACTACCTCGGCTCGGCCTACGACAACTCGGCCGTCCCCGGCGACAAGCAGCAGCAGCTCGAACGCTATGCCAAATGTCCCAGCGATACCTCGAATTTCACGCCCAAGCCCGCAGTCTGGGACAATGCCGCCAAGATTTCCTACATCTGGTGGGGGCCGGATCCCGCCCGGGCCACGGCGCTGTCGGCCGGCACGGTCAACACCACCGCGCGCCAGCTGGTCGGCCGCGACAATCCCGGCGGCGCCTACTGGTTCGATTTCAACAACGCGCTCTCAAGCTGGTGGGGCAACGGCGGCAAATCCAACCATCCGGCGGCGGTCAACGTGCTCTATTTCGGCGGGCATGTCAAGGGCCTCCCGCTCAACGCCGCCATGAATGCGTTGAACTGGAAGTTCATGGAAGCCATCGACGACATCACCTATT
>JAVBVS010000003.1:0-32973 GCA_036677805.1 Victivallaceae bacterium | reverse complement strand
GGTTGTCCCGGTGTTGGTGAATTCCCATTCCAGCAAGCTCCACGGCCCTTCGCGCCGCAACCGTTTCCGGCAGCGAAGCGCCGTCCCCGCGATCGCTCCGCCAGAGGCCGGCAGATCGCGCCATGCGTCATCGATCCAGAATCTTGCCCGGGCATGATCAAACATTTCCGCCTCCCAGATAATGTTGGGTTTGTTTCAGCGAGGCGGCGCTTTCCAGCACCGGGAAATATTCCAGCCCGAAATGCCCCTCGAAGCCAAGTTTCATCACTTCGGACAGGAGAAACGGATAATTGGTTTCACCCGCGTCCGGTTCATGTCGGCCCGGCACCCCGGCAATGTGAAAATGACCAATCCGGTCAATGTTGTGGCGCAGGAATTCGGTCTGGTTGCCGCGCATGATCGTCATGTGGTAGAAGTCGTAAAGCGTCTTCACATTCGGACAGCCGGTTTCCTTCGCGATCGCGATCGCGTCGGCCGGATCGTTCAGCAGGTAGCCGGGATGATCGACCTCGGTATTCAGCGCTTCGAGATTCAATGCGAAGCCGCGCGCCGCCACCCGTTGGCCCGCCGCCGCCAGCGCTTCGACCAGCGCGGCGCGCTGCGCGGTGTAACTCAGCCCCATCACCGACTGCCCCGCGGTCACGATTCCGCGGCGGCAGCCCGCGCCCAAGGCGTAATCGGCATAGCGGTCAATGCGGTCGAGAAAACGCGCCTGATTCGCCGGACAGCACGGCGCGATTTCCGCCTCCTCGGCGAAGTTGAGCACAATGCTGGCAAGCTCGATTCCGCCGGCATTCATCTGCTTCAGCACGGCGGGATCGCCGCCCTGCCAGGTTTCGACGAAGCGATAACCGCAGGCGGCGATTTTCTCCGCCCGCGCCGACCAGCAGTCTGCTTTGAAAAAGAGATCGATCAGGGGAGTCAATTTCAGCATTTGGCCAGCTCCTTCGTAATCAATTCGGCCCGGTTCAGGAGATCGGACTCGGTGTCGAACTGCGAAACGGCGATCGTGCCCATGCGATGGATGATATCCTGAGTGCGCGGCCACGAGGCGGCGGTATAGCGCGGACGGTCCTTGACCAGCGAACAATGGAAGGGACAGCCGTCGACGGTTACGGTTTTTTCGCCGAGAATATGTTCCCAATGCCACGCCATGTGCCAGTTGCGGACTCCGCGGGTGGCATCGCCGGCGTTGCCGCCGACTGCGCCGGTGCGCTGCGCCCGGGCGCAGTGCTCTTCGGAATCGAACAGCATCGGCAGCATGTAGCCGCAGACGCCTTCGGGATCGGACGCTTCCTGCCAGCGGACGCCCGGCGGCAGGGTGATTTTTTCCCGCAGCAGCGCGCTGTTGCGCCGCAACGCGGCGACAATCCAGTCGAGTTTGCGCAGTTGAGCCAGCGCCACGGCCGCCTGAACTTCGCTCATGCGATAGTTTTCGCCGCAGAAGAGTTCGCCTTCGCGCCGTTCTTTGCCGTAGCGGTCGGGCCGCCAGCAGGCGGCGGTGTCATGATAGCTCTGGGCGCGGGTGAAAAGCCACTCGTCGGCGGCCATCAGGATGCCGCCCTCCCCGGCCCCGATCACCTTGTAGGCGTCGAGGCTGACACAGCCGAAATCGCCCCAGGTACCGAGGAATCGGCCCTGAAAGCGGCCGCCGCAAGCCTGCGCCGCATCCTCGATCACGGTCAGATTGCGGCGGCGGGCGATTGCCGTGATTTTATCCATTTGCGCCGGCAGTCCGAGCATATGCACCGGAATCACCGCCTTGGTGCGGGGTGTAATCGCCGCCTCGAACGCCGCCGGATCAAGCGTCAGCGTTTCGTCGATGTCGACGATCACCGGAATCGCCCGGACCGCCACCACCGCCGAAACCGTGGCGAAAAAGGTGTAGGCCGGGACGATCACCTCGCAGCCGGGCCCCGCGCCCGCCGCCGCCAGCGCCGCAATCAGCGCGCTGGTGCCGGAATTGAGCGCCAACACATGCGCAGCACCGGAATGCGCCGCGAATTCCCGCTCGAACGCAACGGTTTTGCTGCGCGGATTGTAGTAGCGGAAGAAGTTTCCGGCGTCGGGTTCGTGCGCCTCTTCCGCCAGAATGGCGCGGATGCGCGCCTGTCCCGCGGCGGAAACACTGAATACATCGATTAACTCCATCAGCTCGTCAGTGCCGAATTTCACCTGCTGCATCATGATTTTCTCCCTGGTTTTCCTGGTTTGGCATTAAAATACGGCAGAGAATGAAAGAATGCAATCGGCATGACATGGACATTTCAAAGATAATAAAGGTTAAAATATGGATATTCAGCAGGAAAATTTGCCTTTTTCATTTGCGATAATATAGTAATACCAACCACTTGACGAAAGGACTCGCGGTGTTTTTCGAAGAACTGGAGAAAACATTGAATGCGTTGGTTGACGGCGGCATCGAATTCCGGACTCCGGAGAGCCGACCGGCGCCGGATTTTCCGGCCGGATGCGCCTTTCCCAATCCTTATTATCCGCCGGAAGCGCACTGGAACCATGTCGAAATCATCCGTCCGATGTACGGCAGTCTGGCGCTGTACATCAACGGCGTCTGGACCCGGCCGGTTCCGAACCGGGTTCAGGTTTTCCTGCGCGGCGCCGAGCACACCGAACACCGGCTCGACAAAGAAACGCCGTACGCGCTCTTCTGGCTTACGGTGGCCCCGGACGGACTCAATCTGCACCAGACCGCCTATGCCGCCAAAAGCGGCTACAGCCAGTCGTCGCAGCGACTGCATACAACTTCACCGGTCGCGGAAGAACTCTGGCATTGCGCCAGCGCCGACACGGTGGAGCACGGACGCTTCCTGTCGCTGCTGCTGGCGGAAATCTCCCATGCCTTGAGCCACGGCGACTTCAGCACCGCCAATTATCACAGCGATGTCGTCTCCCAGGTCCGTAAATATATCGAGGAATTTTACTGGACCCCGCTGACGCTGGCGGCGCTGGGCGCGATGACGCATTACGCGCCGGCCTATCTGAACGCCATTTTCCGTTCCCGAACCGGGGAGCCGATCCACGCCTGCCTGGCTCAAATCCGGATGCGGAACGCCGCCCGGATGCTGCGTGAAAGCGCGCACCCGGTCGGTCGGATCGCCCGTGCCGTGGGCATCGCAGACCCGCTTTATTTCAGCCGGACTTTTCGCCGCCACTTCGCGCTCGCCCCGACCGAATACCGCGAAAAATATCGCAACAACACACTGCAAAGCAAATAGATACATTGTTTTGTCCCAGGTCCGTTCAAAGAAAGCACCGGACTCGACTGGCATTTCTTCCGAAAGCGGGTACAGTATAAGGAATTTTTTTACTGTAAACGAAGCCGGAAATGAATCATGATGCATTATCGTACCGTCAGTCATTGGTTGACCTGGGAAGACCTCGATTTTCCCAACAGCGGAATCGAACGGAAAATTCTGGACAAGGCGCGCGCCGCGCATGAAGCCGGCGTGGAAATGGTGATGATCTTCGGATTCCATTTCCGCTGGGACTTCATCTACTGTTTCGAAACGGTCCATACCCTGCTCAAGTTCGTGACCGACGCCTACCACGCCTACGGCATTAAGGTTGTGGACCACCACTCCGCCGTACTGACCCATCGTCCGCGCAACTGGGATGGCAGGCTCCATACGTTTCAGCGCAACCATCATCATGTCCCCCTGACCCCCGACGCTGAGGTCGCGGCGCAATTGCATTACAACGGTACTGCGATCAATTCCTGGCGCGAGCGCCGGGTGGATGATGATACGCCGATTTTCGTCGACTGCTATCAGTCCGAGATTTATTGTCCGAACAACCCCGATTTCCGCGCCGCCTACCAATCCTATGCCGCGCGGTTGTTTCGCGAAACCGGCATTGACGGACTGATGAGCGACGACGTCTGCCGCTATGCCCACTGGGCGGCCTGCGGCTGCGAACACTGCCGGTCGAGCTTCCGGCAGTTGACCGGACGGACTTTGCCGGGACCGGCCGACTGGAGTTTCTGGGGCAATTTCGACAACCCGGATTTCCGGCGCTGGGTGGAGTTCCGTTACACCGTGGGACGGGACTTTCTGGACGGCGTGCGCCGGGCGATTCCGGCCGGTGCGCTGCTCACCACCTGCTGTTCGGGATCGACCGACAAGTTCAATGACGCCTGTGCGATCGATATGGCCATCTGGTATCCGGCGCTCAACGCCATGATGCTCGAAATGTGCGGCAACATCACCGGCGAAGGGCCCCACTCCATGGCGCGCCGGGTTCCCGGAGTGATGCTTCAGCACGCGATCGGCCGGATGAATCAAATGCCGGTGCTGGGACTGGGCTACGCCTACTATCCCGATGAAGCGTTCCTGATCTGGAGCTTCGACCGGTTCTTCAACAACGACATCTGGATCTCCAGCCACAAAACCCGGCTCGGCATCGATTACGACGAGCAGAAGAAACTGCCCGACGAGCCCGAAATGGTCGCGGAGGCCTTCCAATACGAACAACGCCACCAGGAACTGTTTGAACTTGCCGACATCACCCCGCTCGGCGTCTATTATTCACCGGCGTCGCGCAGCTTCAACGGCGACTCCGGGGAAGATTATGCCACCGGATTTCACGACACGGTGCGCGAGCTTTATCTGCGCAACCTCCCGTTCGCGGTCACGCCGACGGTGCCCGATGCGCAAACCGTTCCGTTCCTGCTGCTGAGCGACTGCGATTGCCTCTCCGCAGCGGAACGCGCCGCGCTCGAGCAATATCGCGCCGCCGGCGGGACACTGCTGGTCTGCGGTCTTTTCGGCAACCGCGACGAACATGGCGATCCGGCCGGAGCCCCCGCGCTGACAGTCTTCGGCATCACGCAGAAATTGCCGCGGCTCGACCGCGAGGTGCCGGACAAAACCCGCTTCTTCGATCAATGGGGCTGGAGCGTCAACCGGGATATTCCGGTGCAGGTGGAATTTTCCGGAATCCGGCCGCAGGCCGGGAATGGTTTTTACCGGCTGGCGGAACGGTTCTTCTGGACGCCCCGGCGATTGCATGATGCGGCCAACCGCAAGCAGGTGCTTGACGAAACGGCCGAACTTCTGCCGCCGCCGCCGGTCCGGGTCACCGCGCCCGAGATGTTGCAATACCGGCTTTACCGGGCAGCCGCCGGCGGCTGGGTGGTGCATTTCATGCCGACCGGGCAAACCACGGTCCCCCATGAATATCTGCGCTTTCAGGGTCAAGGCGAGCCGGTCGTCCGCGAGGTGCATTATGTTCCCCTCCAAGGCCAGATCGAGCTGAGCGGCGAATTCGCCCAGGCCACGTTCTACTCCCCGGACCTGACCGAGGCCCGCGCCCTGACCGTATGCGGCGGCAGGGCGGCCACTAGTCTGGAAGGACTCAAGCGGTTCTTCAGCATCCGGCTGCAATAAGTTCCGCGGCATTCCAATTCTTCATTACGGCTCCGGCCGAATATGCAAAAACGGGCGCACCAATTGGTGCGCCCGCCATCATTGATGACCTTGGTCCATGCATCCGCAAATCTCACACGCCCTCAGTTCCCATAGGGAATGAACAGAATGTGGCCGCTGGTTTTGCCGTCCCTGACCGTCCGCTCGAAGACCCGCCAGAGGAAGGACACCCGTTCGTCGTCGCCCTCACGCTGAATCGAAATGAACGGGAAAATCAACTCCTCGGTACGGTTCGCATCGCGGCGGAAGCGGTAGAGAAAATGGAGGACCTGAGTATCCTCCTGATCGCCCTTCTTCGTGCCGCCGGCCAGAATCCCGAGGATATGCCACTTGTAATCGCCGTTGACATAACGCTCTCTGCGGCAGAAAAGACCATTGCCCCAATCGTTCCAGCGCCGGAGTTCCGCACCAAAATCAAACAGTTTTTCCACTTCGGCTTTCGCACTTT
The DNA here is from genome assembly GCA_036677805.1 of Victivallaceae bacterium. GTDB lineage: Bacteria > Verrucomicrobiota > Lentisphaeria > Victivallales > Victivallaceae > SIG78. The sequence goes on along the minus strand of JAVBVS010000003.1, from coordinate 27,081 downwards.
CCACCGTATCCAGCGCCGCCGGACGCCACGGGAAGCCGATGGTTTCGCAATGAGCCTTCAACTGCGCCAGCGCGGTCTGGTATTCTGCCTCCCGTTCGCGGTATTTGGCCCACTCCAGCGCAATCTCTTCGACTTCGATCTGCTGCCGGTAATACTCGATTTTGGTTTTGGTTTTCCAGGCGGTGTTGCGGCTTTCGCGGGTCCGGATTTTTTCGGCCATGCGATCAAGGGCGCTCTTGTCCTGAGCCAGCTTCAGCAGCAACGAACGCGTTTTTTCCAACGCTTCGGCATCGACCCCTTCCCGGGCCACGTAAAAAGCATCCTCGCCCCGATAGAAGAGCCCCAGCAGCGCATACTGGTCCTCGAATTCCACCGTATTCTGCTCGTCCGCCCACAAGGTTTCACGCGAATAGATCTGTTTGTCGACGCGCTCGACCCGCCGGGTTTTGCCATACCAGCCCACCGGACAAAGAACCGTCGTCAGGTCCATATCGGGCGACCGGGTCACGAACGTCAGCAGCGGCACGCTCCAGAAATTCGATTTCTCGGCGGAAGCGTTGTATCCGGTCAGCAGCGCCGGCAACGCCCACCAGTTGTCCTGACGTTCGAAATGATAGAGCAAAAGGGGCAGGAAGCCGCCGGAGTATTGCGCTTCGGTCGGATAACTCTTGCCGGCGACCAGCGTTTCGAGATAAAGCCGCATCGTATTCCGGTCGATCACCGTTTCCGGCAGTTTCAGTGCCGGATCGATCTTTTTCAGTTCCGTTTCCATTTCGCCGCGATAGCGTGCGAAGGGCATTCTGCCGCTCAGGGAATTCAGCTGCCGCAACGCCGCCACTTCCGGCGTATCCTGATAACCGGTTTTCTTCTGAAAAAGCGACATCAGCGGCAGAGAGAAGAAGCGACTCCGGCCTTCCGCCGGCGTTCCGACCGGTGACCCGATCGTTTTCGATTCATACTCGCCGACCAGCCAGCCCAGCAGCCCGACGCTGTCGCAATCGGGCGAAAATTCCATCCCGAAAACCGGACCGATCACGTTGAGCGAACGCATTTCGCCTTCACGCGCCACGTGGAAGAGCGGAAAGAAACCGAAATAACGCTTTTCCTTTTGCGGCAGATTATCGAAGATCCGCTGCCGGAATGCTTCCAGCTCCCTGACATCGGCAGGGACCGGACACCCTTCCCGGCCGCAACGATAAGCCAGTTCCCGCTTCAGGGGTTCGGGATAAGGATTGGCCGGATCATTGCGGAACAGCCGGTCCCAGTCGTCTTTGTCTCGCCACTGATATTGGCCGTAATACCCCAGCAGAATCTCGGTGAAGGTTCCGGTCCGGTTGAAATCAAAGACATTTTCCGGCCGGCGCCGGTCCCAGCTGTGAATAATCAGCGGAGTATACCACAAATTGCCATCCTCCGCATTGAATGTCTGGGCCGCCAGCGGAAAGATGCAGAAGGAATTCTTATCCCAGGCGGTGTTCAGCACCCACCCCTCGCCGTCGACCGGATTCCAGGCGCACAGCGGAAAAAGGATCGAGTAGTCGTCGCCTTCCTGATTGTAGAAGGGGCGCACCGCCAGGCCGTAAGGATCGAAATCCATGAAGGGCCACAATACGGCGGTATAATTTTTGGACCGGACGTAAAACGGCCAGACGTTGACCAGATTGTCCTGAAGCCCGGCGACATCGGTTTTGCCGGAGCGGGTCGCGCTGGAGAACGTTTCTTCTTTGGCTTGAAAGCGTTCCGAACGCAACCGGTGGCTCGGTGGGGCGGAATACTCGCCGACCACGCCGCCGGACAATCGGCCCATACGCTCGGATGAGGCGCAGCCGGCCAGAGTCAGCAGCAGCAACGGCGTCGGCAGCAGAAAGCGAAAAAAAATTTTCTTCATGGCGTATTCCCCCCGGGTGAACTCAATCGCAAAGCGGCTCGGGAAGAATAATACATCCGGGACGGAGCCTTGTCAAGCTCCGTCCCGGGGAAATCATGAAGATTGTCCGAATCGGACGGCGGACGTCATGCCCGATTTTACCCGTTGCCGGGCTGCCGGAACATATGGTTGTTCCGACCGGATCCCCCGCCGCCCGGCTTACCGTCCACCGAAAGGCAACTTCTGAAAACTCGGTGCGTCATCCAGCAGTTCGGTAATCTGAACGAAGTTGAACATGACCTGCTTCTGCGCCGGATCGGCGGGTGCGAATTCGCGTCCGTGATACTGGAGCGCCGGTAATCCGGGAACCTCGTCGCTGATCGTCAATTCGGCTTCCGGCGCAGTCGCCCGGAACACCAGCCGGGTACAGTTGGCGCTCAAGCCGTTCCTGCGGTCCGGAAATTTCCCGGGCAAAGCGTGCATCACCACCGGATAGACGTAGATGATGCTCTCATCTTCCAGCACTTCGGCACCACGGATTTCGGGCTTCAGGGTCATCACCTTCAGCGGATTCTTTCCGGCCATCACATCGTCATAATCGGCGCTGCGGATCAGGAGTTCATAACGTTTGCCGACCTTGAGATTCCGAATCGTCTGGCGCACACGGTTGACCTGGCCCGGAACGCGGGTCATGACCGCGACGGTATCCCCGTCGGGCGCGGTGTTGTTGATGCCCCGGGCATAACCGTAATTCGGAATGTTCTTTACCGCGACTTTGCCTTCGATCGTCCACGCCTTGAGGCCGTCGGTGAATTCGCCGTTGGCCAGATAGCCGGGTTCATAAACATAGCCGTATTCATTGCTGAGCAGATCGCGCTTGCCTTCAATCATGTAGTGTCGGAAAAGCTTGGCCTGCCAGGCCAGCGTATCCGGCGTGGCATAGCGCAGAATCCAGGGGCCCACGCCGCGGACGCCGAAAAAGACCGGATCGGTGGCCAACAGCTGATATTGCAGATCGAGAAAGTATTTATAGGCGGCGTTCGGAAAAGTATCGAGGCCGTAGAGTGCGTAGTACCCGTCGTCGCAACCGGTCAGAATCAGCATGTGCGCCATGCTGCCGGGAACGGCTTTTTCCCACTGGCGCAGATAATCGTAGAACCAGTTGATGTAACGTTTGGCGGCGGCTTCATCGCGTTGCTCGCGCAGATAGAGTTCCGGCGCATAGCAGTGGCCGCCGGCCGCCAGCAATTGGCGGAATTCCACGGTCCGGCGGTGAGAGAACCAGGCGGCGCAGGTCGCGGCATAGAGCGTCTTGCCGGGATACTGCCGGGTAATCTTTTCCACCGCGCTGCTGTAATAAGGCACATATTCTTCTTTTTCATTGCCGAATTCGTCGATCATCGCACCGTCGAATTCTGTGATCCCGGCCCGCGACAACCAGTATTGCTCGGTATCCGGCAGCTTGACGCCCCAGCGCGCGTCAGGGCCGGTGCGCTGCATATTGGTGATGATTTTGCGTCCCGAAGCCCGCCAGCGGGCGATGCGTTCACGCGACTCCGGATCGATCACTTCCGGCGGCGTGAGCTGATTGCAGTTGTCGAACCGTTCCACGATCACATTGGCGACATCAAGGAACATCTCCATTTCCGGCCAGGAATTCATTTCGAATTTGCCCCCGGTGCGCGCTTCATATTCGAAGGCCATGATCTCCGGCATGGTCGAAATGACCGCTTCGGCGAACGCCAGCGGCGCCGCCGCCGTCACCCGATGGGCTCCGGCGGCAAGATACTGCATCGACTCGACCGGCTTCCCGGCTTCCAGAACCAGTTTCACCTGCGCCGGTCCGGGCAGCGTCACCGTGCCGGATTGCTGCGGAATGAATTTGAAATAGACCCAGCCTTCGCGCGGATTGAGGAATTCCAGCGGCCGGTCCGGAGTCACCCGGCAACCGGAAGCGGTCAGGAGCTCGGTCACAAAGTTGTTGCGCACCTTGAGCTTGTCGTACGGCGCCGGCCACCCGGGAGCGGCGTCCGGCCAGACGATTGCATTTTCAACCGCTTGATCCGGAGTGTTTTCAGGATAAACCCGCAACATATAACGACCGGGCTGAAGCTTTCCGACCGGCAGCGTGAAAAACGCGTTCTCGCCGCCGCCAAGTTCGTGCCGGGCTTCAGCGATGCGCTTGCCGCCACCATCATTGAGTTCGATTGCAAGTCGCGTCTTTTCGCCCGACTTCAGACCGTTGAACAGATCAAGTACGATTTCGCCGCCCGGCACCCAGAGCGAGCTTTCCTTGAGATAGACGCCATTGGATTCGATCAGCTTGACGTCGTCGTAACAGACCGCCTCGCGCCCATTGCGCAGATAGACCATGATTTTCGCCGTCTCCGGGGGCGTGGAAAAGCTCCAGCTGAATTCACGATAAATATCGCTCGCGGTAAAACTCTTGTGGATGTTCGGCCCGGCATCCTTGTTGGCCGCATCACGGAAGATGACGGTGGCCTGAATCCGGGCGTCGGTGCTCGGCTGAATTTCCGCTTTGGCAAAGAACGTCAGCAACAGATGTTTCTCGCCTTTGACCACCACCTCCTGTCCGATCAGCAGATTGTCGCCGCCCGACTTCCAGGCCAGCCGCCCGGCGGCCTCGCCGTCATGGGCGGAATGGGCGGTTTCGAAACTGTATTCGCCCTTTTTGCCCGACCATTCCCAGGAGTTCCAGCCGCGGGTGCCATCCTCAAAGCCGCCATTTTTCAACAGATTGCCGGAAGCATCCGGCGCGGGCGCGGCGATTTCGGTCAACTGTGCATCGTCGAACCAGCTCGCAGTCCGGCCGCAGCGCAGATGAAACAGGAGCCATGCGGTTTCCGACGGCGTCGCGAATTGCCGCTGAAACCGCTGCCACTGATCGGTCGCGGCAAATGCCTGATGCTGGGCCGCGGCGATGCGCTTGCGATTCCGGTTCAGAAATTCAACCGTGAGCTGCACTTTGCCCGACTCGCCCGGCTTCACTCCAGTACGAGCGCTGAATGCGGCCTGATAGGATTGCTCCGGCTTGACCGCGACCAACTGGCTCAACAGGATGTTGTCGCCTCCGGACTGCCATTGGATGCGCACCGCACGCGCGCCCCCGGCGGGCGCGTTTTCATCCGTGTCACAGCGGATGCCGTCGGTTTTGCCGGTCGACCACTCGTTAAGTCCCCAACTCCTGATACCGTCTTCAAAACCGGAATTTTTCAACAGATTGACATCGTCCGCCGGGCAAAACATCGCGCTCCCCAGCGCCAAGACTGCATAATAATGTCGGAACTTCATGGTTTTACTTCTCTTTTCGTGGTTAAAAAATCTGCAATCGTTTCCGCTTCGATGGCTGCGATACGATTGTCATGCCCGACGCCGGAAACCGTCCGGAGCGTCACCGGCGCACCAATCGCCCGCAGTGCGGCAAACAGTCTGAGCGAATGCTGCAAATCGACAATATCATCCATCGTCCCGTGAAAAATCGCCAGCGGGATCGCCGCCAGCGTCGCCGTATGATCCATCGGATTGGCCTGGGTCATCGGTTCCCCGCCATATGCCGCATCGATCGATTCCCGGTAGATCACGCGTTCCTGCCGGAACCCCGGCAAATCGGTTATCCCGAACAAGTCGACCATCCGCGCCGCCCGCCGGGGATGGCATACCGCAAATTTCAGCATCGTCAGCGCGCCCATCGAAAATCCGAGCAGCGGCAACGCGTCGGGCGCACCGTATTCGTCCCGCAGCCAATCCGCCAACGCCAGCGTTTTCGCCCTCGCCTCCGGATTGCCCCAGTGATCCGTCCCGATTTCCGGTATCGCCACCGCATAACCGCGACCGGTCAGGCGTTGAGTCAGGATGCACCCCGGCTCCCGGACCAGATTATGATTTTCCAGCGTTCCACCGCGGCCATGGAATGCGATCACAAAGCGACCGCTATGCGGATCGAAATTCTCCGGGAGAGCCAGCCAGGTCCGGATTCCGGCATACCGGACGATCTCCCGGCGCTCCGCATTGCCGAAACGTTCCTTTCCAATCATTTTACATTATAGCTTTTGAGCGTTCCGTCAGGATTGGCCCAGCAGAATTTGGTATAGCTGCCATAACCGTCCTTGACTGTGTCGTTGAAATCCGGCGCCGGGGTCATGGCGGCATGACCGTCGGCATAGCCGGTCTGGATGAAATCGGGGGTATGCCACGCCTTGGGCACTCCGGCGCCGGCCAATTCCGTGTGCCACAACCAACTCGACCCCATGGCATAGGCGACATTGGCGGGCTGGGCGTTGCTGGTCCCGGTGTCGATGGCGAGGATGCCCTTGGCCGGATTGGGCAAATTGGTCAGCTTTACGAAATACTGCTTCTGCGTCGGATACTGGACGGTGACGCTGTACCCGGTCGGATAACAAAAATTACGGCCGCCGCCGTAAGCGGTAGCGGCATTGTCGCGGAATTCAGTGACGGGACAGTAATTCAGGCCGGATTTTTCCATGCCTTGCTCGGTCGACATGTAAGGTCCGTAAATTTTCCCCTGCTTGAACGCTTCATAATAACCGAAGCTCCACCAATACCATTCGTCATTGTCGTCGGCATAGGAGAGCACAACCAGCGCAAGCTGTTTCTGATTGGCCGTGCACTGCGAGGCCTTGGCCCGGGCCCGCGCCGCCGACAGTGCCGGCAGCAGCATCGCCGCCAGAATCGCGATGATCGCAATTACAACGAGCAACTCTATCAATGTAAAACGTCTTCCCATGATTGCCTGCTCCTTTCCAATGATTGTGATATAATCAGAGATTGCTCTGCAACGTTTTCAACAAATCGCGACAATAACCGCTCAGCGCCAGCACATCGGCGCCGGAACAGATGAATTGGTATCCCATCGCCTTTTTGGCGGCAATATCGGCCGGAGCGGAGGTGACGCCGGCGAATTTGCCATGCCGGCGCGCGGTTTCGGCCACCCGGTGCATGGCGTCGATAACCTTGGGATTCTTGAAATTGCCGTTGTCGCCGATGGACTGGCTGAAATCCGCCGGACCGAAAAAGACGATGTCGATCCCCGGTGTGGCGCAGATCGCGTCGAGTTCGTCCATCGCTTCGACATCTTCGATCTGAATCATGACGAAACGGTTGCGGTTGGCGAATTCAAAGTATTCCTGCGCCGGCAACAGGGTATAAAGCCCGTCGGCGTTGCCGCCGTCGACCGGCCGCCGTCCCACCGGAGCAAAGCGCGTCTGATAAGCCACTTTCGCCGCGTCGGCGGCGCTCATCACATGCGGTACCATGATGCCCGCCGCATCCAGCTCCAGCGGTTTCACCAGATCGCTGTAACTGCCGCGCTGAACCCGCATCATCAGATCGACGCCGTAAGCTTTGGCCGCCAGAATCTGGCGCTCCCACAGCGCCGGATCGCTTGAAATATGTTCGTCGCAGGCCCAGATGCAGTCAAACCCGCTCATTGCGGCGATTTCCACGGCGCGCGAGCTGTCGAGGTTGACCTTGAAGCCATACACATACTCTCCCGCGCGCAATTTGTCCAATACCCGACTGGTTTTCGGCTGATACATGATTCCTCTTCCCATTGAATTTATGATTCGAGATAGAGCCCGATATGACGTTCGAGCTCCTGTTGCAGCAATATTCCATCGCGCTGCCGGAGCGCGTTCAGAATCCGGTCGTGATCGCGGCAGATGCGGCGCGTTTCCTCCGCCGTCGGCGAGGCTTCGCGCAATGGCCGCAGTTCGCCGAAAAAATCGACCAGGAGCGGAATCATGCCTTCCAGCAGCGCATTGTGGGTCGACCGCAGCAGCGCGCTGTGAAAGGCGATATCGAACTTGCGCATGCTCTCGTAGCTGTCGGAATGCGCGAATTCCTGATGCGCCCGAACGATTTCCGCAATATCATCCGCGGTCGCCCTGGCCGCCATGACCCGTGCCGCGCCGGTTTCCAGACAGAAGCGGGCTTCGGCCAATTTCGGCAGCATGCTGCTTTTGTGCGCGGCGATGAAGGGCAGATAGTTCTCATACGGATTATCGGGCAGCAGCCGCGCGATCGAGGCTCCGACCTTGGGCCGGGATTCGATGATGCCGAGCGTCCGGTAATGCTGGAGCGCCTCGCGCAGAATATTGCGGCTGATGCCCAGTTCGTCGGCCAGGCGCATCTCCGTCGGCAGCGCCGCGCCGACCGGCAGCTGGTTGTCGATGATATAACCGCGAATGGCCGTAATCGCTCCATCAAGGGTGCTCTGGCGTTTGATCGGGGTCCATTCCATGAATTCAAATCTCCGGTTTTATTTTCTATTGTACTATTGTACTACAATTGACCGCGTTTGTCAAGGGCAGGACTGAAAAAAAGTCATTTTTTTAGCGGAAAGACCTCGCGGCGTAAGACCAAAACGAACCGTTCCGCCGCAACGCCGATGCGCTGCGGCGGAGCTCGGTCATGCCGGTTGCAATCAGGCTTTGTCGGCTGCCGCCCGCCGCACGAGTTCCTCAAGCAGTTCGGTGTGGCGGCAAATACCGGAGACATCGTTGCCCAACCGGGCGAAGGCGAAAATGAAAATGGCGTTCAGAATCAGCGACAGTCCGATCAATACCACCATCGGGCGGAAAATCATGATGCCGGCGATGATGACGAACACGGCGATTACGCAAACCACGCCGGCGATGGTATTGAGCAAAGCGTAAACCACCGGCGGCTTGACCGGAACCTCTGGCGGCGACGACGGCGCGGCGGCAAAATCATGACCGCAAACGCGGCACTTCATCGTCTCGGGCGGGGTTCCGGCCTCGATTTCGGAACTTTCATGGCAGCGGGGACAGACGGTTTTCATATCGCCCTCCTTTTTCGAATCGGCATGAATGGGATTGGATCGGACCAGCCGATGTCATACCTTATTGCCGGATTCTCGAAAATACAAATTTTTTCCGGGAAAAATCAACCATGCCGCAGTATTGCCGCCGGCAGGCGGAGCAAAGTGGCGCTCAATACCGCAAGCCCGGCCAATGTCCGCAGCTGCGCAGATTCTTCGCCGCCGGCACTCACCGCTTCCGGCTCTGAGCCGCACGGCTCCGATGTTCCCGGAGCCGCCCGGTCATGGCCGAAGCCGGGCGGCCTTCCGCTCACGGTAGCGAACCACCAGAAATTTGACGCCATAGTAAGTCAACGGCGTCATGATGGCGGTGAGCAGCGCACCGCCAAGGAAAAACGCGGCCACCAGTTCTTCTCCGATTTTCAGCAGCGCTTCATAACTCTGTTCCCGAAGGACGTTGTCCATCGCGGTCTTGACGGCCGCATAAGTCAAATCCCCGCCCAGCAGATGATTGCCGACATAACACTGCATCGGATAGATGAAAAAAATGGTGATATGGTTGGTCAGCAATGTTCCCAATGCCGCGCCGATTTTGCTGCCCTTAAGCACAAAGGCAGTCGGAATGGAGAAAATCAACTGCATCCCGAACGGCGAAAAGCAGCCGAAAAACATGCCGATGGCCCATCCCCGGGCAATATATTCCGGAGACGCTTTTTCTCTGACGATTTTCGCGTAAAGCCCGATCCATTTCCGGTACCAGTAACGTTTCAGACTCATAATCCGGTTTCTCCCCTCGTGGTTTGAACGTAAAAAGCAACCGCACGCTCGGAAATATTGGCCAGATGGCGAGACACTTTACGAATTTCTTCCAGCAGTTCAATATACAGAATTCCGGTCGCCGCCGGACATTCATTGCGTGTCAGCCGTTGAAAATGGTTGCTTTCGGCCTGATCAAGCATCCGGTTGAGCTCCAGTCGAAGGTGATTGGTCGTCTGGATATCCTCGGGCGTCTGATATTCGAGAACGGCAATCGTCGCATCGGCCTGGCAAGCCAACAATTCACGAAGCGCAGTGAATTCTTTCTCCGCTTCCCGACTCATATGACAATTTTTCTTATCCAATTTCAGCATCAACCCAAGAATCGGAGCGGTATGGTCGCCGATCCGTTCCGCGTCGTTGGTGCAATGCAGCAGCAGCGGAATCTGTTCCGCCTGCTCCATGGTCAGCGTCCGCTGCATCAGCAATGCGAGGTAATCGGTAATTTCGCGTTGCAGCGCATCGATCCGTTCTTCGCGCTTTTCGAGCTTCCGGGCGATCGATCGGATCGTCTCGTCGTCGCGATCACCGATATTCAGCGCGCAGTCGACCATGGTCCAGGCTTTCTTCAGCATCTTGCGCAACACTGCGGCGGTCTGGGTCAGAGCGATCACCGGAGTATCCAGCAAATGCGGTTCCAGCTGCTGGTATTTGACCTTGGCCGCGCGTACCGGGATCAATTTTTCACAGAGCCGGGCCAGTCCCGGAATGAACCCCACCAGAAGCAGTGTGGTAAAAACATTGAACAGCGTATGCGCATTGGCGATCCGGCGCGGCAGATCGCCATGGCCGGAAAGAAGCTCGACGGCATGGAAAAAAACCGGCACTCCGGAACTGCCCCACGGAATCCAGAACGTCGCCGTCACCACACAGACTCCGATCACGTTGAACAGCGTATGAGCCAGCGCCGCCTGCTTGGCCACCCGGTTGGCGGGGATGGCGGCCAGCTGCGCCGTCACCGTGGTGCCGATATTGGAGCCGAGCACCAGTCCCACTGCGGTATAAAGGTTGATCAATCCGCTCGCCCCGAGAGCGATCACGATCCCGGTGCAGGCCGAACTGCTCTGAATGATCATCGTCGCAAGCAAACCGATGCCGATCGCGCCCATCACGGCGCCGAACGGCATGACGCCATTCACCGGAGCGCAATCGAAAATCCGGAAGGCCCCCATGAACCACGGCAGTTCCGCCAGTTGCCGGAGCTGGTCGCTCATGTACTCCATGCCGAGAAAAAGGAATCCCAGCCCGATGATCGTCTCTCCCCAGCCCGAGACCGCCGGCCGGGGCGCGAAGCTCATCGCCAGTCCGACGATGATCGACGGCATGATGATCCAGCTGATTTCAAACGCCACCAGTTGAGCCGTTACCGTAGTGCCGATATTCGCGCCGAAAATGATGCCGATGGCCTGAATCAGGTTCAGCAACCCGGCGTTGACGAAGCCGATGACCATGACCGTGCTGGCACTCGACGACTGGATCACCGCGGTGACGGCGGTCCCGGACAGAATCGCGATGAAACGATTGGATGAAAACAGCCGCAATATCGCGCGCATTTTTTCCCCCGCCGCGCGATGCAGTCCGTCGCTCATCATTTTCATGCCGAAAATGAAGATGGCGAGACCGCCGAAAACATTCAGCCAAAGCATGCCCATAACCACAATCCTCCGTCATTGACTCGAAAACTTCTGCACACTCTCCGTCAATGCCTGTTTATTCCCCATCAGCGTAAGCACATCACCGGGTTCCAGGCGGGTATCGCCCCGCGGCACGACGACCCGGTCCTCCCGCCGGATCAGGAGCACCAGAACCCCTTCCGGCAGATTCATCCGGGCCAGCGACCGACCGCCGCACGACTCCGGCACCACCACCTCCGCCGACCCGGCATTGGCGTCGCCGGTCTCTTCGACCACCAGCGGCATCCGGGGCGTCTTGCGCAGCGGGGCGTCGAGCTTCAGCAGCTTCGCCGCCGGCATGATGGTCATCCCCTGCAACAGGACCGAGGTCAGTACGATGAAAAACACGATATGAAACATGAAGTTGGCATGAGCCACGTTCGCCATCAGCGGAAATGTCGCCAGCATGATCGGCGCGCCGCCGCGCAATCCGACCCAGGCCACCAGCAGTCGTTCCTTGAAGGAGAACCGGCTGCGCCACATGCCGATCAGGATCGCCAGCGGGCGGGCGACCGCCATCAGAACCACAGCCACCGCCAGACCGATCCATTTGGCCTCCCACACCTGCTTCGGAAAGGCCAGCAAGCCCAGCATGGTGAACAGAATCACCTGCATCATCCAGGCCAGGCCATCATAAAAACGCCCCACCCCGTTGTGGAAGATGAAACGCCGGTTGCCCATGACCATGCCGGTCACATATACCGCCATGAACCCGTTGCCCTGAATCAGTTCGGTCACCGAATAGGAGAGCAGCACGGTTACGATGCCGAGCACATAGTAGAGTCCGTTGAATTCGAAATCAATCCGGTTGAAAAGCCAGACTGCGCCCCGTCCGAACAGCCAGCCGAACCCCAGCCCCAAGCTCATCTTCAGCAGGAAAACCGGCAGAATCACCCAGTAGTCGAGCAACGGCATCGTCGTTCCAGAAGCCGCCTCCGCCGTCACGACCCCGACCATGAAAACGGTCAGGAAGGCCGCCATGGGATCGTTGCTGCCCGACTCGAATTCCAGCAGCGGCTGAAGCTTGTTGCGCAGGCTCACGCTGCGGGAACGCAGAATCGAAAAGACGGCGGCCGCATCGGTTGAGGAGATGATGGAGCCGAGCAGCAGACACCAGGACAGCGAAATGTGTTTCCCCGGTACGATCCATCCGAAGAACCCCCATGCAAACAGCCCGATGAACACGGCGGTCAGCAGCACGCCGAGACTGGAAAGAATTCCGCCGGTCAGAAAAATCGACCTGACCGATTTCCAGTCGGTGTCGAATCCGCCCGAGAAAAGGATGAACGCCAGTGCCGCCGAACCGATATAATTGGCGATTTTCGCGTTGTCGAATGAGATTCCGCCGATGCCCTCGCTGCCGGCCAGCATCCCGACCGCCAGAAACAACAGCAGACAGGGCATGTTGATATAGCTGGAAAGTTTGCTGGAGAGCAGACTTACCAGCATCAGAAAAGCGAGAACCGCAAGCGCGATATATAACTCCATATCCAAACATCCCTTTCTCCGAACCCCGTCAGCCGGCGTCGGAAATTTTTCCCGTCAAGGCCAACGCGGCCGCGGCGGCGCGACAGCGCCCCGCGGCAATGCGTTCGCCGGATTCCCTCATGGCGCGCCGCAGACCGGCTTCCATTCCGTCATCCCGTTTTCAATCAATGTTGAGGCTGTCATAGGACACCGCTCACTTCCCCGCTTTTTCCTGGTTCAAGGCAAGCGCGATGGCCAGAGCCGTCGCCGCACCGTCATCTTCCTGTTGGCCGGACGCGCCCAGTGCGGCCACAACCCGGCACAACACCTGGATCAGCAGGGAAATCAAAAATCCGGTCACGATCGAAATCGCCACCGCCATAAACATGATCTGAATTGCTTGCAACATGATGGTTCTCCGGTTATTTGACCAGGCAAATATAGGCCGCGGTAATGATCGCGGTCGTAATCACGCCGCAGATATTCGCCCCCAGAGCGTACTGCATGATCACCGCGCCGGGATTTTCATGCGAAACCTCTTTCTGGGCCACCTTGGCGGTGCTCGGGACGCAACTCACCCCGGCGATGCCGATCACCGGGTTGTATTTGCCGCCGGTAAAGAAATACATCAGATAGCCGCCGATCAGGCCGCCGACCGCCGAGAGTCCGAGCGCGGTGATGCCGAGAATCAGCAGCGGCAGCACCTGGGGGTTCATGATCGTCTTGGCATCGCAGAGGATGCCCAGCAGCGTGCCGAGGGTCAGGGTCGAGCCGTAAAGAATGATTTCGCTCACGAAGTAGCGGAACTTCTCCAGCCCGGATTCACGGATGGCAATGCCGAGGAACAATGCGAAGAACAGCGGCGCCGCCACCGGAAACAGGAACGACAGCACCACGCACGCGATCACCGAAAAGATCAGTTTTTCCGACGAACTGAACTGCCGCTGATTCTTTTCCGGCGGCATGGCGATCATCCGGAATTTTTTCGGCACCAGGAAACGGATCAAATAAGGGAATCCGCCGTAGGCCAACGCCAGATAGAGATAGGCGACCACTGTGATCGGCACAAAGAGATCCGGCGCCATTTTCAGCGAACCAAACAACACCATCGGGCCGTCGGCGCCGCCGACCAGCGCGATTGACGCCGCCTCGCCGAGGGTCATGCCTTTGAACAGCATGGCAATCGGCAACGTCACCAACGTGCCGAGTTCGGCGCAGAGCGCAATGAACATGCTCTGATACGGCCGCGCCATCACGAAGCCGATATCCAGCAGCGACCCGATGCCGACAAAAATCAGACAGGCGATCAGCCCGTTGCTGAAAGCGAAGGTATAAACCGGCTGGAGCCAGTCGACCTGACAGAGCGTCATCAGATTGATGTTGTCCGATTCGATGGAGTCAAGAAAGAGCGTGCCGACCTTGGTGCCGTCCACCGCCACCTTGTTGACCATGCTGACCGGATCGAAAAACATCATGGCGGCGTTGATGGTGCTGACCCCCAATCCCATCGGAATCATCAGCAGCGGCTCCAGCACGCCTTTGCGGCCGAGATAAACCATCATCACACCGAGTACAATCAATACCAGACGCATCACCGCGATCTTCCAATCGTGTTCAAATTGGAATATCAGCAGGTCGATGCCCTGAAAAATTTTGGTAAAATTAAAATTCATGGTCTTTGTCCTCAGTACTTGATCACCGCCAGCAGCGCGCCGGTCTGAATCTGCTCGCCCTCATTCACCTCGAAGCGGGCGACCACACCGTCGCAGCCGGCGATGATCGCGGTTTCCATTTTCATCGCTTCCAGCACCAGAATCGGAGTCGAGCTCTTCACCGTATCGCCCGGCTTGACCAGGAAACGGACCACCATGCCCGGCACCTGCGTTCTGACTTCCTGGAATTTGCCGGAATCGCCGTCCGCCGCCGCCGCTTCACGCGGGCCTTTGGCCGGAGCTTTTTCCTGCCGGGTGGAATAGGAGAGCATTTTGCCGTTGACCACGGCGCTGCCGCCGCCCTTGAGTTCGACCTTGAATTCCCGGCCATCGACGACCACCGTCAGCGGACCGGCGGGTGCCGGAGTTTCCTTGACCTTCGGCGGTTCGTTTTTGCGGATTCCGATCTTGCCTTCCCCCTTGAGGAAAGCGATGCCTTTTTCAAGACACGAGGCGGCGATGAAGATATTTTCATCGGTGCACGGCAACTGATTGGTCTGCAGCATCGCGATCGCCGCCGTGCGCCCCTTGGCCGGATTTTCATCGTTGATATCCAGCGGATTGCGCTGGGTCGGGGGCAGATTGAGCTGTTCCGAAGCGATCTTGACGATTTCCGGATCCGGCGCCGCCGGGGTGTGACCGAAGTAACCGAGCACCATCCGGCCGTAGCCGTCGGCGATTTTCTTCCACGGTCCGAACATCACGTTGTTGAACGCCTGCTGGAAATAGAACTGGGAGACCGGCGTAACGCTGGTGCCATAGCCGCCCTTGACCACCACTTCGCCCATCGCCGCGATGAATTCCGGATACTTGTCCATCAGATTGTTGTCCCGCAGCATCTGGGTATTGGCGGTCAGCGCACCGCCGGGCATCGGCGAGAAAGGAATCAACGGCTCGACCTTGGTCGCTTCCGGCGGCATGAAGTAATCCTTGAGCGCTTCCTTCATATGTTCTTCGAGCCGGATGATCCGCGCCGGATCGATATCGAGCGTATAGTCGGTGCCGCGCAGGGCATGCCACATCGTCAGCACGTCCGGCTGGCAGGTGCCGCCCGAAAGCGGAGCGATCGACAAATCGAGCTGGGTCGCCCCGCCGTCAAGCGCCGCGCGATAAGCCAGCACGCAGCATCCGGCGGTTTCATGGCTGTGGAACACGATCGGCATCTCGTCGCCGAGCAGCCGCCGGGCCATGCGGACGGTTTCATAGACCTTTTGCGGACAGGAGGTGCCGGAAGCATCCTTGAAGCAGAGCGAATCGAACGGCACATGAGCGTCGAGAACCCGGCGCAGGACCGTTTCATAGAATTCCGCGGTATGTCCCGTACATCCCGGCGGCAGCTCCATCATCGTGATCGTCATTTCGTGCCTGAGCTGCGCCTCGTGGATGCAGGTGCCGCTGTAGATCAGATTGTCCACATCGTTGAGCGCATCGAAATTGCGGATGGTGGTGATGCCGTGTTTCTTCATCAGCTGGGCATGGAGCTTGATGATGTCACGCGACTGGGAATCCAGCCCGACCACGTTGATGCCGCGCGCCAGAGTCTGGAGATTCGCCTCCGGTCCGGCGGCCTTCCGGAACTCGTCCATCACCTGAAACGCGTCTTCGTTGCAGTAAAAATAGGCAGCCTGAAACAAAGCCCCGCCGCCGGCTTCAAAGTGCCGGAGGCCGGCATCCGCCGCATCCGCGACCAGGGGCAGAAAATCACGGGAGAACACCCTCGCGCCGAACACCGACTGAAAGCCGTCTCGAAACGCGGTCAACATGAAGTTTACTTTTTTCATTTTTTCGATCTCTTAAATAAGGTGATAAAAATAATTGCGTTTTACCGCAAGTCATTATCGACAATGTGGGCCGGCAGATGCCGGAGGAGGCTGTTCAAGACCGGCCGGGGACGTTTTCCAAGGCGCGACACCACTGAATTTCACGATTTGCGCGCCATCGGGACTCGGTGCATTTCCTTCGGGCGAAGATACAATTCTTGCGCGATTTCAGAAAGAAGAGGCTGAATCCTCCCGTTTCACTCGACAAACGGGACCACAACTTTTTCAGCAGAATGGTCCGGCCCGTACCTGAATTACATTCCTCAGGACGACCAGAAAATGGAAAACTTGGGGGGCGATGCCCCCTTGGCGGAAACCGGCCGGTTGCGCGGACAGCGCCGCCGCTAGAACAATCCGGCAATCTGCCGGAATCAACCGGTGAATTTGCAGTCGTTCCGGCCGATCCTGGAGCAATTTCTCCAGGAGCTGCCCGTCATTGAACTTCACTGCGGTCGGAGCATCGGCCAGACGATCCGGGGATTTAATGACCGACTCGATGACATACGCGGCACTTGCCCTGCCCGGCGCCGCCGCGCTATCGGCCAGCAAACCGCTCCCGGCACAGGCGCCAAAGGAAGAAGGAATAAAAGCAAGGAGTGCAAACAGAATGGAAAAGCAGAGGCTCCGACGTCTTCCGAAGTCGATCAAATTTTCGGCAGCAGTACCGGCCGATATTTGATTTGCCGTCTTACCCATGAATTCCGAGGTCCGAATTTTACCATTTTGATAAGATAGCACAAAAACCATGAATTTTCAAATCTTTTCCCGACTCATTTTCCTTATAAAAACAGTTTTTTTTCACCAATTACAACAAAACCGATGGAAAAACTGCAAAAACGGCTGGAGCCAATGTCAAATCCATTCTTTACCGAACATTGCAATGCAACGCCGGATGGATGCGGCATCCCGAATCCGGGAACCCATTCCGAAACGCCCCCGGCCGAGCGGCTTCGGCAATGGCGGTGCCGTTCAGAAGAAATCGCCGCCGCGCAACGCCTGTTTGAGCCGGGCGACATCATAGCGCTCCGACCACCAGGTGGGATGCTGGAGGAAAAGCACCACATCGCCGGGACGGCAATCGCGCAACGCGGCGGCGAATTCCTCGCCGCCGATGCAGCGGCTCTCGACGATATAATGATAGTGCGGCCCCAGCAACGCCTGAAGATGATCGCCGAAACAGTAGAGTTCGCCAAACCGGTGTTCGATCCCGCAGGCCTGATACAATTCCGGGTGCCAGACTCCGTCAATCTTGAACAGATCGGTCGAATCCAAACCCGATTTGTAAACCCCGTGGGCGTAGCAGGCGGAAATCTCGGGATAAAGCCGCCGCATCGCGGCCAGATTGCGGCGGAAGCTTTCGCGTCCGGCGGCCACGTCGCCGCCGGTCATCACCAGATCCTCATACTGATACTGGATTTCGTGCCCGAGCGCGCGGATGGCGTCGATCTCGGCCCGCAGTTCGGCGTTGGCGACGCTGACGCAACGGATGTTATAGGTGGTCCGGAACCCGAATTCCCGCTCCATGGCGGCCATGCCATGGGCCAGATAGTTGTCGCTGGGGCGTTCGATGTCGTGCACCCAGATCAGCCGCACCTTGTCCGGCACGACCAGCGTTCCGGCGTCAAATTGCCGCAAGGCCTCGGCCAGGGGAATCGGCGCGTAGCGCGGCTTGACCGCTTCCGCCATAATCACGGCATATTCGGCCGCGGCGAAGTTTTCGTTCAATTTCGTATAGTGTTCGAGCGCCAGATCCATCGGTGTGTATTTCATCAGCTACCCCACTCCTTTTCCACATTCCGCCCGGAGGCGATTCGGCAATGCCTGAATTTTATCAACGCACCAGCCCTTAACATAGCACGCCGCAGCAATGTTGCAAGTCTCGAGCAACGACAATCCGGCCCTCTGCCTGATTCATTGCCGACCGCATGAAAGCATTGATTGCCGTCCGAAAAATAGAACACTTAAATCGCAATAAAGCTATTTTGATCGATTCTGAACTTATTTGTCCGCAGCGGGACCGGAACACTTTCCCCATGCCGGCGCTTGCATTGTTCACCGTTCCCCAGTATTTTAAACGCAAATACGGAGCGGAAATCATGAACCGTCATTATCACACCGTTATTCTTGGCGCCAGTTTCTACGGCTGCGGCCGGGCCGCAATCCGCCCCGGAGCGCTGGTGCTGGAACCTGCTATTCTGGCGGGTTCGGACTGCGTTTTCGGCGGCGATGCCGGACGGGTTCCGATCGCCGCGCCGAATCATCCGCTGGCGCTCGAATTTTATGAAGAACTGCTCCGCCGCCGGGCCCTGACCGCCAGCGGACTCCAGATTGCGGCGCTGGCTCCGCTGATCAGCCGCTGGTGTCTCAGTCATGAACTGGAGATCGTCTTTTCCTGCGACGTCCTGGAGTACGGTGACGGCGTGATCGAATTCATGACCGTCGCCGGACCGGCGAACGTCACTGTCGACACCGTCATCGACGCCCGGCCGCAGTATCGCGACGGCAAATTTCTGACCGCGCTGCTGGAAGTTGAAAAACCGCTTGCTTCGGGTCAATGGGGCGAATTCGAGCTCACTTGCTGCGAGCCCGCCTCCCGGATGAGCCTGCGCTTCGCTCTGGAGTCGGATTGCAACTGGCCGGAGGCACGACGACGCTTCCGCGAAGCCTGGCGGCGGCGCCCGCCGGAACTCTCCGGCGCAACCCTCCTGTGGAGCGGCAGCCGGTTTCTGTCCGCCGAATTCGGCAACCCGCTGCTGGCGCTGGAGGCCGGACTGAACGAGGTTCCGCGATGAAACGGTACGACTGCATCGTCGTCGGCGCCGGAAGCGCCGGAGCCGTGGCCGCCATTGCCGCCGGACGCATGGGCGCAAGCGTCCTGGCGCTGGAAAAAAACAGTTATCCCGGCGGCACCCACACCGGCGGCTTCGTCGGCGGTTACTACCTTCAGGCAGCCACCGGCATCCTCGCCGAGCTCGACGGAACCCCCTGCCCCGGCATGTCGCCGGCGGAGGCCAAAAAACACGCGCTGGAGGAAGCCCTGCTGGAAGCCGGCGTCGAATTGGGTTACGAAACCGTCGTTACCGGAGTCCTCCGCGACGGCGACCGGATAACCGGTATCCGCTGGCGCGACCGGGAAGGGCATTCGTGTGCGGCCGCCGCCGGCACCGTCATCGACGCGACCGGCGAAGCGGTCGTCTGCCGCATGGCCGGATGCCGGCTTTTCGGCGGGCGTTCCTCGGACGGATTGTTTCAGCCTTTCACCAATACCATGGCCTCGGCGCCGGGCGGGCCTCGCCTGTGGGCGTCCAATTTCGATGCCGGACGGATCGATCAGACCCGTGACCCGGCTTTTAGCCGAACGCTTCAGGAAACCGCGTTGGTGCATCTTCATGACGATTACGGTGCGCATCGCGCCTTGCTCACCCCGTCCGAACTGCCGGGTATCCGCGAAGGACTCCACGTCGAAACCGAAGAAGTATTCACGCTGGCCGCGCTGCTGGAACGGCCGCTTGACGTCCCGGAACCGATCTTTTACGCCCGGACCAACATCGACACCCACGCCAACGACCTGGCGCTGGAAAGCGAACTCTTTCAGGAATGGATGATCGGTTGTTCGATGTGGGGCGTCGAATTGGGCATTCCGGTGCCGTTCCGGACGATTTTCCCAAAAAACTGCCGCGGTCTGCTGGCGGCGGGCCGGCATTTCGGCGTCGACCACGACCTCGGACACGCCCTGCGCATGATCGCCTGCATGGAAGCGCTGGGCCAGGCGGCCGGGATGGTCGCGGCGCTGGCCGCCCGGCGCGGGTGTATGCCGGAAAAGATTGCTTACGCCGAATTGCGCCCGCTGCTCAAGCTCGATTCCACGCCGCTGGCGGGCAACGCCGCCGTCTGGGGACTCACCGCCGCCGAGATTCGCGCCGGGCTCGACTCCGACCGCTGCGGCTGCGCGCTCTGGTCGGCCAAACGCCGCGTACCGCCGGAGCGATTGCGCGAATGGTATGATCAGGCTTCGCCGGGGTCGCATCTCCGGCGCCACGCCGCCTTCGCCCTCGCGCTCAAACGCGATCCATACGGCATTGCCGAACTGCGGACGATGGTGCGCGAACGGGATGCGTTCGCCCCGGCGCACAGCCGCAAGTACAACCATCAACGCGGCTATGTTGCGGTTTTTTACCTCGGGCTGCTCGCCGACGCCGGAGCAATCGACCTGATCGCGGATTTGCTCGGCCATACCGGCGAAAAAAGTTACGAATACCGCTCCCATGCGCTGATGGCGCTGCTCCGCATCGGCCGCGCGCTCCCGGCAACCCGCGGCCGGATCGGACCGCTGGTCGCCGGCGTTCTGGAAGATGAACCATGGCGGCTCGACGCCCGGCTCAAAGGCACCGTCGCCGACCTGAAACGGATGGATCCGCTGTTCCGGATCGCCGCCGCCGCCGAATTCGACCGCTGGCAGCTGCCGCACCGGATCGGCGCGACGCTGCGGCGGCTGCCGCTCGACGCCACCGAACGGGCCCTCGCGCAACGCCGGGGACTGTTGCCATGAAAAAAGGCGAACTCATGCTCCGCGCCCTCGAATCAAAAATTCTCTGCGGCGGCTACGGCCCCGGAGAGCGGCTGCCGTCGTTGCGGCTGCTGATGCAGCAATACCGGCTTTCGCTGAACACGGTGCGGCGTTCCGTCGCCCGGCTGGCGGCCAGGGGACTGGTCGAATTCCGCCATGGGTCCGGCACCTATGTCGCCCGGACGCGGCGGCTGCCGGCAGGCGCGCGTTTCATCGCCATTTCGGTCCGGCTCGGCGGCAACGGCCGGACCAGTTTCAGCGGCGCGGCTTTCAACGGCGCCTGCCGGGCGGCCGAACGCGCCGGCATCGACCTCCGGCACGTGGCGCTCGAAGGCAAAGATTGTTCCGACGCCGTGGTGGAAAAACTCGCCGCCGAATGCGACGGCCTCCTGCTCTTCGGCGGTTACGATGAATTTCTGCAAATTCCCCGGTTGCGCATTCCGACGGTGGGAGTCGGGTTCCACCGTTCTTTCGACGGCCTTTTTTCCCTGATCGATCTGGATCCGGTACGGGCGGCGGAACTGAGCTGCGAATTCTTCCGGCGGCGCGGCCAATCCCGAGTGGCGGCGATCGGACTGGAACGGGCGAATCTGCGTTTCCGCCATCAGCTTTTCGCCGCGCAGTTTTCCGGCATGGTGATCGCCGTGCCGGAACGGTGCGCCGTGGAATTTTCGCCGGAATGCGGCTATCTCTACTATTCCGGGGCCCGGGCGCTGGAGGATGCCGCCGCATGGCGCGCGGCGACCGGCCGCGATCCGGCCGCCGAGTTCGACCTGCTCTGCATCGACGGCAAGCCGATGCTGGCCAATGCCGCCGCGCCGATTCCGACGGTGGCGATCAACTGGCACCTGGCCGGAGAGGCCGCCGTGGAAGAGTGCCTGCGCCGTTATACCGCGCCCGGCAGCGTCGCCCGCCGCATTTACTTTTCGCCGGAGCTCTACGACATTCAGCGGTAAACCGGCTGCCTACGGCTTGACCTTGAAATCTTTCGTTCCGGTCTGATCGACCAGAAACTGCCACATGAGATTGTTTTCATAGAGCCAGTCGTCGCGCTTCTTATCCGCCCGCGACCGCACCACCGATCGAGCTTGCGTCATCGTCGGGATTCACGTTGTAACGCGGTGCGAGGTTCAGAATCTCCTCCGCGTGATCGCGGTACCCCCCGCACCGAAGCCGCCCCGGAACACCGCGCGCAAGCCATGGTGGCCGATGATTTCATGAACCACCACTTTCGATACTTCGGATGGACGGGTGTTGTGCGTCACCACCCAGACCGCATTCGTTTTGTCGGTATAAGCCCGGACGGCGAAGGGATCGATCCCGTCGGCCAGTAAGCTCCGCTGCCCTTCTTGGGGCAGCTCCGCCACGGTATCCACCGCGTAAACCCGAAACGCCGGGAAGTGGAAGGCCAGTTCCGCTACCGTCTGCGCGGTTTTCTCCGGGTCGTGCCGCAAGATGTTGGAAAGCGCCTGCTGATCGGCGGCCATCTTCGCCGCGAGAATGGTTTCCCCGTCCGTGCCTTCCGCCACCTCGTAGCCGAGATCGGGCGGATTCTCCGCCGCCAGCGTCCGGCGCGCCGCTTCGCGCGCCCCCAGGATATCCAGCACCTGCGTCAGCTGGCCCACATCGTCGGCGTCGAGCGCCTTGTCGATCATGTTCAAATCGGCGTAATCGCTGCCGTCCAGTTCGGTTTTGCCGAGCAATCCGGCCTTGTGCGCCTCCAGTTCCGACCGGCTGCCGATCCGGCGCTTTTCCAGATTGCGCAGACTGCCATGGCCGACTGCTGAAAAAAACAAACACTACTTTAATAATAGAATTAAAAATACAACTTTACCCCAGCCCCGCATTCGACAATCGGCACTTCTGGAAAGCACCCAAAAAAACTCCACCCGACCGGAAACCCGGCAATGAAAATTCAAGTTCAGAATGCAAAAAAATCCAAAAAACAAGCTAAAATGAATGATTTTAACTGCTTCCATCCACATTCTCGCCGGAATTTCCAGGTATTATCGACATCGGTTCAAAAATAATAACGATTTTTTCAAATTGTCGCTTGCAAATAAAATCCAAGAGATGTATATTTTTTAAATACTACCAAATTAGTATTGAATAAAAACAGGATTTCAACCCCCGTTTTATCGGAAAGGAAGCGGATCAAGGAAACCATGAACATCACCGTGCAATTTTTCCGCGACATCAGGCGACATCTGCAAAAACACGAATTCCGAATGCGATGTTGCGCAATTGCCGGGAAACGGCCGAAAAACGTATTTTCATTACTCTGAAACCAAGGAAATTATTCCATGAAAGAACATATTGTTGTATTGCGCTTTTTACTGCTGGCGCTGACCGCCGCCGGCACCTGGCGGGTCGCGGCCGAGGAACCGGCCGGGGAAACCCGGACGATCCGCCTCCTTCAGGACGACGCGCAACTGCGCCTGGCGAGCAAAGTTTACGAACTCAAGCATGTGAAAGCGACCGACATCCGGCCTTATATCGAAGCCGCGGTCAAGCGTTATCATGCCAAATCGAAGGTGGAGCGGGTCAATTACAGCGCGGCGAAACAGAATTTTCTGATCGTCTCGACCGGCGAGGATTTTATCCCCTACGTCGACGACCTGATCGCCAAGATCGACCGGCCGGGCAAACTCGACCAGTTCGGCTCGGTGATCGAAGGCACCGGGATCACCCGGATCGCCTACACGCCCAACTATCGGGCGGCGGAGGACATTGTCCGGATCATCAACGGCGCGATCCAATCCAGCGAAGGTCAAGCCTACCTGAACAAAGATACCAACACCATTTACTGGAAGGACGACAATCAGGCGGCGCTGGTGACACTGGCCTGGGTACGGAAGCTCGACCGGCCGGTTCCTCAGGTCAACTTGCGGCTCAACTATTACGAAGTCCGCGAAAGCACCCTGCGTGATATCGGGGTGGATTATCTGGCATGGAAAAATGGGCCGGGCCTGAATCTCTTTGAAGCCGCCTACAACGGCGGCGATGTATTCTCCAACGAAGCGGTGCTGCAACTGATCGGCGGCACCGCGGAATTCGTCGACATCGCAAAAAACTTCTCCACCAGCTGGGGATATGGCGGTTTTTTCACCGCTCCGCAATTCGATCTGAGTTTCGTGCGGCTGCTCCAGCAGTCGGGCAATGCCAAATTGGCGGCCAACACCAATCTGACCTTCGTCAATACCGCCATCTATGACGACCCGGCGCTGAACCGCTACCGCACCTACCGCGCCACGCTGACGCCGGATTACCAGAACATCCGCAAGAACGCCGACGACCGGACCGACGTGGTGCCCGGCATCGCGCCCGCACTGGAGCTGGTGGTCAACAATCCGGTAATCTGCTTCGGCGCCGACACCGGCGAGATCGACGCCATCGGGCATATTCCGGCCGATGAAGCGTTCTATGCCAAAAACAACGGCGGAGTGGTTTTCCAATACCAGCTCCAGAGCCGCGATGTGGTGGAGCGCAACAACCGCGGCGACGAACTCGCCAACGCCAGTTGCACTTCGGGCAGCCTGACTCTGGGCTTCAAAACCGAAAAACTGCTGGCCAGCTACGTCAAGGAAGGCGAAACCGAAGAGACCATCGGCATCCCGTTTTTAAGCAAGATTCCGGTTCTGAAATATCTCTTTGGCACCACTACCACCCTCCGGGAAAAGGTCTACATCATCGTCACCGCGGAAGCCAGCCTGGTCCATCCCGAGCTGCTGCCGCCGACTCCGGTCAGCCCCGCGGTCATCGCCGAAGAAACCAACTGAAATTGCATAAGGAGTCCGATTCATGAACAAGAACTATATTTTTACCGTATTGACCGGCCTCTTGGGGTCGCTCGCGGCATGGGCCGCCGAGGATGTCAATCTCGATCTGACGCCCCGGGCCATCCCGGGGACGCTCCGGCAGAACAATTCCGAAAACACCAAAGGTTACGGCAATTCTACAGTGCAGACCCAGCTCAAGCTCGACGTCAAGGATTCGGTGAATGCGATTCACTTCATCCGCGACAACACCGATCCCTATGTGCTGACCAAGGCTTATGTGCTGAAAAATGCCGAACCCTACGCGCTGCGCGGCTATCTGCTGGCGGTGGTCAAAGGCACCCAGATCACGGACAGTCCGGTGCAGGTCGAAGCGCTCAAATTCAATGACGGCACCGGCTTGTTGCTGGTCTCCGCCGAGGATTACCGCTTCCGCAACGCCGGCAAGGGCGAAAGCATCGACCGGATCATCGAACGGCTCGACCAGCCCGGCATCGGATTTTCCAGCGGACGGCCCAAATTCATCTATTTCCCGAAGGTCAACGCCGCCGCTAATCTCCGTGAAATGGTGAAGAACGTCGGCGCCAACGGCAACGATGTGGAATTCGTCGGCGGAATCGACGTGCTGCTGGTCGACGGCCAGCTCAACGCGCTGGTGGTGGCCGCGCCGTTCTGGTCGTGGAAGCACATTCAGGAAATGATCGTCCAGTATGACAAGCCCATGCCCGAAGTGCGCATCAGCTACAAGCTGGTGGAAATCTACGCCGAAAACGACGACAAGATCGGAGTCGACTTCCAGAGTTGGAAGAACAACGACGGCGCCGACTTATTTTCCGCCGGCGGCCGTTATCGCAGCAACTGGGCTTCGACCTTCGCCGGCGGCGTCAATACTTCCGGCTCCAGCCGGACGGATTTCTTCAATTTCAACCCGAAGTGGAATTCCAAGTATCTCGACTTTCTGGCCGCCAGCGGCAAGGCCAAGATCGTCACTCACGGCGTATTGTTGGCCAAAAACCGCGCCGCCTCGACGCTCCGGGTCGATTCCGGGCTGTTCTACGACGATGTGTCGAAGACCATCCCGCCCGACACCGTGAACGACAAGATTCCGGAAAATAAGGAAAAAGTGCCCGGTCCCGGCGGCGAATGGCAGATCGAAAACGGCAAGGAACAGATCACCAAAGTCAAAGACGGCTTCCGCTTCGAACTCAACTTGAACCCGGTGGTGACTGCCAAAAGCACCACGCTGGAGCTTGCGGTTTCCGGCGTATCGCTGATCGGCTGGAACAGCGACGGCACGCCGCGCCTCAGCCGCTCCGCCTTCAACACCGAGATTCAGGTCGGCAACAGCGGCAAGGATTTTGTCGTCGGCGGCATCCAGAAGGTGAGCGTAGTCCGGGGCGTAGCGGGATTGCCCTTCGTCAAGGACCTTCCCGGCATCGGCTGGCTCTTCTCCACCGAGACCGAATCCACCAAGCGTTCGCAGCTGGTTCTGATCGCCCGCGCCGAATACGCCCTGCCCTTTGACGCGGTCAATACCGAAATCAAGACCGATATCGGCAAGATCGTCGACGATGTCAACGCCGGTGTCGCCAGCCCCACCAACAACATCGGCTTCCAGCAGCTTCTGCTTGACGCCCAAACCCTTCAATAGCATACCCTGCCGAATCCAGTCTTAAGGATGCGCGCCAACTCCGGCGCGCATCTTTTTTTCACCGCATTGTTCCGGCGAGATCGCTATCTCCGCAAACCATCTTCATTCGGAGATTACCAGACGTAGCCGCTGCAAATGATATAAAAGTCGTTTCCATGCTTAGATTGCGTCGCCAAAAGATTCACATCCAACGGTAAAATCAATCCATGCCTCCCGCTGAAATTTCAAGTGCTGTCGATATAAAAAGATAACGTCCGAAAAATTGCGCACATTTTGAAAAAGGCTATTTGAAAAGTGGCCTGTTTTCTGATTGATTATTGTTACCGCTAACTCTAATCAAAGAAAGGGAACTGGCCATGAGAAATGTAGCGCAGGAAACGGAAAAGGCAATCGCGGGAGCGATCAAAGTTGACGAAAAAGAAGTGTTGGATCATCTGGGGGTCTGGTCCGGAAATCGGTGGAAGACACCTTGAATCAACTGTTGAATGCGGAAGCGGACGCCATTTGCCAGGCGTCACGCTACCAGCGCAGCCTGGACCGTTTGGACACGCGAGCGGATGGTTACAAGCGCAATTTGCTGACCCAGGCCGGCAAGGATTGAACGTGCCCGGGTTGCGAACGCTGCCATTCGAGACACAGATCATCCAACGTTATCAGACTCGGCAAAGCAGCGTCGAAGAAGCATTGATCGAGATGTATCTGGCCGGAGTATCGGTTCGCCGGGTCGAGGATATTACCGAAGCGTTATGGAGCACCAAGGTCAGTTCCAGTACGGTCAGCGAACTCAATCAGAAGATTTACGGCAAGATCGAAGATTGGCGGATGCAGCCGATCCGGGGCGAGTATCCGTATCTCTTTCTGGATGGAATCTACCTCAAGCGCAGCTGGGACGGTGAAGTTCAAAATGTCTCC
>JAVBVS010000002.1:0-11729 GCA_036677805.1 Victivallaceae bacterium | reverse complement strand
GGTTGTCCCGGTGTTGGTGAATTCCCATTCCAGCAAGCTCCACGGCCCTTCGCGCCGCAACCGTTTCCGGCAGCGAAGCGCCGTCCCCGCGATCGCTCCGCCAGAGGCCGGCAGAATATGCCAGGAACCATTCAAATGCAATCGGGCTACGGTTTGTTCAAACATGGCCACTCCTTGATTTATGACCGAAATCGGCGGGAATGCCTCCATCGGCCTTTTTGTTTTTTCCGGTTTTGTATGGAAGATAATTTACGGTCATTTCTGTAGAATTGGAATTGATTTTTTTGCAAAATGAATATATAATATGGCAAAAACAAGGTGGCGACCATGGATGACGATTATTTTTTTCTTTATCTTCCCGAAGAAAAACATTTCACGCCCGGGGTGCGATTTCTCGCTCGCGGCCGCCAGATTCCTACCAGCGGATCGTATTCGCATCCGTACTGGGTGCTGGAGCTCAGTTATGAGGGTGGCGAATCGGTCAAGGTGAACCAGGGTAAATTCCGGGTTCGCGAACCCGGCGAAGCATACCTCTACCCGCCGAATACGCCTTATGTGGAAAATAGCGATGCCATGCCGTCACGTCCCCGCGATATAGCTTTCATCGTGTTCACCGGCGGGGTGGAGCTGGGACTGGAATATCTGGTGGTGAATCCGGCTGGATATGCGGTGATCAGGGATGCGGGCGGACGGCTGGCATTGCTTTTCGACCGGCTCGGCGCCGACTGCCGCAGCGCCGGAGCCGAGGCCTGGATGGCGGCCAATGCGATCTTGTATGAAATGGCAATGCTGTTGCGTTCTCTGGTCAACGGACCGGCGCCGTGGAAGAAACGTCTTGCGCCCAACCTGCCGGGAGTTTCGCCCCGGATATGGGCCGATGCGGTGAAGGGCCATCTGCGCACTTCGCTGAACGGTTCGCTTTCACTGGCGAAACTGGCGCAATTGATGCATTGCAGCGTTTCAACCCTGACCCACGAATACCGGGCGATCGCGGGCGAAACGGTGTGGACGACATTGATGCGGTTTCGGGTGGAGGCGGTGCAGACGCTGCTTTCAAGCGGCCGGCCGCTGGCCGAGATTGCGCGCATGACCGGCTTCGGCAGTGAATTCCATCTTTCGCGGGTTTTTCGCAAGGTGACCGGCGCTCCGCCGCGCGGAAAGCCTCGAAAATAAATGGAATCGGGCAGTGGCAAATGGCACCCCGGGCGGGAATCGAACCCACGACCAACTGCTTAGAAGGCAGCTGCTCTATCCTCTGAGCTACCGGGGCGATTGTGATTCAGAAGTATAAAATAGCATCCGGACGGCGAATTTTCAATCGCCGCCGCGGAGTTTTTCCCGGAAAAGCCGTTCCGGTTGAACGCCGGCAAGTAAAAACGGCATGCCGGGGGAGAGCTCCGGCATGCCGTTTTCGGGTCTTGCGCCGGACTGGATCTTGTCCGGCGGGAAGCGGTCATGGCGACAGGCTTACGGTTTGGCCTTGACGATGACAATCCGGTCCACATAGGCGGTGACGTTGGGCTTGACCAGCACCCAGACGGTGAAGGGATCGCACAGATTGACGCGGCCGATTTTCATCCACTGATAGTCGGGCTGGACATAGTCCTTGTACGAACCGTTCGTTTCCAGATTCCACTTGGTGCGGTTGTTGTAGCAGCCGGCCTGGATGGCGACGGCGTCCAGATTGGGATTTTCGCCTTCGCAGTGGACACTGACATAAACCTCGTACCAGTTGTTTTTCAGCGAGGCGTTGGCCGGCAGGTCGCACTGAATCAGCCAGTTGTTCGGGACCTGATATTTGCAGGTTTTGCCGTCCGAGGCCTTGGGATCGTCGATCTCGCTTTGCGGCGGGCGGAAACGGAATTCACAGTCCTGGAATTCCAGCCAGGCATTCTCGGGCAGGCCCTTGCAAAAGGGCGGCGCGGTGCCGGATTTCTGCGGCGGCGCGATCAGTTTGGCCAGCTGCTGAAATTTGTTTTCATCCCACGGAATGCCCAGACCGTAGGCGACCCATTCCCGGCGGCCGGCGTCGACCGAGCGCAACACCGCCTCGAAGTCGATGGGCGGATAATCGGCGCGTTTGTCATTGTAGCCGGCGTATTCTCCGCGCAGCAACAGCGCGACATTCAGGGTGAATTCGATCCGTTGCAGCTTCCGGACCAGCTCCGGCCGGCCGGAATTGGCGGCGATGGCGTCGCCGATGATCCGCCGGGCCTGAAGCAGCGCCCCCAGACTCAGCCATGAGGAAGTGTCCATGGTGGAAAATGGCAGCCGGGCATTGGGCTTGGCGGCTTCATGCTTCAGGAGTTCGAGGTATCGGGCCACCGCGTCGGCCGCCGGACCGTAGTAGAGCTTCAGGAACTCGTCGGTCAGGGCGGCTTCACTGCGCGACGGATCCCACAGCAGATTGCGCAGCAGATAAGCCCGCAGTTCGCCGAGTTCCGGGCGTTCATTGCCGAAATGATCCGCTTCGACCAGAACGTAAATCACCTTGTGATCGCGGAAAAAGCGGAAGTCTTCTTCCCAGTTCTGCCAGTTCGGGTGCGGAATGGAGCTGTTGGCGTAATTGGCTGCATAGTGCCAGATGCCGAGATGGCGGGAGATTGCCGCCCATTTGCTCACAAACGACGCGAATTCGGCATTTTTCGGATGGGTCACCGGGACGCTGAAATCGATCGAATCGCTGCACAGCCGGATCATCACATTTTCGGCCGGGCGGGCCAGGCGCGGAGGCTGTTTGCCGTACTGGTAAGCCAGCGTTTCCACGATGGTTTCCGGGAATTCTTTTTGAACCGCGGCGGCGACTTCATTGACAAACCGGATGATATTGCCGGATTCACTGCCTTCCGCGGCGGCGATCCGGTTGCATTCCGGGCAGGTGCAGTAGGCGCCGTTGTCGTTCTGGCTTACGGAGATGATCTGGGTGCCGGGGGATTGGCGCAGACGTGCCAGCACGTTTTTAATGAATTCCCGGCGCATTTCCGGATTGCTCAGACAAAGCTGTCCGTCTTTTTTGAGCCGGACGCCCGAACTCATGCCATACCACTCCGGATGCTGGTCATAATATTTTTCCGGCGGCAGCAGGTCGTAAAATGTATGGCAGAACCCCACGATGCCGTTGGCATAGCCGTCTTCGGCGGAAAATCGGCCGAAATTGCCGTTGGAGCGGCATTGAACCTGCATCGGCAGGGTGCTGCTCTGCATCAGATCCCGGCAGGTGAACTGCGGCGTGTAGTCCAGATGGATTTCCGGCAGCTCCAGCGTGGCGGTTTTCGGGATGAACTCCTCGTCGGGCGCCAGCAGCCGGACGCCGAAGTATTGTTCGATCAGCTCGAAGGCTGCATAAAGCGTGCCGCGCGGCCGACCGCCGGATACGAAAAGTTTGTCGCCGACGGTCTTCAGCACGATCCGGTCCGGCGCGGCGTTGTCCGGAACGAGCTTTTCCGGACAGCCGTCGGGACCGACATAGATTGCGATACCACTGTCGGAAGCGTCGTGGACGACCGCCATCTCCGCGCCGGTAATTTTCTGAATATAGGAGCGGATTTCCCGGGCGGCCCGCTGTTCCGCGGGTTGCGCTGTCTCCGCGACGAAAATTTTTCCCTGCGCGGCTCCGTCCCGGACCGGAACCACCGCTCCGGGGAGGGTGGTCAGCATGGTGCCGCACAGCAATACAATACCGGTCAGTTTCAACATGAATTCCTTGCCTTATCTTTTATTCTATTGTAATACGATGTTTTCGTTATAGTCGATCTGTTTGGCCTGCAATCCGCTTTCGGCGTGACCGTCGATGAAGCCGAAACTGCCGCGTCCGATTTCGGATTTGAGTTCTCCGCCGTGAGGGAAGCCCAAGCCCCAGTCGTCGGCGACGAACTTGTTTTCAAAGGTGCAGCGGCCGCCCTGGCCGTTGGAAAATCCGTTGGCTTCTCCGAGCCAGATACGTGCCGCGGGGTTGTCGACCTTGGTGATGGTGAGAACTTTGCCGGTCCAGGCGGAGTTGTAGCCGGAATCGTTGCAGACCGCGTAGGCGTTCATCCAGTAGGATATCTTGCCCACCGGCCCCCAGGTGCTGTCGTACATATCCGTCGCCAGCGGCTGCGGGCAGCGGTAGGCCGACGTGGGGGAAACCGCCAGCGGCACCAGCTGGCTTTTGTTGGTTTTGAATCCTTCCGGCAGATTGGTCGGGACATAACTGTCGAGGTTCTGCTGCCAGTTGAAGTTGCCGTTGGGACCGACGTAGGTGTAGCACATGAAGCCATTGTTGTCGTCGGCATATACCGCGATGCCCAGCGACAGCTGCTTGACGTTGGAGACGCAGGCGGCCTGCTTGGCCGAACTGCGCGCGCTGGACAGCGCCGGGAGCAGAATCGCCGCCAGAATCGCAATGATTGCAATTACGACTAAAAGCTCTATCAATGTGAAAAAAAGAATGCCCGTCGAACGCGAATGGTTGCTCATCATCATGTTATCCTCCTGAAAGTTGGTTGGAATGAACCGGTTATCGAATCAACTCGGGTTAGGCGGTGATCGGACTTCCCGGGAGCTCCGCCAATGCCCACAGCAACATGCCGCCGGCCGGAAGGTCGTATTCGCCATCCAGAACATGAACCACCCCGCCCGGAATCTGGGGAGTACTGGGAAAGAACTGGCCATAAACCGGGAGCGGGCGATGCCCATATCCGGCGCCGGTCACAAAACTTGCTCCGGAAGGATTGCATCCGAATATAAAATCGACGCAGCGCTGGGCGGCTTTCCGGGCCGCATCCGGCTCCGCCAGCCAGCGGGCGGAACGCAGCAGGAACAAAGCGTGGCTCATGGCCAGCCCCGCGGCGGAAGTTTCCACGATCCATGCGTCGCCCTCGCTGTCGCCGCGCCATTGCGGATGAGTCCCGGTTTCGGCGGCAAGGCGGCGCAACAGCGGGATGTATTCAAAGGAAGCGGTTTCGTAAAGCGTTGTCAGCAATCCGGCGTGACGACGGACCGTATCCAGCCAGAGGCCGGAATCGCGTTCTTCCGGAAACTGATCCAGCAATTCCGGAAAAACCAGCGGTCCCGCGGCGTTGAAATTGTACGAGCAGTCGGCAAAGCCGAGGTCGCCCGAATTCCGACGGTTCCGGAAGGCCCCGGCCAGACCGCCGGAAGTCAATTGCAATCCGGCCAGATGGTTCCCGGCGGTGAAGGCCGCATCCCGATAGACCGGATCGCCGGAGGCCAGAAACAAGTCCAGCGCCGCGGCGCAGCTTCCGGCATAAGCCACTGCGCTGCCGCGGCAGGTTTGGAAGTAGAAACTCGCGCCCTGCGTTCCCGGCGGCAGATTTTCGACCGGGGGCCGGTACGGGGAATCGAATTGTGGGGCCGTGGCTGTAAATTGCCATATTTTAACCGCGGCATCCAGCAGTTTTCGGGCATAGTCCCGGTCATCCCGGTTGTGGAAGAAAACCGAGGCGCGTGCCAGCATCCGGCAGATACTGTAATGCGCGCCGAGATTGGTCGGCCCATTGTAATAATCGCGCGGTCCCCAGCCGATGGGGACGAACTGGCAATCGTAAATGAAGCCCTCGGGCGCGATGATCTTCAGAAAATAATCGCAGCCCCGGCGAATTTCGGCGGCATATCCTTCCGCATTGCCGCTTTCCGCCGTTTTTTCGGCGAAACGCAAATAACCGTAGAGGGCGCAGCTGACGCCGTCGGCCCAGCAGCGCAGATCGCCCGACTGGTGATAGCCGCCGCGGACGTCGAGATGCCGGTCGGTTCCGACCAGCGACGCCGGTTCCTGATGGCAGAGTCCGGCCCAGCCTTCCGGATCGCCGCAACGCTGCCGGCGGAAAAATTCGGTAATCATCCGGGTGATATGGGAATAGACGCCATCCCGGATAACGAAGTTGATGTCCGGACATTCCATGGCAGTGCCGCCGGATTCGGTCGGCCGGATCAGCCGGTAGTCGCCGGGAGCCGTGACGGCGGAGAAATCGCCGGTCCAGTGATCGCCTTCCGGCTGGAGTTCGCCTTCCAAAACGGTTTTCCAGGTTACGGTCGGATCAATCGTCTGAAGCGCAAAACGGCCCGAGCCGCGTTTGGCGGCCACGCCGGTTTTCGCCGCCCGCGGCGTGAACCCGATCTGGTTGGTGATGATATTGCTATACATGATCGTCACCGGGTTTTCTGGCCATGGATCATTTTTACCGAATTACGTTTGATGAGCTCGACCGGCAGACTGACGGAGGCCATCGGCAAGTCTTTTTCGGTCATTTTCCGGAAAATCAGCTTGGCCGCCTGTTCGCCGGCGGCGCAGAATTGCTGGCGGATGGTGGTGAGCGGCGGATACATCACGCCGGAAAATACCAGATCGCCGAACCCGATGACCGAGAGATCGTCCGGGATGACACGGTTGCAGGCCTGCGCCGCATGGTAGATTTTCATGGCGAGATGGTCGCTGGCGGCGATGCATGCGGTGTATTGGCCGAACATCCGGCCCAGTGTGGTGAAGTCCTCCGGCAACATGCGCGGACAACTCGAAACATTGAAAATATCAGCGGTTCCGGCGTTCATTCCGGCGCTGCCCATGGCTTTTTTGAAGGCTTCGCTCCGGGCATTGCCGAACCCCAGTTCTTCGACCGAAACGAAGGCAATTTTTTCATGGCCGGATTCTTGCAGGTGACGGATGGCCGCCAGCAGACCCTGACCTTCGTTGATCAGGGTTTCTTCGCTCTCGCTGTCATCCACCGCCACCAATGGGATTTGGGCATGGGTGAGAATCTTCTCGAATACCTGGCTGTTGGAGTGATGGAGCGGATTGAGCAGAATCAATCCGCCGGGGCGCTGGCCGACGCAGGCTTTGGCCAGCTGGCCGAAGTCATCGTCGGCTTCCGCGTAAAACAGCTTGATCGAACAGCCATGCCGGATGGCCTCAAGGCTGATGCCCCGCAGCAGCGCGCCGCTGAAGCTGTCTCCCATCCAGCCGGCGACGCCGATGACATTGGTATAACCGAGTTTGACCGAACGGGCCAGCTCATTGCGGCAATAGCCGAGCTGTTCGGCGATTTTCAATACCCGGTCGCGGGTGGCGTCGCTGATACGGACATTGCCGGTATCGACGCGGTTGTTCAAGATCAGCGACACCGTGGCGCGGCTGATGTTGGCTTTCGCGGCAATGTCGGACATGGTGATCACATGCGGGCTCCTGTTCAATTTTAACTCAATCGATTTTGGTTAATCGTGTTATCAAGTATACTGGAGATTGTCGCATTTGTCAAGGGCGGATGGTGAAAAAAATGGAATTTTCCATTGGATGCGGTATATCGGACAGGTTGCAGGGTGAAGCATGGTGAGCTCGGGACCGTGAGATAGCCGCGCCACGGGCGCGCGAAATGCCCCCGGGGGGCCTCTAAAAGAGCAAAACGACAGTTTTGCGTCCCCCCCGCGAGAAACTGGTGTATCAGTCGCGAAGCGTCCCGAAAACAACTTTATATTGCTGCAGGATAGTCTGGCGGTCGGTGCCGCCTGCCGGGGGCTGCTGCCCCTCGACCCCTGCGGGCAAAGCCCTCCTGATCGGTCGGCGCAAGACAGTTGCCGCGCAAACAACGTTTCAATGGAGCGCTTACACTGCCCGCTTACCTTTTTCGGCACCTTGTGCCGAAAAACTCCTCAGACGCCGGGAGACCTGGCGCGCCATGCTCCCGGGACGGTTGGCGCATGCGCCGACTCGCATGCTCCGTGACGCTCCGTCTGTGACGGCCACAAGGCCGTCATCCTGTTCCTGATGGCGCGGTCGCGCATTTTGCGCTCCTCTCCTGTTGCTAAACAATCGGATAGATTATGCTCGGAAATGAGTGACTGGTCGCGGGGGCGGCACCGGGCAATCGGCGAATATTGCCGGCCTGTTTTGAAAAAAGGTTCGCATTGATAACTTCTACTTTCCAAGGCGCATACACTGGTTCTTGGCTTGATCGGCAACGTTTTTACAATTAGCATGATAGCTGGAATTATGGCCGCTTCCGACTGCGTTCAAAATGCAAAAACACCTGATTGCCGGTTGCTTATCAATAAAAAATGTGTTATACTTTCACATAAAACCGGGGGAACAACGATGATCGGACAAGGCCGATGAGCACGATTTGGCGTAAAACAACTTTGGCGGAACAAATTTACCGCGAACTGCTGCGGGAGCTGGTCTCCGGCGTGATCGCCCCCGGTACTGAGTTGCCGAGCCGTGCGGTGCTGGAATCGCGATTCGGCGCCGGCAAGGAGACCGTCAAAAAAGTGCTGAAACAGTTGGCGGACGACGGTTACATCCATCCCCGCGACCGCCGTCCGGCGCTGGCGGTAAAAAAGCTGCCTTCCCGCCACTATACGATTGTGGTTCCATACACTAAAAGCGCCGGAAATTTTCATGATTTCCAATATTCCACCGCGGCGTGGAGCTGGATGCTCTATCAATCGGTTGTGGCGGCGCTGATGGCGGCCGGACACGTTGCGGTACTTCTGAATTGCAGTGGCGATCAATTGCCGCCGGAAAATATCGATGGCATGATTCTGATTGGAACTCGGGCGACAAAATTGCGAGCCGCATTGCCGAATATTCCGACAATTATCATTATGGAGGGCGACTACCGGGCGTCCGGATCCATTCAATGCGACCGCTCGGAAGCGTTCACCCGCACTGCGACCTATATGCTGGCGCATGGAATGCGCCGGGTGTTGCTGTTGGGCATTGATCAATCCCGCCCGATGATGAAAAAGTTCGCGGAACAATTTTTTATTGGCACATTGCGGGAAAACGGCATGCCGGATCATGCGATCAGTTTCATGGCAACGAACTCAACTCGCGAAGACGGACACCGGGTGTTATCAGAATATCTGCGCACCAATCCATTCTGTCCGTTCGGCGTACTGACCGTGGGGGATTTTGCAGCGGCGGGGGCGCTTGCCGCTGCAATCGAAGCAGGATTGCGCCCCAAGCGGGATTTCATTATTGTCGGCTGCACCGGTTTGAAAGAAGTGGAGAATTGGACGCCGCCGCTTACCACGGTCGGAACGCCTTATGAAGAGATCGGGATTCAGGCGGCGGCGATGATTCAGGATTACATCCGGACCGGTTTGCCGCCGGCGGTGAAATATGTAAAAAGCAAACTTATTATCAGAGGGAGTTGAAACGATGAAGAAATTGATTTGTGCATTGGCAGCGGCAATGATTGCCGTGCTGTGCGGAGCGGCCGCTCTTGAAGTCAACGGCGACTTCAAAATATTGGATCGCAACGGTAAACCCAAAAACTGGGAACGCAACGGCTGGAGCGGTTATCAGCCGTTCGCCAAATTTGAAATACTGGAAGAAAACGGCGCCAGAGTGTTGCATATTTTTGACGCGGCGGCTCGTGGCGGCTTCGGCTGGTTTTATTCCGCCCGGATTGACGCCCGCGCCGGCGGCAGATTCCTGATTACCGCCCGAGTCAAGGGTAGCGGCAGTGGTTCCTTCGGGCTGCAACTGCGCGACACCGGAGACAAACACATCGGACAGACCGAGAGGGGTGGCGGTTTCAAGCTGACCGAAGAATGGCGGGACATTGCAGTGACGCTGGACGTTGTCAACAGCGACCGCGGCGAAACGGCCAAGGTGTTGTTGACGTTTACAGGTACGAAAGGCTCCGAACTTTATATCAGCAATATTACGGTCGCTCCGGAAAAAAGCGATACGGTCGGCAACGCCGTATTCCCGCGCGAATGGACGGTCTTTGCGCCGGTGGCGGAAAATACCGAGGTGCCGACCGACCGGATTCCGGAAAAGATCGGTGAAATCTCCGGACGGCGGGTACTGCTGGAAGGCAGTCGCAACATGCTGGATTTCCGCCCTTTTTTTCCTGAGCGCAAACACCGCAATTGCGCATGGTCGTTTGCGGTAATCAACGTGAAAAATGCCGAAGATTACACCGTCGGCGCCGGCGCGGACTACTATTTTGCGCTCTACGTCAATGGTGCCAAGGTGCTTGATACACTGGAAAAAGGCAACGCGGTGGGCGAGCCGCACTTCAACAATTATCTCGCCACGGTTCGCTTGAGGCCGGGGGAAAATATTCTCGCGGTCAAGTTTCTCTCCGGTTCCGGTGTTTTTCCGCGTCTTTGCATCGGGGGTGCGAATGAATTGCGGGGCATGGCGACGGCGCTGGGGATCAGCGAATATTGGGAACAGGACGATTACGAAAATGCCTGTCCGCGTCCGGGCAATCCGAAGCTGATCCGAGAAATCGTGTCGCCGGGCTGGCTCACGGTCTCCGGACAGGGGGTCTATTCGAGCGGAAAATTCCAGCTCGGCAAGCGGGAGTACTCCCTGCCGCTTCCGGCTTCCGGCAAACTTTTTGCGACGGGGATCCGCATTCAAGGGTTGAATGGCCCCGCGGCGTCGGCGTGTTTGAGCGCCGGGCCGCTGGCGGCGGAACTCGCTACGCAGAACGGGGTTTTTGAAGTCCGTCTCATTGACGGCGGAAAAATTCTCCGGACGCTGAGCTTGCCGCGAAACGCGCTGCCGGCGGATTTCATTCTGGCTGGCGGCCGTAGTCACGCATACCTCAATGTCGCCAGCCTTGCCGACGGCAAAATGCGGAGCCTCGACGCGCCGGTGACGCATACCGGGGAAGAGAAGTTTTCGGTTATGCTCGAATGTTCCGGCGACGGCACGGAATTGACGGTGGACAACTATTTTACCGCCTTGGCGGCGCCGGAAACCAAAAGTAACGATGTTCCGTTCAAGATCGCGCTGGATGAAACCTTCGATCCGGTCAAGGCCGGCTGGCCGCTGGTTTGGCATGACGAGTTCGACGGCGATAAAGTCGATCTGGAAAAACGCTGGTTTATGCCGATTTGGCTGGCCAAACGTGACCGGGTCGATTACCTGACCATTCAAGACGGCATTCTGCATATCCGCTGCGAACTGAAATCCGGAGAAGCCCGGCCGCAAACCTCCGGAATTCGCAGTCGTGACACCTTCCAATACGGCTATTTTGAGGCACGGGTGCGTTTTACCAGACAGCCTGGCTGGTGGGCGGCATTTTGGCTGGTAGAGGAGGGTAAATCCATGCCGACTGCGGGCGGCAGTGAAATCGATATTTTCGAGGATTACACTACGCGACGTGCCGATCGGATGATCGCCAACAATTTTCATGCGTTTATGGGAAATGTCACCAAAAGTTACGGTTACACCTTCACGTTGCCTGATTCGTTCGATGATTTTTATGTGATTGGTTGCAAATGGACGCCGTTTGAGATTTCCACCTATCTGAACGGCAGGCTTATTCGCAGCACCGCGGCCCACAGTCCGTGGCAGAGTCTGACCTTTGACGCCATCAACCATGCATTTCCGACTTCTCCCAGTCGGGTGATCGTCAGCGGCCAGGTCGGCAGTTCCGGCGGCAAAGCGACCGGGCCGTTTGTGGAGGAATACTTGGTCGATTACGTGCGGATTTATGCGTATCCGAAGACTCATTTACCGGAAATTTCCTGGAAAGTCGTCCCGGATAAAAACATTGTTTCCACCGGTACGATGCTAAAATTTTCCGCAGACGTGCGGTCCAATCGGGATACTCAATCATCCATTGCCGGTGTGTATCTCTTCGATAACGGCTTTTTATTGTTTCGGCAATTAATTAACTTGCATATTTGACTGTCTCTGCATGGAAGAGTTGGATTACGCGCTCTGAATCCTGGGTTACGCTTTCCATATGATCTTTGGCATGCTCTTC
>JAVBVS010000001.1:0-4867 GCA_036677805.1 Victivallaceae bacterium | reverse complement strand
GGCCTTGATCGGCGAAGGCGTGATCGACAGCCGCGCGACCTTGCGCGAACTGGAAGCCATCGGCTATCAGGGGTTCATCAACATCGAGTACGAAGGCGACCGGCATCGCGCCGACAGGGCGGTAAAACAGGCGTTGGATTATTTGAAATCATGAGTCGCAAAGATGATTTTCATCCGCGCTCGAACGGAACCCGGCGGAATTGAGTAATGGAACACGGCAGGACGTCAACTTTCCTCAAAACATTTCCGGTAGCGGTCGAACCAGCTCCAGAAATTCGACGGCGAGGAAAATCCGAGTTCACGGGCGATTTCCTTGCGGGGCAAGCCGCGCTTGAGCGCCGCCCGGGTGTACTCAATCCGCACCGTGTTGATATAAGTTTTGACCGTCCCCCCGGTCGTCTGGCGAAATCGGTGCGCAAGATGAAAGCGGCTGTAACCGGAAATTTGTTCGAGATGTTCGAGCGAACAATCGCGCCCGATGCGGGTGCGGATGTAGTTTTTCAACTGCTCCACGACCGCATCGGCATTGCCGCCGGAATGCTGCCTGGCCGTGCCCGGCAGCGGGAAAAGCTGGAACGCGGTTTCGTCCAGCATCGCGTTGAACGGCGCCAGCAGACTCCGCCGGACGGCGTCATCGCCGGGTGCTTCAAGCCTGCTCAGCGAGTCCCAGCGCCGGATCAGCCACTCCGCCAACCCGGCGGGAAAATGAAGCCGCCGCATATGCAGCCGGTAACATCCGTTCATGCCGACATGCAGAATTCTTGCCGCCAGCGTTTCGTCCGGCAGCAGTTCGCCCCACAAATGGAGGAGGTCGTGGTCGATTTTCCGATATCCGAAGGCATGGGGAATCCAATGATCGATCAGAAAGATGGTGCCGGGCTCGAAATCATAGACGCTGTCGTTGAACATGTAGCGGCTCGAACCGGAAAGCGCGAACACGAATTCGCGATTGGGATGGGAGCTCGACTGAAACAGCCCGCATTCCCCCCGCAGGGATTGCGGCGTGAAGCGGGTGATGATTTTCCGCACTCCGGAGCGCAACTCTTTTTCGATCTCGTCCATGGAATCACCGGTTTCGCAAGATTGAAGTATTTTTCGCAAGAATGCAACATTTACAAGAAGCCGACTTTACTGTATAATATATCTGGAAACCGTAATGATGCAAATCTCAGAAAACGCAATTTTCCAGAAAAGGAGTACAGTATGATGAATCGTCTTGCCATTGACGGCGGCAAAAAGGTTTTCCCCACGCCGCCCGCCATTCCCGCCTGGCCTCCGGTCTATCCGGAAACCGCCGAAACGCTCAAGGAAATTTATCTCAGCCGCCGCTGGTCGTTTTACGGCGAGCGCGAGTTGCAGTTCAATGAGCAATTCGCCGCGTTCACCGATTCGCAATACAGCGTGATGATGGCCAACGGCACCGTGACGCTGGAGTGCGCGCTCAAAGTCCTCGGCGTCGGTCCCGGCGATGAAGTCATCGTCCCGGCCCATACCTGGATCGCCACCGGCGAGGCGGTGGTTTACTGCGGCGCGACACCGGTGGTCGTCGACATCGAGCCCGACACGCTCTGCCTGGATCCGGCCAAATTCGAGGCGGCGATCACCCCGCGCACCAGGGCGGTGATTCCGGTGCACCTCTTCGGTTCGCTGGCCGACATGGACAAGATCATGGATATCGCCCGAAAACATGGCATCCGGGTCATCGAAGACTGCGCCCATGCCCACGGCGGCCGCTGGAACGGCCGCCACGTCGGCAGCATCGGCGACATCGGCTCCTTCAGTTTCCAGCAGACCAAACTGCTGCCGTCGGGGGAAGGCGGCTGCTGTACGACCAACGATGAAGCGACCGCGGTGGCGCTCGGCAGACTGTCGCACATCGGTTATCCGCACGGCGCCAGACAGGGGGAAAAGGGAACTCCGCCCCCCGTCGGCATGATCTGTCACAATTACCGGGTGACCGAATTCCAGGCGGCGATCCTGCTGGCCGAACTCGAACATCTGGAAGAAGACACCCGATTGCGCGCGGACAACGCCGCCTATCTCCGAAACCGGCTGAACGCGATTCCCGGAATTCGCATGCAGGCGCCGGGGCGGCTGGCGACGATGCAGAGCTATTATGTTTTCTGCACGATGGTCGATCATACCCGGCTGAAGCCGGGGATCACCCGCGAAAACGTGATTGCGGCATTGCAGGCCGAAGGCGTCGAGGCCAGCGCCGGCTGGGGTCAGGTGATGTACCGCCAGAACCTCTGGACGGTGCCGCCCGAACGTTACCGGATTGCCGGTTGCGAAACCGCCGAAATGATCGTGACGCAACAGCTCATCGTTTCGTCGCTGATGTGGCTGATGACCGACCGCAAGGTGCTCGACGGTTATTGCGACGCGTTCGAAAAGGTGATGGCCGAATATCACTGCTGAAATGCAAGAGGACCATACGATGAAGGATCTGATGTTTTTCGACGCCAATTGCCGGATCGGCGATACGATCAATCAACCCGGCCTCGGCGTTGTGGTGCTGCTGGGGGAGATGGACCGTTTCGGCGTGGACCGCGCGCTGGTGCGCCACGCCAATATCGCCGCCGCCGGGGCATTGGCAACCAACGCTTCCCTGGCGGCAATGCTGCGGCAGGATGCCGCCAAACGCTTGACCGGGGTCTGGTGCGTACTGCCGAGTCAATGCGGCGAGCTGCCGGAGCCGGAGGCGTTCTTCCAGGCGATGAAAGCGAACCGGATCGGCGCGCTGACGCTTTCGCCCTTCGAACATCGCTATGTGCCGTGCCGCCTGACGCTGGGCAGAATCATGGATGCGGCCGCCGAACGGAAAATTCCGGTGCTGCTCGATGCCTTCGCGGGCAAATGGGACGATCTTTATCGCTTCGTAGCGGAATTTCCGAAAAATATTCTCATCTACATAGAAACCTACGGCAAGTGGGGTACCGACCGGAACATCCGTCCGCTGCTGGAACATTACGAAAACTTCTATTTCGAAACCGCCGGATACTGGGTCCCGGAAGGCATCCGTGATCTGGTTGAACAATATGGCGCAAATCGGATTCTTTACGGCAGCGGTTTTCCCGGCTACAATCAGGGCAGTTCCATGCTCCAGCTCAAACATTCCACCATGGATGCGGCAAGCCTGGCGCAAGTCGCGGGCAAAAATCTGGAATCCCTGCTGAAAGGAGCGCAATTGTGAATACCGCCATCTGGGAAAAACCCGAGACCTTGGCCTACCGGTTCTGGAGCGACGGGCGCGCGGACGATTGCCCGATTTACGACATGCATGGGCATATGGGTACGCACAATGCCATTTACTTCAAACGCTGCGAAGCGCCGGAAATGGTCGCGCATCTGCGCCGCATCGGCGTGAAACGGCTGGTGTTTTCGCATCACGCCGCACTGTGGGGAGCCATGCGCAACGCCGAAGTCGTGGAAATCTGCCGCCGGTTTCCGGACATTCTGCGCATGTACGTCGCCATCAATCCGCACTACCCGGACCATATCCGCGAAGACCTGGCGCAGTTCGACCGGTGGGCGCCCTACGCGATCGGATTGAAGTTTCTGCCCGATTACCATCGGGTCGCGGTCAATGCGCCGGATTACGAATATGCACTGGCTTTCACCCATGAGCGCGGCATCCCGATTCTCTCCCATACCTGGGGCGGATCGCCATACGACGGCGGCGCGGTGATGCTGGAAGTCGCGCAGCGTTACCCCAAGGCCAAATTTTTCCTCGGACACAGTGTTTTCGGCGACTGGCCCTTCGCCGAACGCTGCGTCAAGGAAACGGCCGGCAATGTCTGGCTCGAATTGACCGCGGTCCCCGGCGAGCGCGGCGTGATCGAAGACCTGGTGAAGCGCGTCGGCAGCGAGCGGCTGCTCTTCGGCACCGATATGCCGTGGTTCGACGAATATCAGGCCGCGGGCGGTGTGCTGAGCGCCGATATCACCGAGAATGATATGCGCAATATATTTTACCGCAATGCCCAAAAAATCATCGGAAAGGATTTTTGAGAAGGTATGAAAATCGGGATACAGCTGTACAATTTCCGGGTTGAACTTCAGCAGGATTTTCGCGGCACGCTGCGCCGGATCGCCGAACTCGGCGCCGACGGCGTGGAATTCGCCTGCGATTACGGCAAGATTCCGCCGGAGGAACTGGCGGCGTATCTGAAAGAACTCGGACTCGGCTGCGCCGGAACCATGTTCCGTCCCGCCGAGCTGCTCGACGCCACAAATCCGGTCTGGGAATATGCCAAAGCGTTGGAGACGCCCGCGGTCACCGTCAGCCTGATGGAAGACTTCACGCAGACCTGGCCCGATGCGGTGAAACGCTGCCGGAAAATCGGCGAAAATGCCGCCCGGCATGGCATGGTATTTTCCTACCACAACCACTGGGCCGAGTTCGCCGATATCGACGGCGAATGCGCGCTCTATCGGATTCTGGACGCCTGCGATCCCGAACAGGTCTTTCTGGAACCGGATGTCTGCTGGATCACCCGCGGCGGCTGCCGGGTGGAAGAAGTTTTACGGCGTTATGCCTCGCGCATCCGGCAGATTCATCTGAAGGACATCCGGGTGCCCGACGACCGGGAAACGACCACGGCGCTCGGAACCGGTGTCGTCGAGATCGCAAACGCCTGCCGCATGGCGCGGGAGACGGCCTGCCAGTGGCTGATTTACGAACAGGATTGCAGCCGCAATGTGTTTGCGGATGCCGTGATCAGCCTGGAATATCTTCGGAAGATCAACCGCTAATCAGGGGAGAACTCTTTTATGCGCAGAATCCGGATGGGGATGGTGGGGGGAGGCCCGGGAGCCTTCATCGGCAATGTGCACCGCATGGCGGCGCGGCTCGACGGCCAGATCG